>NZ_ABLD01000015.1 GCF_000172415.1 Paraburkholderia graminis C4D1M
GTCGATGGACAGCTTGCCGTCTTTCGCCTTCTGACCGAACTCGGCGATCTTCTTCTCGATGTCGGCGAGGCTCAGCTGATCTGCATTGCGCAGGATCGGCACCACCAGACCGCGCGGCGAACCGACCGCGATACCGATGTCGAAGTAGCCGTGATAGACGATGTCGTTACCGTCGATGGACGCGTTCACCAGCGGGAACTTCTTCAGCGCGTGAACAGCCGCCTTCACGAAGAACGACATGAAGCCGAGCTTCACGCCATGTTCCTTCTCGAACTTGTCCTTGTACTTGTTGCGCAGATCCATGACCGGCGCCATGTTCACTTCGTTGAACGTGGTCAGAATGGCGTTGGTTTGCTGCGACTCGAGCAGACGCTCGGCGATACGCGCGCGCAGACGCGACATCGGCACGCGTTGTTCCGGGCGGTCCTTCAGCCATTGATCAGCCGATGCCGGCGCCTTCACGTCCGGCAGCGACGGCTTGGCGGCCTTCGGTGCGGCAGCCGGTGCCGGTGCAGCGGCCTTGGCGGCGGGTGCGCCTGCCGTCAGCACGTCGCCCTTGGTGATGCGGCCGTCGCGGCCCGTGCCGGCGACGTCGCCCGACGACAGGCCCTTCTCCGCCATCAGCTTGCCGGCAGCCGGCGAAGCAGCGGTGTTCGCACCCGTTGCGGATGCGGCTTGCGCGGCCGGTGCGGCAGCAGGAGCCGGAGCCGGCGACGCTTCGGGAGCCGGCTTCACTTCGGCTTCGACGGCAGCGGCGCCAGCCTTGCCTTCGGTGTCGATCTTGGCGATGACCTGATCGGCCGTGACGGTGTCGCCGTCGTTCGCGATGACTTGCGCGAGCACGCCGGCCGAGGGTGCCGGCACTTCGAGCACGACCTTGTCGGTCTCGATTTCGATGAGAATTTCGTCTTGCGCCACAGCCTCGCCGGGCTTCTTCTTCCACTGCAGCATGGTGGCTTCCGAGACCGACTCGGACAGCTGGGGAACCTTGACTTCAACAATAGCCATTATGAATATCCTGAATACGTATCGGGTGACGGCGCGGTGAACGACGACCGCCTGCGAACCCTGCGTGCCGCGCTTCAACCTTGATGGGTTGCAGAACGCGGCACGGGAAAGCGCGCTGCGCTTTCCCGGTTCGTCTGTTCTCTTTATTTAGCGATCGACGCGCTCTTGAGGCGGCCGAAAGCGCCTTCGACCAGCGCCTTCTGCTGCTCGTAGTGCTTCGCGTAGTAGCCCACTGCCGGCGAAGCCGAAGCCGGACGGCCGCTGTATGCCAGCTTCTGTCCTTCCTTCATGCCTTCCTTCAGGTGATGCTCGATGTAGAACCACGGGCCCTGATTCTGCGGCTCGTCCTGGACCCACACCACTTCCGTCGCGTTGTCGTACTTCTTCATTTCCGTTTCGAACTGCTTGTGCGCGAACGGATAGAGCTGTTCGATACGGATGATCGCGACGTCGTTCGCCTTCGCTTCGCGGCGATGCGCGACGAGGTCGTAGTACACGCGGCCCGAGCACGCCAGCACGCGCTTGACCTTCTTCGCGTCGATGGTGTCGTCCACTTCGCCGATAACCGGCTGGAACGAACCCTTCGCGAGTTCCGACAGGTCCGACACCGCTTCCTTGTGACGCAGCAGCGATTTCGGCGTGGCGACGATCAGCGGCTTGCGGAACAGGCGGATCATCTGACGGCGCAGCAGGTGGAAAATCTGCGCCGGCGTGGTCGGCTGAACGACCTGCATGTTGTGGTCTGCGCACAGTTGCAGGAAACGCTCGATACGCGCCGACGAGTGCTCCGGACCCTGGCCTTCGTAGCCGTGCGGCAGCAGCATGGTGAGACCCGACACGCGGCCCCACTTTACTTCGCCCGACGAGATGAACTGGTCGATCACGACTTGCGCGCCGTTCACGAAGTCGCCGAACTGCGCTTCCCACGCGACGAACGTGTTCGGTTCAGCGGTCGAGTAACCGTATTCGAAGCCGAGCACCGCTTCTTCCGACAGCACCGAGTCGATTACCGTGAACTTCGCCTGACCTTCGGCGATGTTTTGCAGCGGCACGTACGTGCCGTCGTTCCAGCGCTCGCGGTTCTGGTCGTGCAGCACCGCGTGACGGTGCGTGAACGTGCCGCGGCCCGAATCCTGACCCGTCAGACGCACAGCGTAGCCCGATGCGACCAGCGACGCGAACGCGAGATGCTCGCCCATGCCCCAGTCGAGCTTCGCTTCGCCACGGCCCATCGCGCGACGGTCGTTGATGACGCGCTCGACCAGCGGGTGAACCTTGAAGTTTTCCGGAATCGTGGTGATGCGCTCGGCGAGGCGCTTCAGTTCCGCGAGCGGCACGGCCGTGTCGGCTGCGTCGGTCCACTTGCGGTTCAGGAACGGCACCCAGTCGACCGCGTACTTGCTCTTGTAGTTCGAGAGCACCGGATCAACCGTGTGATGGCCTTCGTCCATCGCCTTGCGGTACGCCTTGACGAATTCCTCGCCTTCTTCTGCCGTGATCACGCCTTGCTGCACGAGCTTTTCCGCGTACAGCGCGCGGGTGCCCGGATGCTTGGCGATGGTCTTGTACATCAGCGGCTGCGTGACAGCCGGCGTGTCCTGCTCGTTGTGACCCAGCTTGCGGAAGCACACGATGTCGACCACGACATCCTTGTGGAACTGCATGCGGAAGTCGATAGCCAGTTGCGTGGCCAGAACGACCGCTTCCGGATCGTCGCCGTTCACGTGCAGCACCGGCGCCTCGATCATCTTGACGACGTCCGAGCAGTACAACGTGGAGCGCGAATCGCGCGGGTCCGACGTCGTGAAACCGATCTGGTTGTTGATGACGATGTGCAGCGTGCCGTGCGTGCCGTAACCGCGCGTTTGCGCGAGGTTCAGCGTTTCCATCACGACGCCCTGGCCGGCAAAAGCCGCGTCGCCGTGGATCTGCACCGGCAGCACTTGCAGGCCGCTGTCGTCGCCGCGACGGTCCATACGCGCCTTCGCCGAACCTTCGACCACCGGGTTGACGATTTCGAGGTGCGACGGGTTGAACGCGAGCGACAGGTGAACCGGACCGCCTTCGGTCGAGACGTCCGACGAGAAACCCTTGTGGTACTTCACGTCGCCGGCCGGCAGGTCGTCGACGTGCTTGCCTTCGAATTCGGCGAACAGGTCAGCCGGCATCTTGCCGAGCGTATTGACCAGCACGTTCAGACGGCCACGGTGAGCCATGCCGATGACGATTTCCTGCACGCCGCGAGCACCGCCGTGACGCACGACTTCGTCCATCGACGCGATGAAGCTCTCGCCGCCTTCCAGCGAAAAGCGCTTCTGGCCGACGTATTTGGTGTGCAGGAAGCGCTCGAGGCCTTCAGCGGCCGTCAGGCGATTCAGGATGTGCTTCTTCTTCTCGTTCGAGAAGTTCGGCGTGGAGCGGATCGACTCCAGCTTTTCCTTCCACCAGCGCTTCTGTTCCGGATCGCTGATGTACATGTACTCGGCGCCGATCGTGCCGCAATACGTGTCGCGCAGTGCCTTGACGATCTCACGCAGCGACGCGCGCTCGAATCCGAAATACAGATTCGTGGCGCTGAACTCCTGGTCCATGTCGGCTTCGGTGAAGTCGTAGAACGCGGGTTCGAGTTCGGGGATTGCGGGACGTTCGCGGCGCTTCAGGGGATCGAGATTGGCCCATTGCGAGCCGAGGAAGCGATATGCGCCGATGAGGGACTGCACATAGACTTGCTTTCGCGCGGTAGCGAGGTCTTCGCCGCCGGGTGCGGTGCGCGGGATGAAGGCATTGGCCTTGGCCCGTTGCGCAAACGATTCGACGATCGGGCCGTGGGCCACGTCGTTGGCATTGCTGCCGTCCGATGCAGGAACATTCTGCAACGCGTCGAAATAGCTGCGCCAGTTCTCGGGCACTGACGCCGGATTGTCGAGATATGCTTCGTACATTTCTTCTACGTACGGAGCATTGCCGCCGAACAGATAAGAGTTCGACTGGAATTGCTTCATCATTTTTACGCTCACCTTTCTTCGAGTTTCTCGAGAAATAGCGGGTTACAGAACCTTCCGCGACACGGCCTGACCGTTTAGCGGATTGCGCGAATCAAGTCTTGCTTGGAAGGACCTAAAACTTGCACCCGGGGAGCATATCACAGAACCGATAGTCCAGATAGCAGACGGATTGCCGCCCGGGCCCGCAACGACGGGCCTTCGCGGCGATTTTCGCGGCACGCAACAGTCTTCTGCGATTAACGGAGACAAACGCGCATAAACGAAGTGCGAACCGGCGGTAAGTGCTGATAACGCTATCGGCGCGGCAAAAACAAAAAGCCACCCGAAGAAGGCTTCGGGTGGCTTTTGAACAGCAGTCAGAGCAAAGGCGCCGTAACCGGCGCGCGCTGCTCTTAGTCCACCGCGCCCTTACGGCTTGCGCTGCGGCGCTCGTGTTCCTTCAGGTAGCGCTTGCGCAGACGGATGGATTGCGGCGTGACCTCGACCAGTTCGTCGTCGTCGATAAACTCGACTGCGTATTCCAGCGACATCTGAATCGGCGGCACGAGGCGCACGGCTTCGTCCGTACCCGACGAACGCACGTTGGTGAGCTGCTTGCCCTTGATCGGGTTCACGACCAGGTCGTTGTCACGGCTATGAATGCCAATGATCATGCCTTCATACAGCGGCTCGCCCGGCGACACGAACATACGGCCGCGGTCCTGCAGCTTCCACAGCGCGTAAGCGACTGCGGCGCCGTCGTCCTGCGAAATCAGCACGCCGTTGCGGCGCTCGCCGACCGCGCCTTCCTTGACCGGCTGATACGAGTCGAACGTGTGGCTCATCAGGCCCGTGCCGCGCGTGAGCGTCAGGAATTCCGACTGGAAGCCGATCAGGCCACGCGCCGAAATACGATACTCGAGACGCGTGCGGCCACGGCCGTCCGACGCCATGTCGAGCATTTCGCCCTTGCGGCGGCCCAACTCTTCCATCACGCCGCCCTGGTGCGCGTCTTCCATGTCGACGGTCAGGTTTTCGTACGGCTCGTGCTTCACGCCGTCGATTTCCTGCATCACCACGCGCGGACGCGACACGGCCAGCTCATAGCCTTCGCGACGCATGTTTTCCACGAGAATGGTCAGGTGCAGCTCGCCGCGGCCCGCCACTTCGAACGTGGTTTCGTCGCCGGTTTCTTTCACGCGCAGCGCGACGTTGTGGTTCAGTTCCTTCATCAGGCGGTCGCGAATCTGACGGCTCGTGACGAACTTTCCTTCACGGCCAGCCAGCGGCGACGAATTGACGAGGAAGTTCATGGTCAGCGTCGGTTCGTCGACGGTGATCATGGGCAGCGCTTCCGGCTGTTCCGGCGAGCAGATGGTCACGCCGATGCCGATTTCCTCGATACCGTTGATCAGCACGATGTCGCCCGCTTCCGCCGACTCGACCTGCACGCGCTCGAGGCCCTTGAACGACAGCACCTGGTTGATCTTGCGGTTCAGAATCGCGCCGTCCGGACCCGAACGCACGGCGACGGCCATGCCCGGCTTGATGCGGCCACGCGTGATGCGGCCCACGCCGATACGGCCGACGTACGACGAGTAGTCGAGCGACGTGATCTGCAATTGCAGCGGGCCTTCCGGGTCGGCTGCGCGCACCGGCACGTGCTTGAGCACGGCTTCGAACAGCGGGCGCATGTCGCCTTCGCGCACGTCCGGCGTGAGGCCGGCATAGCCGTTCAGGCCCGACGCGTAGACGATCGGGAAATCGAGCTGCTCGTCGGTCGCGCCGAGCTTGTCGAACAGGTCGAACGTCTGGTTGATCACCCAGTCGATACGCGCGCCCGGACGGTCAACCTTGTTGATCACGACGATCGGCTTCAGGCCGAGCGCCAGCGCCTTTTTGGTCACGAAGCGCGTTGCGGCATCGAGCCTTTCGACGGCGTCGACGAGCAGCAGCACGGAGTCGACCATCGACAGCACGCGCTCCACTTCACCGCCGAAGTCGGCGTGTCCCGGCGTGTCGACGATGTTGATGTGCGTGCCTTCGTATTCGACGGCGCAGTTCTTGGAAAGAATCGTGATGCCACGTTCTTTTTCGATGTCGTTCGAGTCCATCACGCGTTCGGCAACCTGCTGGTTGTCGCGGAACGTGGCGGTCTGACGGAGGAGCTGGTCGACGAGCGTGGTCTTGCCGTGGTCGACGTGGGCAATGATGGCGATGTTGCGTAGGGCGCGGGTCATAGGAACCTGGAGACAGTTGAGTGCGCCGCTTGCTCATGCCGCTTACCCCTGCCGCTTACCCTTCTATCAGAGCAATACGAGGACAAAATTACGACAAGCCCAAAGCGCACTTTTGGGAACCCAACATTATAGCACGCGATGGTGACGCTTTCTGGTATTCACCAATAGCGGACGCCGCGGCGTGCCATTTGCAGCCCGCAACACTGACAGACCACCTCATTTGCGCCTACGCAAAAACGCGCCGATTCCTTCTTGAGTGCGGAAAATTCCTTGCCTAAGCTGTAATAACCCTTGCCGCGTCAATCATCCGGCTCCTATAATCGTGCATAGTCAACCATTGCATTCGCACGAGAATCATGACGGAGCCGTCCTCAACACCCGCGCCGGAGATCAGCGAGTATCAGCTCGGCGAAAGCGTCGGCTACCTGCTCGCGCGAGTGAAGTCGACCATGTCGAACATGGTCACCCAGCGCAGCATGGCCGAACTGGGCATCACCAGCCAGCAGGGCAGCATCCTGTTCATGGTGGCGAGCGGCAAATGCGTGCTGGCGGCCGAACTGGCCCGCGAATACGGCATCGACGCAAGCGCCGTCACGCGGCTGATCGACCGGCTGGAAAAACGCGGCCTGCTGACGCGGGTGCGCAGCAGCGAAGACCGGCGCGCCGTGCGGCTCGCGCTGACGCCGGAAGGCCACGCAATCGCGGCGAAGATGCCGAAGATTTTCACCAGCGTGCTGGATAGTCTGCTCTCCGGTTTCACCCCGGAAGAAGTGGGCTTCTTAAAGAGCATGCTGCGGCGAGCCCTGATTAATTCCGGCGAATGCACGGCATTTGCTCGCGATGCGGCAAGCAGCTCCGGCAACAAGACTTAAAAATTACTTGCAGCGTCCATCATTACATTCCACTCAAAGAGTCGAGCGATGAAATCCCTTTCCCTGTCCGCGCCCGCGTTTCCGCGCCGGGCCGCTGTCGCCGCCGCGGTGGCAGCGCTCGCCCTCGCGGGGTGCGCGAACTACTTCGGTGTCAAAAGCGACAAGCAGATCTCGTCGCCGGAGCAGTACGAGTCCACGCAGAGTCTGACGGGCCAGGGCGGCCAGTGGCCGTCGCTCGAGTGGGCGAACCAGTTTGGCGATCCCCAGTTGCCGAAGCTGATTGACGAAGCGCTGGAAGGCAATCCGTCGATCGCGCAGGCGCAGGCGCGTCTCGCGAAGGCGTCGTCGTATATCGAAAGTTCGCGCTCGGCGCTCTATCCGAAGGTCAACGGCAGCTATTCGTGGACGCGCGAACTCTTCTCCGGCAACGCGCTCTACCCGCCTCCGTACGGCGGCACCTGGTATAGCGAAAACAACGTGCTGGCGAGCGCCTCGTGGGATCTCGACCTGTGGGGCAAGAACCGTCAGCGGCTCGGCCAGGCGGTGTCGCAGGAAAAGGCGGCCCAGGCGGACATGCAGCAGGCGCGCGTGACGCTCGCGGCCTCCGTGGCGAGCACCTATAACCAGCTTGCGCAGCTCTACGCGTTGCGCGACATCGCCGCGCGCGAGATCGAGAACCGCCAGGAAATCGGCCGGATCACGAATGGCCGCGTCGCCGCGGGCCTCGACACGAACGTCGAACGCCAGACCGCGACCGGCAATATCGCGACGAGCCAGTCGAACCTGACGGACCTCGACGGCCAGATCACCGTGGTGCGCTATCAGTTGGGCGCGCTGCTCGGCAAGGGGCCCGACCGCGGCCTGCAGATCGCGCAACCTGTGCTCGGCGCCGGCAATGCGGTGACCCTGCCCGACAATCTGCCGGCCGATCTGGTCGCGCGCCGCGCGGACATCGTCGCCGCACGCTGGCAGGTCGAGGCGGCGATGCACGACGTGAAGGAAGCGAAGGCCGAGTTTTTCCCCGATGTGAATCTCGCCGCCGCTTTCGGCTTCGACGCGTTCGGATGGGGCCGCTTCCTGAAGGCCGGCAGCCGGCAGATACAGTTCGGCCCGGCGGTTCATCTGCCGATCTTCGACGCCGGCGCGCTGCGCTCGCAATTGAAGGGCCGTTACGCCGACTTCGACCTGGACGTCGCGAATTACAACCAGACGCTGATCAATGCTTTGTCGGATGTGGCCACGCAAGTCTCGTCGATCCGCTCGATCGACCAGCAATCGGGCGACGCACAGCGCGCGCTCGACGCATCCACGAAGGCGTATCAGCTCGCCGTGATCCGCTACAAGGCGGGGTTGTCGCCGCAATTGCAGGTGCTGACCGCGGACCAGAACCGCCTCGCCGCCGAACAGACCGTGACCACGTTGAAGATGCGCCGCCGCGATCTGCAGATCGGTCTCGTCAAGGCGCTCGGCGGCGGTTTCGACGCGACGCAAACCGGCCTCGTGGTGCCTGGCGACGGACCCCAGCAAGCAGCCGCGCCGGCCGCCGCGGCAAGCGCCAGCGGCACCGCGGCCACCGCCACGACCACGGCTGCGGCAGCGAAGTAACAGCGCGGACCGCAACGGATCGACAGCAACAGACCACACACGAACATCCGAATAAACGACGACGTTAGAGAGAACCCGGAGCACATCAATGAGCACCCCCCAGCAGCCCGCGGCTAACAACCAGCCGGCACAGCCGAACAAGCCGGCGCAATCCGCGAACAACGGCAAACGCAAGCGCATGATGACGCTGCTCGTCATCGTGATCCTGATCGCCGCCATCGCCTACGGCCTGTACTACTTCCTCGTGGCGCGCTTTCACGAAGACACCGACGACGCCTACGTGAACGGCAACGTCGTGCAGATCACGCCGCAGGTCACCGGCACGGTCGTCGCGGTCAACGCCGACGACACGCAAACGGTCAAGGCCGGCGACCCGCTCGTCGTGCTCGATCCGGCCGACGCCCGCGTCGCGCTCGAACAGGCCGAAGCGAATCTCGCGCAGACTGTGCGCCAGGTGCGCGGCCTCTTCGCCGACGACAACCAGTACCAGGCTCAGGTCGCCCAGCGCCAGTCCGACCTGTCGCGTGCTCAGGACGACCTGAAGCGCCGCATGACCGTGGCTCAAACCGGCGCGGTGTCGCAGGAAGAAATTTCCCACGCACGCGACGCCGTGAAGAGCGCCCAGGCCGCCGTCGAGGCCGCCCAGCAACAACTCGCGTCGAACCGCGCGCTGACCGCGAACACGACGATCGCGAATCACCCGAACGTGCAGGCTTCTGCCGCGAAGGTCCGCGACGCGTATCTGAACAATGCGCGCAACACGCTGCCGGCACCGGTCACCGGCTATGTCGCGAAACGCTCGGTGCAGGTCGGACAGCGCGTCTCGCCGGGCACGCCGCTCATGGCGATCGTGCCGCTCGGCGCCGTCTGGGTCGACGCCAACTTCAAGGAAGTGCAGCTCAAGCACATGCGCATCGGCCAGCCGGTCGAACTGACCGCCGACGTGTACGGTTCGTCGGTCGTCTATCACGGCAAGGTGGTCGGCTTCTCGGCGGGCACGGGTTCGGCGTTTTCGCTGCTGCCCGCGCAGAACGCGACGGGCAACTGGATCAAGGTGGTGCAGCGCCTGCCGGTGCGTATCGCGCTCGATCCGCAGGAGCTTGAAAAGCATCCGCTGCGTATCGGCCTGTCGATGCAAGCCGACGTCAGCATCAAGGACGAGAACGGCGGCCAGCTCGGCAACGCGCAAAACACCGTCTATCAGACGAACGTGTTCGCGAAATACGGCGACGAAGCCGACGCCGAAATCGCCCGCATCATCGCGGAAAATGCAGGTCCGAACGCTGGCGCGCAGAAAGCCGTGCAGTCGGGAACCGGCAAGCCCGCGGCTGCGGCCGCAAAACTGATGTAAGCCGCGCGGCGACTCCTACAAGGCTTTTTGAATGGCTCAGGCTCAGGCGCAAGCCCCTCATCCGCCGCTCGAGGGGGCGCAACTGGTGATCGGCACCATCGCGGTGTCGCTCGCCGTTTTCATGAACGTGCTCGACACGTCGATCGCGAACGTCTCCATCCCGTCCATTTCCGGCGACCTCGGCGTGTCGGCCGATCAGGGCACGTGGGTGATCACGTCGTTCGCGGTCGCCAACGCGATCTCCGTGCCGCTGACCGGCTGGCTCACCGACCGCATCGGGCAAGTGCGGCTTTTCATGGCGTCGATCGTGCTGTTCGTGATCTCGTCATGGATGTGCGGCCTCGCGCCGACGCTGCCCTTCCTGCTCGCCTCGCGCGTGCTGCAAGGCGCGGTGGCCGGCCCGATGATTCCGCTGTCGCAAACGCTGCTGCTCGCGAGCTATCCGCGCGCGAAGGCGCCGATGGCGCTGTCGATGTGGGCGATGACCACGTTGATCGCGCCGGTCGCCGGCCCGATTCTCGGCGGCTGGATCTCGGACAACATTTCGTGGCCGTGGATTTTCTACGTCAACATTCCCGTCGGCGCCGTCGCCGCCGCGGCGACGTGGATGATCTTCCGCAACCGCGATTCCGTCGTGAAAAAGGCGCCGATCGACGGTGTCGGCCTCGGCCTGCTGATCTTGTGGGTCGGCTCGTTGCAGGTCATGCTCGACAAGGGCAAGGACCTCGACTGGTTTTCGTCGACCACGATCGTCGTGCTGGCGCTCGTCGCCGTGATCGCGCTCGCGTTTTTTATCGTGTGGGAATTGACGGCCGAGCATCCGGTGGTCGACCTCTCACTCTTCAGCAAACGCAACTTCACGGGCGGCACGGTCGCGCTGTCGATCGGCTACGGCCTTTACTTCGGCAATCTCGTGCTATTGCCGCTGTGGCTGCAAACCGACATCGGCTACACGGCGACCGACGCCGGTCTCGTGATGGCGCCCGTCGGACTGTTTGCCGTGCTGCTGTCGCCGATCACGGGCAAGGTATTGCCACGCACCGATCCGCGCTACATCGCGACCCTGTCGTTCCTCGTGTTCGCGCTGTGCTTCTGGATGCGCTCGCGCTACACGACCGGCGTCGATACGTACTCGCTCTTGCTGCCCACGCTGATTCAGGGCATCGGCATGGCCGGGTTCTTCATTCCGCTCGTGTCGATCACGCTGTCGGGCTTGCCGGGCAACCGGATTCCGGCGGCCTCGGGCTTGTCGAACTTCGTGCGGATCATGTGCGGCGGCATCGGCACGTCGATCTTTCAGACGGCGTGGGACCATCGCTCGATCATGCATCATGCGCAGTTGACCGAGCGCGCCAACGCCTACAACCCGGTCTTCGATCAGTCGATCCGGCAAATGGGCGCGGCCGGTTTCAGTCAACCGCAAGCGTATGGGCTCTTCAATTCGATGGCGACGCAACAGGCCGCGCAATTGGGCGTGAACGACCTGTTCTTCGTTTCGGCCGGCATCTTCGTCGCGCTGATTGCGCTGATCTGGATCACGAAGCCGGAAAGAGCCGGTGGCGATGCGGGCGCGGCTGCTGCGGCGGCGCATTGAGACGAGCAGACCAGACTGACAACCTGCTGCACCGGGCTGGCGCCACAGACGGATCAGGGCATGACGGGGGGATGGAAGGTCAGCGTCCCCGCAAGAATCCACAGCATGAAGATCACGAGCGGAAGATGCACGATGAACTGGGTAAACGTGAAGCCCACCACGTCACGAGCCCGCAATCCCAGCACGCCTAGCAACGGCAGCATCCAGAAAGGGTTGATCAAATTCGGCAACGCCTCCGCCGCGTTGTAGACGGTTACCGCCCAGCCCAGATGAACCTGCAGTTCCCTGGCTGCCGCGATCACGTACGGTGCCTCATTGATCCATTTCCCGCCACCTGACGGCACGAAGAATCCAAGGACGGCAGAGTAGATGCCCATCAGCGCCGGAAACGACGCATGCGACGACACTGCAACGAAGAAATGCGAAAGATGATCGGCCAACGGTAGTCCCGACGGCGCGGAGGCTTTCGTCAGCATGTACGCAATGCCTCCGTAGAGAGGAAACTGGATCAACACGCCAGCCACGGACGGCACCGATTTCGCCACGGCGTTCAGGAAGCGGCGGGGGCGCCAGTTCAACAGCATCCCGGCCAACAGGAACACGAAGTTGTAGGTATTGAGATTCGAGATCGCCAGCACCGGATTTTTCGCGGTGAATTCGTGCCATGCCCAAACAGAGCCGAGTGCGACGATCAGGATTGTGATCAACGGGCTGTACTCGAGCCAGTCGCCGGGGCGTGAAGGCGCTGCTACTTCGAGTTCCGCCTCGTTCAGCGAGATGCCCAGATGCTGCGCGGTTTTGGCGCGTTCGGTGCCCGGCGCAGAGAGATACGCGATCAAAAGCGATACGACGGTCAGAGCGGCGACTATCAGCAACGACTGGGGAAGAAAAATCGTTTCGGAGAACGGAATGACACCGGTGATCGCCAGCAGCGCTTTCGGCAAACTGTCCGGATTCGCCTGCAATTGCGATGCCGACGAACTCAATCCCAGCGCCCAGGTCGCGCCCATGCCGAGATAGGCGGCGGCACCCGCCGCTCGATAGTCCATACGGAGCCCGGTGCGACGAGCGAGCGCACGAACCAGCAGGCCGCTGAAGATCAGGCTGATCGCCCAGTTGAAAAGCGACGCCGAAATGCTGACCAGCGCGACGAATGCCACCGCAGACTTGCCGTTCGACGGCAAGCGGGCAAGCCATGCGATCAATTTGGCGGCAGGCGGAGATACCGCGACCACGTAGCCTGAAATGGCCACGATCGCCATCTGCATCGTAAAGGGAATCAGGCTCCAGAATCCATCTCCGAAGGCAATGCCCACACGTTGTGCAGGCGCGCCCGTCGCCAGCGCGCCGGCCGCGACGACGACAACCGCGATCGCCGCGAATATGTATGCGTCGGGAAACCACTTTTCCGACCAACGGGTCACTGCTGCGGCCATACGCTCGAGTCCGACTGCATCGTCGGCTGTCGAGGCTGCCAGGTCTTGCTGACGGTTCAATTCCTTCATCATGGTCTCCGACGCTTCGAGTGATTAAACATGCTGTTCATAAACCTGCACTGCCGCAGCCAGGTCTTCGAGTGCGGTCCCCACCGCTTTGAATACCGTGCGCTCGCTGCCGTCGAATCGCCCACCGACGTCGCCCCGGCACAGGGCGGCGAGCGTACCGTTCAGGTCCGCCGGCGAAATCACGTTGCGCGACAACGGCCCAATCAGGTCGCCGGACTTCCGCGGTGCCTCGTCCGTATCGACAAACACGCGTGCGTGGCGGAAACAATCGTCGTCAGCCTCGCGCATCTGCGGCGTGAAGCTTCCGATAAGATCGAGATGCGTTCCCGCTTTCAACCACGAGCCGCGTACGATCGACTCGGTGGCGAGCGTCGCGCAGCTCACGACATCCGCGCGCGCCACGCTGTCCGGCAGACTGGCGACAACGGCCGCATTGAAACCTTCGCCTCGCAGTTGCTGCACGAGTCGCGCGGCCGATTCCGGATAGATGTCCCAGACCTCGACATGCGTGATTGGGAGCTGGCTTCGATACGCTGACGGCACCAGGCTTGCCACGCGTCCGGCGCCCAACAGCACCATGTGCGAGGAGTCGTCGCGCGCCAGAAAGGTTGCAGCGAGTGCCGAGGCGGCGGCGGTCCGGCGTGAGGTGATTTCATTGCCGTCCATCTGCGCGAGTGGCTCACCCGTGCTGGCGTCGTACAGCACGTAAGTCGAGTGCAAGCCGGGCATTCCGCGGCCCTGGTTACCGGGGAAAATGTTCACGGTCTTGATGCCGAGATATCGGTCCGCCTCCCACGCCGGCATGATCAATACGGTGCCGCTATTGCCGTCGCCGCTATTGATCGTGTGCGAGTGCCGGAGTGGAACCTCACACCCCTTGACGAACGCCTTCTTCAGCGACGGAATCAGCGTGGCGAAGTCCAGCGCTTCGCGTGTCGCTGGCGTGTCGAAAAATTTCATGCTCGATTGGGCTCCTCGTGGGTCATTCACGCTTCAATGGAAATATCAGTGGCCGGGATCGCCTGGCAGGCGAGGCACATATCGGCTTCATCCGGCCCATGCCCCGTCATATGCGACACCTTGCCCGCCAAGACCTTGACGGCACAGCTCTCGCATTGCCCGACCCGGCAGCCGCTCGGCATGCTGATGCCGAGGCTCTCGCCGAAGCTGAGCAGGCTTCCCCGTTCGGGTGCCCATTCAGCACTGATCTGCGACCGCCGGAATTCGACGGCGAAGCGCTGTGATGGATCGAGGGCCGGCTTTGACGGAGACCGAAAGGCCTCGCTGAAGATATCGAACGGCGGTACGCCGCGCTCGACGAGGCCCGCCGTGATGGCGTTCATCATCGGCTCCGGGCCGCATAAATAAAATCGCGCGCGGTGCTGTATCAATGCGTCGTCCACGACCTCCGCAGTGAGGTAGCCCTGCATCTCGAAGTCGCGTCCGAGTACTTCGTCGCGCGGCTGGTTATAGCAATTCACGACCTTGAGCGTTGGCAACGCACGCTGCAATTGCGCAATTCGTTTCCGGAACGCATGAGTCGAGCTATTGAGATTCGCGTAAAACAGCTGCGATTCAGGCGCTTGTGTGCCCAGCTCCCCGATCGTTTCCAGCCACGAAATGAAGGGCGTTATTCCAATCCCACCCGCGAATATGACGACCGGTCGCTTCGAAGCCGGCGGTACGACGAAGGTGCCGCTGGGGGCTTGAAGCAAGACCCTGTGTCCAACTGCCAACTCGCGATGAATATGCGAGGACATGACGCCCTCGAACTGCTCACCATCGGCACTTCGGCCTCGCTGATGGCGCACGGAGATCGAGTATGTCCGCCGATCGCTTTCAATCGCATGGCCAGTGAGCGAATAGGCACGCGTCGTTCCTCCTTCGCACAGCTCCGGAATATGGATCGTCACATGCTGTCCGGGCAGATAGTCGGGGAGCGGTCCACCGTCGGCTGCGCTGAACGTAACCGTGCGAACGCCTTCGGCTTCTCCATGTACGGCCGACACGACAAAGTCCCGGAATCCTTGCCATGCCCGTCGCGCGGGATCGACCGACGCGTCGAGCGTGACGTCGCATGGCACGGCACGAAGCGGCGACGAACCGCTCAGCGGATCGACGATGGCGCCGGACACGATGCTGTTGTAGTTACTGTTTGCGCTTCCCAGTGCCGTCGACGATTCCATGCCGATTTCGTCGCATGCCTGCCACCAGCCATACTCCGCGACTACGACATCCGGCGCGAGTTCGGGGACCACTCGCGCACGGAATCGCGCGGTGCCGTTTGTACTGGCGACGCGTATCCAGTCGCCGTCGACAATGCCCTTCACGGCCGCCAGATCGGCGCTCAGTTCCGCAACGGGATAAGGGGCACGGCGACGAAGGCTTGGCAGGCTACGATGCTGGCTGTGGCAGTAGTAGCCGTTTTTGAAGGAAGTGAGCGTATAGGGAAAGCGTCGACGCTCAGCTGCGCGTGCTACTTCTCCGCGGCTCGGCGGTACATAGTGAGGTACGGCCGGATAACCGTACCGATGCAGCTTCTCCGAATAGAACTCGACGCATCGCGTTTCGGTCGCAAAGCCTCGCGGGCCATTCGGCGTGGCGCAAGCGTATTGCTTTTCCTGCTGCTCGAGCGGCCGGTAAATGCCCTCGGGATGCGAACGCAGCGTCGCGACGTCGAGACCCAATGGTTCGAGAACATGGTTCCATCCTTTTTCGACGTCGCCACCGAAGAATTGATCCCCCATCCCGAGCCTGACCGCCAGATCCAGCACGATGTTGTAGTCTGCCCGGCTCTCCCCGCGGGGCGTCACCATCCGCTGCCGCAACTGGACCAATTCGACGGCCCGCTCATTGATCTCGAAGCCGAGACGCAGTCCTTCCCGTTCCCAGGGCGTATTGACCGGAAGGAGGATATCCGCATAGCGGGCGGATGGCGTTTCGAACAGGTCGCAATGGACATGAAAATCGAGTGCGCACAGCGCGTCCCGCGCCAATGCGCTGTCGGCTTGCGACATCACCATGTTGGTGCCGAACGCGACAAGCGCGCGCACCCGATAAGGCCTGGACTCGAGAATCGCACGATAAACATCGCGCGCGGTCACCCATCCCTGGGACGGCGGACCGAGCGGTCGCTCGTCAAGTCCGAGCGCCTTTGTTCGCTGCTGAGGACTCAGCATGGCGTAGTTACTGAGGGGATTTGCTGGCTGCTTCAGCAACTCGCGGTTTGAACCCTGCGTATCGAATGCACCTGTCAGTGCATACAGCGTAGCGATCGCCCGCTCCGTTTGCGTCGCGTTCGTATGTTGTCCCACGCCAGACCACGCATGATAGGCAATGCGCTGGCGTGGGCTGAGCATCGCCGCCACGATTTCGATCGCCGAGGCGTCGACACCGGTGATTCTGCTCACGTGTTCGGGCGTGTAATCAGACAGCGCACCGCGGTACAACTCGAAAGCGGGCGTACACGTGACTTCTATCACCCGGCCCGTCAGGTCGAATACGCGAATCTGATACGAGCCTGAAATCGAAAGATCGGACGGCGACGTGCTCGCCTCCTCTCCGACGAGTTCGAGTCGATTGAGCGCGCCATTCCAGACCGCATATCGATTGTTCGACGACTCCGGATCGATGTCGCGCTCACGCAGAAAATGTCCGCTATCACGACGAACCAGGAACGCGCCATTCGTCCACTCGCGGACAAATGTATCGTCGATATTTCCCGTCGCGATCATTTGCCGGGCAATTCCCATAGCAAGCGCGCCGTCCGTGCCTGGCTGCACGCGCAGCCATACATCCGCATCGCGCGCAAGCGCCGTGGGTCTCGGGTCAACGACAATCAGCTTTGCACCGTTGCGCCGACCCGCTGCGATACTGTCCGCCTGGGCCAGCCACGTGTTGGCTGGATTCGTACCCCAAAGCACGATGACGTCGGAATTCCGGTAATCGGCCGTTGGCATGCCGCAGCCGAACGTAAACACGTGCGCGAAATCCTTGTGCCAGTTGCAGATCTCGGTCGCGTAGCAGATATTCGGACTCCCGAAAGACCACACGAATCGCTCCACCCAGTCGATGCTGTCGCTCATCGGCGTACCGCTCGGGGTGGTCACGCCGAACACCACCGATTCAGCGCCGTTTTCCCGCTTGACGTGCGCGAGCGTGGTCGCGATCTCGTCAAGCGCCTCGTCCCAGCTGATCCGTTTCCAGCGCGGATCGGCCGCCCCTTTTGGGGCAGTGCGGCGCATGGGATACAACACCCGGTCGGGGCTGTGTACGAGTTCCGGCGCGGCCTTGCCTTTCATGCACATCGCGTTGCCGGTCGGGTGCGTGTTGTCGGGACGAACCTTCAGCAACACGTCGCCGCGGACCGTGTTGATCGTGCCGCATCTTGACCGGCATAACGTGCAGTACCCTTTCTTCTCCTGCGTCTCCATCATCGTTCCACTGTTTCCTTTCATGACGGGATGCTATGCAGCCGAAATTGCCCTGCCTAATTCATATTTCTTGCCTCGCGATATATAATTTTTCAATACCTCAGTTCGGTCGTCGCTTCGCGCCGTCGGTTTGCACGGCGCCACAACCTAGCGGAGTACGTCAACGTGGCCACACACATTACGCTTCGCCAGATCGAGTACTTCATCTCGGTGGCTGATACCGGGCAGATCTCCAGGTCTGCCAATCTCTGCGCCGTTTCGCAGTCGTCGATGACGATCGCGCTGAAGAATCTCGAAGACACCGTGGGCGTGCCGCTGCTGCAGCGCCACGCAAGGGGCGTCCGCCTGACCCGAGCAGGCGAGCGATTTCTTCGGCATGTGCAGAACGCGAATGTGTCCGTCGGGCGCGCCGTGGTCGCGGCCCAGGAGGAACCCGAACAGATTTCGGGGCACGTTCGGGTGGGCGTCACGGAAACCGTCTCGGCTTACCTGATGCCGTCAATGCTTGCTACCGTCTCGCAGCGCTTCGAGCACCTCACTGTCGAGGTCATCGAAGACGCGCGCGAGGATATCGAGCAACGTCTCGTCGACAATCGGCTTGATATCGGTCTGATGCTTGTGTCCAATACGGCCAACGTGGACGAGCTGAAATACGAAACGATTCTGCGCTCCATGCGCCGGCTTTGGACCCATCCGGATCACCCGTTGCAAGATGCACAACAGGTCACGCTGCAGGACATTGCGCAGGAGGACTACCTTTTACTCGACATGGACGAGCATGTCCGAACTGTTCGCAAGTATTGGGGAAAATATGGCCTCGCACCGCACGTGCGTATCCAGAGCAAGTCGATAGAAGCCGTGCGAAGCATGGTCGCGCTCGGGTTGGGCGTCACGATTCTTTCGGACCTCGTCTATCGTCCGTGGTCGCTCGAAGGGAGCCGGATTATGAGGCGTGACCTGAGCATTCCGATCCCGACCATGGACGTCGGCGCCGTCTGGCACCGAAAGAGCATCCTGCCGACGCCCGCGAAAGTGCTGCTAGATCTCTTCCGGTCCTGGAAGAAGACAATCCAATAGTCGATCGTTCCTGACGGACATAGCGGACGTTCGGTATGCGCGCGACCGGGAATTGATCCGAAGCCGACACACGAACGTCACACCTACGAGCCAGGTGAAGCGGAACGGCAGACTCCTGGGCCGACAGGCCAAAGCCGCTACTTGCCGAGCCGGCAAAAGTAAACGCTTTCGCCAGAACGTCAATATCAGGCATCCTGCCCCGCAGCCCTGACATATCTCCCCGGCGTCTCGCCAAAAGCCTTGCGGAACATCGCGATGAAACTGCTTGGGCGGGCATAGCCCAAGACGTCCGCGACCGCCGAGACGCACTCGCCCTACGCGAGCAGATACACGGCACGCAGCAGCAACGCCTGCTGTCGCCACTCGGCCAACGATATGCCGAGCGATACGGAAAACAGGCGCCGAGCAGTTCTAGCCGACAGGCCGGCCATTGACGACAGGGCTTCCAGAGAGTGTTCCCGGCTCAAATCCTTCAGCACGATGCTGACCATCTTCAGCAGGCGCTTGTCGTCCGGTATGGGAAGGTGCAGTGGTTCATGCTCTGCCGCGCGCATTTCGTCTATCAGCACTGAGACGACCCGCGCCTCTTCAGGCGTCCGCTAGACGGTATGGTCGCACGGTGCGACGCGCTGTATCAGCGCTCCGAGCAAAGGTCCGACCGCCAGGACCTGCCGTAGCAGTCTTCCTGCTGGGACGACATGGCCCGCGAAGTCGGGACTGACGCTCGTAGGCGATGCCGCCCACGTAATGCCGCCAATGGGCGCAGGCGTCAATCTGGCCATGCTTGACGCTGCCGAACTCGCTGAAGCAATCGTCGCGGCGGCAAACTGGCGAGACGCGGTTTGCGCACAGGAGCAAGTCGTGCTTGATCGGGCGGCGCCTATCGTTGAAGAATGTTTGCGCGGTTTCCGCGAATGGTTTCACGCGTAGTGGCGCTCACACGCACTGCTTTCCGGGAGCACAAGCGGCATCAGGCGGCAGAGTTCGTGCGCACCGGGCACGCTCCTTCCCAGAGCAGGCTCCTCGAGACGGCTCCCCCCCGAATGTCTATCAGATCGAGAGGAATGGCGCGCGCTGGCGCTGGGTCCATCCAAGCCTCGCCTCTGCGAGACTCAATGACATACCGAGAGTCAGTTCCTCGGCATCACGCGTTCCGCAGGCAGGGAGCCGCGGATCGTAGCGACCTATGACCAACGTCTCGCGACGCCCATTCAGGCGATAGTCGAACGGGAAACTAACTACCTCAGACGACGTAACGGCCACATACAGGCCACGTTGGTCGGCCACTTTGGTCGGCCACTTTGGTCGGCCACCTTGTAGATACTGCCAGTCGGCTTGAGCGCCCGCAAGCCGAGGTCCGTAAGCGTCGGGGAAATCCAGGCGCTTATGGACCTCTGCAGACCACTGCAGACCTCTGCAGACCTCCGCAGAGGATCCTGATTTATTCCCACTCGATCGTCAACCTAATGGCCGGCCCCTTGTGGGGACGGGATTCCCACCGGCTCTGCTGACGTCGATACCGTCAGCAATACCGGAAATCGTGCCCGGCAGTTGACGGTTGTGGTCGGAACGCACCGGAGGATCAACGCCCGCTTTGTTTGAAAATCGCGGACACTCACCGTCTCTTCACGATTTGTAGGCGCGATACCGTCGCTGATACCGTCAGCCTCTTTCGAACGCGCTCCTCGATACCATCACACTACAGCAGACGAGGGGATGAGTCAGGAAAGATGGCTGGACAGACAACCGATCGCATACGCCACGCAAGCGAAGCGCGCAGACCCGGGTCGGGAAGCCGGGCTGTACGCATCAGGGATGAACCCAAAGGGCCGCGACTGGGCACGAGGCGCAGGATGCAGCCCACAAGCGCGACGGCGGTACGCCGGGACGCACGAATTCAAAATTTTTGGGAAAGACGACGTTCGACGTATAGTGACCGTTGTCGGCTCGCTGTCGGGTTACTGTCGTGTTGCCCTTTTCTCTCGCTGCTCATACTCGCCACATCAACCAACCGATGGAGGCACGCATGAACACTACCGAACAGTCCCAGCACGCCCGCCTGTTGACTCCCAACGAACTGGCGCTCCTGATCAAGGTATTTCGGGAGATGCGTCAGTGGTCACAAGAGCAATTGGCCGCCATCTCAGGGCTCAATGTCCGCACGGTCCAGCGAGCCGACAAGGTGAGCCCGCCAATCTCGATACGCGCCGTGCGCTCGCCCGTGCCTTTGAATTTGAGGACATCGACGCCCTGAGTAAACCGTTCACGATTCCGACGGAAGATGAGCTCAAGGCAGCAAGGAAAAGTTCGATCGAGAGAACGTCACACTGACGGCGACCCCACTGACCACAGGAAAACAACTGGCCAAACTCGCCGAGTCCTGCACGATGGATTTGTCCGAGCCAGCTTTCGCTGCTGACACGCGAAGCGGATGAAGCGTTCGCAACGCTCGTCGATTATTTTCGTGACTATCGGGATTGTGCCGATGCCTACATGGAAATGCAGAAGTTCGAGGTGTACGACGAGATGCAATCCGGTATCGAGACGCCGCGAGCGCTCGGTGTCTCGTTGGGCTACTTAACCGCACATCCCAAACCACGCCATCGGAAGGAGCCGACATCCGGTTGCAACCATTCAGACTGCGAATACCGATTGAAGCGACGCGCGGAGGCGCCCTTCTCAGACTCACGGGCCAGAACGCACGAACTGCGGCGTCGAACGAAACAAACTCACAGTGCCGCTCTCACGAGCTTAACTGCAGCAAACACCGGCGCAGACCGGCGATGCAAGCAGACTTTCTTTGGACTGCCGGATGAATTGCCACAAAGAATCGCAGCGGCGGAGCGTCAATCCCCTGTGGCATCGCTTGCGTTGCGGTCCGACAGTTCGCGACAATCGGAACGTAGCGTTCCCTCCTCCGGACCGACCTTCTATTCATTCGAACGACGTGTGGCGCCGCCGTGTGCTACGACGCGCGCAGCATGACGCGCGTCGGCATCCGAAAGCTCAATTGGCCGAAGTCGGAGCGAGGATCTCGTTTCAGGCGCGTTCCCAGATGCCAGCTTGACACAGTAATGAAACCATCAAGATATGAAGAGTTATCTTGATGGCGTGGGGAGAAGGACCTGCGGCGCTAATTCAATGGCCGTCAACCAATATCGGGCTGACGAATGGCTGCTGAGGGAAAGCATCACGGGCTCTTGTCGACCCGCAGCAGCCACTCAGGCTTCGCGACGCAGACGGCGGCTATGATGCTCAAATCGGACGTCGATGAACAGGCCGTGCTTCCGACTCAATTGGAAGTTGACTCGACGCGTCGGGTACCGGTTCTTTAACATGTCCGACCGCCGTATCGGCAATTTGTCGTCCTGCTGCAGCGCTGACATTTAGCAGACGGTTTGCAACCGGTCGGCACAACACCTCAGAACCTCGTCCGGTGGCGCTTTCCACCAGACATCTTTGGAGAAAATCTCCACTTCCGTCATGCCAACGTACCCGGCGCTTTCGACCAGGCTCCGCGTCTCTTTCAGATCGATCACGCCGTCACCCATCATTCCTCGATCAAGAAGCATGTCCGTGGTCGGCGTCAGCCAGTCGGACACGTGATATGCGGCAATGCGTGCCTCGCTCCCTGCCGCAGAAACTGACTCTACGAGTTGCGGGTCCCACCAGCAGTGGTAGACGTCGACCGCAATGCCAAGCGCCTCATTTTTCGGGTCGAGTTGCCGGCACAGGTCCAGCGCCTGTCCAATCGTGTTGATCACCGAACGCTCTGCTGCATACATCGGATGAAGAGGTTCGACCGCGAGTCGTACGCCGACCTTCTTCGCTTCGATCATCAAAGCGGCGATTCCATCAGAGACCATTTCACGGGCGGCCGACAGGTCGCGACTGCCCGCCGGTAGTCCTCCGACGACCATGACGAAGCATTCGGCCCCCAGTTCGGCCGCGTCATTGATCGCGCGAATGTTTGATTCGATGTTCGCTGCCCGTTCTTCTGCTGTCGGCGCGGGGAAATAAGTCGAGCGGCAATAACCCGTTACGTTGAGTTCAAGCGCGCGGATCTGTCGGGCGATCTGCGATACATCTGCAGCCTCCACCTCATGTCGCCAAGGGGCGATGCCACCAAAACCCGCTCTTGCAATGCGATCGACGGTGAAGTTCAACGGCTCCCGATGCCCCAGCGTTGCGGTGTTGATCGCGCAACGGTGCAGCTTTCCCTGCAAAGTATCCATTTTCTTTCTCGACCAGTTAGCCCGATCCCGCAAACCTGAATCGTGCGCGCTCGTTAAGCAGCGCAGCCGAGCGTCGCCATCAGCCCTTGCATCCGGGAAACGGCGAGGCCAGGGTCGCGCAGCAGTTCGGCCTGATCGGCCAGACGGAATACCTCTGCCAGGTAGACAGGAGGCCTCGTGCCGTGATGTCCGCCCAACATGAAGAAGTGAGGCTGGAATCCGTTCAGATAGGCGAGAAGAACGACTCCAGTCTTGTAGTACTGCGTAGGGGCGCGGAAGATGTGTCGCGACAACGGCACCGTCGGCGCGAGCAGTTGTTCGTAGCGCGACATGTCGCCTGCGGCCAGCGCGCCCAGTGCCTGCGACGCGGCGGGCGCGATAGCGTCGAAAATGCCGAGCAGCGCATGCGAGTAGCCGACGTCGTCGCCGGCGATGAGCCTGGGATAGTTGAAGTCGTCGCCGGTGTACATCTTCACGGATGCAGGCAGGCGACGACGCAATTCGATCTCCTTCGTGTCGTCCAGCAGTGAAATCTTGATGCCGTCCACCTTCGCTTCGTTTGCAGCAATGACTTCGAGACATACCTTTGCCGCGTTTTCGAAGTCGGCGTGCCCCCAGTAGCCGGCCAGTTCCGGATCGAACGCTTCGCCGAGCCAGTGAAGAATGACCGGTTTGTCGCAAGCCGACAGCACTTCCCGATACACATGGACGTAGTCGCTCGCGTCTTTGGCTACCCGCGCGAGCGCGCGGCTCGCCATCAGAATGATCTGCCCGCCAGCACGCTGAACGCTTTCGATCTGCGTCAGATAGGCTTTGATCACCTCGTCGCACGAACGCACGTCATTAACGGGCAAATGATCCGTTCCGCAACCGGATGCGATCAGCGCTCCTGGGATGTCGCGCGTTTCGTTCAGGGTACGGACGATCAGTTCTTTCGCCGACTCCCAGGACAGTCCCATGCCTCGTTGTGCGGTGTCCATTGCCTCTGCGATACCCAGACCCTGCTCAAGAAGGTAACGGCGATATTCGATGGTCCGCTCCCAGTCGATCGCGCAAGGCCGGCCGAGTTCGCCGCTACGCACAGGATCGGCCACGACGTGCGCCGCCGAGTATGCAATGCGGTTGAACTGAGCAGCCGGCTTGACGACTTGCAGCGGGGTGCCGGTCAGACGGTAGTCGACCAGCGTGCCGTCCAGCGTGGGAAGTTTGATTTGCATGACTTGACTCTCGAACTCAGTATTTAGAAACAAGGAGACCGCCGTCGACGCGGATTGCCTGGCCCACGCTGAACGGCAGACCGCCCGTTGCGAGCGTGCGTACCGCGACGGCGACCTCTTTCGCCGTACCCCACCGCTTGATGGCAGTCAGCCCGTTTTCCATGAGCGCGTCGTAGCGCGCTTTGGACGGCGCGGTCATTTCCGTTTCGATCAAGCCCGGCTGTACCTCGAACACGCCGATATCAAGCTCAGCCAGTCTCAGGGAGAACAACGTGGTCGCCATCGAAAGGCCCGCCTTCGACACGCAGTACTCGCCGCGTTGGGGCGAGGCTGCGACTGCGTTCGAGGAGGTAATCGTGATGATCGAGCGATTGACGGTGCCCCGAGGCGCTTTCGCGGCGCGGCGGCCGAACGCCTGCATCAGGAAGAAGGTGCCGCGGGTGTTGACGGTGAGGCAGCGGTCGTAGCTCTCGGGCGTTACATCGAGCAGATCTCCGCGCGACATGACTGAGACGCCCGCGTTATTGACCAGGCATGTGACGCTGCCCAACGAGTCCTCGACAGCCTGAAGCAGCGCGTCATGTTGCGCGATGTCCGCGAGGTTCGATGTAAGCGCCACGCATTCGACGCCGTTGCGCCGGATATCGGAGTGAGTGGCTTCGAGTTCCTCCGACGGCTCGACGTCGGTGATCGCGATGTTGAACCCGGCCTCTGCTAACTCGAGCGCAATGGCTCGACCGATTCCGCGACGGGCACCCGTGACGAGCGCGACCGGCGTTGCTCCATGACTGTCTCCTGCCTGGCATTTCGTGACTGTCGTCCTGTCGATCCGTCGCCGATTGCGCGAAAAATTTAAGTAACGATCCAGTTCGTTATTTAATACCCGAGACGAAGCAAAGTCAAAAAAGGGTTTTCCCTTAGCGAAGCGGAAAACCCTGCGAGATTGGGATTTTGGGGAAAGCGAAGGAAGGCGATGTCGCCGCGGTTAGCGCGGCCGCAGGAGGCTAAACACCGTGTCGATATTGAATTCAAGGCGTTTTTGAAGCGCCTCTTTAGAAACGAAATCGAAGCCAAAGATAACTTCGCCGGTGAACCGGTTCGTCAGGTAGTAGTACCCGATCGCGGCCAGGGTCAGGTGTAGCTGGCTCGCGTCGACGCCTGGCCGGAAGTCGCCGGACGCCACGCCCCGATCCAGGATCTGTTGGAGCATGTCGATAAAGCCCCGGTGCAGCTCGCTGAATCTCCTCGATTTCTTCACGTGCCGCGCCCGATGGAGGTTCTCGCTGTTGACCAGCGACATGAACTCCGGATGTTTCAGGTAGTACTCCCACGTGAAGGTCATCAGGGTGCGGATGGCCTCGGCGGGCGGGAGATGGTCAAGTGCAAGCTTCCTTTCCTCGGTCCGGATGTCGGTCCACATTTCTTCAAGAACGGTCTGGAATAGCTCCTCCTTCCCCTTGAAATATTCGTAGATCATCCGCTTGTTCACGCCCGCCTTCTCGGCGATCGACTCGATGCGAGCGCCGCCCAGGCCGACCTTTGCGAACTCAGCTTTCGCTGCAGCAATAATCTTTGCCTGCGTCTGGATCGGGTCACGCGTGCGCTTCGCGCGCTGCGGCAGCTTTGCGGCTACGGGCGCTTCGCTGCGTCCCTCGACTGTCGTCGTTGGCATCTTGCCTCTTCAAACTCAAAAATTAAACGGTAGCTGCAAACCGCCTGCGATGACATTGGCGATTCCCCGATCGCAACTCATCCAGGGGCTTAGTGTCCGCTATCGTAAACCCGATTATCGCTTTGCGGGCCTTGAAGGCCTCGAATGCCTGTGACATGATCCACTCTAAGTAACGAACTGGTTCGGTTTTATATGAACTCACCGAACCGGGTGCCAAGGATAAGGAGGCGATGTGAACAAGTGGATGAGCGCGGAAGCTGTGGCCGCTTCGATACCCGATGGGGCAACGATCGCGATTACGGGCTCGGGCGGCGGGCTGCTTGAACCCGACGCGATACTCGCGGCGCTCGAAGCGCGATTCCTTCGGACGGGCCACCCCGGCAATCTCACGGTCGTTCACGCATTGGGGGTGGGCGACGGCCAAGGCAGCGGCCTAGGGCGATTCGCGCACGTAGGCATGGTCAAGCGCGTTGTCGGTGGTCACTGGGTATGGTCGTCCGCCATGCAGGCACTGGCGGAGTCGGGTGAGATCGAGGGATACAGTTTCCCTGGCGGCGTGATCGCCACTCTTTTCCGCGAAATCGGGGCGGGCCGGCCCGGCGTTATCACCCGCGTGGGACTCAGGACGTTTGTCGATCCCCGACTCGGCGGCGGTAAGCTCAATGCGAACACCACTGAAGACCTCGTTGAACTGATCGAGATCGGCGGCGACGAGTACCTGCGCTTCAAGCCCATCAAGATCGACTTTGCCATCGTCATGGCGTCGTCCGCCGACGATCGCGGAAATCTCTCCACGCGCCGTGAACCCGCGGACCTCGACATTTACGCCGTCGCGCTGGCCGCGCACAACAGCGGCGGCAAGGTCATCGCGCAGGTGAAAGGCAAGTCCGACAGTCACGTACCCGCGCGCCTTGTGAGGGTGCCGGGTGTCATGGTCGATATCACCGTTGAAACGCCATCCCAGCGACAGTGCGCAATTAGCGACTACGACGCCACGCTCAGCGGTGAATCGCTCGGCGTGACACCCGACGCAGAAATGCCCGACGGCATGCGGCTGATCGTAGCCGAGCGTGCGGCGCAGGAACTCGGCACGAATCAGTCAGCGAATTTCGGATTCGGCTTCCCCGGGGCGATCCCCGCAGTACTCGCGGCACAAGGGCGCGGCTCCGACTACTGGGGCTCGGTGGAACAGGGCATTCACAGGGGCACCATGCTCGATGGCGCGATGTTCGGCACCGCGCGCAATGCAGACGCCATCGTGCCAAGCGTTGATCAGTTCGACTTCTACAGCGGCGGCGGTATCGATATCACGTTCCTCGGTATGGGCGAGTTCGATGAGCAGGGAAACGTGAACGTTTCGAAACTGGGAAACACCGTGGTTGGCCCTGGCGGGTTCATGGACATCGCGCAGGGTGCCAAGAAAATTGTTTTCTGCGGCGCGTTCGAAGCAAAGGGCCTGCGCGTTGAAAGAAAGAGCGACGACTCGCTTGAGATCGTATCGCCGGGGTCGGTTCCAAAGGCGGTCAAGACGGTTCGCCACGTAACGTTCAGCGGCCTTCAGGCCCGTCTCGACGGCAAAGAGGTTTTCTACGTCACTGAACGGGCAGTGTTCAAGCTCGATCCGCTTGGTGTTCGCCTGATCGAGTTAGCCAAAGGCATCGATCTGCACAAGGACGTGCTGGCACGGATGGAGTTTGCCCCGTTGGTCGATGAGCATCTTTTTGACGCTGCGATCGCTCACTGAGCTTCGAACGACACACGCCCCTACCCGAATCCAGAGGTATTTCTCATGCAGCAAGTTTCCGACGTCATCTTCACCATCGAAGGCGCTGTTGCGACGATTACGCTCAATCGAACGGCCCGGCACAACGCGCTGACGACCGGCATGCTGGACGACATCGAGCGTTGCGTCACGATCGTCGAACGCAATGACGAAGTGCGCGTGCTGAAGTTCACTTCGAACAGTCAACGATTCTTCTGCAGCGGCGCCGACATCGACGAATGGGGCGACATCGACCCGCAAACGATGGGCACGCGATTCATTCGGGATGGGAACCGCGTCTTTCGCAGGATCGCCGAGCTCGATAAGCCGACGATCGCTGTGCTTGCCGGTAGCGCACTGGGCGGCGGACTCGAACTCGCATTGGCCTGCGACTTCCGCTATGCGAGCGTTGACGCGCGAATCGGGTTTCCGGAAGCGGCGGTCGGTGCGATTCCTGGCTGGATGGGCTGCGCCCGCCTCTCCGAGCTTGTCGGCGCCACGCGTACCCGTGAACTGATCTTGCTGGGCGAGCCCGTCGGGGCAGCTACAGCAGCGCAATGGGGCATCGTCAACGAAGCGCTTGCCGCCGATGAACTCGCCGCACGCGTGGACGCCATTTGCACGACGCTTCAAAAGCGCTCGAAGACGTCCCTGTCCGTTGGCAAAAGACTCATACGGATGATGGAGACCGGGCAACGCGAATACGCGCACGAACTTGCAGCGTCAGTCTGCAAGGCGTCATCCGACGCTGCGGAAGGTGTGGCTGCATTCCGTGAGAAGCGCCATGCAAACTTTAGCTGATCTCACCTCGTCCAGCCGTGCCTTCTCGCCCGACTGGATCGATGGCGACACCAGAATCGTGGCGATTGTCGCCGACCCGATCTCACAGGTGAAGTCGCCTCAGTTCTTCAATTCCTTTTTCGCGCGGCAAGGCATCCATGCAGTGCTGGTGCCAGCGCACGTCACGCCTGAGCGATTGCATCAGGCAGTTTCCGGCCTGGCGGCTTTGCAGAACCTCGCGGGCGTGGTTATTACCGTGCCTCACAAGGTCGCCGCCTATGCCTTGGCTGACGTGCAACCGACAGAACGTGCTGCGGCAATTGGCGCTGTGAACTGTCTCCGAAAACGGGAAGAAGGCGGTTGGCTCGGCGACAACTTCGACGGAGAAGGCTTTGTCATTGGCCTTGAACAGCAAGGTGTGTCTGTATCGGGTCGGCAGGTCCTTCTCGTCGGCGCGGCTGGCGGAGCGGGCCGCGCGCTCGCGAATGCACTATGCACCGCACAGGTTGCCGCGTTGAGGCTAGCCGATATTCGTGAGAAAGCCGCCGAGGCACTGGCCGTCGAGCTTCGGAGCCGGTATGGGCTAGTGCACATCGAAATCGCAGAAGCCACCGGCAATCGCGCAGACGACCTGGTCGTCAATGCATCGCCGGCCGGCATGAGTCCATCGGATTCGATACCGATCGACATATCGCATATCAACAGGAGTGCCGTCGTAGCAGACCTGATCATGAAGCCGGAGCAAACGCCTCTTCTGCAGAAGGCTTCTGCGATGGGTTTAAGGACACATGCCGGGCGGCACCTTCTTCTCAGTTCCGTTGAACAGATAGCGAAGTTTTTGGGTGTAGTGAGTTGAGGCCAACTGCTGCCGGCACAGGACGTTAGAGAACCGGCACATCGGCTCGATGATGCGCAATCAGGCGCGTTCGCAAAGGAGACAGGAGTAAACCATGGAACATTCGAAATACCGTTGGCGCATCTGCGCTCTGCTATTTTTCGCAACGACGATTAACTACCTCGACCGCCAGGTTCTCGGGCTGTTGAAGCCCGCGCTTGCCGTGCAGTTCAACTGGACCGAAACACAATACAGTTACATCGTCGTTGTGTTCACAGCCTGCTACGCAATCGGGATGCTGCTCTCCGGCAAACTCGTCGACAAGGTCGGTGTGAAGATCGGCTACGGCCTATGTGTCCTGCTGTGGAGCATCGCAGCTTGCGGGCATGCACTCGTGCGCAGCACGTTAGGCTTTGGTGTGATGCGCGCACTGCTTGGCATTTCCGAATCTGGAAGCTTCCCGTGTGCCGTCAAAAGCGTCTCCGAATGGTTCCCCCGCAAGGAGCAGGCGCTGGCCGTCGGTATTCTGACATCGGGAACAAGCATTGGCGCCGTTGCAGCGCCCGCGGTCGTCCCCTGGCTCGCCGCGACCTATGGCTGGGAGGCCGCTTTCTTCGTCACGGGCCTGACTGGCTTCGTTTGGCTCGGCTTCTGGTACGTCATGTATCAGGCCCCTCTGAAGCACAGGAAGGTCACGAAGGCGGAGCTGGAATACATCAGCGAGGACGCCGCTTCGGTGTCCACTGCTGAACCTGCGAAAGTACGCTGGGTGTCGCTGCTGAAGCTCCGTGCGACGTGGACCTTTTTCGCTGGCAAGCTGCTCACTGATCCGATCTGGTGGTTCATGCTGTTCTGGTTGCCGTCGTACTTTAATGCGCGCTTCCACCTTGACCTGAAGAATCTCGGCCTTCCACTGGTCATCGTCTATATCGCAACGTCGATCGGCAGCATTGGTGGCGGCTGGGTATCGTCGTCGCTCATCCGACGCGGCTGGCCGGTCACGAAAGCACGGCAGACCACCATGCTTGTACTCGCGTTCCTCGTCACGCCGATTGCGTTGTCTCCTTGGATCAACGACATGTGGGCGATGGTTGCACTCCTGAGCCTCGCTGCAGCGGCGCACCAGGGATGGTCGGCCAACCTGTTCACGACGGCCTCCGACATGTTTCCCAAAGCGGCGGTCGGTTCGGTTGTGGGTATTGGTGGATTGGCGGGCGCGCTTGGCGCAACGCTCTTTCCGCTGCTAGTGGGTGTTGTGCTCGATCACTTCAAGGCGCTTGGACACATCAACGCGGGCTACAACATCCTCTTCGTGATCTGTGGCTCGGCTTATCTGGTCGCGTGGGTTGTCATGCGGGTTATCCGTTCGTCGAACCAGACGGTCGATATCGCGCAACTGTCGCCGAAAGCAAGCACGTAGCAGAACAAGCGAGTTGCGCCCTCCAAGAGATCGAACGACGCCCGGTCCTGACGAGAATAGAGGCCGGCTTCCCCCAGTGGGATGGTTATGTATGGGTGCAGCTTCGGTTGAGTTCGGACATTACCGCCGGGCGATAAGCGGTGGTCAATTGCACGCGCGTTTCCCATTCTGGCTGTGAAGTGTTGCACGGCTTTCGTCAATGCGCGGGTCGCTGATGGAAATTGTGTTTGGAGTTCTCCGTATGTGAGATTCGACGAGTCACGAATAGGCACCCGGCCGTCGTCGACGGTTGTGAGTAGGCCACTCGCTATCAAAACGATGAGACGAGAGCAGGAACGACGTCAAAAAGTCGCCGACGAGCCGTAAGTCAGCCGCGCCAAAAGATGGGCGCCTGTGGCTCCTGCGGGACGAGCTTCGTGACGTCGCGGCTGACAAACTGAACGCCCACATCGGCTCCGGCTTCGATTTTCTCGACCGGAGCATTGCCGCCTTCCGCGGCCACCGCGTCAAAGCCTGTCGCGCGCATGGGGATGACCTTGGTTGCTTGATTTTTGCTTCTTTCCCAAAGTCGGTTTGGAGGCGGCTAGGACCGAAGTTTCTTCAACGTCAACGGGGACATACCATAGACTTTCCTGAATGCGCGGCTGAAGTGTGAAAGATCAGAAAAGCCAAATCGAAGCGCTGCCTCCGTTACGTTGCGCGCGTGTCCTTCTTTCAGGGCACAGTAACTCGCTTCTAGCCGCCGCCTCCATAACCAGCTCATCGGCGTACTGCCCTGCTGCGCAAAAGCCCTTGTCAGCGTCCGGCTCGATACGCTTTGCGCGGCGGCAAGTTGCTCGACATCGAGCGACGCCACGTCGAGATGACGGTCAATGTACGCCTTCGTCCTTTCCACCAGCGCCTCGTGCGCCGAGACGTGCGCCGGCCGGCCAGCCTGAATCTCCAGCGTCGCGGCGAGCATATCGACGATAGCGCTCCCCACCAGCGACCCGCTACTGCCCTGATTGCCCGACAGGTCGCGCGCGGCGGATTCGCGAATCATCTGCGCGAGCAGATGGCCAATCGGCATGTCAGCGCCGATGCACGTCGCCGTCAGTGTATCGGCAAGAGGGAAGCGGAAATCGAGCACCTTGCGCGGCACCTCGACGATGCAAATCGTGCCCGCCGCGAGTTCGAATTCGAACGGTCGTGCCGCGTCGTACAACACCATGTCGCCTTCGCGTTGGACAACCGTGCGTCCGCTTTGCGCAAGTCGCCCTTCGCCCTTCATCATCAGACCAACCCAGAAGCTGTCGTTGGGTCCCGTCCGGATATGGGCACCGTCACGTTGCCAGCGATGCTGCGGCGCAATCAATTCGCTGATGATCAGTGTGCCCAGCGTGCGCACGCGAAGGCTACCGTCGAACTGATTACCGCTCAGCGGCACGCTCGCGGCGGGAATGCAGTGCCGGCACACGACCTCTTGCCAGTATGCGAACCGTTGAGACGGCTCTATGGACGCGGTCGAATACGTTGATTCCATGGCGTGAGCTTCCAGGAGAATCGTTTCAATCTATTGGCAAAGAAATCTTCTGGCAACCAGAATTTCCACTGCACGGCGCCATTGTTCGCCCGACGCCGACGCCTCTGGCGGCCGTGAGCCAAGGTGGCGGCCTATCCAGTCAAAGCAGTGTATTGCCGTTGAGCTACCATCACACACCTCTGTGGCTTGCGCTGCGGCGGCGCGAATCCGCTCAATCAGCGACAACGGGGCATCGTTCATCTCGACCCTTGAAAAACTACCGGCGTCGCAACAGGACTTCTCTCGATGCACCGTTCAACAGACTTCTCGCCGGCTACCGAAACGACGCTCGAATCGGTGCCCGGACTATCCGTCAGCACGCATACCCTCGCGACTTCGCATGTGACGTCATGGCGCAGCCATTCCAATGCGACAGTTGTCGTACTATGCCTAAGGGGTCGATTGCGAATCGACATCGACAGGCCGATGTTCGCGGCGGATCTCGCCCCCGGCGAGATGTACACGTTTCCGCCCAATCTCACTTATCGTCTCGGCGCAATGTCGGTCGATGCGGCGTTTCTCGTGGTCCGCTCCGGCGTGCCCTGGGACTTGCAGGAAGGCAGCGTCGCGCACGTCGATCGGGAGCCCTTTCTGCGCGACGCCCCCGCGATCGCGCCCGTCGCTTTCGACGATACGGTGGATGCGAACTTCGGTGCTTATACCGCCGGCTACACGCGCGTCGATGTGCTCGCCCGCACCGACCGACTGCGCTGCCTGATTCTGGGTCTCGGCGAAAAGCGCTGCGTGCCGTGGCATAGCCACAGCGAAATCGACGACACTTTTTTCTGCATCGAGGGACCGATGCGCGTCGAAACGCGCGATCCCGACGCGACGTATGTGCTGATGCCCGGCGACACATGCAGGGCAATCGCCGGGCAGCCGCATTTCGTATCGGGCACCTACGGCAACCCGTGTCTTTTCCTGGTTGTGCAGGGCACCGGTCAATACAATTACGTGCCGTTTGAAACCGCCCAGTTGGGACAGCCGGTTCAATAGAGCGCCGCTTCACAAGGCAAGCGGCGTCGCGCCACATGCGTCGGGGCGGTTTTACGCAGCGCGACTTTCGATCAACTCGGGCGCGCGCCGATGAAATGCAGTCGCCTGCTGGAACGCATGTCCGACACGGAACAGCGTCGCCTCGTCAAAGGGGCGGCCAATGATCTGCATCCCGACCGGCAGGCCTTCATCGTCAAAACCACATGGCACGTTCAGCGCGGGCAGCCCTGTCAGGCTCGCGATGCCGGTGAATTGCATGATCGCCGAGAGCATATCTTCCTCCACGCCATCTTCGATCACGACGCGGGTTTCGCCGACGCGGGTGGCCGTGAAGGGCAAGGTCGGACAGATAAACACGTCGACCTTGTGAAAGGCTTCGATAAACGCGGCCCGCAGCACCGCGCGATAGCGCTGTGCCTGAATGTAATGGGTCGCGAGCAGCAGTTCACCGACCTCGAGCAGCGTACGCACGTCGTCTCCATAATCCTGCGGCCGCTCGCGCAGATGCCGCTGATGCCAGGCACTCGGCTCCGCCGCTTCGATAGTCAATTGGGCGGAAATATTGTCTTCGATTCCGTCGATCGGCACGTCCACGACGGCCGCACCCAGTTCGCGCAAGGTATCGAGCGCCTGCTGCACAGCACCGTGAACAGCGGGTTGCAGGTGATGAAAAAAGTAGCTGGGGATCACACCGATGCGCAAGTGCCGGATGCCGTCTGCGAGCGTTTGCAGATAATCGCCACAAGGCTGCGCCGCGCTGCCGGCGTCGGCACGATCGAATCCGGCAATCACGCCGAACAGGGTCGCGCAATCTTCCACGGTACGCGTCATCGGGCCAGCGGTGTCCATGCTCCACGCGAGCGGCACAATGCCGCGATTGCTCACGCGTCCATAGGTTGGTCGTATGCCGACCGTACCGTTGACCGCCGACGGCAACCGGATCGATCCGCCAGTGTCGGTGCCAATCGCGCCGAAGCAGAAACGTGCGGCCACCGCGACCGCCGAACCGCCGCTCGAACCCGCCGGAAAGCGACTCGTGTCCCATGGATTTCGCACGAAACCATAGTGCGGATTGGCCGAGGTCCCGCCCCATGCAAATTCGTGCATGTTGGTTTTGCCAATCAGGATCGCGCCGGCCTGGCGCAACTTCGTGACGATGGCCGCATCCTCAGCGGGATGCCAGTCCGCGAGCACGCGGCTGCCTGCCGTGGTACGGGTATGCGCCACGGCGATGTTGTCCTTCAGCGCGACCGGAATCCCGTGCAGAGGGCCGAGATCGTGCCCCGCGTCGAGCAACGCACCGGACGCGGCTCCCACCTTGAGCGCCTGTTGTTCGAACACGGTAATGAACGACTTCAACAGCGGGTCGTGCGCGGCGATGCGCTCGAGCGACGCTTCCACTAGCTGCGAAGGCGTGACGTCGCGGCGACGCAATGCCTGCGCCGCCTCCGTGAGCGTCCAGTCGAGAAAATCATGCTTCACGGCGTGTCTCCTTCCAATCCGGCGCCGTGCGAGAACACAGTAACGGGTAGCACGTTGTCGAAGCGCGCCTCGCTCATACGCTGTGCGAGCCGCAGCGCGTCCGCGCGCCAGGCGCTGAGCACGCTCTCGACCTGCGCCACACGCTCAGGGGGAAGCGGTAGCCCCGCCGCTTTCGCGAGGTCGGATACGCATTCGCTCGGACTGTCTTCAAGACTCATGGTTGCCTTCCGTTGACTGGAAGATTCCATGCTAGCGACGCATCGCCATCGCGCTTGACCCGGGCCGCCTATGTACCTGGCTGCCCGAGCCAGACGCCGCCTGATATTCGGGTGCGTCGTGCAGCGCACACGCGGGCCAGCGCATCCAACAGCTCGTGGCCGAGGCGGACCATGACGCTGGCGCTGCAAGCCAAGCGTCATCTATTTGTGCTTCTTACGATGCGCTCCTGCCAGTCCGACTGACGTGGTCGAACGCACCATCCATGTCCGCCAGCGCCCGATCACTTACAGGGAGTCACAATGCATTCGCAAGTCGAAAGTCCGCCAGTATCCATCGACGATCGCGCGTCGTCACACGCCGCCGGGCGCCCGCTGGGCGCACGCGATTACCGCACGCTGGCGCTCGCCGCGCTGGGCGGCACGCTGGAGTTCTACGACTTCGTGATCTTCGTGTTTTTCACCTCGGTCATTGGCAGTCTGTTTTTTCCGCCGGGCATTCCCGACTGGCTGCGGCAGTTTCAGACGTTCGGCATCTTCGCGGTCGGCTATTTCGTGCGACCGGTCGGCGGTATCGTCATGGCGCATTTCGGCGATCTGCTCGGGCGCAAAAAGATGTTCACCCTGAGCGTGCTGCTGATGTCGCTACCCACGTTGCTGATCGGCGTGCTGCCCACGTTCGCGCAGATTGGCTTCGCGGCGCCGCTGCTTCTGCTGCTGATGCGCGTCCTGCAAGGCGCGGCAGTCGGCGGTGAAGTGCCCGGCGCGTGGGTGTTCGTCTCCGAACACGTGCCCCGCCGTCACGTGGGACTCGCGTGCGGCACGCTGACGGGCGGCCTCACCGCGGGCATTCTGCTTGGCTCGCTGGTTGCGACTGCGACCAACGCCGCGTTCGATCGCACAGACATTCTGGCGTTCGCGTGGCGATTGCCGTTCATTGCGGGTGGCATATTTGGAATCGTGGCGATGTTCCTGCGGCGCTGGCTCGAAGAAACTCCGGTATTTCGCGAGTTGCAGGCACGCAAGGCGGTCGCCGCCAGCATGCCGCTCAGGACGGTGATGCGTTCGCACCTGCGTGGCGTGGCACTGTCGATGACGCTGACATGGACGCTGTCCGCGGTGATCATCGTGATCGTTCTAATGATGCCGGCGCTGATGCAAAAGAACTTCCACCTGCCCCCCGCTGACACGCTCGCCGGCAGCAGCGTCGCCACCATCGCGCTGACGATCGGCTGCGTCGTTGCAGGCTTGCTGTCCGACCGCATCGGACCCCGCCTCGTGCTGGCGCTCGGCTCTGCGCTACTGGCCGTCTGCTTCACCTGGTTCTACGGCCGCCTGCACGTCGGCGCGCCGTTGCAGGCGTGGCTCGGCCCCTATACGGTGACCGGCTTCGCGGTCGGCATGATCGGTGCGATTCCGCTGATGATGGTCCGCGCGTTTCCCGCCGCGATCCGTTTCACCGGCATCTCGTTCTCGTACAACATTGCCTATGCGATCTTTGGCGGCCTCACGCCGATTCTGATTTCGCTCGCGAGCGTGGCTACCGTGATGGCGCCCGTCATCTACGTCGCCGCGCTGTGCATCGTCGCGATCGTCGCGGCGGTTTGCCAGCGCGGGGCCACGCATCGGGACCGGTAGCGTTCAGGTGAGCAGGCGGCTTTTTCCGAACGCCCGCACCTGCGAAAACGGGCGTCGGCCGTTACCGTTCGCCGGTCTCTTAGCCGGCGTGCGCGCCCGCCGCGATGCGATGCGCGCCGGGAAGTTCGACCCACGCGTGCGGCCCTTGCAGAATTTCATCTGGTGTCAGCAGGCAATCGTCGAGCGCCGCTTCGAGCTGAACGGGGTCGACATGCTGGCCGATGAAGACGATCTCCTGCCGGCAATCGCCCACCGTGTCGTCCCATCTCGACAGAATCGTGTCGCGCCGGTACGCATCGCGCGGCCACTCGGCACGCGGGATGAAGTTCCACCAGCGGCCCGTGAATGCCCAGTTGAAGGCGCCGCCGGTTTGCACGAGCATGCCGATCTCCTCGAACTGGCTTGCGATCCACATATAGCCTTTGCAACGGAGCAGCGTGCCGTTTCGCCACGGCCTCTCGAGCAAATCGGCGAGCCGGCCCGGGTGGAACGGCGCGCGGCTGCGATAGACGCTCGAACGCACGCCGTAGGTATCGGACTCGGATATCGCGTTGCTATCGTCGAGCTTTTGCGCCCAGCCGGGCGACCTGGCGAGCGCAGCGAGATCGAACTTGCCGGTGTTGATGATGTTGGCGAGAGCAACGACGCCGTGCTCCATCGTTACCACCTCTGCGCGCGGATTGAGTTGTTGCAGCAGCGCGCGCAGTCGTCCGAGTTGCGCGGGCGTGGCGAGATCAGCCTTGCTGATCACGAGCACGTCGGCAAATTCGATTTGCTCGACAAGCAGACTCGCGAGACTGCGGCTGCCGTCATTCTCTTCCGTCGCCGCGCGCTCTACCCGCTGCTGCGACGCGAATAACGACGCGAAGTTCGCGCCATCCACGACCGTGACCATCGTGTCGAGCCGCGCCTCTTCGGACAAGCTGAAGCCTTTGTCGTTAAGAAATGCAAACGTCTCGGCCACCGGCAACGGCTCGGATATCCCGGTCGACTCGATCAGCAGATAGTCGAAGCGGCGTTGCCGCGCCAGTTCGCTGACCGTTTGCAGAAGATCGGCGCGCAACGTGCAGCAGATGCAGCCGTTGCTCATCTCGATCAGTTCTTCGTTCGCGCGATTCAACGTGACGCCGCGTTGAGCCGCGTCGCCATCGAGATTGATCTCGCTCATATCGTTGACGATGACTGCCACGCGCAGCCCCTCGCGATTGCGCAACACGTAATTGAGCAACGTCGTTTTGCCCGCGCCTAGAAATCCCGACAGCACGGTCACCGGCAGTCGTCCGGGAAATTTCCATGGGTTCCTGTCTCCACAAACGTCAGAAGGCCCGCAACGGGACCGTCTGACTGACTGGCGCGCCCACGCGTTTTACACGTGTGCGTTTTTCCCGCTGTGCGAGACCGGCGGCGTCTTTCCGGGCCGCTGGCAGCTCCACCTTGTCGAGATAGCCTTCGAACAGATCGACGACCGACGAAGCCATCGTCCGCGGCTTCGCCCCATAGCTTGCGGGCGTTGAATCTCACGTGGTAGGTCGGCTCATGCAACGCTTCCTTGCCATGGCCGATCGATCTGGAACGGCCATTTTTCTTTCGTGCGATGCAGAACCACGCCGTGCCGGCCGCGCACATAACCGGGCATGCGGATATGGCCCGGGACGAATTCGTCGCGAACCCGCACGGTATCGCCAACTTCGAACGGCTGGCGGCCCGCACGTGTCTGCCGTCCTTGAGAAAAGTACGGCCGTGCCAGTTCGAAACGCGTGCCGAGCATTTCGTCGAGTTCCTTCTGCGTGATGACGCCGTACTCGACCAGCAGCGTCGCGGTGCCGATCACGATTCGATCGTAGTACGGCGAGCCGAAATAATGACGCGCGTTCATCCGCTCGATCGCGTGACGCAGTTCGTCGACACTGAAAACCTTCATCCCGTCGGCCGCGAGAAAAAGCAGGCTATAGGCGAGATGTTCCCAATCTTCGTGAAACACCGGTTTGTAGCTCAGGCTGTTATTCGTATGCGCAACGCGGCCGAAGCCCTGCATGCCGCCAAGATCATGAATGCCGTCCATATCCGACTCCTCGGTCTGCAAAAGTAAGGGTTAGGCGCGCGGCGCGACCGGACGAGCGACGCCGATCAGCACGTCTTTCGTGACCAGCCCGGCCAGTTCCTCTTCGCTCATGTGCCCGGTTCCTTCAGGCCGCACCGGCAGCACCAGATAGCGCGTCTCGGCGGTGGTGTCCCATACCTGAACGATCACGTCGTCCGGCAAATCCTCGCCGAGCTCGCGCAGAACCGTACGCCCTTCGCGCACCAGACGCGCGCGATATTCGAAGCTCTTGTACCACTCGGGCGGCAAGCCAAGCACCGGCCAGTTGGTGCACGAACACAGGCTGCACACGATGACGTTCTGCAGTGTCGGCGTGTTTTCCAGCGCGACGATGTATTCGCCCTGCGGCCCGGTATAGCCGAATTGCGCGCACGCAGCGGTGCCGTCTTCAAGTAGCAGCTTTCGATACGCGGGGTCAACCCATGCCCGTGCCACCACTCGCGCGCCGTTGGACGGATCCCAGTCGTGTTCCATCAGCTTCGTAAAGCTTTCGATGTAACCGTCAGGGATCAATTTTTTGTCGAGCAGTACTTTGTGCAGCGCACGGGCCCGCTCATCCGGCGTCGCCTGCTGGTTCGACGTGTGTTGATTCATCGCTCACTCCTGAAGGCCGTCGCCAAGTGAAGGCCGTATTCGTGGGAAAGCTCGTGGCGAACCCGAGCCATTCGTTTGCGTCCGAATCTAGAATCTATCCGAACTAGAAAACGTCGACTTGCCTGATTGCGTCACCTTGCTTGAACCCGCTCGCCACAAGCGACGCTTGCATCCGGCAGCCAATATCACGACGCCGCGGCGGGCTGACAAATCCGGGAAAACCCGATACCTTTTGCGACAGGCCGCTCCCCCGGCTGGCACGGATAGCCAGGAGGAACGGCTCGCACGGTCAAGCGACAGCGTCGAATGTCGATACCATGTGCGTCTCCTTCCTGGTGCGACTCGCCATGCTGCCAGCCGACTGCCATTCGTACGACGACGCCAAGCAGAGCTTCAACTGGCGCATTCCCGCGTACTACAACATCGCCCGCGATGTGTGCGACAAGTGGGCCGATGGATCGAATCGTCTCGCGCTGGTCGTGGAGAATGCGGACCGCACTCAAACACGTTTTACGTTCGACGATCTGAAGCGCCTCTCCATCCGATTCGGCAATGCGCTGCAGGCACAAGGCGTGCAGCGCGGCGACCGGGTTGCCATCTTCGTGCGTCAGTCGGTCGAGGCGGCGATCGCGCATCTGGCGGCTTACCGGATAGGTTGCATTGCGGTGCCGCTGTTCGCGCTGTTCGGCACCGAGGCGCTCGGATACCGTCTCGCCAATTCGGGCGCGTCCGCAATCGTCGTCGATCAGGAAGGCGCCGCGAAGCTTGTCGGTATTCGCGACGGCTTGCCGGCGCTGCGGCTCGTGTTTTCCATCGACGGCGCGAACCCCACGTTCTGGACGGCCATCGACAACGCGTCGGACGCGGAGCCGCAGATCACTACTTCTGCGGACGATCCCGCCATCATCATTTATACGTCCGGCACCACCGGCAAACCGAAGGGCGCGTTGCACGCACACCGCGTACTGCTGGGACATTTGCCGGGTGTCGAGATGTCCCAGCAATGCTTTCCGCAGTCCGCAACGCTGATGTGGACACCAGCGGACTGGGCATGGATCGGCGGGCTGTTCGACGTATTGCTGCCCGCCTGGCACCACGGGGTGCCCGTGCTCGCCTGTCGCTTCGACAAATTCGACGGTGATGCCGCCTTCGACCTGCTCGAGCGTCATCGGGTCAGCCACACGTTTTTGCCTCCGACAGCCATCAAGATGATGCGCGGCGCGGTCTCCCACCGGCCACGCCAGCTGACGCTGCAATCGGTGGCGAGCGGCGGCGAGCCACTTGGCAAGGAATTGCTCGCGTGGGGTCGCGCGACCCTCGGCGTCACGATCAATGAGTTTTACGGACAAACGGAATGCAACATGGTGCTGTCCTCGTGCGCGCGATGGTTCGAGCCGTGCGCTGGCGCCATCGGTCAAGCAGTGCCCGGCCACGACGTCGCGGTGATCGGCGAACAAGGTCAGCGGCTGCCGCGCGGCGAAAGCGGCTCGATTGCCATAGCCGGACCGGACCCGGTCATGTTCCTCGGCTACTGGCCGGACGACGAGAGCACCAGACTAAAATTCCGCAATGGCTTTCTCGTGACCGGCGATCTCGGGTGGCAGGACGAGGCGGGATTTTTTCATTTCGTCGGCCGCGATGACGACGTCATTACCAGCGGGGGTTACCGCATCGGTCCGGGCTCGATCGAAGATACGCTGCTAAATCATCCTGCTGTGCGATACGTCGCCGTGGTTGGCGCGCCGGACCCGCAACGCACTGAAATTGTGTGTGCGTTTATCGTGCTAAAACCACCATATCGGGGCGACGATGCACTGATGGCCGAATTGCAGAGACACGTGAGGACGAAGCTCGCCGCGCACGAGTATCCGCGCAAAGTTTATTTCGTGGACGAACTTCCCATGACCTCCACTGGAAAGGTCGTCCGCAAAGCGCTCCGCGAGAAACTGAACAGAGAGCCAGGAAGCTGCTGATCGGAGCACCTGGTGGCGCGTAGAGCCCCTCAAGCGTTCGAATTCGGCGTCCCGACTCCGTCCTCGTCGGTACTACTAGCTCATCAAGCGAATCGCAGTTGACACCGGCACTTGCGCAATCAACAGTTACTCTGCGTACCACCTGTCGAATACCGTGAGGCTCGCCAACGCTTCAAACGTATGACGCACTGGAACGGAGCGCTGACACGCATGCCTTTGTCAATTGCAGCAGGAAAGTGAATGGCGGCGCTGCAGACGCTGACGGCTGCATACGGCTCCAACGTCTACTGGCGATCCAAGGTCAGCATGATCTGCAGTCGGCTGAGTTTTGGCAACGTCACAGGGGAGCGCTCCAGATTGATGGAGCGATGACTGTGAAAAAAAAGTGAAAAACATATATTCCAGATTTCCAATTGCGGGCGGCTCATCGGTCGAGCCGATCCGATAAGGCTCGACCTGTCGACATTTATCGCTCGCATAATCTTGAGTGGTATTAGCGACGGGCATGGGCGAATCTGTCTGAAGGCAAAATATCGCGCCTCGAATTCCAACGACAGCAATGGTGGTGTTGCATCCGCAGCGAAGGGCGCAAGGAACTTCAGGGGTGTACTTTTGCCGAAATGATTTTTTGCAAGAAGACAGTACATCTCTAAACAACCCATATAAGACGCGGAAGGTCCTTTGTGCTCTGCTAGCTGGCCACAATCGTGGCGGGTACGTTGCTACGAATCGACTGTGCGGTTTCACATAGCGCACGATATGTAGCATGGGTTATCCGCCCCGTAGTGTCATCGCGAGCCATCGCTTAAACTCATGAATCGTGCAACAAGCGCCACTTGAAACGGTTCGTCGCGCAAGCAGCAAACCGGGCAGCGGGCCCTTGAGCTTGGGGTTAAGCACATGCGCTTGCTGGAAGGCGATGGCCAACTGATCAAGGTCCTCGACACCAACGAAGTGCTGCGACTCGAACCGTCTCTCTCGGAAGCGAAGGGAAAGATAACAGGGGCAATCTATTGCCCGACAGACGAGACCGGCGACCCCGGAAAATTCACCAACAGCCTCGCCGAAAAGGTGATCGCACGTGGTGGCGAGATCATGACTTCCACGACGGTTTTGGCCATCGATCAGGATGGTCACCGGTATGCCGTTCTTTTTACAGTGGCAGGTTCAGTTTGCGTCCAGGGAATTCAACCGGCTTCAAGTTTGCGCATTTCCGAGCCAACCCCATTTGGCCATTTCTTCCGCAATGTATTCGGAAAACTCATCCGGCGTGCTTGCTACCACTTCTATCCCGTTCATCGCCAGCGCTGCTTTGATTTTCGGAGCATTCAGAGCTTTGACGATCGCACGGTTGAGGGTCATGACAACGGGCATCGGTGTATTGCGCGGCGCCACTAGTCCCAGCCAGTTATCGAGTGCATAAGCTTTGTTGGTGGCCTCAGCCACGGTCGGCACCTCAGGCAACGCGGCGCATCGTTGAGACGTGGTCACAGCCAGAGCCCGCAACTTCCCGGCGCGCACCAGAGGCAGCATGGAAGCCGCATTATTGAAACTGAGATCGAGAGCACCGCTTTCCAGGTCCTCGTAGAGCTTCCTGGTGTCGGCGTAAGGACGATGAACCATCTTGACGCCCGTGGTCTTCTGAAACAGCAGCGCCGCGAGGTAAGGCGCACTGCCGACGCCTGAACTACCGTAGCTCAGTTCTCGTTGCGAAGCCAGGTGGATCAACTCTTTGACGTCCGTTGCCCCGAGTGACAAACGTGTTCCCAGAACCAGCGGCGATCGGGTTGCGAGGCAGATAGGCGAGAAATCCCGAACCGGGTCATAACCGAGATCTGGCCGGATGTTCGGATTGATTGCATGCGTGCCGAACGTCGCCACCAAAATCGTATCTCCGTCTGGTCGACTTGAAATTGTCTCCTTCACAGCCTTTATGCCAAGATCGCCCGGCTTTAGTTCGATTGCGACTGGCCTCCCAAGCGCCGCAGCGAGCTCTGGCTCGATCGCGCGCAGCAGATCGTCCGAGGCGCTATGACGAGAAAATCCGATTAGCACCCGCAAAGGCGCCGCGGTCGTATTGCCTGATTCCGTGGTTGTCGAGTCGGGCATTGAAGGCGTAGAAGATCGGGAAATACTGGGCCAGAACCCGGACATTATCATCGCTGGAAGCATTTTCGTGACGATGTGACGACGAGTGTGTCTGCTCATGGAATTCTCTTCAAGAAGCCAAAAAAACAGCGCAGTACGCTTAAACAACCCATCCGGCCCGGGTTGCTTCATTCCAGCAGCGGAGTCGCCCGGCTATCGCTCGTCTTTGATAAAAAAACGGAGCGACGCGGTCAGCAGTGTGGACACGAGCAACATGGCTGCCATCCCGAGCATGCCCATTGCGAAAGAGCCAGTGATGTCCTTGAGCCAGCCCACCAGGAACGGACCTGCGAAGCCACCAAAGGTGCCGACGGAGTTGATGAACGCAAAGCCGCCAGCCGCCGCCGCGCCCGAGAGGAACCGCGTCGGGATACTCCAGAACACGGCGCGCGCTGTCGTCACCCCTATGACGGCGAGCGTGATGCCGATCATCGCGGGCCAGAAACCGCTGAACACCGCGGCGACGATCATGCCTCCCGCGCCGAAAAGACAGGTCAGCAGCAGGTTCAGAATCTTTTTGCCACTTCTGTCGACCGCCCTCGCCCACGTCAGCATGGCAACTGTCGCGAAGATGTACGGAACCGTTGAAACCAGGCTGATGGCCGAGATGCTCAGGCCGTGCGCCTTGAGAATCGTCGGCAACCAGATGCCGATGCCATAGGAACCAAGGACGAAGCCAAACTGTATGCCCGTCAAAATCAGCACACGCTTGTCTTTGAGCGCACCCCGAAGGTCCTTCTTCTCTTTCTCGCGATGCTCCGACGCAAGCGCCCTGATCAGCGCCTGACGTTCCGCATCCGAGAGCCAGCTTGCTTGCGACGGGGTATCGCGCAGCATCACGAGAACGATGATCCCGATGATCGACGCGGGCAGGCCTTGCAAAATGAACATCCACTTCCAGCCCGCGAGGCCGAGCAACCCGTGCATGCTGAGCAGAAGGCCAGAGAGCGGACCGCTGAGAATGGACGACACCGGCACACCCACCATAAACCACGCAAGCATGCGGGTGCGGTATCTGGCCGGAAACCAGCTCGCGAGATAAAACGTCACGCCGGGAAAAAAACCCGCCTCAGCAACGCCGAGCACGAAACGCGCGAAGTAGAAGCTCTTTGGTCCGATCGCGAGAGACGTCGCAGCCGCCGCTATGCCCCACGTGATCATGATTCGTGCAAGCCAGCGGCGCGCCCCATAGCGATACAGCATCAAGTTGCTCGGCACTTCGAGCAGGCAATAGCCCGCGAAGAGAATGCCCGCCCCCCAGCCGAATTGCGTCGCGCTCAGGCCGAGGTCCGCATTCATGCTGAGGGCCGCGAAGCCAACACTCGTGCGATCGATGTAATTGAAGATGAACGCGAGCGTCAGAAGCGGAAGCAACCGCCACGCGGTCTTTGATACGGCTTGACGCTCCAGTTCTTCGTCGGAAGTCGACGCGAACGGAACGGCTTGTGCATGCGATGCGGATGTCATGGCTTGTCTCCCGCCAGATTCAATAGCAGTCTGTGCGATTGCAGTTCAGAACTTGTGGCGAATGCCGACGCGAACGGCGACCTGATTGTTTGTCGACGATGGTGTCATGCCGGTGATGGTCGCGACTGCAGGCTGGTTGAGCGAGTCGGTGCCGCTCGCGTGCTCATAGACGGCCACGGTGTAGACATCCGTGCGCTTCGACAGAAAGTAGTCGGCACCGAGGCTCGACAACTCGTACTTCGCGCCGTTGCGTCCGGCGGCTCCGCTGCCCGTCGTATAGTCGAACGCGGCCCCAAGCACGAAAGCGGGCGTCACCTGCCACTTCGCACTTGCTTCGATGTTATGGAAATAGGCGGTGCCGGTATATCCGAGGGGATTGGGACCCGACGACGACCCCAGATCCTGGAAGCGCGTATTCGAATACGCAACGCCCAGCGTTGCGGGCCCGATTGCGTAGGCCGCCGAGATCGCCGCAATCTGCAGGTTCTTCGCCGAGGCGTAGCCGGCATAGATTGGATTGCTCTGGGGCGAGGTCGCCGAGCCAGCGCCGCCAAGATTGTTGGCAGTCGCCGGTCCGGCATTTGGATTCGTGCCATAGAACGACGTGTTCGGGTTGTGAGCATTCAGGTAGCCCACGCCGACGGAAAGTGGTCCATTCGCGTACCCGGCGCCGACCGACCACACGCGATTCGTGCCGAAGGACCCGGCCACGCCACCGAGGCTGTAGAGGCCCGCGACGGTCAAGCCGGCTATCGTCGGCGACGTGTACTTGATGGAATTATTGACGCGGCGGGTGTTCGAAGCGTTGTCCAGGTCGCTCGGATGCTCCACCATGTAGCCGCCCCATTGCGGCGCGGCGAGCAGCGGCGCATAAAAGTCGACGACCTCATCATACTGGCGGCCCAATGTAACTTTGCCGTATCGCGTGGTGGAAATGCCGACCCAAGCTTGACGTCCGAACTCGGCCCCGCCTTGGCCGAGCGTGCCGTTGTTTGCGCTAAAACCGCTTTCGAGCAGGAAGATCGCCTTCATTCCGCCGCCGAGATCTTCGGCGCCTTTCAGGCCCCAGCGGCTTCCCTGAAGCCCGCCAGTGCCGCCGTCCATCACCGACCATTGCTTGCCACCGCGAAGGCCGGTTGCAGTCCGGGCGGATTGCGCGTTATTCAGATAATTGACGCCGATATCGATGATGCCGTACAGCGTAACGTTGCTTTGTGCCTGCGCGGTCAGGCACGGGATCAGCAAGGCTGCCGGCATGATTTTCCTGAACATCGTTTGTCTCCTCTTCCTGTTGTAGATTCGTTTTGCTGAACATCAATAGCGCCAGGTCGCCGACATCTGCCGCGTCGCGGACTTTTCGAGCAGGCTGTCTAGCACGTAAGGCAGAATGCCTCCGTTGCTGAAATAGGTCGCTTCTATCTGCGTGTCGATGCGCGCGAGCAGCTTCACTTCACGCTTGCTTCCGTCGGCACGCGTGACAACGAGCGTCGCTTCCTGAAGGGGCTTTACGCCTTCGTCGAGCCCTTTGATATCGAAGGTTTCGGTGCCGTCGAGTCCGAGTGTCTGAGCACTGTCATCGCCAATGAATTGCAACGGCAGCACGCCAAGTCCCGCGAGATTGCTGCGATGAATGCGCTCGAAGCTTCGCGCGACGACGGCCTTTACACCAAGCAGGCGCGTGCCCTTCGCAGCCCAGTCGCGGCTCGATCCGGTGCCGTACTCCTCGCCGGCAAAAATGATCGAAGGCGTGCCCGCTGTGATGTAACGGCGCGATGCATCGAATATCGTGGTGCGCTCGCCGCTTGGACGATGCACCGTGTACGGGCCTTCGTCAGCGGAGCCGTCGGCTTTTGCGGACAGCATGAGATTCTTCAGGCGAACGTTGGCAAAAGTGCCGCGCACCATCACTTCGAAATGGCCGCGTCGGGCGCCATAAGTGTTGAAGTCTTTTTGAGGAACGCCGCGCTCCGTGAGCCATTCACCAGCGGGCGAATTTTTCGCGATCGAGCCGGCGGGACTGATGTGATCGGTCGTGATGGAGTTTCCGAGGATCGCAAGCGCCCGTGCGCCCACAATACCGTCGCCGCCTGACTGGGGCGCGCCAAAGAAATCGGGTTCAGCCGCATACGTCGATTCGGGCCAGTCGTAGACAGCGCCTTCGCTGGTTTTTATGGCGTTCCAAAGATCGTGACCGGCGGTGAAGTCCGAATAGAGCTGCGTATAGTGCGCGGAGTTCGCGGCGTAGACGCTGAGCTCCTTGATCTCGTCGTTCGTCGGCCAGATATCAGCGAGCATCACCGGACGACCATCGCGGTCCAGGCCGAGCGGTTCGGTCGTTACATCGACACGGATTGAGCCCACGATTGCGAGCGCCACCACGAGCGGCGGGCTCGCGAGAAAGTTGGCCCGCAGATTGCCGTGAATCCGTGCTTCGAAGTTGCGGTTACCCGAGAGGACCGCGCTGCAAACCAGATCCCGGGACACGACAGTTTCCTCGAGCGCGGGATCCAGCGGCCCGATGTTTCCAACGCACGCACCGCACCCATAGGCAGCGATGCCGAATCCAAGCGCCTCGAGGGGTTCCGTGAGGCCCGCCTCCTTGAGATAAGCGGTCACGACGCGCGAGCCGGGCGTGAACAGTGTCTTGACCCACGGCTTGGCTTTGAGGCCACGGGCGAGTGCTTTCTTCGCAACGAGACCGGCGGCGACCAGCAATTCCGGATTCGACGTGTTCGTGCACGACGTAATGGCGGCGACCAGCACGTCGCCGTGACCGATTTCATACTGCTCCTGCGGACCGGGTGCGCCCGCCGGTTTCGAGGTGACCGTGTAGCGTTCGTCTAGCTGGGCGACACTCTTGCCATAGCCGCCGCTCTTGACGTCCTGAACCATGACTTCGTCGAAACGGCGGCCCAGCGCCGAAAGATCGACGCGATCCTGGGGGCGCTTCGGTCCTGACACGCTCGGCCTGATTGCCCGCAAGTCAATCCTGATGATGCTCGAATAGTCGATATCGCCCGTCCTCGGCGCACCGAACAAGCCTTGTATGGTGAAGTAATCGCGGATGAGCGCGACTTGCTCGTCGCTTCGGCCCGTGTTCCGGTAGTAGGCAAGCGTGTTGTCGTCAACCGGGAAAAAACCGCTCGTGGCCCCGTACTCGGGAGCCATGTTGGCAATCGTCGCGCGGTCGGTGGCGCTGAGCGACGCCGCGCCCTCGCCGAAGAACTCGACGAGCTTGCCGACAACTTTCGCCGCGCGCAGCGTCTCGGTGACCTGAAGCACCGCGTCCGTCGCGCTCACGCCCGCTGCGAGTGAACCGGTCAGCTCGACACCGACCACATCGGGCATCAGCATGTAGACGGGCTGGCCGAGCATGCCCGCCTCCGCCTCGATGCCGCCGACACCCCAGCCCAGTACACCAATGCCGTTGATCATGGTCGTATGCGAGTCGGTGCCGACCAGAGTGTCCGGAAACACGAGGCCATCTTTCGCAATGACCCCCTGTGCGAGATACTCGAGATTGATCTGATGGCAGATGCCGATGCCCGGCGGCACGACTTTGAACGTCTCGAAGGCCTGCATGCCCCACTTCATCAGTTCGTAGCGTTCGCGGTTGCGACCGAACTCAACTTCCATATTCCGGCGCAGCGCGTTTGGCACATTCGAAAACTCGGTCTGCACGGAATGGTCGACGACCATATGCACGGGCACGAGCGGCTCGACCGCCTTCGGATCGGCATTGCGCTTTAGCGCCTGGCTTCGCATCGCGGCAAGGTCGGTGAGGAGCGGTATGCCAGTGAAGTCCTGGAGCAGGACGCGGCCGACCACGAATGGAATCTCCTTCTCACGCGGCGCGTTCGGCGACCACGACGCAAGATCGCGAACGTGCGATTCCAGCACCTTCGCGCCGTCGCAATTGCGCAGCACGGATTCGAGCAGAATCCGAATCACCACGGGCAAGCGTCCCAGATTCGGGAACCCCGATGCAGCCAGCGCTTCGAGGGAAAAATAGCTGGGCGACGAAGCGTCCGCAGCGTTTAGGTGACGAATGCAATCGGAGAAGCGGGAAGTGTTGTCTGCCGTCATGGTGTTCTCTTGCGGTATGTGGAGCAGTCGTTGCGGGAAATGCTTGCGGCTCAGAACCTGAAGAGCTCGCGAGGCGTTTCGCCAAGCACGGTTGCGCGCTCTGCTACATCGGGAATCCAGTCAGCGATGGCGCCGACTTGCGCGCGGTAACTCTGTGAGGCTTCGTGTTGCGTGAAGGGCCAGTCGCTCGCCCACATGAGCCGCCCGGCGCCGAACGCCTGGCAGAGTCGGGGTGCGGCTGCGCGCGCAATCTCGGGACTGGTCCGGTAGGCGCCGGACAGCTTCACCCAAACTTGCCGGCTCGGCGCAAAACCCAGCAGCCGCTCGAAGCCTTCGTCCTCCATGCCGGGTTGACGCTCGGGCATGCCGAAGTGATCGACGACTACCTTTGCTCCCGCCTCAACCAGCGGAGCGAGAGACTCGTGCAGGCGAGCGCAACGGTCGTTGATTTCAATGTGCCAATTGCGACGGACGCACTCGGCAACGGCTTCCGCCCACGCGCCGGACGCGAACGAAGGGACTGGCAGGTTGCCCGTCAGGTTCACGCGCACCCCGACGACACCCGCGGCCTCGAACTCGTCGAACAGGCGCAGGTCGGACGCGGGATCGATCGCGACAACGCCGCGCAGACGTTCCGGATGAGCACGCAAGCCCTCCAGAAGATAGGCGTTGTCGTTCCCGAGAATGCTGACGGCGACGAGAACGCCCTTTGCAATTCGGTTGGCATCCAGTTCCGCGATGTAGGCATCAATTGAGGCGTCGTAGTCCGGCGTAAAACGTCGCGACGGCACAAAGGGCAGACCGCGGTGAAACACATGCGCGTGGGTATCGACAATGAAAACGCTAGTCGCTGACATCGGGTTGTCCCTGTTGCCTGTTTGATTATTTGATGCCGAAAACGCAATTAGGTTACGTTTCACTGTGTGTGTTTGTCAAACCAAAAACGCAATATTCTTTTCGAGGACGAAAAAAAAGCCGCCCGAAGGCGGCTGGGTACGGTTGGACGCCGAAACTATCGTTTACCCGCTACTCCCGGCTGGCGCAACGCCGGGCAGTGTCGGGCCGGTTGGCGCGGAATCGCTGGGATCGCTGCGGGCGAACACTTCCAGCACGGCCTTTTTGGTGCGCGCCGCTTCAATATGCCGCCGCATCAAGCTCGCCGCCTCGAGAAAATCACCGCGCTCGATAGCGTCCAGGATGTCGATATGCTCCTTCGCGAGCGCGCGCCGGGGCAACTGCTGGCGGGCCTGCCGGTATTCGGCGAGACGCCGCATCTGGTCGAGCCGGCGCAGTGTCTGCAGCGCAAAGCGGTTGCCCGACCACGCCGCGATCGTTTCGTGAAGGCGCGCGTTGGATTCGTACCGCTCGATGGGCGTCATTGCTTCGTGGCCGCCATCAAGAATCGCTCGCTGCTCCCGGCGCAATTCGCGCAGTTCCTCCAGAACGGGCCGAAATTTTGGACTGAGGATGCCGGCGGGCTCAATCGCGGCCCGAAGCGAATACATGTCGTCGTAGGCGTCAAGTGAATCGATCATCGGCAGGAAACGCCAGCCGTAACCCGCCTCCTTCTCAACCCAGCCCTCGCTGTGGGCGCGAACCAGTACCTTGCGCACGTCGCTTCGAGACGCCTCAAGCAGCCGCGTCAGGTCCGCTTCCGTCACCGACTCAGGCACCGCCCCGCGAAACCGCGCGTCGGCCAGTCGCAAATAAAGCGGGTCATCGGTGGAATTCAATTGCTCCAGCAGGTCCGCCGGCAGATTGTCGAATGGGGCCTCGACCGAGTAACCGCGATTCTTGTCGTAGCGCATGACACCGGCCTGGACCAGGCGGTCGAGCGCGACCCGGACCGGAGATCGGGATGTGCCGATCAGCCTGGCCAGCGTCCATTCCGGCAAGTGCGTTCCAGTTGCAAGCCGCTCGCGACGGACGTAACCGACAATTTCGCGAAGGGCTTTCTGTTGGCTGTGAGTCAGGTCTGAAGTCATGTTAAGTAAGCAGAACAAGCTCGCCGAATATACCTCTACGGAGTTCGACCGAGTAGCTTTTTAAGCTTGCACGACAACACACTTGCACTTACTATGCTTTTGTTGTTAAACAAACGCAATAAATTGAGCTGCCGCCCTAACTGCATTTAGGAGATATCACCGTGAGTCAATCGAAGGTTCGGGCCGTCTACATGCGAGGAGGCACCAGCAAGGGCGTGTTTTTCAGGGAAGACTGGCTGCCGGCGGACAAAGCGCTCCGGGACCGGCTTCTTTTGCGCGTGATCGGCAGTCCCGACCCGTACGGTCAGCAGATCGACGGCATGGGCGGCGCCACTTCCAGCACCAGCAAGGTCGTTATCGTGGGACCGTCGTCGCAAAGCGACTGCGATGTCGATTATCGTTTTGGACAGGTCGCGATCGACCGGCCGGTGGTGGACTGGTCCGGCAACTGCGGGAACCTCACGTCCGCGGTGGGCCCGTTTGCCATTGCGCAGGGTCTCGTCGATGCGCCTCGTGACGGCATTGCGACGGTGCGAATCTGGCAAGCCAATATCAATGCCAGGATTGTGGCGCACGTGCCCATGCGCGATGGAGCGGTCGTGGAAGAAGGCGACTTCGAACTGGACGGTGTGACGTTTCCGGCCGCTGAAGTCAAGATCGAATTTCTCGACCCGAGCGGCGAAGGCGACGACGACGGCGGCATGTTCCCTACCGGCAACGCCTCGGACCTGCTCGACGTTCCCGGCGTCGGTCCGGTCGAACTGACGATGATAAACGCGGGTAATCCGGCAATCTTCGTCGATGCCGCGACCCTCGGGCTCAACGGCAACGAGCTCCAGGCGGACGTGAACGGCAACGCCGAACTGCTGAAAAAAGCCGAGGCCATCCGCTCGAGCGCTGCTGTTCGCATGGGACTTGCGCGCTCGGCGGAGGAAGCCACCACATTGCGTCCTCACACGCCCAAGCTCGCGTTCGTTGCAAAGCCGCTCGGTTATGTATCTTCGAGCGGCAAGGCGATCGATACCTCATCGATCGACATCAATGCGCGGATTTTCTCGATGGGCAAGCTGCACCACGCCATGACCGGTACGGGCGCCGTTGCGATCGCGGTAGCCGCGGCTATCCCGGGGACGCTGGTGAACCGTCTTGTATCGACTGCCGCCGGTTCAGTGCGTTTCGGACATCCTTCGGGCAGCCTGCAGGTCGGTGCCGAGGCGCAGCAAACAGATGGCGTCTGGACCGTCACAAAAGCCGTGATGAGCCGCAGCGCCCGACGACTGATGGAAGGCAGCGTGCTCGTTCCGTCCTCGGTGTTCAAGCAATGAGTTCTGCGCAAACCGTATTGCGCGGCGCCTTCGCCGACGGGTGTGCTGCGGGCCGCGATCAACTTTGGAAATCCTGTTCTTGTACCCGGGCATCGAACGGCGAACCGCAAGGCATTTCCGTGGACCTTGCCACCGAACTCGCCCGGCAACTGTCACTTCCTCTCTAATGCGTCAAATATGACGCTGCTGAAAAAGCGGTGACGGGCGTCGCGACCGGAGAGGCCGACGTCGGTTTTTTCGCCATCGACCCTGTGCGAGGGAAAAACATCGTCGGCCTCGCCGCGATTGCTGTGCTGAGGTTCCATTGGCCCGCTGGTGGGCGCAAGTTCATAACCGCGCGGATGACCGCGGCAAGGCCTGCAATATCTACGTCCACGATTCCAGGTAAGCCTTCTCACAAGCGGCGGCACCAATCACCAATCAGGACGATATGGCGTCGACGCTTACGGGTAACCCGCGAGGTCTTTCAGATGTTTTCTTTGGACTGCAAGCAAACGCAAGAGAGCTCGCCCCACATACCAATGTCGCCGTAACTCCGGCTCTATGTCCGTCATCCGGCGAACACTCGGGATCCCAACGGCCGCAAGTTGCCGCGTGAACGAAACTAAAGTAATGACCTGCATTGCTTAACGTCAAACTATCCCGCGAGCTTCCCGCCATCGATAGACAGCGAGTGGCCGGTAAGAAACGCGCAGCCGGGTGATGCCAGGAAGACGATCGCGGCTGCAACCTCTTCGGGCCTGCCGAGGCGGCGTGCCGGGACATAGGCCTTCATGTAGTCCATGCGGTCTTTGGACCCGTTAGTCACGCGGTCGAGAAACTCCGTAGCGACGGGGCCTGGCGCTACCGCGTTGACCCGTACGCCAGTAGAGGCGACTTCGAGCGCCGCTGATTTAGTGAGCCCCTCTACCGCGTGCTTGCTCGCCGCGTAGATCGCGCCATTGGCCGTGCCGACTTTCCCGAGCACCGAAGATACGTTCACGATACTGCCGGCGCCCTGAGCCAGCATAACGCGCAACTCATGCTTCATGCTCAGCAGCGTGCCGAGCACGTTGGTCTCGAAGGTCGCCGCATAGGTTTCCGCGGTTTGCGATGTGAGCGGGCCGAAGGTGCCCTCCGTGCCGGCGTTGTTGACGGCAACGTCAAGGCGGCCAAAGCGTGCCACGGCCTGGTCGATCAGCAGCTTTACTTCATCGTCGTGGCGTACATCGGCGCGAACGTACTCGACCTCGGCGCCGAGGGCCCGGAGCTCGTGAACCAGATTGCGGCCAAGTTCGTCACGTCGGCCAGAGACGACAAGGCGAGCGCCCTTTTCGGCAAACGCGAAGGCGGTGGCGCGGCCGATACCGGTCAAAGCGCCGGTGATCAAAACTACGGGAGCAGACATGGAGGCCTTCTTCAATTGAAACATAGAGCTGACACCCGCGATCCGAAATGCCGGCACCAGTGTGAGTTAAGCGACTCACCATACCATATCGCCAGCTCAGTCATGTGTCAAGTTGAGTGACTTACCATGTCGTTGGGCTTACAATTATGCTTCTGCAAAAACGAGCATCCGAGAGCACATGAGGGATTGCAGTTATCACGAGAGGATCAAAGAGGAAAAACGCACGGCCGTTATCCACGCGGCGATGGAATTGTTCCTGGCGCAGGGATATGAGCGCACGTCGTTGCAGCAAATCGGGAAACGTGCGGATGTATCTACCGCCACGCTCTTCAAGCGATTTTCGACCAAGGCTGCTCTGTTTGAAGCCATGGTCGAGGAGTTCTGGGCCGTTCCGCCGCCGTGCCCAGATAACGCCCTGAGTGAAAATCCCGCCGTAGGCCTGCGAAAAATGGGCGTGAGCTACGCGCTCCTGATGCGCGGAGCAAACATGCAGGCAATTTATCGCCTGATTATCTCCGAGGCCATGCGATTTCCTTTTCTCGGCCAAACAGTCTATGACCGGGTCAAAGGCCCCTTTTTGAAACGCCTTGAAGACTATTTGCAGACGCAAGTCGCAGCTGGCCGGATGGCCATCGACAATATAGAAACAGCGTCTAATCAATTTCTCGCGGTTATCACCGGCCAGTCGTTCTGGCCCGAGCTAATTGGACCTGGCTGCGGTGGCACAAAAAAAGACGTTGAGCACGTTGTCGAGGAAGCGGTGAAACTCATGCTCGCTCGATACGCTGCGTGAAGCGATTCCCGGTACGCGCGCCTGACTGATAAGTTTTGCGCTTTCTCGCGAGTTACTAGCCGACAAATCCCTTCTGTGCATCTATGGAAAAAGCTATCGAGCGGCCACGAAAAATAATCCTGCTTTTTAGCGTTTCTTTAAGAATGCGGCATATGTGCGTCTAGCCGACATTCGTTCTGCATGGAGGGCCTGTGCTACCACTATGTTTCATTCTCACGTCTGCCAGCTTGTGTGACGGTAGTTAAATCAATATTTGTTGTCGTTTATAGACCGCAAAGTCGTGTGCTTGTTCTGTCCGCGAGTTGATCTGTGATCCGAATGCGAAAATTCATGTACGAATGGTTCCGGACGCTTTCTCAACAGTCGAAACACCGGCTGTCCCGGCCGCTGTCCCCGGATTAAATGCGCGCTGATTTCGTCGCGCTTAATGCAGTCACTCGTCTCAATGACCCGTTTCCGTCTTTGTCTCTAGGTATATTCGATCTTTTGCTCGGTATCGTCCCATTTTGTCGACGATGAAGGCTTCGACCTCTTGCAAAGAAGCGATCTTCTCCCGGATGACAACAAGCCTTGCGTCGAGGAACTCGATCGTTTGCTCCACGCTTGGAGGAGCATCCAGATAAGCCTTCAGAAGAGGCGCAATCTCTTTTAATGAAAAGCCCAGGCGTTGTGCGTCACGGATGTGCTCGATCGTGACAAGTATCGATGGGTCGTAGTCGCGATAGACGCGGCTCCCTGCGCTGCGTGCGGTCGAACGGAAGAGGCCCATCTTCTCGTAGTGGCGAATGCCATCCTTGGACAAGCCAGCAATTTTCGAAATCTCGCTTATGAGCATAACAATGGACTTGACTGTGGGGTTACTCGACACTTTATCCTAACCAGCGAAATTTTCATTCACACATTGGAGTGAACAGAGTGGGCCTTATCCAAAAACCCGTCGCTCTCGTTACCGGGGCCTCTTCCGGTATGGGGAACGACTTTGCACTGCGCCTGCTCGATGAAGGATATGTCGTATACGGCGCGGCGCGGCGTCTCGTGCGCATGGGCAACATCGAGGCCGCTGGAGGTATAGCGGTCTTGATGGACATTACCAATGATTCTGACCTGGTGGCATGCGTTGATCGAATCATTCGCGATCATGGCCGAATTGATGTACTCGTTAACAACGCCGGGTTTGGTGAGTACGGTGCGCTCGAAGACGTGCCGTTAGAAGTTGCACGCCGACAACTCGAAGTAAATTTGTTCGGTCCGGCACGGCTTACACAACTGTGCTTGCCATACATGCGGGAACGCCGCGCCGGCCGCATCATCAACGTTTCATCGATCGGTGGAAAGCTGGCGCTTCCTCTAGGTGGCTGGTATCACGCTTCGAAATTTGCCCTTGAAGGCTACTCAGACGCGTTGCGCAATGAGGTTCGCCCGTTTGGCATCGATGTCATTGTGATCGAACCGGGGGGTATAAAATCGGAATGGAGCACTATTGCCCTGGAATCAGCAAAGCGGCATTCGTCGGGAAATGCCTATTCCTCGCTTTCGAAAAAACTGTCGAAAGCTCTGGCGAATCAAACTGGTCAACCTGAACCCAAAGTCATCACCGATCTTGTAGTTGCTGCGCTGAAGGCAAAGCGTCCAAAGGTACGCTATTCCGGTGGTCATATGGCAAAGTCGTTGTTGTTCTTGAAGTGGTGCCTTCCTGATCGTCTCTTTGATTGGCTGATCATGTCCGCGCTTAAATAAAGACCTGGGAAATTTTGCTGGCAGAACGAAGCTTGCGCGTCAAACTACGGCGGTCAAGGCCATGGTTTGCGGTCGCGATTAATTTTTAGAGCCGCAGATTACCCAGACACTGTCTGGAAAATCTCCGCCTCCGGCCGCAATATCCCTGCTTTCAGACGCCTCGACAATACTCAAAGTGCCCTGGCTGCGGCATGTGCATGGCCGACGCCACAAAACCTGGGCATTTGCTCAACGATGGCAGGCGCGTCTCCGACAACAACCGAGTCGAATCGGTGCCCGCCCTACATGTTCAACGAGAGAGACCAATCTCCCTCATGGACGGACAGGTTAGCTGTCGGATGCCGGAATTAAAGTACACGTATCATGCGGCAGCGAAGACGGACATCGTTCTCCTTGAGGTGCCACCATGCTGAGATCTCATTCGACCAGATTTGTCAGCCCGCCGACAAACGTGTGCTCGTCGCTGCTGACGACGGGCACGCGGCGCTAACCGGCGGTGGTATGTATGCGATGCCATGGCACTGGCACGATTGCCTCATGTTCATCCAGCCCAGCCACGGCGCAGTCGAACTTTGCCACGAGGACCAGCGCGCGGGTACGTGGCTGTCGGAGGATCGTTTCGCCGTGGTTCCGTCTGGGCGTGCTCATCAAACGCGCGCGGGATGCGCTACCCATACGCATCTTGCGGTCTACGTGACGGGAGACGCGCTGCGCAAGCTTGATACCAAAGTCGGCTCGCTCGGGCGAATTCCGCCGGCGCATGCGCACACCCATCCTCGCGCGTCAAACCTCAGCCATTCGCGCCTTACAGGACCTCTCGCTGCGCAACGATCTGAGCGACTATGGCAACGCAGCCGTTCGCCAGGCTTTGTCATCGGCCTTGCTGATGCAGTGCATCGGCGAGATCGTCACCGGCAAGACGATGTCGGGCACCTCGCCGCGTGAACATGGCATGGCGCTGGTCGCCGATCTCGAGGCGTTTGTCATTCGCCATGCCGATCAGGCCATCCCGCTCGATACGCTGGAAGGACGCTTCGGCATTTCACGCCGCCACATCACGCGCTTGTTCCGTGAAGGCACCGGCATGTCGATCGGCGAGTTCCAGCAACGCACGCGCTACGAGAATGCCTGCCGGCTGCTCGCCGAAACGGATCTGCCCATAGGCGAAGTTGCGTTTCGCGTTGGGTCCGAAAGCGGCGCGGCGCTCGCGCGTGCGGTGCGACGCATTGGTGGCCATTCACCTTCGGCTCTGCGCACGACCATGGCCCGTTCGGTCAAGAAGTAAGGCCCATAGGGCCGCGCGCCACCGCGCCGATCTCCGTAATCTGACCGGATGGAAACAGATTCCCGGTCAGACGGGTTTGAACGGTCATGCAAGAACGTCACATAGTCGAACTCGTAAGCGTGTTCGCCGCCGGTCCCGGCGGCGGCAACCCGGCGCCCATCGTGGCCGACGCCGCCGGCATGTCCGACACGCAAATGCAGGCAGTGGCCCGGCGCTACGGTCATGAAAGCGGCTTCGTATTGCCGGCGCCCGCCGGTTCCGGCTGCGACTACGAGTTTCGCTTCCGGGTCCCCAACCACGAAATGTCGATGTGTGGCCACGCCACCATCGGCGCAGCGTGGCTGCTCCACCTGACCGGCCGCTTGCAGCGCGACCGGCTCGTCGTCCTGACGCGCAGCGGTCGCGTGTCGATCCGTATCACGGGGCGGGCGGGCGACGGCACCGTGGTCGAGATATCCCAGCCCGCTGGCCGTATCGAACCCTTGCCGGACACGCCAACCCTGCGCGACGACATCCTCGACGTGTTGGGCATCGACGCCGCGCAGCTTGCGCCGCTGCCAATCCAAAACGCCAGCACGAGCCGGGTCAAGACCCTAATTCCGCTTGCCAGTCCCGCGCATGTCGACGCCCTTCGGCCGCGCTTCGAGAGAATCGAGGCGCTGTGCGAGCGGCTCGGCTCGACCGGGCTCTATACGTACGCCACGTTCGACGCAGACCGTCAGATCTTCGACGCCCGGCAATTCCCGCGTGCCTCGGGTTATCCGGAAGATCCGGCCACCGGAATCGCGGCCTCCGCGCTGTCGTTCGGCCTCCTCGCCAATGGCATGGTCGAACCGTCCGCGCGCCTCATTACGATTCGCCAGGGACGCGCAATGCAGCGTCCGTCGCAGATATCCGTGCACTTCAATCACGAGACAGGTTCCACACGCGAGGGTCTGGACGGCTGCTGGCTCGCCGGCACAGTCCGGTTCGAAACAGACCTTGGCGCGGCGTCATGACGACCCGGTTGCTGGCGCGGATTGCGCAACTTGGCCTGACTTTGCCACCCGTGCCATCAGCACGAGGTGCATACGTGGGCGCGGTCGTCCACGACGATGTTGTGTACGTCAGCGGCCAGGTCAGCCGTGTCGGCGACGCGATCATCGCCGGTCCGGTCAGTGCCGACACGCGGCCCGATGTCTTGCGGCACGCAGCGCGCACCTGCGTGTTGCGTGCGCTGAGCGCGCTCGTCGCGACGCTGCCGCATGCGACGGCGATCGACCGCATTCTTTTTTTGCGCGGCTTCGTCAATGCCGTACCCGACTTCGCGAATCACAGTCAGATCCTGGACCATGCCTCAGCCCTTCTCCACGACATCTTCGATGAAAGCGGCCGGCATGCGCGCTCGGCACTCGGCGTCGCCAGTTTGCCGGAGAACGGCCTGCTCGAAATCGAACTGGTGGTCGCGCTCGCGCCAAGGTTTCGCATGGGCCGGCCAAAACGCGCTGGCCCCCGTCACGAGAACGGACGCTGACGCTGCACCCGTTCACCAAGGCACCGGACCGGCCTCGACGCGCTGGCCCGGCACGATCACCCAGCGTATAGGAAGCACCATGAACCGCCGTCAACTGTTGCAACTCGGCGGCGCAGTCGGGCCCGCCATGCTGCTGTCCCGTTCCGTGCAGGCAGCCGACGCCGAACTGGTCGTCGGCTCCAACGTTGGCGCTCCGCCATTCGCATTCAAGCAGGGCGACACCTATTCCGGCTTCGACGTGGAAGTGTGGGATGAAGTCGCGAAAGGCCTGAACCGCACGTGGCGCCTGCAGCCCATGGAGTTCGGTGCGCTGATCCCCGCACTCCAGACACATAACATCGACGTGATCGTGTCGCAGCTTTTCATCAAGCCGGAGCGCCGGCAGGTCATCGATTTCTCCGATCCGTACTACAAGAGCGGACTGATCGCGCTCACGCGTATCGACAATACGACGATCTACTCGGCGGGCGACCTCGCCGGCAAACATCTCGGCACCGAAACTGGTACGGTCGCCGTGGGCTACATCAAGGAGCACATCAAGGACGCCACACTGGAACAACTGCCGAGCATCAACAACGCACTTCTCGCGCTGGAAGGTAACACCAGACGGAACCATCAGCCGCGCGAACCGCGCGAAGACGAACTAGCCGCGAGCTCGCACAAACTCTTTTCCTCACCGACCGACCATCGAATTTTTTGATTGGAAAGGCAGATTGATATGAGCACGACGACTGAAAATCTTGCATCTATGGACGGCAAGTTTTGTCTTTCCCGAGCAGATGGACCGTTCGAAGCAGACCCGTTCCGCGACTGGCTGATCGCGCGACTTTGGTCTGGTCGAAGCGACCAACGGCGCCTACGGCGGTCAGATCACCCGCGCGAAAGAGCTCGGTCGTACCACCGGCCCGCACTGGCACCCGATGACGTTCCAGATGATTTACGTGCTGAAGGGCTGGGTCAAGTTCTGGTACGAACGTGAAGGCGAATTAATGCTCAAGGCCGGCGACTTCGTGTATCACCCGCCGCGTGCGGCGCACGACCTCCTGGAATACAGAACGGACTGCGCGCAGATGGCCCCCCCTTGATACCGACATACGCCGCTTTTTCACAGCCTCCGGGCTTCGTCCACTGCGCCAACGAGTTTTCGAAACCGGTAAGCGCACGCATCGTACTTTTCCTTCATGGCTAACTACGCGGGTCTGATACGCCGAAAGCCGGTGCACGCGCTGAAAAACGAATAGTGCAATGCCAGGACGCTAAAGACCTGTCGTCCATAGCCGATATTCAGTCACCGCGCGACCGTAGAACGTGGGTAAGTCCGGGCAAATACGCCGACTCCACCGCAAGCCTTTGACCCGGATTTTCCGCCGGCCCCACATCCCTAAACTGGAAACTATCAATGCGTCTCGTCCCAATTTTAGCCATCTGCGTCGTCCTTCTCTCAGCGTGTGCGGGAGCTCCGACCACCAATCCACTACCCGCCGACCGCGGACACGAAGTGGGCACGGTGCTCACTGCCGGTGTAAGCGATCTGCAGATCGATGCAGGATCGTTCGACATTTCTGCCGAAGCGAAGCAGGAAGTCGTCGGGGCATTCCGTGCCGAGTTGACGAAGATCGGTGTGCCCGTCGCTGCGTCCGGTGCGCCGGTCGTTCTTCACGTCACGGAATTCAAGACGCGGCCCGCCGCGGCACGAATCATGTTTGGTGCACTGTCCGGCAGCGACCACATCAAGGGAACGGTGACGGTCGCGGGAGCCACGTTTGAGGTGGCCGACACAGGCGTCACCATGATGGGCGGCCTGGGTGTCGTCGCGAGAAACGTGGGCAAGCAAACGGCAGACGGCGTAGGACAACTCGCCGGTGTGGCCACCCGATAGCAGGCGGAACATTCGCGCGCGGTCAGCGCATCCGCAGACCGCGTATAACCGTTGAAGACACGATGAGAAGGAAGCCGTCACCGGACATAAGGCATGCGCAAACCGAATCGTCGGTCGATGCGGCGATGCTTCGACGGGCGCTCGCTCTGGGGAACGTCCCGACAGTCCTCATGAGGCCGCAGTCGCCCCTTCCGGTCGGCCAGCCGCGGACTTCGAGCGGCGGCTATTCGAGGATGAGCTGCCGCACACGGCCACAGGCACTCCCCATTCAACCGCCTCCCCCGCCACTCATCCGCAGATGCGATCCCGGTCATGCAAGCGTTGCATCCAGTAGGGAAAGGGAACCGACGGCTCAGATACTTTATCGAGCCGCGCGCACTGTTCGGCGGTTAATGCGAAATTCTGTGCGTCGAGGTTAGCTGCAAGTTGCTCGCGCGTGCGGGCTCCGACGATGACAGAAGTGATCTGCTCGCGCGCTAGCAACCAGCCTAACGAGACTTGAGCCGGCGTGGCCGCCAGTTCGTCGGCGACTTCACGCAATACTGCGAGGATCGGCTCCGCCCTGACTAGATCGACCGGCGGAAAGTCGAGTTTCGCACGCCGCCCGGCAGCTTCGCCATTCTGCGAGTACTTGCCGCTCAGGTAGCCACCTGCGAGCGGACTCCAGACCAGAAGCCCGATTTTGTTTGACGCGGCAACCGGCATGATTTCGTGTTCGATATCGCGGCTCGTCAGCGAATAGTGCACCTGATTGCTCACGACATGAGCCCGATCGGTACGGGACGTTATGCCGATGGCTCGCTCGAGATCGGCTGCACTGAAATTGCACACGCCAATGTGACGGACCTTGCCTTGGGTGACGAGATCGTCCAGCACACGAAGCGTCTCGTCGAGCGGAACGAGCGCGTCACGGTCATGCAACTGGAACAGGTCGATGTGATCGCGACCGAGTCTCTTCAGGCTTGTCTCGACCGAGCGCATGATGTGTGAGCGGCCCAATCCCACTTCGTTCTGGCCCGTGCCGGTGCGTAACCGAACCTTGGTCGCGACGAGCATTCGATCTTCGTCCAGCCCCAGCGCTTTCAGCACATGGCCCACGACCTCCTCTGAGCGGCCCTGCGAATAGGCGTCCGCCGTGTCGATCAGATTGACGCCACGCTCCACGGCCATCGCGACGAGCCGGGCGGCCTGATCGCTGTTCAAGCCGGCAATATTGCCCCAGATGCCCGAGCCGGCACCGAAAGTCATCGCGCCCAGGCTCAGCCGTGAAACGCGTAGACCAGTTCTGCCAAGCGTGTTGTATTCCATCGTGTATTCCTTGTTTGAACGAAAACCTGATGCATCGGTAGAGCAAGGCCCTGAGTCCACGCGCCGCGCTATCGGCTCTGGTCAGGTTCGACGCGACACAAGCTCGCCCAGAACGGTCTCCAGTTCGACGTGGCCGCGCAAGATTCCATCGGAACTGTTTTCGAAATCGATCCAGCCTTCGTTGAAGCCGTCCAGCATGCGCATGCGCGGTAGAGGATGCTTCATGCCCTGCGTGCGGAACAGCGCTTCCCACGTCTGCCTTTCGACGACTTCTGCACGTACCTGACGACGCAACACGCCGGCGAAAACCGCTGCGAGATCGTTAGGACTCACCCGGCGTGGACCTTCAAGCTCGACGACGCGCACCCCGCGCCACGTCTGCTGCAGCAGTTCGGCAGCAACGCGGCCCACGTCCGCGGTGGCGACCATCGGCACCGGCTTGTCGAGCGGCTGCAGGTAACTGGCGATGACGCCATCGTCGCTTGCACACGCAACATCCCATGCGGCGTTCTCCATGAACCAGCCAGGCCGAAGGAACGTCACGGGCATCGGCATCTCGCGCAGCGCCTGCTCCATCAGCGTGCGTTGAGTGAGCAGGTTGACTTCGTCGGCCTGTGCGCCGATCGTCGAGAGGCAAACAACCTTGTCGGGCCGTGCCTTCAGTAGTGCTGCGGACACAGCGTCAATCACTGTGCGCGCTTCCGGAAACCCGGGCTCCGGATCGAACTCCGAAGGCGGCAGGATGAAAACGCCCGTCGCGCCTTCGAACGCGGCGGCGAGCGACGAAGCGTCTTCCATGAAAGCCGTCGTGATCTCGCAACCTCGCTCTGCCCACGCCTGTGCCCGCGTCGCATCGCGCACGACTGCGCGCACCGGCTGACCAGCAGCCAGCAGTTCGCGGGCCAGTGCGCCGCCCACCTTGCCGGTGATTCCTGTGATTGCATACATTGCTCGTTCTCCTGTGTGGATATATCGGGTGACGCAGCGTCGACGTGCCGACGGCCAATCGCTCACGCGCGACGCAAACCGTCGTAAAACGCCTGCTCGAACTGTCCGTAGAGGTTCACTACGCGCGCATCGTAGAAGGGCAGCATCTGCGTAAAGAGTGATCCGGCGACACGCTTGACCGGATCCATCCAGAAGTAGGTGTTCAACAATCCGGCCCAACTCACGCTGCCTGCGCTTCGTCCGTGGGGTCCTTGCTCTGTATTGATGTCGAACGACAGCCCCCACTCGTGCGCGGCGCCCGGAAACTGATCGAAGCTGTTCGACCACGACGGCTGCGCCGTCCTCATTTCCGTGACCTGCAGATCGCCAATGTGATTGCGGAACATCGTCGCGACGGTGTCGCCGCGTAGCACGCGTTCGCCGCGATATGTGCCGCCGTTCAACAGCATCTGCAGGAACGCCATGTAGTCGCGCGGCGTGCTGAAGAGCCCGCCTCCGCCCATGAAAAATTCGGGGCGCTGATTGATCTCGAACGGCTCGGGCGCGAGTGAGCCGTCCGCCTGACGCCTATGCATGGTGGCGACGCGCTGCTTCTGCTTGCTGCCGATGAGAAAGCCCGTGTTGCGCATGCCCAGCGGATCGAAGATGTGCTCGCGGAAGTAGACTTCCAGCGACTGATCGGTCACGGCCTCGACCAGTTTGCCGACCCAGTCCATGCTGATGCCGTACTCCCAGCGCTCGCCCGGCTCGAACTCCAGCGGCGCCGCGAATGCACCGTTCATCGAATAGCCGATGTCCGCCATGCCCGTTACCTTCTCGTACCGGCTAAGCTCGTCGCTCCAGATGCTGTACGTGAAGCCGGAGGTATGCGTGAGGAGATGGCGCACCGTGATCGCCTTGCGCGCAGGACGCAGCCTGGGCTGCCCGGAGACGTCGAATCCATCGAGGATCTGAGGCGACTTCAACTGCGGCAGGATGTCGCCCGCGGGTTGATCCAGCCGCAGTCGGCCCTGTTCGATGAGCTGCATGCACGCGGTTGCGGTGATCGCCTTTGTCATCGACAGGAGCCAGAAGACTGTGTCAGGACTAATGGCCTCGCCAGTGCGGGCGTTCGCCCGGCCACACGCTCCCTCGTAAACCAGTCCGCGGTCGGTTGCGCCCATGGCGACAACAGCGGCAACCGTGCCGTCGCCCACCGCCCGTTGCAGGCATTGATCGATCGAACTGTAGGCCGGGTGATGCGCCAGCGCGGCGTCGCCATGAGCACGCTGCGATACTGCCCGCGCGTCGCGGCTCGCGACGCCACCAAGTGTCGCGAGAGCCAGCAGGCTCGACGCTCCCTTCAGAAGACGGCGACGATCTGTTTGAACTGCCATTTTTCGTTTCTTCCCGAATGAGTGAATGAAGCGCGGCATCGCAGTGCATCAGTGATTGGCGAAAAACGCGCGCTGTGAGCGGTTCCCGTTGAGGCGTCCAGCGGATGTCTCGGTGACACGTATTCTGGACAAGCACCAAACAAAACAAAATGACATGGATGTCATCAGATAAGTGACAACCAGTCACCTATTTGGCATGATTAACCGGCACGTCCAGACTGCTGCGCGGCGCAGCGTTCGCTTTCACCTGGTCGATCGCGCTGCGCCACGCGCATTAACTCGAGTAACCATGAGATCCAGTAGCGAGAAGCTTTCCGGCAGCATTAGCGTGTTCGCCGCCGTAGTGGATGCGGGAACGTTCGTGGCCGCTTCGGAGGTGATAGGAATGACGCCGCCGGGCGTCAGTCGGGCGATTGCGCGGCTGGAAAAAAGGTTGAACATCCGGCTCTTCAGCCGGACAACGCGCTCCGTCTCCCTGACTGAAGAGGGCCGCCGCTTTTACGAGCAGGTGATGCCCCATCTCGCCGGATTGGAAGAAGCAGCGGCCGCTGCGGCAGGTGGCGCGTCCGCTGTGCGTGGAAAGCTGAGAATCAATCTGGATCCTGTCGTCTACCGGACCATTCTCGGGCAACAACTCGATGCGTTCATGGACGCACACCCGGAACTCGAAATCGAGTTCATCGCGCGAGACAGTCTTGGCGACCTCGTCATGGACGGCTTCGACCTCGCCGTGCGATTCGGCGAGCCCAAAGCGTCTACCCTGATCGCGAGAAAGCTGCTCGACACCCGCATCGTGACGGTCGCGGCGCCCTCGTACATTGCTCGCTGGGGACGGCCGTCAAGACCCGAGGACCTGGAAGGTCGAAGCCACCGATGCCTTGAATTTCGCAACCCGGAGACAGGCAAGCCGTTCCAGTGGGAATTTCATCGCAAGCGAAAACGCATTGTGGTCGACACTCAGGGACGGCTCACGGTCAACGACCCGGGCGCCTTGCTCAACGCATGTCTCGCCGGTTCCGGAATTGCGCAGATGTTGCTGCTCGGCGCCGAGCCCCTGATTGCCGACGGCCGGTTAATCAATCTCTTTCCCGAATGGGTAGACGAACGGTATCCGTTATACGTCTACTACGCATCCCGGCACCACGTGCCGGCAAAGACCCGCGCTTTTCTTGACTTCGTGATCGAGCTGACGCGCAATCACTCGCGCCTCGGCACGCGCTAGCGCTGTTGCGGGGTACATCTGCACGAACGTCTATAGCCGGACCTCGTCAAAACCTGGCAGCGCCCCGCCCGTTGAGCAGGTCATGCGGGAGTTCGGCAGTCTCTATGACGCGTATGACGCAGTCGGGTACGTGCCGAAGCTCGCCCCGGAGCGCTCTGCAAACAGGCATGCAGAGAGGAAGTCTGGTCCTGGAGCATTCGCCGTTGTCTGTTGCCACGGACAGACGCTCCCCCGCGCGGCATCCGGCACGTGGATTGCTGCATACGTAATAAGAATGCGGCCAACGGCTGCATCCCTATTCTCTCTGACTAAGGAGGCAGAAATCATGAGCAAGGCAACGAGCGCGTTACTCGCGGCTGTCGCCGCACTCACGCTGTCGGGCGGCGCCTACGCCCAGGCCGCCGGTGGCTCCAGCGGTAACGGTTCGACAGGCAGCACGGCTAGCCCCGCAAACCAGGTGAATAGTGCAACGGGCGGCTACGGCACGCCGGGCACCACCAATTCGGACAGCGGCATGTCGGGGCGTCCCAACTCGGGTCTGCCGAGCAGCGTCAATAGCGATTCGACTTCCGGCGCTACCGCACCCGTGGGTGGCAACAACACCTTGGCGACGCCGAGTGTGAAGTCGCCCGCATCGGGTAAGTAGAAGCAATTTCGTTGACTATCGGTGGCGATGAAGCCACCGTCGGGACCCGCTGTCGCCGTCTGGCACGCATAAGACTGCTGCCCGCGCGACAGCGGGCAGCCCCCGCGTCGTCGTGAAATTCCCCCATTTCGCATCGAAGGCGGCGGTCGATGATCTGTTACTCCTCAAGCTCGATCCTTCCTACCGCAGCGACCTGCTGCGCTGTTGCGGCGCAAAGGCGCATATCGAACTGCCGCTGCGCGCGCGTTCGCTAAAGTCGCTACTGAAGTAAGTCAGGGCCGGTAGACGTGATTCGCTCATGCACAAGCTTTTGTGCGCAGCCGCCCAAGTCGTTGCATTTTGTCGCCCGTACGATCTGCCATCGGTAGCGCCGCACCGACCGCATACTCTTACGGAGCCAAGCCAAGCATGCTTCACGAACTGCCAGCCATTACACGGAATGTCCACTGGGGCTACTTTGACGCGGCGCTAGCGCCCGCACTGATCGTCGAGAGCGGCGACTTCGTGCGCGCCGAAGCAATCACGCATCATGCGGGCGACGCGCCGGACCTGATGATGGACGACACGGTGCGGGCGCTTTACGACACGATTCCGGAATCTGACCGGCAACCTGGTGTGCATCTTATGACGGGGCCGATCTTCGTGAGAGACGCAAGACCCGGCGACCTGCTCGAGGTGCGTTACCTGCAAATGAACCCGCGCTTCAATTACGGCTCGAATCTCGCCGCGCACTGGGGTCATCTGTTTACCGACTTCGACAAAGAGCGCGTCACGATCTATGAACTCGATCAGACGTCCAATACGGCTCACGCATTGTATGCATACGACTACCCGGGAAAATATCTGGTGCCGGGCAAACGATCGGAGGTCCGGGACTGCTGCCGCGAACTCGCGCTCGAAGGTATTCGTGTGCCGGTGCGCCCTCACCTGGGCACTGCAGGCGTCGCGCCCGACGTGGCTGGCCGCGTGAGCACCGTGCCTCCCGGCGCGCATGGCGGCAATATCGATAACTGGCGCATCGGCGCTGGATCCACCATGTATTACCCGGTCGCGGTGGACGGCGGTCTCTTCTCGATTGGCGATCCTCATGTATCGCAAGGCGATGGCGAGATTAGCGGCACCGCAATTGAGGCCTCGCTCAATGTGATGTTCCAGATCGTGCTGCGGCGGGACTTTACATTTCCTTCACCGCTGCTGGAGACACCGGATTACTGGATCGTCCACGGTTTCGATGAAGATCTGAATATCGCAACCAGAAACGCTTCACGCGACATGTTGCTTCTGCTTACCGAACGGCAAGGCTTATCACGCGACGACGCCTATTCGCTGATGAGCGTTGCGGCCGATTTCTCCGTGACGCAGGTGGTCGATGGCCGTCAGGGCATTCACTGCAAAATCCCCCGCAGCATTTTTCCTCCGAAGAAACAACCTCGCGCGTGAGCTGTGCGTGCGCGCTACGGCGGTGCGTCCACGCACTGCCGTAGCGCAGCGCTGCGGCGCCAACCGGGCTGTTATCGATGGCACGGACATTGCCCTTGAACAACTCGACTGACGTTCGTCAGCGTACGGGAGCCTTGGGTTGGATCTACAGCGTTTCACCACCGAGTCATACGCCGAGACAGATCGCCTGCGAGCATGGAAAGCGGAGCTGGGCCGATTTGGCCTGCGTTCCGGCGCGCCTGGGGCAGCCGCGCCCCACTTGCATGGCACGATCAGGTCACGCACGTCGACCAACGGCTTCGAGTTGATCGCACTCGCCGCTTTCGCGCAAACCATCGAACTCAACGTCGACGGCGCCGACAGTCTCCTGATCGCGCTGCATATCGACGGCTGCCTGACGCTTGTCGCCGACGGTGCGAGCGAGAGCGTTGCTACCGGCGATATCGTCTATGCTTCCTCGCGCGAGGAAGCGCTCCTGTCGTTCGCGTCAGACTTTCGAGCGTTTGTGATCCGCGTGCCCCGCGCTGCGATCAACGCACGTCTTCTTACACCGTTTTCATTGCGTGCCGGGCGGTTGCCAGGAGACGCCGGTATCGGCCATGTGTTTTCCGGCTTTCTGCGCTCGGTTGCGGAAAGCGTGGAAACGTTGTCGCTCGACGAGTTGCGTCCGCTGGAACTCGCGCTTGCGGAGTTCCTCGTCGCGTCTCTCGTCGGTCATGACAAGGAAGGCAGCTTCAGTGGCCTCACTCCCTCTCAAGCCGCCCTTTTTTCGCGGGTGTGCCGAACCATCGAGGCCAATTTAGCGGATCCGGATCTCGGGCTGACATCGATAGCAAAACAGGAGCGCGTCTCGCCGCGTTATCTACAGAAGCTGTTCGAAGCCGTCGGACAGAACTTCTCGACTTATCTGCGCTCGCGCAGGCTGGAGCGTTGCCGCGCGGATCTGGTCAATCCTCTATACGAAAAGCTTTCCATTGCCGATCTCTGCTTCCGCTGGGGTTTCAACGACGCTGCGTATTTCAGCCGCGCCTTCCGGGAGCAATATCGGGCATCGCCGCGCACGTTCCGGCACGAAGCGGGTCTCGAACTGGCGCGCCATCTCGTGCAGCGTATCTCGCGCGGCTTGCCCGTCAACGCGGGGAACCTGCTCGTACATGCACAACTCGCCGGCCAGGGTGCCGTTCAGGAAACCGCGGACGAGCCGTACTTTACGACGCAACCCGAAGCTCCTTCCCCATCGCCCACCCGCGAGTCCAGCAAGCCGCGTCATCATCTATTGCGCGCGACGGCCAATACAATTCATTGGGGTTACTTCAGTCACGATCTGAAGCCCGTGCTGGAAATCGACAGCGCAGACACCGTGACTATCGAAACACTCACGCAACACGCGGCGGATGACTGGGAGCGGATGGTGCGTGGCGATCCTGGCGCAGAAAGCGTGTTCCACTGGACCGCGGCGCGCAAGAACGTGAACCGCCGCGGCGCGGGCCCCATGGACGCGTCCATTTACGGACGTGGCGCAGGAGAAGGCTTCGGCGTGCACATCTGCACCGGACCTATCGCCGTGCGCGGAGCGCAACCCGGCGATGTGCTGGAAGTGCGCATCCTCGACATTCACCCGCGGCGTTGCGCCAATCCAAAATTCGCCGGCCGTGCGTTCGGCAGCAATGCTGCCGCGTGGTGGGGATTTCACTATCGCGAGCTGTTGACCGAGCCGAAACCGCGCGAGGTCGTCACCATCTATGAGCTCGATGCGGACGCAACCGACAGTGAGACCGCCTGCGCCCGCGCCGTCTACAACTTCCGCTGGACGCCGCAGCGCGATCCTTTCGGCGTGATGCATCCGACAATCGATTATCCTGGCGTGCCGGTCGATCATTCGACAGTGGTCGAGAATCACGACATCCTGAAGAATGTCCAGATTCCGGTGCGTCCGCATTTTGGCGTGATCAGCGTCGCGCCGCAGCAGGATGGGCTAATCGATTCGATTCCGCCTTCCACCTTCGGCGGAAATCTCGACAACTGGCGCGTCACCCGCGGCGCTAGCGTGTTCTTGCCGGTCGGGGTGCCCGGCGCCCTCCTCTCCATTGGCGACCCGCATGCGTCGCAAGGAGACTCGGAACTCTGCGGCACCGCGATCGAGTGTTCGCTCACCGGCGAATTCCAGGTCGTGCTTCACAAGAAAGAAACGCTCGGCAACGAGGTGTACGCCGACCTCACGTATCCATTAGTAGAAACCGCAGACGAATGGGTACTCCACGGCTTCAGCTATCCGAACTATCTGGCCGAGTTCGGTACGAGCGCGCAAAGCGCCGTGTACGAGAAATCCACGCTCGACCTCGCGATGCGCGACGCTTTCATCAAAACGCGGCGCTTCCTGATGACGACCAAGGGCCTGTCCGAGGACGAGGCGATTTCGCTGATCTCAGTCGCGATCGACTTCGGTGTCACCCAGGTGGTAGACGGCAATTGGGGGGTGCACGCGATCATCCGGAAATCGCTGTTCTCCGCGTGACGTAGCAAGCGGCGGCCTCGATACGCGCGCGTACAAGAGTTTGTTCGCAGCAAGCTCGATGCGGCGATTTTGGCTTCCGTACGATGGGTCCTGACGTGAACACAGGCGTACGCGCCGTTCGACAGGACACTGCACCATGGATTCTCCCGCATATCGCGCGCTGGCCGGCCACGGGCGCTTTGATTATTCGCCGATCGGCGGCCGCCCCGTGTATCGCTGGCCCGACGGTTCCCGCCTCGCCGTCTACATCGGTTTCAACATCGAACACTTTGCGTTCGGCGAAGGACTTGGCCCGACCATCGGTCCAGTGATGCCTGAGCCAGACGTACTGAATCACGCATGGCGCGAGTACGCCTTGCGCGTGGGAGCATGGCGCTGTCTCGATCTGTTCGATGAGCTCGCACTGCCGGTAGCGGGCATCATCAATACGGCGCTCTATGATCACTGCCCTGACCTGGTCGCCGCGTTCGCCCAACGTGGCGATGAACTTGTCGCCCACGGCCATACCAATTCAGACAGACAGGGAACGCTGTCCGAGGCCGAAGAACGTGCGCTGATCGTGGCATGTCGCGAGCGGATCGCCGCGGAAAGTGCACAGCAGCCAGCGGGCTGGTTATCGCCATGGTTGTCCGAGAGTCATGTCACCAGCGATCTCGTGGCGGAAGCGGGTTACCAGTACACGCTCAACTGGTGTCACGACGATCAACCCACGCGCCTCGTTACACGCAACGGTCAGCCGCTGTGGGCAATTCCGTATCCGGAAGAAGTCAACGATATTCCAATGATCCTCGCGCGTCAGATGGACGCAAGATCGTTCGCCGATCTGGTGATAGATCACTTCGAGGAGATGCTGCGGCAATCCGCCCGCGAGCCGCTGGTGATGGGCATTGCCTTGCATGCGTACCTGGCAGGACAGCCGCACCGCCTGCTTCACTTGCGGCGGGCGCTCGAGCATATCGTCCGCGCGCGCGACGAAGGCCGGATCTGCATCACTACGCCGGGTTCGATCGCAAGTCACATGGACTTCCTTGGCCACTGACTCCCCCTCTTCCCGCATCGCCATATCAGCCGTTTAACCGATGTTTTGTTCAACCTCATCAAGGTTCGCCATGTTCATGCCAAAAGCATTCAAGCTTCTCTTATGCGCTGTCACCAGCCTTCTTCTCGCACAAGGCGCGTCCGCGCAATCGTGCGAACCGTCCAAAGTGGCCCAGAAATATCCGTCGCTGGCCGGAAAGACCATCAAGATCGGCGTCGATCCCGAGTCGCCGCCTTATGCGTTTCGTGACAGCAAAGATTTCAACAAGATTATCGGCGCCGATGCCGACATGGCTCGCGCCGTGTTCGATTGCGCGGGCGTGAAAACGGAGTTCTTCACCGCCGGCTGGCCCGGGCTGCTGCCGGCCCTGCGCGCCGGACAGATCGATGTCATGTGGGACTTGCTGTACTACACGCCCGAACGCGCGAAGGAAACGACTTTCGTCACGTATATGCAGGCCGGTACCGGCGGCCTGGTGGCCGCCGGCAACCCGAAAAAAATCGATGACATCTCAAAGCTCTGCGGCCTCACCGTCACAGCAGGCATCGGCACAGTCGAACTCACGATGGCGCAAGCGCAGGCCGCGAAGTGCAAGGCCGAAGGCAAATCCGACGTGACCATCATGACTTCAGCCGATATCGCCTCGGGTGCGCGCCTCGTCGCCAGTCATCGTGCCGACGTGATGATGTACGACCTCGCGCTCGTCGACGGTCTCGCGAAACAGAACCCGCAGCTCTACACCCGCGGCTTCATGGTGACGAGCGGCATGAAGATCGGCGTGGGCGTGAAAAAAGGCAACGCCGACATGATCGCTGCGGTGTCCGATGGACTCAGAATCATGCAGGCCAATCAGACCCAGAAGAAAACGTTCCAGCAATACGGCGTGGATCCGTCGCTGGAAATGTCGACTACGTTGCTTACTCAATAAAGGCTGCCTGCGCGGCACACCGTCCAGTGTGTCCGTAGCGTCATGAATCAGGTTCTGACATGAAGGCATCGCGTATCAAACAAAACGTCGTCGGCACGCTCGTTGCGGCCGCCATGCTGGTCTTTCAGCCGGCCATGGCGGCCGGCCTGGATGGCGTCCAGGTGCTCGACGGTTTCAGGGAACTGGCGGGTTATGTCGGCTCGCCGTTCCTGCTCGGCGGCGCGTGGATCGCGGTGAAGATCACGCTGATAGCGATGTCGATCGGGCTCATGCTCGGCCTCGGCCTTGCACTGATGCGGCTCTCGCGATTCAGGACTTTGAACTCGGCGGCGTGGGGCTATATCTGGTTCGTGCGCGGCACGCCGCAACTGCTGCAGCTCGTATTTATTTTCGATGCGTTGCCGCTGATCGGTCTGCGCTTCGACGAAGTCTCGACTGCGGTTATCGGCTTCGCACTGAACGAGGCGGCGTTCAGCGCCGAACTGTTTCGTGCCGGCATTCTGTCGGTGAACCGCTCGCAATCCATCGCGGCCGCGGCGCTCGGCATGGGACCGTTGCTGACATTACGCCGCATTATCCTGCCGCAGTCCATGCGGGCGGTGATCCCCGGCCTCGCCAACGACACCATCGGCATGTTGAAGCTAACCTCGATCGCCTCGGTCATTTTCGTCAACGAACTCACCTTTCGCTCGCAACAGGTCGTCGGCCAGAACTTCAAGTTTTTTACCGTGTTCGGCGCAGCGGCGGTGATCTATCTGTTCCTCACGAGCGGAATTTCACTGGTTCAGGTGTGGCTCGAACGCATCTTCGATCACGAGCGCGACCGGAAACTCACATTCTCGTGGTTTGGACTGCGCGTTTCGACGCCCGATGCGAAACCGCCCGGCGCTCCGGATCTCGCGCCAGTCGCCGCTCAGGAGATGGAACCGAATGGTCACGCGTGGATCGGCACGCTGCTGCCCGCAGAAAGCCGCACGCCCCGGCATCGCGACGAACCGTTTGTCGCATGCAGGAACGTCTGGAAGTCGTATGGCAAACGCGAGATTCTGCGGGGCGTCGATCTGTCGATTGCGCATGGCGAAGTGGTCGTCATTCTGGGTCCGAGCGGCTCAGGCAAAAGCACGCTGCTCAAGCTCATCAACCATCTGGAACCGCTCGACTGGGGAACGATCAAGGTCGATTCACGGTATGTGGGTTATCGGGAAGTGCCGGGCGGCGGCGGCACGGTTCGGCCTCTGCACAACCTCGCACGCGCACGCGCCGAAGCGCGCGTCGGCATGGTATTTCAGCACTTCAATCTGTTCAGTCATTTGAGCGCGCTGGACAACATCGTCGAAGCACAGCGGCAGGTCTATGACGTGCCGCGCGCCGAAGCACAAGCGCTCGGCCGCGACCTGTTGAAAAGCGTCGGCCTCGCCGCCCATGCGGATTTTTTGCCGCATCGGTTATCAGGCGGACAGCAGCAGCGGGTGGCGATTGCGCGGGCGCTCGCGATCAAGCCCAAGCTGATGCTGTTCGACGAGCCCACTTCGGCGCTCGATCCAGAACTTGTCGGAGAAGTGCTTGGCGTGATGCGTGGCCTCGCCGATGCCGGCATGACGATGATCGTGGTCACCCACGAAGTCCGCTTTGCCCGCGATGTCGCCGACCGCGTCGTTTTCATGGATGGCGGCGAAGTCATCGAGCAGGGGACGCCGCAGCAGGTCATCGACAACCCGGTTCACGAGCGCACCAGAAAATTCCTTAACGTCGTCGCTAATTGAATATGAGGCTCTCATGACGGACTTCGAAACTTTCAACCTTGGTCGCGTCGTGCTGCAGTCCGGCGCGACGCTGCCCGACATGCTGCTCAGCTACAAGACCTATGGCCGGCTGAATGTGGCACGCGACAACGCGATTGTCTACCCGACGTTTTATAGCGGCAGCCATCTGGACAACGAATGGTTGATTGGCGAGCACATGGGACTCGACCCGCGTGAGTACTTCATCATTGTGCCGAACATGTTCGGCAACGGCGTATCGAGTTCGCCGAGCAACAATCCGCCGCCTTATGACCGTGGACGCTTTCCGCGCGTCACGCTATACGACAACGTCGCGATGCAATATCGCCTTGTGACCGAGAAGTTCGGCATTGAGTCGCTCAGGCTCGTCACCGGCTGGTCGATGGGCGCGATGCAGGCGTTCCACTGGGCGGCGATGTATCCGCGAATGGTCGAGCGCATTCTGCCGTTTTGCGGAGCGGCACGGTGCTCGCGGCACAACTTTGTATTTATCGAAGGGCTCAAGGCACCGTTGCTACTGGACCCGGCATTCCGCGACGGGTTCTACGACACACCGCCCACGCGCGGAATGCGTGCCGCTGCCCGTGTGTTTGCGGGCTGGGGATTTTCGCAGGCGTTTCTGCGCCAACGGCTCGACATGGAAGCAATGGGATATGGCTCCCTCGAGGACTTCATTACCCAGTTCTGGGAGGGCGATTTCCTGAAGAAAGACGCGAACAACATCCTGTCAATGATGTGGAGCTGGCAACACGGCGACATATCCGCGAATTCGCTGTATAACGGCGATTTCGATCTGGCGTTGGGCAGTATCACCGCCAGGGCAATCGTGATGCCCGGGCGCACCGATCTATATTTTCCGCCGGAAGACAGTGAGTATGAAGTGTCGAAGATGCCCAATGCACTGCTGCGGCCTATCGAGTCAGTCTGGGGGCATTTTGCAGGCGGCCCAGCGGCCAATCCCGTCGACGTCAAGTTCATCGACAATGCAGTAAGGGAAATTCTGGCTATGTAACGCTCCTGGAACATATCGACCTATTCGCTGATGATCGAGCAGTTCGCTTGGAACTCAGGAGACTCGGAGACCGTTAAGTTGATGATGCAGCGGTTCGCCGGAACGCCAGGGGGAACGGTACTTCAGTGCCGTATGCGCGGTGCCGCGCACGAGCCTCGCATCACCAGTTCCGCGTCCACCGTCAATCTTCGTCGCGGCAGTTTTGGGTTGTCCAGCCGCTCCATCAGGAACCTCCCCGCCGCCTTGCCCAACTGGTCATGACTCCAGCGCACCACGGTGAACGCAGGCGTGGCGAGAAGCGCAACGTCGCTGTCGGCCCCCGCGATGACCGATAGGTCTTGCGGTACCACAAGTCCGCATTCCCGCGTCGCCTGCATTACACCGGGAAGCAGTGACGTTCCGCCGGCAACGATGGCCGTGGGCGGCTCGGCCAGCTCGAGCAGATGGCGTGTCTCTGTATAGCCGGCGTCGCGTGCAAACGTGGCGTGTCGAATCAATTCCGGTTCCAGCGTCAGCCCGCGCTCGTTGAATGCATCGCCGAACCCCTTCAGGCGGCTTTGAGTCGGATGCACGCCTGGCTCGCCAGAAATGAGTGCAATGCGACGATGCCCAAGGTCGGCAAGATGATGCACCGCTTGCCGAACACCCGCGGCATGGTTGACCGTGACCGAATCCAGCTCGGCAGGCATCTCACGGTCCAGCAGCACGACTGGAAACTGCACCTCGCGCAGCATTGTCAGAAGGGCCGGATCTTCTTCCGACGAGGTAGCGATAACGAGGCCATCGATCCGCCTCTGCTGGAATCCGAGCAGCAGTTCCAATTCCCGCTTGATGTCGTGATAGCTGGACGCAACCATCAGTGAGAACCCGAAACCCTCGATCTCCTTCTGCATCGAGTCCACGAACATACTCAGCACGGGCACGGTGAAGTCGCGCATCACGCAGGCGAATGTCATCGACCTGTGATTGCGCATGCTTTGGGCCACCATGTCCGGCACATAGCCGAGTTCGACGATGGCCGCCTTCACGCGCTTGCGCGTATCCTCGCGGACGTTCGGGTGCGCGTTTATCACGCGCGAGACGGTTCCGAGACTTACGTCGGCCAGAAGCGCTACATCACGGATTGAAGGCTTGCGCTCGTCGTCAGAAGCCGTATCCGCCGAAGTCCGGCGTGGAGAAGTGCCTTTCGATTCTGTGCTCATTGGTTGGAACAGGCCTTTGTCAAGCCATTGGAAGAAGCGCCTTGGACTCACTCGCCCGGCCTGCCTCGGTACGAGCTTGCGGCTTTTGCCAGCGTGGCTCCTGCCCGCCGGTTTGCCCTGCGGCATGAAACGTTCCCAATGTTCCGGGCTCGGCCGGCTTTGTCAAGCAGGCTGTAAAAAGCCGCTTTTCCAGGGAACCACCGCCTTGACAACGATAATTGACGCTCTATATTGGAAACGTTTCATTGAAGATCCGCATTGAGTGCAAAAGCTGCTTCTCTTCAGATCTTTTATTTTGGAAACGTTTCATTTCAATAGCGAGACACCGTGACGGGCATTACCATGACTGAACAACGAAGCACCCGAGGGCTCCCGCTCGAAGACATCTGTGTGGTGGAGATCGGGCACAGCCTTGCGGCACCGTACGCGGGCATCATCCTGGCTCACCTTGGCGCCCGGGTCGTGAAGATTGAGAACGCTGCCCAGGGAGACTACGCCCGCGGATGGGGGCCGCCCTTCATCGACGGTGCGTCCGCGCTCTTTCACGCAATGAACCACGGCAAGGAAAGCATCAGCGCCGATTTTGGCGACCCGGCCTGCGCGAGATCGATTCGGGACTTCATCGTCGAGAATGCGGACGTGGTCCTTCAGAACCTGAGGCCCGGCAATCTCGACCGTTATGGCCTGGGTGCACAGGACCTGACGGAACTCTGTCCGTCGCTCGTCTATTGCAACCTTGGAGCCTTCGGAGCCACAGGCCCTTTGCGCAACAAGCCCGGTTACGACCCGTTGGTGCAGGCCTATAGTGGAATGATGAGCATCGTCGGACATGCAGACGATGCGCCCAGCCGCGTCCCCGTTTCGATCAACGACATGGGCACGGGGATGTGGGCCGTCATTGGAGTTCTGGCCGCGCTGCGAGATAAAGGCCGTGACGACCCAGAACGCGGTCGGATTGTCGACGTGTCGCTCTATGAAACCGCCCTCGCCTGGATGACGGTACCTCTGTCGGACTGCCTCGCCGGCGGTCCGGAGCCCACCCGCATTGGTTCCGGTAGTCCGAACATCGTGCCTTATCAGGTCTTCGACTGCACCGATGGCGCAATCCTCGTCGCCGCGGGTAATGACACGCTGTATCGGCGTCTGTGCAATGTCATGGACCTGCCCTCGCTCGCCGACGATCCTCGATTCTCCACCAACGGAGACCGCGTTCTGAACCGGAAGGTGCTCATTCCGCTTCTCGAAGCCAGGTTCGCGCAGAAGCCCGCGGGAGACTGGCTTAATGCGCTCGAGGCCGGATCGATTCCATGCGGCCCGTTGCAAACGGTCGATCGCGTGGTCACGAACGAACAGACCGCGTCTCTCGACATTCTGCGCCGGACACCCGACGGACGCACTACGACCGTCGCGCTTCCCGTTTCTTTCGACGGCCGGCGCCCACCGTTGCCCGGCAATACACCGGGGCTCGGCGAACACAACCATCTGCTGATCAGGACGCCGGCACACGACCGTGCTGACGACCTGTTGCGGCAGGAAAGCGATTGACGCCAGTTGCATCCTCAAAGAGGCAGATAAAGACCCAGGTAAACGCCGAAGTGAAGGTCCGGATAACGATTCAAATAGAGTTGCACACACACTTCCATCAAGGATTCCCGGACGTCGGCCTCATGCGGCAGGCGAACCGGGACAATCAGGAGACAGCAATTGAGCCAGACCTTTCTTGAACCCACGCCGGCGCCATCGGACGAACTGCCGGCCGTCACGGCCGTGAGCGCGGATGAACACAAGCTTTATCTCCGCGTCGCGCTTCGCATCGTGCCGCTGCTCTTCGTTTGCTATGTGGTCGCATTCCTCGACCGCATCAACGTCGGCTTCGCGAAGCTGCAAATGCAGGACGCCCTTGGTTTTAGCGATGCGGTATATGGTCTGGGCGCGGGCATCTTCTTTCTTTCGTATTGCCTGCTCGAAGTGCCCAGCGCTTTGCTTCTGAAGCGCATGGGTGCGAAGAAAACCATCGCCCGGATCATGATCTGCTGGGGGATTGTGGGGATGTGCACGGCATTCGTCACCAACGTGACCGAGTTTTACATCGTCAGGCTGCTGCTGGGCGTATTCGAGGCGGGCTTCTTTCCTGGCGTTATTTTCTATCTCAGCTCCTGGTTTCCGGAGAACCGGCGCGGCGTCATCATCTCCTGCTTCATGGTTGGATTCCCCATCGCCGGTCTTGTCGGCGGTCCCGTTTCCGGCTGGGCGATGACGGGGCTGGCGAACGTCGCGAACATGGCGGGATGGCAGTGGCTTTACATCGTCGAGGCACTGCCCGCGGTCGCGCTCGGCATCCTCACGCTCTTTATCCTCGACGACAACATCGACAAAGCCAAATGGCTGAGCGACGCGGAAAAGAACACGCTGCGGGAAGGCTTCCGGGTCGAAACCGAACGCAAGCGCAAGAACCACCAGGACGGGCACGGCACTCTTGCGCAGGCTCTCGCGGACCCGAAGGTCTACATGCTTGCGTTCATCGACTTTGCGTTTGTTTGCGGCACCTATTCCGTCACGTTCTGGTTGCCGACCGTCATGAAGAGTTCGGGCATATCCAATCTGTCGCAACTCGGGTGGCTATCGGCCATTCCTTACGGAATGGGCGCGCTGGGAATGATCGTTATCAGCCGAAGTTCCGACCGGATGCTCGAGAGGCGCTGGCATGCAACCATCGCCGGCGTGATAGGCGCGATAGCGCTTCTGCTGGTATCGCAGTCGATGAGCTCGGCCGTCGTGACCCTCGCGCTGCTGACCGTCGCGTGCGTCGGCATCTTTTCGATAAACGTGCTGATCTGGTCGATTGCTGCCGACTATCTTCACGGTTCTGCCGCGGCAGCGGGCAGCATCGCGTTCGTGAACTGCATAGGTTTGCTTAGCGGGTTTTGCAGCCCATTCGTCATCGGATGGTTGAAGACAATGACAGGCACGCTCAATAGCGGCCTCTACGTCATGACGGCCGTTCTCTTTCTGGGAATCATCGTCATGTTCGCAGGATTCAAGCCCAGGGCGGTCAGGTCAGCGTAGACGCCCCAGAGGCCGCATCCAGACGTAAGCAGCAGCAACCGGCCTGTTTTCCCTGAACGATTCACCGGGGGGCCTTCGCAAGCCCATCCAGGATCAACGGTAAAGAAACTCTCATGCACAAAATCGCCATCCTCGACGACTATCAGAATACATCGATGAAGTTCGGTAACTGGCACGGTCTACGTGAGCATGCCGAAATAACGGTCATCACCGACCATATCGACAATGAAGACGCTCTGGTCGAACGGCTTGAGCCGTATGACATTCTGTGCGTCATGCGGGAACGGACCTGGTTTCCGGGAAGCGTCCTCTCGCGACTCAAATGCCTCAAATTGCTGGCAAGCACCGGGCCGTGGAACGCCGCGATCGATATCGAAGCCGCGGACGAACTCGGCATCACGGTCTGCGGGACGGCCTCGTCGCTCACCGCCGCGGCTGAACACACATGGGCGCTGATTCTGGCCGCGGCGCGCCACATCCCGACAGAAGTAAGCTCGTTCAGAAACGGAGGATGGCAAGTTACCGTCGGCCGGGACCTGAACGGCAAGACGCTCGGTGTGCTTGGACTAGGCTATTCGGGAAGCGTGACCGCACGCGTCGCACAGGCCTTCGGCATGAAGACAATCGCATGGAGCCAGAACATGACTGCGGAGTCCGCGGCGAGCCATGGGGCTCAGTACGTATCGAAAGAAGAATTGCTCGCCTCCAGTGACATTCTGTCTATTCACGTTCGCCTTTCGGAGCGCACACGCAATATGATTGGTGAACACGAGCTTTCTCTGATGCAGCCTCACGCGCTGCTCGTCAACACCGCGCGCGGCCCGATCGTCAACGAGCAGGCTCTGATTGCCGCGTTGAACCGCAAGCAGATTGCGGGTGCCGCCATGGACGTATTCGATGTCGAGCCATTGCCCGCGAATCATCCATACCGGACCATGGACAACGTCATAGCAACTTCACATATCGGCTACGTCACCGAAGGTTCTTACGAGTTCTACTATGGCGAATCGGTGGAAAACATCCTTGCCTGGATTGAAGGCAAACCGATTCGCACGCTGACCGCAGCGAAGCGGGAAATCAGCTACCAGACGGTTCCCTCCTGACAAGGTAATCTACCGGAAAAAGCGGCGGTGTCCCGCCGCCTTTCTTCGACAGGCAGGCCGACAAACGTAGCTGCACCGTCTTGTGTCGTCCGCTCGATACGAGCGCCCTTGTCTGTTCGTGTGCGACCACCTGATCGACCGTTTGAATCGGGCCACAAGAAATACCGGCCTCGTCGAGGCGTTCAAGCCAGTAAGCAGCGGCCTTCTTGCCGAAGGCACGCTGCAACAGGTCGATAAGTTCTACACGGTTACTCACTCGTCGAGTGGAAGCTGCCTGGTCATCTGCATACTCCGTTTATATGCTGTCACCTGCTTACGTTGCCTCCACGGCGACTTCATATTTCTCCGGCTGGATCGGCCCCAGGTCGAGCTGATAGATGCGGACTGCCGCCTCGCGACTGATGTAGCCGTCGGCAACATCGGCGAGCACCCGCGCGCGCTCGCGTTGCCGTGGCTCGCCGAAACCGCCGCTGCCTGCCGGCTGCACGACGACCTGGTCATTCCGGTAGACCACCGTCTGGCCGCCCTTTGCAGGTACGGCCACCTCCTGGCCGTCCGCGCGCCGTACCTTGCACACAAACGGGCTGCCGGCGAGGCCGCCAAAATGTCCTTCAGGCGCCGTATAACCGCGCTCTCCCGAGACCGTAAAGGTGGCTTCGTCATATTCGACCCGGTACACGCGGCGAGAGGTCAGCCCACCGCGCTGCCGGCCGGCGCCACCCGTATCCGATACGAGCGACCACTCTTCCACCAGCAACGGCGATGTCCGTTCGATCATCTCGATCGACTGGCTGCCAGCGTTGCCGACATAGACCCGGATCCCGCTGACCCCGTCCTTGTCTGGCCGCGCACCCATGCCGCCGGCGTGAACGTCATGCATCGTGACGAATTTTTCTCCAGTCTCCGCCACTCGCTTCTGATTCGTATCGCGTCCGCTAAAGATTCCCGCGCAGGCCGCGCAGTTGCTTTGTCCGAGGATGCGATCCGGGACGGCAGGCGCAAGAGCCTTGAGAAGAAGGTCGATCACTCGCGGCGAGGTTTCGGTGTTGCCCGACACGACAGAGGCCGGGTACTCGCAATTGAGGACACTGCCTTGCGGAGCAATGATGGTCACGGGCCGATAGCAGCCCTGGTTGATTGGAATGCTCAGGTCCGTCAATGCCTTGACTGTGAACCAGGTGCTGTTGCAGGTGACTGAAAACGGACAATTGATCCCGCCGCGCACCTGAGCGCCTGTCCCCGTGAAGTCGAAGGTAATGTGGTCGCCCTTCACGGTAACGTTCACCTTCAGGAGCGGTCGCTCGTGCTTCCATCCTGGCGCCTCGATCGGGTCGAGGAATTCCTCAGCTTCATAGACGCCGTCCGGGATCTTCGCAATCTCCGCGCGGATGAGCTTCTCCGAATGGTCGAGACTCTGGCTCATGACTTCGCGCAATGCATCGGCGCCATATTTCGCCACCAGCTCGGCAATGCGCCGGTCGCCCACGTACGTGCCGGCGTACTGCGCCTGGATATCGAGCCTTAATTCATGCGAGTTTCTGCTGTTGCGCGTGAGTATTTCCAGTACGTCGCGCACCGGCTCGTCGTTCCGGTACAGCAGAACCGGCGGAATCCGGATTCCCTCGGCGAAGACGTCCCACGTCGCAATCGCATAGCTGCCCGGCGACTGACCGCCAATGTCGGTCCAGTGGCCACGCGTCATCACGAAGGCGACGATCTCGCCGCCGACAAAGACAGGGCGCGTGAACTGCACGTCCGGCTGGTGATTGCCGCCCCCCACGTACGCGTCATTGCTGACGATCACATCGCCAGGCCGCAGATTGTCGCGGCCGATCGCCTCCACCGACACGCGCGTGGAGATCACGGCCGAACCCAGCATCGTTGGAATGTCGTTGCCTTGAGCCACGAGTTGCATATCCGCGTCGAAGATTGCGGCCGACGAGTCGCCACTCGCATGCATCAGCGGACTTCCCGCCGTGCGCATCATTGCAATCTTCATTTCGCGCGCAACCGCATACAGGCTGCTACGGATGATTTCGTATGTCACGATGTTCATGTTCAGGCCGCCAGTTCGATCACAAGGTTCAGGTCGTCGTCGACGCGTGCTGTATGCGATTCTTTCAGGACCGCGCAACTGCTGTGCTCTTCGATGACGGCCGGGCCGTCGATCTGGGCGCCGACCGGAAGCCGGCTGCGAGCAAAGACCGGCAAGGCCCTGACAGTTCCATCGATGTACACATCGCGTGTTCGCAAAGGAGTAACCGCTGCTTCCTCATCCGAATGCGCGACGCCGCCTTGCCAGCCGCTCGTCGCAATGAGTTGCAGCCGCAAGTTGGCGACCATGATCGTCTTGTCCTTGCTTACGAAGTTCCATAGACGCTGATGCGCCGCCTCGAAGTCGCTCGCGAGCGCAGCGCACGATGCGCCTTCCGGGACCTCTACCGTGATGACATCCGGTTGACCGACGTAGCGGCAGTCCGCGAGACGCACAGCGCGGGTCGCATTTGCCTCGACACCGTGGCGCCCTGCTTCGCTTCGCCCGAGCGCAAGCAGTTCGCTGAATTCCGCGTGCAGTCTTTCGTCGCCGAGCTTGGCGAGGTCGCATTCGACCGGGCGTTGATAGTCGTACTGCTGGTCGGCGACCATCATGCCGAACGCGCTGAAGAGGCCCGGCAGCGGCGGAATCACAACGCGGCGAATCCCCATTTCATGAGCGAGGTCTACCGCATGTACAGGGCCCGCGCCGCCATAACAGATGTACGAGAATTCACGCGGGTCGTAACCCCGCTCCACCGTCATGATGCGAACCGCCTGCGCCATCAGTGCGTTGGCGACGGAGCGAACCGCCTGCGCCGCCTCCGGCACGCTCATGCCCAAAGGTTTGGCAATGACTTCGTCGACGACGCGCCGCGCCGCCTTGGCGTCCAGCTTGAATTCGCCCCCGAGAAAATTGTCCGGGTCGATATAGCCAAGCACGAGATTGCAGTCGGTGACGGTCGGTCGGGTACCGCCGCGGCCATAGCATGCGGGACCCGGGTCGGCGGCGGCGCTCTCGGGTCCGATGCGTACGCCGCCACCCGCGTCGATCCAGACGATGGAGCCGCCGCCCGCACCCACGGAGTCGATGTCGATGCTGGGAGAGCGCACTGTGTAGCTGTGCAACAGGCTTTTGTTCCGGATCTCCGGTCTGAAGTCGCGGATGAGCGAGACGTCGAACGTCGTGCCGCCCATATCGCCAAGAATCGCATTGCGCAGGTTGCCCCGCTCGCAATTGCGGATTGCGGCGCTAACACCGCCCGCAGGCCCCGACTCGAGCAGCACGATCGGACGGTCAGCGACGCGCGCCGGGCTCGCGAGCCCACCGTTGGATTGCATGAACAGAAACTTGCCGGCAAAGCCAAGCTGCGCAAGCGCATCCACCAGACGGCCGATGTAGCGCCCGCACACCGGTCCGAGCATTGCGTTAATGACGGTCGAACTGGTCCGCTCGTACTCCATGGCTTCAGGGTTGACTTCGTGCGAGGCGCACACGAACCGGTCCGGCAGCATTTCCCGCAGCGCGCCAACGGCAGCCATTTCATGCTCGGGATTGACGTGCGCGTGCAGGAAACACACAGCGACCGCTTCAACGTCTGAGTCACGGATGCGCGCGGCGATCTGCGTCAGTTCCTCGTGCGAGAGCGCTGTCTCGACGCTCCCATCGAAACGCAGGCGCTCCGTTACCTCAAGTCTCCAACGACGCTCGACCAGCGCCCTTGGGTTGTCGAACAGCAGGTCGTACAGGTCGGCACGGTCGTGACGGGATGCACGCCTCAATTCAAGAATGTCCCTGAACCCGCGCGTGGTGACCAACGCAGTTTTCGCGCCCGTGCCTTCGACCACCATGTTCGTGGCCATTGTCGTTCCGTGGCCAAGGAATGAAATATCGCCGCTCTTCGAGCCTGAGATTTCGAGAATCCTTCGAAAACCTTCGACCGTCCCCAGGACGCGGTCTTTAGGCGTCGTCGGCACCTTGGTCGACCACACTTTTCCGGTCGAGTCGTCCACCATGACGACGTCGGTGAAGGTCCCGCCGACGTCTATTCCTATTCGTTTCACGCTTCGTTGTCTCCGTTGACAAACATGAGCCTCCTCGAATACCGGTCGGACGTCGACGAGCCATTCGCGGAATGAGCCTCCCGGCGCCGTCTGCATGCATCGAGGCGGAAATCGCGAGTACACTGCGCGACAGTGATTCGCGTGAGTTATCGCCTGGCGTCGAATGCATCGTGTGATCCGTCCGAATACGTTGCATCGACGTGCGCGCCTTGCAGATCGCGTACTCGTCCACCGGCAGGTCCAGTGTACTGATGCGTCGTCCAAGGCAGATAATGAAAGGTTTGAATCAGGTGAACGTCTGAGGTTATATCCGTGATAACCAGTAACGATGCGATTCTCAGGCGCCTTCGGGGAGCCCACATTGCGCTGCTGATCGCGCTCGACGACCACGGGTCTTTGCGCAAGGCAGCGCAGCAGATCTCCTTGTCGCAGCCGGCGATAACCAAATCGCTGCAAGAGCTCGAAGCCATATTCGGTGTTGAACTGTTTTCCCGCTCGCCACGTGGGATTGTTCCCAACGACCTGGGGCGATGCGTGATACGTCACGCACGAACGCTTCGGGCGGACGTCGGAACGATGCGCGATGAGATGGCGGCAATCCTCCGAGGCGGCGGCGGAACACTCGCCGTTGGCGCAGTGATGGGCTCGTTGCCGGTGTGGCTGGCGCCTACTGTAAAAGCGCTACGCGAGAGTCAGCCCGATACCTCGATCGAGGTGTGGGAAGACAACAGCGCGCGGCTGCTCGCGATGCTCGACCAGCGGCTGCTGGACCTCGTGATCGGGCGGTCCAGTGTCAGCGTTCATCCGGAGGCCTACGACTTCATTCCGCTAGAGGTGGAAGAGATATGCGTGGTGGTAGATGGCGCCGACCCTCTGGGCGATAGAACCGGCGTGCAACTAGCCGACATTATTGGTAACCCGTGGATCGTTCCGCAGGCAACACTGCCGATGCGGTCACTCTTCGAGCAGCTTCTCGATGACGAAGGTCTCGGCTTTCCACGCTACGCGATGGAAACCTCGTCCACCTTCGCCACACTCGCTCTGCTCCAGACCGGAGGCGGCACGGTGGGCCTGATACCTCGCAAGGTCGCGGAGTATTTCGCGGTGGGCGGGCTCGTAAAGATATTGCCGATTTACATCGAGCGGCGTGGAGCGCCATACGGCATTGCAACGCGTCGTGGCGCCACGCTGACGCAACCTGTGTTGAAGTTCATCGAACTTTGCCAGAGCCGCATCGCACAAAAGTGAGGGGCGGTTATTCACGGCTAATCCCGGCTCACGATAGGCGCACGCAATCTGCGTCTTGCGCGCGCATGCCCTCTACTGCTTATTCCTTGTCGAAAGCAAAGCGGAAGCTGTCACCGTGGCTCACCACGCGACCGGCCGTTGGCGACGGGAAGTGAGCCGTCAGGATTTTCGTTGACGTGTCCGCGTAGCGGCTCATCACACCCAGCCGCGCCTGATGGGCCAGCCCGGCGTCGAAATCCGCCGCGTTCGGGAGCGAAGGGTCGACAAACTGGATTGGATGGTGGATCACGTCGCCGGTCATTACGGCATGTTCGCCATGCTCATGCCCGACATGAATCAGCACATGGCCCGCAGTGTGGCCCGCTGCCGGAGTGAACCACACATTCTCGCCGAGTTCGTGCTCGAACGAATGGTCCATTTCGACAAACCTCGCCTGGCCGTGTTCGACGACAGGCAGCACGCTATCGACGAACGAGCCGCGATTCACCGGCAATTCAGGATTCGACTGATGCAGTTTCATCAGATGGTCGTACTCGGTGCGCGAGAAGATGTATTTCGCACGCGGGAAGGTCGGAACCCAGCGGCCATCTTCTAGACGAGTGTTCCAGCCGACATGATCGGTGTGCAGATGCGTGCACATCACGTAGTCGATGTCTTCCGGACGGATGCCCAGCGCCGCCAGGTTATCGATGTATGGCGTCTGCAGGTTGCTCCATGCCGGCATCGACGGACGTTGCTTGTGATTTCCGTTGCAGGTGTCCACAAGAATGGTGTGATGGCGCGTTTTGACAACGTAGCTGTGGAAGCTGAGATACAGCTTGAGGTCGGTCGGTTCGATCAGGCGCGGACCGAGCCAGCTGCGCTGCTCCTTCACGAAGTCGCTCTCGACCGTGGGGAAAAGCCAATTCGGTTCAAACTCCAGGCTATCGATCTCGCTGAACTTGCTGATCTCGACGTCGCCGATTTTCTGCACGTGCACTGCGTTCTCCTTCTTCCGCTTCAAAAACATTTCATGCCGGGGCGCGGACCGACGCGCACACGTGGCAATGCATTACCGTCACTGCCCCGCCGGGAGCATCTCCGCCTCGCGCAGATCGAATGTCTTGGGAACGCCTGCTCGCGCAATGGCACCCGTGAACGGCTCACCTGGTAACCAGCCCGCAATCGTCTCCCTGATTGCAAGCAGCGCATCGATATTTATGCCCGTATCGAACCCTTCGGATTCCAGGAGAAAAACAGTGTCTTCGGTATTGATGTTCCCAGTGGCATTCGGCGCGAACGGACACCCGCCAAGACCGCCTAGCGAAGAGTCGAAGCTGCGCACACCGGCATCGAGCGCGGCGACGACATTGGCAAGACCGAGGCCCCGGGTGTCGTGGAAATGACAGGCGACCGGCACGTCCCTGGTGATCGCGAGAACCTCGCGCATCAGCGCCTTCACCTGGCGGGGATTCGCATAACCGACCGTATCGGCAATCGTGATCTCGTCAGCGCCTGCTTCGAGGAGTGTTTCCACGAGACCGAGCACCCCGCTTTCTTCGACGCGGCCGGAGATCGTGCAGCCGAACGCGGTCGCCACGCCCGCGCCGAGCGTGATTCTGCGCGCTGTGCGTTCAACGGTGTCGCGCTCGAGGACAATCCGCGCGAAGTCTTCCACTGACTCCGCCGTCGTCCGGCGCACATTTTTCAGGTTGTGTTCGTTACTTGCCGACAGCACGTAATGCACCTTGCTCAGACCGACTTCAAACGCGCGTTGCGCCCCCTTCAGATTCGGAACCAGCGCCGCAGCGTGCAGTCCGGTTATATCGAGCGCGCCCCGAGCCACTTCCACTGCATCGGCAAACTGCGGGACGATTTTGGGAGGCACGAACGACGTCACTTCGATTTCGACCGAGCCGGCCTCCACCATTCGCCGGCACCACTCCAGCTTCTGCTCTGTCGACAGAATCGTCCGGACCATTTGCAGGCCATCGCGCAGCCCTACTTCCCGCACTGTCACCTTTTCACGCGTCGTCATTCCTGAATCTCCTTCGTCACCAGATGACCGCATGGGCATCTGTCAAAGCATTACGTTCGCTGCCGCGGAGTCGTCCAGCCTGTCAGCGGCAAGCTCCTCGAGCGACCTGGCACCCGTCGTTTTCGGAGCGAGCACAATTGCAGCAAGCGCGCCGATGAGCATGAGCAGGGAGATGGCGCCGAGTCCTCCAGCCATGCTGTTGGTCGCCGTCTTGATCGAGCCGATGATCATGGGACTGACAAACCCTCCGAGCAGACCGATACAGTTCACGACGGCGACTCCGCCTGCTGCTCCGCTGCCGCGGATGTAGTCCGTCGAAATCGCCCAGATCAGAGGATTGGGCGCAAGAATCCCCGCCGTCGCGATCGAAAGCGCCACCAGCGACCATGCAAGGCTGCCGTGAATCAGACCCGCCGCAAACAGACCGAGGGCACCGATAATCATCGTGATGCCGCAGTGCCAGCGGCGCTCCATCGTGCGGTCGGAGTTCCAGTTCATCCCGATCAGCGCAATCCAGCTCACGAAGTACGGAATGGCCGAATAGATACCGATTTCTAGCGGACTCGTCAGCCCCGTACTCTTGATCAGCGTGGGTAACCAGAAGCCGATCGCAAACACACCCGCAATCTGTGCAAACCAGACGAAGCCCATCACATACACGCGTGGGTCGCGAAGTGCATTCATGAAGGTGTGTTCCGCGTGCGTCCCGCTCACACCTGAACTGTGCTTCAGGTCCGCGAGAATCTGCGCCTTCTCGGCGTCACTCAGCCACTTTGCTTTTTCGGGGCCGTCGTCCAGGAAGAAAAATGCGGCAATGCCAAGGAAGCTTGCCGGCAAGCCCTGTACGATGAACATCCATTGCCAGCCATGCATGGCGCGGATGCCCTCCATGTGCGTCATCAGCCAGCCGGACATCGGGCCGCCAAGCAACCCGGCTATGCCCGTTGCACAAGTGAAGATAGCAATGGCTTTGGCACGGCGCTCGACGGGGTACCAGCGCGTCAGATAGAAAATGATGCCCGGATACAGACCGGCTTCGGCAAGACCGAGCAGAAAGCGTACGGTGTAGAAATGCGACGGGAGGGTCACGAATGCGGTCGCCGCAGCCAGGATGCCCCACAGAACCATGATTCGCGAGAAGGTCCGCTTTACGCCGATTCTCGTCAACAGAAGGTTGCTCGGCACTTCCATCAGCACGTAGCCGAGAAAGAAAATGCCTGCGCCAATGCTGTAGGTGAAGTCGCTGAAGCCGATGTCGTGTTTCATGTCGAGCTGCGCAATTCCGACGTTCACACGGTCCAGGAAAGCGAACACGTAACAGAGGAACAGGAAAGGAATCAGGCGCCGCGTGATTTTTCGATATGCTTGCTCTGCCAGCGGACTAGCCGCGGCACTGATGGGCGAGTTCATGCATGTCTCCTCCGGCGAAAGGCCGGTTAGTTGGCCGCCACGCGCGACTGGCGGCTTTCCTGTGCGGTGCGGCTAGCGTCCCTTGAAGACAGGCTGCCGCTTCTCGTTATATGCACTGATACCTTCAAGACGGTCTTGCGTCGGGATGAGCCGGTTGTAGGCTTCTATTTCGATGAAGAGACCCGTGTTCAGATCGCTTTGCATCCCGAGGTCGATCGCCTTCTTTGCCTGCGCAACTGAAAGAGGTGCGCTCGTGCAGATGTCACGGGCGGCTTCGATCGCGCGTGCCAGCACCTGGTTCGGCTCGTACAACTGGTTCACGACACCCCACGCGAGCGCTTCTTCCGCTGAGAACTTCGAGCCGCGAAAAATCAGTTCTTTCGAGCGTCGCGTACCGATCGTGCGAGGAAGCTGCTGGGTACCACCGCCCCCCGGCATGATTCCGCGTTTCACCTCTGTAAATCCGAAGACGGCCTGATTCGATGCATAGGCGAAATCACACGCCAGCAGCAGTTCGAGGCCGCCTGCAACTGCCGATCCATTGACGGCGCAGATAAGAGGAATCGGGCAATGGGTGATTGCGCGCACCATGCGTTCGAACAGATAGTGCTGCGTGCCGAACTGCTCGTCCGTCATGCCTTCGCGTTGCTTGAGATCCGCTCCACCGCAGAAGGCCCGCTCACCCGTACCCGTGAGAATCGCGCAACGATATTGAGTGGGGTCGACCTCCAGCGCACCGAAGACCTTGATCAGCTCCTGGCCCATTGGTGTGCTGATTGCGTTCGACACTTCTGGGCGGTTCAACCGGATCACGAGAATCTGGCCATCGATTTCTTCAAGCGCCAACGTCCTGATCGTGGCCGGGTCGAGGTGTTGAGCTATCTTCAATGTGACTCCTGATGCGTATCTATCAATGAAAAACTGCACCGGCGAGACGTGGGCTGCTCACCGCTCCGATGCCTGTCACTACTGGATGCGGGCAGCGCCGAGCGCAACGGCGCCTGATCGTTTCATGTTGTGAGCGGATCAGCAGGCCGGAACCATTTCCCTGATATCGGTAAGCTGCACGGTCACGGACTCGGCGACTGATAGCCGCGCCTCGCACTGACAACCGAGTGTACTGATGCGCCCTATGTACGGGTAATGAAACGTTGCAATCACGTGAACGTAATAGGTTATATCCGTGATAACCAGTAGCGATGGCCCGGCACTGGCAAAGAATCTTTCCCCGTCTATCGGACAAGTGCGACGAAAACAGGCGTATCGCATGCCGCACGGGCCGCATCGAAGTCAGCCGCCGCGCGATCGTACTCAGCTATTGGTGAGTCCATTTCAGCCTTAAGCGCAGGCGTAGAGGTAGGCGTAGGAACGTAGTTCATCTGCTGAATTTGCCGTCCAGCACGGCACTTGTTCTTGAGCCTAACAATGCAGCGTGTTCGCGCACCGCTGCTTATGTTGAAGTGCTGCGTTGCTCATGATTTTCCGATCTCAGTTTGCCACCGGCACGGCGCTCATGATCGCCACGCTCGTTACCTTCGGTTTTCACGGCCGCGACAATCGCGTTCGTCATGGTTTGGTTTTCCTGGCGTGCCTCAGTCCAGGATTCAATCCAAAACCGGACGCCGCCGGATAGACGACGTCCGGTCTCCCGAGCAAAGGTTGAGCGGAGCGGGCGGCCGCGCGGCCTCGGCAGGTTCATCCACCGAGGCCGCTTCATGGCGATGCGCCTGGGCAGACGTCAAAGCATTGCTTAGCCGACAAAGCGCTCTGAGCGATAGGGGTCCAATAGCTTCACAGTCACGCCGTCAAGCAGTTCCGTGGTGATCAGTTGCGACAATCCGGCTGCCAGACTAATGCCTGCGTTCGTCGTAATAGAAAGCACGCCGGGAAGTTCTTTAGAGCGGCTCACGACAGGCAACCCGTCAGCCGGAATGACGCGACGCGTTTCGGTGACTTTCTCGAAAATGGCGTTCTTCAAACCTGGTAGCACTCGGGCGGCGACACGCACGAGCTCCTCCGGGTCGGGCGTGCTTGGATCTCCAACGGGTGAACCGGAGAAGTGCTTGGCGATGACCACGCGACCGTCGATGCGCTGAATCGCATGAACGTGTGCGCCAAGAATGACCGAATCGAAAAGCCGCGGCAACGGCGCGAGGTGGACGACGCTGCCCGTGCTGTGGATGAGCGGTGCCTTAAGCCCCGTACCTTCGACGAGTTCCGGGTTCGCAATGCCGCCCGCGAAGATGAGAATATCGGCCTCGCGCTTGCCACTTCCGCTCCGGATCTCGTAACCGTCCGCCGTCTTCGTAAAGCCCTGATACGCGTCGTGCGGCGAATACTGCGCCCCGTGTGCGACCGCGGCCTCGAGCATCATTGACGTCAGTTGCACAGGCGACATCATCCCTTCGTCAGGCGTGTAGAAAATATCCGTCTCGGCGCCTGGTTCAAACCCCGGCTCAATGTCGCGTGCCTCGGCCGTGGTGACGCGATAAGTCGGGCTGCCCCACCGCAGGCGCCGGTCGAGTTCCGCCGCGAGTTCCGCTGCCTCAGCGGTATCCGGCTCGGCGCTTTGCAAGCAGCCAGACCAGCGGATCGGCAGACCGCCGATCTCGCTTTGCAGATAACGCCAGCGCAAGTGCGACAGTCGATGCAGATTGAAGTAATGCTGCGCGCCGACTTCGCCGAGCGAGTCCGCGTTGCGGAACTTCGTCTGGTTCGTAATCCACGCGAAGGATCCCGATGTCGCGCCTTTCGCGACCTCGTGCTTGTCGAGCACGGTCACGCGCGCGCCGCGTTTCGCGAAATCATAAGCGAGCGTGGTGCCGATGATGCCTGCACCGATGATGACCACTTTAGGTGCCGAATTCATAGAGTGCCTCTTTTCGTTGATGCAAATAGCGTTGCCAGGGTGAGATTCTTAAAATTTGAGTTGCCGTGGCTCCCCAGTGTCAAGGAAGGCTGCGCCGTTCTTACCGGTCAGCTGCGAGCCTCTCTTCGCTGCAGAGCGTGTTCGCCGGCGCTCGCGTCCACCGTCGGAGCGTTTGCCGCGCCAAGCGACACATGACGGGTCTCGGGAGCCATGCGAGCAGATACGAGCAGGCCAACCAGGCTGATCCCGCCCGCGATAAGCAGACCAGTCGCGCTTCCGAAATGGACGAGTACCGTAGGAAGGAGGAAGGTTCCTGCCGCGGCTCCGATGCGGCTTGCAGACATGGCGAGTCCCATACCGGTTGCTCGAAGGTCAGTCGGGAAAATCTCGTTCGGGTAGATGAACTGCAGCCCGGAACCGGCAGCTTCGGCCACCGTGAAGAGAATGAATAAACCAATCGCAACAGTGGCAATGCCCGACATCGGCGTCGCGAGAAGAAACAGCGCGAGCGTTGCAAGAACGAATGAGGCAAGACAAAGCGTGCGTCGACCGACCCGGTTGACGACGAACATGCCGATCGCGGTTCCGACGATCGCAAACGAAATGATTACGAGCGAGCCGGCGAGTGGCCTGGTGACGCCGAGCGACTTCAGCAACATCGGTTGAAACGTCTTGATTGCGAACGAGGGCGCAATCTGGCACATCCAGAAGATCGAGCAGAACACCAGCATGCGCCCATAGCCCCGCGAAATCAGTTCGCGGATTTTTGACAGTCCGAGGCCACGCCTTGAAGTGCTGACACGCGTCTCAGCAACGAGCGCATCAAAGTCAACCTGGGGCCCAAGATGCTGTTCCACGATGCCACGCGCCGCCTCTACCCGTCCTACGGAAATCAACCAGCGCGGCGACTCGGGGATGTTAAGGCGCAGCAGCAGGAAAAGTGCTGAAGGGATGGCAGCGCTCGCAAGAATGTAGCGCCATACACCGCTTTCGCTACCGCTCACGATCAAACCCGTTGCAAGGCTTAACGTGTATCCGACCCAGAGCAGAAGCACGAGGCTCGCGAGAACCGGCCCGCGAAGCTTCCGGGGCAGGAATTCAGCTGCGAGCGCGGTGGCGATGGGATAGTCCGCGCCCAGCGCAACCCCCATGATGAAACGAAGGACGAAGAGCGTCGTCACGTCATGCACGAACAAGTGCGCGAGTGAGCAGATAACGAATACGGCGAGATTGAGCACATACATCTTCTGGCGGCCGAAGCGGTCCGTCATTGGTCCGAAAACGACGCCGCCCGCGAACATGCCAATGAGGCTGGAGGCGCCGATCAGACCGATCTGCAGCGCGCTCAGCGCGAGATCCTTCGCAATGAACGGCAGCGCTACAACAATGATCCCTAGCAAATAGCCGTCACAGAACGGCCCCCCTGCCGCCACAACGGCAATCCTCCTGTGGAAGCGGCTCGTAGGTAAATCTTCGATGCCGACGAGTGTCTTTGCCATATGTGCCTCCAAACGTTGCCGAATCAGATGACGGAGATGTTGTTCTGTTCGAGTAGGCTAAGGTTCGGCACAATATCGGTCAATGTCGGATTTTATTCACCGAATATCGAAGGACTTGATATGTTGTTTAGCGAGGAGATCAACACATTCCTGGCGGTGGTCCGCTCGGGAAGCCTGCTTCAGGCGGCCGAGATCGTATCCACGACGCAGTCGACTGTCTCGTATCGGATCCAGTCCCTCGAGCGCCGGATAGGACATCTGCTGTTGCTGCGCTCGCGGGGAGCGAGGGGCATATCGCTGACCGCCGAAGGTGAGCGGTTTCTCGACATTGCCGAGCGCTGGAAAATGCTCGAAGTCGAGGCTGAGCAACTTCAGGGCAACCAGGTAAGACACCTTGCCGTCGGTTCGGTCGACGCGGTTGCGATCAACGTCCTTCCGCCGTTTATCGCTGCGCTCTGCGACGAGACACCGCCCGTTCGTCTGCATATGGAAAGTTCGCGCTATTTCCAGCTCGCTAACCGCGTTGCATCTGGTCACCTGGACGTAGCCTTCACACTGACCCCGTCCGAACACGTCGACCTTGTCTCAAGAAAGCTCCGCGATTACGCGATGCTTGTGGTCTATGCTGCGTCGGGTAAGACATCTTTGCCTGAAGCGCTCGACATGACGGATCTCGACCCATCGAGAGAAATTCATTTGCCGTGGTCGCCTCAGTTCGATTTATGGCGCATTCGGCGCGGGTTTTCGCGGCACGTAAATTGGGTTGAGAAAGCACACATGCTCGCGCCAATGCTCAGAAATGCGGCGTGGGCAATCGTCCCGAGTTTTTTGACGGCGCCATTGGCGAAGGAGACCGGATGCACGATCCACCGGATCGCGGTAGATCCCCCCGAGCCCCTTTCTCTTTTCATGATTTCGCGCAAACAGAGTAGCGACGCAACCAGACGTCACGAGCAACTCATCGAAATGGCGCTCGCCGCCCTCGACTGATTGGGTGATTTTTCGAGGAGTCGATCACCCCTTCCCAAGCGGCGGCCGACCAGGAAACCCCGCCATGTTGCTCAACTGCGCAAGTTCGTTCGCAGCCTCGCGCAGCGGCACCGAGTACTCGTGAATCTTCTCGGCGGTCAGCCGCACCCGCGGTCCCGCCAGACTGATCACGCCCACGCAGCGCGAGCCGCTCACCACGGGCACCGCCACCGCCGACATGCGCGGCGCAAACACCTCGTCGATCATCGCGTAGCCGCGCACTCGCGCAGCGTGCAGGAAACCGAGCAGTGCCTTGATCGTGGTCGGCGCATTCGGCCCGAACTCGTTCGGCTGACCGAAGCCCTGCTTGATAACCAGTGCCACCGCCTGCTCGTCGGTCATTGTCATGAGCCACGCGTGACCGGTCGACGTGCATGACAGCCGCGCTGCGTGGCCCATGTCGGGATCGTAGCGAAAGCCGACGCGCTGCCCGTCCGCCTTGCCGACCCAGATAATGGCGTCACCGTCGACGAGCGACAGCCGCGCCAGTTCGCCGGTCTTTGCGGCGACGCGCTCGATAATCGGCTGGGCGATATCGGCAATGCCGGTGAGGCTCAGAAACTCGAGTCCGTTCGACGTCATCCGCATGGTCAGGATATAGCGGCTGTGATCGACGAGCTGCCGCACATACCCGCCTTCGACGAGGTCCGTGAGCAGACGGTGGCACGTGCTGCGCGGCAGGGACAAGGCGTCGGCAATCGCCACGAGGCCTGCGCCCTCGCCTTGCGAGGCCAGCCAATCGAGAATCCTGAGACCGTTCTTCAGCGACATGTCGCGTCCGCTTCCATCATGTGAAAAGCAGTTCCAGCGTGGAACGCCTCGTTTGGAGAGCGCAAACAATAGCATTTGTTCGTCGCCAGAACGAACGTTTCAACACATCGGGATTGAGGAGACAACATGTCGTCGTTCGCAGATTCAGACTCAGACGTGGCCGCGGGGAAACAGTCCGCGCAGGCCCATTTGATGGCGCGCCGCGCGGTAGCGGGCGCAACCGTCGGCACCGCACTCGAATGGTTCGACTTCGCGCTGTATGGCGTGGTCGCGGCCACGATCTTTCCAAAGCTGTTTTTCCCTTCACTCGACCCGACCGCGTCGCTGCTCGCATCGCTGGCGAGTTTCTGGGCGGGGCTCGCCGCACGGCCGCTCGGCGCGGTGATCTGCGGGATGCTCGGCGACCGCTGGGGACGTCGCAAGCTGATGCTGATCACTGTCTCGGTGATGGGCGTGTCGTCGTTTCTGATGGGCTTGCTGCCCACTTACCAGCAGGTCGGCATTCTCGCGCCGACGTTGCTGGTGTCGCTGCGTATCATCCAGGGCTTCGCGCTCGGCGGCGAATCGACCGGCGCGCAACTGATGGCAGTGGAGCACGCATCAGCCAACCGGCGCGGCTGGTATTCCGGACTGCTTGGCATCTGCTCGCCGCTCAGTCAGATTCTCGCCAATCTCTCGCTCTTTACGATGGCCGCCCTGCTTTCATCGGACGACTTCAACGCCTGGGGATGGCGCGTTCCGTTCCTCGCAAGTTTTGTCCTCGTGCTGCTCGGCATCTACATCCGCAGGAAGGTCAGCGAGACACCGGCCTTCGAGGCGCTCAAAAAGACGGGCGCTCCGGTGCGCGCCGCCAATCCGCTCGGCACCGTCTTCAGGTATCACTGGCGCACCGCCCTTCGCCTGACGCTGTTCTTCTGCGGCCCCGCTGCGCTCTTCTATCTGATCGTGGTCTTCTCGCTCAGCTACCTGACGAAACATTTGGGCGTGCCCAAGCAAACCGGCTTCATGCTGCTGATGGTTGCAAATGTCTGCGCGATTGCCGGCGCGCTGCTGGGCGGCTATCTGAGCGATCGGATCGGACGCAGGCGTGCGCTGATGATCGGCTCGTTCTGCACGCTGATCTGCTGCCTGATCTATTTTCCGGTTCTGAACCAGAACTCGATTGGCATGACGATGGCGGTGATGGGCGCCTTCCTCGGCTTCACACAATTTCAGAGCGGCATCCAGCCGGTCTGGTTTGCCGAGTCCTTTCCGACCGAGGCACGCTACACCGGCTCTGCCCTATCGTACTCGGGCGCCAACCTGCTCACCGGCGGGCCGATGCCGATTGTCGCGGTGGCGCTGCTCAATGCATTTCACGGTTCTCCGTGGGCCATCGTCGCGGTGTGCGGCTCGCTGAACCTGCTCTCGTTCCTGATGATCGCGATATCGCGCGAAACCAGAGGCACCGCGCTCGAAAGCTCTTCTACACATTGAAACCATGACCCGCAAACTCTATATCCTCAACGGCTCCAATCTGAACATGCTGGGCGCAAGAGAGCCCCATATTTACGGCAGCACCACGCTCAAGGAGATCGAACAGAACTGCCTGACGTTGGCCGACACGCTCGAGTTCGACTGCGTATTCCGTCAGACCAACAGCGAAAGCCAGTTGATCGACTGGATTCAGGAAGCATTCCTGCAGGACGCCGCGCTCATCATCAATCCGGCGGGCTTCTCGTTCGGCCGGATTCCGGTGCTCGACGCAGTCAAGCTGATTCGCCGGCCGGTGGTGGAATTGCACATCACCAATATCCATAAGCGCTCGGAAGAATACCGTCACTCGACCATTTCGGTGGCGGCCACCGCCGTGATCTGCGGGGCCGGCGCAAACGGCTATTTGCTGGCGATCCGCGCAGTCGACGATCTGTGGGGCAGCCCGACTTAAGCCAGTCCTTTCTTATCCGCGATGTCCTGCTTTCGGTGCCCGTGCTTTCCGAAAAGTATCGAGTACCGTGGCAGCCGGAAATGGAATGGCATCGACGTGGCCGGTTCTCATCAACGCCTCGATACGCTGCGCCGTATCCGTCGACGGCGCGGGCGTATAGACCATGATGCGCATGCCGGGCGCGTCCGGCACCTCGAGCGACAGTGCATCGAGTTCGAGCACGCCTGCAACAGGGTGCTCCATAACCTTGCGCCAGTCGCTTCGCTTGAGCACCTCATGCTCCGCCCACCAGCGGCAGAAGTCAGCATCGGTATCGTTCAGTTCTTCGACGAGATCACGCAAAAACACTTCACCCGACGGGCGAAGAATATAGTCGCCGCGAAACTGCGCAAGCACGCATTTTGCGTAGGCGTCCCAACCTTGAAAGAGCGAGCGCGCACCGTCCTGCTGGAACGTGAACCACAGCAGATTGCAGCGGCCCGCAGGCATCTTGCGGAAGTCGGTAAACACACGCACCGCCGCTTCGTTCCACGTCACATAGTTCCAGTTGCCGTCAACCACGTAGGCCGGCATGTTGCCGAGCTGATCGAGCATGCGTCGAACGGTATCTGTCACGTTTTGAGCAATCGGATACGGTCCGGGCGGCGTGTAGTGGTTGGCCAGTTCGAAGAGATGTGTGCGCTCGTGCGGCGATAGCTTCAACGCATTCGCGAGACTTTCGATCGTCTTGAACGACACATTCACTTCCCTGCCCTGTTCGAGCCACGCATACCAGGTGACGCTGATGCCGGCGCGCTCGGCCACTTCTTCGCGCCGCAGCCCCGGCGTCTTGCGACGGCTGCCGCTTGGAAAGTCGATGTCCTCGGGTCGAAGACGGGCGCGACGCGTCCTCAGAAAATCGGCCAGTTCGTTCAGACGCTGCTGCTTTTCCATGTTTCGTGTCCTCCTGCGTTCCCTGTTACTGCCATTACTAGTAATGGCAATTGCTAGATGCGCTCCGTCAACCATGCGACATTGGCGCCGTCGGGAAGCACGCTGTATCCAGCATCGGTAACGCCAGATTATAGAACTCGTTACCCGCGTAGGTGCCAGCCAGCCGCGTCGAAAATTGGCGGCCACAACGCGTGCGTCTCCCGACAGATATCAGAACATTTACGGAGACATTCATGCGTCGTTCGACCCGCTTTCACCGTGCGAGCGTATTCGCCGTCGCGGCCTTCATTCTGACAGTTTCGTGTGCCGCGCGTGCGGACTACACCGGTGCGCCGCGTACGTTTCTGTTCAATCCCGCCGTGCAGATTCCGTTCGCCGACACGGCGAAGTTCAAGAAGAAGCCGCCCTATGTGATCGGTTTTTCGAATGCGGGACTCGGCGATAGTTGGCGCGTCGTGATGCAGCACTCGCTGATGAAGGCGGCGGCCGACCATCCCGACCAGATCAGGCAACTGCTGATCACAAACGGAAACATGGACGACGCCAAACAGGCCGCCGACATTCAGGACTTGATCTCGCGGGGTGTCGATCTGCTGATTGTCAGCGCGAATACGCAGAAGGCACTCGACCCCGTTGTCACGCGTGCGATGAAACAGGGCATACCCGTCGTGATGGTCGACCGGCGCATTTCATCCGACAACTTTGTTTCGTTCGTGACGGGCTCCGACGCGATGATGGGCCGTGTGTGGGCGCAATGGATCGTCGAGAAGTTGCATGGCAAGGGCAACGTCATCATGCTCGCAGGCCAGGCGGGGTCGAGCGTCAGCGCTGACCGCGAGGCGGCCGCGCATCAAGTGTTTTCGCAATATCCGGGCATCAAGGTGCTCGACACGGTGTATTCCGACTGGAGCCCCGTGAAGGCCAAGCAGCAAATGCAGGCCATGATCGCGAAGTACGGGCACAACATCAACGCCGTGTGGTGCGCGCACGGCTTGCCCGTCGCGGGCTCGATCGAAGCGTTCGTCGCGGCCGGATTCAAGCCAGGCGAAATTCCGCCGCATACGACAGCCGATCTGAACGGCCCATTGCAACTCGCGTTGAAGTACAAGATTCCGATGCTCGAGATCGGCTATCCGCCTTCAATGGGCGGCACGTCGCTCGATGTCGCGCTCAAGGTGCTGCAAGGTCAACCCTTGCCCAAGATCTACGAGATCAGTCCGCAGATCGCATTGACGCGTGGCGACGAAACGGCATCGGTCCCGCATCCCGACCAGTACATCGATCAGGTGGTCGACGCGAAGGGGCCGCCCGACAAGATCATCGACGGCGGCATGGGCGCGGACTACAACCCGTCGACCTTCAAGATCAAGTTGCCGGGTGAAAAATGAACCAGCCCACATCCAGTCCGGCAGGCGAAAGCCTGGACGCGCAGCCCGACGTGATCGAGGTCACCGGCATCACGAAGCAATTTCCTGGTGTAAAGAGCCTCGATGCCGTGAACTTCGGTGTGCGTAGCGGTGAGATTCACGCACTCGTCGGCGAGAACGGCGCAGGCAAATCGACGCTGATGAAAGTGCTTGCGGGTGCCTATGTCCCCGACGAAGGCGCATTGCGATTCGAAGGTCAGCCAATGGTGTGGAAGTCCCCCGCCGACGCAAAGGCGCACGGCGTTCACATCATCTATCAGGAACTCGTGCTGTTTCCGCAATCGAGCGTGGCGCAGAACATCTTCGCCGGAATCGAGCCGCGCACGCGGCTGGGCACGATCGACCATCGCGCGATGAACGAACGCGCCGCCGCCTTGCTGCACGAACTCGGCGTACAACTCGATCCGCGCGAGCGTGTCGGCGCGCTTTCGGTCGCCAGTCAGCAGATGGTCGAGATCGCGAAGGCGATGGCCAGCGAGATACGAGTGCTGATACTCGACGAACCGACAGCAGTCATCGCGGGCAAGGAAGTTCAACTGCTGTTCGCACGGCTGCGCGTGCTGCGCGAGCGCGGCGTCGCGATCGTCTATATCTCGCATCGGCTCGATGAAATCTTCGAACTGTGCGACCGCGTGACCGTCATGAAGGACGGCCGCAAGATCGGCACACAGCCCGTTTCCGAAACGACGCGCGCCGATCTCGTGCGCATGATGGTCGGCCGCGAAATGAAGGACATCTATCCGCCAAAGCCCACGCTGCAACCGGGCGGCACGGTGCTGATGAAGGTCGAAGGGCTGCAGGTCGGCAATCGCGTATTCGATGCTTCGCTTTCGGTACGCGCCGGCGAAATCGTCGGGCTCGCCGGCATGGTCGGCTCCGGCCGCACCGAACTCGCGTCGGGCGTATTCGGCGCGCTGCCCGCGCGCGGCACGATCGAAGTGCGCGGCGCGCGCCATACGCGCATGACACCGGCAACGGCAATCCGCCTCGGCCTCGGCTTCGTCACGGAAGACCGCAAGTCCGAAGGCTTGCTGATGTACCTGAACGTCGCGCAGAACGTCACGGCGACAACGCTCAAGCATGTGTCCCGTTTCGGATTGCTGAAAGCGAAACACGAGCGAAGCGCGGGCGCCGATGCAATCCGCGAATTCGGCATTGCGGGCGCGCGCCCCGCGGGCAGCGTCGCGACACTGTCGGGCGGCAATCAGCAGAAGGTGCTGATCAGCCGATGGGTGCGCGTGTGCACCAGCGTGCTGATTGTCGACGAACCGACCCGCGGCGTCGATATCGGCGCGAAGGCGGAAATCTATCGGCTGATGCGCGAACTGACGAATCGGGGACTCGGCATCCTGATGATCAGTTCCGAGTTGCAGGAAGTGATCGGCATGTCCGACCGCGTCCTCGTGATGCGCGAAGGACGCATCGCGGGCGAAGTCAGCGGCAACGAGATGACCGAGCACGGCATCATGGCGCTCGCGACCGGCGGCGGGCAATTCGTTCGAACGGGAGGCGCACATGCATTCGCTCATTAGGCGTCATGTTCCGCTGAACGCAGCCGCGTATATCGTGGCCGGTTTGATCGTCATGCTGTTCGTCGCCGGGGCCAGCGTGAATGACCGCTTTTCGACGCTGTCCAATCTGCTGAACGTCCATCAGCAGGCGACGGGACTTGCGCTCGTCGCACTGGGGCAGACACTCGCCGTGCTGACGGGCGGCATCGATCTGTCGGTCGGCTCGCTGATCAGCGTGTCGGCGACGCTCACCTCCGGTTTGTCGGAAGCCACACAAGGCGGATGGGGCGTGGCGATCGCAGTCGCGATTGCGCTGTCCGTACTCGTGGGATTGGTCAATGGCCTGCTCGTGCTCTGGCTGCGCGTGCATCCGCTGATCGTCACGCTCGGCATGGGCGCGGTGCTGCAAGGCGGCATTCTGTACTACGCGAACGGCCCGGCGGGCGGCGTGCCGGACGGCTTCGACGCACTCGCTTACGGCCGCTACGCCAACGTGCCCGTGACCGCCACCGTCGTGCTGCTGCTCTACGGCTGCGTATCGTATTTCATGCGCAATACGCGCCTCGGGCGATACGTCTACCTCGTGGGCGACGACGACAACTCGGCGACGCTGTCGGGCATTCCCCGCAAACGCGTCATTCTGTTCGTCTACACGTTCTCGTCCCTCTGCGCGGGTCTCACGGGCATCTATCTGGCTGCCCAGTTCGGATCGGGTCAACCGTATCTCGGCGCCAACTACACGCTCGCGTCGATTACGCCGGTTGTGGTCGGCGGCACGATTCTGAGCGGCGGGCGCGGCGGCGTCATCGGCACGCTGCTCGGCGTGTATCTGCTCAGCATGCTCAACAACCTGATCAACTTCGCGGGCGTGCCGTCGCAGTATCAGCTTATCGTGCAGGGCGTCGCGATCATTGCCGCCGTCTGCGTGAATGTCCAGCAGAAACGGAGGCTCGCATGAACTCGGTTGCTCCACGCACGGACGCCTCGCCTGCGCGCAAGCTCTCGCTCGGTGTCGCGCGACGCTATGGAATCTATCTGTTTCTCGCGGCGCTGATTGCGCTTTCGGGTGCAAGGTCGCCGACGTTCCTTCGTGCCGACAACGTCGTCAACATGCTGGTGCAGTTCGCGCCGCTCGGCATCGTCGTGATTGGCCAGGTGTTCGTGATTCTTGTCGGCGGACTCGATCTGTCGGTTGCCTCGGTGATGGCCACGGCAGCCGTCATCGCCACCGCATTCGACGACACGAACCATTCGGCGCCCGCGATCTTCGGCGTCACGCTCGTGTTGTGCATCGGCGCCGGTCTGCTCAACGGCCTGCTCGTGACGAAGCGCCAGGTGTCGCCGTTTCTCGCGACATTTGCCACGGCGGTCGTGCTCGACGGCCTGCGCTTCGCCTATACGCAAGGCGCGCCTTCGGGCAACGTGCCACCGCTTTTTCACGCGATGGGAACCGGCTCGGTCGCGGGCGTGCCCGTCAACGTGCTGTTGCTGCTCGCGTGCGCGATCGTGTTCGGCACCCTGCTGCATCTGTCCACCTTCGGGCGACGCGTGTACATGGTGGGCGGCAATGCCGTCGCCGCGAGACTGGTCGGCGTGAGCCCCGACACCGTGCGCATCGCGTGCTACGCGATCAGCGCGCTGCTTGCCGGGCTGGCCGGGCTGATCCTGTCGGGCTATGTTGGCATCGTCGACAACTGGGTGGGACGCGGCTTCGAGCTCGATTCGATCGTCGCCGCGGTGATGGGCGGCCTCGCCCTTTCCGGCGGCCGCGGCTCGCTGCCAGGCGGACTCGCGGGCGCAGCGATTCTCGTCGTCGTCTTCAACATCGTGCTCTTGATCGGCATGCCCGTGCAGGCGCAGATCATCGTCAAGGGCGTCATCATCATCGGCGCATCCGCGTGCTACGTGAGCCGCCGGCAGCGCTGAATTTACCCATTCACACGAGGCCATACGAAATGGCCCGGCTAACCAAGGAGTCGAACATGAGAGCAGTGCGTTTTCACTGTGCGCACGATGTCCGGGTCGAAAACGTACCGGACCCGACGGGCATGGGCGCGAACCAGATGATCGTCAAGCCGCTGTGGTGCGGCATCTGCGGCACCGATCTGCACGAGTATCAGGCGGGGCCCATCGTGGTGCCGACCGAACCGCATGCGCTGACAGGCGCGAAAGCGCCTCAGGTGCTTGGCCATGAATTCAGCGCGGAAGTCGTCGAAGTCGGCAAGGACGTGAAGAACGTGCAACGCGGCGACCGCATCTCGGTGATGCCGCTCGCGTCGTGCGGACAGTGCTATTACTGCGCGCGCGGCATGCGCCATCTGTGCTCGAAAATGGGCTGCGTCGGGCTCAGTTGGGACGGCGGCGGAATGGCCGAATACACGCTGCTCAACGACTATCACGCGAACCGCTTGCCCGACACCGTGAGCGACAAACAGGGCGCGTTGATCGAACCCGCCGCTGTCGCGCTGTATGCGGTCGACCGTGGCGGCGTCACGGTCGGCTCCACAGTGCTGATCACCGGCGCAGGCCCGATCGGCGTACTTGCCGCCCTCGCCTGCCATGCAGCGGGCGCCACGAAGATTTTCGTGAGCGAACCCAATGCGGCGCGAGCCGACAAGATGGCCGGCTTCGGCGTCACGACCGCAATCTTCGATCCATCCGACGGCGAACTGCCGCAAAAGATTCGCGACCTGACAGAAGGCGTCGGCGTGGACGTGGCGATCGAATGCGCGGGCAACCAGCATGCGCTGAACGCATGCGTCGACGCGGTGCGATCGGCGGGCGCTGTGGTTCAGGCGGGTCTGCACGTGGGCACAGCGAGCGTCGACCCGATGAAATGGTCGCTGAAGGACATCCGGATCGAAGGCACATGGTGTTACCCCGTCACGATCTGGCCGCGCATCATCGGCATGATCGCGAACGGCAAGTTCCCGGTTGAAAAGCTCATTCACGATCTGATCGATGCCGACGAAGTCGTCGAGAAAGGCTTTGACGTACTGAGCGACAAAGGCAGCGACAAGATGAAGATTCTCATCAATCCCCAGACACGGTGACGACATGCCGCACACGCAAGAGAAGCAACACACACAAACGGTAGGCTGGATCGGGCTCGGCAAGATGGGGTCGCCCATAGTGCGCAATCTGCTCGCCGCGGGATTCGACGTGACCGTGTACGACGTCGATACAGCACGCGTCGACGAGGCCGTTGGACTCGGCGCGCGCCGTGCAGAGGATGTCGCGAGTGTCGCGCGTTCGGCACCGCTCGTGTTCTCGATCATCCCCGACGACGACGTATTGCGTAAAGTCGCGCTCGGCACACATGGCGTGATCGAAAATGCGAACGACGGCGCCGTTTATATCGACATGAGCACGGTGTCGCCCACGGCATCGGGCGAAGTTCGCGAAGCAGCGCGTAAGCGCGGCGTCGGCTACATCTGCGCGCCGGTATCGGGCAGCACGGTCCTTGCCGGCAACGCGCAGTTGACGGTATTCGCATCGGGCGCGAAAGAGGCATACGGGCTCGCGTTGCCCGTCTTCCAGGCCATGTCGGCGCGTCAGTACTATGTCGGCGAAGATCAGCAGGCACGTTATCTGAAGCTCGCCATCAATCACCTCGTCGGCTCGACGGCCGTGCTGCTTGCCGAAGCCTTAACGCTCGGCACGAAAGGCGGCCTCGACTGGGCCGAGATGCTCGATGTGATCGGCGACAGCGTCGCGGCATCGCCGCTCGTCAAATACAAACTCGATCCGCTGAAAAAACGTGACTTCTCTCCCGCGTTTTCTTCGCGGCAGATGCTCAAGGACATGTCGCTCGTGGTCGACGCCGGCGTCGAAGCCGGCGTCCCGATGGCAGCCGCGGCACTCGTGCGCGAGCAGTTTTCGCACTACGCCCAGGGCGATGGAGCGGAACTGGACTTCTTTTCCATCGTGCGTGCTGTCGAAGCACAAGCCGGCCTTACCCGCTAAGTACGCTTTCACCTTACTCCGGAGTCACGATGCACTACACCGTCTACTGCCTCGACCACGACAACATGGTCGAACGCCGCCTTGCCCATTACGAAGAACACAAGGCGTACCTGGCCACGTCGCCAGTCAGAATGGTCATGTCGGGCCCGCTGCTGGCCGGCGACGAGGAAACGATGATCGGCAGTTTCTTTCTTTTCGAAGCCGACGAGATCGGCGACGTGATGCGCTTTAACAGCAACGACCCGTTCAACAAGGCTGGAATCTGGCGTACTGTCGATATCCGCCCGTTCCTCAAGCGCGTCGACAACCGCTAGGCAGATCAAGGAATCGATTCATGCGAAACCTCGACGAAAACACCATCACGGATGCCGTTCTTGCACGCCACGAACACGCACCCGATGAGCGGCTGAAGACGATTGCGACGGGTCTCGTGCGGCATCTGCACGACTTCGCCCGCGAAGTCGGCTTGACCGAACGCGAATGGGAAGCCGGTATCCGCTTTCTCACCGAGGTCGGCCATATCACCGACGAGCGCCGTCAGGAATTCATTCTGCTGTCGGATACGCTCGGCCTTTCGATGCTCGTGACCGCGATGGCGCATCGCAAGCCTCAAGGCTGCACGGAAGCCACGGTTTTCGGGCCGTTTTTCGTCGACCATGCGCCCGAGTATCGCAACGGCGACGACGTGGCCAACGGCGCGCGAGGCGAACCGTGCTTCGTGTCGGGCGTGGTGCGCGGCCGGGACGGCGAACCGGTGAGCGGCGCACGCATCGAAGTCTGGCAGGCGGACGCCGATGGTTTCTACGACGTCCAGCACAGCGACGCCGACACGCACCGCGCGCGCGGCGTGTTGCATAGTCTTTCCGATGGGCGCTATCACTTTCGCTCGATCGTCGCGGTGCCCTACCCGATTCCGCACGATGGTCCGGTGGGGCGAATGCTCGAAGCGCTGGGGCGCCATCCGTGGCGCCCTGCGCATCTGCATTTCATGATCACGGCGCCCGGCTATGAACGGCTCGTCACGCACGTGTTCCGCGACGGCGATCGTTACCTCGATTCAGACGCCGTGTTTGGCGTGCGCTCGTCGCTGATTGCGCAGTGGATTCATCACGAGAGCGGCACGGCGCCCGACGGCACCGCAATGACGACGCCCTTCAGCACCCTCGAATTCGACTTTGTCTTGAGCCGATCGTCATGATTGCCTTCACCTACACCAGCCGGCCCGGCCGCATCGTGTTCGGCGCGGGAGCGATCGAGCGCGTCGCGGAGGAACTCGACGAACTGTGCATTCGGCGCGCGCTCGTGCTCTGCACACCGGAGCAACGTTTTCTCGCCGACCGCGTGCGCAGGATAGCCGGCGAGCACTGCGCAGACGTGTTCGATCGGGCCGTCATGCATGTGCCCGTCGAAACCGCGCAGGAAGGCGTTGCGGCCGCGCTCGCAGCGGGCGCCGATGGACTGGTCGCGGCGGGCGGCGGGTCGACGCTGGGGCTCGCAAAAGCCATCGCGCTGGAAACGTCGTTACCGATCCTCGCGATTCCGACGACCTACGCGGGCTCCGAAGTCACGCCGATCTACGGCATGACGTCCGCCGGAGAGAAAAAGACCGGCAAGAGCTACCGTGTACTGCCGCGCACCGTGATCTACGACGCGTGCCTCACGCTGACCTTGCCGGCAGCGCTGTCGGCCACGAGCGGCCTCAACGCGATCGCGCACGCCGCCGAAGGGCTCTATGCGCAGGACGCCAATCCCGTGATGTCGCTCTTCGCGGAAGAAGGCATCCGCAGTCTCGCGCATGCGTTGCCGCGCATCGTCGAACAGCCGGACGACATCGCGGCACGCGAAGCCGCCCAGTACGGTGCATGGCTATGCGGGACCGTGCTGGGGAGCGTCGGCATGGCGTTGCATCACAAGCTGTGCCACACGCTCGGCGGTATGTTCGATCTGCCGCACGCGGAAACTCATGCGGTGATGCTGCCGTACTCGATGGCGTTCAATCTGCCGGCAGCGCCAGCGGCACACGAACGTCTGTGCAGAGCGCTCGATACGCCGGAGCCCGCGACCTCGCTCTACGACCTTGGCCGCTCGCTTCATGCGCCGGCGTCTCTCAAAGCGCTGGGCCTGCGCGCAGCGGATATTCCGACGGCTGCGGCCGCCGCAATGCAGGCGCCGTATTACAACCCGCGGCCACTCTCATACGAAGCGGTACACCGCTTGCTCACTTCAGCTTTCGACGGCATGCGGCCCGACAGCCGCACGTTCGAAAGCGTATAAGCGCTTCCCTTACCGAAGCGCGGCTCCGCAAATACTCCTGCAAACAGACACTTTTCAATTTCAATTCGCTATGAAAAAACGGGCACTCATCATCGGCGCGACGGGCATCGTCGGCGGCAATCTCGCGCAACATCTACTCGCGTGCGGAGACTGGGACGTGACAGGTCTTTCACGCGGCCGGAGCGCAGCGAATCGCGCGATGGAGTCCGTCACTGCCGATCTGACTTCCGCCGCATCCGTCGCCAATGCGCTTCAGGGCCGGCAGTTCACGCACGTTTTCTTTACTGCTTGGTCGCGACAGGCGACCGAGCGCGAGAACATCGAAGTGAACGGTGCAATGGTCCGTCACGTGCTGGACGCGCTGGGACCGTCCGGTACGCTGGAACATGCGGCTCTCGTCACAGGGCTCAAACACTATCTCGGACCGTTCGAAGCGTATGCGCAGGGCACTGTGCCGCTTACGCCGTTTCGCGAGGAACAGGGCCGCCAACCCGTCGACAATTTCTATTACGAGCAGGAAGACCGGCTATTCGAAGCAGCGCGTCAGTATGGCTTTAACTGGAGCGTGCATCGGCCGCATACGATTATCGGCTTCGCGCTCGGCAACGCGATGAACATGGGCGTGACGCTCGCCGTGTACGCGACGCTGTGCAAGGAAACGGGACAACCGTTCATGTTTCCCGGTTCGGCCGCGCAATGGAACGGTCTCACGGATATGACCGACGCGCGCCTGCTTGCGCGACATCTCGAGTGGGCTTCAACGTCGCCCGCCGCGCGCAACGAGGACTTCAACGTTGTGAATGGCGACGTGTTCCGCTGGCAATGGATGTGGTCGCAACTGGCGCAGTACTTCGGCATCGAGCCTGCGCCTTTCGACGGTGAGACGCGTCCGCTTGAACATCGCATGCAGGGAGCCGGCGAACAATGGGCGACAATCGCGGCCCGCTATCAATTGAGGGAAGCGAGCATCGAAAAGCTCGTGTCGTGGTGGCATACGGACGCCGATCTCGGACGTCCGATGGAAGTGCTGACCGACATGAGCAAGAGCCGCAAAGCCGGCTTCCTCGACTATCAGAGCACGCCGGATGCCTTCTTCGCCCTCTTCGACAAACTGAAAGAGGAACGCGTCATACCTTCGTAGAGGGCACGCCTCACGGATCCAACCCAATAAATCCCGCCAGTTCCTCGGGCTTTCCGAGAGGAAACGCTTCCTTGATGTGATCGAGAAAGGCGGAGACCCGAGGGCTTAGCAAGCGTCGCGAAGGATAAAGCGCCCATAGCGGGATGTCGGGACCGTCCACATCGCCCCAATGCGCAAGCCTGCCGGCCGCGATGTCGTGACTCACGAGCGACAGCGGCAGCCTCGCGGCGCCTACGCCAAGACGCACCGTATCGCGGACCATGACCAGCGACGAAAGGTGCGCAACCGGCGTGATCGAGATGCGCGATTTTCCCTTGGGACCTGTGACGTCCCACGCGGCAATCCGGTCAGGCGTCCCGCGAACGACAGCCGGAACACTCGACCCGTCCGTCGGCCGCGCCAGGCCCGGTGTGGCCACGACGACCAGCCGGTCGCGCAGGAACACGCGGCCGATCAGGCTCTCGTCGACATCGGGGTTCACGCGGATCACCAGATCGTAGCCTTCCTCGACCATATCGACGGGACGATCTTCGGTCGTCACTTCCAGTCGGATGTCGGGGTATTTCAGCGCGAAGGTGGCGACCAGCTTGCCCATCGCGATCTGCGAAAAGAGCGCGGGCGCGCTGATGCGCAGTCGGCCGCGCGGGTGTTCGCTACCCGACGTGATGGCGGCGGCGCTGTCCGCAAGCTCCGCGAGAAGCGCACCGGTCCGCTCGTAAAGCGCGCGTCCTTCCTGCGTGAGTTTCACTCCGCGGGACCCGCGTTCAAAGAGCCTGAGACCCAGGCTGTCCTCGAGTTCGCTGACCCTGCGCGAGAGCGTGGCCTTCGGACGCTCCGCCACACGGGCGGCCTCGCCGAAGCTCCCGTGACGGGCAACGAGGTTGAAATCCGCGAGAGCAAGAAGGTCCATGTGTTCCACCAGTGAGATACCCCGTCTCTTTATAACATCTTCCGGACCACGCATGGATCACTTACCTTGGAGGCGTCCCAACCAACCCAAGGAGTAACACCATGACTATCCTCGTTACCGGTGCCACCGGCCGTGTCGGCCGCCATGTCGTCAACCAGCTCGTCAAGCGCGGTGCCAAAGTGCGCGTGCTTGTCCGCGATCCGTCGAAGGCCGACTTCCCTGCCGATGTCGCCGTGGCCCAAGGCGACATGCTCGATATCGACTCGCTGCGCAGCGCGTTCAGCGGCGTGCGCACGCTGTTTCTGCTCAACGCTGTCGCAGCCGACGAATTCACTCAGGCACTCATCACGCTCAATGTTGCCCGCGAGTCGGGCGTCGAGCGCGTGGTCTACCTGTCGGTCATGCACGCAGAGCGCTCCGTGAACGTGCCGCATTTTGCGGTGAAGTCCGGCGCGGAGCGGATGATCGAACAGATGGGCTTTAACGCGACTATCCTGCGTCCGGCGTACTTCATCGATAACGATCTGACGATCAAGGACGTCATCCTGAACCACGGCGTCTACCCGATGCCGATCGGCAGCAAGGGCGTCGCGATGGTCGACACGCGCGACATCGCGGAGGTCGCGGCAATCGAACTGCTGCGCCGGGATCAGGCGCCCGGCAAATTGCCTGTCGACGTCATCAACCTCGTTGGGCCCGACACGTTGACGGGTCCGGGCCTCGCGTCCATCTGGTCGGAGCTGCTTGGCCGGCCGGTTGCCTACGGCGGCGACGATCCCAGCCAGTTCGAGCAGAACCTGACGAACTTCCTGCCGAAGTGGATGGCGTACGAAATGCGCCTGATGGCCGAGCGCTTCGTCAGCGACGGGATGGTGCCGGAAGCGGGCGACGCCGCTCGGCTTGTCAGCATCCTCGGCCGGCCACTGCACTCATACCGCGACTTCGCCGCCGGCCTCGTCGCCTGAGCGTCACGCGCCGTTGCATGCGGTGCGCGAGCGCGCACCGCATCGGCTCAGTGCAGAACGTCCTGCAGCCGATAGTAGACGCCGACGAGCGGCAGCATCCACCGGCGCGCGGCATGCGCCGGCACGGGCGGCCACGGCAGCGCGCGCCACGGGTTGGCATCGGCGGAACCGGACATCACGTCCGCCATCACGCGGCCCATATGCGTGGACATCTGCACGCCGTGCCCGCTGTAACCCATCGAGTAGTAAAGCCCGTCGTGTTGTCCGGCGCGCGGAAGACGGTCCACGGTGATGTCCACGAGACCGCCCCAGCAATAGTCGACTCTCGTCGTGGCCAGCTCCGGAAAGTACTTCGCGAGGTTGGCTTGCAGCACGTGGCCGCTTTTCGCATCGGAGCGCGGATCGGACATTGCGAATCTCGCCCGCCCGCCCCACAGCAGCCGGTTATCAGGCGTGACACGAAAGTAGTTGCCGATGTTCAGCGACGTCACATAGTTGCGCCGCTGAGGAAACAGCGCGTCCAGTTGCCCCTTCGAAAGCGGCTCTGTCACGACGATAAAACTGCCGACAGGCGCCATTCGTTGCTGGAACCATTGCAGCGGACCTTGCCGCGAAGGCCCTGTCGCCACCAGCACGTTGTCCGCCCGAACCACGCCGCGCGCACTAGTGATCTCGTAACCGCCACCGGCGATTCGCCTGATCTGCGTCACCGCCGCGTTCTGGAAAATGCGCGCCCCGTGACGCGCCGCCGCCTGCGCGAGCCCCACGCCGAACTTGCCCATATGCATCTGCGCGCCGTTGCGTTGCAACAGTCCGCCATGAAAACCATCGGAGCCGACTTCGGTGCGCATGCGCGCCGGCTCGATCAGTTCGATATCCTGATCGACTTCGCGATGCAACACGTCGTAGGTCCGCGCGAGCTTGTCGAAGTGCTTCGGCTTGGCCGCGAGTTTGAGCTTGCCGCTACGCACGAAATCACAGTCGATCCGATGTTGCGTGACGATCGATTCGACCGTCTGTACCGCGCTTTCGTACGCACGGTAAAAGGCGCGCGCTTGTTCCAGCCCGACGCTGGCCGCGAGCGAAGCGAAGTCTTGCGCGACGCCCGTGTTGCATTGTCCGCCGTTGCGCCCCGATGCCTGGCCCGCTATCCGCCCCGCCTCGAGCACCGTGACCGACGTTCCACGCACGGCAAGTTCCAGCGCGGCCGATAGACCTGTAAAGCCGCCGCCGATCACGACCACATCGCTGCGTCCCTCGACGGGACCATCGGCGCCCTCGTTGAAGTCAGGAGCGGTGTCCAGCCAGTACGAATCTAGCTTCATTGCATTTTCTAATTTAATGTCGGAGCAGACCGGCTTTGCCAGCGAGCGAAGCTTCGACGGCGAGCCGGTCACCGTAGCGATCAACCGCGAGCACCCGCCTCGCTCATGCCGACCACCACGCATATTCGGCGAACGAGAAACCCATCATCGCACCGGTCGGAATCGCGCCGAGTCCTTTGAGGCGCTTGTCGTTCGCATCGATCAGACTGATGAACGACGGGATGCCGATGCCGCCTTCGTCCGTGACCAGCGCCTGCATTTCGCCGTACATCTGCTTGCGTTTGGCGTCGTCGGTCTCGCCGCGCGCGCTCACGAGCAATTGATCGAACTTCGGGTCCTTCCACGCCGATTCATTCCACGGCGCGTCGGATTTGAAGAACTGCGTGAACAGCACATCCGCGCTAGGCCGCGGGTTGATGCTGCCGAAACCGAGCGGATGCTTCATCCAGTGATTCGACCAGTAACCGTCGGACGGCACGCGATTCACGCTCAGATTCACGCCGATCTTCGCGGCCGTTTGCTGGATCAACTGCGCCATTTCGATTGAGCCGTTGGCGTCGGTGGTGGCGTAGATCGGCGGCAATGTAGTTCCGACCGCGCCGGCCTTCTGCATATAAAACTTCGCCTTGTCGAGGTCGAAGCCGCGCTGCGGCAGCGAAGCATTGAAGTACCGATGACCCGGCGGAATCGGCTGATCGTTGCCGGTCACCGCATAGCCGAGAAACACCGCGGAACGGATCTGCTCCCGATCGAACATGTACTTCATGCCCTTCACAAAATCGGGGTTGCCCGTCAGCGTGTTGTCGCGACGCATGATCAGGTCCGTGTACAGGCCGGACTTCGTCTCCTTGACTTCGTACCCCGGCGTCGACGAGATGCGCCGCGTCGAACGGGGATCGACCGAGTTGATCAGATGGACGTCCCCGGCGAGCAGCGCGCTGACACGCGCTGCGTTGTCGCTGATGCTGATCAGTTCGATCTGGTCGAGATACGGCTGCCCCGGCTTCCAGTAGTTGGCGTTGCGCACGCCCACCGTGCCCGCGCCCGGCGCGAAACTTTTCAGCTTGTACGGACCAGTGCCGATCGCCGAGTTGAAGTTGGTCGTGCCGTCCTTGACGATGACGAGTTGCGGCGTCGCGAGAATCACGGGCAAATCGGCATTCGGCACCTGCAGCGTCAACGTCACTTCGTTCGGCCCGCTCGCCGTCACGCTCGCGAACTGGTCGGCGAGTGTCTTCACGCGCGAGGCGGTTTGCGGATTCTTGTGACGCATCAGCGAGTACACGACGTCGGCGGAAGTAAGCGTCTTGCCGTCGTGGAAAGTGACGCCTGAGCGCAGCTTGATGATCCACGTCTTCGCGTCCGCGCTCGACACCGATTCGGCGATGTTCATGCGCGGCGTGAGGCTTTCGTCAAGTTGCGTCAGGCCGCTGTAAAACATGAAGAAGCGGATATAGTCGCCGCCGGTCGAGCCCGCTGCGGGATCGAGCGTATCCGATACGGAGCCCGCGTTATAGGCGACGCGAATGCTGCCGCCCTTCTTCGGAACCTCGGCGGCAAGCGCGCCCGGCGCGGCCGTCAGGAGTCCCCCGCCGGCTACCATCATGCCGGTCCCAGCCAACATGCGCATCATGTCGCGGCGGCTGATGCCGCGGCTATTCGTTTCGTCGTTCATCTGAATTGGCTCCGCAGAGGTAAGTGATCCTGGCAATGTTGCATAGAAGTTCGTATAGGCAGCGAGAAGATTTTTCGCGGCTCGTTAGCAGCATCGTATGCCTGCAGAAACCGCGTAAAGCGCCGACAAAAAAGGGCAGACGGCATAAACAAACTGTTCCTGCGGCGCTAACGCGGCAATTTGCATGGTCGCCGGTTATGCGCGAAAGACTCACTGCAAGCGCGGCATCAACGGGTGATATCAGGCGCTCGCCGATGCCTCGGCTTCAAGCAACTGCGGATAGCGTTGCAGCACTTCTTCATACAGTTGCGTGATCACTTTTGGCCCCGGCTCCAAGCTGCCGGCCGCTTCTCTTGCATCGAGTGCATCGAAGATCTTGTGCTTGAGAAAATGCCGCCATACCACCGGCGCGCGCGACAGAATGCCGGTCAGCACGTCGTAGCGCTCGCGCGTCCATTTCGCTTCGTACGCGTTGCGCTCCGCGCCATAGTCGAAGTGAGAGGCCGGCCGCCGCTGCGCGTCGCTCTTCGCGGTGGCGCGCATATGCAGGGTCGCGGCTGCATCGATGGCGATGGCGCCGGCTTCTGCGCCGAGTACCACGCCATACAGATCGCGCGCCTGATCGACGGACAGATAGCCGCGTCGCACGTCTTCGAGCACCTTCTGCGCGTCTCGTTCGTACGGATCGCCATAGCCGCCGCCACCGCAGCCTTCAAGACGGATCACATCGCCTGGGCCGCACATCACGAGATCGGTCACGCCGAGATCTTCTTCGCCGTCCGTGCCAGGGTTGCGGGTAAACCGCGATACGGCGCCGGCCTTGCCGCCCAGCACGCCCCATGAAGCGAAGCGCGAGCGGTCGCGATTGCGCGCCGTGACGAGCGTACCCGGCGACGACACGCGAAATTCCATCACCGTTCCAAGCCCGCCGCGAAACTTGCCGGCGCCGGCGCTGCCAGGCACCACGCCATAGCGCGTGATGCGGATCGGCACTTCGGCTTCGTTGATTTCGACTGGCGTGTTGCGCAGGAACGCGACATTCGCACCCGATGCATCCGAGCCGTCGGCCGACGCCATGCCGCCCGCACCGCCGCCCACCGGTCCGATCGACGCGATCACCGTGCGGCCGTTGCGGTCGACGGTCTTCACGTTGAGAATCGACATGCCGCCCGCGGGACAGGCCGGCAGTCGCTCGGGGCACACCATCGAAAACGCGCCGAACGTGACGTACTGCGCGACCTTGGCCGTCAGACTGCGCATGCCGACCGCGGCCGGCGGCACGCAGTTCATGATCGTGCCTTCAGGCAGGATGCAGCGCGCGACTTTCAGCATGCCCGCATTCAGCAGCAGATCGGGATTCAGCGAATACAGCACGTAGTTGAGGCCAACGAGCGCGAGCACATGCCGCTCCTTGCCACCCGTGGGCATATTCAGCGACGAACTCAGTTGCGGATCGCTACCCGTGAAGTCGAACACAAGCGAGCCGTCCTTCACTGTCAGCGTCAGCGCAACACGCAGCGGCTTGCCGTTGACCGAATCCTCGTCGGCGTACTCGGCGAAGAAGTACTCGCCATCCGGCATGCCGCGCACGATCGTGCGCGCCTGCTCCTCCGAATAGTCGAGCAGCGCGTCCATGCCGGCGCGAAACTGCTCGATGCCGAAGCGCTCGATGATTTCGAGCACACGCCGCTCGCCGGTCATCAGCATCGCGATCTGCGCCTTCAGGTCGCCGCGATTCTGCTCGGCCGCGCGCACGTTGATCGCCATATGTTCGAGCAATGCTTCATCGAGCACGCCCGCGCGGACGATCTTGGTCGGCGCGAAACGAATGCCTTCCTGATAGATCTCGGTGAGCGTGCGCGACAGCGACGCGGGCACCGCGCCGCCCATATCGGTGTTGTGAATGTGCCCGCCGACATAGCAGACAATCTCGCCGCCAAAGAACACTGGTTTCCACATCATCACGTCGGGTGTATGAGTGGCGACGTAGCCGCTATACGCGTCGTTCGTCATGCAGATGTCGCCCGGCTCGTACTGATCGATCATGTCGATCACCGCGCCGAAGTCGAGTCCAGGATACCAGGTCGCGCCCAGCGTTTTCGGCGATGCGAAAGTCAGGCCGCGCGTGTTCATCAGCGTGCAGGAGAAGTCTTCCGTCTCCTTCACGAACGCGGAGTGCGCGGTTCGCACGAGCGTGTACGCCATGCTTTCGGCGGCGGCGACGCAATAGTTCGCGAAGATCTGAAGGACGGATTTATCGAATGTCATGGTGTGTTTCCTGGATCGATCTATCGATCTATCAGACCGCTTCGAGAAAGAGGTTGCCGTATTCGTCCACGCGTCCGTCGAAACCCGGCAGCACGCATGTCGTGGTGTCGTCCTGCGCGACGATCGCGGGCCCGGCGAACCGGTGTCCGGCGAGCAGCGCGGAGCGCCGGTAAAGCGGGACGCGCCGCCACGCGCCGTCCAGATACACGTCGATCTCCGATTCCGCGCGCGGCGCACCCTCGCCTGTCGCGATGCGCGGCAGCGCGGGCTTCGGCGTGGGCGCGGTGATGACGAGCCGCAGCGCCACCACCTGAATCGGCGACTTCTCGTCGCTATGCCCGAAGAGGCGCGCGTGTTCGCGGTGAAACGCCTGCGCGATTGCTTCGATATCGCCGCCGGTGATCGCTTCCCGCGCGAGCGGCGTGTCGATTTCAAACGATTGCCCGCGATAGCGCATATCGGCCGAAACGACGATCTCGGCGCTTGCGTCCGTCCCCGCCTCGCGAATCACCCATGCGCGCGCGTCGGCTTCCAGATGCGCGAGATCTTGCGCGAGCAAGGCGAGCGAAGCACGGTCCAGCGGATAGTACGTCGTCCGAACAAAATCGTTTTTCGTATCGGCGATCAGGCCGCCCAGCGCGCTCAACACGCCCGGCGTGGTCGGCACCAGCAGATTGCGCACGTTCAGCGCGCGCGCGAGAAAGCAGCCGAGCATCGGCCCCGCGCCGCCGAACGGCATCAGCGCGAACGTGCGCGGGTCGATGCCGAAGCGCGAACTGAGCCGGCTCACGCCCGCATACATGCCGGAGATCGACACCTCGATGATGGCCGCGGCCGTCTGATAGATGTCGAGACCCAGACGCCGGGCGAGCGGTTCGATTGCCCGCCGCGACGCGTCCACGTCGACCTTCACCGCGTTGTAGCCGAGCGCCGCGCTGCCGAGCACGCCGATCACGGCGAACGCATCGGTGATTGTCGGGCGCGTGCCGCCACGGCCGTAACACACTGGCCCAGGGCTCGATCCCGCGCTTTCGGGCCCGACCTTCAGCACGCCGAATTCGTCGACCCACGCAATCGAACCGCCGCCGTCGCCGACCGATGACACCGACACGGACGGAATATGAATCTGGAATTCGCCGATGTATTCGCCGGTCGCATATTGCGGCTGGCCGTCCACGATCAGCGCGATATCCGCTGTGGTTCCGCCGATGTCGAGGCTCATGCAATCTTTCACGTTACAAAGGCGCGCGAGATACGCCGCGCCGATCACGCCCGACGCGGTGCCGGACAGAATCATCTGCACGCAGTTCTGTTTGCCGTGCTCGGCGCTCATCACGCCGCCGTTCGATTTCGTGACTTTCAGATCGGCCGCGACGCCGCTTTCCGCCAACGCCGCCTGCAACTGCGTCAGATAGTTGGACACGCGCGGCTGCACATAGCCGCCGATAGTCGCCGTCACCGTGCGCTCGTACTCGCGGATGATGGGCCAGACCTCATGCGAGCACGACACGAAAAAGCCCGGCAGAGTGGCCTCGACAATTGCTTTCACCTGCCGCTCATGCGCCGGGTTGCGGTACGAATGCAGCAGCGACACCACCACGCCTTCGCAGCCCGCCGCCTGCAAGCCGCGTATCGCATCGAGCACGCTTTGTTCATCGACCGGTGTCTCTTCTTCGCCGTCAGCGCCGAGCCGCCCGATGACACCGAACACGCGGTCGCGCGGAATGAGCGGCGCGGGACGGCTCGACATCAGGTGATACATATCGGGAATCTTCAGGCGCGCGATGTCGAGCACGTCTTCGAAATTGCGCGTGGTGATGAGGCCGAGCTTCAACCCGCGGCGCTGTACCACCGCATTCACGCCGACCGTCGTGCCGTGCGTGAAATAGGTGACATCGTGCGGCTCGATGCCGTAGCGCTCGCGCAGTCCTTCGACGCCCGCGAGCACTTCGCTGCCCGGGCTGTCCGGGCGCGAAAACACCTTTAGCGTGCGGATGCTGCGCGTGTCCTCGTCCAACACCGCGAAGTCGGTGAACGATCCACCGATATCGACTCCGATTCTCAAGCCCATTGTCGTGCCCTTGCGTGTGTTAAATGGTATGCGTCAAGCGGTGTGCGGCCGTTCATGCGTGCCGCCTGCGTTTGTCGATGACGTCGCGAATCTGGTAGTAACTGCCGAGCGCGGGCATGAACCACGGCTTGCCGCTATAAAGCGGATGCGTGACCATCGGCGTGCCGTAGGCGCTTGTCTCGGGCGCTTGCCCTTCGACGATCAGCCGCGCGACCTTGTAGCCGAGGTACGTCATCATCACGACGCCGCTGCCGTTGCAGCCGAGCGCGTAGTAAATGCCATCGGCGGTGCGGCCCAGATGCGGGAGAAAATCCAGCGTGAGCGCCACGGTGCCGCCCCAGCTATACGCGACCTTCACATCGGCCATCTGCGGAAAACGCTCGACCATCTGCGCGTGCAGCACCGCAGCCGACTGGCGGCGATCGAGGTGATAAAAGCGCGCGCGGCCGCCGAACAGCAGGCGTTTGCCGTCGGGCGAATAGCGGTAGTAGTTGACGACACGCCGTGTCTCGGAGATGCCGCGACGCTTCGGTATCAGCGAGGCGCGCAGGTCGGCCGGCAATTCCTCGGTGGCAATCTGGTGCGATACGACCGGCACCACGCGACGCTGCAAATCGGGCATCGACGAACCGGTATAGCCGTTCGTGCAGATCACCACATGCCGGCTCGTGAGCACGCCGCGCGACGTTTCCACCCGGTATTGAGCGCCGCTTCGCGCTATGCTTCGAACCGCCGCGCGGCTGCATACCGTCACGCCCGCGCCACGCGCCGCGGCGAGCAAACCGGCGAACATCATCGACGGATGAACCTGGCCCGCGCGTTCGATCAGCACGCCGCCCGCATAGATGTCGCTCGCCAGTTCGCCGCGTAATTCGTCGCGCGACAGCATGCGTGCGCCGGCGCGCGCATAGGTGTTCAGATTGACGATGCGCTTGCGCCAGGCGGCCATGTGCGCATCGGTCCACATTGCGTTGATACGCCCTGCCTTGACGTAGCTGCATTCAATCGCGTTGTCGCGCAGAATGTTTTCAAACACTTCGAATGACACGGACGCTTCGCCGAGCAACCTTCTCTGCCGTTCTTCGGATACCGAACTATCCAGCTTCTTACCCGACGGCGCCTTGCCGACGTTCACGCCTCCCGATACCTGGCCGCCGCTTAGCGTGCTTGCGCCGATGCCCGGCACGTCCGCTTCGAGCACCGCCACGCGCAAGCCCTGCTTCGCGAGTTCGAGCGCGCACGACAAGCCCGCATAACCGGCGCCGACAATCGCCACGTCTGCGTCGCGAGGCACGTCCGACATCAGTTCGTCATGAGGGCGCCAGTCTTGCCACCAGTACGGCGTGTCGGTGAAATCGGAAGAGAAAACCTGCTTGCGCGTGGACACGGTCGAGTCCCTGGTTGAGTTGAAGAGCCCCGCTCGCGAGGAAAGCGAGGGCGTGAAAACAGGCGGCTACTGCACGGATAACGCGTCGCTAACATCGTCCAGCGCACGGCGCGCAATCGCGACAATTTCGTCGATGTCCGCGCGCGTGGCGACAAGCGGCGGCGCAAAGCCGACGATGTCGTTGGTGCCGAGCGCACGCACGATCAAACCGCGCGCAAGCGCTGCCTGCGCAACCCGTTGGCTCGCCTTCGCCGCGGCCGGAAACGGGCGGCGCTCGCTCTTGCCGGCCATCAGTTCGAGCGCGGCGAGCATGCCCACGCCTCTGACATTGCCGACGAGCGGATGCGCGTCGAACGCCTCATGCAAACGCGCCTGGAAATAAGCGCCAACCTGCGCTGCGTTATTCACGAGCTGCTCGCGCTCGATGATGTCGAGATTGGTCAACGCCGCCGCCGCGCACACCGGATGGCCCGAATAGGTCCAGCCGTGATTCATCGCGCCCTGCTCACGCGAGCCGCGCTCGATGACATCCCACACGCGCTCGCTGACGATCACACCCGACAGCGGCAGATACCCGCTCGTCAGGCCCTTCGCCACCGACATCAGATCCGGCTCGAGACCGTAGTGCTCGCTGCCCGTGCGCGAACCGAGCCGGCCGAAACCGCACACCACTTCATCGACGGCGAAGAGAATGTCGTGACGCCTGAGCACCGCCTGAATCGCGGGCCAATAACCTGATGGTGGCGGCACGATGCCGCCCGAGCCCATCACCGGCTCGCCGAAAAATGCGGCGATCGTGTCGGCGCCTTCACGCGCGATCAGTTGCTCCAGGTGCTCGACGCAATCCGCGACGAACTCCGCTTCGCTCGCGCCGGGACGTGCATCGCGATAGAAGTCGGGACTAGCCGTGTGCAGCACTTCGCGCATCGGCAGATCGAAACCGGCGTGAAACTTGGGCTGCCCCGTGAGACTGCCGGTCGCGATGCCCGAGCCGTGATAACTGCGCTGCCGCGCGATGATCTTTTTCTTGCGCGGCCGCCCCAGCACGTTGTTGTAGTACCAGGCGAGCTTGATCTGCGTTTCGTTCGCGTCCGAGCCCGACATGCCGTAGAACACTTTCTTCATGCCGGGCGGCGCCCACTCTTCGATCAGGCGCCGCGACAGTTCGACAGCGGGGTCGTTCGAGAAGCCCGCATACGTGTGATAGAACGACAACTCGCGCGTCTGCGCGGCGATTGCGTCGGCCATTTCCTCGCGTCCATAGCCGATGTTCACGCAGTAGAGTCCTGCGAACGCGTCGATGTACGAGCGTCCCGCGTGATCCTCGATGCGAATCCCTTTCGCCCGCGAGATGAGGCGCGCATCGAGTTGACCCGACGCATGATCCGACGCATGCGTGCCGGGATGCATCAGATGCCGCCGGTCGGTTTCGAGCGTCAGTTCGCCATGCGTGCGCATCGCGGGGTTCATGGCGGGGTTCATGGCGGTGTCGATGAAGTTCATGGTTTGTCCGCCGCTGATGAATGCGCAGGTGCGTCCCACTCGGGATGCCACGCGGGCTTGCTCACGCGGCCGTCGGCGCGAGTGAGCGCGCCGATGCGCGCCATTGCGCCCGCATCCAGTTCGAAATCGAACACGGCCAGGTTTTCGCCGATGCGCAGCGGATTCGACGACTTGGGAATCGCCGCCACGCCAGGCTGCTGCACGAGCCAGCGCAAGATGATCTGAGCCGGCTTGCGCCCGTATTCGCGTGCGATGTCCGCGATGACCGGATCGGCGAGCAGCTTGCCGCTGCCAAGCGGCGTATGCGCAATGAACGCCATGCGATGCCGCCGGCACGCGTCGAGCACGCGCGTCTGATCGAGATACGGGTGGTATTCGCACTGATTGGCGGCCAATGGCACAGAAGCAAGCGCGACCGCGCGATCGAGCAGCGCGGCCGGAAAGTTCGATACGCCGATATGCCGCGTCAAGCCGCTGCGCTGCGCGTCGCAGAGCGCGCCGATGGTCTCTTCGAGCGGCACATCCGGATTGGGCCAATGCACCAGCAGCAGATCGACGTGATCGAGCCCGAGCCGCGCGACGCTCGCCTCGGCGGCACGCCTGAAATCCGCCGCGCGCAATTCTGTGTGCCACACCTTGGTCGTGACGAACACTTCGTCGCGCGGCAAACCGCTCGCCGCGAGCGCCTGCCCGACCGCCTGCTCGTTCTCGTAACGCGCCGCCGTGTCGATATGGCGATAGCCCGCTGCGAGCGCCGCGCGCACCGCTTGCACCCCTTCGTCATGCGTGGAGCGCCAGGTGCCGAGGCCGATGGCGGGCAAGCGCGCGCCGTGCGCTTCGATAACCGGCGCAGCGCCGGGCGGCTGAAAAGAGAGTCCCATTGCCTTAATCGTTCTCCGATGCTTTGCAACTCTAAAAGAGGTGTGCCACAATACGGCACGGCGTGCCACGAACAGTGCACGAAAAGTAACACGCGCTTTTTTGCGTTGCAAGCGCAGCGTGGGCGCTCGCCCGTCGCCGTCGCTCATCGGAGACCTGCATGAAAAGTTTGTTGAAGAGCCTCGAGATTCTCGAAGCTGTGTCGAAGAACCAGCCGGTCAGCGTCGGCGTGCTGGCGCGCCTGCTCGATATGCCGAAGTCGAGCGTGCAGCGCGCGCTGCTGACGTTTCACGAGGCGGGCTGGCTTCGCCAGACGAGCGGCGACCTGACACGCTGGGAAGTGGGTCCGCGAATCCTCGGCGTGCGGCCTGCCGCGCTGCGCGGCGGTGCGCTGTATGCGGCCGCGCGCGGGCCGATGCGCGAGTTGCGCGATTTGACCAACGAGACAGTTCATCTGTCGGTGCCGGACAGCACCAACTCAATGGTCCTGATCGATCGTGAAGACTGTACGCAGACGGTGCGCACCTTCAGTCCGATTGGCGATCTCAGTCCGTTTCATGCGACCGCGACGGGCCTGGCGGTACTGGCGTACATGACGGAAGCCGACGTCGACGAAATCCTGAGCCGCGATCTGCCGAAGTTCAGTGACACCACGCCATCCGATCCGGCCGAGATACGTCTCGAACTCGAGCGCATCCGGCAACGCGGCTATTCGGTGAATCTCTCGCAGTATCGTCCTGCGGTGTGCGCGATCGGCGCGCCGGTCATCGACTCGGACGGCGCGCCGGCGGCGAGCATCTGCATCTCGATGCCGGAATCGCGCTATGACCCGGCACGTCTCGAAGAATGGGGGAACGCGGTAGCGAAGGCGGCTGCTGCGATCGGGGTGTAGCAGTCGGGTGGCATGTGGATTTCACCCGTTATTTTTTGCGGATATCAGGTTCAGCTATCGCGCGCTCGAACGCTTCCCGCATCGCGCCGCAAAACGTCTCTGCCACGAGCGATAACGGCCGTGACCCATTGGTCACGAGATAAAAATGATCCGGCACGGCGGGCGTGAACGGCCTGACGGCCACACGCTGCCGCGCAAATGCAGCGGTGACCGGATCGATCAGCGCGACGCCCGCGCCATTCGCGACGAGCGCCACGATGGCTTGCGAGAGTTGCGCCTCGATCACGAGATCGCGCGCGATGCCTGCATCGACGAAAACGCGGTCAATCGCGCTGCGTGCATCGAAGCTCTGCGGAAACGACACGAAGCGCTCGCCGCGTAAATCCGCGGGAGTCAGCGACGCCTTGCGCGCCAGCCGATGCCCGCGCGGCACGATGCAACGCATGACCGCATTCGCCAGGCGTTCGCTCCGAACGGCAGGATGCGGAATCGGCTCCGCGATCACGCCGACATCGCACTGCCCGGACGCGACTTTCTCGACGACCGTCGTCGCGCTATGCGTGAGCAGGCTGATGTCGATACCCGCATGCCGCTCCACGAACCGCGCGATCACGGAAGGCAGCAAATCGAGCGCCACGGCGGGCGAGCCTGCCACGCGCAACGAGCCGCGCCGCATCGCGCGTATCTGCCGCGCCGCCTGCGCGATGCGGTCCATGCCGACGAATGCGCGCTCCACTTCTTCCGACAACACGCGCGCTTCCGCCGTGGGCGTGAGCCGCCCCTGCTGACGATCGAACAGCACGAAGCCGACGCGGCTTTCCAGATCGGCGATAAGACGGCTCACCGCGGGTTGCGAGATATGCAGCGACTCGGCGGCGCGGGTGACGGTGTGCCGAAGCATGACGGCGCGAAAGGCCTCGATCTGGCGGATCTTGAGTTCGGATGTGTCCATAACATTAGATTATAGATGACCGACAAACTGGCATTTGACGCAGTTTTTTGCAGCGCCCAAAGTTCGGTCTCGACTCGTAAAAACAGGCAGGAAACGCATTTCATGCAGCATAAGCTGGCTCATAACACGGCACGCCGCTTCGACATCGTGGTCGCTGGCGGAGGACTCGTCGGCATGGCCATCGCCTATGGGCTCGTTCGTGCAGGCAAACGCGTGGCCGTATGCGACGGCGCTGACTCCGCGCATCGTGCGGCACGCGGCAATTTCGGGCTCGTCTGGGTACAAGGCAAGGGCGGCCGGTGCCTGCCCTACGCGCAGTGGTCGCGTGAATCGTCCGAGCGCTGGGGCGCGTTCGCCGCGCAATTGCAGCGCAAGACCGGCGTGGATGCGGGCTTCGAACGTCCCGGCGGCATCGAGTTGTGCGAAACCATCGAGCAGCTCGAAGCGGGCCGGCAGTTGCTGGAATCGATTCGCGCGCGCGACGCGTCGCTCACTTATGAGGTGCTCGATATCCATGCGCTGAAGGCGCGCGTGCCCTCGGCATCGGACAAACTGGCGGGCGCGCTGTACTCGCCGCATGACGGACACGCGAGCCCGCTCTATACGTTGCGCGCGATGCAGCAGGCGTTCGCGCTCGCGGGCGGCACGTATCTGCCGCATCATGAAGTCCGCGAAATCCGCCCATATGTGGGCCGCTTCGAAATCGATACGCCGCACGGCACGCTGGAAGCCGAACGCGTGGTACTCGCCGCGGGCCTCGACAACCAGCGCCTGGCGCCAATGGTCGGCATGCTCGCGCCCATCACGCCCCTGCGCGGTCAGATCATGGTGACGGAGCGGCTCGCGCCGTTTCTCGACTATCCGACGCTGGTCGTGCGGCAGACGCCCGAAGGCTCGGTGCTACTCGGCGACTCCGCTGAAGCCGTCGGCTTCGACGACGGCCAGACGCGCGCCGTCATGGCCGATATCGCGCGCCGCGCACGCACCGCATTTCCGGTGCTCGGGCATGCGCGCATCGTGCGCGCGTGGGGCGCGCTTCGCATCATGACGCCCGACGGCCTGCCGGTCTACGAGGAATCGTCCACGCATCCCGGCGCGTTCCTCGCCATCTGCCATAGCGGCGTGACGCTCGCCGCCGCCCATGCCGACGTGATCGCGCCGTGGATCGCGGGCGGCGCGCGACCTTCAATACTTGATCCCTTCGTCGCCACGCGTTTTTCGAATTCGACCGATGCCCACGTACTTTGAATCTCTCGTCACCTTGCCGGCGCCCACGGTGCGCGTCGATATCGACGGCACGCACCGGCATGTGCCGCAGCACTACACGGTCGCCGCGGCGTTGCTCGAAAGCGGCGCGCTCGCCTGCCGGACCACGCCCGTCAGCGGCGCCCCGCGCGGACCGTTCTGCATGATGGGCGTGTGCTTCGACTGTCTCGTCGAAATCGACTGCGTGCCGAACGTGCAGGCGTGCATGACGCGCGTCTGCGACGGCATGCGGGTCCGCGCGATGTCCGGTAAAGCGAGGCTCGCATGATGCAGCGTCCAGTGCAATCGACGTGCGATCTGCTGATCATCGGCGCGGGCCCGGCGGGCATGTCGGCGGCGATCGCTTCGCGCCGTGCGGGTCTCGATGTGATCGTCGCGGACGAAGGCGAGGCGCCCGGCGGACAGATTTATCGCAACGCCGCGCAGTCTCCGCTGAGCGATGCACACGTGCTCGGCGACGAGTATCTCGGCGGACGCACGCTGATCGCGGCTTTCGATGCCAGCGGCGCGAAGCATCTGGCGCGCTGCGTCGTATGGCAGATCGCGCTTGAAAACGGCCGCGCCGTCGCGATGCTCACGCGCCGCGCGCAAGGTGCACAAGGTGCGCAACCTGGCGGCACGCTCGACATCTCGGCGCGCGCGGTGCTCGTCGCGACGGGCGCGCAGGAGCGTCCGTGGCCGGTGCGCGGCTGGACGCTGCCGGGCGTGATGGGTATCGGTGCGGCGCAAACGCTGCTCAAGTCGTCGGGACTCGCGCCATCGCAGGACGCGGTGCTCGCCGGTTGCGGGCCGCTGCTGTGGTTGTTCGCATGGCAGTTGCTGAATGCCGGACGCCGCGTGCGCGCCATCATCGATACGACGCCGCGCGATGCGTGGCGCGCCGCCTTGCCTCATGCGCTGCCCGCGCTTGCAGGCGCCGATTATCTGCTGAAGGGTCTGCGCATGATGCGCGCGGTAAAGCGCGCGGGCATCCCCATTTATCGCGGCGCAAGTGCGTTCTCGATCGAAGGCGAAGAGCGCGCCGAACGCGTGCATTTCGCCGACGAACACGGCACGCGTCGTTCGATCGACACGTCGCTCGTGCTGCTGCATCAGGGCGTGATTCCTTCGACGCAACTGCCCCGCTCGCTCGGTTGCGAGCACGAATGGGATGCGTCGTCGGCCTGCTGGCGCCCGCGCACCGATGCGCACGGACGCAGCACGGTCGAGCACGTATGGATCGCGGGCGACGGCGCGGGCATCGGCGGCGCGAAAGCGGCTGCGCACGCGGGCACGCTTGCGGCACTCGATATCTCGCGCGAACTCGGCGCGCTCGATGCCGCGTCGCGCGATGCACGCGGCCGTCGCTCGCGGCTCGCGATGAAACGGCATCTCGCCGTGCGCCCGCTGCTCGACGCGCTCTACACGCCGCCTGCCGCGCTGCGCCGCCCCGCCGACGACGTCATCGTGTGCCGTTGCGAGGAAGTCACGGCGGGCGAGATTCGCGCGATCGCGGCAATCGGCTGTCAGGGGCCGAACCAGATGAAGGCGTTTTCACGCTGCGGCATGGGTCCGTGTCAGGGCCGATGGTGTGGCGCGACGGTCGGCGAACTCATCGCGCAGATGCAGGAACGCGCGGTCGGCGACGTCGGCTACTACCGCATTCGCGCGCCGATCAAACCGGTTACGGTCGACGAAATCGCCGACTCCATCGCGCTCGGCGACGACTTCACTCGCGGCGAATTTCCCAGTTGATCCCATCCATCGCAGACGAAACGAATCGCACCACAACCACACCACATCACATCACACACGGAGCCTCTATGAAGACCACACGCGTAAAGACGATGTTGAGCGCCGCCCTGCTCGCCCTGATGGCCGCGAGCACGATGGCATCGGCCAAGGAGTGGACCACGATCCGCATCGGCGTCGACCCGACGTACCCGCCGTTCGAATCGATCGCAAAAGACGGCACGGTCGTGGGCTTCGACGTCGACCTCGGCAATGCAATCTGCGAGAAACTGAAGGCGAAGTGCGTGTGGGTGCAAAGCAGTTTCGACGGACTGATTCCCGGCCTTCAGGCGCGCAAGTTCGACGTGATCCTTTCGTCGATGGCGGCAAACGCCAAGCGCCGCGAACAGATCGACTTCACCGACCGGCTGTACCGCAACCAGACGCGCCTGATCGCGAAGGACAGCGCGCATCTGCTGCCCGAAGCGTCGAAGCTCGCGGGCAAGCGCGTGGCGGTCGAGCAAGGCACGGTGCAGGAAACGTATGCGCGCGAGAAGTGGGCGTCGTCGGGCGTGGAAGTGGTCGCGTATCCGAGCTACGACCAGGCTTATTCCGACTTGACGGCGGGGCGCGTCGATGCGGTGCTGATGGACGCCGTGCAGGGCAAGCTGGGTTTTCTCGCGACGCCGGCCGGCAAGGGCTTTTCATTCGCAGGCGATGTGGTCTACGACGCGAAGATCATGGGCGACGGCGACGCGGCGGGCGTGCGCAAGTCGGAGCCGCAACTGCGCGATGCGTTGAACGGCGCGATTGCCGAATTGCTCAAGGACGGCACGTATCGCAAGATCGAAGCGAAGTACTTCGATTTCGACATGTACGGGAAGTAACATCCGTTTTTCTCGCTTGTTGCGTATGTACGCGCCGGATAGCCGCATCCATTGAACACCGGCGCATCGATCCAGCTAAAGAGTAGCGAGCGTCGCCTCGCTCTTCCCCGCCCCAACACCAAATCTCCACTAAACGGCTCCGTAACCTCCACGTCACGTTCGCCCACGACAATGCGCCATCTTTGACCCTCAGGATGGAGTTGGCATGTTTGCGTCACGAAGCCGTTTTCCGCTGCACGTCGCAGCGTTGTCGAGTGCGATCGTTCTGGCTGCCTGCGGCGGCGGCGGCGATGTCGTCGCCACTAATACGCCCGTCGCGGCCGTGCCGGCGCCGCCGGCCGATCCCGGTTTCGTCGACAGCGCGCCCGTGCCTGGCGTGCCGGCCTTCGTCGATAACATCGCGACGAACCAGCGCGGCGACGCGCGTTATGCGACGCTGTCGACCAACGCCGCGGTGCGTGTCGTGAGCCGCTTTCTCGACCTCTGGCAGCCGTCGACGATGCTGGTCGACGCGGGTGTGAGCGCGCCGGCCAACGGCGCGTTTCCGGCGATCGTACCGTCGACCTGCTCCGGCCTGCCCGCCAGCGGCACGCCGTGCGGCACGATCCTGAACAGCACGGTGCTGGGCGCCAACGTTCAATACGTGATCGACGCGACGACCGCGCGCACGCCGCAGCAGGCCGACGCCGCGTATTTCGACGACCGCCGCGGCAAGGGCTACAGCGTGACCGACGGGATGGGCCCGCTCACCGCCGCATGGCGCACGGCGGCGCAGCAGACGACCAGCATCACCAGCGTGCCGCCGGATGCGACGACCGTGCTGTACAACGACTCGGGCAATAACGTCGGCGTCGGCGGCAGCACGAACGCGAGCTTCGGCAAGGTCGTCGATCTCTTGAACGAGATGGGCAACAACGCATCGACGGAACCAGCGAAACGCTTTTACAAGTACGCACGGCCGTACCGCTGGAGCTCGAGCGTCGTGGTCGCGCCGACGCTCGTTCCCGCGGAAAGCACGACGCCCGCGACCGACGGCGGCTTCATCAGCGGTCACGAGGCCGAAGCGATGCGCGATGCGACGACGATGGCGTGGCTCGTTCCCGAACGATTCCAGGAAATGGTGAGCCGCGGTCTCGAACTCGGCGAGAACCGGATTCTCGCCGGCATGCACTCGCCGCTCGACGTGATCGGCGGCCGGATGCTCGCGCTCGCCGCCAGCGCGGCGAACCTGAACACGTATGCAAGCGACGCGCAGGCCGCCTACGTTCAGGCTCACCAGGCGCTGCAGCAGCTCAGCGGGACCAACGGCGCGAGCTTCGCCGCATTCGCTCGTTCGGGCACGGCGGCAACCGACCGCTTCGCCGATTACACCGCAAATAAAGCGGCATTCACGCGCCGCATGACGTTCGGCTTCGGCCCGATCGCATCGACCGATGCGCCGCCGCTTGTGCCCAAGGGCGCGGAAATTCTGTTGCAAACGCGCTTCCCGTACCTGAGCGCGGACCAGCGGCGCGTCGTGCTGAAGACGACCGAGATGCCGTCCGGCTATCCGGTGATGGACGACGCCGAAGGCTGGGGCCGCCTGAACCTGTTCGCCGCCGCCGACGGCTATGGCGCGTTCAACGGCAACGTGATCGTGTCGATGGATGCGTCGCAGGGCGGGCTCAATGCGGCCGACGTGTGGCGCAACGATATTGCCGGTGCAGGCAAGCTGACGCTGCAAGGCTCGGGCACGCTGACGCTGTCGGGCAACAACCGCTACACGGGCGGCACACAAGTCAGCGGCGGCACGCTCGCGGCGGGCTCGGCGAACGCGTTCGGCAGCGGCGACGTGTATGTCGGCTCGGGCGGCAGCGTGAAGATCGCGGCCGGCGTGCCGGTGACGATCGCGACGCGCTACACGCAGCTCGATAACACGACGCTCGAACTCGACATCGACGGCAACGGCGGCGGGCGTCTGCGTGTGGGCGGCACGCTGAGCGTCGCGGGCGGCACGCTGCATGTGAAGTTCGTGAACGGCTATGCGCCGAAAGCCGGCGACACCATCGCGCTGATCGACGGCGCGGCCGGCTCGGCGAAGTTCTCGACGGTGACGGTCGACGGCTTCAAGGCGACGCCGGTTTATACGGGGACGGGCGTGTCGGTGAGGTTGTCGGCGGCGTAATGGTTGTGGCTGTGCGGTGAACCGCGACGAGACGTTCGCTACTTCGAACGTCTCGTCTCCTCGCGCATCCTAGTGCGCACCTGCCGCCGCCCCGCCGCCACCGCCCTTGCCCGGCTTCGTGAGCCAGATCAGCGGAATGATCACGATAAAGATCATCGACGAAAGCCAGAAGATGTCGTTCAGCCCGAGCATCGCGGCCTGTGCATTCAGCGAGCGCTCGAAGAACGCCGCCGCCTGATCCATGTTGCCGCCGAGCGTCGTATGAATGTCCGCGAGCGCGGACGTATAAGCCGGATTGTTGACGCCCGACTGTTCCGCGAGTTGCGCGTGATGAAGGATCGTCCGGTTGTTCCAGCCCGTCGTGATCAGCGACGTGCCCACGCCGCCCGCGAATACGCGCACGAAGTTCGACAGGCCGGCGGCCGCAGGAATTTTATCGGGCGACAGTCCCGACAGAATGATCGCGGTAAGCGGCGTGAAAAAGAGCGCCATCGGAATGCCTTGCAGCAGCGTCGGCAGCACGAGCGTATAGGTGTCGACGCCCGTCGTGTAATGCGAGCGCATCAGGAAAACCGCGGCAAAACCGACGAAAGCCAGCGTCGCGAGCACGCGTGCATCCGTCTTCGGCATGATCTTCGCCATCACGGGCGCGAGCAGCACCGCGAAGATGCCGAGCGGCGCGGTGACCAGACCGGCATCCACCGAACGATAGCCGAGATAGCCCTGAATCCATTGCGGCAGAATCACGAGGTTCGCGAAGAACACCGCATACGCGACCGAAATCGCAATCGTGCCGCCGCGGAAATTGCGTACCGCGAAGAGCCGGAGATCGACGATCGGATTCTTTTCGGTGAATTCCCAGATCAGGAAAAACACGAAGCTGACCGCCGCCACGGCCGCGAGAATGCAGATCACCGGCGAGCTGAACCAGTCGAGGTCCTTGCCCTTGTCGAGCATGATTTGCAGCGACGCAACCCATGCGACGAGCGACATCAAGCCCACTTTGTCGATGGGCAGTTTGCGCGCCGGCGTCTCGCGGTCGCGATAGATAAACCACGTCACGGCCGCAGCAAAGAGACCCACCGGAATGTTGATGTAAAAGATCCACGACCAGCTGTAGCTGTCGGTGATCCAGCCGCCCAACGCCGGACCGGCAATCGGGCCGACCGTGGCCGTCATCGCCCACAACGCCAGCGCGGTCGAGCTCTTTTCCTTTGGATACGAGCCGAGCAGAATCGCTTGCGACAACGGAATCAGCGGACCGGCCACGGCACCCTGCAACACGCGCGCGGCGAGCAGGATCACCAGGTTCGGCGCGACCCCGCACAGCCACGAAGAAAATACGAACAGCACGATCGCGGCGACGAACAGCTTGATTTGACCGACGCGCTGCGTGAGCCAGCCCGTCAGCGGAATGGCGACTGCATTCGCCGCGGAAAACAACGTGATGACCCACGTGCCTTCATCGACGGATACGCCGAGGTTGCCCGAGATAGTCGGAATCGCAACGTTGGCGATGGACGAGTCAAGCACGTTCATGAACGTCGCGAGGGCGACGGCGAAGGTCGCGAGAACCAGCTTTGCGCCGCTCAGCGGCGGCGGTGCGAGTTGCGTCGAGGAATTCATCTTACTTCCAGTACGAAGTCGCGAACAGGCCGGCAATGCGTATCTGACCCGTCAGCTAAATGGATAAATGAAGACGCGATAACGAACGGCGTCACGTTCTGCACTTCAGCCCGCGCGTTTTGGCATGGCGGCGCTGTTGCGCTTGTCACGCGTGCCCTGTGCCGACGATACGACACGCTCCGTCGGTCCCGGATGCGCGACAACACTATTCCGTTCGATGATCTTCTGAATCTCCGCATCAGCCTGAGCCCCGTATTGCGCGAAAACGTCCGTGCGGTACGTCGTATTCACGGCCGCGCCGAGTTGCGCGCCGGTGCTATCGCGCGTATCCACATCGACCTGCATCGACAAGCCGATTCGCAGCGGATGCGCTTGCAGTTCCTTCTGATCGAGTTCGATGCGCGCGGGCAAACGCTGAACCACCTTGATCCAGTTGCCGGTCGCGTTCTGCGCGGGCAACGTCGCAAAGGCGCTACCCGTGCCCGCCGAAAAGCCGACCACGCGGCCGTGATATTCGACCTTGCTGCCGTACACGTCGGCCGTCAGTGTGACGGGCTGGCCAATACGCATGTTGCGCAACTGGCTTTCCTTGTAGTTGGCATCGACCCAGACGCCGTTGAGCGGCACTACCGCCATCAACGGCGTGCCCGGCGATACCCGCTGGCCCACCTGCACCGAGCGCTTCGCCACATAGCCGGTGACGGGCGCGGGCAACGTGTTGCGTGCATAGGCGAGGTACGCGTCGCGCACTTTCGACGCCGCCGCCTGCACGCTCGGGTGCTGTTCGATTGTCGTGTGGTCGGTCAGCGCGCGATTGGCTTCCGCCTGCTGACGCGCGGCGTCGAGCGCGGCCTGTGCGGCGGTCACCGTGTCGCGTGCATGCGCGATGTCTTCCGCGGACACCGCGCCCGTGTCGGCGACGGCCTGGCGGCGGCGCAGATCGTCTTGCGCCCGAGCCAGATCGGACTGTTTCTGCGCGATGTTGGCGGCGTAGAAATCGTTGTTCACGTACAGGCTGCTCACCTGGCGAACGGTCTGCCCCAGCATCGCTTCGGCGTTGCCGAGCGCGACTGTGGCGTCCGCGTTATCGAGCGTGACGACAGGGTCGCCCGCCTTCACGATCTGCGTGTCGTCGGCGTTCACCGCGACGACCGTACCGGTTACTTGCGGCGTGAGTTGCACGAGATTGCCGCTTACGTAGGCGTCGTCGGTCGTCTCGTGATAACGCGCATAGGTCATGTAATAGGCACCGTATGCCGCAACCGATACGACGACGGCCGCACCAAGCAGCGTGAGCAGCAGTTGGCGCTTGCGCGAATTCGGTTCGCTCGCGGCGGTGGGCGCGGTGGCATTGGGCGCCGTCGCTGTGTCTACGTTGGCGGGCGCCGCATGCGTCGCGTCGCGCTCCGGCGTGTTGATTTCACTCATGTCGATTCTCCAGGCAGATTCGGTCGTGGTTATTCGGAAGGCCGCTCAACGCGCGGCGTCAACGGATGGATTCGATGCTTGCGTGCGCCCCGCATCGGTGTTCGATGTATCGACGAAGCCGCCGCCAAGCGCGGAAGCCAGCGCAATCTGCTGATCGCGGCGGCTCATGCGCAGATTTGCCACGGCCTGATCGGCGGAAAGCGCGTTGACGTCGGCGTTCAATACGGTCAGTTGATTCGTCAGGCCCGCCTTGTATTGCACGAGCGCAAGTCTGTCGGCCTCGCGCGCGGCGTCCTGCGCCGCCTGTGCATCGACAAGCTGTGCATCGGTCGAGCGCACATTGGCCAGTTGAGATGCGACCTCGCTCAGCGCCGTCACGAGCGTCTGGTTGTAGGTCGCGACCGCATAGTCGAAGTCGGCGTAGCGGCCCTTCAACTGCGCCCGCAGTGCGCCTGCGTCGAAGATCGGCAAGTGGATTGCGGGACCGGCCGATGCCGTTCGGCTAGCCGCCGTCAGAAAGCGGCCAAAGCCGAACGCGTCGAGCCCGATTGCCGCGCTCAGGTTGATGTCGGGATAGAACTCGGCCTTCGCTTCCTTCACGTCGTGCGTCATCGCGTCGACGCGCCAGCGCGCGGCCACGATGTCGGGGCGGCGGCTCACAAGATCGGCGGGCAGGTTGTCGGGCAGACGGACTTCGTCGCCGAGACCGAGCGACGGCCGCGCAATCTGCAACCCGCGGTCCGGGCCCGCACCGAGCAGCGCGGCGATCTGGTAGCGCGTCGCGAGAATCTGTCCGTCGAGCGACTTCAGCGCGGCACGGCTCGTCGCGAGATTGGCCTGCGCCGTCTTGCGTTCGACTTCGGTATCGAGCCCGGTCGCAATGCGCCCCGCGGTAATGCGCTCGATCTGCTCGCGCTGCGTGACTTCCTGCTGCGCAATGTCGCGCAACAGATAGAGGCGCGCAAGCTGGTTGTACGTGCGTGCAATCGACGTCGTCAGCGTCAGCTTCACGACCTCGGCATCGGCCTGACTCGCTTGAAGTTGCGAAATCGCGGCCTTCAGCGCTTCGCGATTCTTGCCCCACAGATCGAGATCGTATGAAGCATTCAACAAGCCCTTGTTTTCCGTTTGCCACGAGCCGCCGTACGGAGGCGGAACGAGCGCCGTGCCCGAGAATTGCTGACGCGTCAGCGAATAACTCGCGTCGACGCGCGGCATCGTGCCGGCCTTCGCGGTTTCGCTATAAGCAGCGGCCGCCGAGACGCGGGAGCGCGCCTGATCGAGCGTCGGGCTGCTCTTCAGCGCTTCGTCGATCAGCGCTTTCAGTTGCGCGTCGCCGAACTGGTCGGCCCAGTCCGCTGCGGGCCAGTGACCTTGTTCGGCGGGAATGCTTTGTTGCGTGGCGTACTGCTGCGGGCCGGCAGTCTTTGCGTCGCTGTGGATGCCCGCATAATTCGCGCACGCCGACAGCACCGCGGCAAACATGATCGACACACCCGCTTTCAGCAGCCGTGAAGCGCGCCGTTCTTTCTTTAACTCGTTTCTCATTTGCTGACCTGTCAGATATATGGTTAAAAAAAAGCGCTCAGTCGCTCAGAAACTTGCCAAGCAGACGGCGCAGTTCATTGAATTCGTCGTGAGTGAAGCACTCGAGCCGGGCATTCAGCACATCCGGCACAATCTCGGCGATACGCAGCGCAACGTCGCGGCCCGCTTTCGTGAGTTCGACGTTGACGACGCGGCGGTCGCCCGTGCTGCGCGAGCGCGTCAACAGGCCCCGCGTCTCGAGTTTGTCGAGTGTGCGCGACATCAGGCCGGTATCGACGCCGAGATGACGCGACAGCGCCGCCGGTGTCGTGTCGATGCCCTGCAGTAGCGACAGCAAAATGCCGACGTGATGCGCGCGCACATTCAAGCCCTTCACCGCCGCGTCCATGTGCATCGCCATCAGATTGCGCGCCTTGCTGATCGCAAAGCCGACGCTATCCGTCAAATGAAAGTCAGCCTTTGAATAGTGCGACATGCGTTGCTCCTCGTTGCCTGCCGACACAATAGTTGACATGTCAGATACTATCAACGGCGCCACATGGAACTCATTGTTTCATTGGCGGCGACAGTCTTTAGTTTTGCGGAGGCACGGGCGAAGCAGACGGAGCAGAGGGCGAGCGCCGCGTTCAGTCGCTCAGGAATTTGCGCAGCAAACGGCGCAATTCAACGAGTTCGGATTTTGTGAAGTCGTTCAGACGTGCGTTCAGCACCGCGGGCGCGACGTGAGGAATCTGATCGGCGACGGCGACGCCCTCTTTCGTGAGTGAAAGATTGACCACGCGGCGGTCCGTCTCGTCGCGCGAGCGCACCAAAAGGCCCTTGGTTTCGAGCTTGTCGAGCATGCGCGTCATCAGGCCCGTATCGATGGCAAGCATTTTCGACAGTTCGAACGGCGTCGACGCGAGGCGCTGACGAAGCGTCAGCATGATGCCCATTTGCTGGCTGGAGATGTCGAGTTCCTTGAGCGCCGCGTCCATTTCGGCGACGATCAGGTTGCGCGCCTTCACCAACTGGAAGCCCACGCTCTCCGTCAGCCTGAAATTGTCTTTGGTGTAGTGACGCACGCGAGGCCTCCTGAATGATCCGATATAACTGACCAATCAGATATTATCAAATCAGGCCTCGGGACATCGGCGTTCGGTTTACCGCGGTGCGCGCACTCAGCGTCAGATACGAGCGTAAATCGAACTGCCGATCGTCAGCGTCGTCGCGCCAGGCGACGCAAAGCGGATCTCGTACAGGTCGCGTCCAAAGTTGCCCGGCACTTTGACGGACATGCCGCCGAGCGTATCGCTCACCAGCACGAACAGCTCGTAGCGAAGATCTTCGTTGCCGAACAGCACGTAGCCGGGAAGTTCAGCCAGGGTCGCGAAAAACGCCGGCGGATTGCCAAGAACGACAATCGGCACGGCGCTCGGCGAATCGTTGGTCAAGGTCCATTGCGTGCCGACGCGTTGCTGCCACGCGCTGTCGAGCGGCGCCAGCGGTGCCAGTTGCTGACCGACCGGCAGCGTCAGATACGCGTAGCCCGCGCCCGGCACGACCCGCTTCATCAGATAGCGATAGTTGAATGCATTGCCCTCGCTGTCGTTGCCCGACACGACGGTGAAGCGGTACGACGCCGTATCGGCAGCGCTCCACCACCAGCCGTCGCTGCGGTACTGGTATGCGCCGATCTCGGCCCAGCCTCGCGTATCGGCGTCCCACTGGTTGATCTGCAGACTGCCGTCCGCATTGGCGAGCACCTGATACGGCGAATCGGAATTGCCGTAAATGCCGGCGCCGCCCGCGATGCCCGGCCCCGATGCGGCCGGCGGCGCCGTGTTGGCGAGCTTCGCCGGCAGCGACGCAATCGTGCCGTCTTCCTTCAGCGCCGACAGCACCAGCGTTTCGGCAATCGCACGCGCGTTGTATCCGGCATTGCCGGTCACCATCAGCGCGAACTTCGCATTAGGCACGACGAAAAATTCGGTCGAGTAGAACGCCGTGCCGCCGTCCTTTTCCCAGCCGAGCACGCCTGCGGCGTTGAGCGCGGGCTGGACCACGCTGTCCCAGCCGAGACCCCAGCGCCATTCGGGCGACGGGTTGATCGTCAGGCTTTTCGTCTGGTCGGCGCCCATCTCCGCGATGCCCGCCGCGGACACGATGCGCTGTCCCTGGAATACGCCACCGCCGTAGATCATCTGCGCGAGATTCATCATGTCGGCGGGCGTCGAACTCAGTCCGCCGGTCGCGTACGCATTGACGAATTCCTGATGCTGCGCGCCCTTCACGTACGGCAGCGAGAACGATCCATCGGACGGCACACTCGTCAGATAGCTGGAGTTCGTCATCTTCAGCGGCGCGAGAATCTCCGACTGCACGAAGTCCGCGAAACTCCGGCCCGTCACGGCGAGCACGATCTGCTCGACCATCGTGAAGCCGTCGTTGCAATAGACGGCCAGCTCGCCGGGCAAATGCTTCAGATGCGAGTTGGCGAGTTCGGCTTGCGTGTCGGCGGCGTAACCCGCGACCGGCTCAAACGTGAAGAGATTGCGCCCGTTCGTGCCGGGCAAACCGGATGCGTGCGAGAGCAAATGACGCGTGGTGATCCGCGCGTATTCCGGAGACAGCATCGTGAAGGCCGGCAGATATTTGACGATCGGCGTGTCCAGCGTGATGAGCCCGCGGTCGACGAGGATCGCCGCCGCCAGCGCCGGAAACAACTTGCTGACGGAGCCGATGTTAAAGCGCGTTTGCGGCGTCGCCTTGATCTGCCCCGGCACCGACGCCACACCGAACGCCTGCTGCCAGACCACCGCGTTGCCCTTGACCATCGCGACGGAGATTGCCGCGACAGGAGTCGACGGATCGCTGACGGCCTGCTGGATCATCTGCTGACCGAGTGCAATGGTCTGCTGATAAGGCGTCGACTGCACCTCGTCGCTGCCGCAACCGGGCAGCATCGCGGCGAGCACGCCGGCGCCGGTGTAGCCGAGAAACTGCCGCCGGCCTGTGTTGAACGGAACCTCGTGATTGCGATCGTAGCTGGCCACGGCATTCCCCTTCGTTCTGGTTTGTTTCCAGGACCTGCAAAAGGCGCTTTGTTCAACCGCTTGTTCAACCGCTTTCTTCAACCACGGGCCGCCGACGCGGCAAACACAGGCTTCACCAGTTTCGACGCAGCGGGACGGCGCTTTTGAATAGGCCAGGCGCCGCCCTGCTCCAATCATAGCTGCGCGGCGCGTGCGCGAATAGCGGCGTGTCGAGATGCTGCGAAGCTATGGCTCAATAGAGCGTCCTTGCGCCTCGCCGCTCAATACGCGCTCAATACGCAAATTGCCGGTAGTTTTCATCGAAGGTGCGCGCGGTTTCTTCGACGACCGGATTAAAGCGCAACAAACGCCGCGAGCGCGGCGGCAGTTCGGCGAGCACCTTGCGCGGCACGTCGATATGCACTTCGGGCCGGAAATACCACCCGCGGCTATAGCCGATCACCACCATCGGACGCGGCACGCCGGTCAGATTCGGCGTGCCGCGATGCAGCCCGCGCACGTCGCGGATCATCACGTCGCCGACTTGCATCGGCACGCGCTCGGCTGGGAAGCGCCCCGCTTCCAGACCTTCCAATGCTTCTTCCCGCGAGATGCGATGCGTGCCGCGCGTCGTCTCGAGCGGCCCATTGCTATCGTCGACATCCACGAGCGGGAAGTTCACTGCAAGCTGAAACGACGGCGTTTCCGGCGCGTCGTCAAAGAGCGGCGGCGTATCGCGATGCCATTCCTGGAACTGCGAGCCGAGCACCGGCGTATCGGTGGCAAGCTGGCACATCACCGGATCGCGGCCCGCCACACGCTCCACGATACCGACGATGTCTTCATCGCAGACAATGGCCGGATCGGCAAAGAGGCCTTCGAACGGCAGCGTCACGTAATAGCGGCCGGGGCCGCGATTGCCGTTCGCGTCAGATTCGACATGAGGCGCGAGCAGCGGCGCAAATGCGTCGCGCCACGCTTCGATCGTCGCGCGCGGAAAGTGATTGCGCAACAGCACGAAGCCGTCGCGGTTGAACGCATCCGCGAGTGCGTCTCTCGTGCTTTCGTCGTAACGGGCCATGCGCGTCTCCTCCATGTCGGTTTGCAAAAAAGAATCGCATGCGTCGCTTTGGGTCGTCAATATTATTAGTAATACTCGGTGAAAACCCCGATCGAATGGGCGCCGATGCGCGTTGTTCATCGCTAATATTAGTGGTAAGTTTGCTGCACTCCAGCCGGCAAGCCCATGAAGAAGACGACCCAACGCCGCCCTACCATGACCGACATTGCGAAGCTCACCGGAGTCTCGCAATCGACGGTTTCACTCGTGCTCAACAACGCGAGCGGCGCGAAGTTCTCCGACGCCACGCGCGACAAGGTACTGCGCGCGGCCCAGGAACTCGGCTACCGGATGACGCAGCGCGAAACGAGCGCGCTGCCCTCGTTCGACACGGCACAGGGCGAACGCAACCTGATCGTCTATCTCGCCGATGAGATCTCCACGAGCCCGCATCCGGTCGTCAGCATCGACGGCGCGCGCGATGCCGCGTTCGCTCACGGCCGCATGCTCGCCGTGTATTCGACGCACGGCAACGCGGAGATCGAAGCCCGCGTGCTCGAAGCGACGCTCGGCAATGCGAACGTGCTCGGCGTGATCTACGCGACCGTGTACACCCGCCGCGTGACCGTACCCGCGGCGCTCGCGCGCGTGCCGACCGTGCTGCTCAACTGCTATTCGAGCGATGCCGATGTGTCGTCGGTGGTGCCCGCCGAAGTCGCGGGCGGCCACACGGCGACGGACTATCTGCTCGCGGCGGGACACAGGCGGATCGGTTATATCAACGGCGAGCCGTGGCAGGATGCGGCGCGCGATCGTCTGAAGGGTTATCGCACCGCTTTGGCGACGGCCGATTTGCCGTTCGCGCCGGAACTCGTGCGCGAAGGCGACTGGGGACCGGCGACCGGCTTCGAGGAAACGCTCTCGCTGATGCGCGAGCCGAATCCGCCGACGGCCATTTTCTGCGCCAACGATCTGATGGCGCTCGGCGCAATCGAAGCGCTCAAGCAGCTCGGCCTGCGCGTGCCCGACGATGTGTCCGTGCTCGGCTACGACGATCAGGAAATCGCGCGGCACACGCATCCGCCGCTATCGACCGTCGTGTTGCCGAACTACGAGCTTGGCAAATGGGCGGTCGACACGCTCTTGCAGGAAGAACACAACCGCGCGGCGGGCGCGCCCGTGCGGCGTCGCACGGTCAAGCTCGACGGACCGTTGATCGAGCGCGGCTCGGTCAAGGTCATCGCCGAAACGAAGCAACTCGCTATTAATAATATTAACGACTAGCCAGTGCATCTAGCTCTCTAGCTGGCGCTCTCGCAGCACGCAGTAGACCGGGCATCACAAGCATCGGCATTGACAAGAAGAGGCAAACCATCCTTATCGGAGGAAGACATGCTGTCGCTCACAAAGAAAACGGGCCTGCGCCCGATCGCTGCATCGTTTATCGCACTCGCTGCGCTCACCTTTTCCGCCGGCTTCGGCATCGCGCATGCCGCGGACGACGCGCTGCCGAAGATCCCGAACAAGAAGCCGCTGAGAGTCGGCTTCGCGCAGACGGAAAGCAATAACCCCTGGCGCCTCGCGGAGACGAGAAGCTTCAAGGAGATCGCCTCGAAGTGCGGCTGGCAGATGGTCATGACCGACGCGAACAGTTCCGCCGCCAAGCAGGTCGCGGACATTCAAAGCATGATCGCGCAGCACGTCGATCTGCTCGTGTTCCCGCCGCGTGAAGAGAAGCCGCTCGTGCCCGTCATCATGCAGGCGAAAAAGGCCGGCATTCCGGTGATTCTCGTCGACCGCAACGTCGATCAGTCGATGGCGAAAGCCGGCAAGGACTACATCACCTTCATCGGTTCGGACTTCATCGACCAGGGACAGCGCGCCGCCGACTGGCTCATCAAGGCGACCAATGGCAAGGCGACCATCATCGAACTCGAAGGCTCGACGGGCGCGTCCGCCGCGAACGATCGCAAGAAAGGCTTCGATGAAGTCATCGCCAAGAATCCGGGCATGAAGATCGTTGCATCGCAAAGCGGCGACTTTGCGCGCGACAAGGGCCGCCAGGTGATGGAGACGCTGTTGCAGGCGCATCCCGACGTGACCGCCGTCTATGCGCACAACGACGAAATGGCGCTCGGCGCGATCGCCGCGATCAAGGCCGCGGGCAAGCAGCCGGGCAAGGACATCCAGATCGTCACAATCGACGGCACCAAGGGCGGACTCGAAGCGATCAAGGCCGGCGAACTCGGCGCGAGCGTGCAATCGAGCCCGTTCTTCGGACCGCTCGCCTGCGACGTCGCGCAGAAGTACGCGAAAGGCGAAACGATCCCGCCGTGGGTCAAGGTCTCCGATCGCTTCTATGACAAGAGCAACGTCGACGCGAGCATGCAGTACGGCTATTGAACGACAGCTCTGTGCCTGCGCGGGCGCTTTTTCCAAAGCGCCCGCTTTGTCGTTTCAGTTCTTTCGATGATGGATGACGCACGATGGCTCAAGCTCCGTTGCTCGACATGCAGGACATCGACATCTCTTTCGGCGGTGTCGCCGCGTTGAAACGCGCGCGGCTGACCGTGACGGCGGGCGAAGTGCATGCGCTGATCGGTCAGAACGGCGCGGGCAAATCGACGCTCATCAAGATCCTCACCGGCGCGTATCGGAAAAGCGCGGGCACGATTCGCTTCGACGGACGCGAAGCCGATTTCCGCACGCCGAAGGAAGCGCGCGAGGCGGGCATCAGCACGATCTACCAGGAAATCAATCTGGTGCCGTTCCGCTCGGTCGCGGAGAACATCTTTCTCGGACGCGAGCCGCGCCGCTTCGGGCTGATCGACTGGAAAACCGTGCAGCGCCGCGCGGACGAACTGCTCGAATCGTTCGGACTGAAGATCGATGTGAAGAAGCCCGTACGCGAATATTCCACAGCGATTCAGCAGATGGTTGCGCTCGCACGCGCGGTGTCGTCGGATGCGAAGATGGTCATCATGGACGAGTCGACCTCGTCGCTCGATGAACGCGAAGTCGAGTTGCTGTTCAGCGTCGTGCGCCGTCTTCGCGATGACGGACGTGCGGTGATTTTCGTCTCGCATCGGCTGGACGAACTATATGCGCTGTGCGATCGCGTCACCGTGATGCGCGACGGGCAAACCGTCGCCGAAAGCGCGATGCAGGACATGGACAAGCTCAGGCTCGTCACGACGATGCTCGGCCGCACGCTCGCCGCCGTCGTGCATGAAGACAGCGCGGTCAAGGAAGCGAACCTCGCGAAGCGCGGCGGCCTCGCGCTGAGTGCGCAAGGACTGTCGGCCGGCGCAAAAGTCGCGGACGTGTCGCTCGATGTGCACGCGGGCGAAGCCGTCGGCCTCGCCGGACTGCTCGGCTCGGGCCGCACGGAAACGATGCGTTTGCTGTTCGGCGCGGATCGTCCGGAGAAAAGGCACGCTGTCGATGAATGGCGAGACCGTCGCGTGGAAGTCGCCGAAAGATGCGATCGCGCATGGCGTCGCGTATCTGACCGAGGACCGCAAGGCCGAAGGCATCGTGCCGGAGTTGTCGGTGCGCGACAACCTCACGCTCGTGTGTCTGCCCGCGCTCACGAAACGCGGCATCGTGGATGTCGCGCGGCAGAAAGAAATTGTCGATGGCTTTATCGAGTCGCTCGGCATCAAGCTGCGTTCCGCCGATCAGCCGATCCGCGAACTCTCGGGCGGCAATCAGCAGAAGGTGCTGCTCGCGCGCTGGCTCGCGACGCATCCGCGTCTGCTGCTGCTGGATGAACCGACGCGCGGCATCGACGTCGGCGCGAAGGCCGACGTCGCGAAGATCGTGCGCGAATTGCGCGATTCGGGCCTGGCGGTGCTGCTGTCGGCGTCGGAACTCGAAGAGCTCACGGCGGTCGCGGATCGCGCAGTCGTTATCCGCGATGGACAGACCGTCGCGCAGCTCGACGGCGCGCAGATGAACGAGGCCTCGATCATGGACGCAATCGCACACGGCGCGGGCGAGCGGTCGACGCTGGCCGAAGCGGTGGAGGAAGCCAAACATGATCGATGATACGCAACGCGCGGCGCAAATCGTCCACGCGCCCGCGAGGAAAAAACGCGGCGTCGCGATTCAGCGCGAGATCGTCGTGCTCGTCGCGATGATCGTCTTCAATCTGCTTTTCACGCCGCACTTCGTGTCGCTGCAAACCTTCAACGTCAACTTGACGCAAGTGGTGACGATCGTGATCGTCGGCATCGGCATGACGCTGGTGGTGGCCACAGGCGGCATCGATCTGTCGGTGGGCGCGTCGATGGCGATTGCCGGCGCGGTCGCGCCGATGCTCTTTATGAACATCGCGGGGCCGCCCGGCATTGCCCTCGCCTTCACGCTGCCGATCGTCGCGGCCGCGCTATGCGGCGTGTTCAACGGCCTGCTCGTCACGCGGCTTCGCGTGCAGCCGATCGTCGCGACGTTGGTGCTGTTCATCGCGGGACGCGGCATCGCGCAGGTCGTCACCGACGGCAGCCTGCAAGCCTTCTCCAATCCGGCGTTTCAATGGATCGCGCTCGGCAAGGTCGCGGGCGTGCCCTTCCAGATTCTGTTGATGCTCGCGCTCGTCGCCGTATTTACGTGGATCGTGCGCAAGACGCTGTTCGGCAAGTATCTGCTGGTGACGGGCGGCAATGAAGACGCGGCGTATCTGTCGGGCATTCCGACCGTGCGCGTGAAGATGATCGCCTATACCGTCTGCGCGGCGCTCGCCGGACTCGCCGGTCTGATTTCGATTTCGGTGAATTCGTCGTCGGATGCGAACGTCATCGGTCTGGGCGTCGAGTTGGATGCGATCGCGGCGGTGGCCGTCGGCGGCACGGCGTTGACAGGCGGCAAGGCGTATATCACCGGCACGCTGATCGGCGCGCTCATCATCCAGTTGCTGCGTTACACGCTGCTCGCGCACGGCATTCCGGATGCGGCGGCGCTGGTGCTCAAGGCGGCGATCATCATCGTCGCGGTGTACGTGCAACGCAAGCGAGGCTGACGCTCATGAAGAAGAATCTGCCCATTATCAGCGCGCTCGTTGCGCTGCTCGTGCTAGGCGTGACGCGCTACGAGCATTTCGCCGACGCGTACAACGTGCTTTCCTTTTGGCGCTACAACTCGATGTTCCTGCTGATCTCGATCGGCATGGCGTTCGTCATCATCACGGGCGGCATCGATCTTTCGGTAGGCGCGGTGGCGGCGCTCGCGAGTGTCGTGTCGGCGCTGGCGAGTCCGCATGGCGGCGTGGCCGCGGTGCTGGCGGGATCGTTAGCAGGGCTTGCTGTCGGCGTGCTCAACGGACTCGTCATCACGCGCATGCGTATTCTGCCGTTCATCGTCACGCTCGCGACGAGTCTCGGCGCGCATGGTCTCGCGCTGCTGCTCGGTCACAACGACGCGGTCGGCATCGCGTCCGATTCGAGCTTTGCGGGCTTCGGCCAGGGCGATCTGTTCGGCTTGCCGATTCCGGGCATCGTGTCCGCAGTCGCCGCGATTCTCGGCTGGACCGCGCTGCGCTCGTCGCGCTTCGGGCGGCATGCGCTGGCTATCGGCGGCAGCGAGGAAGCGTCGCGGCTCATGGGGCTCAACGTGGATCGCACGCTGGTCGCCGTGTATGCGGTGAGCGGTTTGCTCGCGGGCATTGCCGGCAGCATTCTCGCCGCGCAGTTCGGCGCGGGGCAGCCCAACGAGGGCGTCGGCTGGGAGCTGTTCGCGATCTCGGCGGTCGTGCTCGGCGGCACACGGCTGACGGGCGGCGAAGGCTCGATTGCGATGACGATTGCGGGCGTCGCACTGCTCGCGCTCGTCTTCAATCTGCTCAACTTCGAGAACGGGCTCGGCTATATCAGCTTGTCGGCTTACTGGCAGTCGGTGATTCGCGGCATGTTCCTGCTGCTTGTCATCGTGTTGCAGGCGCGCGTGCTGAACCGCAATCGCGGCGCGGTGAAACTCGCGCATTGAGTCGCAGCGCCGCGCAACCGCAGCCGCCCGTTAACCTTGCATCGTGAAGACAGTGCGCAAGCGGCTGCCGCTTTCGTTCCAGTGCGTTGCAAGTTCGGCCAGAGGAACGGCCTGCGTGGCGATCTCGAAGCGGGATGGAATCGCGGCATGCAACACCTCGCGCGTCGCGTTGAACAGCCGCTCGAGAGGAATGCTGCCAATTCCGCTGCCCATCAACATAATCGCCGATGCACGCAGCGCCGCGCCCGGCAGCGAGATGGTTGCGCCGCCAACCGAGCCGATCTGCACGAAGCGCATCGGATAACCACCCGGAAGCGACCGCGCCGCGCCGGTCAGCAGCGTGAGCGCGCTGGCGCCCCAGAGGTAATCGAGCACCACGTCCACACCTTCATGAAAGTGAGGCTCGAGCGCGCGCTGCAATGCCGACTCTTCCTGATCGAGCGAAAGCACGTAATCCGCGCCTACGGATGCAAGCGTGCTGAGCGTCCGCGGATGCCGCCCTGTTGCGATCACCTTCGCGGCCCCGAGATGTTTGGCGATCTGCACAGCCAGCCGTCCCGACGCGCCCGTCGCGCCGTTGATCAACACGGTCTCGCCGCGAGCGAAGTGCGCGCGTTCGGTGAGCGCTGCCCACGACGACATGCCGGGAATCGCCATCGCCGCGGCGATGACGGGATCGAGCGTCTCGGGGATCTCGATGCACTGGCTTTGCGCGACGACGGTTCGCTCGGCGAGGCCGCCCGACGGCTCCTTCGGCGCGAAGAAATACACGCGCTTGCCGTCCTCGCGGCGGCGGCCCACGCCGTCGATGCCCGCGACGAACGGCAGACGCGCCGATGACGAATAGTGCGTGCCGGACGCCCTGCCGCGCGTGATGTGACTGAGCGCCGAAGCCTCCACGTCGATTATCGCGTGACCGTCCGCGGGCGCGGGTTCGTCGACGTCGGAATACACCGGCATCTGCCCGGCTTGCATGACGACCGCTGCTTTCATGACCGCGCCTCGGTAGCCGAATGAGTCGGTGCCCCGCTATCGATCCACTCGCGCAACTGTGGATCGCGAATCATCACGAAGTCGAACAGGCCGGACGCGCGCAACGCCGGCAGCGCCTCGCGAATATCGGCGGCGGCCTGGCCGCGTGCGGTCTCGCTTGCGCTGGGATCGGTCCACACACGCGCGTTCGCAAAAAAAGCCGCGATCGTGCCCTTGCGAATCGTCACGCCGCCGACATCGACGGAATCGGCATGGTCGGGAAGAATCTGTTCGGCTCGCATCGTGATGAACTCCTCGAAGTGGTAGTGAGTTCAGTCTAGAGATGCAGTGCCGGGTCGTCTCAGGTATAAATGCCATTCGATACGGATTTCGAGCCATGACTATTCCGCTGATTCGTCCAGAACTGCTCACAGCGCCTGACGTGCCCTTTCTGATGGCGGGAGAACTCACGCAACGGGCGTCCCGCGAAGTGGCCTCGCACGCGCATGCACGCGGGCAGTTGATGGGCGCGTTGAGCGGCCTGGCGTCGGTCGGCGTGGGCCGGCAGCAATGGGTCGCGCCCGCCATTTACGCCATATGGGTGCCGCCGTATTGCGAGCATTCGATGCGCTCGCATGGTCCGTTTTCCGGCTGGAGCGTGTTCATTGCAGAGGAGCGGTGTGCCGGGTTGCCCGCGCAACCGCGGGCGATCCGCACGACGCCTTTGCTGCGCGCGGCCGTGCGCCGCGCGGCGAGCTGGACCGGCGCATTGCTCGATGCGCGGCAGGCGCGGATTGCCGAAGTCATCATGGATGAACTGGCGGCGTCGAAGGCCGAGTCGCTGAATTTGCCGAGCCCGGAAGACCCGCGGCTCATGCGCATCACCGACGCGCTGGCCGCCGATCTGTCCGACTCGCGACGTCTCGAGGAATGGGCCGAGTGGGCGGGACTGTCGCCGCGCACGCTGAGCCGGCGCTTCGTCGCCGAGACGGGACTCAGCTTTGCGCAGTGGCGCGCGCAGGCGCGCCTGCTTCGCGCGCTGGAACTCGTCGCCGAGGGCGTCAGCGTGACGACGATCGCGCTCGAACTCGGCTATGAAAACGTGAGCGCGTTTATCGACATGTTCAGGCGCGCGACCGGGACCACGCCGGGGCGTTATGCGGCGGCGGCGACGTCAAATCAAGAACCGGGCTGCGCCGCGTCTCGCGCGAGGGAAAACCCCTAAACCGCGCCACGTCCCCGCCCCACGCTGCTTTCACCGCTTCTTGCCGCGAATCGTTAGCCTCGCGATAACAAATGCTTGCCGAAGGTGATTGAAACCGGGTCTCTGTGTCCCATAGACTCGGCCATGCCCTAAAGAGCCGCGTTGTGCACGCAATGCTGGCTCGTAAGCGGTCAACCCCACCCGTTAGCAGCCCTTGCACAAAACGCGGGTAAGACACTAAAGCAAGAGAGTCGACCGCGGTCGACAGGAGACAACAGATGATCATCTACGGAACGGCGCTACTCGCTTTCTGCCACCTTGCGGGACTCTTTCTCGGCGATCTGCTCGGGGTCGCGATCGGCGTCAAGACCAACGTCGGCGGTGTCGGCATCGCGATGCTGCTGCTGATTTTCCTGCGGCTCTATCTGCACGGCAAAGGACTGCTGCCGAAAGAAACCGAGGCCGGCGTCGGCTTCTGGGGCGCGATGTACATCCCCGTCGTCGTCGCGATGGCGGCGAATCAGAACGTGGTTGCCGCGCTCAAGGGCGGACCGGTCGCGCTGCTTTCCGCGTTGGGCGCGGTGGCTGTGTGCGCCGTGTGCATCGCGGTGCTCTCGCGCACCGGACGCGACAGCACCTCGTTCATCAGCAGCCCGCAACCCGAAGAGATCTGACGCAGGAGCCAGCCATGATCCATATGATCGACAAAGTACTGATACAAAACGGCCTCGTCACTGCGTTCGCGCTCGTGGGACTCATCATGTGGGTGTCGTCGATGATTTCGCGCAAGCTCACGTTCGGGCGCGTGCACGGCTCGGCGATCGCCATCGTGATCGGGCTCGTGCTCGCGTATTTCGGCGGCGCGTTCACCGCGGGTCAGAAAGGTCTCGCCGATTTGCCGCTGTTCGCGGGCGTCGGCTTGATGGGCGGCGCGATGCTGCGTGACTTCGCGATCGTCGCGACCGCCTTCGAAGTGCAGGCCACCGAAGCGCGCAAGGCCGGGCTCATCGGCGTGCTGTCGCTGCTGCTCGGCACGGTGCTGCCGTTTATCGTGGGCGCAAGCGTCGCGCATGCGTTCGGCTATACCGATGCGGTCAGCATGACGACCATCGGCGCCGGCGCGGTCACATACATCGTCGGACCGGTGACGGGCGCGGCGATCGGCGCGAGCTCCGACGTGATCGCGCTCAGCATTGCAACGGGTCTCATCAAGGCGATCATCGTGATGATCGGCACACCGCTCGCGGCCAACTTCATGGGTCTCAAGACGCCGCGCTCGGCGATGATTTTCGGCGGCCTCGCGGGCACGGTCAGCGGCGTGAGCGCGGGACTCGCGGCGACCGACCGGCGGCTCGTGCCTTACGGTGCGCTGATCGCCACGTTTCATACAGGCGTGGGCTGCCTGCTTGGACCGTCGCTGCTGTTCTTCGCGACGCGCGCGCTGGTCGGCGGCTGAGCGGCGACGCAAATGCGCAGCCCTGGTTTATGTGTCAGCCTTCGTTTAGCCTTCGTTTCGCGTACGAAGACGGCACACGGCCATCAGCGCGAGCAGATTCGGGTCGCGCTCGCGCGCCCGCAAAAAACTCACGCCGATGGTCTGACGCATCCGGTATGGCGGTTTGAGCGCGATGAGCTGCACCTTGTCGCCGAACACGTCGCGCACGCGGCCCGGCAACAGCGTATAGCCGACGCCGCCGCTCACGAGGTTCATCAGCGAGAAAATGTCGCCGACTCGCATGGTCACGTTGGGCGTGAACTCCGCGACGCGAAACGCTTCCTGAAAGCCGTGATAGGTCGCGAAGCCCTCGCCGAGCGAGACGAAAGTTTCGTCACGGCAGTCGCGCAGATCGACCGCTTCGAGATTGGCATACGGCGAGTTGGCGGGCGCGGCAAAGAAAATGTCGTCTTCGAAAAGCGGAATGGATTCGATCTCGGGCTCGGCGTCGGGCAAGGCCATCAGCGCGGCGTCGATGGCGCCCTGCTTGAGCTTCTCGATCAGTTCGGCATTCGGGCCGAGCACGAGTTCGACTTGAAGCGCGGGCCGCCGCACCTTGATGTCGACGACGATGCCCGGCACCGTCCTGATGGTCAGCGAATAGAGCGAGCCGATCTTCAACCGGTCCGATGAATAGCCCGCCGCTTCGCGCGTCGCACGAATGCCGTCGGACATCAGCGTGATGACTTCCTGCGCGACATCGGCGAGCATTTGCGCCGCGTCGGTCGATCTGAGATTGCGGCCTTCGTGGCGAAACAGCGCGCAGCGCACGCCCTGTTCGAGCGAATGCAACGCGCGATGCACGCTGACCGTGCTCACGTTCAGCGCTTCGGCGGCCTTCGCGAGACTGCCGGTCTGCATGAAGGCGAGCAGCACTTCCAGTTTACGAAAGGTGATTTCGTCGTCGATTCGGTCGCGCATGTCGAGCTATGGAACGGTCGGAACCGTCCATTATCGGCTCGTGCGCGCCTGCTGCAAATAGCGTTAATCCCTCACGCGCCGGCGAGCTTGCGGCGCGTGCGTGCATACGTCATGTCGGAGCCGGCCGCGCTGTCAGTGGCGATGCTGATGATGCCGCAACCAGTTCCACACGGGCGCGTGGTCGAGTTGGCGCAGCAATTGTGCGCGGCGATGCTCCCGCCGATAGTGGCCGACCGCGAAGATGATGCCTATCGCGAGCACCGCGCAGCCCATTACGATGCTTACCAGTTGTTCGTCCATGACTACTTTCTCGTCAATATTTCGATGCAACGATGAGAGGTTCGCCGCCTAGCGTTTGCGCGCCACCGCGTTGAGCATGGAATGACCTGCACAAGTGACATGCAGGCGCTGGTGTCCGGAAGCGAGGTCTTCGAGTGCGACGAGTTGCCGTTCAAGCAGCGTGTCGAGTTCTTCGCGACACATATCGATCTGATCCGGAGCAGCCTTGACCAACATGAGGGTGGCAAACTCCTTGGGGCTTAGCATAGTTGTCTCTCTCCAATGTTCTATTAATGCAGACGGAAGAATCAATTACCGGCCGGTCTATCTGAAAAGATAAAATGGCGGGAAGTCTTTCCGCTTTATATTGTTTGCGGCAGCGATGCGCCGGGGAAATAATTGTAAACTGAAATGATGCAATTCCGCCGCATGAATAAATGGATCGGCGTGTGGGGGCCGATAGCGATGGTTTAAACATATGATATGCAATCGGCGACCAGGCGGGCACGCGGTGGATCGGGATAGGGCGACCGGGTAATTGAACGTTTGAAGCTGAAAACGGCTATTTATTTTTAATTCGCCCGCTTTCATTAAAACTTCTTAAAACGCGTTATTTAGCTATCGTGCATTTCGCGAATCGCGAATTACATCGCCGCATTCGAATAACGCGAATTTTTTTACGCCGCTATGGCGAGTTAATAGCCGCGCATGACGCGCGCGCGACCACTATCCGTTATCGCGGCGCGATCCTCGGCCGACGCGAACGTGCGGCACGCCACGGGCCGCGCAAGCGCGCCGGACGAGGATTGGCCGCGTGCCGTTGTTGCAGGCCGCCCTCGTTTTGCACCGAAGACATCCCGATGCCGGCGTCATGCTCGTCGTTGAATCCGCGGGCCGAGTCGATCGCGCGCAGCATCGTTTGCAGTTTTTTCAGCATCGCAGAAGAGGTTCCTCGTTAGGCCCACTCAAGCACTCAAGCACTCAAGCCGCATTAAGCCGCGCCAGCTCCGTATCGACCAGGAGCTTCTTCAACTCCGGCACGCACGAGCCGCAGTTGCCGCCCGCCTTCAGACACGCGGTGATGTCGGCGGCGCTTTTCAGGCCGTGCTCGCGTATCGCCGTGCATATCGTATTGCGCCCGACGCCGAAGCACGAACAGATGGTCGGCCCCGTATCGGCGCCCTTGCCGATCGACTGGCCGGAGAGCACGCCGATGCGGTCCGCGTCGTCGAGCTTGCCCTTTGCAAAGAGGCTCGCGAGCCATTCGCGCGCCGGCAGATCCGGGCGCGCCGAAAGAAACACGCAGTTCTCGATGCGATCGTCGACGACATGCACCGCGCGATAAACGCCTGCCGCGCGATCCTCGTATTCGAGCCAATCGGCGTGCGCATCGTCGACACCGAAGAGCGCCCGCGCCCACGCGCCGCGATCGCCCTCTTCTCCAGGCGGATTGCGGCCGGCCAGTTCATAGCGCACGAACTGCGTGCCTTGCACGCGCGTCCAGTACGTGACGCCGTCGAGAACCGGCGCGCGGCGGCTCAGCGAAAAGCCATGCCACGCGACATGAAACTTGTCGACGCGCACGGGCGTGTGCTTGAACTCGGGCTCGCCGGAAACCGGATCGACCGACGGATTCACCACGGCCCCGACGCGCGCGTCGGACGCCACCTGATCGTTCCAGTGAATCGGCACGAACACGCTGCCGCGCGGCATGCCGCCGCCGTATTGCACGCGTGCGACCATCGCGCCCCAACGGCTCGACACTCGCGCGAGGTCGCCTTCGCGCACGCCGCACAACAACGCATCCTGCGGATGCATGTCGACGAACGCCTCCGTCACATGGCCCGCGAGTTTTTCGGACCTGCCGGTGCGGGTCATCGTGTGCCACTGGTCGCGCACGCGGCCCGTGTTGAGCGTCAGCGGATAGTCGTCATCGGGCGCATTCGCGGGCGCGCGTGGCGGCGTGGCGATGAAACGCGCGCGGCCGTCCGCATGGCTAAAACGGCGATCGTCGAAAAGACGCGCGGTGCCGGGTGCGGTCGTGTCGCCGGCCGTGTCGCTGGCCATGTTGTTATTGGCGCGTACGGGCCATTGAACAGGCTGCAACGATGAGTAGCCGTCGCTGCCGAGGCCCACCAGCCCCGCCAGATTGAACGCGCGACGCACGCTGTCGCCGTGTTGGCTATGCGATTGGCTTTCGCTCTCGCCGTTGCGCCATGCACTCAACCGCGCATGCTCGTCGAAGATCTCCTGCTGGCTCGCGAATTCGAAGCCCGCATATCCCATGCGCTTTGCCACATCGCAGATGATTTGCCAGTCCGCGCGCGCCTCGCCCGGCGCTGGCAAAAATGCGCGCTGACGCGAAATCCTGCGCTCCGAATTCGTGACGGTGCCGTCCTTCTCGCCCCAGCCGAGCGCCGGCAACAGCACATGAGCGAACGCATTGGTGTCCGTGCGCTCGACAATGTCGGAGCTGACCACCAGTTCGCAACGCGCGAGCGCGCGCTTCGCCTGATCGCCGTCGGGCAGGCTCACGACCGGATTCGTGCCCATGATCCACACGGCCTTGACGCGTCCTTCCTCGATCGCCTCGAACAGCTCGACTGCTTTGAGCCCCGCGCGCGATGCAATAACCGGCGCGCCCCAGAATTGCTGAACGAGTTCGCGATGCATCGCGTCGTCGAGTTCGAGATGCGCGGCGAGCGTGTTCGCGAGACCGCCGACCTCGCGCCCGCCCATCGCATTCGGCTGTCCGGTGAACGAGAACGGCCCCATTCCCGGCTTGCCGATGCGCCCCGTCAGCAAATGGCAATTGATGATGCTGTTGACCTTGTCGGTGCCCGCGCTCGATTGATTGACGCCTTGCGAATAGACCGTCACGACGCGCTCAGTGCGCGCGAACAGGCGGTAAAACTCGAGCAGATCGTGCGGATCGACCTTGCACGCCTTCGCGCATTGGGCGAGATCGAAGGCCGCTGTCGTGCCCGATACTTCACCCTCAGAAGCAGCGGCCAGTGCCTGCGCAAAACCGTTGGTATGCGCATCGACAAACTGCGCGTCGATCGCACCATGCTCCGCGAGAAAACTGAGCAGCCCGTTGAAAAGCCGCACGTCGCTGCCGGCGCTCAACGGCAGATGCAGATCGGCCATCTCGCACGTCGCGGTATAACGCGGGTCGATCACGACGACTTTCATGTCCGGCCGCGCTTCCTTGATCTTGACGATGCGCTGGAACAGGATCGGATGACACCACGCCGTGTTCGAACCGACCAGCACCACGAGATCGGCGAGTTCGAGATCTTCGTAGCACACCGGCACCACGTCTTCGCCGAACGCCCGCTTGTGTCCCGCAACGGAAGACGACATGCAGAGCCGCGAATTCGTATCGATGTTCGCGCTGCCGACGTAGCCTTTCATCAGCTTGTTCGCGACGTAGTAGTCCTCGGTCAGCAACTGGCCCGATACGTAGAGCGCGACCGCATCCGGCCCGTGTTCGTCGACGATCCGGCGAAAGCCTCCCGCGACCGCATCGATTGCTTCGTCCCACGAAACATCGCGCAACGCGCCGCTCGCGCGCTCGCGCATCTTCGGATGAAGCAGCCGTCCTTCGAGCCCGATCGTTTCGCCGAGCGCCGAGCCTTTCACGCACAGGCGTCCAAAGTTCGCGGGATGCTGTTCGTCGCCGGCAATGTCATGGCCGCCGTCGGGGCGCGCGCTCGCGCGCACGCCGCAACCGACGCCGCAATACGGACAGGTGGTTCTGACAGCATCGCCGCTGCCGGACGTGCTCGAAATAGCGATGGGAAAACTCACGGTGTGTTCCAGGTCAGGCTGCCTGCGTCTCGCAGAGGGCTTTGCCGAACAGCAACTGGCTGCGCAGCGAGGAAATGTCGGTCCGGTTCTGGATCAGCTCGAAGTACCACGCGCCTTCGTTGACGTCGCCATACAGCACGGCGCCGATCACGCGGTTCTCTTCGATCACGAGGCGCTTGTAGACGCCGCGCCGCGGATCGCGCAGCACGAGGTCTTCGCTGTCCGGGCCGCCGATGAAGTCGCCGGCCGAATACAGTTCGACGCCGGTGACCTTGAGCTTGGTGGCAGTCGCGCGCTGCACGTAGCGGCGATGGCCCGCGCCCGCGAGATGCGCGCCGCACACGCGCGCCTGATCCCAGATCGGCGCAACGAGGCCGAAGGTCGCCGTGCGGTGCTGCACGCATTCGCCGACTGCGTAGACGCGCGGATCGTAGGTCTGCAACGTATCGTCGACGACAATCGCGCGCTCGCAATGCAGCCCCGCCTGTTTCGCGAGGTCGATGTTCGGGCGCACGCCGGCCGTCATCACGACGAGGTCTGCGGGAATCTGCGTGCCGTCGGCGAAACGCACGGCGCTCACACGATCCGGTCCGACGATCTCCGCGGTGTTCGCCTTCAGCAGGAAACGCAGGCCCTTGCGCTCGAGCGCCTGTTGCAGCAGGACCGACGCGCTGCGGTCGAGTTGGCGCTCCATCAGGCTGTCCATCACATGCACGACGGTTACCGACATGCCCTGGCGCATGAGTCCGTTGGCGGCCTCGAGCCCGAGCAATCCGCCGCCGATCACCACGGCATGCCGATGATTGCGCGCCGCCTCGAGCATTGTTTCGACATCCTGAATGTCACGAAACGCGATCACGCCAGGCAGATCGTGGCCCGGCACCGGAATCAGGAAAGGCTTCGATCCCGTCGCGATCAGCAGACGGTCATAGCCGACTTCCACGCCGCCTTGCGAACGCACGACGCGGCGCCTGCGGTCGATCGCGATCACCGGATCGCCCGCATAGAGGCGAATGCCGTTCTCGTCATACCAGTCGCGCGTATTGAGGATGATGTCGTCGACCGTCTTTTCGCCCGCGAGCACCGGCGACAGCAGAATGCGGTTGTAGTTGCCGTACGGCTCGGCGCCGAACACGGTGATGTCGTACAGATCCGGCGCGAGCTTCAGCAACTCTTCGACGGTGCGCATGCCGGCCATGCCGTTGCCGATCACCACGAGCCGCGGGCGGGCGGGCGCGGCGTGGGAGGCGTGCGCGGCGTGTGAGGCGCCTCCCGACAACTGTGCGTCGATCTCGTGTCTCATGCCGCGACCCACACCTTGCCGCTTTCCACCCGCACCGGATACGCGCTGACCGAATTCTCGGGCGCTTCGAGGCACTCGCCGGTGCGCAGATCGAAGTGATGCTTGTAGATCGGCGAGGCCACGACGATGCGCTCGCCGAGGCTGCCGATCAGCCCGCGCGACAGCACGGCCGCGCGCGAGCCCGGATCGAAGTTGTCGATGGCGTACACGCCGCCCTCACCGTCCGCGACGTGAAATACGGCGACCTGTCCGCCGTTGACGAGCGCGCAGACGCCCGTATTCGGAACGATGTCGTCGAGCGTGCAAACAGGCGTCCAGGTTTGCGGCAAGCGGTCGTGACTCATGGCGGAGTTCCTCTCGGCAACGTTCATGACAAAGGCTTCCTTCATTTGCGATGCGGTACGCGGCATGATGTGTCCGGCAATAAAAAAGCGTCCCGCGGATGCAATCGCCAGTGCGACTGTATTCGGGGGACGCCGTTGTCCAAAACCAGTGATCTAAAACAGAGTGCGTGCTGCAGATGAGCCGGATCGCCTTTGATCCGCAGCCACGTTAAATGCAAGGCTCATGCCATTAGGCGAGAACGCCGCGAAGGCCCCGCGCGGTGGGCTTCTGGCGAGTATTGGAGCGCGCGCCGTGCGCCGTGGGCTGGCGCATTCCGATGCATGAACGCGCGATGATGGTGCGGCGCAGCACCTTGGGCGTGCAACGCTGCCCGGCCGATGGGGCCACGCTCCGCGTCAGCAACGCGGCGTTGTCGAAGCCTCGGACGCAAGGGCGTCCGGCGAAGCGAGCCTCTGTGCGCGACGCACATCGACCGGCAGATCATTGTCTTTCGCGAAACGCATCACGAAGTCGAATGCGTCGGCACAGACAGCGCGCAGTTCGTCGGAAACGAAAAAGCATTTGATCCCGGCGTCGATCACAGGCATCGCGAGACGCGTACACGCGATATGAATGCCCGGCCGCTTTTCGCCGACGAAAAGCGTGATGACGCCGCCAAGACGCTCGGGCCAGTCGCCTGGCCGAAAGGTCTTCTGCGAATGCGTGATGCCCTTGATCAGATAGCCCTGAATAGCGCCTTCAATCGGCTCTTGTGTAGTCAGAGGTAGACGGTCCATGCGGGTCTACTCGCCTCCCGATGACGACCGGTCGGCGTCGCTCTCGTCGCCCGGCACATCGCGAGAGGCGATCTTGAGTTGCCGGAGCTTGTGATACAGCGTCTTTTTCGGCATGCCGAGTTCGACGCTGGCTTCCGCGACGTTGCCGTTGTGACGCCGCAGCATGTCTTCGATCAGCATGCGCTCGAAGTACGCAAGCTGTTCGCCGAGCGTGCCGCCCTTGCTTGCGTTGCCGCCAGGGGTCAGCAGGCTGTCGCCGGTTAGTCCCAGCACGAAGCGGTCGGCGACGTTCTGCAACTCGCGCACGTTGCCGCGCCACGGATGCGTCATCAGTTCGGAAAGCTGCGACGCCGATACGATGGGCGCGGGCTGCCCGAAACGGCGCGCGGCCGCGAGCACGAAATGCTCGAACAGCAAGGGCACGTCCTCGCGCCGTTCGCGCAACGGCGGCAATTCGATCTGCGCGACGTTCAGGCGATACAGCAGGTCCGCGCGAAACTGGCCCTCGGTGGAAAGCTGCATGAGGTCGGCCTTCGACGCGGCAACGATCCGGCAATCCACCGCTATAGGTTCGTTCGCGCCGAGACGCTCCACGGTGCGTTCCTGCAGCACGCGCAGCATCTTGATCTGCAACGACACCGGCATGGTTTCGATTTCGTCGAGAAAAAGCGTGCCGCCATGCGCCCATTCGATTTTGCCGATGCGCTTTTTGATCGCACCGGTGAAGGCGCCCGCTTCATGCCCGAACAGCTCGCTTTCGAAAATCTGTTCCGGCAAGCCGCCGCAGTTCAGCGCGACGAAATGCTTGTCGCGTCGCGCGCCGAACTCGTGCAGGCTGCGGGCGATCAACTCCTTGCCCGTGCCGGTCTCGCCGGTGATGAGCACCGACACCGACGTATCCGCGAGACGCAGTATCTTCTTGCGCACCTCGGCGATGGCGGGCGACTTGCCGAGCACGAGCGCTTCGATACCCTGCCAGTTATCGAGCGCGGCGCGCAAGCCCTGCACTTCGAGCGTGAGGCGGCGCTTTTCGACGGCACGCGCCACGCGCCGCGCAATATGGTCCGACGAGAACGGCTTTTCGATGAAGTCGTACGCGCCCACCTGCATCGCGCCGACGGCGGTGGAAATATCCGCGTGTCCGCTAATCAGAACGACCGGGATTTGCGGGTCGATCGCCATGACCTTGTCGAGCAACTGCAAGCCGTCGATGCCCGGCATTCTCACGTCGGATACGATCACGAGCGGCGCGCCCGGCGCGACTTCGGCGAGCGCATCGGCCGCGCCCGCGTAAGCGGACACGGGCAGGCCCGCGAGCTCGACGGCCTGCTGGACACCGAAGCGCACGTTCTCGTCGTCCTCTACCACGAGAACGCGAATTTCATCTCCCATCGACAACTCCCTTCGCTGACGCAAACTCGATATTGAAGCGCGCGCCGCCTTCATCGCGATTGGCAGCGGAAATTTTCGCGCCGAACGCTTCGACGATACGCGAGGTAATCGCAAGCCCAAGCCCGAGGCCGTGGCCTCGCGGCTTCGTCGTGACGAACGGCTCGAACAGATGCTCGAGCACTTCGGGCGCGATGCCGGTGCCGCTGTCCGAAATCGAGAACAGCACGCGGCTATTGTCGACGGACTCGGTTGCTTCGAGCGTAATCACGCGCTGCTCCTGTTCGCGGACCGCATCGAGCGCATTGCCGAGCAGATTGACGATCACCTGCTGCAACTGGCTCGCCTCCGCACACACGAGCGTGCCCGGCGCGATTCGCACGTCGACTTGCACGGCCTCGTCGCGGATTCGCGCGTCGTAAATGAGCCGCGCATGCGCCACCGCTTCGTTGAGCGACACGGCCACGCGCTCGACAACCGGCTTGCGCGCAAACGCTTTCAATTCGCCGGTGAGCGTGGCCATGTTGTCGACGAGACGCGACACGCGCTCGAGATTCGTGATCGCGTGCGCCGGCTGATCGCGTTCGAAAAACGTGCGCGCGTTATCGCACAGCGTGCGGATCGCGACGAGCGGCTGACTCAGCTCGTGCGTGAGACCCGCGGCCATCTGGCCGAGCACCGCGAGCTTGCCCGCATGCACGACTTCCTGCTGCGACTCGCGCAAGCGCTCTTCAGTCCGTTTGCGCTCGACGATCTCCTGCTGCATCCGTTCGTTCGTTTGCGTGAGCGCCGCGGTACGTTGCGCGACGGTCGCCTCGAGTTCGTCGTTGGCGCGGCGCAATGCATCTTGCGCTTTCAGCTTCTCGGCAATCGTGCGACGACGCTGCACCGCGTAAAGCGCATAGAGGCCGGCGATCAGAAAGCCGCCCGTCACGAAGCCGAGCGCAAGCTCCTGCTGACGCCGCGCGCCCGCGACGTCGAGCAGCACCATGATCGAGTCGCCCGCTTGTGGCGCGGGCCGCGACATCGCGAGATAACGCGTGGTGTGACCAGGGCGGCGCGGGTCAGGAAAGCGGCCGAGCCACGCACTTGCGCCCCACTCGCCGATGCGTCGATATTGAAGCGGCTCCACGAGGCGGCCCGCGTATTGCCGCGACGCCTGAATCTCGCGCTGCTGTTCCGAAGTGATGGGCCGCAGCGCAGTGAATTTCCACGCCGCCACCGTCGAGATGACGATCACGCCGTTGTGGTCGATGACCATCGCCGCCTCATTCGGCCGGCGCCACGCCGACTCGAGTTCGTCGACGCTGATCTTCACCGCGGCCGCGCCGATCGCCTTGCCGCGGTCCCGCACGGCGCTCGCGAAGTAAAGCCCCGGAATGCCGGTATTGGTGCCGATGCCGAAGAAGCGCCCGTTGCCGCGCGCGAGTGCATCCTTGAAGTAAGGCCGGTACGACACGTTAGTCCCGACGAAGCTCAGCGGCTGGTTCCAGTTGCTCGCGGCGATCACCGAGCCTTGCAGATCGATCACGTCGACCGCGACGCTGCCCGCCTCCTGGTTGACCGCTTCGAGATACGTATTGACGCCCTGCACCAGCGCTGGGGACGCGTGCGGCCCGGCGTTGAGCAACGCACGCACGCTGTCCTGTCGCGCGACGATCGCGGGCATCATCTCGAAGCGCCCTAGTTCGCTTTTCAGGCTCGCGCCGTACAGGTCGAGCTGATGCGCGCCGGCCTCGGCGAGCGCGTCGATGGCGCGATTCCACGCGAGTTCGATTGCCGCCGCGGCCATGCCGGCATACAGCAGTGCCGCGACCGCCCACACCCACAGCGGTATCCCTCTTATTCTCACTTGATGTTCGACCTCGCGAATACCCGATGCCCGACGACGCCAGCCGCGCGCCGCACCGGAACGCGACGCGTCAGACACCATGCGCGACCGCAATCAGCGTAACCGTGACGACGATCGCACCGCCGATGCGCGTGGCGATCTGCGCGAACGGCATGAGTTGCATGCGGTTGGCCGCGGTCAGGATCGCGACGTCGCCGGTGCCGCCCTGCCCGCTGTGACATGCGTTCACGATCGCGGTGTCGATAGGGTACATCTTAAGCTTGCGGGCAACCAGAAAACCGGTGCCCATCAGCGTCGCCACGGTCGCGACGATCGTCACGATATTGGCGATGGTGAAGGCGGCCATCAGCTTGTCCCACGGCGTCATCGCGACGCCGATGGCGAACAGCAGCGGATACGTGACCGCGGTCGAGAAGAACTTGTAGACGACGAACGCGCCTTCCTGCAATTGCGGCGACACGGCGCGCGCGAGCTTGACCAACACGGCGAGAAACAGCATCGCGACCGGCGCGGGCAAGCCGAACAGATTGCGGCACATCAGGCCGAGCAGATACAGCGTGATCGCGGTGATGCCGGCCGCCGCGATATGCGTGACGTCGATATGGCCGCGGATTTCTTCTTCGGCGGGCGCCATTTCGTCGGTCTCGCCGACTTGCAGACGTCCGTCGCCGGTGAGATGCGGAAAGCGCTTGCCGAGCATGTCGAGCGCACCCGACAGAACGATCGCAGTGAGGCTGCCGAGCATGACGGGCGGCAGCACTTGCGCGAACAACTCGCCTTGCGGCAGATGCATGATTTCCGAATAGCCGATCGACAGCGGAATAGCGCCTTCACCGACACCGCCGGCCATGATCGGCACGACGATATACAAAAGCGTATGGCGCGCGCCGAGCCCGAATGCCGCGCCGACCGCAATGCCGACAATGGCCGCGGCCAGCGAACCCAGCGCAAGCGGCACGAAAATCTTCACGAAGCCGCGGATCAGCACGCGCCGGTCCATGCTCAGAATGCTGCCGACGATAATCGACGCAATGAAGAGATACAGGAAGTTCGTCGACTTCGTGAACTCGGTCGTGAGATGAAGAATCGGCTTCGGCAGCACGTGGTAGTACGTGAGCGCCGACGGCACGAACGTCGCGCAGATTGCGGCCGCGCCGATGTTGCGCAGAAGCGGCAGACGCTTGCCAAGCTCCGCGCAGGTGAAGCCGAAGAATGCGAGCACGGCGATTGCCATCGAAATCTCGCCTGGCATCTTGCCCGTCACCGCAAAGCCGACGATCAGCGCGAGAAGAATGAAATAGACCGGCAGCGGGATGATGCCGATGCGGTATTCCATCAGCTTCCACCAGCCTTCTGGCCAGAAGCGGGTCTTTTCGTTGGACAACGGCGCGGCTTCGAGCGCGGGCGTGGAACGCGAAGCGTCCTGGGTATGGGCGGGTGTGGACAAAACATGTCTCCTTGCTTTGGCGCGCCGCGGTGGCATGGCGGCGTCGCGTTTCGATGCGGATGTCGGCGCATCCGGCTGCGGCTCTTCGAGCCAGGTGCTGGATAAGCTCGGGGAAAACCCGGGCCGATCCGTGGAAAATATTGTGGAAAGCGGGAAGCGATGCGCGCGGGTTAGCGCCGCGCGGGTCGATGAGAGTTGGGCTGGGTCATGAGTGTCTCCGTGAGGATCTCGAATCTTGTGGATTGCGCTCTGGGCGCTCTTGTAGGGGTATAAGGCAAGGCCTATGCCAATGGCGGCCTGATTGCGGATATGTTTTAAGCCATTGATCTAGCGGGCTTTTTTGTGACGTGAGCGGACACCGCAAGCCCCGTGTTCCGAGACTTCAGAATTCGCCGCGGTGGGCAGGCTGAGAGTTCAGCCGTGAGCGTGTGGATGAGCGCGATCCTCTGACGAAAGGAGCGAGCGGCGCGAAGGCCATCTTCGATTGCGTGCTTTCGATATGCGCAAACATTGGTTGGATTTGCGCGGGCGTCGATTTAACGTCGCGAGTTCAACGCGCACCGTGCGCCGCATCTTTCACGCAGAGAGCAAAGACCGATGACCACACGCAAAGATTCGATCGATACACGCAGGCGCCGCCTTCTGCACGGCGCGGCAGCCGGTTTGACGGGCGCCGCGCTCGGCGGCGTACTTTCGCCGATCGCGCCGTTCACGGGCGGCTCCGCTCACGCGCAAGGCGACAGCAAGCGCATCCGCATCGGCTATCAGAAGTACGGCAACTTCGTCGTGCTGAAGGCGCGCGGCACGCTGGAAAAGCGGCTGGCAAGCGAAGGCGTCGCGGTGCAGTGGCTCGAATTTCCGGCCGGCCCGCAGTTGCTCGAAGGATTGAATGCCGGTGCCGTCGATGTCGGCACGGTCGGCGAAACGCCACCCATTTTTGCGCAGGCTGGCCGCGTGGACTTCGTTTATATCGGCAACGAGCCGCCCGCGCCGCGTGGCGAAGCGATCGTCGTCCCGCAGGATTCGCCGATTCGCACGGTGGCGCAATTGCGCGGCAAGAAGGTCGCCTTCAACAAAGGCTCGAATGTGCACTTCCTGCTCGTGAAGGCGCTGCAGCAGGCGGGACTGACGTACGCGGACATCGAGCCGGTCTACCTGACGCCCGCCGACGCGCGCGCCGCGTTCGTGCAAGGCAGCGTGCACGCGTGGGTGATCTGGGACCCGTACCTCGCCGCGATCGAGCGGCAGGCGAATGCGCGCACCATCGCGAATGGCGACGGGCTCGTGCGCAATACGCAGTACTACGTCTCGGCGCGCAAGTTCGCGACGGCGCAACCGCGCCTGCTGAATGCGCTGCTCGAGGAAGTGAACGCCGTCGACAGTTGGGGACGCGACAACGTGGCCGAAGTGGCGAGCCTGCTGTCCCCGCTCGTGGGCCTCGACGCGGCCACGCTCGAAGTCGCGCTCAAGCGCACCGGCTACGGCGTACAGCCGATCACCGATGCAACCCTCGCCTATCAGCAGCAGATCGCCGACACGTTCAGCGCGCTGAAGCTGATTCCCGGCAAGCTAAGCGTGGTGGACGCGCGTTGGAAGACGAGCTGATTTGAGGATGTGCGTCCGCGCGCGCCGCATCGTGTGGCGCGCGACGCGCTGCACGTGTGAGACTACCCGGCCGTTCCGTTGTACGCTGCGCGCAGCGCCGCGACGTCGAACTTCACCATTTTCATCATCGCCTCGGCGGCGCGCCGCGCCTTCTCCGCGTCGGGGTCGCCCATCATGCCGATCACATCGTTCGGCGCGATCTGCCATGAGACGCCGAAGCGGTCTTTCAGCCAGCCGCATGCCTCGGGCACACCGCCGCCTTCCAGAAACGCGTCCCAGTAACGGTCGATTTCGGCCTGATCGGCGCAATTGACCAGGAACGATACCGCGTGATTGAACGGGTCTTTGCCGCTCGAACTCATTGCGAGAAACGGCTGTCCGAATAGCACGAAGTCGACGACTTTCGTGGAGCCGGCGCTCGGCACCTCCGTGACGCGAACCACGCGCGAGTCCGGAAAGATGCTCGTGTAGAAAGCCGCAGCCTCTTCGGCCTCGTTCAAATACCAGAGAAACGGGGTGATCTTCTGAATCGTCATGGCGAGTCTCCTGTCAGGATCGGTCAAATGGCGGCCGAGCCGCATGCCGCTATTAGAACGACGAAGGAGGATCATCCGAATCGACACGACGGCAATAAAAAATTTTCGCCTGCCGTGGCCTCGATTTGACGTGCCACCTTCGCCGTTGCATCCGGCCGATTATAGACAGCGGAGCACTGCGCGATGTTGATAGCGATCCGGCATGATCGCCATGCACCAATCTTTGTGCGGCGGCAAGGGGTTCGCCCTGGCCGCCGCTTGCGATCATGCCGTGAAGCGACGCATCAAACGATGGTCAGCGTCACGTCGATGTTGCCGCGCGTTGCGTTCGAATACGGGCAAACGATATGCGCCTTGTCGACGAGCGCCTGAGCGGCGTCGCGCGGCATGCCGGGCAATGCGATCTTCAGTTCGACTTCGATGCCGAAACCGTTCGGAATCGCGCCGATACCCACGCTCCCGTCGATCGAAACATCGGCAGGAATCGCGATCTTGTCGCGCGCGGCGACGAATTTCATCGCGCCGAGGAAGCACGCGCTGTAGCCGGCCGCGAACAGTTGCTCGGGATTCGCGCCGTCGCCGCCTGCGCCGCCGAGTTCGCGCGGCGTGGTCAGCTTGAAGTCGAGCTTGCCTTCGGGGACGATGGCGCGGCCATCGCGGCCTCCGGTAGCGTGAGCATGAGCGCGATACAGAACTTTTTCGACCGACATGGTGAAGCTCCTTAATGAACAGGTTTAAAGTCGCCTATCTATGTACAGATAGATGCGATTGCACAGTCAAACGGGCTTTATAAAACTACCACTTACATCATTCAAAGTCTATCTATCACAAGATAGACAACACACCGAAAAAAAACAGACGTGCCGCTTTCGGATATGCCCGCCTCACGTCTTACCGAGCTATCCTTACCGACGCCTCGACATCATCCAACCGGGCCTTGGTATTGAATAACCGGCTCGCCAACACGCTACCTTGAAACGCCGCAAAGAGCGCGCGCGCCGCGTTTTCAGGCTTGCCGTTCACTGCGAGCGTACCCGCTTTCGAGCCTTCCGCGAGCACCTTCGCGAGCCACTTCTCGTTCGCCTTGAAGAATGCCTGCAATCG
>NZ_ABLD01000014.1 GCF_000172415.1 Paraburkholderia graminis C4D1M
GCTGCTCGACACGAGGCGCAGCACGCGCACCGCGTTTCCGCCGACGAAACCGCCCGCCCCGAAACGACGCCTGTTCAACCCCTCGCCACCAAACTGGACCACGCCGCGTGAGCACGCTCGACGACGCTGCAACTCTTGAACTCCCGTACAAAGCGCCGTTCGACTGGCGGCGCCTGCTGCGCTTTTTCAGCGGACGCGCGACGCCCGGCGTCGAGACCGTCGAAGACGGCGCGTATCGCCGCGCGATCGAATGGGCCGGCGACAGCGGCACGCTCAGCGTGCGCGAGCATCCGCGCAAGCGCTGTCTGGTGGCGAGCATCGAAGGCCCGGTGAGCCGTCACGCCGACGCGCTCGCCGCGCCGATTGCAAAGATGTTCGATCTGCGCGCCGATCCGAAGAAGATCGGCGCCGCGCTCGCCGCGGACCCCTGGCTTGCGCCGCTGATCGACGCCGCGCCCGGCTTGCGCGTGCCGGGCGCGTGGTCGGGCTTCGAACTGGTGGTGCGCGCGATTGTCGGCCAGCAAATCAGCGTGAAGGGGGCGACCACTATCATCGGACGATTGGTGCAGCGGGCGGGCGAGCGTATCGACGGGCATCCGCATGACAACACGGCGTGGCGTTTTCCGACGCCCGAAGCGCTGGCAGCCGTCGACCTCGCGCAAATCGGCATGCCGGGCAAGCGCGTGGCCGCGCTGCAAGGCTTCGCGCACGCGGTCGCGACGGGCGATGTGCCGCTCGACAGCGCCACGGCGGACGCAAGCGAACTGCGCGCGGCCTTGCTCGCGCTGCCGGGCATCGGCCCCTGGACGGTCGAGTATGTCGCGATGCGCGCGTGGCGCGACCCCGACGCCTGGCCCGCGTGGGATCTCGTGCTGATGCAGTCGATCTGCGCGCGCGACCCGTCGCTCGTGCGGCCCACGCAGCAGCGCACGCGCACCGACGCTTGGCGCCCGTGGCGCGCTTATGCGGCGATGCATCTGTGGAACGAGGTGGCGGATCGGGCCGGGGCCGCGCGCGGCGGTTAGTGCTCGCGAGCTAGCCGTCTAAGGCGAAGGTGGCGACACGCCATGCCGTGTCGCCACGCTCACTAAAAAAACGCGGCTGCAATGGCCGCAATAACCTGGAATCCGTGTGGCCAAATCCGCGAATCCGGCGTGAAAACAGACCGGCCAACAGACGCCCCGGCGGCCTGCAATCGCCCGCCGAAGCGGCCTCAAGCAGGCGCGGTGGCGAGATGTTAAAGTGCCCGCTACTGAAAATTCCGCCGAACGTTGTCAACCGCAACATGCTGCCCGCGAGCAGCCAGGCGGCACATGGCGGCCGACAACGCCCGACTCGCATCAATGCCAAACACGACCTCATCCCGCACGACCGACGCGTTCCTGCACCGCCTGTCCGTGCTGACTTCAGGGCCGCAGCGCGACGCGCTGCTACGCGGCCTGCGCGGCATCGAAAGAGAAAGCCTGCGCGTGACGCACGAGGGCCAGCTCGCGTTGACGCCGCATCCGCGCGCGCTCGGTTCGGCGCTTACGCATCCTTCGCTGACCACCGACTATTCCGAAGCGCTAATCGAACTGATCACGCCCGCCGAGCACGACGTCGCGCTCACGCTCGAGAAGCTCGACACGCTGCATCGTTTCGTCTACGCGAACCTCGGCGACGAGATTCTGTGGAATAACTCGATGCCGGGCCTGCTGCCCGACACCGATGAAGGCATTCCGATCGCGGATTACGGCTCGTCGAACATCGGCAAGCTGAAGTACGTGTACCGCATCGGCCTCGCGCTACGCTACGGGCGCACGATGCAATGCATCGCGGGCATTCACTACAACTATTCGCTGAACGAAGAAGTGTGGCGGCTCCTGCACGCGGAGCAGCAATCCACCGCGAACGCGGTCGATTTTCAGTCCGACCGTTACCTCGCGCTGATCCGCAATTTCCGCCGCACGAACTGGCTGCTGATGTACCTGTTCGGCGCGTCGCCCGCGCTCGACCGCCGCTTCTTGCGCGAGCGCAAACATACGCTCGAAACCTTCGACGCCGACACGTTGTATCGCCCGTATGCGACCAGCCTGCGCATGAGCGATCTCGGCTACTCGAACACCACCGCGCAAGCCGCGCTGCACGCCGACTACGACACGCTGCCCGGTTATCTCGACGCGCTCGCGAAGGCGGTTAGCCAGCCGTATCCTGCGTACGAGGCAATCGGCACGCAGCGCGACGGCGAGTGGGTGCAGATCAACACCAACGTATTGCAGATCGAAAACGAGTTTTATTCGACGATCCGTCCGAAGCGCGTCACGTATCCCGGCGAACGGCCGCTGCATGCGCTCGCCGCGCGCGGCGTGCAATACGTCGAAGTGCGCTGCATGGACATCGATCCTTTCGAGCCGGTCGGTATTTCGCTCGAAACGTCGCGCTTTCTCGACGCCTATCTGCTCGTGTGTGCGCTCGACGACGCGCGCCGCTGCCGCCGCCCGCGTATTGCGAGGCGAACCAGAACTTCGCGCGCGTGACGACCGAAGGGCGCAAGCCTGGCCTGGAACTCACGCGCGACGGGCAGACCATCGCGATGACTGAATGGGCCGACGAACTGTTCGTCAAGATCGAAGCGGCCGCCGCCGCGCTCGACGCGCTCAACGGCGGCGACGCGCATGCGCGCTCGGTTGCGGTTCAGCGCGCGAAGCTGGCGGATGCGTCGCTGACGCCGTCCGCACGCGTATTGCAGACCATGCGCGAGAAGCAGCAGAGCTTCCTCGAATTCGGTCTTGAACAGAGCGAAGCGCATGCGGCGCACTTCCGCGCGCGTCCGCTGCCTGCAGACGTGGCAAAGGAGTTTGAGGAGCTGGCCACGCAATCGCTGGACGAGCAGGCGAAACTCGAGCGGGAAGAAGTGGGCTCGTTCGATGCGTTCGTCGCCGCTTATCGGGCTTATACGTTGAACCGCTTCAGCGTGTGAGCGAAGCGGCTGCCGCATCGGCACGCATCGGTAAATTGTCCACGCATTTGCACGTTTCTCTGATCTGAAGGAAACACCCTCTACACGACGCGGTCCAAACTGATAGGACACGCTAACAAGAGGGAGGATCAACGTGATGAAGCAACGTCTGTTGTCCGTACTGTGCGTTACCGCAGCTGCCGTTGCCGCGACCGCATGCTCTACGCAGGGACAAGTCGATCCCGACGTCATGCAGATCGCCACCACGCCGCTGACCTGTTCGAGCAAGGCCGAGTGCGACCTCTGGTGGCAGCGCGCGCAAACGTGGGTCGCGAATAACTCGAAGTACAAGATCGAAGCCGCGACCAGCACGCTGATCCAGACCGCCGGCCCCGACGGCGGCAAGCGCGCGCTCGCCTACCAGATCACCCGCACGCAGAATCCGGACGGCACCGCGACGATCGGCTTCGCCGCGCATTGTGACGGCTCGCTCGGCTGCAAGCCGAACCCGTGGGAAGCGGGCGCGGACTTCAAGCAATATGTGCGCGGCACGCCAGCAGGCACACAGGGAACCGATGCCAAGCCGGCGCAGCCCGCGTCCGCCGCAGCGCATCCCGCCCTGCATCCCGATATGCAGCAAGGACAGTCGGTCACGCCATCCACTGGCGAAGCCGTGAGTCAGTGAGCGCCGCGTTGCGCGCCGCTCAATGCCCCATCGACGGACCGACGCCTTTGCGCGGCTTCGTGATCCACACGAGCACGGCAAGCACGAGGAAGCCCGCGCACGAAATGCGGAAGAAGTCGTTGGTGGCCAGCATATAGGCCTGCGCGGTCACCACCTGGTTGAGCTGCGCCGTGATGCTGTCGCCGGAAAGGCCGGCGCCGGCCAGCGCACTCGTGTACGCGTTCGTGTTCGCCGTGTAGACGTTGACGTTATCGACCAGCATCGCGTGATGGCGAATCGTGTCGTTCTCCCAATACGTCGTGCTGATGGCGGTGCCGATTGCGCCGGACAAGGTCCGGAAAAAGTTCGATAAGCCCGAGGCGCTCGCGAGCCGATCGTCCGACACGCTCGAGAGCGTGATGGTCGTCATCGGCACGAAGAAGCAGGCCACGCCGATGCCTTGCACGAGGCGCGGCCAGATCACGTGATTGAACGGCACGTCGAGCGTGAAGGTCGAGTTCCAGAACGACACGAACGCAAACACGATGAACGCGAAGCTCGCGATCACCCGCAGATTCAGCCGGTGCATGTTCTTGCCGATCATCGGCGAGAGGAACAGCGCGAGGATGCCGACCGGCGCGGTGGCGAGACCGGCGAGGCCCGCCGTGTAACCCATCACCGTTTGCAGCCACAGCGGAAAAATCACCACCGAGCCGAAGAACGCCATGAAGCCGAACGAGATGATCAGCACGCCGAGCGCGAAATTGCGGTCCTTAAAGAGCGATAAATCGACGACCGGCTCTTTCTCGGTCATCTCCCAGACGAGCATGAACGCAATCGAAATCACCGCGATCACCGCGAGCGTCACGATGAACGTGGAGTTGAACCAGTCGCGATCCTTGCCGAGGTCGAGCACCATCTGGAGACACGCCACGCCGATCACGAGCAGCGAGAGGCCGATCGCGTCGATACGCTGCTGCGTGGTTTTGGTCTCGCGCCCGCGCAACAGCACGAACGCGCAGGCCGCGGAGAAAAGGCCGATCGGCACGTTGATGTAGAAGATCCACGGCCAGGTGTAGTTGTCCGTGATGTAGCCGCCCATCACCGGGCCGAAGATCGGCGCGCAAATCACGGTCATCGCCCACAACCCCAACGCGAGCCCGCGTTTCTCGGGCGGATACGAGCGCATCAGAATGGTTTGCGACAGCGGGACCATCGGGCCGGACACAAGCCCTTGCACGAGCCGGAACAAGATCAGCGACTCGAAGTTGTGCGCGAAGCCGCACAGCGCTGAGGCGATCGTGAAGAGCAGAACGGACAGCGTGAAGAGCCGCACTTCGCCGACGCGCCGCGCGAGCCAGCCCGTCAACGGAACCGCAATCGCCGAGGCCACCGAATACGACGAGATCACCCACGTGCCCTGACTGGTCGCCACGCCGAGGCTGCCGGAGATGGTCGGCACGGCGACGTTGGCAATCGACGTGTCCAGCACTTCCATGAACGTGCCGAGCGCGAGCCCGACGGTCAGGAGCGCGAGCGCGCCGCCTTTGAGCGGCGCCGGCTCGGCCGCGGGCGGGGTGGCGGGCTGGTGTGCAGGTTGAGCTGCGGGTTCGTCAGCGTTGGAAGCCGTAGCGGCCATGTGTTGTTCTCCTCAGCGCGGAAGTGTGTCGTGCCTGGCTTGTCGCGTTTCTCTGGGCATTTGCATGCTGCATCACACTCTGCCCAGACAGATATTGTTTTACAACTGCGCCCCTAGAAGGCGCTCTGCGGTTAATGCTCGCCCTTCTCCGGCGATGAATCGTCGGCCGTTGCGTCGCCGGGCGGCTCAGCCTCCGCACACAAGCCGCAGCCTGCGCTCGTCCCCGGGTCGATACCGTTGGCGATGAAACGGCTAAGCAGCTCGATCAGCGTCGCGAGGTCCGCGTCCGAGAAGCCGCGCAACTGCTGGTTCAGCACGGCCGCGCCGATGCCGGGCAACTGCTGCGCCGCTTCATGCCCTTGCGGCGTCAACTCCAGCTTGACCATCCGACGATCGGCGTCGCTACGCGTGCGCTGCAAAAAGCCTTTCTTTTCAAGGCGGTCCAGCAGACGGGTCATCGAGCCGCTGTCATAGGACATCACGCGCGACAACTCGAACGGCGTGTTCGCGCGCCCGGCAGCGAGCAACAGGATCACGCCGATCTGCTGCGCCGTCAGCCCCAGCGGCTTGACCGCGCGGTCGGTGCGCTCGACCAGCACGTTGCGCGCTTTCGACAGGTAGTAGCCGAGACTCGTATCGAGCCGGATCTCGTCCGCTTTGTAGGGGCCGTCAGTCATTTGGGTACAGGGACATTGCAGCAGACGCACATTCTGGACACGCGCGACACCGAAAAACAACAACGCGGCCGCGCATCGCGCACAGTATCTTGAAATTTACTTGCATAGTCAATATTATATTAAGCAACGAGTTACGCGATCCGCGCCACCCGAGACTATGTTCTGACCGCTTTTTTTGTCCGCCGCCAGGCCGGCGTGACCCAAGGATGTCCCTCCCATGCTGTACCTGAAAAATACCCTCGGCGGCCTCAGCCGCTCTCTGACCGATTCCGCTTTGCACAGCTTCCAGGGCCCGCATCGCTGGTGGAAGCTCGCGTTGTTCGCCGTGCTGTTCGTGCTGCCCGGCGGATCGGTGGGAGTCGCGGTGTTGGCGTGGTTCGAGCATCGTCGGGCGCGCAAGGGTTTGAAGGGCATCGCGGACATCAAAGGTGCGAAGGCGGTGTCGGTGGACAGCGCGGCGGCGCTCGCGAACGCGGCAAGCGTGTCAGGCGTTAAGAGCGCGGCACCTGTCATCGCCCACGGCGCGGCAAGCGCCTGCCAGTCGCGCGGCGAAGCACCGTGCCGGGCCGCAGCCGGCAAGCTCGCGCGCAAGACGACATCGACGGAATCGCGGGTCGATTCGCGCACCGACGCCCGCGTTTGAACGGCAGCCAGTAACGGCGCGTAACCTTCGCGACACCGTCAGTAACACACCTTCGTCGCTGCCCGCATTAACCTTTCTGTTTCCCGCGCCCAGCGGGCTCATACGCTAACATGCCGGCACATCGTAGGCCGGCGCCGTCCGTCATTGGCGGCGTCGTGGCGTCCAGAAGGAAAAATGCATGCAGTCTGACCGAACCTCGTCCGCGCGGACCTATGCGCCTCGCGTCCTGACCCTCGCCGTCGCGCTGGCCGCCGCGGGCCTCGTCGCAGCCTGCGCGGTCGGCCCCGACTACCAGCGCCCCGCCGCCGAGATTCCGGCTTCATACAAGGAAGCCGCGCGCGGCTGGAAAGTCGCGCAACCGGCGGATCACGAGGACCGCGGCGCGTGGTGGACGATCTACCAGGACCCGCAACTCGATGCGCTCGAAGACAAGCTGAACGCCGCCAATCAGACCATCGCGCAATTTGCGGCCGCCTATCGGCAGGCTCGCGCGCTGGTCGGCGAGGCGCGCGCGGCATACTTCCCGACCCTCGGTTTGTCGGCGGGCGCGACGCGCTCGGGCAGCGGTGCTTCGTCGAGTACGCGATCGACGAGCGTCAGCCGCTCAGGCGTCAGCAACAGCTATGACCTGCAACTCGACGCTAGCTGGGAGCCCGACCTGTGGGGCTCCGTGGGCCGCTCGGTGAATGCGCAGAAGGCCGGCCAGCAAGGCGCCGCCGCCGATCTGGCGAACGCGCGGCTGTCCGCGCAGGCCACGCTTGCGCAGACGTATTTCGCGCTGCGCGCGCTCGACGCAAATCAGAAACTGCTGGACGAAACCGTCGCCGCCTATCAGCGCTCGCTGCAACTCACGCAGAACCAGTACGCCGCGGGCGTGGCCGCGCGTTCGGACGTGATCCAGGCGCAAACGCAACTGCAATCGGCGCAGGCATCCGCGATCGACAACGGCGTGCAGCGCGCGCAGGACGAACACGCGATCGCGGTGCTCGTCGGCGAACCGGCCTCCACCTTCTCGATCCCGCCGATGCCGCTCACCGCCACGCCGCCCGCCGTGCCCGCGCAAATGCCGTCCGCGCTGCTGGAGCGGCGGCCGGACATCGCTTCCGCCGAGCGCAAGGCTGCGGCGGCCAACGAGCAGATCGGCATCGCCATCGCCGCGTTCTTTCCGTCGCTGACGCTGTCGGCGAGCGGCGGTTTCGAAAGCTCGGTGTTCTCGCAATTGCTGACGGCGCCGTCGCGCTTCTGGACGGTCGGCCCGCAACTCGCGGCGACGCTCTTCGACGCGGGCCTGCGCCGCGCCCAAACCGAAGCAGCGCGCGCCGCCTATGACCAGAACGTCGCCACCTATCGTCAGACGGTGCTGACGGCGTTTCAGGACGTCGAAGACAATCTCGCGTCCCAGCGCATCCTCGAACGGGAAATCGTGGTGCAGCAGCAGGCGGTGGAGTCGGCGCGCCAGGCGCTTGCCATCGTGACGAACGAATACAAGGCGGGCACGGTCGGTTATGTCAACGTGCTGACCGCGCAGACCACGGCGTTCACGGCCGAGCAGAAGCTGCAAACCATCGCGGGGCAGCGGATGGTGTCGTCGGTCGGGCTGGTGAAAGCGCTGGGCGGCGGCTGGGATGTATCGCAGATGAACCGGGAAACGGGTGGGGTGGCGGCGCCGGAGCCGGCGTCGGCGGCGGCGGCGACGCCTGTCGCGCAGGGAGGAGTTGCGCAGACGGCGACGTCCGCGCAGATGCAAGCGCAAAGCAAATAGGCGGGCGAGCGGGGCGCCGCGCGATACAGCGGCGTTCAAATGGGAAAGAGGCATAACGGGCCAACAAAACCCGTCATGCCTTTTTTGCATCTAGCGCTGTACGAGCCGCCGCGGGTTCAACTCGACATGCGAGCGGCAACGTTCAGCCGCTCGTTTTGCCGCCAGCTTAAAACGCCGCTCGGCGGCTTTCTCAGCACCCGCGCCGCGCATCCGCCCGTCGAACTCGATGTGCGAGCGACAACGTTGACCAGTTTGGTTTGCCGCTAGCTCGAAGGCGCCGCTCCGCGCGTTGCAGCATCCACGCGACGCATCTGCGGGTCCAGCTCGAGGTGTGAGAGACATCCTCGACAATCTCGTTTTGCCACTAGCTCAAAACGCGCTGCGCGTCCGCGCGTCAAACTAACGCGCGAGCGGCAGCAACGCGACGACCGCATCCCCTTTTGCCGCGACTTCAAAAGCACCGAACGGCGCGGTCTATCACCACCCGCGCCACCCACCCACCTCAATGCACGAACGACAACGCAACCGTATCCGGTCCGCTCGGTCGTCCGAGCAGGTTCAACAGTCCCGCGAGATTGTCGCGTGCCTCGGGCGCCGATGTCGCCGTGCCATGAAACGACGTCGAAGCCGGCGACACGACCCCACGTCCGTTCAGCATCAGCGGCCCCTTGACGGTCCGCAGCTCGAGCGTCGACGACGCCCCTTCCGCCTGAAACACCAACTGATACGAGCCGAGCGGCTTCACCGGCGAGACACGCGAACTCACGTCGTTCAGCGCGACCGTCAACTGGCCGAACGCCTGACGGTTGAAACTGCGCCAGTCGGACCACGAGAGCCGCACGTCGCCCTGTAGATCCAGCGTATTGAACGGCGCGCCGAGACCGCTCAGCAGCGAAGCCGGCACCGCGATCGCGCCGGGCGTCACATTCGCGCTGCGCGGCGTGGCGTCGACGGTGATCGGCTCCGGCATTGCCTCGCTCTGCCGCATGGTCATGCGCACGCGGCCCGTGAAGAGCGGCCAGAAAGCCGTGCGCCATTCGATGCGTCCAGGCAGCAGCGTCGCGGCGCTCATATCGGAGCCCGCGGCGAGCATCAGCGTGGCGGAGCCGTGCCACAGCGAACCGGCCGGGTCGACGAGGTTCACGTGCCCGCCGCTCTGACGGGCGAATTGCGGCGTGATCCACGCGGCCGGCAACATCGCGAGCATCACTGCCGCGCTGGAAAACACCGCGACCACGAGCCAGGGCAGCGCGGCGCGCAGGCGCCGCATCCAGTAAGTCATGCGAGATCCCGTGGCAGCGCGCTCATTTCGCCGTCGATGGCTGCAGCGACGCCGTCACGTCCACCTGGCCGTCTTCTTTCAGCGCGGTCACGTGCGCTTCGGCGACCTGCACTTTGAACTGGCGGCGCACGTCGTCGACCCAACCCGTCCACACGGGAAACGACGCGTTCTTCATCTGCACCTGCACCGCGTTGCCGATCACCTGAACCTGCGTGGCCGCGAGGCCATGATCGGCAAGCGACGCGGACAGCGCGTCCTTCAGCGCGCCGCCGGTCGGCGCCACGCCCTGAGCGGCGCCGGAAAGCTGACGCGCTTCGTTGGCTTGCGCCGTCATCTGCGCGAGTTGGCGCTGCAAGGTGGGCAGCGATTGACGCAGACGCGCGCGCCCCTCCTGCGCCGGCGCCCACAGCACCGACCACGCGATCACCACCGCGAGCACGCCGCCGCCCCACGTCAGCAGACCCTTTTCGCGGTCGGTCCGCTGCTCCCAGAAGCCTGCCCAAGTTTGCGCGAGTTGAGCTTTCATTGTCCGTTCCTGATGGTCCACTTGCCGGTATTGCTGTCGATCGCGCCATTCAGTCCGTTGCGCGCGAGGCGCGCGGCGAAATCGGGATCGAGCTTCACCTCCGGCTTGAAGGTCACGTCGAGCCGCCGGTCGTGATAATCGAGCGCGGCAATGCCGTTGACGGGCACGGGCGGCAGCGCGCGCGCGAGACGATCGGCGATGGAGAGGAAATCGTCCGGAGAAAGCTCGCCCGCCGCCACACGCAACTGCTGCAACTGACGCGACATCTGATCGGGCGCATCGAGCACGACCGTCGTCTTCGGGAACGCGTTGAGCAGCAGTTCGGTCATCTGCGTGTTGATCGCGTCGCGCTGGCGCGACAGCATCAGCCACTGCACATTCGCGCCGATGATCGCGACCAGCAGCGCGCCGACCGCGAGCAGCACGGGCAGGCGCAGGCGGCGCAGCGTCGCGCGGTCGAGCCGCCACGGCTGCGACGCGAATTCGAACTGGCACAGATCGAAGCGGCACGCGAGCGCGCGCCGCGCGAGCTGCTCGAACGGCAGCGGACTCGCGCCGTGCACATGCGCGGCAAGCCGCGCCGGGCTGCTTGCGCCGAGACTCGGCTCGTTGCCAGGCACTTCGGTGAGCATATAGAGCGACACGGGCATCGCGCCGGCGAGCGCGGCGAGCGTCGCGTTGACCGCGTTCGCCGGCACCGCGAGCCCTTCGCCTTGCGCGCCGCGCGCAATCGCCAGTTCGACGCGCGGCGTGCCGGTTTCCACCGCGCCTTCCAGCAGCAGTGCCGGCGCGGTTTGAACGACTGCGCCGAGCACCGCCGCGACCATCGGCATGGCTCCAGTTGCAGCGTCGGACAATGCATCAGTCGCGCTTGCCACCGGCGCGGCATCGCGGCGTGGCGAAGCGTCGGCGCCCGCCAATGCTGGCTCGGCCGCGCTCACCGTTTCGGCAACGTCGACCGGCGCTGCGGATAACCGCGCCTCCGGCAGACAGCGTGTAACCGGCACCGCACGCAGACTGCGGTGCCCAGCAGCGGAAAACGCTTCGTAGATAAAGCGGAACCACCCTCGGTCGATGATCGCCAGCACTTGCCGTCCGCCCGCCGCCGGTTGCGGGTCCACGGCGATATGGCAGGTTTGCGGGTCCTGGATCAGCTGATCCTCGACGATGTTCGGCAGCGCCTGGCGCAGCTTCGGACCGCGCAGCGGCGGCAGCGTGGCGGGCATCATCAGGAGGTCGCGCGCGGCGACCATCAGCACCGTCGACGTCGCGCGCGGCAACAGCGCAAGCGCCGAACGCCCGGCGCGCTGCGTGCGTCCCGACTTGTCGAGCAGCACGAACGGCAAGTCCGGCAACTGCCATTCCTGCGACGGCACCGCCGGATCACGCGGCGGCAATAAGACGATCAGCGTGCTCAAAGGCCACTCTCTCTGGGAAAGGCGTTGTTCATAGTTGGTCTTGCACCCGCACGATACGCGTAGTGTGAGTCAAAGCATCGCGATAGACGAGCGTCGTGCGGTCCACTTCGGCGCGCTCGTGCTGCACGCGGCCATGAATCAGAAAGTAGTTCGTGTTGACGTCGAACTGGTTTGGATCGATCGAAGTCTGCTGAACGCCCGCGCCGCGCAACGCGAGCGTCACGTCGCCGGCATTATGGAAAAACACGGTCTGCCGCCGGGCGACGAACGCCTGCGCGGAAGACAGATTCATGCCCGGCACAACGGCCGCAATCACTTCGGCGGGCGCCGTGTTCATGTTGATCGCCGACACGGTCGGCAGCACAGTCACGAAGGGCCGCAAGCGCGCGACCATCTCCGGCGTGTAGCCGGGAATGTCGAGCAGCGAATCGACGCTCGTCATTTGCAGCGGCGCGTGCGCGGCGCTGTCCTCGCCGTCTTCGATGCCCGGTTTGTCCGTGAAGCCGCCGCCTGTTGCCCCACCTGCGGCGCCGCCCTGGATCGCCGGCGTCGACGGCGTGCCGGACGTCGATGTGACGGTCTGAAAGCGCGTCGCCGATTGCATCAGGCTCGCGCGCACCTGGACCGCGGTGTTCTTCGCGAGCTGGCTGTTCACGCCGAGCGAAACCAGCAGCCGCTGATACGCGCCGATCTGCTCCACGTCGAGTTGCATGACGCCGGGCGCCGGGCTCGCGACCAGATTGCGCAGATTGAATTTGGCCTGAGCGTCTTCGATCGAACCCGACAGGTAAGTCGCGGCGCCTTGCTGCGCGCGCACCTCGCCGATCTGACCGAGGAAGTCGGAAAGCCGCGTCTTCGCGATGGGCACGCCCCACACGCCACCGAGATAGGTGATGCCCGCGGACGTATCGCCTTCGGAGCGAAGAATCAGACGCGTCCAGTCGAGCGCGCCGCGCGCAACCCATTGCGCCTGCGCGAGCAGACGCTGGTTCTCGATCCGGCGGATCTGCACTTGCTGACGCCACAACATGCCGGAGACGAGAATCGCCGAGAGCGCAACGACGAGCAACGCGCTGATGATGGCCGCGCCGCGCTGATGGGTGGAATGGGTGTGCCGTGCGTTACGCGAGCCGCGCGTTACACACAAAGAACCCGTCGAGCGTCCCGCGCTGAAGGAGAACAATCTCATCTCATTCCCCAATCAAAAAAACGCGCGTGATGGGCCGTGCGAGCGACTTCGCGCCCACGCTCACTTCGAGCCCCGTCACGGAGCGCGGCAGCGGAGCATTGCCAAGCTGCGGCACCTTGAGATTGTTGTCGGCCTCGGTGATCGCGCCTTGCACGTCCTTCATCTGCGTGGTCCAGCCGACGCGCGGCACATAGAGCCGCGCCGAAATTGCGCCGACGCCGCCCATCAACGGCACGGCCGACCAGCCTTCGCCTTCGCTGCCGCGCGACGCCGCGCGCAGATCGCCGACGCTGGCAAGCGGCGGAGACGCATAGCGGATCACGCGGCCTTCGGTGACGCGGTAACGCACGACCTGCAAGCGCGGCGCGGAGCCGGGCAAGCTCATCTGCCGCACGATCTGCAATGCGCCGCCGAGGAGCGACACCGCCGGCTGACCGGATTCGTCGTCGGAAGCGGCCTGACGCGCGTCGATGCGCATCTGGTCGAACAGTTGCGCGAACACGCGCTCGTCTTCCATCGCGTTCGTAATGGTCTGCCGGCCGCGGATGATCTGGTCGAGCCCGCGCCACGACAGCACCGCGATCACCGCCATGATCGCGATCGCGACGAGCAGTTCGATCAGCGTGAAGCCATGCACGCCCGCGCGAGAGCGGCGGCGGCCGGTGCGCTCGCGGCGGCGCTCAGAGCGAACGATTCGTTTCATTCGCGACCACCGTGACCATCTGGGCGAGATTGCCGGAGCGCCCGGGCATCGTCACCATCACTTCCACGCGACGAAACACCGGATTCGGCGTCGCCGACACTTGCTCGGTACAGATCAACTGCAAATTTCCTTGCGAGCAATCGAAACTCGTCGAGCCGACATTCGGCCATGCATGCGTGAGGCGCAATTGCGCGAGCGTGTTATCCGCGCTCCAGCCGGCCAGCAAGCGCCGATGAAGATCGGCCTCGCCGGTCGCGAGTGAGCCGACCGCGCGCAGCGATGCGGCAAGCGCGACGGCGATGATCGCGAGCGCGACCAGCACTTCGATCATCGTGAAACCGCGCTCGCGGTGGACGGCCCGGCGAGCCGCCGTGCTGCTGCTGCTGCTTCTGCTACTGCTGCTGCTGCGATGGCGCATGTCAGTGCACCTCGTAGCGGCCATTGCCGGTGCCGACGATCGTCGCGCTGCCCGCGGCGGAAAACAGCGTGACGCGCACGGGCACGTCGATCGCCTCGGTGCCGAACACGACGCGATTCGCCTTCGAATTCGAGCCCGGATAGTCGATCGTCACGCCGCTCACGCCGCCTTCCCACTGACGCGGCTTGAGCAGATCGTCGCGCAGCGGACGCCAGCCGTCCTCGGTGCGCAAGTCGAAACGAAAGCCGCCGTCGAACGGTTGCCACGCGATCGGACGCGCGCGCACCTGCGCTTCGTCGCCGGCCGATTCGAACAGCAGCGCGAGACGCTGTGCTTCCTCGTTCAGGTCGGTGCGCGGATTGCGCGTCATCGTCAACGCGGTCAGTGAGACCAGCAAGCCTGCAATCACCAGCACCACCATCATTTCCAGCAGCGTGAAACCCGCCTGATGCCGGCGCAGGCCGCGCGCGCGCAACGCCGCGCCCGCCGCGCGGGGCGGCGGGTTCGTTGCGACACGTGCGTTGCTATCGTCTATTGCCACGAGCCCACGTCGGCGTCATTGCCTTCGCCGCCTGCCTTGCCGTCCGCGCCGTAGCTGAAGACGTCGATTTCGCCGTGCACGCCGGGGTTCAGATATTGATAGCCGTTGCCCCACGGATCATTCGGCAAACGTTCCAGATAGCCGCCGTCTTTCCAGTTGTTCGGCACGGGGTCCGTCGCGGGCTTTTCGATCAGCGCGCGCAGACCTTGCTCCTGCGTCGGATAACGGCCGTTGTCCAAACGATAAAGCTTGAGCGCCTGCATCACGGTGCCGATGTCCTGCTTCGCGGCGACGCGCCGCGCTTCGTCGGGACGGCTCATGATTTTCGGCACGATCAACGCGGCCAGGATGCCGAGAATCGCGATCACGACCATGATTTCGATCAGCGTAAAGCCGCGTTGACGACGGCTGCGCGAACCCGCAATTGCTGTGCGGCGAATGGTCGACAGTTGCATAGCTTGCTACCTCTTTTCAGGTGAATTATCGACTGGGCGGACTCGGTGCTCTGGCACTCGCGGTGCCATTGAACGCGCCCGGCCGGTCATTTTAATGTCATGCAGTTGAAGGGTTTCAACCCAACGCAATTTTCACAATAGTCCGTACAATGTGCGCATGAACGCACTCCAAATCCGCCTTCTGTCGCTCGCGCTCTTCGCCGTGTTCTGCGCGACGCTGACCTACTGGACCATCACACTCACCGCGATGTCCGGTGCGCCGGTGCCCGCAGCCGCCGCGCACGCGCAGGTCTCGACCGATCAGGCCGCCACGCTGTTCGGCGGACAGCTCACGCGCACGGTCAACCAGGACGTGCATCTGTTCGGCATTCTCGCGCTGACCCAAGGCGCCGCGGCCATCGTCAGCGTGGGTGGCGAGCCGCCGCGTGCGGTGTCGCTCGGCAGCACGCTGATGCAAGGCGCCAAACTCTCCGAAGTCCGCGCCCGCTCCATCGTGATCGACCGCAATGGCGCGCATTCCGAAGTATTCCTGCCGGCGAACGCCGCGGGTCCTACTATCTACGTGCGTTAAGCTTGGTCGCCAGGTTCAGCCATCACGCCGCTGTGCAATCGCGCCGCGGCATTCCACGCCTCACTGCACCAGATTATTCAACTCGATGATCGGCAGCATCACCGCCAGTACGATCACCAGCACCACGCCGCCCATCGCCAGAATCAGCAGCGGCTCCAGCAGACTCGTCAGGAACATCGTGCGGCGCTCGAGCTCGCGCGCTTCGCCGTCGGCGGCACGGTCGAGCATCGTCGTGACGTCGCCGGTCGCTTCGCCGGAACGGATCAGGTGAACCAGCACCGGCGGGAACGTCTTCGTATTGCCGAGCGCGCGTGACAGCGACGTGCCTTCGCGCACACGCACGATCGCATCGTCGATGTTGCCGCGCATCGCGGTGTTGCTGAGCGTTTCAGCGGCGGCTTGCAGCGCACGCAGAATCGGCACGCCGGCCGCCGTCAGAATGCCGAGCGTGCTCGCGAAGCGCACGGTGTTGTAGCCGCGCACGAGTTTGCCGAGGAGCGGCGCGGTGAGCAGCCACCGGTCGAACGCGAAGCGCGGGCCGGCTTGTCTGAGCGTCGAACGCACCACATAGAACAGCACCGCGACCGCGATCAGCACGGCCCACCACCAGTTCCGCACGAAGCCGGAGAGCGCCATCATCATGATCGTGAGGAAGGGCAGTTGCTGCTTGGTGCTCGCGAACACGTTGACCACCTGCGGCACCACATAGCTCAGCAAAAACGTGACGATGCCGAACGCGATGATCGTGACGATCGTCGGGTAAGTGAACGCCAGCACGATCTTCTGCTTAAGCGCGTTGCGTTGCTCGATGTAGTCCGCGAGCCGCGATAACACCAGGCCGAGCTTGCCGGTATGTTCGCCGGCCGCGACCAGCGCGCGATAGATCTCCGGAAAGTCTTTCGGATGCTGCGTGAGCGCATTCGCGAGCGAATGGCCGCCGAGCACCTCGGCGCGAATCGCCGCCATCAATTCGCGGATGTAGTCGCGCTCCGATTGCTCCGTCAAAACGGCGAGCGCTTCGTCGAGCGGCAAGCCGGCAATCAGCAGGCTCGCCAGTTGCCGCGTGAGAATGGCCTGCTCGCGCTGCGACAGCCGCCGTCCCAATGAAAGACGCTGATTGCGCTCGCCGCGCGTGCGCGTGGCGGCCGGCTCGACGACGAGCGGCGTGAGTCCTTGCGAACGCAGATTGGTGCGCGCGCCGCGCGCGCTGTCCGCGTCGAGCACGCCTTTTTGCGCCTTGCCCGCCGCGTCGATCGCTTCGAAACGAAATGCCGGCATGCGCTTAAGCTCCGCCCGTCACGCGAATCACTTCTTCAAGCGACGTCAGCCCGGAAGCGAGCCAGCGATCCGCGTCCTCGCGCAGTGTGCGCATGCCTTGCGCGCGGCCGGCCGTGAGAATTTCGGCGTCCGATGCATTGCGGTGAATCAGCGCGCGGATTTCGTCGTCGATAAGCAGCAGTTCATACACGCCGCGCCGGCCCGCATAGCCCGATTGACCGCACTTGTCGCAGCCGACCGGATGCCAATGCACGCGCCCGTCTTCCTCGACACGCTTTTCGCGGCATACCGGGCACAGCCGCCGCACGAGCCGCTGCGCCAGCACACCGAGCAACGACGACGCCAGCAGATACGGCTCGACGCCCATGTCGGTCAGACGCGTGACGGCGGAGGCGGCGTCGTTGGTATGCAGCGTCGCCAGCACGAGGTGGCCGGTGAGCGAAGCCTGCACGGCGATCTGCGCGGTTTCGAGGTCGCGGATTTCACCGATCATGATGATGTCCGGGTCCTGCCGCAGAATCGAGCGCAGCGCGCGCGCGAAGGTCATGCCGATCCGCTCGTTCACCTGCGTCTGGCCGATGCCCGACAGGTCGTATTCGATCGGGTCTTCGACCGTCATGATGTTGGTGGTCGCGGTTTCGAGCCGCGACATCGACGCATACAGCGTGGTCGTCTTGCCCGAGCCCGTCGGGCCCGTCACGAGCACGATGCCGTGCGGCCGGCCGATCAGCTTGTCGAACTTGACGAGCGTGTCCGCGCCCATGCCGAGCGCTTCGAGATTCAGGCGCGACGCGTCTTTTTCCAGCAGACGCAGCACGGCGCGCTCGCCGTGACCTGTCGGCAGCGTGGACACCCGCACGTCGACCGGACGACCGCCCACGCGCAGCGTGATGCGGCCATCTTGCGGCAGACGTTTCTCGGCAATGTCGAGCTGCGCCATGATCTTGATCCGCGAAATCAGCGCGCCATGCAGCGCTTTTTTCGGACGCACGACATCGCGCAGCGTGCCGTCGACGCGAAAACGCACCACAGAAGAAGTCTCGAACGGCTCGATGTGAATATCCGACGCGTGCTCGCGCGCGGCCTGCGTGAGCAGCGCGTTGATCATGCGGATGATCGGCGCGTCGTCTTCCGATTCCAGCAGGTCTTCCACTTCGGGAATGTCCTGCATCAGTCGCGAGAGGTCGACTTCGCCTTCCACTTCGCCGACCACCTGAGCCGCGCTGCCGTCCTGGCGCGCGTAGGCCTGGTTGATCGCTTGCGCGAGTTCGTCGGCGGGAAGACGCACCACCGACACCGCGCCGAAGTTGCGTGCGACTTCGGCGAGCGCGGCCTCGCTGGTGCGCTCGCTGATCCAGACTTCGAGGCTGTCGGCGTGCTGATGCGCGACCAGAATCTGGCCGCTGCGCGCGAAGCCGTAGGGCACGAGCCGCGCGGCAATCGCCGACGGCGCCGCGCGTTCGGCGTGGTCCGCTTGCTCTGTCATCGCCGCCGAGGCAATCTCGGCGGCTCGCGACGATGCCGGCGACGTTGAGGCTGACGGCGGCATGGACGGCGTACTCACGGCTTGGCTCCTGGCGATACGGTGGACGGTGCGACCGGCACCGGATTACTTTGCACAGCGCCGTTCGTGGCGGGCGGCGTTGTCGGCGCGGCCGAGCCCGGCTGAGTTTGCTGCTGCGGCGGCTGCATCTGCTGACGGCGCATCTGGTCGAGGTCGAACAGGTTCAACGTCGAACCGCCCTGGCTCGGGCCGACGGGCTTCGGCGGAACCACCGGATCGTCGTTGTCCTTCATCAGATTGTTGTCCTGACGATACGCGCCCTGCACACCTTGAATATAGTCGTAGCGATTCGACGTGACAGCCTGCGCGGTATCGCGATCGCCGATGATGACCGGACGCAGGAACACCATCAGGTTCGTCTTGTTGCGGTTCTTCTGCTCGGAACGGAACAACTGACCGATCCACGGGATGTCGCCAAGCAGTGGCACCTTGCTGTTGCTGACCTGGTAGTTGTCCTGCATCAGGCCGCCGAGCACGATGATTTCGCCGTTGTCGGCGAGCACGGTCGACTGGATCGAGCGCTTGGTGAACTGCGGGCCGGCCGGGTTGGTCGTCGCGTTGGTCGTGCCGTTCACGATGGCGGAATCTTCAGTGTAAAGCTGAAGCTTGAGGATGCCGCCGTCGGTGATTTGCGGTTTGACGTGCAGCGTCAGGCCGACATCCACGCGGTCGTACGTGTTGAACGCCGAACTCGCGTTGCCGCTCGTCAGATTCGAATACGAACCGGTCTGAATCGGTATGTTCGTACCGACGACGATCTTCGCTTCCTCGTTGTCGAGCGTGATCAGGTTAGGCGTGGACAGCACGTTGGCGTCCGCGGTCTGCGACAGCGCCTGAAGCAACGCGCCGAGTCCCTGCACGCCGAACATGTTGTGAATCCAGCCGACGTTCAAGCCCTGCTGAACACCTGAGCCGAGCGCGTTGGCGAGACCGCCGGTCGCGCCCGCTGCGCCCGCCGCCGCAGCAGCCGCCGTCAGGTTGATGATGCTGTTGCTCGAACCCGTGGCGAGGTTCGTGCCGGCAAAAATCGAGTTGTTCGCGACCTGCCATTGAATGCCGAGGTTGCCGCTCGTGTTCGAGTTCAGCTCGACGATGAGCGCCTCGATGTAGACCTGCGCGCGGCGCGCGTCGAGCTGGTCGATCACCGCGCGCAGATTGCGGTAAACCGGCTCCGACGCTGTGATGATCAGCGAGTTCGTCGCCGAGTCCGCCTGGATCATGCCGCCCGGCTGATTGTCCTCGTTCTTGTCCTTGTCGCCGCCAAGCAGGCCGCCGGATTGACCGCCGCCGTTCGCGCCGTAGCCGCCCGCGCCGCCGCCGCCACCCATCGGCGAGGACAACGAACTGTTGTTCAGTCCGCCCGAGGGCAGCGGCGGCGTGCCCGAAGTGCCCGTCGAATTGTTGCCGCCAATTCCGCCACCGCCGCCATTCTGGTTGAACGCGTTGGCGTCGTTGCCGCCGCCCGCCGAGCCGCCTTCGCCGCCCTTGCCGAGCATGCCGCGCAAGGTCTTCGCGAGCTTGGTTGCCTCGGCGTTGCGCAGCGGTACCACGTGCATGTTGCCCGGCATGCTGGTCGGCGCGTCGAGTTCGCGCGCGAGCGTTCTCGCGGCGGCCAGACGCGCGCCGTTCGACGCGCGGATCAGCAGCGAGTTCGTGCGCGGGTCCGCCGTGATCGACACTTTCAGCGTGGCGTCCGTGCTGCCGATCGCGCCCGGGTCCAGCATCTTGTTCAGTTGCGTGGCAATGTCGAGCGCGTTTGCATTCTTCAGTTGTACGACGGACACCGACTGACCGGCCGCCGTATCCACACCGGCGATGATCTGCGCGATACGGCGCACGTTGTCCGCGTAGTCGGTGACGACGATCGTGTTGTTGGCCGGATAAGCGGCCACGGTATTGTTCGGCGAGATCAGCGGACGCAGCACCGGCAACAGGTTATTCGCCGATTCGTTCTTCAGCACGAACACTTGCGTGACCACCTGGTCGCCGCGCGCGCTCGGCGAATTGCCAACGTAGGTCGGCACGCCTTGCAGTTTGGCGTCGGCCTCGGGCACGACTTTCAGTACGCCGTGATCCTGGACGAGCGCGAAGCCCTGCATGCGCAACGCGGATTGCAACGTCTTCAGCGCCTGATCCTCGGGCACCGCGTTTTCCGACACGAGATTCAACTGACCTTTGACTCGTGGGTCGACGATGATTGTCTTGCCGGTCGCCGCGCCGATCGCCTTCGCGACCTGGTCGATATCGGCGTTGACGAAGTTCAATGTCACCTGCGCCTGTGCGGTCTGCGCAGTGATCAAGCCAGCCAACAACAACGCCGTTGCGACGCGACGCAAAGCCATACGATTTCTTCTCATGGAATGTAATGTCGATGCCGGCAGCGCAGGCCGCCGGCGGTCATGCAGCGCGGACAGGGGAGCAAACCGCCGGTCGGTCTGCCGGCGGGCCAGGTGGGCGAAAGCCGCCCTAAAATGCTGGCCATCCGATGTCCGAAAAGAAGGAACAGTAACAGTTTTTCATGTCGGATTTGTCACAAAAGGAAAGCCTCAGTGAGTTTCCCTAAACGTTCGGGCCCGCTCGGCGGGCCTTGAAAGCGAAAGCACTGCGGACTGAAAGCGGCAAGAAAACCTAGTGTTTCCGCGCTCTTATGTCTGTTAGCCAACTTGACGGGTCACGGCCTGCCGGTATCATACGAGCCGTTAAAGCCGTCGGATCGCCGTTGCGAACACGGGTTTTCCCGCATCTTCCGTCAATGCCCCGGCCAGATTGCGCTTACCGGCTAGTCCCGGCTGAACAATGGCTGATACGAGCCCTTACGATCCCTTACCCTTGCGGTCTGCCCCAGTCGTCTTGACCGATGAAACGAAGCTTCGTCACCTTTCTGGCAGGAATTACCATCTTGGCTTCGGCCGGGACGGCACGCGCCGATTGCTTCGACGAAGCCGCGAAATATCAGAAAGTGAACCCGCTGATTCTGCGTGCGATCGCCTGGCAGGAGTCGCATAACCGTCCGGACGCGCAGCACAAAAATGCAAACGGCTCGACCGACTACGGCGTAATGCAGATCAACTCGATTCATCTGCCCACGCTCGCGCAATACGGGATCTCGCAAGGCACGCTGATGGAGCCCTGCAAGAACGTGTACATCGCCGCGTGGCATCTGCGCCGGCAGATGAACAAGTACGGCAATACATGGCAAGCCATCGGCGCTTATCACTCCGAGACGCCCGCACTGCGCGACAAGTACGCTCAACAGATCGCCGCAATTCTACGCAAGTGGAACCTGATGCCGGCGTCACGCTGATCGACCGCTCGCCGTTTCCGATTTGATGCACAATGCGGCTTCGTGCTGCCGCCGGCGCTCGAGCGTCCGCTGGACCGCGGCTAGACTCGCGCAGCAATGCGGCGCCCGGCACGCCTTCCAATCCTCCCGATTTTCGTACTGCGATGAACCAGCCGCCACTGCCCGTCACCGTGCTCTCCGGTTTTCTGGGCGCCGGCAAGACCACGCTCCTGAATCACATCCTCGCGAATCGCGCCGGCTTGCGCGTCGCCGCGATCGTCGACGATCTCGCCGCCGTCAAGATCGACGCGACGCTCGTGCGCGATCCGGCCGCGCTGTCGCCTAGCGAAGAAAACCTGGTCGAACTATCGAACGGCTGTGTCTGCTGCACGCTGCGCGACGATCTGCCCGCCCAGGTGAAACGGCTGGCTGCCGAAAAGCGCTTCGACGCGATACTGATCGAGTCGGCCGGTGTGGCGGAACCCATGCCGATCGCCGAGACTTTTGCCTTCGCCGACGATGACGATGACGGCGCGCCGCTCGCCGAGCTCGCGCGGCTCGACACGATGGTCACGGTGGTCGACGCAGCCAGTTTTCTGCACGACTACGGCTCCGCGGATGCGCTCGCCGAACGCGGCATCGCCGCGAGCGACGAAGACGACCGGACTCTCGTGGAACTGCTGATCGAGCAGGTCGAGTTCTGCGACGTGCTGGTCGTGAACAAGGCCGACCTCGTGACCGCCGACGAGCTGACGCGCCTGCAACGCATCCTCGCGCGCATCAACCCGCGCGCGGTGCAAGTGGTGAGCCGCTTCGGCGCCGTGCCGCTCGAACAGATCGTGAACACCGACCGCTTCGATTTCGACGAGACGGCGAACGCTCCCGGCGCGATCGCGTTGCTCAACCAGACCGAGAAGCACGTAGACGAACGCGGCCACGGCCATCGCAGCGAAGCCGACGAGTTCGGCATTGGCAGCTTCGTTTATCGCGCGCGCCGTCCATTCCATCCGGAGCGGCTGTGGGCGTTGCTGCACGAGGAGTGGAAGGGCGTCTTGCGCAGCAAGGGTTTCTTCTGGCTCGCGACGCGTAACGACATCGCCGGTTCGCTGTCGCAGGCGGGCGGCGCTTGCCGGCACGGTCCCGCAGGCATGTGGTGGGCGGCTCAGGACCGCAGCGAATGGCCCGATGCCGATGACGAGCTAGCCGCCGAAATTGCCGCCGACTGGTATGGCGCGCCGGACGATGTCAGCACTGGCGACCGTCGCCAGGAATTGGCCATGATCGGCGTCGGCATCGACGCGGCGCTGTGGTCGGCGAAGTTCGACGCGTGCCTGCTGACCGACGACGAGTACGCAGTGGGACCGCAAGGCTGGCAACAGTTCGCCGATCCGTTTCCGGCGTGGGACTTCGACGACGATCATGATCATGACGGACATGATCACGGTCATCATCATGATCATGATCACGGCCACGACGACCATGATCACGATGGCCACGGCCACGGCGGAACAGCACATCGCCACGACTAAGCGGCTCTTTCAACTGCGTCGACAGTAGCAACCACGCGCGCCGCAAACTCCCGCCGCGGCGCGCCCCCTCCAAACGCAAAAGACGAAAAAAAACCCGCCGTTGGCGGGTGTCAACTGCCTGGCAGTAATCTGCTTAGCGCTTGTTGACTGCGTCTTTGAACGCCTTGCCTGCCGTGAACTTGACGGTCTTTGCGGCCGGAATCTTGATGGTTTCGCCCGTCTTCGGGTTGCGACCTGTACGCGCTGCGCGCTTGCCCGAACCAAAGCTGCCGAAGCCGATCAACTGGACCGCGTCGCCCTTCGACACAGACTTCTTGATCACTTCAAGCAACGTGTCCAGCGTTTCACCGGTTTGAGCCTTGCTGGCGCCCGTCTGTCCTGCGACAGCGTCGATCAGTTCCTGTTTGTTCATTAAGGTTCCTTTCTGAGTTTAGGTTGACACGAACAGCGCGAACGCGCCGATTATACGTGCGCGCGCCGCGCCGTCGAGCAGCTACGGCTCCGGAGCCCCTCCAGATCAAAAGCGCCGGACAGCGAGTGTCCGTCGGCCGTGCTGCCGCTCCCTTCGCGGCGCTTGCTATGATAGCGCAGCGCAAACCCAATCAGGACAAGGGTTTCGAAGAATTACGCGGTTTTGGAACAGATACAGCAAGGAAACGGCACTTTTTGCTGATCCGGCCTCGCTGAGAAGCCCGAAACCCAGTGTGGACGGGGCTTTGACGTTGGTTTTTGCCAACGCTCGGCGCGTCTATTTCGCCGCCCGGCGAGCCGCGCGCGCTGGCGGTAACGTTGGACCCGCTTGTTGGGGCCTCACTTTGCGTCGCGCATGACCGATCCGCTGATCCCAGCCGTCCTCTCGTTCCGGGACAACGGCACGCCTTTTTCGCCTCTCTACGACGACATCTATCACAGCGCCGTCGGCGGTCTCGAGCAGGCCGACCATGTTTTCTTGCGCGGCAATGCGCTGCCCGAGCGCTGGCAAGGCCGGCGCATTTTCACGGTGCTGGAGACGGGCTTCGGCATGGGCATCAACTTCCTCACGACGTGGGCCGCCTGGCGCGCCGACCCGTCGCGTTGCGAGCGGCTCCATTTCGTCTCGACGGAAAAGCATCCGTTCGCGCTCGCCGATCTGCGCCGCGCGTACGCCGCGACCATTGCCGATCCGTCGATTGCCGCGCTCGCCGACACGCTCGCGAACGACTGGCCGATGCTCGTGCCGGGCACGCATCGGCTGGAATTCGAGGACGGGCGCGTGGTTCTCACACTCGTTTTCGGCGACGCAGAGCAGAGCTTGCCGAATCTCAGGCTGCGCGCGGACGCGTTTTACCTCGACGGCTTCTCGCCGGCCAAAAATCCGGAGCTTTGGACGCTCGCCATCTTCAAGTCGCTTGCGCGGCTCGCGGACGACGGCGCGACCTTCGCCACTTACACGAGCGCCGGCGACATCAAGCGGGCGCTGACTCAATGCGGCTTCGAGTATCGGAAGGTCGAAGGTTTCGGCTGGAAGCGCGCGATGCTGGTCGGCCGCTTCGCGCCTCGCTGGCGCGTGCGCCGTCATGAGCCGCCCTCGCCACTCGGACCACTCGGAGCGCTCGGATCGCTCGGACCGCTCACGCCTCGCGAACGGCATGCGGTCGTGATCGGCGGCGGTCTCGCGGGATGCGCGATGGTCGAGCGGCTCGCCGCGCGCGGCTGGCGCGTGACTTTGCTGGAGCGGCATGCGTCGGTCGCGCAAGACGCGTCGGGCAATCCGGCCGGCGTATTCCACCCGATGATCTCGCGCGACGACAGCGTCGCGTCGCGCGTCACGCGCGCCGGCTTTTTATACGCGCTAAGACGCTGGACGGCGCTCGAACGGCTCGGCCACGCGCCGCTGCGCGGCGGCTCGGGTCTGCTGCAAATCGCCGAAAACGCCGACGAAGCCCACGCGATGAGCGAAGCCATCGCCGCGCTGCGCTATCCGCCGGAATTCGTCACGCCGGTCTCCGCCGACGACGCGCAAAAACTCGCCGGTACACCGCTCGCGCGCGGCGGCTGGTTCTTCCCGCACGGCGGCTGGATCGACCCGGCCTCGCTTTGCGCCGCGCAATGCGCCGCCGCCGGTGATTTGCTCGAGCGGCGCTTCGGCGTCGAAGCCGCGCGTCTCGAGCGCTCGGGCGATCAGTGGCTGGTATTCGACGCGGCCGGCGACGTGCTCGCGCGTGCGCCGGTCGTGATCGTCGCCAACGCTCACGACGCGGCGCGCATTGCCGGTTTGCGTCACGCGCCGACTCGCAGCATCCGCGGCCAGCTCACTTTGCTGCCGCCGGGCGCGGCGCCGTCGCTGGAGTTGCCGGTGATTGGCGAAGGTTATGCGATACCGCTGCCCGGCGGCGTCACGCTGACGGGCGCGACTTACGAACTCGACGACGCTCAAACGTCGCTTCGTCCTGCCGGTCATCTGGAAAACATCGAGCGCGTCGCGCAGATGCTGCCCGCGTTCGTGAGCGTTGTCGGGCGCGGCGATGCCGCGGCATCGGGTCATGCGCTGACCGGCCGCGTCGCATTCCGCTGCGTGACAAGCGACCGCATGCCGATGATCGGCAACCTCGCCGACGAAGCGCTCGCCGCACACAACGCGCAACGCCTGCGCGGTGCGTGGCCGCTCGATCTGCCGCGCGTCGACGGTCTCTACAGCGCCTTTGCCTACGGCTCGCGCGGTCTCGTGTGGGCGGCGCTTGGCGCGGAACTGATCGCGTCGCAGATCGAAGGCGAGCCGTTGCCGCTCGAACGCGATCTCGCCGAAGACATCGACCCTGCGCGCTTCCTGCTGCGCACTTTGCGGCAAGGCGGCGTCATCAGTTAACTCTTGGCGGTGCGCAGCGCGGTTATCCACCGCAAATTGTGGATAACCACGTTGTTTACTAGCGCAACTCATGTGGAACCGTTGTGGACGTAAACGGGGTAACTCGAGCGCCGTCGAATTTCGCCGAAAGTTACCCGCGACTACCCGGCGTCGCCGCACATGCTGTGCATCCGGTTATGAAGTCTGCAATCCGCTGATTCGCTTCGGTAAACCGGGGTTATCCACAGAAAAGCGGGCTGCTTGTTAACTGCTACTACGTATACATACAGTAAACACGTAAACAGCAAGGCCCGAGCTGGACCGTGCGCCACCGCACAGATCGGGCGACGCATTCAACCCGTGTGCTAGCGGCTGTCCTGAAAAGCACACGTAGATGGTGCAGACTCCATCGACGGGTACTGGAACAAGCCAGCAATCCAGGCGTCGCGAGCTTCAAAACGGTCGCTTTTTCCACATCTCGCGAAGATGAAGTACTTTCTTACCGTTTTGCCTGCATGTTCGTGTCTTTTCGGTCGAAGCTAAAAAAGCTATGGCACAATCGCCGTTCTTTTCCGCGTGGTGCCTGGCCTCCTGCGGTACCCGCTGCAATGGAACGGTCCCGTTCAATCAGAATCTGATTCAACGTCGACGGCGTTCTTTCACCGTGCCGAGCCGGTTGCTACGGCCGCACCCCTGAATGCGCCGAGCTCCCTGCGACTGCGGCGCGTTCGAATCATCCGATCGTTGAAAACCCGCAACGCGGATCACGCGAAGCGATTGCGACAGTGGCCCGCGTCTTGCGCCCACCCGCTCGCCGGTGTTCGCGCCGGCTCATGCTGGTTCATGTGATCTGCCGTTGCTGCAAAGGAGAACCCATAACGATGAATTCGGCGTTTTCATTTTTTCCAGCCTGGCCGCTTTCACCCGACGCCATTTTTTGGGCTGGTCTCGCCTTGCTCGCCGCGGGCTTGTGCGGCGAGTTGTGCTATCGCGCGTGGCGCTTGCCGCGTATTTCGGGCTATGCGGTCATCGGTCTGATTGCCGGCGCGGCCGGCTCGGGCGTGATCGATGCCGAATCGGCGAGAGCCGCGCGGCCCTTGCTCGACGTTGCGCTCGGCTTGCTGCTGTTCGAACTCGGCAGCCGGCTCGATCTGCGCTGGATCCGTCGTAATCCGTGGCTCGTGATGTCGAGCGTCGCGGAAGCCACTTTGACTTTCGCCCTCGTTTTGCCCGTGCTGCTGTTTCTGAACGTGCCGCTGATGGTTGCAACCGTGCTGGCCGCCATCGCGATGGCGACTTCGCCGGCCATGGTGATTCAGCTCAAGACCGAGCTTCGCGCCGAAGGTCAGGTCACGCAGCGTCTTTTGACGCTGACCGCGTTGAACAGCATGTATGCGGTCGTGATCGAAAAGCTCGTGTCGAGCTGGCTGCATCAGGAAGCGTATGGCAATGTTTTCGCGACCATTCTGCAGCCGCTTTATCTGCTGGTCGGCTCGCTCGTGCTCGCCTATCTGCTCGCGCGCACCTGCACGTTCTTTTATCGCCGGCTGAACATGCAGGACGAGCATTCGTTCGTTGCGCTATTCGGCCTGATTCTGGTGGCCATCGCGGTCGCGCATCTGTTCAAGCTGTCGACCATTCTCGCGCTGCTCGCCGCCGGCATCATCGTGAAGAATCTGGAGGCTCGGCCGCAGTTGTGGCCGCGGCATTTCGGCACGGCCGGCTGGCTTCTCACGGTGATTCTGTTCGTGCTGACGCTCACTTCGTTTGAATGGAAAGACATTGCGCTCGGCGGCGTTGCGGCGCTGGGCCTGATTGTTGCGCGTCTCGTCGCGAAACTCGTCGGCGTGCTTGCGTTTGCAAAGCCGAGCGGTCTGGACTGGAAACAGGGCATGGCGCTCGGTTTGTCGCTCTCGCCGATGTCGGCGCTGGCTTATCTGCTCGTCGACGATACGTACAACCTGTATCCGAATTTCGATCCGCAATTGCGGGCGATCATGATGTGTTCGATTGTCGTGCTGCAGATTCTCGGGCCGTGGCTCGTTTATCGCAGCCTCGCGCTGGTCGCCGAGCGGCGCGAAGAGTAAGCGGTTAAGCGCTCGTAAGCGACCGTGAGCGCTCCGCGCTGCAAGCCACACGTTATTCAAATTTATTCGCTTCAAGAAACGGCCGGGCTTACGACAACCGTCCGGCCGACCTCACTCAGGGGACGCCATGTCACTCGAACCCTTCATCGATTCGAAGCCGTTCACTTTCGGTGTCGAACTCGAGATGCAGATCGTCAATACGCACGACTATGATCTGACCAAAGCCGGCTCCGATCTGCTGCGCCTCGTCAAGGATCAAAAGATCCCCGGCAACATCACGCCGGAAATCACCGAGAGCATGATCGAGCTGTCCACCGGCATTTGCACGAACCACGAACAGGCGCTCGCCGATCTGCGCAAGATTCGCGACACGCTCGTTTCCGCAGCCGATCATCTGAACGTCGGCCTGTGCGGCGGCGGCACGCATGCTTTCCAGCAATGGAGCGAGCGGCAGATCGTGGATACGCCGCGCTTTCAGTACCTTTCCGAGCTGTACGGCTATCTCGCGAAGCAGTTCACCGTATTCGGCCAGCATGTGCACATCGGCTGCCCCGATCCGGACAGCGCGCTGTTCCTGCTGCATTCCATGTCGCGCTTCATTCCGCATTTCATTGCGTTGTCCGCATCGTCGCCGTTCGTGCAGGGCGTGGACACCGGCTTTCATTCGGCACGCCTGAATTCCGTGTTCGCGTTTCCGCTATCGGGCCGCGCGCCGTTCGTGCTGACGTGGGACAGCTTCGAGGAATATTTCTCGAAGATGGTCCATACGGGCGTGGTCAACAGCATGAAGGATTTTTACTGGGACATCCGGCCGAAGCCGGGCTTCGGCACCATCGAAGTACGCGTGATGGATACGCCGCTTTCCGTCGATCGCGCCGCGGCGATTGCCTGCTACATCCAGACGCTTGCGCGCCATCTGCTGCTCGACAAGCCGATCACGCCGCACGAAGACGACTACCTCGTCTACACGTTCAACCGCTTCGAGGCATGCCGTTTCGGTCTTGCCGGAACCTGCATCAATCCGCAGACAGGCGAGCGCAAGACGATTTCGGAAGACATTCTCGAGACGCTCGATCTCATCGCGCCGCACGGCGACGCGTTGGGCTCGGGCCATGCGCTTGCCGAGATCGGCGCGATTGCGCGCGGTCAGATCAACGATGCAACGTGGCTAAGAGGCGTCGTCGAACAGGAAAAGTCGCTGCATGAGGCTGTCCGGCAACAGTGTCTGAAGTGGCGAGCGTGATCGGCCGAACGGTGTCGCTTGTGTTCAACAGTAAGAAAACCCGCCTGCGCGGGTTTTTTTTCGTCGTTAAAATTTTCCAGTTCGGGGCCCTTAAGGTTTTTCCAATAAGTACGTATACAAACGTAGTAGTAGTTAACAAGCATCGCCGCCGACTGTGGACAACTGAATAATTCCCTGCAAAGTCAAGGCGCTGCGTAAACCATAAGTAGGCCGGTGAGCAGTGCGTGGCCGGCGGTAAACGAGGACAACTTAAGGACTCACAAGTGGACGCGGGTGCTTATCAAGAATCGGCGCACATGTCATCCCTGATGTTGTCCCACGGTTATCCACAGATTGCATTGGATAACTTAGCTGTACGATTCGCCGCTCTCGCATAGAATGTCGTCTTAACCGCTTCGGCTTGCAAGGCGGTGAATTTTTGAGATAGTTAGAGACCGTCTCGTCCTGTTTTGGGCGGGGCTACCCCACACAGGCTACGGGCGTTCCCGGCAACAACGGCCGGCACCGCACAAAAGCTGTAAATAAACCAATCGAAGATTATGAGCGAAGGCGTATACGGAGAACAGGCAACCGGGCGAGTCACCCACAGCCTCTTGCGACTGAGCACGGCGATGCGAAGCCAGGCTTGGGAATGGGCGGAAGGCGCTGGCCTCACGCCCACGCAGGGCGAAATCCTGGTTTTGCTGATGCAACGAAAGGGGCCGATGCGGCTCGGGGAAATCGCGCGCGAAACGGCACTGACCGCCGCGACCACCAGCGACGCGGTCAGTACGCTCGAGACCAAGGGACTGGTCGAAAAGCGCCGCGCTCTCGATGACGGCCGCGCGCTCGCCGTTCGTCTGACCACTCGCGGCCGCACGGCTGCGAAGCGCGCCGCGCAATGGCCTGACTTTCTGGCCAAGGCTGTGGGCACGTTGCGCGACGACGAGCAGGCCCTGTTCTATCGCACGCTGCTCAAGACGGTTCATCAACTGGAAGCGCAGGGCAACATTCCGCCGCACCGCATGTGCCTGAGCTGCACGCATTTCGAGCCGAGCAAGAATCCGAAGAAAACGCCGCATCATTGCGCGCTGCTCGATCTGAACATGGCGGATACGGATCTGCGTCTGGATTGCGCCGTGCATGAAACCGCCGACGTCGCCACGCAGAAAAAGACCTGGAAGATCTTCGCCCAGTAAGGCGGCTGCTTCGCTGCCAATCCGCTACACTGCAACCGGCAACAGCAGGCGGCGTTTGCCGCCTGCCGGCTTTTTCGGTGCCGCGCAGCGGCAGTCCGCAGTCAATCTGAAGGTGACAGGCTGATGAATCAGGAAGTTCTGGCCATTCGCCACGTGCACTTCGAGGATCTGGGCAGTCTCGAACTCGTGCTCGGCGAACGCGGGCGGCCCGTGCGTTATCTCGACGTCGGCTTTGCCCGCATCGAGGCGCCGAACCCGGTCACGTCATCGTTGATGGTGGTGCTCGGCGGCCCGATCAGCGCCACCGACGACGCGCGCTATCCCACGCTCGTGCCGCTGCTTTCGATGATCGAAAAACGCATCGAAGCAGGGCTTCCCACACTCGGCATTTGTCTCGGCGCGCAACTGATCGCGCGTGCGCTCGGCGCGCGAGTGTATCCCGCGGGCCATACGGAGCTCGGCTGGGAACCGCTCACGCTGACGGAGGCCGGCCGCGCATCGCCGGTGCGTCATCTGGATGGCGCGCATACGTCCATGCTGCATTGGCATGGCGATACCTTCGACCTTCCCGCGAACGCGACGCGTCTCGCATCCACGAGCGCGTGTGAAAACCAGGCGTTCACGTGGGGCAGCCATGTGCTCGCGTTGCAATGTCATCCCGAGATCCGCACGGATCGCTTCGAGCCCTGGCTGATCGGCAATGCGGGCGAACTCGTGGAGCATGGAATCGACGCGCGTCAATTGCGCGCCGAGACCGCGCAATTCGGCCCAGCTCTGGAGGCGGCTGCTTGCCGTATGTTCGGCGAATGGCTCGATCAGGTACAGGCGCAGCCCTGAGCGAGCGCTTCAGCGGCGGCCACAAGTGGCCTGCCTGCAGCAAATGACTCGCGGTGCTATCCTCGTTCGCTCTCGGTTTTCTACTGGGCGGTGATCCATGAGCGCGCTATTTTCTCCACTCACGCTGCGTAGCGTGACGCTTCCGAATCGCATCGTCGTGTCGCCGATGTGCCAGTATTCCGCCGAACGGGGCGAAGCCACCGCGTGGCACATGATTCACCTCGGCAGTCTCGCGTTGTCCGGCGCCGGCATGTTGTGCATCGAGGCGACGGCTGTCGAACCGGACGGCCGCATCACGCCGGGCGATCTGGGCTTGTGGGACGACGCGACCGAAGCCGCGCTCACGCCCGTGCTCGCCGCGATCCGCAAGCACTCGCACATCAACGTGACGATGCAGTTGTCGCATGCCGGGCGCAAGGCGTCGAGTCATGCGCCGTGGGAAGGCGGCCAGCTGATTCCGGTCTCGCAGGGCGGCTGGTTGCCGCATGCGCCGTCGGCGTTGCCGCACAAAGCGGGCGAAGAGCCGCCGCTCGCGCTCGACACACCTGGCCTGAATCGCATCCGCGAAGCGTTTGCGGCGTCCGCGCGGCGCGCCGCGCGTCTCGGCATCGACGCACTCGAAGTGCATGCCGCACACGGCTATTTGCTGCATCAGTTTCTTTCGCCGCTCGCCAATCAACGGGATGACGACTACGGCGGTTCGCTCGAAAACCGCATGCGTTTTCCGCTCGAGATCTTCGACATCGTGCGCGCGTCTTTTCCCGCCGACAAACCGGTCGGCGTGCGTGTGTCCGCAACGGATTGGGTCGAAGGCGGCTGGTCGCTGGAAGACACCATCGCGTTCGCACACGAGTTGAAGAAGCGCGGTTGCGACTGGATCGACGTATCGTCCGGCGGCGTCTCGCCGTTGCAGAAGATTCCGCTCGAGCCGGGCTATCAGATTCCGTTCGCCAAGGCCGTCAAACAGGCGACGGGGCTCACGACCATCGGCGTCGGACTCATCACCGATCCGTTTCACGCGGAGCAACTGATCGAACAGGGCGACGCCGATCTGATCGCGCTGGCTCGTGCGCTGCTATACAACCCGCGCTGGCCGTGGCACGCCGCTGCGCAACTCGGCGCGACGGTCGAAGCGCCGCCGCAGTACTGGCGCTCGCAACCGCGCGATCAGAAGGCGCTGTTCGGCGAGATTTCATTCGGACAAAGATGAGGCGGCTCATGCGTGACGCACGATCGCATGAGGTCCACGTTTTTGACGGTTGAACGAAGCCATCTTCAGCGTGTAGGATGCCGGTTGTGGCGCGTAAGCGTCGCAGGTCGACGCGGCGCTCGCAGGGCGCCGCGTTTGCTATGAGCGCCAGAAAAAATCAGCGCGTCAGACGCGAGCTTTTCCGACGGCTGCCGGACTTCATCCCCAGTTCTTCACAAGGATTCATTCAATGAGTTCACGCAGGATCGCCGTGCGTCGTTCCGGTGTGCACGGCAAAGGCGTGTTTGCGCTCGAACCGATTGCGGCCGGCGAGCGGCTAATCGAATACAAGGGCGAGCGGATTTCCTGGAAAGAAGCGTTGCGCCGTCATCCGCATAATCCTGACGAACCGAATCACACGTTCTACTTTGCGCTCGATAGCGGCAAGGTGATCGACGGCAAGGTGAGCGGCAACAGCGCACGCTGGATCAACCACTCGTGCGCGCCGAACTGCGAAGCGGAAGAGATCGACGGTCACGTGTACGTGCATGCGCTGCGCGACATCGCCGAGGGCGAGGAGATCTTCTACGATTACGGTCTCGTGATCGACGCACGTCAGACGAAGAAGCTCAAGAAGGAATACGAATGCCGCTGCGGCTCGCGCAAATGCCGCGGCACGATGCTCGCGCCGACCGAGAAGGACAAGGCCGCGGCTAAAGCGGCGAAGCCGGCCAAGGCTGCGAAAACCGCAAAGTCCGTTAAGTCTGCCAAGTCGGCCAGCCCGGCGAAGAAGGCCAGGAAGAAGTAACGCGAGAAGCAGCGCGCGAGCTGCGCGGTTCGTCGTGTGAATGACGCCCGCGCAGCGCGAAGACCTAAGTTACCGCTACAGATCGACCGGCGCCGAGTGCGCCGGTTTTTTTTCGTGGTCTTGCGCGTCGTCGTTAGCGTGTGCCGGCCGCGCCGTTTCCACGACCGGAATACGCACGATGAAACGCGCTCCGCCTTCGGGCGCGTCTTCGTAATGCACGCTGCCGTGATGCAGCGCCATGATGTCGTGAACGATCGCGAGACCGAGACCGGCGCCGCCGTCCACGCCGTCATCGCTCTGACCGTCGCCGCGGAAAAACCGCTTGAACAGGTCGGCTTGCTGCGTGTGAGGCACGCCCGCGCCATTGTCTTCGACGACGATCTCGGCCATGCGCACGTCGTCGATCACGGTTTGCGACACCGTGACCGTAATGCGCCCACCGTCGAAGCGCGAAGGCGGCACGTACTTCAGCGCGTTATCCAGCAGATTCGCGATCACTTCGTGCAGCAGCACCGGATTGCCGCGCGCGATCAACGGATGATCGTTGGCCGGATCGTCGAGCCGCTGAAAACCGAGGTCGATGTGCGAAGCCAACGCGCGCGGCACCCATTCCGCGCCGGTATCGAACGCGAGCGCGGCCATATCGACATTGACGAAGCGCGCGGCCTGCTCGGCCGGTTCCGCGCGCGCGAGAGACAGCAACTGATTCGACAGACGCACCGCGCGATCGGCGGCCGCACGCAACTCGCGCACGGCGGCGAGCGTCTGTTGCGGATCGCGCGCGACAGCCGCTTGCTCTGCGTGCAGCTTGACGGCCGTGAGCGGCGTGCGCAGTTGATGCGCGGCATCGGCGATGAATTTGCGCTGGCCGTCGAGCGCGGTCTTGAGACGGCCGAGCAGCGCATTGACGGCGCCGGTCAGCGGCCGGATTTCGACGGGCACATAGGTCTCGTCGACCGGTTCGAGCGACGTGTGCGTCTGCCGGTTCAACGAGTCCGCGAGATCGGTCAGCGGATTGAGCTGCTGATTCACCACTCGCCATACGATCACCCAGCCCGCGAGCAGCAGCAGCAACAGCGGCATCATGATCGCCACGAGAAATTCCGCGGCGATGCGGAAGCGGTGATGCACCGGCTGCCCGACCTCGACGACGATCGGATTGCCCACCGGCTGATCGACCCTCACCTGCGCGACGCGCACCGTCACGCCCTGATGCTGCGTTTCGAACACATACGCGTAATGCATGCGCCGAACGCTGGTGCCTTGCAGCGGCAGCGTTTCATCGCCGGCAATTTCGGTTTCGCCATCGCTGATCCGATAGACGAGATGCTCGACGGGATCGGAAAACATCGCTTGCGCGAGCGGCGGCACGGTAATGGGCGCTTCGGGGCCCGCAATCTGAATCTGCTTCGAGATGGCTGTCGCGAGGTCCGCAAGCGAGCGATCGACCACGTGCTGCGTGTACTGCCACGCGAGCCAATAGGCGATCAGGCCGCTCATCAGCGCGAGCAGCGAAAGCGGAGCAGCTAGGCGCCGCAGCAGCGTGCGGCGCAGACTATTGGCGGCCGGCTGGGGCATGATCGAACGCGTGGGAAGAGGGCAGGCGCGAGGCGCCATGAAGTTTCACCGGATGCCGGCGACTCGCGCACGCAGTGCGCCGCGCCGGCCCGGCGCCGTCAGGCCGCGACAGAGTGGCGGCCTTCACGACGATTATGCGGCCTGACGGATTTCCTGCAACAGGTAACCGAAACCGCGCACCGTAACGATTTCGACGCGGCAGCTCTCGAGCTTTTTGCGCACGCGGTGCACATAGACTTCGATCGCGGTGTCGCCGAGATCGCCGCCGAAATGCGTGAGGTGGTCTTGCAGTTGCGCTTTGCTGACCACGCGGCCGTGGCGCAGCAGCAGCATTTCGAGCACGGCGAATTCGCGCGGCGACAGTTCGAGGGGCTTGTCGTCGTTGAAAATGCGCCGATCGACGCCCGACAGACGCACGCCGCCCAGCGACACTTCCGGACGCGGCATGTCGCCGTGCGGACCGCTGCGGCGCATCACCGCGCGAATGCGCGCTTCGAGCTCGGTCGGCTCGAACGGCTTGAGCATGTAGTCGTCCGCGCCGGAATTCAGGCCCTGGACGCGGTCGTTCAGTTCGTCGCGCGCGGTGAGGATGATCACTGGCGTATGGCGATTGCTCTGACGGAAACGCGCGAGCAGCGTCATGCCGTCGATGCCCGGCAAGCCGAGGTCGAGAATCACCAGTTCGTGACGGTTTTGGGTGAGAGCCTGTTCGGCGAAAATGCCGTCGTGGACCATGTCGACGGTGAAGCCGGCTTGTTCGAGGCTGCTTTGGATGCCGCGTGCGATGGGGCGGTCATCTTCGATCAGAAGGAGTCGCATGGATCTCGCTCAATTACAATGGGTTTAGGCGTTCGGGCAAGCGGTTCGCCGGGGCGCCTGCTTTACACATCTGCTACGCGGACCGCGGTGTGTGCTCATGCCGGATCGGCCCAAGCCACCAAGCAGTCAACCACGCAGTCATCGAGCAGCGCGCTCGCGCCCTCCGGGTAATCGAAGCCATGTCCGAGATCAGCATTCAGGAACTCGAAGCCGCGATCAACTTCTGGCGCGCCCGCTCACCTTCGAGCGGAGACGAACTCGTTCTGTGCAAGGAGGCAAGCGCGCTCTCCAAGCCGTATGCGCTCCTGATTGTACAGCGTCGGAACACGCTATCGCGGGATCGTTTGGACGCCAATGCACGCCAGGCGTGGGATTCTTACGTGCGCCTTAAAAATAGCCTGTAGAACTGAAGGTTTTCGTCCGCGGTTGCCTGCAAAGGCCTTTCAGTACGACGAATTCTGCGTGTTGGCCGCGTTGCGCGTGTGTGCCGTGATCGTCTCGATAAAGTGCGCCAGTTCGATATCGCGCTTCGTCAGTCCATTTGCTTCATGCGTCGACAGCGTGATCTGCACCTTGTTGTACACGTTGAACCATTCGGGATGGTGATCCATTTCCTGCGCTTTGATTGCGACACGCGTCATGAAGCCGAAGGCTTCGTTGAAATCGGCGAACTCGAACTGCCGCTGGATCGCATCGCGGTCGGTCGCGGGTTGCCAGCCGTGCAAGCGGGCGAGTTCGGCGGTGCGTTCTTCGGAACTCAGTTTGTGGATCATCGGGTCACCTCGTGTGCTCGGTTTGCGTCGCCATGCCGACGCTTTCGTTTATTTTTCCACGGATGCGGCGGGCTCGCTGAGAGGTGGGGCGGCGGCATGCAGCGGCCCGTCGGATGAGCGGGCGTTGGGCGTATCGTCGGGATCACATGCAATAATCCCGCATTGAACGGCTATTTAATGCGGAATTGCACCATGCTAGACCTCGACCACTTCGACCTCGCGCTGCTGGACGTGCTTCAGCGCTTCGGCCGCGCGACTCATCAGCAGCTTGCCGAGCAAGTGCCGCTGTCGCCGTCGCAGATCGGGCGGCGCTTGCAGCGGCTGGAACAGATCGGCGTGGTGGACGGCTATCGCGTCGTGCTGCGGCCGGAAAAGCTCGGCCTGGGCGTGACGGCCTTTACGAGCCTCAAGCTCAAGCATCACGGCGATTCGATCATCGAGCAGTTTCAGCAGCAGATCGACGCGTTGCCCGAAGTGCTGGAATGTCACGCGGTGGTGGGCGACGCCGACTATCTGCTGCGCATCGTCGCGCCCGACCTGAATTACCTGTCCACGTTCGTGATGAAAAAGCTGATGCGCGTGCCCGGCGTGGACAGCGTGCGCTCGAACATCGTGCTCACGACGTTCAAGCGCAACGGGCCGTTGCCGCTTGCGCATCTGTCGCCGGGAACGGCTGCGGCGTGAGCCGCGCTCGAGCGGCGATACGCGCGTTTTATGCGGCCTGCTTCGGCTCGCCGCCGGGGCTCGTCAGCAGATCGACATAAGCCACCGCCACCAGATCCGATTCCGGCACGCCGAGACTCGCGAACATCGCATGCGCTTCCGCGTGACCGTCTTCCTCGTTATCGTCTTGCGCGAGGACCACTTCCAGCTCGACGAAATCGCCGAGGCCATCGACGCGGTCCAGATGAATGCGCGTGCGCCCCGCCAGATACACATGCCGTTCCTTGGTGACGATGCCGCGCGTGGTCAGCGCCGTGGCAAGCAGCGAGTGCATCGCTTCGGGGTTCGTCACGGGACTGCGTGTGTAGTACGACGCCTTCGGACCGTCGCGGTCGTCGCGCCGGTAGAAGATCAGTTCGGCGGGCGTGCCGTCGTCGAACTGGCGCAGCTTCAGACGTCCGCGCGGCACGTCGTAGAAGAAATCCTGCTGGCGGAAGATCAGCGGCGCGTCCGGCGCAAGCTGCGCCGCGCGTTCGCGCAGCTGTTCGAAATGCTGGGCGCGGGCTTTGATTTCGATGTTGCGTGCCATGTCAGGCTCCTGTCGGGAATAGGGTGGTAAGCGGCTTCGTCGTGAGTGGGGCGAAGCTGCCGGGAAGACAGAGTCGGTCGGAACGGGAAAGCAGGGACAGCACGAAGGGCCGGCGCATGCGCGAACCGTCAATCTAACAAAAACTCCGTGACGCCGCGGTTTCAGTCGGACTCGATTACTTTGCGGGAGTGCCCGCGCGCTGTCATGAGAACCGCTCATATCGCGGCGGTCCAATACCGGACCCAAGTTCAGGCGGTTTTCACGTCGTCCACTGCAGTTCGATCAGCTTCAACGCGGCGGCTATCGCAGGCTCGTCCTTGCGCTCGGCCAGCGTGATAAAGCTCAGTTGCGTCGGCACCGTAATGCCTTCGACGATGGTCAGCGCATGCGCGTGAGCCTCGGCGATCGCAATCGCGTCGCGCGCGAGCGTGAGGCCCACGCCCGACTTGACGAGATCGAGCATCGACGGCTCCTGGTCCACTTCGGCCACCTTCACCGGCTTGACGCCCGCCTCGCCGAACGCTCGGGACAGCAGCCGGTTATGCGCCGACGCGGGCGGCGTCCAGATCCACGGAAACGCGGCGAGCGAACGCCAGTCGCGCGCGCCTTTGACGCGGTCTTTCCAGCCGGCCGGCGCGAGCACGCGGTACTGGAAGTGCGTGAGCGTCAGTGTATGGAACGCGGAACCGTCGCGTGTATCGTCGTCGGACGGCACGCCGATGTAGTAGCCGACGTCCAGCTCGCCTGCGCGAACCTGGTCGAGCACCCAGCCCGACATGCCGTGCCGCAAAGCCGTCTCGATGTGCGGCCACGTCTCCACCAGTTGCTTCAGAAAGCCGCCGAGCCGCAGGAACTCCGGATCGAGGATCGTGCCGATGCGCAAGCGTCCGCGCACTTCCTGACGCAGCGATTGCGCGGCGCGCTGCACGTCGCTTGCCGCAGCCAATGCGCGTTCGGCGTGCGGCAGCAGCGCCTGGCCGTCGCGCGTAAGCGAGAGCCCGTGCGAGGTCCGCGTGAACAGCGCGACGCCGAGCGTCTCCTGCAAATGCTTGATTTGCAGACTGACAGCCGGCTGCGTGAGATGCAGTTGCACGGCGGCACGCGTGAGATTGCCCTCGCGTGCCACAGTGACGAACGCGCGTAGCAGAGTGAGATCCATCCACTGATATTAACGCGGCTTATAGCGCAGTTGAGCATTACTCATTGGATTTCACGCGACCAAGCGCCGTAACCTCGTATTCCAGTACGCCGTTTTGTGGCGGAAGATAGGCAGCAAACCATCGCGAACGATGGTCCCCAACCGAGAGGACAGAACATGAGCGAGACATATCAGGACGAAACCGTCCGCAGCGCCGCGGGCGTGCGGGCGCTGACGCATTTCATCAACGGCAAGGCCATTGACGGAACGAGCGGCCGTTTCGCCGACGTCTTCAATCCCGCGCTCGGCGAAGTGAGCGCGCGCGTGCCGCTCGGTAGCGTCGCCGAAGTCGATGCGGCCGTCGCCGCCGCCTACGCCGCGTTTCCCGCATGGAGCGAGACGGCGCCGATCAAACGCGCGCGCGTGCTGTTCAAGTTCAAGGAACTGCTCGACCGCCATCACGACGAACTCGCGGAACTCATCACGCGTGAGCACGGCAAGGTGTTTTCCGATGCGAAGGGCGAAGTGATGCGCGGCATCGAAGTGGTCGAGTTCGCCTGCGGCATTCCGAATCTGTTGAAGACGGACTTCACTGACCAGATCGGCGGCGGCATCGACAACTGGAATCTGCGCCAGCCGCTCGGCGTGGTCGCCGGCATCACGCCATTCAATTTTCCGATGATGGTGCCGTGCTGGATGTTCCCCGTCGCGATCGCCTGCGGCAATACGTTCGTGCTGAAGCCGTCGGAGCGCGATCCGTCGGCATCGAACCGTATCGCCGAATTGCTCAAAGAGGCCGGTTTGCCCGATGGCGTGTTCAACGTCGTTCACGGCGACAAGGTCGCGGTCGACGCGCTGCTCGTGCATCCCGATGTGAGCGCGGTGTCGTTTGTCGGCTCGACGCCGATCGCCGAGTACATCCACAGCGAAGGCACGCGGCACGGCAAGCGCGTGCAGGCGTTGGGCGGTGCCAAGAATCACCTCGTCGTGATGCCGGACGCCGACCTCGATCAGGCCGTCGACGCGTTGATCGGCGCGGCCTACGGTTCGGCCGGCGAGCGCTGCATGGCAATCTCGGTCGCGGTGGCAGTCGGCCATATCGCGGATGAGCTGGTCGAGCGGCTCACGCCTCGCGTGAAGAGCCTGAAGATTCTGAACGGCATGGAAGCGGCCGCCGAAATGGGACCGTTGGTGACGGCCGCGCATCGCGAGAAAGTGCTCGGCTATATCGAAGCCGGCGTCGCGGCAGGCGCGAAGCTCGTCGTCGATGGCCGCGGTCATCAGGTCGATGGTCACGAGAAAGGCTTCTTCCTCGGCGGCACGTTGTTCGACAATGTGTCGACCGATATGAAGATCTATCGCGAGGAAATTTTCGGGCCGGTGCTGTGCGTGGTGCGCGTGCCCGATTTCGCGTCGGCGGTGGAACTGATCAACGCGAATGAGTTTGCCAACGGCGTGTCGTTGTTCACGTCGGACGGCGGCATCGCGCGCGCGTTCTCGCGGCAGATCCAGATCGGCATGGTCGGCATCAACGTGCCGATTCCCGTGCCGATGGCGTGGCATTCGTTCGGCGGCTGGAAGAAGTCGCTGTTCGGCGATCATCACGCGTACGGCGAGGAAGGCGTGCGGTTTTACACGCGCTACAAGAGCATCATGCAGCGCTGGCCCGACAGCATCGCGAAGGGCGCGGAGTTCACCATGCCGGTCGCGAAGTAGTTCGCGACGTAGTTGGAAGCGGTTCACGGTTGTGGCCTTCGGCGTGCGTCGCGCGTTTCTCGTGACGCGCGCCGAAGGTGTCGATAAAGCCGGGCGTGAAGCCGTCGGCAAAAAATGATTAGGAGACTGAACGATGAGCCACGCGCAAGCTGCGTCTTCGGGGCGGCGTCTCGAAGGCGAATTCGACTACATCATCGTTGGCGCCGGGACGGCGGGCTGCGTGCTCGCCAATCGCCTGACCGAAGATCCGGACGTGCAGGTCCTGTTGCTCGAAGCGGGCGGCAAGGACGACTATCACTGGATTCATGTTCCGGTCGGCTATCTCTACTGCATCGGCAATCCTCGCACTGACTGGCTTTATAAAACGCAGGCCGAGCCGGGGCTAAACGGCCGCGCGCTCTCGTATCCGCGCGGCCGCGTGCTCGGCGGCAGTTCGTCGATCAACGGCATGATCTATATGCGCGGCCAGCGCGAGGATTACGACGAATGGGCACGCGTGACCAACGACGCGTCGTGGTCGTGGGACGCCGTGCTGCCCGTCTTCAAACGCAGCGAGGACCACTACGCGGGTGCGAGCGAATCGCATGGCGCGGGCGGTCCGTGGCGCGTCGAGAAGCAACGCCTCAAATGGAAAATACTCGAGGAGTTCGCGAAGGCCGCGCAGGAAACCGGCATTCCCGCCACCGACGACTTCAATCGCGGCGACAACACGGGAGTCGGCTACTTCGACGTCAACCAGAAGCGCGGCATTCGCTGGAATGCTTCGAAAGCGTTCTTGCGCCCCGCGATGAGGCGGCCGAATCTCACGATCATCACCGGCGCGCATACGCAGCGCGTCATATTCGAAGGACGCCGTTGCACGGGCGTCGAATATCGCGGCAACGAGATCGACTACGTGGCCAAAGCGCGCTGCGAAGTCATACTGAGTTCGGGCGCGGTGAACTCGCCGCAATTGCTCGAGCTATCCGGCATTGGTAACGGCGCGCGTCTGCACAACCTCGGTATCGAAGTCGTCAACGATCTGCGCGGTGTCGGCGAAAACTTGCAGGACCATTTGCAACTGCGCATGGCTTATCAGGTCGACGGCGTGCGCACGTTGAACACGGCGTCCGCCCATTGGTGGGGCAAGCTGATGATCGGCGTGCAGTACGCGCTGTTTCAAAGCGGCCCCATGTCGATGTCGCCGTCGCAACTGGGCGCGTTCGCGAAGTCCGATCCCGACGATCGCTCGCTCGCGCGGCCCGACCTCGAATATCACGTGCAGCCGCTTTCACTCGATCGCTTCGGCGAACCGCTGCACCGGTTCAATGCATTCACGGCATCCGTGTGTCAGTTGCGGCCGACTTCGCGCGGCAGCATTCATATCGAATCGGCGGACTCGTCGGCGCCGCCGTTGATCGCGCCCAACTATCTGTCGACGGATTATGACCGCCATGTGGCGGCGAACGCGTTGCGTCTCACGCGCCGCATTGCTGCCGCGCCTGCGCTCGCGCGTTACCAGCCGCGGGAAATCTTGCCGGGTATCGAGTATCAGAGCGAGGAAGAACTGCAACGTGCGGCAGGGCTTGTGGGCACCACGATCTTCCATCCTGTCGGCACATGCCGCATGGGCACGACCGACGATCCCGCTGCGGTCGTCGACAACAGGCTACGAGTTATCGGGGTGGATGGGCTGCGCGTGGTCGACGCATCGGTCATGCCTACCATCACATCGGGCAACACGAACTCGCCTACGTTGATGATCGCGGAGCGCGCAAGCGACATGATCCGCGAGGATCGCCGCGCGCGCGTGGCCGGCAGCGTGACCGCGCAGGCAGGCAAGGCAGTCTCGATGACCGCAGCCTGACACACATCTCGCATCGCGGCACGCGCCATGCGTGCCGCGCATTCCAAGCACAGTCGCGTGCATCCACACGCCGCCTGTCTCCAATGAGAGACTGCCGTGCGCGGTCGCACACGCATCATCCACTAAGTGCAAATCCCAATGAATGCGCTGCATCATTGGCGCGACAATGGCAGCCATGCTGCGTGTTGCCCCAGGGATTACCGTCCGGATTGGTGCAGCACGCCAACGAGCGTGCACGGGGTGCCGCCGTCCAAATTAAAAGTCGCGCAAGGCTTCGCGCGAAAGCTCGTAGTGCTTCGCCTAACTCCGTATGGAAGGGAACATGATTCTCGGCGATACGATTCTCGAAACGCGCGGCCTCACCCGTGAGTTCAAAGGCTTCATTGCCGTGAACGGCGTGAACCTGCGCGTGCGCCGTGGCTCGATCCATGCGCTGATCGGCCCCAATGGAGCAGGCAAGACCACCTGCTTCAACCTGCTCACCAAGTTCCTCGAACCGACAGCCGGCCAGATCGTCTTTAACGGCGTCGACATTACGAAAGAGCGGCCGGCGCAAATCGCGCGGCGCGGCATCATTCGTTCGTTCCAGATTTCCGCTGTGTTTCCGCATCTGACGGCATTGCAGAATGTGCGCATCGGTTTGCAGCGCTCGCTCGGCACGGCTTTTCATTTCTGGAAAAGCGAGCGCACGCTGCGCCAACTCGACGACCGGGCGATGGACCTGCTCACGCAAGTGGGCCTGACCGATTTCGCCGATGTACTGACCGTCGAACTCTCATACGGCCGCAAGCGCGCGCTGGAAATCGCCACCACGCTCGCGATGGAACCCGAACTCATGCTGCTCGACGAGCCGACGCAAGGCATGGGCCACGAGGACGTCGATCGCGTGACGGCATTAATCAAGAAAGTATCGAGCGGCCGCACGATTCTGATGGTCGAACACAACATGAACGTGATTGCCGGCATCTCCGACACGATCACCGTGCTGCAACGAGGCGAAGTGCTCGCCGAGGGCACGTATGCCGACGTGTCGAAGAATCCGCTCGTGATGCAAGCCTATATGGGCAGCGCCGACGCGGCGCTCGCCGGAGCCCACGCATGAACACAATTGCCGAGCGCGAAAGCCTCGAGGTGAGCGGCAAGGCCGCTGGCGCGCCCGCGCTCGAAATCACGGGATTGCAGGCCTGGTATGGCGAGTCGCACATCCTGCATGGCGTCGATCTGACCGTGGACCGCGGCGAGGTTGTCACGCTGCTCGGACGCAACGGGGCGGGGCGCACCACGACATTGCGCGCGATCATGGGACTCACGGGTCGGCGCACGGGCTCGATCCGCATCGGCGGACGTGAAACGATCAATCTGCCCACGCATCGCATCGCGCATTGCGGCATTGGCTATTGTCCCGAAGAGCGCGGCATTTTTTCGAGCCTCTCGTGCGAGGAAAATCTGTTGTTGCCGCCGCCTGTCGGCGACAAGGCGCACATGATGTCGCTCGAGGAAATCTATTCGATGTTCCCGAATCTGCAGGAACGCCGCATGAGCCAGGGCACGCGGCTCTCAGGCGGCGAACAGCAGATGCTCGCGGTTGCGCGCATACTGCGCACCGGCGCGAGCCTGCTGCTGCTCGACGAGATTTCCGAAGGGCTCGCGCCTGTCATCGTGCAGGCGCTCGCGCGCATGATCGTCACGTTGAAGGCGCGCGGCTACACGATCGTGATGGTCGAACAGAATTTCCGCTTTGCCGCGCCACTTGCCGATCGCTTCTATGTGATGGAGCACGGTACGATCGTCGAACACTTCGGGGCAAGTGAACTCGAAAGCAAGATGCCGGTGCTGCACGATTTGCTGGGCGTGTAGAGAGCGCGCCCAACTGCCTCTGATAACCACAAGCGAAGAACCAGGAGACACGAATGAAAAAGAACCCACTCGCGCGGCTTGCCTCAGTTTGTTTCGCGGTCGCCGCCGGCGCCGCTATCACGATGAGTAGCGCGCAAGCGGCTGACGACGCAGTGAAGATCGGTTTCATCACCGACATGTCGGGGCTTTACGCGGACATCGACGGCCAGGGCGGCCTCGAGGCGATCCGCATGGCGGTTGCCGATTTCGGCGGCAAGGTCAACGGCAAGCCGATCACCGTGCTGTATGCGGATCACCAGAACAAGGCGGACATCGCGGCATCGCGCGCACGCGAATGGATGGATCGCGAGGGACTCGATCTGCTGATCGGCGGCACGAACTCGGCAACCGGCCTGTCGATGAACACCGTCGCCGGTGAAAAGCACAAGGTGTACATCAGCATCGGCGCGGGCGCGGACACGCTGACCAACGAGCAATGCACGCCGTACACGATTCACTATGCGTACGACACGACGGCGCTCGCAAAAGGCACCGGCTCAGCGGTCGTGAAGCAGGGCGGCAAGTCGTGGTACTTCCTGACGGCCGACTATGCGTTCGGCAAAGCGCTTGAAAAGAACACGTCGGACGTGGTGAAGGCGACCGGCGGCCAGGTGCTGGGCGCGGTGCGTCATCCGTTGTCGGCGTCGGATTTCTCGTCGTTCCTGTTGCAGGCACAGTCGTCGAAGGCGCAGGTTCTCGGTCTCGCCAATGCGGGCGGCGACACGATCAACTCGATCAAGGCCGCGAAGGAATTCGGCATTACGAAGAGCATGAAGCTCGCCGCGCTGCTGATGTTCATCAACGACGTGCACAGTCTCGGTCTTGAAACAACACAAGGTCTCGTGCTGACCGATAGCTGGTACTGGAACAAGGACGCGAACACGCGCAAGTGGGCGCAGCGTTACTTCGACAAGATGCGCAAGATGCCGTCGAGCCTGCAGGCCGCCGACTATTCGGCGACGATGAATTACCTGAAAGCGGTGCAGGCAGTCGGCTCGACCGACTCCGAGAAAGTCATGGCGCAACTGAAGAAGACGAAGATCGACGACTTCTATGCGAAGGGCTACATCCGTCAGGACGGCAGCATGATCCACGACATGTACCTGATGCAGGTGAAGACGCCGGCTGAGTCGAAAGAGCCGTGGGACTACTACAAGATCACCGCGACGATTCCGGGCGAGCAGGCGTTCACGACGAAGTCGGAAACGCGCTGCGCGCTGTGGAAATAAGCGCGGATTGACGGCCTGACTGTGACGGCTGGCTGTCCGCGTGGGCAGTCAGCCGTTCGCTTCGCTTCGCTTCATATGCCGCGCGCGGCCGGCGTGATGCGCGCTTCGCGTGCCGGCCCGATCGTGCGCAACCGATCTCGCCTTGACGATAGGTGAAGGCTTCAATGGACATCTTTGGCATTCCGCTTCCCGCGATGCTGAGCCAGTTGCTGCTCGGACTCGTGAACGGCTCGTTCTACGCAATTCTGAGTCTGGGCCTTGCGGTGATCTTCGGCCTGCTGAACGTGATCAACTTCGCGCACGGCGCGTTGTTCATGCTCGGCGCGATGCTCGCGTGGATGGGTTTCTCGTACTTCGGCGTGCCGTACTGGCCGATGCTGATCATCGCGCCGCTGCTCGTCGGCCTGTTCGGCGTACTGATAGAACGCTCGATGCTGCGCTGGCTGTACAAGCTCGATCATCTGTACGGGCTGTTGCTCACGTTCGGGCTGACGCTCGTCGTGGAAGGCGTGTTCCGCTCCATCTACGGCTCGTCCGGTCAGCCTTACGACGTGCCATCGGCGTTGTCGGGCGCGACCAACCTCGGCTTCATGTTCCTGCCGAATTATCGCGCGTGGGTCGTCGTGGCGTCGCTCATCGTCTGCTTCGCGACGTGGTTCGTGATCGAGAAGACACGGCTTGGCGCCTATCTGCGCGCGGGCACGGAGAACCCCAAGCTCGTCGAGGCGTTCGGCATCAACGTGCCGCTGATGATCACGCTCACCTACGGCTTCGGCGTCGCGCTCGCCGCGTTTGCCGGCGTGCTCGCCGCGCCCGTCATCCAGGTGTCGCCGCTGATGGGCCAGCCGATGATCATCACCGTGTTCGCGGTCGTGGTGATCGGCGGAATGGGTTCCATCATGGGCTCGATTCTCACGGGCCTCATGCTCGGCGTGATCGAAGGACTGACGCGCGTGTTCTATCCGGAGGCGTCGGCGACCGTGGTGTTCGTCATCATGGCGCTCGTGTTGCTGGTGCGTCCGGCGGGTCTCTTCGGCAAGGAAAAATGATGCAGAGAAAACTGCTCTACGGTCTGCTGCTGCTCGCGCTCCTCGCGGTGCCCGTGCTCGGCATCTATCCGCTCTTCGTGATGAAGGTGATGTGCTTCGCGCTCTTCGCCGCCGCGTTCAATCTGCTGATCGGATACACGGGGCTGCTGTCGTTCGGCCACGCGATGTTTCTCGCGTCGGCAGGTTACGTCACCGGTTATGCGATGCAGACGCTCGGCTTTTCGCCCGAGCTCGGCGTGCTTGCGGGCACTGCTTGCGCGACGCTGCTGGGGTTTGTCGTCGGCATCTTCGCGATTCGCCGCCAGGGCATTTACTTTGCGATGGTGACGCTCGCGCTCGCACAAATGGTCTACTTCGTGTTCCTGCAAGCGCCGTTCACACATGGCGAGGACGGTCTGCAAGGCGTGCCGCGCGGCAAGCTTTTCGGCGTGCTGGATCTTTCGTCCGACGTCGCGCTGTACTTTGTCGTGCTGGCGATCATGGTGCTCGCGTTCCTGCTGATCGTGCGGATCGTGCATTCGCCGTTCGGTCAGGTGCTCGTCGCGATCAAGGAAAACGAGCCGCGCGCCGTGTCGCTCGGCTACGATACCGACCGCTTCAAGTTGCTGGCCTTCATTCTCTCGGCGGGGCTTGCGGGACTCGCAGGGTCGCTGAAGGTCGTGGTGCAAGGCTTCGAAACTTTGAGCGATGCGTATTGGACGATGTCGGGCCTCGTCGTGCTGATGACGCTCGTCGGCGGCATGGGCACGCTGTTCGGGCCGCTGCTCGGCGCGGCGCTGATCGTGGCTCTTGAAGATCGGCTGGGCGACATCGGCAGCGCGCTCGCTTCGACGACGGGCGTCGAATGGTTCCGCTCATTGGGCGAATCGGTGACGATCGTGACGGGCGTGATCTTTATCGCCTGCGTGCTCGCGTTCCGGCGCGGGATCGTGGGCGAGATCATCGCGCGCGTTCGTCCGTTGCGCGCCTGAGCGGTGCAGTCCGGTTGCAGTGCATCGAATTACTTCGGCGTCCGATCTAATTGCGCTGCTTTGCAGTATGACCGGTCGATACCGCTTGAGCCCTTATTCACGTATCCTGCGGCAACGGCGCTTAAACGCGCCCCAATTTAGTGCCGCACTGCACCACTAGGGTAATTGCTAGTTGTGGCATGGGGGGTGCTCGTTTAACCTTCATGCAGTTCTGATGCACCACGAATTTGCAGGTGGAGAACGAGGAGACATGAGGCACTAAGTGCCCACACGAAAGCGCTGTTGGATTGATATCCAACAGCGCTTTTTATTTTTGTTTTCCAAATAGCGCCATTCAAATCTTTTGCTAACTCGGTGACCGTTTTATGTCGCCGACGATTCGCTCATTTGCCACGCCACAGCCCGTCAAAACGCTTGCGGCGTGCGGCTCGCCTCCGCTACACTCCTCATTCACCGACCGCTGGGTCGGGATTTAATTCACGAATTTAATTTGAATTGTTTTAACGGGGCACAGAGGAGCGGGATGAAGTCGGCATTGCGTTGGATCAGCGCGGCATTGGTCGCCACCGGAGTTTCGGCTGCATGGAGCGGCCCTGTATTCGCGGACGTGAAAATCGGCGTCACTGTCTCGGCAACCGGCCCGGCCGCATCGCTCGGCATCCCGGAGAAAAACACCATCGCGTTGCTGCCCAAGGAAGTGGCCGGGCAGAAGATCGATTACATCGTGCTCGACGACGCGACGGATTCCACGCAAGCCGTCAAGAACGCCCGCAAGCTCACCAGCGAAGATCACGTCGACGCGATGATCGGCTCGACCGTCGTGCCGAATTCGCTCGCCATGATGGACGTCGCCGCGGAAAACACCACGCCGGTTATCTCTCTGGCTGCTGCCGCAAGCATCGTCGAGCCAATGGACGCAAAGCGCGCGTGGGTCTTCAAGACGCCGCAAAACGACATCCTGATGGCCACCGCGATCGCGCAGCACATGTCCAACCAGGGCGTGAAGACGGTCGCGTTCATCGGCTTCTCGGACGGCTACGGCGAGAGCTGGTTCAAGGAATTCAGCAAGGCCGCCGACCTCGCGAAGATCAAGGTCGTGGCGAACGAACGCTTCGCGCGCAACGACGCGTCGGTCACGGGCCAGGTGCTGAAGATCATGTCGCAGAACCCGGACGCGGTGCTGATCGCAGGCGCGGGCACACCCGCAGCGCTGCCGCAGAAAACGCTCAGGGAGCGTGGTTACAAGGGCAAGTACTACCAGACGCACGGCGTCGCGAATAACGACTTCCTGCGCGTGTGCGGCAAGGACTGCGAGGGTACATATCTGCCGGCTGGCCCGCTGCTCGTCGCGGAGCAACTGCCCGATTCGAATCCGGTGAAGAAGAGCGCGCTCGCCTACAAGCGCGCGTACGAAGGCGCATATGGCGCGGGCTCGGTGTCGACTTTCGGCGGTCACGCATGGGACGCGGGTCTGCTGCTGCAACGCGCGATTCCTCTCGCGCTGAAGAAAGGGCAGCCCGGCACGCCGGCGTTCCGCGAAGCGCTGCGCGCCGCGCTCGAAGGCACGAAAGATCTGCCTGCATCGCATGGCATCTTCAACATGAGCGCGAACGACCATGCCGGTCTCGATCAGCGGGCGCGCGTGATGGTGCAGATTGTCGGCGGCAAGTGGAAGTTGTCCGGCGACTGAGCAAGGGCGAAGCAATAGTCGACCTCATACAAAAAGACGCGTGCAGTTGACGCGTCTTTTTTATTGCCTCGGTTGCTTTTTGCAGCGCTGTATCGACGCCGCGAGTGTGGTTGTGCGGCTTCAGGACAAACCCGCATTTGGGTTGCAGTCTATTGACCGTCGGCGCGACACGACGCAATACTACTAACATGTTAGTGTTTTGTGCACGCCAGTTCGGAAACGACATTTCAGGAATCGCAGCAGCAGGGAGTGACCTACAAGCGGCGAAGGCTATCTCGTTGAGCAGGGAAAACCATGCTTGGCACAGCCGGACCCTATAACTAGATTCAGACACCCGACCCACGAGTCGGATCACAGATACGCACTTCGGAGCGTTGGAGACTTGCAATGGCAATGACAAAGACAAAGACAAAGCAATGGGTACGGACTGGCATCGCGATGGCATTGATGTGCGGTGCAGGCGCGGCGTTCGCTCAGGTGAAGATCGGCGTGACGCTGTCGACCACGGGGCCGGCTGCATCGCTCGGGATTCCTGAGAAAAACACGATTGCGTTGCTGCCGAAAGAGATCGGCGGCAAGACGGTGCAGTACATCATCCTCGATGACGCGTCCGATACGGGCAAGGCCGTGCAGAACACGCGCAAGCTGATCGACGAAGATCACGTCGACGCGATCATCGGCTCAACCGTCACGCCGAATTCGCTGGCCATGCTCGATCCCGCATCAGAAGGCAAGACGCCGGTCATTTCGCTCGCGGCTTCCGCTGCGATCATCTCGCCGATGGACGCGAAGCGCGCATGGGCCTTCAAACCGCCGCAGAACGACAGCCTGATGGCCGACGCCATTGCCGAGTACATGGAGCATCACGGCGTGAAGACGGTCGGCTTCATCGGCTTCGCGGATGCCTACGGCGATAGCTGGAACAAGGTGTTCACAACCGCAGCCGCTGCGCACAACCTGAAGATCGTGACGAACGAGCGCTTCAACCGTACCGACGCTTCGGTGACGGGCCAGGTGCTCAAGACGATGGGTGCGAATCCCGACGCGGTCCTGATCGCAGGCTCCGGCACGCCGGCTGCGCTGCCGGCCAAGACGCTTAAGGAGCGCGGCTACAAGGGCAAGATTTATCAGACGCACGGCGTCGCGAATAACGACTTCCTGCGCGTGTGCGCCAAGGACTGCGAAGGCGAAATTCTGCCGGCCGGTCCGATCCTCGTCGCCGATCAATTGCCGGAGTCGAATCCGGTGAAGAAGTCGTCGCTGGCCTATAAGGCGGCGTACGAGAAAGCCTACGGCGCGGGTTCGGTCGCGACCTTCGGCGGTCATGCATGGGACGCCGGCCAGATGCTGCAACGTGCGATTCCGGAGGCTTTGAAGACGGCTCAACCGGGCACCGAAGCATTCCGCGTGGCACTGCGCGGCGCGCTGGAAAGCATCAAGGAACTGCCGGTCTCGCACGGCATCATGAACACGACCACGACTGACCACAACGGCCTCGACAAGCGCGCACGCGTGATCGTCGAGATCGTCGACGGCAAGTGGAAGCTGCAGAACGACTAATACAAAGCGACTCATAGAAAGCGGTACGCGCCTCTCGTGAAGTGCGGCACATGACGCCGCACTGCCATTCTGTTCGATGACAATGGCACCGACCGCCGCGCCGTGCTCCGGCGCGGCGGTCGTCTTTTTCCAGTTTCGATTTCGACGCTTCAGGACGAGGAAGTATGGATCTATCAATTGCGGCGATCCTCGCGCAGGACGGCATCACGACGGGCGCCATTTACGCGTTGCTCGCGCTCGCGCTGGTGCTGGTGTTCTCCGTGACGCGGGTGATCTTCATCCCGCAGGGCGAGTTTGTTTCGTATGGCGCGCTCACGCTCGCCGCGTTGCAAACCCAAAAGTTTCCGGCCACCTGCTGGCTGCTGATGGCGATGGGCGCGGCATGCTTCGTCGTCGAAGTAGTGGGATTCGTGCGGCACGCGGAACGGCGCCGGCATGCGGCGCGCACGCTGGCCGTACTGGTCGGCAAGTATCTGCTGTTTCCGGTTGCGGTTTATGCGCTGACGCAAGGTGTTTTCCTTCACCCTCTGCCGATGATCGCGCAGATCGCGTTGACGCTCCTGATCGTGATTCCGATGGGACCGTTTGTTTACCGGCTCGCGTATGAGCCGATCGCCGAGGCGACCACGCTGTTGCTGCTGATCGTCGCAGTGGCGGTGCATTTCGCGATGGTGGGCCTCGGTCTCGTGATGTTCGGCGCGGAAGGCTCGCGCACCACCGCGTTTTCGGACGCGACGTTCAACCTGGGCAGCCTGTCGATTTCAGGACAAAGCCTGTGGGTGGTCGGCACGGCGGTCGTGCTGATCGGCGCACTGTATCTGTACTTTGACCGCTCGATCTCCGGCAAGGCATTGCGCGCGACATCCGTGAACCGGCTCGGCGCGCGGCTCGTCGGCATCGGCACGACGCAAGCAGGGCGGCTCGCGTTCACGCTCGCCGCGGGCCTTGGCGCGCTGTGCGGCATTCTCGTCGCGCCGTTGACCACCATCTACTACGACTCGGGCTTCCTGATCGGCCTGAAGGGCTTCGTGGGGGCGATTATCGGCGGGCTCGTCAGCTATCCGCTGGCGGCGGCCGGCTCGATCCTCGTCGGTCTGCTGGAGTCGTACTCGTCGTTCTGGGCGAGCGCCTACAAGGAAGTGATCGTGTTCACGCTGATCATCCCGGTGCTGCTCTGGCGCAGTCTCGCCAGCCCGCACGCCGAAGAGGAAGAGGAGTGACGCGATGAAACGGATCATGAAAAACAAGTTCTTCTGGCTGTTCCTCGTCGTGCTGTTCGCGTTGCCGGTGTTGCCGCGGCCGATTCACGTTCCCGAATACTGGGTGACGCTGCTTAATTACATCGGCCTCTATTCGATCGTGGCGATCGGGCTCGTGCTGCTGACGGGCATCGGCGGGATGACGAGTTTCGGGCAGGCGGCGTTTGTCGGCATCGGCGCCTATGCGACGGCGTACCTGACCACGCGCTTCGGCGTCTCGCCGTGGCTCGCGCTAATCGCCGGCGTGTTGGTGACGGCGTTGATCGCGCTGATTCTGGGTCTCGTGACGATGCGCCTGTCCGGCCACTTTCTGCCGCTCGGCACGATCGCATGGGGACTCTCGCTGTTTTACCTGTTCGGCAATCTGGAGATGCTGGGCAAGTACGACGGCATCAACGGTATTCCGGTGCTGAACGTTTTCGGCATCGACCTTGAGTCTGGCCGCCATATCTATTACCTGATCTGGCTGGTCGTGCTCGGTGCCGTAGTTTCTGTTCAAAACCTGCTTAACAGCCGGCCTGGACGGGCGATCCGCGCGCTGCGCGGCGGCGGCATGATGGCCGAAGCAATGGGCGTGAATACGGCGTGGATGCGCGTCGTCATTTTCGTCTACGCGGCGGTGCTGGCTTCCGTGTCCGGTTTTCTGTACGCGCATTTGCAGCGGGCGGTGAATCCGACGCCGTTCGGACTGAATCACGGCATCGAATTCCTGTTCATGGCGGTGGTGGGCGGGGTGTCGCATGTGTGGGGGGCGGTGCTCGGCGCGGCCATCCTCACGGTATTGCAGGACTATTTGCAAACGCTGCTGCCGAAGTTGCTCGGCGAGAACGGCAACTTCGAGGTGATCGTCTTCGGCATTCTGATGGTGCTGTTGCTGCAATACGCGCGGCAGGGCGTCTGGCCTTTCGTCGCGCGTTTCTTCCCGCGTGGGCCGCGCGCGCATCTGCCGGATCACGCGGATCCGTTGCCGCAGCGCAGCAAGCCGACGGCCGGCGAAAGCCTGTTGACGGTGAACAAGGCGCGCAAGCAGTTCGGCGGTCTGGTTGCGGTGAACGACGTCAGCTTTGAAGTAAAAGCAGGGCAGATCATCGGCTTGATCGGCCCGAACGGCGCCGGCAAATCGACCACGTTCAACCTGGTGACGGGCGTGCTGCAAGCGACGAGCGGCGAAATCTCGTTCCGCGGCGAGCGGATCGACTCGCTCAGTTCACGTGAAATCGTCAAGCGGGGAATCGGCCGCACGTTTCAGCACGTCAAGCTGCTGCCGGGCATGACTGTGCTCGAGAACGTCGCAATTGGCGCGCATTTGCGGGGGCATGCGGGTGTCTGGCGAAGCGTCGTGCGCCTGAATGGCGTCGAAGAAGCGCGGTTGATGGCCGAGGCGGCTCGTCAGATCCGGCGCGTCGGACTCGAGCAGCACATGTACGACGAAGCCGGAAGTCTCGCGCTCGGGCAGCAACGGATTCTCGAAATCGCGCGCGCACTGTGCTGCGATCCGACATTGCTCCTGCTCGACGAGCCGGCGGCCGGCTTGCGATATCAGGAAAAGTTGCAGTTGGCGGACTTGCTTCGCCGGCTGAAGGCGGAAGGGATGAGTGTGCTGCTGGTCGAGCACGACATGGACTTTGTGATGAATCTGACCGACCGGCTAGTCGTGATGGAATTCGGCACGCGTATCGCCGAAGGTCTGCCGCAGGAAGTGCAGCAGGACCCGGCTGTGCTCGAGGCGTACCTCGGCGGGGTGGAGTAATGGAGAACGACATGAATGCAGCGGCACCGATTCTCGATGTGAACGGTCTTTCCGTGCGCTACGGCAAAGTCGAGGCACTGCACGGCGCGGCGATCAAGGTACGGGCCGGCCAGATCGTGTCGGTGATCGGGCCGAACGGCGCGGGCAAATCGACGTTGCTGAACGCGATCATGGGCGCCTTGCCGCCTACGGGGCACGCTAAGGGTGCGGTTGTCTACCAGGGCGAGGACGTCAGCGCGGTGCCGGTTGAGAAGCGCGTGGCTCGCGGCATGTGTCTGGTGCCGGAGAAGCGCGAGCTTTTCGCGTCGATGACCGTCGAGGACAACCTCGTTCTGGGCGCTTACCGGCGCAAGCGGGCGGGCGAGCGTAACTTCCTGGATCAAATCGAACCGGTCTTTGAACTCTTCCCGCGCCTGAAGGAGCGCCGCAAGCAGGCGGCAGGGACGTTGTCCGGCGGTGAGCGGCAGATGCTCGCCGTAGGGCGCGCGCTGATGGGCAAACCGGACTTGCTGATGCTGGATGAGCCGAGTCTGGGTCTTGCACCGTTGATCGTGAAGGAGATTTTTCACATCATCAGCGCGCTGCGCCAGACGGGAGTGGCGACGCTTCTGATCGAGCAGAACGCGCGCGCTGCGCTGCAAATTTCTGACTACGGCTATGTGCTCGAAACCGGCGAGTTGGCGCTGGAAGGGGCGGCGGCTGAATTGGCGCAGAATCCGCGGGTTATCGAGACTTATCTGGGGCTGGCCAAAAAGGCAGCCTGAGCGTTCTTTTCGAGAGTTCTTAAGCGGCGTGTTTCACGTGAAACACGCCGCTTTTTTTTGTCTTAGGCCATCCGGCCGAATTCGGGCCGAAACCGAACCCGTTATAATTCGCCCAATACTTTTCTCTTGAAGGCTCACGCGACGATCTGGCGTGAGATCCGCGATGCTTTTTCCCACAGAATTTGACGTAATCGTTGTCGGTGGAGGCCACGCCGGCACCGAGGCCGCTTTGGCCTCCGCGCGCATGGGCAATAAAACCTTGCTGCTCACGCACAACATCGAAACGCTTGGGCAGATGAGCTGCAATCCGTCGATCGGCGGCATTGGCAAGGGTCATCTGGTCAAGGAAGTCGACGCGCTCGGCGGCGCCATGGCGGCCGCCACGGACGAGGGCGGAATCCAGTTCCGCATTCTCAACTCGTCCAAGGGCCCGGCTGTGCGCGCTACGCGCGCCCAAGCCGACCGACTGCTTTACAAGCAGGCGATTCGTCATCGTTTGGAAAACCAGCCGAACTTGTGGCTTTTCCAGCAGGCTGTCGACGATCTGATGGTCGAAGGCGATCGCGTCGTCGGTGCGGTTACGCAGGTGGGAATCCGCTTCCGCTCGCGCGCCGTCGTGCTCACGGCGGGGACTTTCCTCGACGGCAAAATCCACGTTGGGTTGAACAATTACACGGGCGGCCGGGCGGGCGATCCGGCGGCCGTCTCGCTGTCGGCGCGTTTGAAGGAGCTCAAGCTCCCGCAAGGACGTCTCAAAACGGGGACGCCGCCGCGGATTGACGGTCGCACGATAGATTTCTCGCAACTGGAAGAGCAACCGGGCGACCTCGATCCGGTGCCAGTATTTTCGTTTCTCGGTCGGGCCGAGCAGCATCCGCGGCAAGTGCCGTGCTGGGTGACGCATACCAACGAGCGTACGCACGACATCATCCGCGGTGGATTGGATCGCTCGCCGATGTACACGGGCGTCATTGAAGGAGTGGGGCCGCGGTACTGCCCGTCCATTGAGGACAAGATTCACCGCTTCGCGTCGAAGGAATCGCATCAGATTTTCCTGGAACCGGAAGGGCTGACGACCAACGAGTTTTACCCGAACGGGATTTCGACCAGCTTGCCGTTCGACGTGCAACTCGAACTTGTGCGATCGATGCGTGGTTTAGAGCATGCGCACATTCTGCGACCGGGTTACGCGATCGAGTACGATTATTTTGATCCGCGCGGCTTGAAGGCTTCGCTGGAAACCAAGGTGATTAGCGGCTTGTTTTTCGCGGGCCAGATTAATGGCACGACTGGCTATGAGGAGGCTGCGGCTCAAGGGCTGCTGGCTGGCATCAACGCTGGTCTGTTCGTCCAAGGGAAGGACGCGTGGTGTCCGCGTCGCGATCAGGCGTACCTCGGTGTGCTGGTCGACGATCTCGTCACGCGCGGCGTCTCCGAGCCGTATCGCATGTTCACGAGCCGCGCCGAGTATCGGTTGAGCTTGCGCGAGGACAACGCGGACATGCGGCTGACGGAAATCGGCCGCGAGTTGGGCGTGGTGGACGAGGTCCGGTGGGACGCGTTCAGCCGCAAGCGCGACGCTGTTTCACGTGAAACAGAGCGGCTGCGGACAACGTGGGTGAACCCGAAGACGCTATCCGCCGACGAAGCGACGGCCTTGCTCGGCAAGCCTATCGATCACGAATACAGTCTGGCGGATCTGCTGCGTCGGCCCGGCGTCAGCTATGACGGCGTTTGCGCGTTGCGAGCCGGCGCTTGCGCCGCGCCCGGGACCTTGGCGGAAGACGAGGTATTGCTCGCTCAGATCAAGGAACAGATCGAAATCGGTATCAAGTATCAGGGCTATATCGACCGTCAGGCGGATGAGATCGAACGGAACGAGGCGCACGAGAGCACGCGCTTGCCGGAAGGCTTGGACTACGCGGAAGTAAGAGGGCTGTCGTTCGAAGCGCGCCAGAAGCTGACGCAATTCCGCCCGGAGACTATCGGTCAGGCATCGCGCATTTCGGGGATCACGCCCGCAGCCATTTCGTTGCTGATGGTGCACCTGAAGCGTGGGCTCGGCCGCCGCGCCACAAAGCCCGCGGAGCCGGGCGCCGACAGCTCGCCGGTGGCGCAATGACGTCGAAGCAGAAGGGCAGCGACCGGGAAGCGTTGGCGCAGCTACTCACGGACGGCACACGTGAGCTCGGTCTCCTCGACCTGAGCGACGCTCAACTTGGCAAGCTGCTCGACTACGTCGCTTTGCTGGGTAAATGGAACGCTGTATATAACCTGACGGCGATCCGCGATCCGCGACAGATGCTGATTCAGCACATTCTCGACTCGCTTTCCATCGTGCCGCATCTGGCGCTGCGCAATCCGCGCTCCGTGCTCGACGTGGGTTCCGGCGGTGGCTTGCCGGGGATCGTGCTGGCGATTGTCCTACCGGATTGCGGCGTCACCGTGAACGACATCGTTCATAAGAAAACGGCTTTTCAGGCGCAGGCGAAGGCCGAGTTGGGGCTCACCAATCTGTCAGTGGTGACGGGGCGCGTCGAGACCTTGCAACCTGGCGCCGAAGTGCCGGCAAAGTTCGACGTAATCGTCTCGCGAGCATTCGCAGAGCTCGCCGATTTCGTTACACTGGCCCGTCATCTCGTCGCGGAGCACGGCGCGATCCTGGCGATGAAGGGCGTGCGCCCGGACGGCGAGATCGAGCGCTTGCCGGCAGGCGCCCACGTGGAGCAAACGGTGCGGCTCCAGGTGCCGTTTCTCGACGCCGAGCGCCATCTGGTCACTGTTCTCGTCGACGAAGCCCGTCAGGCCTCGAAGTGACATTCGCCGCTCATCAGTTTGACCACGTAACTACATCTTCAGGCAGCAAAAGGGACATTCCAACGATGGCAAAAATCTTCTGCGTTGCGAACCAGAAAGGCGGCGTCGGCAAGACGACGACGACAGTCAATCTGGCGGCCAGCCTGGCAGCGCAGGGACAGCGAGTCCTTCTTATCGATCTGGACCCGCAGGGCAATGCCACGATGGGTAGCGGCATCGACAAGGCCGCGTGTGCGAACACCGTCTACGAAGTGCTGGTGGATGGCGTCTCGGTGGCTGATGCGCGCATGCGCCCGGAAGCCGTCGATTACGACGTGCTGCCCGCCAATCGTGAACTAGCCGGCGCCGAAGTCGAGTTGGTCAGCGTGCAGAATCGCGAGCGCCAATTGAAGGCCGCGCTTGCCGCAGTCGAAGGCGAGTACGACTTTATCCTGATCGACTGTCCGCCGGCCTTGTCGCTGCTGACACTCAATGGCCTGTGCGCCGCGCATGGCGTGGTGATTCCGATGCAGTGCGAGTACTTCGCGCTCGAAGGGCTGTCCGATCTGGTCAACACCATCAAACAGGTGCACGCGAATCTAAACCGGGACCTCAAGGTGATCGGTTTGTTGCGCGTCATGTTCGACCCGCGCATCACATTGCAGCAGCAAGTCTCGGATCAATTGAAAGAGCATTTCGGCGACAAGGTGTTCGACGCGGTGATCCCGCGCAACGTGCGTCTCGCCGAAGCGCCGAGTTATGGATTGCCGGGCGTGGTATTCGACAGGGCGTCGCGTGGCGCGCAAGCGTATGTGCAGTTCGGCGCGGAAATGATTGAACGGGTGCGCGCACTGAATGACGCGCCCCAGGCATCCTAAGCGGATCGAGGAAGCACGATGAATGCAGTAGCAAGAAAGAAGGGATTGGGCCGCGGCCTGGAAGCGTTGCTCGGCGGAAGCGCCGACATCACGGAGGCGGTGGCGATAGAAGGTGCGCCGAATGTGCTGCCTCTGTCGAAAATGCAGGCCGGCAAGTATCAGCCGCGCACGCGCATGGACGAGGGCGCGTTGCAGGAGCTGGCGGCCAGCATCCGCGCGCAGGGAGTGATGCAGCCGATCCTCGTGCGGCCGGTGTCGGCGGACAAGTATGAAATCATCGCAGGCGAGCGGCGTTTTCGCGCGGCGCGCCTCGCGGGCCTGGAAGAAGTGCCCGTGCTGGTGAAGGACGTGCCCGATCAGGCCGCGGCAGCGATGGCGCTGATCGAGAACATTCAGCGTGAAGATCTGAATCCGCTGGAAGAGGCGCAAGGCATTCAGCGCTTGCTCGACGAATTCGATTTCACGCACGAACAGGCGGCGGAATCGGTTGGCCGCTCGCGCAGCGCCGTATCCAACTTGCTGCGTTTGCTGAACCTTGCCACGCCCGTTCAGACGATGCTGCTTGCCGGCGACCTCGACATGGGGCACGCGCGCGCGTTGCTCGCGGTCGATGCCGCGACGCAGATCACGCTGGCGAATCAGGTCGTCAACAAGCGGATGTCGGTGCGCGAAACCGAGAAGCTGGTGGCGGCGACGACCAAGGCGGCGCCGGCGGTGAAGGCACGCGCGAACCCGGACGGCGGCCGGGATACGCGACGACTGGAAGAAGAACTGTCCGACTTGCTCGCCGCCACAGTGAAGATCAAGCTCGGTCGACGCGGCCGCGGCCAGGTTCTGGTCGACTTCGGCGATCTCGATGCGCTGGAAGGCATCCTGGTGCGCTTGCGCGGGAATGCTACGGCTTAGAGCAGAATCGTTTGCTATCAATCGTGGGCGGTGCAGAGAAATTAGCTGCACCGTCCAGATTTTCTTGGATTCCTAACTAATCCGGCATCGGCGACCAAAGATGGCGGCGCAAGACAAGAGCAGAACGCTTATCTCCGCCGCCAAGAAAAACGCATCGCGCCGCGCGGTCAAGTAAACCGCCCGTCATCGGTTGTTGCATTTTCGAGACGTCCCCTGCAACGTTTTTCGCGCCTATCTACAGTGAGAAAACTTGCCAGTTTGCGCATGCGTTTTGCCTCTGCCCGACAGCCTTACATTTAACGTGCTGCGCGTAGCCATGAAGGCTTTTCCACATCGCGAAGCGTCGTTTCGCACTGTTTATTGAACGGCCTAAAGTCTTGAATTGCCTGCAACTATCGCTTACAATCGCCCGGATTTAATTGCACGGCAACCCCGTAAGCGCAGCGAAAGCTCGCTGATCGGAACGAGACTTTCGGAACACTGCGATGGCGGTCAAAGCGTCGAATCGAGCGCCAAAAAATGGGCGCGGCAACGGGCGCGATGAACACCGCGAAGAGCGCACCGTGTCGAATGCCTCCACCGCTCAGCAAGTCGCGCGCGAAGAATCGTGGGACGCCGAGCAGGATAACAATATCGTTCCGCTCACGCGGGCCGAAGCAGAAAAGCTGTTTGGCCCGAATGTGAGTCGTCCATCGCGCGTTACGCCTTTCAAGGTCGTGGCAGCGCAAATGGTTTTGTCCCTGGTTGCAACGTTGGTGTGGTGGCTGTTCTATAAGCCGCCGGGCGCTGCTGCGCTGTCCGCGTTCCTGGGGGGAGCGATCTGCTGGGTGCCGGGCGCATTGTTCGCGGCGCGACTGAGAACACTGAGCGGCGCCGAAACAGTGATGAGCTGGGTGCTCGGCGAAGCGCTCAAGATGGGGGCGACGATCGCGATGTTTGTAGCCATCGCCTTCTGGTATCACGAGGTGCGCTGGGTTCCGCTGCTCGTGACTTATCTCATCGCGCTCAAGACGTACTGGATTGCCTTGGCGTGGCGCTGAGGAAGCAACAGGCAACTGCAAAGATTTGAAGCCGGCGCGTGGCGCCGGCGAGAGCGTGCGGATATGACACCATCCGCACCCGGCGCGTTCCCGCAATAGAGCTTTGCGGCGGGAACGGCCCAAGACGATTTTCGACAATTTGGGTGGCTTTAACGATATGGCAGCTAGCGAAGGCACGCGCGCAATGGATCCGTCCGAGTACATCGCGCACCACTTGCAAAACTTTTCCACCGGGCACCAGACGTCGATTTTCGACATCCACGTGTGGAATCTGGACACCCTGTTCTGGTCGATCGTTTGCGGTCTGGCCACCATCATCATTCTGCATCTCGCTGCCCGCAAGGCAACGTCCGGCGTGCCGGGCCGTTTCCAGTGCGCGATCGAAATGCTGGTCGAAATGGTCGAGGACCAATCGAAGTCGATGATCCACGGCACGCGCACGTTCATCGCGCCGCTGGCTCTGACGGTGTTCGTATGGGTCGCGCTGATGAACTCGCTCGACTTCATCCCCGTCGACCTGCCGGGCCACGTGATCGGCTGGCTCGGTCTGTCGGAAGCCATCCCGCATCACCGCATCGTTCCGACGGCCGACCTGAACGGCACGATCGGCATCGCACTCGGCGTGTTCGCGCTGATGATTTACTACAACTTCAAGATCAAGGGAGCAGGCGGCTTCGTGCACGAACTGCTGTCCGCTCCGTTCGGCGCGCATCCGGTGTTGTGGATCCCGAACCTTGCACTGAACATCATCGAGTTCGTCGCGAAGACGGTCTCGCTCGGCATGCGGCTGTTCGGCAACATGTACGCGGGCGAACTGTTGTTCCTGCTGATTGCCCTGCTCGGCAGCATCTGGAGCTTCGGCGCGGACACGACGGTGCTTGGCTTCATCGGCCACGTGATCGCCGGCAGCGTGTGGGCAATCTTCCACATCCTGATCGTTCTGCTGCAGGCGTTCATTTTCATGATGCTGACGCTGGTGTACATCGGCCAGGCGCACGACACGCACTAACCTGCGCGTCGTTAAAAGAATCGTAGTTTTTCAAATCCCAGTTCCAACCAGTTCTAAAAGACTTTTCACAAAGGAGTGATCATGCAAGCTTTCATCGCCAACATCCAGGGTCTGACCGCCATCGGTATCGGCATCATCATCGGCCTGGGTGCAATCGGCGCCTGTATCGGTATCGGCCTGATGGGCGGCAAGTACATCGAAGCATGTGCTCGTCAGCCGGAACTGATGAACCCGCTGCAAACCAAGATGTTCCTGCTGGCTGGTCTGATCGATGCGGCGTTCCTGATTGGCGTTGGTGTGGCAATGCTGTTTGCGTTCGCGAACCCGCTGCTGGCCAAGCTGGCAGGCTGAGGTTCCTCGGAAGTTTGCGCCTGAGCTATAACTGAAGGCGCAGGGCGGAACGGGCACTTGGGCGCTGATCGAGCACAGAATCGATGAGCGCCTTGCCGTTTCACTTTCCGAACTAGCAACGTTTAAGGAAACACCGTGAATCTCAACGCAACCCTGTTTGCGCAAATGGTCGTGTTCCTGATCCTCGCGTGGTTCACGATGAAGTTCGTGTGGCCGCCGTTGATCAACGCCCTCGACGAGCGCTCGAAGAAGATTGCTGACGGTTTGTCTGCCGCTGAGAAGGGCAAGGCGGAACTCGAAGCCGCTCACAAGCGCGTCGACCAGGAACTCGCCCAGGCACGCAACGACGGTCAGCAGCGCATTGCTGACGCAGAAAAGCGCGCTGTGGCAGTCGCTGACGAAATCAAGGCTCAAGCACAAGCTGAAGCCGCTCGCATCATCGCGCAAGCGAAGGCCGACGCGGAGCAGCAAGTCGTGAAGGCGCGCGAAACGCTGCGCGGCGAAGTCGCCGCACTGGCAGTGAAGGGCGCTGAACAGATCCTGAAGCGCGAAGTCGACCAGGCAGCTCACGCTGACCTGCTGAATCAACTGAAAGCCGAGCTCTGATCATGGCCGAACTTGCAACCATCGCCCGTCCGTACGCAGAAGCGCTGTTTGGCGTGGCCGAAGCTGGTGACATCGCCGCCTGGTCCACGCTCGTGCAGGAGCTGGCACAGGTTGCGCGTCTGCCCGAAGTGCTGTCGATTGCCTCGAGCCCGAAAGTAAGCCGCGCCCAGGTCAGCGAACTGCTGCTGGCTGCGGTCAAGTCGCCGCTCAAGGACAACGCGCAAGCGAAGAATCTGGTGCAAATGCTGGTGGACAACCATCGTCTGCAATTGCTGCCGGAAATTGCTGTGCAGTTCGAAGAGTTGAAGAACGCCCGCGAAGGGGCGGCCGATGTGCTGATCGTCAGCGCATTTCCGCTCGAAGGCGCGCAGTTGAACGACCTCGTCGCAAGTCTCGAACGCAAGTTCAAACGCAAGCTGAAGCCGACGGTCGAGATCGACTCGTCGTTGATCGGCGGCGTTCGCGTAACGGTCGGCGATGAAGTGCTCGATACCTCGGTCCGCGCGCGGCTTGCCAGCATGCAAACGGCTCTGACGGCCTGAAGCGCCCACGGCGCTGAAGCGGCTGGCACGCAACAGAATTGACTATCAGGAGCGAATAATGCAACTCAATCCCTCTGAGATCAGCGAGCTGATCAAGAGCCGGATCCAGGGCCTTGAAGCGAGCGCAGACGTTCGCAACCAGGGCACTGTGATCTCCGTGACCGACGGTATCGTGCGTATTCACGGTCTGTCGGAAGTGATGCAGGGCGAAATGCTCGAATTCCCGGGCAACACCTTCGGTCTCGCGCTGAACCTCGAGCGTGACTCGGTCGGCGCCGTGATTCTGGGTGAGTACGAGCACATCTCCGAAGGCGACATCGTCAAGACGACGGGCCGCATTCTGGAAGTGCCGGTTGGTCCGGAACTGCTCGGCCGCGTGGTCGACGCACTGGGCAACCCGATCGACGGCAAAGGCCCGATCAACGCAAAGAAGACCGACGCAATCGAAAAGATCGCTCCGGGCGTGATCTGGCGTAAGTCGGTTTCGGAACCGGTCCAAACCGGCCTGAAGTCGATCGACGCGATGGTGCCGGTTGGCCGTGGCCAGCGCGAGCTGATCATTGGCGACCGCCAGTGCGGCAAGACCGCAGTCGCCGTCGACGCGATCATCAACCAGAAGGGCAAGAACCTCTTCTGTATCTACGTCGCGATCGGCCAGAAGGCTTCGTCGATCATGAACGTGGTGCGCAAGCTCGAAGAAACCGGCGCGCTGGAATACACGATCGTCGTCGCCGCTTCGGCTTCGGAATCGGCTGCCATGCAGTACCTGGCGCCGTACGCCGGCTGCACGATGGGCGAATACTTCCGCGACCGCGGCCAGGACGCGCTGATCGTTTATGACGACTTGACCAAGCAGGCTTGGGCATACCGTCAGATCTCGCTGCTGCTGCGCCGTCCGCCGGGCCGTGAAGCGTATCCGGGCGACGTGTTCTATCTGCACTCGCGTCTGCTGGAGCGTGCTGCTCGCGTGTCGGAAGACTACGTCGAGAAGTTCACCAACGGGGAAGTCAAGGGCAAGAGCGGTTCGCTGACGGCACTGCCGGTCATTGAAACGCAAGCTGGCGACGTGACCGCATTCGTTCCGACGAACGTGATCTCGATTACCGACGGCCAGATCTTCCTGGAAACCGACCTCTTCAACGCAGGTATCCGCCCGGCAATTAACGCTGGCGTGTCGGTGTCGCGCGTCGGCGGTGCGGCTCAGACCAAGGTCGTGAAGAAGCTGTCGGGCGGTATCCGTACCGACCTCGCGCAGTATCGTGAGCTGGCAGCATTCGCACAGTTCGCATCGGACCTCGACGAAGCAACCCGCAAGCAGCTCGAGCGTGGTCGCCGTGTGACCGAACTGCTGAAGCAGCCGCAATATCAGCCGCTGCAAGTGTGGGAACTGGCTATCTCGCTGTTCGCCGCGAACAATGGCTACCTGGACGATCTGGAAGTGTCGCAAGTGCTGCCGTTCGAAAAGGGCCTGCGCGAATATCTGAAGTCGAGTCACGCTGACCTGGTCAAGCGCATTGAAGACAACAAGGAACTCTCGAAGGACGACGAAGGCCTGCTGCACACGGCCGTCAAAGACTTCAAGAAGTCCGGCGCTTATTGATCCGCGAGTGATCCGCAAGGCATAAAAGGACTTTGAAGCGGCGCGGGCCGCATGTGTACGCTCCCGCGCTGTTTCGATCGCTTTGCATGGGACCTGGGTCAGCGCTCAGGCGCTAACCCCGGCCGACAAGGAGCAAGCAATGGCTGGAATGAAGGAAATTCGCGGCAAGATCAAGAGCGTGCAAAACACGCGCAAGATCACGAAAGCGATGGAGATGGTGGCCGCATCGAAGATGCGTCGCGCTCAGGAGCGCATGCGCGCTGCTCGCCCGTACGCCGACAAGGTCCGCGATATTGCTGCACACATGAGCCGTGCGAACCCGGAGTATCGTCACCCGTTCATGGTGTCGAACGAAGGCGCGAAGACGGCGGGCATCATCCTCGTCACGACCGACAAAGGTCTGTGCGGCGGCATGAACACCAATGTGCTGCGCGCGGCGCTGCAGAAGTTCAAGGAACTCGAAGGTCAGGGCAAGACGATCGAAGCAACTGCGATCGGCACCAAGGGTCTGGGTTTTCTGAACCGTCTGCGCGCGAAGGTGGTATCGAATGTCGTGCATCTCGGCGACACGCCGCATCTGGAAAAGCTGATCGGCGCGGTGAAGGTGCAGCTCGATCTGTACTCGGAAGGCAAGGTTTCGGCGGTGTATCTCGCGTACACGCGCTTCGTCAATACGATGAAGCAGGAGCCGGTGATCGAGCAACTGCTGCCGCTGTCGGCGGATCAGTTCGAGCGCAAGGAAGAGCAGGGCGCGACGCCGACCACGCAGTGGGACTACATCTACGAGCCGGATGCGCAGGCAGTGGTCGATGAACTGCTGGTGCGTTATGTCGAGGCGCTGGTCTATCAGGCCGTCGCGGAAAACATGGCGTCGGAGCAGTCGGCCCGCATGGTCGCCATGAAGGCCGCTTCGGACAACGCGAAGACGGTCATCAACGAACTGCAGCTTGTGTACAACAAGAGCCGTCAGGCCGCGATCACGAAAGAACTGTCGGAAATCGTCGGTGGCGCGGCGGCGGTCTGACCTTCCGGTCAGGCAATCCGCTTCGTGTGCGCCCGTGTGGCGCACCGTCCGGGCAACGGTCTGGGCGATCCCATCGAAACAGCGCCTTTGCGCGAGTGAAGAATTGAGTATCTAAAGGAAAAGCGATGAGTACTACTGCTTTGGTAGAAGGCAAGATCGTACAGTGCATCGGCGCCGTTATCGACGTGGAATTTCCGCGTACGGACATGCCGAAGATTTACGACGCGCTCATTCTCGAAGGTTCGGAACTGACCCTCGAAGTCCAGCAACAGCTGGGCGACGGCGTTGTCCGTACCATCTGTCTGGGTGCATCCGACGGTCTGCGCCGCGGCACGGTCGTGAAGAACACGGGCCATCCGATCAGCGTGCCGGTCGGCAAGCCGACGCTGGGCCGGATCATGGACGTGCTGGGTCGTCCGATCGACGAAGCCGGTCCGATCAACTCGGACGTGGTTCGCGGTATTCACCAGAAGGCTCCGGCGTTCGACGAACTGTCGCCGTCGACCGAACTGCTCGAAACCGGCATCAAGGTTATCGACCTGATCTGCCCGTTCGCGAAGGGCGGTAAGGTTGGCCTGTTCGGTGGCGCCGGCGTGGGCAAGACCGTGAACATGATGGAACTCATCAACAACATCGCCAAGGAACACGGTGGTTACTCCGTGTTCGCCGGTGTTGGCGAGCGTACCCGCGAAGGGAACGACTTCTATCATGAAATGAAGGACTCGAACGTTCTGGACAAGGTCGCGCTGGTGTACGGCCAGATGAACGAGCCGCCGGGCAACCGTCTCCGCGTCGCGCTGACCGGCCTGACGATGGCTGAGCACTTCCGTGACGAAGGTCTCGACGTGCTGTTCTTCGTCGACAACATCTACCGTTTCACGCTGGCCGGTACTGAAGTGTCGGCACTGCTCGGCCGTATGCCGTCGGCAGTGGGCTATCAGCCGACGCTGGCTGAAGAAATGGGCAAGCTGCAAGAGCGTATTACGTCGACCAAGACCGGCTCGATCACGTCGGTTCAGGCCGTGTACGTCCCTGCGGATGACTTGACCGACCCGTCGCCGGCTACGACTTTCGGCCACCTGGACGCAACGGTCGTGCTGTCGCGTGACATCGCTTCGCTGGGTATCTACCCGGCCGTGGACCCGCTCGATTCGACCTCGCGTCAGATCGACCCGAACGTGATCGGCGAAGAGCATTACTCGATCACGCGCGGCGTGCAGCAAACGCTGCAGCGCTACAAGGAATTGCGCGACATTATCGCGATTCTGGGCATGGACGAACTGGCGCCGGAAGACAAGCTCGCCGTGGCGCGCGCTCGTAAGATCCAGCGTTTCCTGTCGCAGCCGTTCCACGTCGCTGAAGTGTTCACGGGCTCGCCGGGCAAGTACGTTCCGCTGAAGGAAACGATCCGCGGCTTCAAGATGATCGTTGAAGGCGAGTGCGACCACCTGCCGGAACAAGCCTTCTACATGGTCGGCACGATCGACGAAGCCTTCGAAAAGGCCAAGAAGATCCAGTAAAGGTCGGGTGTAACGAAGCGGGCGCCGGAGTCCGCGCTTATTGGATGCTCTCAGGGCATCCCACACGCGAAGCCGGTGCCTCTCACTACGCTCAACCCAGGAGTCGACATTTATGGCAACTATCAAGGTAGACGTCGTCAGCGCGGAAGAGCAGATCTTCTCGGGCCAGGCGAAGTTCGTCGCGCTGCCGGGCGAGGCAGGTGAACTCGGCATTCTGCCGGGCCACACGCCGCTCATCACGCGGATTCGTCCGGGTGCGGTGCGCATCGAAGCTGAAAACGGCGAAGAAGAGTTTGTGTTCGTCGCTGGCGGCATTCTCGAAATCCAGCCGGGCGCTGTGACGGTTCTCGCCGACACCGCAATCCGCGGCAAGGATCTCGACGAAGCGAAGGCCGAAGACGCGCGCAAGCGCGCGGAAGAAGCACTGCAGAACACGGGCTCGAACCTCGAGTACGCAACCGCGCAAGCGGAACTGGCGTACGCGACGGCTCAGCTTGCTGCGATCCAGCGTTTGCGCAAGCTGCGCGGTCAAGGCTAAGCAGCACGTTTGAGAAAAGTAGAGAAAAAGCAGCCCGCGTGGCTGCTTTTTTTTGACCTCGACTTGACGTTTACGGAAAGGTAATCGACATTATGTGTCCGTGACCGCCCGCGCGACTGCCGGCCACGAAGAGCCGTCGACACGAGCGGACCTGCTGCGGGTAAGACTTGATGCCGGACGACCGCGCGCCGGTGGCACAATCGGTTTCAAAATCATTTCAATAGGGCGAATTGCTCACGGAGACAGCACCATGGCAACGCAAGTGTCAGGCGAAGGCGCAATCATCCAGCCGAAAGACGGGCTCTCGTACGTCCGTGGATCGACAGACATTCCGTTGAGCGAAGCGACCATCGGCGAGTTTTTGCGCGAGACCGTCAGGCGCTTTCCGGACCGGCCCGCGGTGGTGTTTCGAGAGCAGCGAATTCGGTGGACATGGAAGGAATTCGCCGACGAAGTGGACATTTTGGCCGCCGGATTGCTCGCGCTGGGCATTGCGAAGGGCGATCGCGTTGGCATCTGGTCGCCGAATCGCGTCGAATGGCTGCTGACGCAGTTCGCGACGGCGCGCATCGGCGCGGTGCTCGTCAACATCAATCCGGCTTACCGGCTTTCCGAGCTCGAATACGCGCTGAACAAGGTCGGCTGCAAGGCGATAGTCGCGGCGGAGCGCTTCAAGACGTCTATGTATCTGGAGATGCTGCAGCAACTCGCGCCCGAGCTTGCGACGCATGCGCCCGGCGATCTGCATGCGGCTCGATTGCCGGAACTGCGCTACGTCATCCGCATGTGCGACACCGAAACGCCGGGCATGCTCAGCTTCTCCGACTTGATCGAGCAGGGGCGTGCGACCCTCGACGTCGCTCGGCTCGATGCAATCGGCGAGACGCTGTCGTGTCACGAGGCGATCAACATCCAGTTCACCAGCGGCACGACCGGCAATCCGAAGGGCGCGACGCTCACGCATAGCAACGTGGTCAACAACGCGCGTTATATCGCGATGGCCATGAACCTGAGCGAGCAGGACGCGCTGTGCATCCCGGTGCCGCTCTATCACTGCTTTGGAATGGTGCTGGCCGTGCTGGCGTGCGTGTCGGTGGGCGCGAACATGGTATTTCCGGGCGAGGCTTTCGACCCGGCGGCGACGCTCGCGGCCGTCACCGAAGAGCAGTGCACGGCTTTGCACGGCGTGCCGACCATGTTCATCGCGGAACTCGATCATCCGGATTTTGCCTCGTATGACCTCTCGCGCCTGCGCACGGGCATCATGGCGGGCTCGCCGTGCCCCATCGAGACGATGAAGAAGGTCGTCTCGAGGATGCATCTGAGCGAGATCACGATTGCTTATGGCATGACGGAGACGAGCCCTGTGTCGTTCCAGAGCTCGACCACCGATCCGCTCGACAAGCGCACGACCACCGTCGGCCGAATCCAGCCTCACCTGGAGGTGAAAATCATCGATCCGCTTGGCAACATCGTACCGGTCGGCGAAACGGGCGAGCTGTGTACGCGCGGCTATTCGGTGATGCAGGGCTATTGGGGCGACGAAGAAAAAACGCGCGAGAGCATCGTGGATGGCTGGATGCACACTGGCGACCTGGCGACGCTCGACGCCGAAGGCTATTGCAACATCGTCGGCCGTCTGAAGGACATGCTGATTCGCGGCGGCGAGAACGTCTATCCACGTGAGATCGAGGAGTTCCTGTTCCGCCATCCGAAGATCCAGAGCGTGCAGGTATTCGGCGTGCCGGACGCGAAGTACGGCGAGGAAGTGTGCGCGTGGGTCGTGCTGCGTTCAGGCGAACAGGCGACGGCAGAGGAAATCCAGCAGTTCTGTCATGGCCAGATCGCGCATTACAAGGTGCCCAAGTACATTCGTTTCGTCGACGAACTGCCGATGACCGTGACCGGCAAGGTGCAGAAGTTCGTCATGCGCCAGCGCATGATCGACGAACTGAAGCTGGAGCAAGGGAAGACCGCCTGAACGGCGCGAACGCAAAGCCATTGCAAAAAAAAAGAAGGCCGCCCTCGGGCGGCCTTCTTTATCGCCGCAATCATGCTGCACGCCGCGAATTTCACACATGGCCAAATCGTCGAAACAGCGCGAACTAGCAGGTAAAAGCTGCCATCTTGCACTGCGCAAACGTTTGGCGAGACGAAAAAAAAGCGGGCCTGGAGCCCGCTAAAAACCACACGCTACGGGGTTAGCGCGAGGAGACCAAAGTAGGAACCAACTGAGACGACGACCCTGCGTCGACTACGGCCCCAGCAGGGATGCCCCTTCACAGGGCTTCGGCCTAAGCCGACCGGCAAGTGCATCGTATCCGCTCACACCACGCACCCCGCCACATCCGTGTTGAAACCGTTGAGGGCATTGTGGGCGAATTAATCCAGGAGCGCCGTAACAAAGTGTTTCAGGTTGTAACGCCCGCCAGATAAGGCGTTGCGGGATTTATTGCGGAAATGAACTGTTAAAAAAGCAAGTTTTACCGATGACTACAGCGCAATTTAATACGCTTGTTTCATGCTATTCGTGAAGCATGGCGCCGCATAAATCGTTAAGGCGATTCCGCATGAAATGGTTGCAGATTCATCTTTCCGATCATGAACCGTCGCTGTTACAACTCAATGGACGATGCCCAAAATTTTAGCAGCGACGCTTGCAACCATGAATGCGCCGCAGCAAAGGGAGTCGGCGTCAAAAGCGCACGAGGGTCTGTTCACCGGTCCAGCCAGGTTTCAGTCTCGTTCGACTCGCGCGAAGCTCACGCCGCCGCGTTACATTAAGCCGCCCGGGTTTTGTGCAGGCATAACCACGCGGGCAGCCGTTCGAAACAGAAACTCGCGCGGCCGCGCGCCGTCCTCGAGCGCATCAAGAGGGCATCAAGAAACGCCACGGCCGCACCCTCACCTCACTTCAACCACTTATCCGACACGGCCTGATATTCGCCCGTAGCTCGCGCCAGGTGCAGCCATTGGTCGACGTACTGCTGGAAAGCCACGTCGCCGCGCGGCAACAGCCACGCCTTTTCGCCGTACTGGAACGGCTTGTCCGGATGCACCGAGCACAGGCCGGGATTGAGCTTTTGCTGTAACAGGGTCTCGGACGCGTCCGTCACCATCACATCGGCTTTGCCCGCGAGAATCTGCTTGAAGATCGTCACGTTGTCCGGATAGACGGTCATGTTCGCGTGCGAAAAGAACTGCTTCGCGAAACGTTCGTTGGTGCCGCCCGGATTCACGATCACGCGCGTTGCGGGCTGGTCGATCTGCGCCACGGTCTGATACTTGTTGACGTCGTCGCAACGGACGATCGGCGTTTTGCCGTCGACCATATAAGCCTGCGTGAAGAACGCGCGCTTTTGCCGCTCGAGCGTCGGCGAAACACCGCCCACGCCGATATCGCACTTGGCGACGAAGTCGTTCATCAGGTTCGACCACGAAGTCTTGACGTACTCCGCCTTGACGCCGAGCGACTTGGCAAGCGACTCCGTCATGTCGATGTCGATGCCTTCGAACTGGCCGTCCGTCTTATAGAACGAATACGGCTTGTAGTCGCCGGTCGTACAGGCCCGCAGCGTGCCGCGAGCGAGAATGTCATCAAGCCGCGAAGCTGTCGCGGGTGTGCCGGACGCTTGCGCCTGAACCGCGCCACTGTGGATTAGTACGCCCGCCACGACGCTGAGCAATGCGAGTGCAACCTTCTTCATTGAGTCTCCTTGGTTATGCGTTGTTATAAGGCTGTCGGATGATAGCCCGGCAATTTTGCCTTGAACATCGGCCGTTCGGCCAGGTTGCAGTAGGGCGACCTTCTGCCGAAAATGGCCTGAACTCGCGCACCGCAGTTATTGCCCGCATTGGACGGAATGCGGCGGCGTCGTCCGGTAAAATGCCCCTTTGCCCTCAGTCGCACGCAACGTGGCCCATAACCTCCTGAACGACACTTTTCTGCGCGCGCTGCTGCGCCAGCCCACCGACTACACGCCCGTCTGGTTGATGCGGCAGGCTGGCCGCTACCTGCCGGAATACAACGCCACGCGAGCTCGCGCAGGCAGCTTTCTCGGGCTCGCGAAAAACCCGGCCTTCGCAACGGAAGTCACGCTGCAGCCGCTCGAGCGCTACCCGCTCGACGCCGCCATTCTGTTCTCCGACATCCTGACGGTGCCGGACGCCATGGGCCTCGGCCTCGAGTTCGTCGCCGGCGAAGGGCCGACATTCGCGCGGCCGGTGCGCACCGAAGACGACGTCGCGCGCCTCGCCGTGCCGGACATCGACGCCACGCTGCGCTACGTGACCGACGCCGTGCGCGAGATTCGCCGTGCGCTGACGGACGCGCAAGGCCGTCAACGCGTGCCGCTCATCGGCTTTTCGGGCAGTCCGTGGACATTGGCGTGCTACATGGTCGAAGGCGGCGGCTCGGCCGACTTCCGCACCGTCAAGTCCATGCTCTACGCGCGCCCGGATCTCATGCACCGCATTCTCGAGATCAACGCCAGCTCGGTCGCGGCGTATCTGAACGCGCAGATCGAAGCCGGCGCGCAGGCCGTGATGATCTTCGATACGTGGGGCGGAGCGCTCGCGGACGGCGCGTATCAGCGCTTTTCGCTGCACTACATCCAGCAGGTCGTGAATCAGTTGAAGCGCGAGCATGACGGCGAGAAGGTGCCGGTCATCACGTTCACGAAGGGCGGCGGTCTGTGGCTCGACGAAATCGCCGAGACCGGTGTCGACGCGGTCGGCCTCGACTGGACGGTCAACCTGCGCAACGCGCGTGAGCGCGTCGGCGGCAAGGTGGCGTTGCAAGGCAATATCGACCCATCAGTTTTGTTCGCGCCGCCTGCCGCCATCCGCATGGAAGCGCGGGCCGTGCTGGACAGCTTCGGCAATCATCCGGGGCATGTGTTCAACCTCGGCCACGGCATCTCGCAGTTCACGCCGCCGGAAAACGTCGCCGAACTCGTTGACGAAGTGCATCGCCACAGCCGCGCGATTCGCAGCGGCGCGCATGCACCCGCCTGACGTTGCAATTCCTACCGTTTTTTGCTGCGATGCAGCACGCTGGGCTCTGCAACTAAGGGAAAGTTCGCGGGTTGCGGGCCGTCAGCAGGCACTCTCGCAGTTGTCAAGACTTGACTTATACACATTGATCACGTTGCGGCGCGGTAGAAGCTTTAGTCGTGTCGGAACCCTTGCGCGTTGCCCGCTTATTTGATCTCAGCCTTGTCTGGCAAGGGTTTCGCGGCTTCCGCGAGAAATGTGCGGAATCCCACAGAAGGCCGCTGCGGCGCGGTTTGCGGGCCGTTGGAGCGAAGTTCTCAACAAAGTTATCCACAGGCGTGCAGGGTCGACAGCAATTGTTCAGCCGAATCCAAAACTTAGCGCCGAAATTGAAGTTTTACTTTAAGTTCGGGCGGGCAACTCATCGTCGGGCGATTCCCGGCGCGGACCGCAGCGCCACGACGCGGCTCGCCGTCGCCAGAATTCACGCTGGCCGATGACTACTGCCGTGTTCGTTCGCGTCGCGCTGGATCACCCGCTGCCGACCCTCTTCGACTACCGCTGGAACATGTCCACGGCGGCCGTGCCGGGCACGCTGGTGAGCGTGCCGTTCGGCAAGCGGGACGTAGTGGGGCTCGTGTGCGAAGTGACCGCCCACAGCGAGGTCCCCGCCGACCGTTTGCGCGCGGTGAACGGTGTCTGCACCGCATGCCCGCCGCTGTCGGCCGAATGGCTCCGGCTTGCTGCCTTTGCCGCCGACTACTACCAGCGCGGTCTTGGCGAGGTGGCGCTGCCGGCGTTGCCGCAGGCGCTGCGCGACGCGTCGCGCTGGTCGCGGCTGCTCGCGCCGGAAGGGCGCTACAGCCTGACGCCGCAAGGCCGCCTGGCCTTGCCCGACGCTTTGCCGGCGCGCGCCACGGCGCTACGAAGTCTCGCGCAGGCGCTCGCCGCCAACGACTTTCTCTCTGCCGCCGACGCCCGCGCGCTGCACCCCAAAGCCATCGCGACGCTCGCCGCATGGCAGGCCGAAGGCTGGGTTGCACTTGAGCTTGTCGATGCCGCCACAGTCCTGCCGGCCCTGACATCCACAGCCACGCCGCCGCCGACGCTCCCCACGCTCACCGACGAGCAGGCCGCCGCCGTCGAAGCGATCCGCGACGCACGCGGTTTTGCCCCGTTCCTGCTGCACGGCGTGACCGGCAGCGGCAAGACGGAAGTCTATTTGCGCGCGCTCGCGGAAATCCTCGCCGCGAATGCAGAGGCGCAAGCGCTCGTGCTCGTGCCGGAAATCAATCTGACGCCGCAATTCGAGGCGGCTTTCCGCGCCCGCTTCGCGGCGCTGGCCGACACGGCGATCGTCACTTTGCACAGCGGCCTTGCCGAAGGCGAGCGAGCGCGCAACTGGTTCGCGGCGCACACAGGCCGCGCGCGCATCGTGCTGGGCACGCGGCTCGCGGTGCTCGCGTCGCTGCCGCGGCTCGCCGTGATCGTCGTCGATGAGGAGCACGATCCCGCTTACAAGCAGCAGGAAGGGCTGCGCTATTCGGCGCGCGACCTCGCCATTTATCGCGCGAAGCAGCTTGGCTTGCCGGTCGTGCTCGGGTCGGCCACGCCGTCGCTGGAAAGCTGGTGGCAGGCCGATCAGGGACGCTACAAGCGGCTCACGTTATCGCGCCGCGCAGTCGCCGATGCCGTTCTGCCCACCGTGCGCCTGATCGATCTCGAAGAGGAACGCCGGCGCGGACGCGCTTCCGTCGAAGGATTATCGGGGCCGCTGATCGCGGCGCTGAAAGCGCGGCTCGAGCGCGGCGAGCAAAGTCTCGTATTCCTGAACCGGCGCGGCTACGCGCCGCAGCTCGCGTGCGACGCCTGCGGCTGGGTCGCCGGTTGTCCGCGCTGCAGCGCCTACGTCGTTTTGCACAAGCCCGAGCGCGCGCTGCGCTGCCATCACTGCGGCTGGGAATCGCGCATTCCGCGCTCGTGCCCGGAATGCGGCAATGTCGACATCGAGCCGATGGGCCGCGGCACCCAACGCGTGGAGGAAACGCTGGCGAGCGCGGTGCCGGGGGCGCGCGTGCTGCGCATCGACGCCGACAGCACGCGCCGCAAAGGCAGCGCGCAAGCGCTTTTTTCAGATGTGCACGCCGGCGAGGTCGACATCCTCGTCGGCACGCAGATGATCGCGAAGGGGCACGACTTTCAGCGCGTGTCGCTGGTCGGCGTGCTGAACGCCGACACCGCGCTCTTTTCGCACGACTTCCGCGCGAGCGAACGCCTGTTTGCGCAACTGATGCAGGTCAGCGGCCGAGCCGGCCGCGCCGGCTTGCCCGGCGAGGTGCTGGTGCAGACGCGTTATCCGCGTCACGCGCTTTATCACGCGCTTGGGCGCCACGATTACGTCGGCTTCGCCAATTCGACGCTGGCCGAGCGGCGCGACGCCCACTTGCCGCCGTTCGTCTATCAGGCGCTGCTGCGCGCCGAGGGCCGCACGCTCGAGGCCGCGCTTGCGTTTCTCCAGCAGGCCGCCGCCGAACTCGCGGGGATTCCGGCGGCCGAGCGCGTGACCGTCTACGACGCGGTGCCGCTCACCATCGTCAAGGTGATGCATGTGCATCGCGCGCAATTGCTTGTCGAGAGCGCGTCGCGCGCCGCACTGCAAGCCACGCTGCGCGCATGGCAACCGTTGCTGCGCGGTTTGAAGGGCGTGCTGCGCTGGAGCCTCGAAGTCGATCCGCTCGACATCTGAGCCCAAGGCGCGACGGACTCAACCGTCAGTATCGACACCGGCTGCGCGCCGTGCGGGCGCGTGCTCGCACCGTATTCGAATAGCTCGCCGCGGGAGTCGGAGCCGCAGCGGCGACACGCGTCGCTGTGCGCGTCCCCAATACCGCCGATGCCCGCGACGAAACCGGCGCGCCACGCGCCGCCAGTTGCCGGTATCGCGCGGAAGATCTGTAGTCGCTGGAACAAAGCATGGTGGCTCTCACGGTGTTCGCTTCTTCACGTTCGCCTTCCGGCGCCGGCCGCTCACCGGCACGTCGCGCTCGCGCCGCGCAGTGAGCGCTCGCTCAATCGTTTAATGCAGCCTGCGCGTCGCCGGCGGACGCGCGTCCTTCAGCAGGCTCGCGCTTGCCTGACGCGCCCGTGGCGCCGCGAATAAACAGCACAGCGCAGGTTGCGCACATCGCCCAGATGCCCAATACGACCAGCCACTTTTCCATTTCGCTGTCCTTAACCCCGTGCCGTTGTTGTTGGCGCGCCATCGCGTCGCGCCGGCTATGACTTCTTTAACGGCGCGCCGTCCGGTTTGATAAGGGCTGATGCAAAAGAAATGACGCCAGGGAAAATACCGATCCTTACCGCGCTCGCCGGCTGCGGCGCCACCGCCCGCAAACCCGCGTCGAATAAGGGTTTCGCTCGGGTGCAACCAATCCGGCGCAGCGGTTGCACCTTTTTATTGAGAGGGGTACGATTCGGCCAACTTTTAGTCTTTCACCAGCATTTCGTCTGGTCTCCGAAGAAGGAAACATGGCTAGCACCACCCTTGGCGTCAAGGTCGACGACCTCCTGCGTTCCCGGCTGAGAGATGCCGCTACGCGCCTCGAACGCACTCCGCACTGGCTGATCAAGCAGGCGATCTTCGCGTACCTCGAAAAGATCGAACAAGGCCAATTGCCGCCGGAACTGTCGGGCGCGGCCGGTTCGGCCGAGATGGGCGACGGCGCGGCGGTCGAGCATGACGAAGACGGCGCCGCGCATCCGTTCCTGGAGTTCGCGCAGAACGTGCAGCCGCAATCGGTGTTGCGCGCGGCGATCACCGCGGCTTACCGTCGGCCGGAGCCGGAATGCGTGCCGTTCCTGCTCGGCCAGGCGCGTCTGCCCGCCAAGCTCGCCGGCGACGTGCAGGCGCTCGCCGGCAAGCTCGTCGAAACGCTGCGCGGCAAGAGCAAGGGTGGCGGCGTCGAAGGACTGATCCACGAATTCTCGCTGTCGAGCCAGGAAGGCGTCGCGCTGATGTGCCTCGCCGAAGCACTGCTGCGCATTCCCGACCGCGCCACGCGCGACGCGCTGATTCGCGACAAGATCAGCAAGGGCGACTGGAAATCGCACGTCGGCCAGGCTCCGTCGATGTTCGTCAACGCCGCGACTTGGGGCTTGATGATTACCGGCAAGCTCGTGACGACCAACAGCGAGACGAGCTTGTCGTCGGCGCTCACGCGTCTGATCGGCAAGGGCGGCGAGCCGCTGATCCGCAAGGGCGTCGACATGGCGATGCGCCTGATGGGCGAGCAGTTCGTCACCGGCGAGAACATTTCCGAAGCACTGGCGAACAGCCGCAAGTACGAAGCGCGCGGTTTCCGCTACTCGTACGACATGCTCGGCGAAGCGGCCACGACCGAGGCCGACGCGCAGCGCTACTACGCGTCGTACGAGCAGGCGATTCACGCGATCGGCAAGGCGGCGGGCGGCCGCGGCATCTACGAAGGGCCGGGCATTTCGATCAAGCTGTCGGCGCTGCATCCGCGGTACTCGCGCTCGCAGCAGGAGCGCACGATGAGCGAGCTGCTGCCGCGTGTGCGTTCGCTCGCGATTCTCGCGCGCCGCTACGACATCGGCCTGAACATCGACGCGGAAGAAGCCGACCGTCTGGAGATCTCGCTCGATCTGCTCGAAGCGCTGTGCTTCGATCCCGAATTGGCCGGCTGGAACGGCATCGGCTTCGTGGTGCAGGCGTATCAGAAGCGCTGCCCGTTCGTGATCGAATACATTGTCGACCTCGCGCGCCGCAGCCGTCACCGGATCATGGTGCGCCTCGTGAAGGGCGCGTACTGGGACACCGAAATCAAGCGCGCACAAGTGGACGGCCTCGAAGGCTATCCGGTCTACACGCGCAAAATCTATACGGATGTGTCGTATCTCGCGTGCGCGAAGAAGCTGCTCGGCGCACCCGACGCGGTCTATCCGCAGTTCGCCACGCACAACGCGCACACGCTGTCGGCGATCTATCACCTCGCGGGCAACAACTACTATCCCGGCCAGTACGAGTTCCAGTGCCTGCACGGCATGGGCGAGCCGCTGTACGAGGAAGTGACGGGCCCGGTTTCCGCAGGCAAGCTGAATCGTCCGTGCCGCGTCTACGCGCCGGTCGGCACGCATGAAACGCTGCTCGCGTATCTTGTGCGCCGTCTGCTCGAGAACGGCGCGAACACGTCGTTCGTGAATCGTATCGCCGATGAAAACGTCGCGATTGATGACCTGATCGCCGATCCGGTCGAAGAGGCGTCGAAGATCGTCCCGCTCGGCGCGCCGCACGCGAAAATTCCGCTGCCGCGCAATCTGTATGGCCCCGAGCGTCTCAATTCGATGGGCCTCGACCTGTCGAATGAGCATCGTCTCGCGTCGCTGTCGTCGGCGCTGCTGGCGAGCGCGAATCATCCGTGGCGCGCCGCGCCGATGCTCGCCGACGATCAGATCGCGTTGGGCAATGCGCGCGACGTGCGCAATCCCGCGGATCATCGCGATCTGGTCGGCACGGTGGTCGAAGCGAGCGCCGAACACGTTAGCGCCGCATTGGCGCACGCGGTCGCCGCCGCGCCGATCTGGCAGGCGACGCCCGTCGAAGCGCGCGCCGATTGCCTCGCGCGCGCCGCCGATCTGCTCGAAGCGCAGATGCATACGCTGATGGGTCTCGTCGTGCGCGAGGCGGGCAAGTCGCTCGCGAACGCGGTGTCGGAGATTCGCGAAGCCATTGACTTCCTGCGCTACTACTCGACGCAGATTCGCAGCGAGTTTTCGAACGACACGCATCGTCCGCTCGGGCCGGTTGTCTGTATCAGCCCGTGGAATTTCCCGCTCGCGATTTTCATGGGCCAGGTCGCCGCCGCGCTCGCAGCCGGAAACACGGTGCTCGCGAAGCCCGCGGAGCAAACGCCGCTGATCGCCGCGCAAGCCGTGCGGATTCTGCGGGAAGCAGGCGTGCCTGCGGGCGCCGTCCAGCTTCTGCCCGGCGACGGCGAAACGGTCGGCGCCGCACTCGTCGCCGATGCGCGCACGCGTGCCGTGATGTTCACCGGCTCGACGGAAGTCGCGCGTCTCATCAACAAGACGCTGTCGAGCCGCCTCGATCCGGAAGGTAAGCCGATTCCGCTGATCGCCGAAACGGGCGGTCAGAACGCGATGATCGTCGATTCGTCGGCGCTCGCGGAACAGGTGGTGGCGGACGTGATGCAGTCGTCGTTCGATTCGGCCGGCCAACGTTGCTCCGCGCTGCGCGTGCTGTGCTTGCAGGACGACGTCGCGGACCGCACGCTCGAAATGCTGACGGGCGCCATGCGTGAGCTGACGGTCGGCAATCCGGACCGGCTGTCGACCGACGTCGGCCCTGTGATCGACGTGGAAGCGAAGCGCGGCATCGACGCGCACATCGCCGCGATGCGCGAAAAAGGCCGCAAGGTCGAACAACTGCCGCTGCCGGAAAATTGCGCGCAAGGCACGTTCGTCCCGCCGACGCTGATCGAGCTCGACAGCATCGACGAATTGAAGCGCGAAGTGTTCGGCCCGGTGCTGCATGTGGTGCGTTATCGCCGCAGCCAACTCGACGCCCTGCTCGAACAGATCCGCGCAACCGGCTACGGCCTGACGCTCGGCATCCATACGCGAATCGACGAAACCATCGCGCATGTGATCGGCCGCGCGCATGTCGGCAACATCTACGTGAACCGCAACGTGATCGGCGCAGTGGTCGGCGTGCAGCCGTTCGGCGGCGAAGGTCTGTCGGGCACGGGTCCGAAGGCCGGCGGCGCGCTGTATTTGCAGCGTCTGCTTGCGAAGCGCCCCGCCGGTTTGCCGAACTCGCTCGCGCAGGCGCTCGTCGCCGATGTACCGCAACGCGCGGAAAACAGCGACAATCCGTCGGCCGCGCTGACTGCATTGACGGCGCTGCGCGACTGGCTGATCGCCGAACGCGAGCCGCAACTGGCCGCGCGCTGCGACGGTTATCTGTCGCATATGCCGGCCGGTGCAACGGCGGTGCTGACCGGGCCGACCGGCGAGCGCAACACGTACACCCTCAGCGCACGCGGCACGGTGCTGTGCATCGCTTCGACCGCAAGCGGCGCGCGCGTGCAGTTCGCGGCCGTGCTGGCTACGGGAAATCGTGCGCTGTTCGAAGGCGCCGCTGGTGAACAATTGGTCGCGCAACTGCCGGCGTCGCTGAAGTCTTATGCGAGCGTGCGCAAGAATGCCGACACGCCGTTCGACGCGGTCCTGTTCGAAGGCGATAGCGACGAACTGCTCACGCTCGTGAAGGAAGTGGCGAAGCGCCCGGGACCGATCGTATCGGTGCAAGGCGTCGCGTCGCGCGCGCTCGAAAACGGCGACGAAGACTACGCGCTCGAACGTCTGTTGACGGAGCGCTCGGTCAGCGTGAATACGGCAGCCGCCGGCGGTAATGCGAATTTGATGACGATCGGTTGAGCGAACCTCATCGATCGCGCAGGAAAACGCCGGGCCGCCCCAAGTTTTCTTGCACCCCCTCGGGGGGCCTGGTGCGAAGCGCCAGGATTTGGGGGCGGTCATCAAAACGGAAGCGGTAACGGCGATCCCGGAAACCGCTCCATCCACACCTGGTACCAAGGAGAAGATATGCAACACAAGATGAAACTGCTGGCAGGCGCAGCGCTGGTTGCGGCGATGTCGGTGGCGGGGACGGCCAACGCTCAATCGACGGAAGACGTGAAGGTCGGTTTCGCCGGCCCGATGACGGGCGCGCAGGCGCACTACGGCAAGGACTTCCAGAACGGCATCACGCTGGCTGTCGAAGACATGAACGCGACGAAGCCGGTGATCGGCGGCAAGCAGGTTCGCTTCGTGCTCGACGCCGCGGACGACCAGGCTGACCCGCGCACCGGCACGACCGTCGCGCAGAAGCTCGTGGACGACGGCATCAAGGGCATGCTCGGCCACTTCAACTCGGGCACGACGATCCCGGCATCGCGCATCTACGCGAACGCGGGCATTCCCGAAATCGCGATGGCGACGGCACCTGAGTACACGCAGCAAGGCTTCAAGACCACCTTCCGCATGATGACCTCGGACACGCAGCAAGGTTCGGTTGCCGGCGCGTTCGCGGTCAAGACGCTGGGCGTGAAGAAGATCGTGATCATCGACGACCGCACGGCTTACGGCCAGGGTCTCGCCGATCAGTTCGAGAAGGCGGCGAAGGCTGCGGGCGGCACGATCGTCGATCGCGAATTCACGAACGACAAGGCCGTGGACTTCAAGTCGATCCTGACCAAGGTGAAGTCGGTCAGCCCGGATCTGATCTATTACGGCGGCGCCGATTCGCAAGCAGCGCCGATGGTCAAGCAGATGAAGGCGCTCGGCATCAAGGCGCCGCTGATGGGCGGCGAAATGGTCCACACGCCGACGTTCATCAAGATCGCGGGCGACGCGGCGAACGGCACGGTGGCATCGCTCGCCGGCCTGCCGCTGGAAGAAATGCCGGGCGGCAAGGACTACGTCGCGAAGTACAAGAAGCGTTTCAACGAAGACGTGCAAACGTACTCGCCGTACGCATACGACGGCGCAATGGCGATGTTCGCCGCGATGAAGAAGGCGAATTCGACCGATCCGGCGAAGTACCTGCCGGTGCTGGCCCAGACGTCGATGCCGGCTGTGACGTCGTCGAACCTTTCGTACGATGCGAAGGGTGACCTGAAGAACGGCGGCATCACGCTGTACAAGGTTGTCGACGGCAAGTGGACGACGCTGCAAAGCGTGGGCGGCAAGTAAGCTACTTTTGTAGCTTGCTGTGACGTTGTGAGAACCCCGCTTCGGCGGGGTTTTTTTATGGGTTGCAGGCGGGGCCTCTCTCTATTCCCCGCGCAACTTCCTCCCCTGCTCCCGAATCTGCTCGAGCGTCGCGCCTGGCGTACTCGCTTCCTGCGGCATGCGAATCTCGATTACCGCCGCGCGCTTCGCTTCCAATGAACGCTGCAACGCCGGGAGAAAATCTTCGGTACGTTCCACCGTTTCCCCGTGTGCGCCGAACGATCGCGCGAATGCCGCGAAGTCGGGATTCGTGAGCCCGGTGCCATGCACGCGGTTCGGATAATGCCGTTCCTGATGCATGCGGATCGTGCCGAAGTGCCCGTTGTTCACGACAATGAACAGCACATGCAAGTCGTATTGCATCGCCGTCGCGAGTTCCTGCGCGGCCATCATGAAGCAGCCGTCGCCGGCCAGCGCGACGACCGCGCGTTGCGGATAGAGCGACTTCGCCGCGATCGCCGCGGGCACGCCGTAGCCCATCGCGCCGCTCGTCGGTGCAAGTTGCGAGCGGTAGTGCCGATACGAAAAGTGCCGATGCAGCCACGTCGCGTAATTGCCGGCGCCGTTGGTCAGGATCGCGTCGTCAGGAAGATGCGCGCGCAACTGTTGAATGACTTCGCCCATCTGCACATCGCCGGGAATCGGGCGAGGCTTGCGCCACTCCAGATACGCGCGATGCGCTTCCTCCGCCGCGCCGTTCCATGCAAGCGTTTCGGCCGACGGCTTCAAGGCCGCCAGCGCCGCCGTCAGTTCCGGCATGCCGGAGACGATCGGCAGATCGGCCGCATAAACGCGTCCCAACTCTTCCGCGCCCTGATGAACGTGAACCAGCGTCTGCTTGGTCTTCGGAATGTCGAGCAGCGTGTAGCCATTCGTCGTCGCCTCGCCGAGTCGCGGCCCGAGCACGAGCAGCAGATCGGCATCGCGGATACGCTGCGCGAGTGCCGGATTGATGCCGAGCCCGACATCGCCGGCATAGTTCGGATGCTCGTTATCGAGCGTGTCCTGGAAGCGGAACGCGAGGCCAACCGGCAACTGCCAGTTCTCGACGAAGCGTTGCAGGTCCGCGCATGCGCCGGGCGTCCAGCCGCTGCCGCCCGCGATCACCATTGGCCGTTGCGCGCGCTCGAGCAACTCGCGCAACCTGTCGATCTGTGCCGCCGACGGCGCCGCCGCCACTCGCTGATAAGCCGGCGCGCCGGGCGCGGCGTCGCATGCATCGCTCAGCACGTCTTCGGGCAAGGACAGCACGACAGGTCCGGGCCGCCCGGATGTCGCCGTGTGAAACGCGTGACTCAGATACTCGGGAATGCGCTTCGGATCGTCGATCTGCGCAACCCATTTCGCCATCTGACCGAACATGCGCCGATAGTCGATCTCCTGAAACGCTTCGCGGTCGAGATGCTCGCGCGCGCATTGGCCGATCAGCAGAATCATCGGCGTGGAGTCCTGAAACGCGGTGTGTACGCCGATGGACGCATGCGTCGCGCCGGGTCCCCGCGTGACGAGCGCGACGCCTGGCCGGCCAGTCAGCTTGCCGACCGCTTCGGCCATGTTCGCGGCCGCCGCTTCATGGCGGCAGACAATCGTCTGAATGCGCGTGGTCTCGTCGTGCAGTGAGTCGAGCACCGCGAGAAAGCTCTCGCCGGGCACACAGAAAACGCGCTCGACACCGTGCGTGAGCAACGCATCGACGACGAGGCGCGCGCCAGTCGTTCGAGCGGCGGCAGAATCGGAAACGGGAGCATTCGGCAGCGACATTGCGATGGGGCCTCCAGGCAGTGAGTGCGGTGAGTGCAGTGAGTGCAAGTGAGCCCCGACAGCTTACGCCGACAGCGCGTGCAGTGTCACGGCGCAGCGCAACGCATGCTCACGCGCCACACATGGCCTCGCGAATGCGCAAACAAAAACGCGGGCCGAAGAGCCCGCGTTTCGATACGCCGCGATCATCGAATCGCCCATCAACACTCGACGATATTCACCGCCAAACCGCCGCGCGAGGTTTCCTTGTACTTCGTCTTCATATCCGCGCCGGTCTCGCGCATGGTCTTGATGACCGAATCGAGCGACACGTAGTGACTGCCGTCGCCGCGCAACGCCATGCGCGCCGCGTTGACCGCTTTCACCGATGCCATTGCATTGCGCTCGATGCACGGAATCTGCACCATGCCGCCGACCGGATCGCACGTGAGCCCGAGGTTGTGCTCCATGCCGATCTCCGCCGCGTTTTCGACCTGCCTCGGCGTGCCGCCCATTACCGCAGCGAGCGCGCCCGCGGCCATCGAGCACGCGACGCCCACTTCGCCCTGACACCCGACTTCGGCGCCGGAAATGGACGCGTTCAGCTTGTACAGAATGCCGATAGCCGCAGCCGTCATCAGGAAGTCGATCACGCCCTGCTCGTTGGAGCCGGGCATGAAGCGCGTGTAGTAATGCAGCACGGCCGGGATGATGCCGGCCGCGCCGTTGGTCGGCGCGGTGACGACGCGCCCTCCCGCGGCGTTTTCCTCGTTGACGGCGATCGCGTACAGGTTGATCCAGTCGACCATCGAAAGCGGATCGCGCAACGCCAGCTCAGGGTTGCCCGACAGCGCGCGATACAACTGCGGCGCGCGGCGCTTCACCTGGAACGGGCCCGGCAAATTGCCGTCCGCGTCGGGATTGTTGATGCCGCAACCACGCGACACGCACGACTGCATCACGTCCCAGATTTTCAGCAGGCCCGCGCGCGTTTCTTCTTCGGTATGCCAGACGCGCTCGTTGTCCCACATCAATTGCGCAATGCTTTTACCGGTCGATTCGCACAGCGCGAGCAACTCGTTGCCGCTGCGAAACGAGTGCGGCAATTGATCGACGGCAGCCAGCACTTTCGTGTTCGGCGCGCCGGCCGTCACAACGAATCCGCCGCCTACCGACAGATACGTCGATTCGCGCAACGTCTCGCCGTTCGCGTCGAACGCGCGCAGCTTGAGCCCGTTCGGATGTTCGGGCAGCGCCTGGCGATAAAACGAAATGTGGTCCTTCTGAACGAACGGGATTTCATGCGTGCCGAGCAATGCCAGCTTGCGCGTGCTGCGCACGGCTTCGAGCCGCTCTGCAATCGTGTCGGGATTCACTGTGTCGGGCGCGTCGCCCATCAGACCGAGCATCACGCCGCGATCCGTGCCGTGACCTTTGCCCGTCGCGCCGAGCGAGCCGTACAGATCGACCTTCACCGAGGCCGTGTTCGCAAGGAGCCCGTCGCGTTCGAGCCCTTGCGCGAACATCAGCGCCGCGCGCATCGGCCCGACCGTATGCGAGCTCGACGGACCGATGCCGATTTTGAAGAGATCGAACACACTGACTGCCATTGACTGCTCCCTGCTGATGAAATGTTGGTTTAGCGCGCCGGCATCGGCAAACACACGGCAAGCCATGCGGGCGGCGTTGCTGCAAGTTGCAGCGCGATCGGCGTATAGCGTCCGTCGAGACGCGCCGCCAGATGAAAGAGCTCCGTCGCGTTCTTCGGGTCCCATTGACCCGAGTAGCCGGGCAAGCCGGCTTCGCGACGTTTGGCGTCGAAGGCGACGCTCGAATGCACGAATTCCTCGTGCGTCTTGCTGCCGGCCGCATACGGCGCGAGCCAGTTAAGCGCGGCCTGCAGCGACGCGCCGTTCGCGCCCTTCTCCGGCAGCCAGTTGCGGTTGTGGCGGCGCGCCGCAACAGCGGCCGTGACCAGCGGCTGCAGATCGTAAGTGACGTAGTGCAGCGCATCACGTTCGGCGAAATCGACGGTCGAACCATCCGGCTCGATGTTGTCGCCGACATGCTCGACAAAGAGACGCTGCGCAGCGTTGATCATCTTGCGGTTGTCGAGCGTGAAAGCGGCCATTGCAATCAGTTTGATCCGGTGGCTTTGCCAGTTGTTCCGGTAATTGCCTTTCAATGGACGCGGCTGCTCGTCGATCTGCGCGATATAGCCGTTCGCGAGCTTCGTCAGAAACGCCATCGACGCATTGCGCGTTTTCACGGGCAGCGCGCTCGCGGTCATGTCGTACGCGAGAATCAGCCCTTCGAAATGCGTTTCGTCGATGGGATTGAAGCTCGGCTGATAAGTCGTGACCCACGCGTACAGCAAGCGATCGACGAGCTTGAGATACCGGTCGTCGCTCGTTGCGCGCCACGCGAGCGCGGCGTCGCGCAGCAAGTCCAGATCTTTCTCCGCCTCGACGCTCTGATCGTAAATGCCCTCGTGCGGCAGCGTGCCTTCGGTGTGCAGCTTGGCCTGCGCGTGCGGCCGGTCGTTCAGATGCGCCTGCACATTGCTCACCAACGCCTTCACGCCGGGATCGGCGTTCGTGCGCTCGCTGGTTTGCCACGCGGGCGCCGCGCAAAAATTCATTGCGGCGTGCGCGTGCCGCAGCGGCAGCAACACGGCGGCGCCGGCGAACAGCATGGCGCCCGCTTGCCGCCGCATATGGATGCGCGTCGCTTTGGCCAGGCTTTGCATCAATCGCACCTTTCGCACCATGCGAAACTCCTCGTTGGGCTGATTTGGTGTGTGATGTTAGCCGTTTGCGGCCTGAAGCGACAGAAGCGCGCGCCGCCCGTCTATCAGCACGGGTAACGCGCGCCGAAGGCAACGCTTACTCGTAATCGGCGACCGGCACGCAGGAGCAGAACAGGTTGCGATCGCCATACACGTTGTCCGCGCGGCCGACCGGCGGCCAGTACTTCTTCGCGATCAACGTGGGCAGCGGATACGCCGCGGTTTCGCGCGCATACGTGTGCTTCCAGTCGTCGGCGATCACGACTGCGGCCGTGTGCGGTGCGTGCTTCAGCGGATTATCTTCGCGGTCCGAATGGCCTTCTTCCACCGCGCGAATTTCCTCGCGGATCGCAATCATCGCTTCGATGAAACGGTCGAGCTCTTCCTTCGATTCCGATTCGGTCGGCTCGACCATCAACGTGCCCGGCACCGGGAAGCTCATGGTCGGCGCATGGAAGCCGTAGTCGGCGAGGCGCTTCGCGACGTCGTCGACGGTGATGCCGCTCGTTTCCTTGATCGGACGCAAATCCAGAATGCATTCGTGTGCGACGAGTCCGCCGGGGCCCGAGTACAGCACCGGATAATGCGGCGCGAGTTTCTTCGCGACATAGTTCGCATTGAGGATCGCGGTTTCGGTCGCGGCGGTCAGGTTTTTCGCGCCCATCATCGCGATGTACATCCACGAGATCGGCAGGATCGACGCCGAGCCGTACGGTGCGCCCGACACAGCGCCGATGCCGTTCGGCGCGCGCTCATAGCCCGACGAAATCTGATTCGGCAGGAACTGCGCGAGATGCGCGCCGACCGCGACCGGACCGACGCCGGGGCCGCCGCCGCCGTGCGGAATGCAGAACGTCTTGTGCAGATTCAGGTGCGAGACGTCGCCGCCGAATTGACCGGGCGCCGTCAGGCCGACCATCGCGTTCATGTTCGCGCCGTCCACATAGACCTGGCCGCCGCGCGCATGCACGATCTCGCAGATTTCGCGCACGTTCGCCTCGAACACGCCGTGCGTCGACGGATACGTAATCATGATCGCCGCGAGTTTGTCGGCGTGCTGATCGGCTTTCTTCTTCAGATCTTCGATGTCGACGTTGCCCTGCGCGTCGCACGCAACCACCACGACCTGCATGCCCGCCATTTGCGCCGAAGCCGGGTTCGTGCCGTGCGCCGAAGCCGGAATCAGGCAGACATTGCGATGCGCTTCGCCGCGCGACGCGTGATACGCGTGAATGATCAGCAAGCCCGCGTACTCGCCTTGCGAGCCGGCATTCGGCTGCAGCGACACGGCTGCATAGCCGGTTGCCGCGACGAGCATCGCTTCGAGCTGATCGATCATTTCGCGGTAGCCGACGGTTTGCTCAGCGGGCGCGAACGGATGAATCTGGCCGAACTCGGGCCACGTGACCGGCAGCATTTCCGAGGTCGCGTTCAGCTTCATCGTGCACGAGCCGAGCGGAATCATCGAACGGTCGAGCGCGAGGTCCTTATCCGACAGGCTGCGCAAATAACGCAGCATTTCCGTTTCCGAATGATGACGGTTGAACACGTGGTGCGTGAGGTACGCGCTCGTCCGTTCGAGCGATGCCGGCACCGATGCGGTGTTCGACGCGGTCAGCGCAGAGTCGAGCGCGTCGACTTGCGGGACATCGCGCGCGCCGGCGGCTTGTGCGAACACCGCGAGCAGATCGGCGAGGTCGGCGCGCGTCGTCGTTTCGTCGATGGACACGCCGACTTGCGTATCGCTCACGCGGCGCAGGTTGATGCGCTTCGCGTTGGCCGCGTCGTGCAGCGCCTGCGTGCGCGCGCCCGCGTCGAACGTGAGCGTGTCGAAGAACGTTTCGTTGACGAGCGTGTAGCCGAGCTGCTTCGCGCCTTCCGCGAGCAATGCGGCGATGCGGTTCACGCGCAACGCGATGGTCTTCAGGCCGCGCGGGCCGTGATAAACCGCGTACATGCTCGCCATGATCGCGAGCAGCGCTTGCGCGGTACACACGTTCGACGTCGCCTTCTCGCGGCGGATATGTTGTTCGCGCGTTTGCAGCGCGAGACGCAGCGCGGGATTGCCTTGCGCGTCGACGGTCACGCCGACGAGACGGCCCGGCATCTGACGCTTGAATTCGTCGCGCACGGCGAGATACGCCGCATGCGGACCGCCGAAGCCAACCGGCACGCCAAAGCGCTGCGTGTTGCCGACAGCCACGTCCGCGCCCCATTCGCCCGGCGGCGTCAGCACGGTCAGCGCGAGCAGATCGGCGGCGACCACCACGTGGCCGCCCGCTGCGTGGATCGCTTCGGTGAGCGCGCGGTAGTCGCGCACGTCGCCGTTCACGCCCGGATATTGCAGCAGCACGCCGAATGCGTTCGCGTTCGCGGCTTCATCGGCCGGGCCGACTTTCACTTCGATGCCGACCGGGGTTGCGCGCGTCTTTATCACTTCGACGGTTTGCGGCAACACGTCGTCGGCGACATAGAACACGTTCGACTTCGGCTTGCCGACGCGTTGCAGCAGCGTCATCGCTTCGGCTGCGGCGGTGGCTTCGTCGAGCAGCGACGCGTTCGAAATCGCGAGCCCTGTCAGATCGATCACCATCTGCTGGAAGTTGAGCAGCGCTTCGAGTCGGCCTTGCGAGATTTCCGGCTGATACGGCGTGTACGCCGTGTACCACGCGGGATTTTCGAGCACGTTGCGCAGGATCACCGTCGGCGTGTGCGCGTTGTAATAACCCTGCCCGATGTACGAGCGGAACACCTGGTTTTTGTCCGCGAGTTCGCGCAACGCGGCGAGCGCTTCGGCTTCGCTTTTCGGTTGCGTGAACGGACCGAGCGGCAGCGGCTCGGTGCGGCGGATCGTCTTCGGAATGACGGCGTCTATCAGCGCGGCGCGCGACGCGAAGCCCAACGCTTCGAGCATGGCCTGCTGGTCGGCCGCATCCGGGCCGATGTGCCGTTCGGCGAAGGCGTCATGCACTTCGAGCGCGGCAAGCGAGAGAGGAGTGCGGTTCATCAGACGATCCGGGTGTTCGAGCTTCATGGTGTTCCTGGCGGTGCGGCTGTCCTTGCGCGAAGGGCGCGCCGCACCTGACGGTTAGACGAGAGGTGAATCAGGCGCCGATCGACTTCGTGTACGCGTCGGCGTCGATCAGACGGTCGAGCGTGGCGTCCGCAGCCGGCTTGATCTTGAAGAGCCAGCTTTCGTACGGCGTGCTGTTGACCGAATCCGGCGAGTCGGACACGGCGCTGTTCGCTTCGATCACTTCGCCCGAGACCGGCGCGTAAATGTCCGACGCGGCTTTCACCGATTCGATCACCGCGACCGTGTCGCCGGCGGTCACGGTCTTGCCCAGTTCCTGGACTTCGAAGAAGACGATATCGCCGAGCGCTTCCTGCGCATGGTCGGTAATGCCGACCGTCAGCGTGCCGTCCGCTTCGGTGCGGACCCATTCGTGCGATTCGGTGTATTTCAGATCGGCCGGGATGCTCATCGGATGCTCCTATGCGGTGTGATTCGGTAGTGACTGGATAAGGGACGCGCGCGCCGGTGGCTTGCGGAGGCTTAGGCCGCCGCGAGCACTTTGCCGTTGCGCACGAACGGCAGTTTTACCACGCTTGCAGGAACGGATTTGTCGCGAATCTGCACATGAACCGTGTCGCCCGGCTGCACGCCTTGCGGCACGCGCGCGAAGGCGATCGATTCCTGCATCGTCGGAGAAAAAGTGCCGCTGGTGATTTCGCCTTCGCCGTGCGGCGTGACGACCTTCTGATGCGCGCGCAGCACGCCTGCGGCCTTGCCGTTTTCCTTGCGCAAGATCAGGCCGACGAACGCGGCCTTCGAGCCGTCCAGTTCGAGCCTGCTTTTGCCGACGAATTCGCGCGGCGAAGCGAGGTCGACGGTCCACGCGAGACCGGCGTCGAGCGGCGAGATGTTGTCGTCCATGTCCTGGCCGTACAGATTCATGCCGGCTTCGAGGCGCAGCGTGTCGCGCGCGCCGAGACCTGCCGGGCGCACGCCTTGCGCTTGCAGCGCGTTCCACAGCGCAACCACGTGGTCCGCAGGAACGATGATCTCGAAGCCGTCTTCGCCGGTATAGCCGGTGCGGGCGACGGTCAGTTCGCCGAACGGCGTGGCTTCGATGCGCGCGGCGTTGAAGGGCTTCAGCGCCTCAGTGGCGGCGCGGATGGAGGGCGCCGTCTGCCAGACCTTCTCACGTGCGTTCGGACCTTGCACGGCGACGATCGCGAGATCGCGGCGCGGCATGATCGTCAGGCCGAAGCCGCCTTCGTTCAGTTGATTGAACCACGCGATGTCTTTGTCGGCGGTGCCCGCGTTGACGACCACGCGGAAATGATCTTCGCCGAAGTAATAGACGATCAGATCGTCGATCACGCCGCCGTCGGGGTTCAGCATGCACGAGTAGAGCGCGCGGCCCGGTATTTGCAGCTTGCCGACGTTGTTGGCCAGCGCGTATTCGAAGAACGCACGCACGCGCTCGCCGGTGAAATCGACGACGCACATGTGCGAAACGTCGAACATGCCCGCGTCGGTGCGCACCGCGCGGTGTTCGTCGATCTGCGAGCCGTAGTTGACGGGCATGTCCCAGCCGCCGAAATCGACCATGCGGGCATTCAGCGCGCGATGGGTGGCGTTGAGCGGAGTGTGTTTGAGTTCGGTCATGGGGCCTCGGGCGTCTCGCGAAACAAAAAAGGCCATGCGGCGCCGCGCCTCGCGCCTTTAGCGGCGAGCGTGGTGCTGCATGGCCCCTCTGTCCTCGATACCTGAGAGATTGCGCTGCCGTGGCGATATGGATTCGCCACGGTGAACGCGCGCCCCTTCGGTGGGCAGCTTGCCGGGTCTGCGCGGCGTGTGCAACGCAGACGGCTACTGCCGCTCTCCAGAGTGCGAAGAACCGCGCCTTGATGTTTGCCAGCGTATTGCCTGGCTGTTACGTGGGCGCGAGTTTTTCGACGCGGTCGGTCCTTTTGCCTGAGAGTTTCCGGGTGTGCCCCTTCGGCGGCGCGGCCTGCGAATTCAGCAGCCAGCGCGCTCTCCCGACGCGTGCGGCGAATGTACGCGAGGCCCGGAGGCTTGTCAAATAAAGGGCGTGTCCGCCGAAGGGCTGGTGCGCCGCCTTTGGGGGCGGGCTGGAGCCGGCGTTTTCCGCCGGCTCGCCGTCATTCGCCGATCGCGCGCGCCGCGCTGTCGAGTTCCTCATTGAGCACGCGCTGTTCGTCGGCGGACAGACCGCCGCCGTGCTGCGCGGCCATGTCGTGCGCTTCACGCCGAATCACGTCGAGCCGATGATGCAGCTCGCCCCCTTGCGGCGGCGGGTAATAGCCCTGATTCACGCGATTGTCGATACGGCGGCTCAGGTTGTCGATGCGGCCGTCGACCTGACGCAGCCGCTTGTCGGCAATCTGCTGCGGGTTCGGGCGCGGCGCCGGTTCGGGCTGCGGCGCGACCACACAGGCGGCGAGGGAACTCAGCAATGCGCATGCGGCGAGCGCGCGGATGATACGTGGCATGGACTCTCCGTGAAGTCGTTGTCGTTTTGCGATGCTACAGACGTAGCAACGGATCACGGCTCGCTCACGCTGACCCGAAAGGCCGGCCGATTTGTAACGTTATATTGCTTGCGGTTTTGTCAGTCGGCTGCCGGTCGCTTGCCTGTCGCCTGTCGAGGTTTGCCGGCGCGAGGTGCGAGATTCTTCGCTTCGCGCCGGCATGGGCGTTTAACGAATGCGTTCGAACGGCAAGCGGATGCCTTCGTCGGAACTGCGCGCCGCGAGTTCGATGATCGTCATCACATCGACGGCGTCTTGCGGGCTCACGGGGAACTTCACGCCGTGTTGAATCGCGTCGGCGAGCGCGATATAGAAGCCCGCGTAATCGCCATTGCGCGTCGGCACTTCGCGCTCCGCTTCGCGATCGCCGTCCAGCACGCGCAGCGTGCCTGCCGCGTTGCCGGCGGCGAAGCCCTCGTCGCCCGGACGCAGGCCCGCTTTCAACTGGTCCTCTTGCGTGTCGAGCCCGTATTTCACGTAGCTGCCGCGCGTGCCGTGAATGACGAAGCGCGGCGCGACGATCGCCGTCAGCGCGCTCGCATGCAGCACGACTTCGAATCCGCCGTAGCCCAACTGGATATGCACGTAGTCGGGTGCGCTGGCCTGATCGCGATGCGTGCGCACGGTCGCGGCCACGGTCTGCGGTGCGCCGAACAGCGCGAGCGCCTGGTCGATCAGATGCGGCCCGAGGTCGAACAGCAGACCGCCGCCGCGCGACGCTTCCTCGCGCCAACGCTGACGCACTTCGGGCCGGAAGCGGTCGAAATGCGATTCATAGTGCGTGACGCGCCCCAACTCGGCGCTCGCGAGCAGATCGCGCACGGTCAGAAAATCGCCGTCCCAGCGGCGGTTGTGAAACGGCACGAACAGCTTGCCCCGCGCGAGCGCGATGTTGGCGAGCGTGTGGGCGTCTGCGGCGGTGAGCGTCACCGGTTTGTCGACGACGACGTGCTTGCCCGCTTCCAGCGTGCGGCGCGCGAGGTCGAAGTGCGTGTCGTTCGGCGTGGCGATCACGACGCAGTCGATGTCGTCGAGCGCAAGCAGCGCGTCGAGGTCGGCGACGACTTTCGCGTGCGGATAGTCGGCGAGCGCGGTCTCCGGCTTGCCGGTGGCGATAGCCGCGACGCTCGCGCGGCCGCAGTGCGCGATCACCGGCGCATGAAAGGTCGCGCCGGCGAACCCGTAACCCATCAATCCCATTTTCAGCGATGCGGACATGCGTGTCTTCCTGCAAAAACGGCGCGCCGCTTTGCCACCGCGGCGGCGGCGCGCAACGCCGTCATTGTGGCATGGGCGCGCGGCGACGGAGCGTCGGCGGATCGCGTGCGATTTTCGCGCTGGCTGATGGCGGCCGTGTGCCCGATGCGATTCGTCGGCCGAATTTATCCGCCGATTTCATCCGTGTTAGCATCGCTCCTCTCGCGCGAACCTGGGCGCGTCGACCGGCTTCAGATCACGCGCGGCGGGTATGCCGCAGCGCGCGCCGGGCGGCCACTCCGCTCGCTTCGCGACTTGCTGCAAGACTGTGCCGCGGCGCCGTGAGCGCCGCTTTTAACGGCGCGTTTCCCCGAGGGCCGCGCGTTTCGTAGCCGCGTCCTCGCAGCCGCATTTCAACCGCAACACCCCATCTACAGACGATGTCCGCAGGCCTCAATCCCGCTCAAAGTGAAGCGGTCCGTTATCTCGACGGGCCGTGTCTCGTGCTCGCCGGCGCAGGCAGCGGCAAGACGCGCGTGATCACGCAGAAGATCGCGCACCTGATCGAGGCGAAGGGCTTCGAGCCGCGCCACATCGCGGCCGTCACCTTTACCAACAAGGCCGCCGCGGAAATGCGCGAGCGCGTGGGCAAGCTGCTCGAGGGCAAGACGCTCACGACGCCCGGCAAGGAAGGCCGCAAGGTGCCCGTCAATCAGTTGACTGTGTGCACGTTCCACTCGCTCGGCGTGCAGATTCTGCGGCAGGAAGCCGAGCACGTCGGCCTGAAGCCGCAGTTCTCGATCATGGATTCCGACGACTGCTTCGGCATGATCCAGGAACAGGTCGGCTCGACGGACAAGGGCTTTATCCGCAAGATCCAGTCGATCATTTCGTTGTGGAAGAACGGCCTGATCATGCCCGAGGAGGCGATGGCGATTGCCGCGAACGAAGACGAGCATCAGGCCGCGATCGTCTATCGCAACTATGTGGCGACGCTGCACGCGTATCAGGCGGTGGATTTCGACGATCTGATCCGCCTGCCCGCCGAACTCTTCGCGAAGAACGAGCAGGTGCGCGACCGTTGGCAAAACAAGCTGCGTTATTTGCTGATCGACGAGTATCAGGACACCAACGCGTGCCAGTATGAATTGCTGAAGCAGCTCGCCGGTCCGCGCGCCGCGTTCACGGCGGTCGGCGACGACGACCAGGCGATCTACGGCTGGCGCGGCGCGACGCTCGAAAATCTCGCGCAGCTCGGCAAGGATTTTCCGAAGCTGCATGTGATCAAGCTCGAGCAGAATTATCGTTCGACGGTGCGCATTCTCACGGCCGCGAACAATGTGATCGCCAACAATCCGAAGCTCTTCGAAAAGAAGCTGTGGTCCGAGCACGGCATGGGCGATTCGATCACGGTCACGCCGTGCAACGACGAGGAGCACGAAGCGGAATCCGTCGTGTTTCGTCTGTCGGCGCACAAGTTCGAGCGGCGCGCGAACTTCCGCGATTACGCGATTCTGTATCGCGGCAATTTCCAGGCGCGCATCTTCGAACAGGTGCTGCGCCGCGAGCGGATTCCGTATGTGCTGTCGGGCGGTCAGTCGTTCTTCGATAAGGCCGAGATCAAGGACATCTGCGCGTATCTGCGCCTGATCGCCAACGCGAACGACGACCCCGCGTTCATCCGCGCGATCACCACGCCGCGGCGTGGCGTCGGCAATACGACGCTCGAAGCGCTCGGATCGTTCGCGGGCCAGGCGAAGGTCTCGCTGTTCGAGGCCGTGTATATGGGCGGCATCGAGGCGCGCCTGTCGCCGCGTCAGATCGAACCGATGCGCGCGTTCTGCGACTTCATGCAGCGCCTCACCGACCGCGCCGAAAAAGATGCGGCCGGCACGCTGCTCGACGAGTTGATGGACGCGATCCACTACGAAGCGTATCTCTACGATGCATTCGACGAACGCCAGGCACAGGCGAAGTGGCAGAACGTGCTCGAGTTCATCGAATGGTTAAAGCGCAAGGGCACGAAGGCTGAGCCGGGCGATCCGGGGTCGGCTGGGTCGGCGAATGGCGAAGCTACCGGTTACGACACGGCCGACGGTCTCGCCGATACCGGCAAGAATCTGCTCGGTCTGATCCAGACAGTCGCTTTGATGTCGATGCTGGAAGGCCGCGAAGAAGATCCCGACGCGGTCAGGCTTTCGACGGTGCACGCGTCGAAGGGCCTCGAGTATCCGCATGTGTTTCTGGTGGGCGTCGAGGAAGGCATCATGCCGCATCGCGGCGGCGCGGACGACGAGCCGATCGACGACGGGCGCATCGAGGAAGAGCGCCGTCTGATGTATGTGGCGATCACGCGCGCGCAGCGCAGCCTGCATCTGAACTGGTGCAAGAAGCGCAAGCGCGCGCGAGAGACGGTGGTCTGCGAGCCGTCGCGGTTCATCCCCGAGATGCTGCTCGACGATGCCCCGCCGCCGACGCCCGAAGAAGCGCCGATGTCGCCGAAAGACCGGCTCGCGAGCTTGAAGGCGCTGTTGCAGAAGCCATGACGCGCGGCGTGGCTTGCTATCGTGAGTCCGCAAGACCACGCTGAGCAAAGGTGCTTCGGCTGGTTTCGCGGATGCGCGCGCTACAGTGGCGCGGCTAGTTGGTCGCGTTAGACGCATTGCTCGCGCGCCTTCGAGCATGCCAACCGGAGACCGCCCGCATGACCTTGCCGCCGCACGCGCCTTACATTCGCGCGCTCGAAGCCTACATCGACGCAAAAGACAATACGCGCCCGCAGCGCATGGCCGACGCATTCGCGTCCGATGCCGAGCTCACCATTTCACTCGCGACGTCGACGATCGCGTTTCCCGCGCGCACGCTCGGGCGCGACGCGATCACGAAAACGCTCGTCACCGATTTCGGCGCGACTTACACGCAATGCCGCACGTATTACGTGTGCGACTCGCTGACGGTGCGCGACGGCGCGATCGACCCGCTGCCCTGGCTCGTGCTGATGCGCGAACCGGCGGCCGGCGCATTGCGCGTGGGGCACGGCGTGTATCGATGGACTTTCGACGACACGCCCGCCGTGAGCCGCTTTCATATCCACATCGCACGCATGGACGTCGTGCCCGATGCCGATGGCGCGTTACTCGAAGCGTTGCAGGAAGGCTTGAGTTATCCGTGGCTCGCGCCCGCCGAGTTGCACGCGCGTTTTGCGGGGCATGCGCGCAGTGCGCCGAGGCTCGCATTCGTCGAGGCGTTCAGCCGTCCCGCCGCGGACGCCGAGGCTTGAGCGTTTGGTTTTGAACAGCTTCACGGCATGAAAAAATCCCTGCCCGCGTAGGCGCACGCGGTGCAGGGATTTTCGTGGCGCGGCAAAAGCTGCGAAGCTGTTCGGTGCGTTACTTCACGCTGCTCACCATGTAATCGACGGCGGCCTTCACGTCCGCATCCGACGCACTCGATCCACCTTTCGGCGGCATCGCGCCCTTGCCGTGCAGCGCGTAGTTGTAGACGGTGTCCATCGGCTCCTTCAGGCGCGGCGCCCACGCTTCCTTGTCGCCGAACTTCGGTGCGTTGAGCACGCCGGCCGCGTGACATGCCTGGCAAACCTGCTGATACAAGGCCTTGCCCGCTTGCGATGCATCAGCGCTTTGCGTCGCGCCCGCTGCGGGCGCCGCGGCGGTTTGCGGAACGCTTGCCATCGCGGCCATCGCGGCGGCAGCCTGAGCCGCGCCTGCATCGGACGCGCCGCCTGCCGCCGCACCGGAAGCCGCGGCCGCAGCCGTCGCAGCGGGCGCCGCCGCGGCACCTGATGCCGGTTGCGCCGGTTCAGGGAAGCTCGCGCCTGAGTTGTTCGCCATGTACGCAACCGCGCGGGCGATTTCGAAGTCGCTGTAATCGTCGGGACTCGTGCCGCCGCGCGGGGGCATTCCGCCTTTGCCGGCGAGAGCCGTATGCAGCAGCGTGTCGAAGCCCTGCGAGATGCGCGGCGCCCAGTCGGCCGTGTTGGTGAATTTCGGCGCGCCCGCCGCACCCGACGCGTGACACGCCGAGCAGACCGCCTTGTAGACTTCCTCGCCCGTCTTGTAGACGCGCGGCGCGTTGGCGTCGCGAACGTCGACCTGGGCGAGTGGTTTGATGCGGGCGGTGACTTCGGCTTCGGAGAGACTGTCGGTGCCCGCGCCGGTGCGCGTCGAATTGTCGACGTAGTAAGCCAGCAGAACGATGATGATGATCGGCACAGCAAACCCGGCGATGACCGCGGCGATGAGCTGTCCTGGGGTTTTAATCGGGGCTCCGTGTGGTGCTTCGCTCATGCTTGTCTCGTCTCCGTGGGTATGTGAGCGGTACAGCGCGACGGCAACTTCTTGTTCTTGATCAGCCACGGACGATTATAGACGGAAGCTTTCGACGGCGGCGAGAGGCGCGGCGCGCTGTTCAGCAGGCGTTTACCCGCATCGTGCGAACTGGAGCGGACGCGTTGGGGTGGCGCGTGAATCTGCCGGGGATGGCGCGAGAAACGGCCGCGGAGGCCGTCCGGTGGACGGTATGGCCGAAACCGGGTATCCTTTCGGTCTCGCTTTGGCGCCGCAGCCGTTCTTCTGGTTGCCGCGCTGTCAAGTCGAAGCGCCCGTAGCTCAATGGATAGAGTACTGCCCTCCGAAGGCAGGGGTTGCTGGTTCGATCCCAGCCGGGCGCACCAACCCTCACGAGGGTTACGACGATCTACCTGTTTACTCCCTCTCCGAATTCCAGGCTAAATCGCAGCTAACTGCGGTATCGCTGACGCCATCATCGGCTATAGCTACATGCGCCATCTCGGCCAGATGCGTCGGCAGCCCGGCCAGCAGAAGCCCACCCGCGGCTGTGGCCAGCCAGCATATTCAACGCACATTATCCTTTCGCCCCTCCAAACTTGACCACACTAGTCGGCGGCTTTAGGCGTCCTTTCGGCCGGCCCGTTCGTGTCCTCTCGCCGCGGGCCGCTCGCGAGCAGGATGCCGATCAGGAAGATGAACAGATTGCCTTCTGTGAAGTTGAGCAGCAACGAGTTCGCGAAACAGCCAATGACAAAGGCGAACAGGTAACCGTAGACGACCGTGCGCGCAAGTGTGTCCAGACGCAAGCTTTCCCGCGCGATCGCGATCAGGAGCCAGGCGAACAGGGCCACTCCCACCATTCCGAGCTGTACGCCCATCAGGAAAAACTCGTTGTGCGGATTGCTCGCCATCGCGGCACGCCCACCAGAGCTGTTCTTCGCGAGCCGTTCGAATTCGGTTCGAACGCTACCGACGCCGTATCCGGCAATCGGCCGATGCAGGATCAGCTCCAGGCTGCGCTGATAAAACTCGAGCCGCACGCCCATCGACGTGTTCTTGTTGTAGACCTCGAACTGTGTGATTTCCTGTTGGGTTTCGGCAAGGCGTGAGTTCTTTGCCGTGAAGGAATAGACCACCAGACACATGCACAGCATGACGCTCGCGGCGGTCGTTATCCAGCGCGTCCGTTTGCCCTGGTGCTTGAACTTCATTAGTTGAACGACGACATAAACTGCCATGTAGGCGATCGCTACGACCTGCCCGGTGCGTCCCTGTAGCACGAACAGCACGTTGACGAGCGCGAGCAGGGCGACGAGGCGCAGGAGCCACTGTCCGATGCCTTTAGGCGAAGCTGTCGCGAGAGCCATCGACAGATAGGCCAGAAACGCCATCATCAGGCCCGCCGATATGTGGTCCTTGAAGACCCAGGGCTTCGTAATCGGATCGTTACCGTGCAGCGGTCCGATTGCCGTCCAGCCGAAAAAGTTCGTGTAGGTGAGCAGCATGGTCAGCGTTAGCGCCGAGAACAACGCCCATATGGCCACGCGGCACCACTTTGATCGGTCGCTGCCGTAGAAAACCAGGAACAGCATGGGCAGCAGCAACAGTTTTCGGTACTTCAGGAGAAAGTTGAAAGCCTCGTCATTGCTCGCCGACGTATAGGCCATGCTAAGAGCGAGCGCAACGAAGAGGATCAGCGCGACGATGCTCGTGGGCGACGTGCGGATTTTCCCGCATGCCCTCCACACTTCGGGAGACAGCAGCGCAAACAGCAGTACCAGGCCGGAACCGAGATTGACTCCGGCCGTGGAAATGGGTACGGCGCACAGGGTGACAAGTGCAAACGTCCTCGCGAGGAACAACTGGTACGACTCAGTTTTGGGCCGGAGACTCTTTTCTGACAGCATCGCTTTCATATTCATTCGTTTCTCATCCCGTGCCGAAATGGCAATCGCTGGACGGCACTCGCACGCTACCTGCTGGTTGTGCGCCGTGTCCATGCGATACCCCTCGCTTTACTCAAAGGTGCGGAGCCTGGACCGCTCCCTATGACCCTGCAAGTGATGATCCGTATTTACAGTGCATTCCGGGGTCTGACTAGTCCTGGCCCGGCGCCTGACGATAAAACGCAGCACGAAGCTCCAGGGCCTCTTTCGAGTACATCGATTCGACGGTTTGCCGGGCGCGCTGTCCCACGGACGTACGCAGTGCCGGATCGGCTAGCAGCGCGCCCACAATCTGCCGCGCCTGTTCGGTCGTGTCGAAGAGAAAGCCGTTCTCGCCGTGCCGGATCGAATCGGCGTAGCCGCCGTTCCGATGGCATACCACCGGAAGGCCGCAGGCCATTGCCTCGAGCACGACCCGGCCGAACGTTTCGACGTGAGACCCTGTCCGGTAATAGAAGACGTCGAGAGAGCGCAGAAAATCCGCGGCTGGCGTAGCTCCCTCTGGAAGAAGCTCGATACCTGTGTTCTCCCCGAGCGCGTCGCGCAGACAAGTAGCTCCCTGCAGCCTTACACCGACCCCTTGAGCAGCCCATTCACGATACAGCACCAGGTCTTCTTCATTGTGCTTGTCGTTGGTGTCGCGGCTCAGACGCCCTATCACCGGCCGATTGCGTGCCACGCCAGGTACCGTCGCGAACAGGTCGATGTCAATCGGCGATGGATGCACCACGCCATCCACGCCTACCAGCTTTTTCTGGAATTCGGAGATGAACACGTACTCCGTCTTCGGCCAGCGCAGCAAGGGCGGATGCTTCGATGTCAGCGTCAGTATCTTCGGATGGAACGTGTTGAACACGTAGATCAGACGTTGTGGCACTGCGGCGAGATACGGCCATACCGTGTTGCGCCAGTGTGCTCCGACGAAGACATAGGTGCCTCCGTTCGGGCGGTGCCTCGGTGCAATGCCGAGAGGGGTGATCCCGAACTTTTCCCTCAGTTCGGGCGAACTGCGCGACGATGTCGACCACAGTCTCACTTCGCTTTGCTTGCCAAGCAGGTGAGCGAGGTTGAGCGTCTCCTGTTCGCTGCCGCCGTGCGGATTCTGGAATCCGTTGAATATGTGAATAACCTGTTTTGGCATAGTAGATAAGAGCGGCTGGAGCCCGTTTGACCGATCGCATCAGGTCGGGCCGACAGCGACCATTGCAAATGGACCTATTACGACTGGCTTAGTCGGTAGACCATCTCCGTCCTGTCGACAAACAGCCCTTGAGAAAACTCGTCGACTGCCTTTGCTCGCGCCATCTTTCCCATGTCCGCCAGGCGATCGCCCCGCTCGAGAATTCCTTTAAGCGCCCGAGTTAACGAATCGGGGTCGTGCGGCGGGACGACCCAGCCGTCGACGCCATCACGAACGTTCTCCGGCAGACCGCTGTAGCTCGACACTATCACAGGCTTGCCCATCGCCATCATCTCGCGGCAGGCAAACGACACAGTCTCCACCGCATATGACGTGACGAAGCCGATATCGAACGCCCGGATATAGGGCTTCACGTCTTCCACGAAACCCGCGACTTCGAGCTGGCTGCGCATACCCACCGAATCAATAACCTGCCACTGCTCTGCGCTCGGCTCCGTTCCGACAACCACGACTGCAATCTTTTCACGTAGCGATGGCGGCAACGCGCTCACTGCGGCGATCACGTCCATCGTGCCTTTGTACCAGTCGAAGCCTGTCACGGTTCCGAGCACAAGTTTGTCGGCTTTCGATTCGCCGAGCAGCGACTTACGCGCCGCGGCGATCTCGGCCGCGTCCGACGGCTTGAAGTCGTCGGTGTCCACACCATTCTTGATGGTGATAAGCGAGCAGTGTCGATATACCGAATCGCGCACAAGGCTCGCAGTCGAATCAGACACGGCAATGACATCATCTGTCGCGCGGGCTCTGATCTTCGTGACGAAGTCACTCTTGATGGCGATGGAGTTGTGTTTGGTCAATACAATGCGTGGCTTGCGGCCCTTGAAGCACATCAGGCTGAATACCACCAGGCGATGGTCTGGGGAGCCGTTGACGTGCACAACATCAAAGCGTTCTTTCTCCAGCAGCGAGCGCAATGCGCGCCACGCTGAAATCATGCGGCCGGCGTCTTTCAGCTTGGCTGGGAATTCAAGCGGCAGTGTCGTCACGTGTTCGAGCTTGCTGGCCTTTTCGAATAGCCTGCTACTCGAGGGCGCAGCCACAAATATCTGATGCCGCCTGGAAAGCCCCTTGGCAATCGCCAGAATGTACGTATCGTGACCTCCGCCGCGCCCATAGTGAAAATTGGTCAGCAATATCTTCAAGGCAAAGGCTCCAGCGAAGCAATGGCGTCCAGGACTTCCGTTACCGAGGGTGGGCGCCCGTCGTCACCAACGGACACCGATACGCCAGGCACGTCGACGCCAAAATAACGCCGTGCTGTTGCAGTGAAGATCATGACCGTGGGCTTGCCGAGTGCGCTTGCGAGATGCACGAAGCCGGTATCTGTCCCGACGATGAGCGTGGCGGCATCGACGTACTGCGCGACCTGCAAGATAGACATCCGCGGCAGTATACGGGAGCCCCTCACTTCCTTCGCAATTGCGATGGCCTCCTGTTCCTCGCGGGCTGAACCCCACGGCAGAAGGGGGGTAATGCCGCGCTCGACAAGCGAGCGGCCAATGGCAACCCAGTGAGCCGTCGGCCACTTCTTTACATCGCTCGAAGTGGCATGGAACAGCATCGCGTACGGCTGTTCTTCTGGCTTGACGGAAGGATCGGCAGACCTGGGGATTGACAGGTCAAAGCGCGGTGCCCCGCTCACCTCGTAGCCGAATGCGTCGGCGACAGTGCGGCGCAAGCCGTCCCACGCATTGAGATCTTCACGTGGCGCGAAGCGGCCAGTGTAAGCAAAGGCGGCGCCGCTCTCGCCGAGGTCTGCCGAACGATAGCCTAGACGCCGGCGCGAGCGCGCAAGGAAAGAAATTATCGCGCTTTTGTAGACGCCCTGAAGATCGAGAACGATGTCGTATTTTTCGCGTCGCAGTTCAGATATCGATGTAAAGATCGCCTTGAGCTCGGCCCCAGAGCGGTTTTTCTTGAAGCCCCGCAATGGCGCGCACAGCACGCGGTCGATGCCCGCATTCCAGCGTGGAACATCGGCGAAGGACGCATCGGCGGCCCAGTCAATCTTGACGCCAGGAAAGGCGCGATGCAGGTCGGCCACCACGGGCTGACCATGTACCAGGTCACCTAAGGAGGTGACTTTCACTATTAGAATGCGTTTCATTCCATTACCATTCAACAAGCGGACTTCACTTCAGCATCCGTGAGACCTATACCTCGATGCTGTGCAGTGACCTGAGGGAAATCAACGGCAGGATATCCAGCTTAGATTATCCCGGACTTGGTCCGAGGGTTCCCACACGCCGGGAGCAATCAAAACGACTTTGGTTCAGATCGGCGGCAGGGCGGTTCGTAGCAGCGGTATTTTCGACATAGCAATAGAGCAACTATCTATTTGCAAGCTATCGGAAGGCTGCCTGGGGCGCCCGGGTTCCGGGTTGTTGCACGCGAGTCGCGTAGGATCATACAGGACCCAGCGGGTACGGGACCTTGGCGTACTCAGTCTCCGGTCGTGCGTGGAGAGACGTTTCGTAGACCTGAGGCGGAGCAGATCCGGCTGTCGTGCTCGAAAGCGTGGTCCCGCAGTACCATCGACAAACCGCCAAAACAACTCGAACTCGCCCAACGCGCTGCCCCACCCACACGCCTCCTAGCCCCCGCCTCACCTCTTCGCTGAAATTTCAGATCGTTCTCATCCATTCGCTGAATCGGCGCGCGCTGCCTATGCAATTCCCATCGATATGGGAATAGTTGCGCGTCGGCCTACGCCGATCCTTTCGCATTTCAGTGCGACAGGCATTGCGAGATCACTCGCCGGACTAAGAGCTTTATTTGCAATTCATGCACAAAATAACCAGATCAATTCTCGCGGCATCGGTGGTTCTTCTTTCACAGCTTCCTTGCGCACAAGCGGCGCCGCAAGCGGGCGCAAGCCAGTTCGCCGGTCCTTATGTTGGTTTCAAGCTAGGCGTCAATAATTCGGATGCATCGGGCGCATTCAACAAGGCGTCGCATAACACGGTGTTTCCGGGCTTCACCGCCGGATACAACTTCGACGTGCAGCGGTTCGTGGTAGGAGCCGAGGCTTTCGCGGATTTGCACCACGGCTCCACCACCTTCAAGGACGCCGGAATCGACGCCAAATTCGGCATGCCGTTTAACCAGTTCATGCCGTACATTCGCGCCGGCTTTACGGGCGACGACCCCGATACGCGGTTCCATTGGGGCCTCGGCGTCGACTACAAGTTCGCGGAGCATGTCAGCGCGGTCGCCGAATGGACCACGGACTCGAGCCATCACGACGGCACGAAGAGAACAAACAATAGCTTCACGGTAGGCGTCCAGTATCACTTCAATTAATGACTCGATGAGCTTGCGTGCGGCAAGAAAACAGACCGCTGCGCAAGCTGCATAGACACCACACTTGGCACGCAGTAAAAGCTCGGCTCACGGCGAACACAGTCAACAAGCTTCTTTGCGAAGGCTTGTTGGCTCCGCCCACTCCCGCTAAAATCCCCGGGTCACTGGGGAGTAGCCTTCCTTCACGCATCGCGGCATCGCGGCATCGCCTGAAGGAGAGCGCGTCAACATACTTGGCCTGCGGGTCATGGCGCGTTCGACCGGGTCGGTTTGGCGAGACCATTGGCGCACTGCTTCGTTCTGGTCGGACGGGTCGCGGTGCGTCATGGTTCGTCTTACGTCCGACCTCGGAGCCGCTGTGAAATCCCGCGCTGTTCAATCTCCTCGTCTTCTGCTCAACTTGCTGTCGCGCGATCTGCCGCGCCGCACGTTTTCGGTCCATCACGTCGATCACGTCAATCCCTTCGATGCACGGAGCCGCGCATGACCGGTCTTCTCATCGAACTGGCCATCATGCTGGTCGTCATCCTCGTGGCGGCCGAGCTTTTCACCAACGCGCTCGAACATCTCGGCGAGCGGCTTAAGATATCCGAAGGCGTGACCGGCTCGTTGTTCGCTGCAGTCGGCACCGCGTTGCCCGAGACGCTCGTGCCGCTTATAGCGATTGTCGGCGGGACGAGCGATCGTGCCGTCAACGAGGAGATCGGCGTGGGCGCGATTCTCGGCGCACCGCTGATGCTGTCCACGCTGTCCACCTTTCTGATGACGCTCGCCGTGCTGCGCTCGCGCGGCGTCGGCGGACGCGTCGCGCCGGAGCGTTCGGGCTTCACTCGCGATCTCAACTATTTCCTCTTTGCGTTCCTGCTGGCCGCCGCGGCCATGTATGTGCCGCATGAGCAGCGCATCGTGCGCGCGCTCTTCAGCGTCGCGCTCGTCGGCGTGTATGTCGCCTATGTCGTGGCGACCTTCCGCGCGTCGAACGATCTCGTCGATGCAGGCCACGGCACGGAAGCGCCCGGCAAGATGATGCTCGCGCGCATCGGCGTGCCGACCAACCTAGCGACCATCGCCGTCCAACTGCTGATCGCGGTCGGGTTGCTCGTGTGGGGCGCGGAGGGCTTCATCCATGGCGTGCGGGGCGTGTCCGTGGTGGTCGGCGTGTCGCCGCTGCTGCTGTCGCTGCTGATCATTCCGATCGCCACGGAGTTGCCGGAGAAGGTCAACAGCATCCTGTGGATTCGCCGCGGCAAGGACACTCTGGCGTTCGGCAACATCACGGGCGCGATGGTGTTTCAGGGCACCTTGTTGCCGGCTATCGGCATTCTGCTGACGCCGTGGACGCCGCGCATCGAGGTGGTGACGGGCATCGTCATCACGCTGGTCGCGGCGGGCTGGCTGCGGCTCAACGCGCGAGAGCACGGCGCGCCCGTGTGGGCGCTGCTGGTCTGCGGCGCGCTGTACGCCGCTTATCTGGCGATCACGCTAAGCCGTTAGGCGTTCGAGCCACGTCGCCGGCGAATCACAAGCCGCGGCGATGCTCCCGCCCAATACATCGATCTAACGGCTTTTCTCTCGCCAACTCCCGGAATCGCGCGATGCGCGACGACGGCATAATTTCACAAACCATTGCGACATGGGTCTCGACAAGCGCCGCCGACGAAATCACCGTTGCGCGGCGCATTCTTCGCGCATGTTGTCGATGCATCAAGCGGCAGGGAACCAGTCGAGCAAGTCCGCGGAGGCGGGTATGAGCCACATTGTCATCGTCGGATCGGGCGGCCATGCAAAAGTCGTCATCGATATTGTCGAGCAGGAAGGAAAACACAGCATTGCCGGGTTAATCGACGCATACCGCAACGTGGGTGAACGGACGCTCGACTATCCGGTGCTTGGCGGCGAAGCCGATCTTCCCCGTCTCGTGGCTGAACACGATCTGCAAGGCACCATCATTGCAATCGGCGACAACGTCGTCCGCTCGAAAGTGGCGGCGAAGGTCGAAGCGCTTTGCCCCCAACTGCAGTTCATGAATGCCATTCATCCGCGGGCAACGATTGGTCACGGGACAACGGTCGGGGCGGGCAGTGTAGTGATGGCTGGAGCGGTCGTTAATCCCGACTGTCGCGTAGGCCAGTTCTGTATTCTGAACACGAACTCGTCTCTGGATCACGACTCTGTGATGGACGAGTTTTCGAGCCTGGCGCCCGGAGCGATAACGGGTGGCAACTGCCGGATCGGTGCGTATTCCGCCATTAGCATCGGCGCAGTTCTTCGCCACGGCATCAACGTCGGAGAGCACAGCATCGTTGGCGCGGGAGCCACCGTTCTGAGGGACGTCGAGCCCTATTCGGTCGTCTACGGCAGTCCCGCCAGGAAGGTGCGCGACAGGGTTGCCGGGGCCCGCTATCTGTGAATGCAGGCCCTACGTTCACCCTGTCTACAACTTGCCCGGCAGTTCCATGCGGCAGTAAAGTCATCGTGGACTAAACCTCAACACGCACTGGATTTATATGAACGTTGTTACGTCGGATGACAGCATCGGCGTCGTGCCGACTCATCCTCTATCGAAGCATTTCATTGTGATCGGCTACCGGGACGGGGCTTTCTCAACCATCCCTAACAAGTTCTTCAGGAACTGGCTGGATGAAGAGGCCACCGACGGAGTGTTTCATATCGGCCGATGCAGTGTTCTCGGCGTGGGTTCGGTCGCCAGATACGACGGCCATGCGCAGAAGCTGGTGATTGGAAAGAACGTCGCAGGCGGTATGGGGCTCAAGTTCATTCTGAACGCCCAGCATGAAACGAAGACCATATCGACGACCATGTTCAGCATCTACGGCAACGGTCTCACCAATGCAATGATGCCGCAATACGCTGACACGGTTATTCATAACGATGTGTGGATCGGCGACGAGGCTGTATTCCTGGGCGGCAGCGTCATCGAAAGCGGATGCGTTATCGGTGCGCGCTCGCTGATACCGCCGAACTTCCGCAGCGAACCGTATGGTATCTATGCGGGCTCGCCGGCGCGGCTGGTGCGTTTCCGCTTTTCGGAAAAAGTACGGGAGCGCTTGCTGGATCTGGCATGGTGGGACATGTCGCTGCAGTGGATCAAAGACAATAACGACGCGTTCGTTGTCGATCTCACGGCGGACGAGGGGCGTGCGCTCGAAGTACTCGGTGAGCTTCAGCGGGCCAAAGCCGCAGAACTGGCGACTGTGCGTGAACAGTCCCAGCAGACCTTGTAGTTACTAGCGGGCTTCTTTCCTGACACAAACAAAGAGCACTCGACGCATGTCACGCGTCGAGTGCTCTTTTGTATCTGGAGTTCACAAGAGAGCGTGCTGCCTTTAATACGTCTTGATGATATCGACGATCCGTTCCACGTTCGCAGTGGAAAGACCGGGGTAAATCGGCAGACACAGCACTTTCCTCGCCGCATCGGCTGCGACCGGAAGGTTGGCGGGGTTGGCGCTGACGAGACCGCGATACATGGGGAAATCCGAGATCAGCGGATAAAAATAGCGGCGCACGATGATCTTGTGCTGACGCAATCTCTCGAACAACGCGTCGCGACTGCACGGAAAATCGTCTTCGACGAGAATCGGGAAGTAAGCGCGATTCGCAATGGGGCTGTCGCAGGCCGGCAGGCAACGGATGCCTGGCACATCGGAAAGCAGCGCGCAGTACTGGGAAGCGATATCGCGTCGACTGGCTAATGCTTCATCGATATTCTTCAATTGCAGAAGGCCGAACGCGGCATTGACTTCGCTCATCTTGCCGTTAATGCCGGGCGCGACCACCGTCGTCTCATCGACGAAGCCGAAGTTCTTCAGGTGGTTGACCCGCTGTTTGGTCTTTGCATCCGGGCAAATGATCGCGCCGCCTTCGAATGTGTTGAAGATCTTCGTCGCGTGAAAACTCAGAACGGAGAGATCGCCGTGGCGAAGAACGCTGCCGCCGCCCGTGCGCACACCAAATGCGTGAGCCGCGTCGTAGATGACCTTGAGGTTGTAGTTGTCGGCGATCTTCTGAATGGCTTCGGTGTCGCAAGGATAACCATAGCAATGCACCGGCAGGATCGCCGTAGTCTGCGGCGTGATGGCGGCCTCGATCTTTCGCGGATCCATATTCAGCGTGTGCGGATCGACGTCGACGAAAACGGGCTTGATGCCGTTCCAGAGCAGCGAATGCGCGGTTGCCACGAAAGAATAGGGCGTTGTGATCACCTCGCCCGTAATGCGCAGCGCCTGCAATGCAGTAACGAGACCCAGCGTGCCGTTCGAAAACAGCGCAAGGTGGTCGACGCCGAGATACTCCTCGAGCGCCGCCTCGAGCCGTTGGTGAAACGGGCCGCCGTTAGTCAGCACCTTGCTGTCCCAGATCTCGCGAAGATACGGAATGAAGTCGTCAAGCGGCGACAGATAAGGTTGCGTGACAAAGATGGTTTCTTCTGTCAGCGCCGAAACAGCTTCAGCAGGCAGGCTTGCGTTCATGATTGGGTTCTTCGCTAGTAGGTGCAGCGCGCGGCTCGTTAGATCACCGCGTCCGTCGAAAGCGCAGCAGGCGACGGGGACCAGTCAGCCGGCAAGGTCGCTTCGAAGGCGGTAGGCGTTTGATCCGCGCACCAACGCTTCCACATGGTGCGCAGCGCAATCGACAGACCCGCCGCGACCTTCTCCGGCTGGAATGGAACGGAGTTCAGGCAGCGCTCGCGCATGCCGATTCGAAGTTCGTTGAGCGCGTCCAGATCGCGAGTCAACTCGAGACTCTTGCGGACAAAATCTTCCTTGTCGCGCACGATGAACTGTTCGAGTCCAACGTGCTCGAGCCAGCAGGCGCCTCCGCGGCTCGGCATCGATATGCCGGGCATCGTGATCGTTGGGACTCCCATCCATAGCGCGTTGAGCGTCGTGGTCGAGCCCGTGTAGGGGAACGTATCGAGGCAGAGGTCGACCTGGTGGTGCTGCTGCATGTAAAGAGGCAGCGACCCGCGCGGGCAAAACGTCAGCCGGTCCGCGGTGATGCCTTCGGCGGCGAACCATTCCAGATATGTCGGCTCGTCCAGCTTGCTCGAGATCGCGCCAATCACCATTCGCGAGGACGGCTCGGCGCGCAAAATGACGCTCCAGAGTGCGATAACTTCCTGACTCAGCTTGTTCAGCCGGTTGAAGCTGCCGTACGTGACATAGCCTTTATGAAGTGCGGGCAACGCATTCACGGGCGGGCAGTTCGGCGGCGGCATGAACGGAGCGATCGCGGGCAACAGCGCCAGCTTTTCGACGAACTGATCCTCGAATTGCGCGGGAGGCGTGATGAAGCGATCCGACAGGTAGTAATCGAATGCGGTCATTCCGGTGGTGGCTGGATAGCCGATCCACGACGCCTGAATAGGCGCGGGCTTGTGTGCGAGTGCAATGATTCGCGAATGCGCCGTATGCCCCGAAAGATCAATGACAATATCGATTCCGTCATCGGCAATCTTCTTGCTCAGCGCCGCATCGCCAAGATCGGCCACCGCGTGCCACGAGTCGGCGTGTGCGCGAAGCTTCTCGGTAAGGTGGTCATTCACCCCAAAGGTGTAATAGAAGTGAAGCGATAGCTCGGGGTCATGGGTCAAATGCTGCACGACGGGCAGAAGATAGTAAGCCGCCGCATGATTGCAAAAGTCGCCGGAAACGAAAGCGATGCGCAGCTTGCGCTCGGGATCACGTCGATTGGTGTAACGGCGGCTCGCAACGATGGCGGGAACGTCGTGCATTTCCCCGAATAACCTGTGTTCCTTAAGGAACGCGGCCTTGCTGATCGTATTGCTGTGCGTCAGGCAGAACAGCAAATTCGTGCGTGCGTTGCTATTGGCAGGCTCGATTTCAAGCGCGGTGCGCAGCGCGGCTTCGGCTTCCGCGATAGCGCCGATGCCGAGATACACGTTGCCCAGCGAACTGTGTACAGAAGCCGAGCGCGGTGCAAGCTGTGCGGCTCGCATGCATGACGCAATCGCCTCGGCGCGCCGTCCAAGCGCGACCAGCGTGACGCCGAGAATCCGATGTGCCTCTGCGTGATCCGGCGCAATGGCGATAAGTTGCCGTGCGTGCCGTTCGGCTTCGTCCAGCGCGCCGGTGTGGCGCGATGTATCGGCGAGCAGTAACCGGCAAATCATGTCAGTGGGATCCAGCTCCACGCCTTTGCGCGACGCTTCGAGTACTTCGCGGAATTGATTGTTCTTGTGAAGCGAAATGGAGAGCGCACGCCAACACTGGATGTCTTTCGGGTAGCGAGCGGTCAGCTTGCGAGCGAGCTTGATGGCTTCCGGGAAATTGCCCTTGTGCACCAGCGCGTTGTGCTTTTGAATCTCCGCGGCCGATGCTGCACGATGCTGAGCCGCGCTCAACGGTACGCGCGCGATTTTTGCCGGCTCCTCGGCCGCTTCGCCGATGACCAGATTGACGTCTTGCACAGCGTCCGGATGCGCATTGACTTTGATTTCCATCCGCTTTTCCGGCTGCGCCAACTGATGAATCAGGCTATTCATCGCGGGGCCTTGAACGCCCTGCTGTTGTGCCAGCTCCACCGCGGTCCATGCGGCTGCTAACTGATTGCTTTCGAACAGCGCATTGATATAGGCGACCCAATACTGTCCGTTGGACGGTCTCACGCCTAGCGCGACTTCGAAGTGCGGAACGGCTTCGGCGGCGCGGTTCGTCTGGACCTTGATCACGCCGAGGTTGTAGTTCGCGTCCGGATGCTCCGGCATGGCCTCGAGAATGGCTTCGAACAGCGCGCGCGCGTCGTCGATCTCACCCTTGTGATATTGCTCGATGGCGCTCTGCATGACGAGAGCGATGTCCTGAGCACGCTGCTGTTCAGGAGTGAGAGGCTGGGACGTCGGGAACTGGAATTGGATGGACATGATGCTCGCACGAGGAAGCTGTACGTTGGATTATCAAGTCCGAATTCGCGCCGTGAAGGGTGGAAGTGACGGCAAAATGGCCACCAATTCACCTGATTACGGAGCACAAAAAGAAACGCCCGCGCAAGGCGGGCGAGGGTGCAACGAGCGCAGCTTTACTCCGGTGCGCAGTTGTTGTTGGCTTACGGTTAAGGCGTCTTTGCGCCGCTTATCGGCTTACAGCAACGCCGTTTTCTGATACTTGTCGACGGCGCTCGCGCGGCGCATCGCGGCCGTGAATTCGGCCTGCAATTCCACTTGCGTGGTTTGCGCATTGGCGTAAAGCGCTGCGTCGCGCGCGACGATCGAACGGATCACGTCGAGCGAGCCTTGCACCTGCTGCGCGTCAAGCGACATGATCAGCGGCGAGCGGATTTCGGCGAGCCGCGCGGCTTCGGGCCAGTCGGCCAGCGCGGCCGCTTGCTCGATCTCGCCGGTCAGCGCCAGCACTTTCCCGATCAGGGCAGAGGACTCCATGTGCGTTCTCCGTGACGTTACTTGTTGGTCGCGAGTGCGCCGGCGCTATTCGTGCCGCCGAACAGTTGCGTCAGGTACTGCGAGTTGTTGTTCATCGTCGCCATCAACGTGTTGAGCGCCGTGAACTGCGCCGAGTATTGGCTCGTCAGCTGCGCAATGTAGTCGTTCAGGCTCGTCTGTTGTGTCTGGATGCTCTTCAGGTCGGAGTTCAGCGCGGTGGTCCGCACGTCGATCATGCCGCCTGTCTTCGTGAAATTGGTGATGCTGGTGCTCAACTGCGCGCCGATGCCGTTGGTCGAATTGAACAGCGAGGCCACCGTCGACGAGTTGTTCTGCAATGCGTTGGTGAGCGCCGCGCTATCCACCTGCAACGTGCCGTCGGCTTGCAGCGAGATACCGATCGAGCCGAGGCTCTGCGACGTGCTGCCGTTCTTCACGCCGCTCGCGACAATCGACGAAAGCGCGTTCTTGATCGTGTTGAGCGTGGAATCGCCGAGCAACGGACCCTGCGTCGTCGCGCCCTGCGTGTATTGCGCGAGCGTGCCCATGGTCGTCACGACCGTGTTGTAGAGCGACACGAAGTTGTTGATCGCGCTGGCCTGCGAGGTGGTGTCCGCGGCAACCGTCAGCGTTTGCGTGGTCGCGGGGGTCGTCACCGCGGCCGACGTCAGGTTCAGCGTCACGCCTGCGATCGCGCTCGTGACCGAGTTGGTCGAGCTGGACGCGGCAATGCCGTTGATCTTGAACTCGGCGTCTTGTGCAGCCGTGCTTTGTGTCCACGCGCTCGCGTTGTTGGCCGACGTGATGGTCGACTGGCCGCCCGTCGTACTGGCCGTCGACGTCACGCCGAGGCTCGACAGGCCGTTATCGCCGCTCAGGTTGCCGACCGCCACGCTGATCGTGTTGGACGCGCCGGTCGTGCTCGACGCGAGCACGAGGTGGGCGCCGTCAGTGCCGTTCACGACAGTCGCCGTGATGCCCGGGTTGCCGGTCGCGCTGTTGATTGCGGCGGCGATGCCGGCAACGGTGTTGTTGCTGCTCGTGATCGACACATCAAACGACTTGCTGCCGAGCGAGAGCGACAGCGTGCCCGTACCGAGCGCCTGGCTAGCCGTGAAAGCCGACGACGACAGCGCCTGCGACGCCGCGACCTGCGAGACCGCGACGCTGTAGCTGCCGGCGACCGCGCCCGTAGTGGCAGTCGCGGTGATGCCGGTGCCGCCGCTCAAGGTCGCGGTAAAAGTATTCTGGAGTCCGCCGTTGGACAGCGAAGTGAGGCCCGTTTCCAGCGCGCCAAGCGCGGCCGAAAGCGTGCCGAATGCGGAAATCTGGGTGTTGTCCGAGCTTTGTTGCGCCGTCAACGCGGCAACCTGGCCGGCAGTCTTCGAATTTACGAGAGCCGTGACGAGCGTCGACACGTCCAGCGACGAATTGCCCGTCGCGCCCGTGATGACCGACTGCATGGCCTGCTGCAGGGCTGCATTGTCGGCTGCGACAGTCGCTGATGCCGCGCTCGCCGCCGATGAACTCGTAATCGTTGACATGAAAATGCTCCGTGCGTCCGTGTTGATGCGTGATGGGCGTAACAGAAATGCTGGATGGAAGGCGAGCCTTCCATCGAAACGCTAAAAACCGGACAACGCGCGGTGAAGCGCGAGGTCCGGTCAAACTTCAGAAGCTATTACTGGAGCAGCTTCAGAACTTGCTGCGGCTGCGAGTTGGCTTGCGCCAGAACCGAGATACCAGCTTGTTGCAGCACTTGAGCCTTCGAGAGGTTAGCAGTTTCCTGCGCGAAGTTCGCGTCGGTGATCTGCGATTGTGCCGACGACAGGTCGGTTGCTTCAGCTTGCTGCGACGTTGCAATCGCGCTGAAACGGTTCTGTGCTGCACCGAGACTTGCTTGCAGGTTGCTGACCGCGGTCAAGGCGTTGTCGATTGCGACCATTGCCACGTTCGCGCCGCTGACCGTGCTGATGTCCAGCTTCGACACCGACGTGTTCGACGCGTTGACTGCGCCGATCTGTGCCGTTGCGGCGAGGACCGACTTGTCCAGCGCTGCGTTCGTCTGGTCGTATGCAGCCGTGTTCATCGTCAGCGTCGTGACCGGAGCGCCCAACGTCGCGTTCGTCTGTGCACCTGCCGAGAAAATCGTGCTAGCGGCTGCCGAGCTGATCGCCGAACCGTTCTGGTCGGTGAAGCTGAAGCCACCATGACCGTCCGACAGCACGTTGATCGACGTGATGATGTTCGCGCTCGGCGTCGACGTTGCTGCTGCGCCCGTCGCTGCGTCGATGTTCAGGTTGCTGATCGTGCCAGCCAGTTGGCCGGTTGCCAGCGAACCGCTGCCGAGGCTAGCGGCCGACATGCTCTTCGACAGGTCGAGGTTGATCGTCTGACCGACGTTCGCGCCAACCTGGAAGCCGACGATACCAGCCGAGCCGTCCAGAATGTTCGTGCCGTTGTACGTCGTTTGCGACGCGATACGGTTCACTTCCTGGATTTGCTGCGCAACTTCCTTCTGCAGCGCTGCCTGGTCCGACGACGACATCGTGCCGGTCGAAGCCTGCACAGCCAGCGTACGGATACGTTGCAGGCTGGAAGTCAGCGAGGACAGCGCGCTCGACGCCGTCTGAATCAGCGACACGCCGTCGTTCGCGTTCGACACGCCCTGGCCCAGACCGTTGATCTGGGTTTGCATACGGGTCGAAATTGCCAGACCTGCTGCATCGTCAGCCGCGCTGTTGATGCGCTTGCCCGACGACAGGCGGGTGATGGCTTGCGACAGGGCGCTTTGCGAGCCGCTGAGGTTTTGCTGTGCAACCAGCGAGTTGATATTGCTATTGATTCCGAGCATGGAAAATCTCCTAAATAAGCCTGAGCCCAATACGCCATATTGGCATCGGCGGAAGCTTCGTTCATTGCTGGCCGCCTCAGTGAAGGTTGACGGCCCTCCTAAAAAAAACTTGAGGAACTTTCTGTAATCGCACACCGATTGGCTCGCCTGATCGGGCGCGCGGGCCGCGCCGGACAAGCGTTTGAGGCCGATCCGCCAGGCGCGCTGCGGGATTTGAAAAGGCGGCGTATCCTCTTTTTCTCTTGCGATAAAGCCGGGAGAAATCATGCAAAAGCGCCGCATTGGACACTCTGAATTGCAAGTCGCGCCGCTTATGTTCGGCGGCAATGTATTCGGCTGGACCGCCGACGAAGCGACTTCGTTTTCGATTCTCGACGCGTTCGTCGACGCCGGGCTGGACTTCATCGACACGGCCGACGTGTATTCCGCGTGGGTGCCCGGCAACCACGGCGGCGAGTCGGAGGCGATCATCGGCAAGTGGTTTCAGCGTAGCGGCAAGCGCGACAGGATCGTGCTCGCGACCAAAGTGTCGAAGCATCCGCAACGCAAGGGGCTCTCGGCCGCGAACATTCAGGCAGCCGTCGAAGATTCGCTGCGGCGCTTGCAGACCGATTACATCGACATCTATTTTTCCCACGACGACGACACCGCGACGCCGCTTGCCGAGACGCTCGGCGCGTATCAGCGGCTGATCGAGGCGGGCAAGGTGCGGGTGATCGGCGCGTCGAACTACAGCGGCGCGCGCGTGGAGGAGGCGCTGGCGCTGTCCCGTCAGCATGGGCTGCCGGAATATCAGGTGTTGCAGCCGGAGTACAACCTGTACGATCGCGCCGGATATGAGACCGATCTGGAGCCGGTGGCGCTCGCCTATCAGCTCGGCGTGGTCGTGTACTGGAGTCTCGCGAGCGGATTTTTCTCCGGGAAATATCGTTCGAAGGAAGATCTTGCCGACAAGGCGCGCGGAAGCCGCGTCGAGAAGTATCTGAACGAGCGCGGCCTGCGAATCCTCGGGGCGCTCGACCGGGTCGCGGCGCGGCACGCCAGTACGCCGGCCAGCGTCGCGCTGGCGTGGCTGATCGCCCGGCCGAGCGTGACCGCGCCGATTGCGAGCGCGACGTCGCTGCAGCAGCTGGAGAGCCTCGTCGCTGCTGTTCATCTGACGCTGACGGGCAGCGATATCCGGGAACTGGACGATGCGAGCGCCTGAACGGTTGCGGCGGCCTGGCGTAATCCCTAAACCCCTGGTACGATGGACAGTTTCCTGATATCATCGGGAGTGAATTGAGATCTTTGCCTGTTTCGTCATCGTCTTTTCGTTGATGGAAGGTTTGGCGAAACGGCAGCAGGCGCGGCTTTGCAATACGTCTGTCCGCGTTCCGCGGTGAGCTCCACACCTCTCTTTTCCGGCCTCCGTGGCCGCTTTGCCTCTCGTTTCATTCGTGGTTTGGCCGGGTTCTTCCCGCGTTTGCCTGTTACTGGCCATGAATCGAAACGACCGGAGGGCCGGCGCGTGAGCGGTTTCCCCGCCACGCAATTAACCCCTATCAAGTGATTGAGTTAGGAATTACATGACGACGATTCTTCTGAAAGAAAACGAGCCGTTCGAAGTGGCGATTCGCCGCTTTCGTCGCGCAATCGAAAAGAACGGCCTGATCGCAGAACTGCGTGAGCGCCAATCGTACGAAAAGCCGACCACGGCACGTAAGCGCAAGAAGGCTGCTGCTGTGAAGCGCCTGCACAAGCGCCTGCGCAGCCAGATGCTGCCGAAGAAGCTGCACTAAGCACGCTTTTTCAGCACGGTCAGAACGGCGGTGTGAGCTTCGAAAGAAGCCACATCGCCGTTTTGCTTTATGGGCGCCAGGTTGCCTCGCGAGTTGGCGCGGGCTGCGGCGCGCGCCTTGTAGCGTTAAGCCGCGTTCTTCAGCATGTGCGCCGACAGACCGAACTGGCGTGCAATCGAATTCAAGCGGTCATCCCATTCCCACGTGCCGAACACATCGTGCACGTTTTGCAGGCAGCTAAGCAGATCGATCGTCTCCTGATCGTACACATTGATGCGCGACCGCAGCAGCGCCTTGCGCAGAGCGGCGATGCCGGCGTCCATGTAAGCGGGCGCCGCGACGGGCGTTTTGCCGATATAGCGCACGGGCACGCCTTCCATGGCCGTCATGTAATCGCGCAGTTTGATGAAGTTGCCGACTGGGCAGCCGCCGCAATAGCCGCGGTAAGCGCCGCCTCCGCGCGGCAGGAGCGCCGCGCGCTTTTGCCCGAAGAGATGGCTGACGGCCTGGTCGAAAATGTCCTGATGGGTGAGGAAGGTAAGAGTTTTCATGATGGTTTCGCTATGCGACGCGGTCGTTACTCGTTATTGAGCGGCTGATTCCAGTATCCCGCTTGCGTTCGCTGGCGAAACCCCGACTAGCATCGCGAAACGTCCTCAATTCGAAGATTCGCGCGAGTCCGAGGAGCGCTTTGCGCCGGCGTTGCGGCGGCGAACGCAGCGGTCACTGCTGCTTGTGACCGCTCATAACCGTATAACGGCCGGCACCGGCGATAAGCACAGCAGGGCTTTACCGGATAGCTGATGCGGACGGGCGTGTGATGATCTCGCAAGGGGACTGTTGCGAGCGAGGCCGTTGCGATAAAGCGATGCTCCGTCGGCCAGAGCGGCTATACGAGTCGCCGATTGAACGCCCCAACCTCAACCGGCTTTACGCGCGCGTCCCTTCTTGCCGAGCGCTGCACACCTGGCGCGGCACATGCAAGTTGCCTCGTGATCGTTGACCATGCCGACCGCCTGCATGAACGCGTAGCAGATCGTCGAGCCTACGAACTTGCAGCCATAGCGTTTCAGCGCCTTGCTGAGCGCATCCGACACTTCCGTCGATGCCGGCGCCTCCTTGTACGATGCCCATTCGTTCTGGATCGGCGTGTTATCGACGAACGACCAGATGAAGTTGGCGAACGACCCATGCTCCGCCTGAATCTGCTGCACGGCGCGCGCATTCGTGATGGCGGATTCGATCTTGCCGCGATGGCGCACAATGCTTTCGTCCACGACGAGCCTCTCGACCTGCGCCGGCGTGAAGCGCGCAACCTTGTCGATGTCGAAGTCCGCGAATGCCCGCCGGTAGCCGGCCCGCTTGTTGAGAATCGTGGACCACGACAAGCCGGCCTGCGCGCCTTCGAGCACGAGCAGTTCGAAGAGATGCTGGTCGTCGCGGGACGGCACGCCCCATTCGGCGTCGTGATAATGTGCGAGCGCTTCGCTCGATACCCAGTTGCATCGCTGTGTCAATTTAGCGCTCCCCGTTGTGATGTCGCTCGCCAGCATAGCCGAACGCATGAGCGCCGCAAGCTGGCCATTCGGCCAATTGCCGGATCGAAACGGACCTGCCACGCTATGCCTATTTCCCACGAAACGCATATCAATCGATGAACAAAGACCCATTTCTGATCGGCGTCGACGGCGGCGGCACCGGCACCCGCATCGTGCTCGCCGACGCGCAGGGGCGCGAACTGGCGCAGGCGGCGAGCGGGCCGTCGGGCTTGGGGCTTGGCGTCGAACGTGCGTGGCTTGCCATTGCGACCGGCTGCGAGCAGGCATTCGCGAACGCCGGCGTTGCGCTCGACTGGTCGCGCTGCGTGCTCGGTTGCGGTCTCGCGGGCGTGAACAACCGCGACTGGCGGCGTCGTTTCTCGCGCAGGCGCCCGCGCTGGCCGGACTCGCCGTCGAAAGCGATGCGTACACGACACTGCTCGGCGCGCACGGGGGCGCCCACGGCGTGATTGTCGCGCTCGGCACGGGCAGCATCGCGGCAGCGGCGGATCATGAGGGCGGCGAATGCCGGATTGTGGGCGGCTACGGTTTTCCGTCGGGTGATGAAGCGAGCGGCGCCTGGCTCGGTGTGCGCGCCATCGTCCATGCGCAGCACGCGCTCGACGGCCGCGGCCCCAACGACGACTTCGCGCAGGCGCTGCTTGCGCACGTCGGCGCGAGCGATCGGGACGCCCTTACCGTGTGGCTTTGCGAGGCGAATCAGACGGCGTACGCGAGTCTCGCGCGGGTCGTGATCGCGCACCGCACGCATCCGTTTGCCGCGCGGCTGCTCGGCGCGGCGGGCGTTGAAATCGGCAAGATGATCGCGGCGCTCGACCCATCGGCGAGTTTGCCGATTGCGTTGTGCGGCGGGCTGGGCGCGCCGTTGCGCGAATACGTGCCGCAGGCCTATCAGCCGCGCTTGCGCGAGCCATTGGCGGATTCCGCGCACGGCGGCTTGCGGTTGGCGCAGCGCGAAGCCGGGCGGCTGGCGGGTGAGGGTTGAGGCGGAGCCGAAGCTCGGAGCAGAGCCCTAAAGGCGAACCTTGGAGCCGAACTTCGACGTGGAACTTGAAGCCGAACCTTGAAGCCCAACCTGCCAGCCGAACACCGAGGCATCGACGGTAAAATACAGCCTTCCAAGCTGCCTGCCATCTCGCCATGTACAAAGTCATCGCCACGGATCTCGACGGCACGCTGCTCAATGCCGATCACCAGGTCGACCCCTTCACGGTCGCCACCGTGCGCAAGCTCGAAAGTGACGGCGTGCAGTTTGTGATCGCCACCGGCCGCCATTTCTGCGATGTCGCGGGCATTCGCGACATCCTCGGCATCAAGCCGTATCTGATCACGTCGAACGGCGCGCGCATCCATGCGCCGGACAACACCGTGATCCACGCCGACGATCTGCCGCCCACTATCGTGCAACGCCTCGTGCAGCCGGAGATTGTCGGCGCGCACGGTCGCGTGATCGTCAACCTGTTCGCCGATCAGGCGTGGCTGATCGACCGCGACGCGCCCGAGCTGCTCAAGTTTCATCAGGATTCGGGCTTCACCTACGAAGTGGCCGAACTGCTGGCGCACGACGGCGTGGACATCGCCAAGGTGCTTTATATCGGCGACCCGGCGGACCTCGCGCAAGTGGCCGCGAACCTCGCGCGCGAATTCGGCGACGCGCTCTACGTGACGTACTCGCTGCCGGACTGTCTTGAAGTGATGACGTCGAATGTGTCGAAGGGACGCGCGCTGCAGATCGTGCTCGAGCGCGTGGGCGTCGATGCCGCGCACTGCGTGGCTTTCGGCGACAACATGAACGACATCGACCTGCTCGAAACAGCCGGCCATCCGTTCATGATGAACAACGCCAATCCCGACCTGATCACGCGCCTGCCCAACGTGCCGCGCATCGGCAATAACTTCGAAGCGGGCGTCGCGCACCACTTGCGCAAGCTCTTTTCAATCGACGACGAACTGATGACCTAGCGCCTCGGGCTGCAAACGGCACTGGCCCGCATCTGCTTTCGCGGATGCGGGCCAGTCGGTGAAGCCCGGCTAGCTCAGGTCACGTTCGTTTCCGGGCCGGCAATCGGTCGCGCCATCAGTATCGCAATCAGTCACGCCATCCGCCGCGGCGTCCGTCGTGGTCGCCACGATCGCCGCGGCCGCGGTCGTCATAACCCCAATGGCGGTCGTTCCGGTTCCAGCCGCGCTCGTAACGGTGGTCGCCGCGATAGTAGTCGCCGCGATCGTACCGATGGCCCCAGCCGCCGTTGCCGTAGTACACCGGTTGCGGCGCTGCATAGACCGGGGCGGGCCGCGTGTAGACCGGCGCGCCGAGCGAGACGCCGATATTGAGATCCGTATGCGCTTGCGCGACCCCGCATGCGCCTGCTGCAAGGCCCGCGGCAACCAGCAATTGAGTGACGATGCGTTTCATGTTTTTCTCCTGCAAGAGGCCTGCTGTGACGCGACAGATGTTTGTCGCACAGGTCCAATCTACGCAATCCGGTCGGCCGGGACTGCGACCAGATGTTACGGACTGCAAGCAACTCCGCAGGATCTGAGGAACGGCGAGTTTGCGCTCGTGCGGTGCCTGGCGCCGGGTGATGACGACGGAAAGGCTGTCGGCGCAGGCCGCGAGCCTATTCGAACGCCGCCACAAGCACTCCGCCGTTACGCCGAAGCAGCGTCGCGGCGTGCAACGCGTAATCGCGGCTTACATCTGTATAACGGATTAATCAAATCGAATGGTTGCGACGTAAGCCCAAAAACAAAACGGGCGCCGCAGCGCCCGCTTTGCTCACTCAGACAATCGGCCTCGATCAGTCGAGAGCCAGTTTCTGCGCATTGCCGCCGCGGCTTTCCGCGATCAGCGGATACACCAGGCCGGCAACCACCGCGCCGATGATGGGCGCGATCCAGAACAGCCACAACTGATCCACCGCGGCACCGCCGACGAACAGCGCCGGGCCGGTCGAGCGCGCCGGGTTGACCGACGTGTTCGTGACCGGAATCGAAACGAGGTGAATCAGCGTCAGACACAGGCCGATGGCGATCGGCGCGAAGCCGGCCGGCGCGCGCTTGTCGGTCGCGCCGAGAATGACGAACAGGAAGAAGCCGGTCATGACCGCCTCGCAGGCGAACGCCGCGACGAGCGAGTAATGGCCCGGCGAGCGGTCGCCGTAGCCGTTGCTCGCGAAGCCGCTCGCGACCAGGTCAAAGCCGGGTTTGCCGGACGCGATGAGCGCGAGCACCGCGGCGCCCAGCACTGCGCCCGCCACCTGCGCGACGATGTACGGGAGCAGGTCGCGAGCCGGGAAGCGGCCGGCCACCGTCAGGCCGACGCTGACTGCCGGGTTCAGATGGCAGCCCGAAATGTGTCCGATCGCAAAGGCCATGGTCAGCACCGTCAGCCCGAAAGCGAGCGACACACCGACGAAACCGATGCCGAGACCATGCACCGGACCGGCGAAGTTCGCGGCGAGAACCGCGCTGCCGCAGCCCCCGAGCACGAGCCAGAATGTGCCGAACAACTCGGCGGCAAGGCGCTTTGACAACTGCATGTTTGGGTATCCTAAAATAATTGACGCTCGGGAAGCACGGAGCGTGAACGCACGGCCGGCGCGGGCGCGTGCTGGGAACGTTCAATTCTAGGGAAAGAGTGGCCAATCGAGTGTCAAGAATCGTCAATGCCGGCTGGCTTTACCAGTTATTACGGGATAAAGCCGTTTTACAATTGAGCTATGTTTAATAATTATCAGAAGATAGCTCGCTTAATGGGTAATGTTATCCATTGCGAATTTTTATAATTACAGTTAGTCTGCGAGGCGAATGAGTTCTAAAAGGGGAGAACCGGAATGTCTCAATATGCAGACCTCAAGGCGCAGATCGCCAAATTGCAGGCACAAGCAGAAGAAGCTCGTCGCACGGAAATTGACAATGTGATAGCCGACATCCGCCAAAAAATCGCCGAATATGGCCTGACTGCACAGGACCTCGGCTTTGCAGTGGCCGCCAAGCGGGGCCGTCCGCCCAAGAAGGCGCCGCTGCCGGCTAAATATCAGGACCCGAAAACGGGTAATACGTGGAGCGGCCGCGGCAAACCGCCCAAGTGGATCGTCGGCAAGAACCGCGAACGTTTTCTGATTGGCGCGAGCTGAGTTGCTTGCGAGTGAGCGCGAAAGCGGATTGAAGGACCAACGCCGCTGCGTGTTTACTCCACTGTGCTAATCGGATGTGGAAGCGCATCCACGGCGCCATTAAAAAAGCCGCCTTTGCCAGGCGGCTTTTCTTAAAAGTAGCGCGATAAGACCGGCTTATCGTCCGCGCAAACGATTCACATGGAAAAATGTGCGCGGTTTTCAATGAATCGAAAGCGCCGGTAGCGAATCAGTTGTATCGGCAACGGAACGCTCGTCCGTTTAAAGCGCCGCGCGCGTGACACGCCGCGCGGCGCTCGCCGTTATCAGCCCACTGCGACCTGGCGCAGAACCGGCCGGCGCGCGGCTTCGATCAGCGCCGAATACGCGTCCACGTAGTTGCGCGCCATCGTCTTCGAGCTGAAGCGGCGCTCGAACTGCGCGCGGATTTCCGTGCGCGACAGCTCGTCCAGACGCTGCAGCGCGGCCACCGCGCCTTGCACGTCCTCGACGATGTAGCCGGTCACGCCATGATCGATCACTTCAGGCACCGAGCCGCGGTTGAACGCGATCACCGGCGTGCCGCAGGCCATCGACTCGATCATGACGAGGCCGAACGGCTCGGACCAGTCGATCGGGAAGAGCAGCGCCTTGGCGCCCGACAGAAACTCCGGCTTCTGCGCCTCGTTGATTTCGCCGACAAACTCGACATGCGCCTGCGACAGCAGCGGCTCGATCTCGCGCTTGAAGTAATCCTGGTCGGCCTTGTCCACCTTGGCGGCGATCTTCAGCGGCAAACCGCTTTGTGCAGCGATCTTGATGGCTGTATCGACGCGCTTTTCCGGACAAACACGGCCGAGGAACGCAAGGTATTCCGGCTTCTTGTGCGTCTGCGGCGTGAGTAGCTGCTCCGGCAGACCGTGATAGATGGTGTTCAGGAAGTTCGCCTGCGGTAGCGGCACCCGCTGCGAATCCGAAATCGAGATGACCGGCGCGCCCGGGAACGCATCGAACACCGGCTGCAGCTCCGGCAGGTCGAGGCGGCCATGCAGCGTGGTCACGAACGGCGTGTCCATCGTCGAAAAAAGCGGGAACGGCATGTAGTCGAGGTGAAAGTGCAGCACGTCGAACTCGTGCGCGACCCGGCGCACCTTTTCCATCATCAGGATGTGCGGGGCGAGCGCGTCGCGAATCGTCGGGTCGAGGCGCAGCGCACGAGGCCAGCACGCATCGAGCTTCGCCGATGTCACCGAGTCGCCGCTTGCGAACAGCGTGACGTCGTGGCCCTCGTCGACCAATGCCTCGGTGAGGTAGGACACGACACGTTCGGTGCCACCGTAGAGCTTCGGCGGGACTGCTTCATACAACGGCGCAATTTGTGCGATTCGCATGCGTTTCTCCTGTTTGACACGGCTTCGCACAACAGCGCTCGAGTCGAGCGGGGAGCGAATGCCTGACGGACGGTTGGGCGCGGTAAGCCGCCGCCCGGGGGTGCTCCGAATCTGCATCGGGTTATCCCTTAGCTTCATTATCGGGATCGGCCGCGCCAATTCGAGTTATTTTTCAAACGCTTAACGTTGTTACAGCGCGAAACACGAGACGTTACACGCGCCAACGCCCGTCGCTGGGCGCTCACAGGCCAATTTCAGCCCAAGCTCCCGACGGCGCTGGTAAACGGCGCGTTCCCCTGTAGCAAGCCGCGAGCCCGCTCCGGCCGCACAAAATATTACGCAGTGGTGAAAAGACCTTATAATCCGGCTCACCGTCGTACGGTGCGAGGCGCGGCTCCGCAAAACTCACCGTTTAGTTCATCTACGCCGAATCCTCGGGCGCTAAGTATTCGCCGCGCATAAAGAGTCGCCGCGCGGCATCGCGCAGTCTCATTCCTTTCTCTCCCAACCTGGCAAAGTAGGAAAAATTCCTACACGAATGACGGATTAATCCGTCAAACAAGCTGGGTGTCTGTCCGATTTTGTTTCGCTCCCCCTTTGGCGACAATGGCCGCAAGACCAGAAACGAGCCGATTCGTGCGTTTAAGTGCGCGCGTCCGAGCAAACGTTTCCGTAACGGCCTGACCAGCCAGATACACCCCGGGGGAATCATGAGCGCGACAAGCGAAATGCTCAATGAGATCAGAGAAGTCAACCTGTCTTATCTCCTGCTCGCGCAGCGCCTGCTTCGCGAAGACAAGCCGATGGGCATGTTTCGCATGGGGATCTCGGACCAGCTAGCCGATGTGCTCGCCAACCTCTCGTTGGCGCAGACCGTCAAGCTCGCGGCGTCCAATCAGGTGTTGTGCCGTTTCCGTTTCGACGATCATGCCGTGCTCTCCGCACTCGCGGACAAGGGCAAGTCCAGCGCCGTCGCGCAGGCGCATTCCGCGATTCTGATGGCCAGCCAGCCGGTCGAGCAGCTCGGCTGAATGGCGTTTCGCAGCTTCGGCAAGGCAATCGGGACGGGACGCAAGCAGGATGGCATATAAAAGTGTGGTGCTCGAAGTCAAGGAAATCACCCTGGCCATCGAACTGATCGAACTCGGCGCGCGTTTGCAACTGCTCGAAGCGGAAACGAGCCTGTCGCGCGACCGGCTCATCAAGCTGTACAAGGAACTGAAAGGAGTTTCGCCGCCCAAGGGCATGCTGCCGTTTTCGACCGACTGGTTCATGACCTGGCAGCCAAACTTTCACTCCTCGCTGTTCTACAACATCTACCGTTTCATGGCCGATCATGGCGGCTGCGCGACGATCCAGTCGATCGTGAAGAGCTACCGGCTGTATCGCGAGCACGTGCAGTTGCACGATGACGAACCCGTGCTCAGCCTCACGCGCGCGTGGACGCTCGTGCGTTTCTTCGACTCGGGCATGCTGCAGATCACGCCCTGCTGCCGCTGCGGCGGACATTTCGTCGCACACGCTCACGACCCGAAGCATGGGTTCGTCTGCGGACTGTGCCAGCCGCCATCGCGCGCCGGTAAGACAAAGAAAGTCGCCGACGCCCGCGCCCGCGAGAGCCTCGCGGCGCTCGACGCCTAGCGCCCGCAGCGGTCGCCGCCACGGGGCCCTGCATTCATCGCCTTATGCCGCGGGCTTGCCCGCCCGGCGCAACGCAACCCAGCGCCAAACCTTCCGCAAGCGGCGCCTTGCCGACCGCGTCCGCCTCTGGTTTACACCGTCGCGGCAAGCCGCTTTTCCGTCAAAGTTTTCTGCTGTGTTGCCGTAAACCAGTTTAACGACGGTCACCGTCGCTTCTTTGTGAGGGCTCGGCAGTGCTGATTTTCGTGGGAACACTCGTGACGCTTTTGTCCGTTTTCGGCGGTTACGCGCTGGAAGGCGGCCATCTCGGCGCGCTGTTGCAGCCCGTTGAAGTGCTGATGATCGTCGGCGCAGGCGTCGGCGCGTTCATCCTCGGTAACGGGATGAAGACGATCAAGGCAACGCTGCGCGTCATTCCAACCCTGTTCAAGGGCGCGAAGTACAACAAGGACGTCTACATGGAGCTGATGGCGCTCCTCTACGTCCTGCTCGCCAAGGCGCGCAAGGAAGGCACGCTGACGCTGGAAGCGGACATCGACGATCCGTCGAAGAGTCCGATCTTCACGCAGTACCCGAAGATTCTCGCTGACCATCACATCATCGAGTTTCTGACCGACTACCTGCGGCTGATGGTGGGCGGCAACATGAATGCGTTCGAGATCGAAAGTCTGATGGACGAAGAGATCGAAACGCATCACCAGGAAGGCGAAGCGCCCGCGCATGCGCTGAACAAGGTCGGCGACGCGATGCCGGCGTTCGGTATCGTGGCCGCGGTCATGGGCGTGGTGCACACGATGGCATCGGCCGACAAGCCGCCTGCCGTGCTCGGCGAAATGATTGCGCAGGCACTGGTCGGCACCTTCCTCGGCATTCTGCTTTCGTATGGACTGATCGGGCCGCTTGCGAGCGTCGCGGAACAGCGCGTGACCGAGTCGACCAAGATGTTCCAGTGCATCAAGGTGACGATTCTCGCGAGCCTGAACGGCTATGCACCGGCGATCGCCGTCGAGTTCGGCCGCAAGGTGCTGTTCTCGACCGAGCGTCCGTCGTTCGCCGAGCTCGAAGAGCACGTGCGCCGCGTGAAGGCCAAGTAAGGGCGCCGGGACGAACCGATGAGCAAGGACAAAGACCGCGCCATTGTCGTCAAGCGCGCTGCGCCGAAGAAGGCCGGCCACCACGGCGGCGCCTGGAAGCTCGCGTATGCGGACTTCATGACCGCGATGATGGCGTTCTTCCTGCTGATGTGGCTGCTGAGCTCGGCATCCACGGTGCAGTTGAAGGGCATCGCGGAGTACTTCAACCAGCCGTTGAAGATCACGCTGTGGGGCGGCGACCGCAGCGCGGAAGACTCGAGCATTCTGAAGGGCGGCGGCCGTGATATCTCGACCGACGCGCAGGGCGTGACGCGCTCGACCGACGGTTCGAACAATCGCGCCGAGCGCACGGTGTCAAAGAGCAGCGAAGACTCGATGAAGCAGTTGCAGGGCGAGTTGGAGCGTCGCGAGCAGGTTCGCTTGCACGACTTGCAGGTGAAGCTGATGGCGGCGATCGAAGCGAATCCGGTGCTGCGCCAGTTCAAGCAGCAGATTCGCATCGACTCGACGCTGACCGGCTTGCGCATCGAGATCGTCGACTCGCAGAAGCGGCCGATGTTCGCGACCGCGAGAGATCAGGTGGAGCCGTACATGCGCGACATTCTGCGCGAGATCGGCCACACGCTGAACGACGTGCCGAACCGGATCATCGTGCAGGGTCACACCGACGCCGCGCAGTACGCGGGCGGCGAGAAGGGTTACAGCAACTGGGAACTGTCCGCGGACCGCGCCAATGCGTCGCGCCGCGAGCTGATCGCAGGTGGGATGGACGAAGCAAAGGTGATGCGCGTACTCGGTCTCGCGTCGACGCAGAACCTGAACAAGGCGGACCCGATGGATCCGGAAAACCGCCGCATCAGCGTCATCGTGCTGAACCGGAAGTCCGAGGAGGCGCTCAACCATGACGACTCCACCACGACGACCTTGTCGGACGACGCAGCGGGCTCAAAGCCGCTGCTGCAAAAACTGGCGCCGCCCGTGACGGTCGCGCCGAAGGTGCCGGCGGCAACGCCGGCGACTCAGTAACAGGAAGACGGTCGCCCGGCCGTTCCTGCGCCAGAGCGGCGCGGACAGCCAGGCGATTCACAGCGTAAGTGCAGCGAGGTTTTCATGATCAGGCATATCCTGGCAATCGACGATTCGGCATCGATGCGGCAGATTCTTTCCGCGACGCTGACGGCGGCCGGCTATGAGGTGACACTCGCGGCGGACGGCGCGGAAGGGCTCGAAAACGCGCTCGCCGTGCGGTTCGACCTGGTGCTCACCGATCAGCACATGCCGGGCAAGACCGGCCTCGATCTGATCGCCGAGCTGCGCGGCAATCCGGCTTATGCGGACACGCCCATCCTCGTCCTGACGACGGAATCGGGCGAGCCGTTCAAGGCCGCGGCGCGCGAAGCGGGCGCGACCGGCTGGATCGAAAAGCCGCTCGACCCCGAACTGCTGACCGAACTGGTCGCGGCTCTGGCCGAGCCAGATCACGCATAACGCAACCCTAGCAAGTTATAGAAGCTCTCGACGCTGCGGCAAGGTAGCCCAGGCCTAGACAGGAACTCTCGCGGTGACCCAGGCATGACACTCGACATCACTCAGTTCTATCAGACGTTCTTCGACGAAGCGGACGAACTGCTCGCGCAGATGGAGCAGTTGCTGCTCAATCTGGACATCGCGCATCCCGATCCCGAAGACCTCGCGGCAATCTTCCGCGCGGCGCATTCGATCAAGGGCGGCGCGGCGACGTTCGGCTTTACCGCGCTGACGGAAACGACTCACATCCTCGAATCGCTGCTCGACCGTGCGCGCAATAACGAACTCGTGTTGCGCAAGGACATGATCGACACGTTCCTCGAAACCAAGGACGTGCTCTCGGGCCAGCTCGCCGACTACCGCGCGAGCGCCGAGCCGGACGCCGCGGTCGCGAAGGCGATCTGCGCGAAGCTCGAGCAGTTGCACGCGGAAAGCCGCGGCATGGCCGCGCCGGCTGCTGCGGCGCCGGTCGAAGTCGCGGTGGCCGCGCCGATCGAAGAATTCGCAACAGTAGAAGAAGGCAGCGCGCCCGAGCACGTCGTCGATCAGGCGGTGCAGGCGGCGGGCGAATGGAATGACGGCGAACCGGCACAGACCGGGCAAGCCGAAGGAGCCGGCGACGCGAACGACGCCGCCGGCCCGCATCTGAAAATTACGCTACGGGGCGTTGATGCGAAGGACCAGGAACTGCTCGCCGAAGAGCTGGGCAACCTGGGCAACATCGTCGGGCAGGTCAAGAGCGGCGGCGATCTCACGCTGTGGCTTCAGACCGATGTCACGTCCGACGACATCATCGCCGTGTGCTGCTTCGTGATCGACGAAAGTCAGATTTCGATCGGCCGCGGAACCGCGCCGGCGGACGGTGCTCAGCAAGGCGAACCTGGAACGCCCGACGCTGAGCCCTCGTCTCCGGCGCAAGCAGCACCGGCGGCTTCGGCCGCCACCCAACACTCAGCGGCTGCCGAACCGGCGCAGCAGGCGGCAGCGCCGGCGCAGGCGGAACGCGCAGCCGAGCCTGCGAAGGCCGCAGCGCCGGCTCCGGTTCCCGCCGCGGCTAAACCGGCGGCTGCTCCTGCAGCTTCTGCCGCCGCAGCACCCGCCGCGGCAGACTCCGACCGCAAGGCCGCCCGCCCCGCAGCAGCGGCAGGCGGCGCGGAAGGCAGCTCGATTCGCGTCGGCGTCGAAAAGGTCGATCAGTTGATCAACCTCGTCGGCGAACTGGTGATCACGCAAGCGATGCTGGCGGAAACCACCAGCACGTTCGACCCGGCGCTGCACGATCGCCTGTTCAACGGCATGGCGCAGCTCGAGCGCAACGCGCGCGATCTGCAGGAAGCCGTCATGTCGATCCGCATGATGCCGATGGATTATGTGTTCAGCCGCTTCCCGCGTCTCGTGCGCGATCTCGCGGCGAAACTCGGCAAGGAAGTGGAGCTCGTCACCTTCGGTCAGGCGACCGAACTCGACAAGAGCCTGATCGAGCGGATCATCGACCCGTTGACGCACCTCGTGCGCAACAGCCTCGACCACGGCATCGAAACCGTCGAAGCGCGCCGCGCAGCAGGCAAGGACGCGACCGGCCAACTGGTTCTGTCGGCGGCACATCATGGCGGCAACATCGTCATCGAAGTGAGCGACGACGGCGCCGGCCTGCGCCGCGACAAGATTCTCGCGAAGGCCGCGAAGCAGGGCATGCAGGTCAGCGAAAGCATGACCGACGAGGAAGTCTGGAACCTCATCTTCCTGCCGGGCTTCTCGACGGCGGAGCAGGTCACGGACGTCTCCGGCCGCGGCGTCGGCATGGACGTGGTGAAGCGCAACATCCAGTCGATGGGCGGTCACGTGGAAATCACGTCGCACGCCGGCAAGGGCAGCACGACGCGCATCGTTTTGCCGCTCACGCTTGCGATTCTCGACGGCATGTCCGTCAAGGTCGGCAACGAGATCTTCATTCTGCCGCTGAACTTCGTGATGGAGTCGCTGCAGCCGCAAGCCGAGGACATCTACACGGTCGCCAACGGCGAGCGCGTGGTGCGCGTGCGCGGCGAATATCTGCCGCTCGTCGCGTTGCACGAGGTGTTCAACGTCGACGGCGCGAAGCAGGAGCCGACCCAGGGCATCGTCACCATCATGCAGACCGAGGGGCGCCGCTTTGCGATGCTGATCGACGAGCTGGTGGGACAGCAGCAGGTCGTCGTGAAGAATCTGGAAACGAATTACCGCAAGGTGCGCGGCATTTCCGCAGCGACCATTCTGGGCGACGGCCGCGTCGCGCTGATCGTGGACGTGGCGGCGCTGAACCGCGAATCGCGCAACGCGCATGGCGCAATGAGCCTCGCATGATGTCCGCCCGGCTCGACGTATCACTCACTCAACTCAATTTATCCCAACCGTTTGGGGGCTAACGTGGCAGAAGTTCAATCCATCAATTCGAGCGTCGCGAACGCGACGAATGGTCGCCGCGACGCGCAGCAGGCCGATGCCGGCGGTCAGGAATTCCTCGTCTTCACGCTCGGCGCCGAAGAGTACGGCATCGACATTCTCAAGGTGCAGGAAATCCGCGGCTACGACAACGTGACGCGCATCGCCAATGCGCCCGAGTTCATCAAGGGCGTCATCAATCTGCGCGGCATCATCGTGCCGATCGTCGACATGCGCATCAAGTTTCATCTGGGCCGCGTCGAGTACGACCATCAGACCGTCGTGATCATCCTGAACGTCGCGCATCGCGTGGTGGGCATGGTGGTGGACGGCGTGTCCGACGTGCTGACGCTCGCCGTCGATCAGATCATGCCCGCGCCGGAGTTCGGCGCGACGCTGACGACCGAGTATCTGACGGGCCTCGGCACCGTCGACGGCCGCATGCTGATTCTGATGGACATCGAGAAGCTGATGACGAGCCGTGAAATGGCGCTCATCGAAACGCTTGGCGTGTAACCGCCGCGGCGTTCAGAAAAGTTAGGAACAGGGAGCATTGAGATGCTAAGCAGGTGGTCGATTCGCACATCGCTCACGCTAGTGGGGATCATTCTCGTCGCGCTGACCATGGTGGTCGGCGTGCTTGGGCTGACGGCGCTCGGCAGCGCGAGCCGTTCGCTCGACCGTATCGCGCGCGGCGACCTCGTCGCGATTCACGCGCTCGACGACGCTTCGGCCTATCTGCTGCGCTCGCGTGTCTCGCTGGATCGCTTCACCGCGCTCACCGCGGCGGGCGACACCGAAACCGCGAAGAAGGTGCTGGACCGCGCGGTCGAGTTGTACGGCTTCAGCAACAAGAACTGGCAGACCTATCTCGACGCGCCGAAGACCGGCGTCGACCAGGCGCAGATGGACGAACTGCTGGCGCGCCGCACGACGCTCGTGCGCGACGGCATGGAGCCCGAGTTCGCCGCGCTGCGCGCGAACGATATGGCCGCGTACCACGCGATCGCCGACACGAAGATCAGCCCGATGTTCGTCGTCTACGACAACGCGGCGTCGGCGGTCATCAAAAGTCTGCAGCAACAGGCGGTGGATCAGCAGGCCGGCGCGCAGTCGAACATTTCGCTGATGACGACGCTCATCATCGCGTTCTCCGCGCTCGCGCTGCTGCTCGTGGTCGGCCTGCGCTTCGCGCTGCGCGGCCTGATCGTGAAGCCGCTGCAGGATGCAAGCGAATGCTTCGAGCGGATCGCGTCGGGCGATCTGTCGGAAACGATCGAGGTGACGAGCCACAACGAAATCGGCCGCCTCTTTGCCGGCATCAAGCGGATGCAGGAAAGCATGGCGTCGATGGTGACGGCGGTGCGCAGCAGCACCGAGTCGATCGACACCGGCGCGCGCGAAATCGCGATGGGCAACACCGATCTGTCGCAGCGTACCGAACAGCAGGCCGCGTCGTTGCAGCAAACGGCGCAGAGCATGGAACAACTCACGGGCACCGTGCGGCAGAACGCCGAGAACGCGCGCCAGGCGAGCCAGCTCGCGGTGAATGCGTCCGACATCGCGACGCGCGGCGGCGACGTGGTGAGCCAGGTCGTGACGACGATGCAGGACATCGCGACCAGTTCGAGCAAGGTGGTCGACATCATCGGCGTGATCGAAGGCATTGCGTTCCAGACCAACATCCTCGCGCTCAACGCGGCGGTCGAAGCGGCGCGTGCCGGCGAACAGGGCCGCGGCTTCGCGGTCGTGGCGGGCGAAGTGCGCAGCCTCGCGCAGCGCAGCGCAAGCGCCGCGAAGGAAATCAAGGAACTGATCGGCGACTCCGCCGACAAGGTGCAAAGCGGCTCGACACTCGTCGGACGCGCGGGCACGACGATGGACGAGATCGTGCAGGCCGTGCGCCGCGTGACCGACATCATGGGCGAGATCAGCGCGGCTTCCGAGGAGCAATCGGGCGGCATCGAGCAGGTCAATCGCGCGGTCGTGCAGATGGACGAAGTGACGCAGCAGAACGCCGCGCTCGTCGAAGAAGCGGCGGCAGCAGCAGGGTCGCTCGAAGATCAGACGCGTCAGTTGCAGGCCGTGCTGAGCGGCTGGAAGGTTGGCAGCGGTTCGGGTCGCGGCTTCAGTGCTCCGAGCGCGCCGGCCGTGCCGCAAGTGAAGGCGCGTGCCATGAGCACGAGCCGCAAGCCTGCGGCAAAGGCCGCGCCGCGTGCCGCGCAAGCGACGGCAAATGGCTCGGTGGCGCATGCGGCAACGGCAAACGCGACGGCGCATGCGGCAACTCACGCGACGACCGCAAACAGCGCAGCAGCGGCTCCGGCCAACCAGCAAGCAGCCGCTGGACAAGCAGGCACCGCACGCGTCGAACCCGCGCTCAAGCCGAAGACGCCTCGCGCGGCATTCGAGCCGGCGGCACGTCCCGCAGCGGCGAGCGCAAGCTCGGCGGGATCGGACGCCGACTGGGAAACCTTTTAAACATGGCGATGAAACATGCAGTCATTCGATATCTCGCGCCAGCGGGCGCGAATCATCGAAGCACGCTTTTACGGCGTGTCGCGGGCCGACTGCATGGTGATGGAACTTGCGGGCGGGCGCGACCCCGCAAAAACAATCCCTTGCTCGCCGGTACGTCCGTCGGGCAAGCGTGATGGCTCGTATCGCAGGCAGGAACTTTCATGATGGCAACGCGCGCACAGCAACGCACCGACCGACCGGAGCCGACCCGGTCCGGCGAACAGGGACGTGATTTCGAATTCACCTCCGCGGATTTCGACCGCATTCGCGAACTGATTCACCGCAGCGCCGGCATTTCCCTCTCCGATCACAAGCGCGACATGGCGTATAGCCGCCTCGCGCGCCGGCTGCGCGCCCGCGGCCTCGATTCGTTCAAGCAGTATCTCGATCTGCTCGAAGCGGAAAACGATCCGGCCGAGTGGGAAGCGTTCACCAATTCGCTGACCACGAACCTGACCGCGTTCTTCCGCGAGGCGCATCACTTTCCGATTCTCGCGGACTTCGTCGCGCGTCGCGCGCAGCCGGTTTCCGTGTGGTGCTCGGCGGCCTCGACGGGCGAGGAGCCGTATTCGATCGCGATGACGCTGATCGAAGCACTCGGCGAAAGCGGCGCGCGCCAGGCCACGGTGCTTGCCACCGACATCGACACGCAGGTGCTCGCGAAAGCCGAAGCCGGCGTGTACCAGTTCGATCAGGTGAAGCACCTGTCGCCCGAGCGGCTCAAGCGCTTCTTCCTGAAGGGCACGGGCGCGCATGCCGGCATGGTGAAGGTGCGTCCGCAAGTGCGCCAGATGGTGCGCTTCGAGCAGTTGAACCTCACCGACCGCGATTACCAGTTGCGCACGCAGTTCGACGCGATCTTCTGCCGCAACGTGATGATCTATTTCGACAAGCCGACGCAGGCGCAGGTGCTCTCGCGCTTCGATCCGCTGATGAAGTCGGGCGGTCTGCTGTTCGCCGGCCATTCGGAGAACTTCACGTATGTCACGCAGGCGTTCAGGCTGCGCGGCCAGACCGTGTATGAACTGACGCGCGATGCAGCGGGCGCACGCGCGCCGGCACGTACGACGGCATCGACAAGCACGACCACGAGCACGACGAGCGCGACGACGAGCGGGGTGACGGTATGAGCAGCGCCTTGCCTATCGCAACCAATCTCTACTACGACAACCACTTCCAACGCCCCGGCGTGAAGCTGTTGCCGAACGAGTTCTACACCACGCACGACGACATGGTGCTCGTCACCGTGCTCGGTTCATGCGTCGCGGCCTGCATTCAGGATCGCACGGCCGGCATCGGCGGCATGAATCACTTCATGTTGCCCGACGACGGCGCGGAAGTCGGCCAGGCGGCATCGGATTCGATGCGCTACGGCGCCTACGCGATGGAAGTGCTGATCAACGAGCTGATTAAAGCCGGCGGCCGGCGCGAGCGTTTCGAAGCGAAGGTGTTCGGCGGCGGCGCGGTGCTCGCGGGCATGACGACGATTAATATCGGCGATCGCAATTCGGAATTCGTGCGCCGCTATCTCGCGCTCGAAAAGATTCGCATCGTCGCCGAAGATTTGCAGGGCTCGCATCCGCGCAAGGTCGCTTTCATGCCGCGCACGGGCCAGGTGATGGTGAAGAAGTTGCGTCTGCAACAGGACCCGAGCGTGGCCGAGCGCGAACAGACGCTCATGCGGCAGACCGCCGAAGCGCGCGCCGAACGGCTTGCCGCCGCGAGAAAGCGCGTCGAGCTGTTTGCGACGCCGGCCGCCGCGCGGCCCAGGGTCGAACTGTTCGGCGCTTCGGGCGGGGCCAAGCCGAAGGTCGAGCTTTTCGGTGCCGCAGGCGGCGCGAATGGTCCATCAAACAGCGCCGGCGCAGCGAAGCCGCGCATCGAACTGTTCGGCTCGACCCCGCGCCCGACTAATTCAACTAACGCCAGAACCGTAGAGGAGGCGTGAGCGCTGTGCAAAAGATCAAAGTACTGTGTGTCGACGATTCGGCGCTAATCCGCAGCCTGATGACGGAGATCATCAACGGCCAGCCGGATATGACCGTCGTCGCAACCGCGCCCGACCCGCTCGTCGCGCGCGACCTCATCAAGCAGCACAACCCGGACGTGTTGACGCTCGACGTCGAAATGCCGCGCATGGACGGCCTCGACTTTCTCGAGAAGCTCATGCGCTTGCGGCCGATGCCGGTCGTGATGGTGTCGTCGCTGACCGAGCGCGGCAATGAAATCACGCTGCGCGCGCTGGAACTCGGCGCGGTGGATTTCGTGACCAAGCCGAAGGTGGGCATTCGCGACGGCATGCTCGACTATTCGGAAAAGCTCGCCGACAAGATTCGCGCCGCGGCGCGCGCGCGTGTGCGCCAGGCGGCGCCGGCGCATCACGCGCCCGCTGCCGGCGCGCATGCGCCCGTTACCGCCGCGCCGCTCTTCAACAATCCGCTGCTGAGTACCGAGAAGCTGATCATCGTCGGCGCGTCGACGGGCGGCACCGAAGCCATCCGCGAAGTGCTCGTGCCGTTGCCGCCGGATGCGCCCGCGGTGCTGATCGCGCAGCATATGCCGCCCGGTTTCACAAAATCTTTTGCGCAACGCCTCAATGGTTTGTGCCGGATTACCGTTAAAGAAGCTGAGCACGGCGAACGCGTGCTGCCGGGACATGCGTATATCGCACCCGGCCACGCTCACCTGCTGCTTGCCCGCAGCGGCGCGAACTACATCGCGCATCTGTCGGACGATCCGCCAGTGAACCGGCATCGTCCTTCGGTGGATGTGCTGTTTCGTTCGGCCGCGCAGCATGCGGGCAAGAATGCGGTCGGAGTGATCCTGACCGGGATGGGGCGTGACGGCGCCGCGGGTTTGCTGGAGATGAAAAAGGCAGGGGCCTACACCCTTGCGCAGGACGAGGCGAGCTGCATCGTGTTCGGCATGCCGCGTGAAGCGATTGCGCTTGGCGCGGCCGACGAAATCGCGTCGCTGCCGGACATGAGCCGGCGCGTGATGGCGCGTCTTGCGTCGATGGGCGATCGCGTTCAGCGGGTTTGATGCGCCGTTCGAATTGAGGCGGTCACACGCCGCACCGTGAATCAAGTAAAGGGAATCAAATGGATAAGGCAATGAAGTTTCTGGTAGTGGACGACTTTCCGACGATGCGCCGGATCGTTCGCAACCTCCTGAAAGAGCTGGGCTACGGTAACGTCGACGAAGCCGAAGACGGCCAGGCCGGTCTCGCGCGTCTGCGCGGCGGCACCTACGACTTCGTGATTTCCGACTGGAACATGCCGAACCTCGACGGGCTCGCGATGCTCAAGGAAATCCGCGCCGACGCCAACCTCAAGCATCTGCCGGTGCTGATGGTGACGGCCGAGTCGAAGAAGGAAAACATTATCGCCGCGGCTCAGGCAGGCGCGAGCGGTTATGTCGTGAAGCCGTTCACGGCTGCAACGCTGGACGAGAAGCTCAACAAGATTCTCGAGAAGATGGCCAAGACTGGGAGCTGATGTGAACCTGCCGACCAATGCGCCTGGCGCCGAAGCGGTCAACGAGAGCGGCGACTTCGCGTCAGACCGCATCCTCGCCCGCATTGGACAACTGACACGTACGCTGCGTGATTCGATGCGCGAGCTCGGGCTCGACAAACACGTCGAGCGCGCGGCGGAAGCCGTACCCGATGCACGCGACCGTCTGAAGTACATCGCGAACATGACCGAGCAGGCCGCCGAGCGCGTGCTGTCCTCGATCGACATCGCGAAACCGATTCAGGAGCAGTTGCAAAAAGACGCCGGCGAACTCGACGCGCGTTGGGAGCAATGGTATTCGGCGCCGATCGAACGCGCCGAAGTGCGCGCGCTCATGAACGACACGCGCGAGTTTTTGCGCGGCGTGCCCACGGCGACCACCGCGACCAACTCGCAGCTCATGGAGATCATGCTCGCGCAGGACTTCCAGGATCTGACCGGCCAGGTGATCAAGAAGATCACCGACGTCGTGTATCTGATCGAGCAGCAGTTGCTCGGCGTGCTCGTCGAAAACATCGCGCTCGAGCGGCGCGAACAGTTCGCCGCGCATGCCGCGGCCCTCGTCGCGGAAGTCTCGCCGACCGGCAGCCCGGAGCATCTGCTGAATGGGCCGCAGATCAATCCGGAAGGCAAAACTGACGTGGTGCAGGATCAATCGCAGGTCGACGACCTGCTCGCCAGCCTCGGTTTCTGAGCGGCCCTCGCCCTCGCGGCGCGCGGCCGAACAGTATGAATAGCAAGCCGCGCTCCTGCGCGCGCGTGCTGTCTCTGGACACAAACCGCAGGCATACTATGGGGTCAATGAGCGGCGCGGCGTGACGGTGAACGCTGTCACCGGAGGCTTGCATCGTGAGGTTTTCCTCGAGAATGCGGCCCCTCCGCGCCCTATGATTTGCCTAAAACGCAGCCGGTTCGCAGCACGCGCAAGCCGGCCAGCAGTCAGGGAGGAGTCTCGTCATGCGCAGTCGTGTACGCCGCGCCGGTCTGGTTACGGCGCTTATGTTGTCCTGTTCGTTGTCGGCCGTGCCGTCCGCTCACGCGGCGCTCGGCGGCGCCCCAATGACGCCTCCGGCGGACGCGTCGGTATCCGCCCGCACCTTGCAGCCCTCGAGCGCCGTGATTCGCTCCGCATCGGGCGCGGCTTCTTCCGCTTCGGCTACGGCGTCGTACACCGTGCGTGAAACCACGCTCGGCAACGGCACGGTGGTGCGCGAATATCTCACCACTGACGGCACCGTCTTCGCCATCACCTGGCGCGGCCCGCAAATGCCCGATCTGAACGAACTGCTCGGCAGCTACTTTCCGCAGTACGTGGCCGGCGTGAAGGCGGTGCGCGCCGCGCGCGGCGGCGCACGCGGCCCCGTTGCGGTCGATCAGAGCAGCCTCGTTGTCCAGTCCGGCGGCCATATGGGCGCGTTCAGCGGCCGCGCGTGGCTGCCGCCCGCGCTGCCTGCCGGCGTCAGCGGCTCCGACATCCAGTAACGAGGACGAACGATGCGAACCATGCACATTGCGAAGAAACTCAAGGACTGGACTCAGGTTGTGGCAACCGTCGTGCTGGTGTCGGCGCTCGCCGCGTGCGGTGGCGGCGGCGATAGCGGCTCCAGTTCCAGCAGCGGCTCGACCGGTTCAACCGGCGGCTCGACAGGCGGCTCCGCGGGCGGCAGTTCGTCGAGTGGCTTGCCGCCCAGCCCGACGCAGCAGCCGATCGCCGCGACTGCCGCAAACACGGTCGCGATCACGGTGGCCCACGGCGTTACCGGCGTCATCAACATTCCCACGATCAGCGTGACGGTGTGTGTGCCCGGCACCGCGACGTGTCAGACGATCAACAACATTCAGGTCGACACGGGCTCGTTCGGTCTGCGCATCGTCAATTCGGCGCTGAATTCGACGATGCAGGCCGGCTTGCCGATCAGCACGTCGACAAGCGGCGGCCAGCTCGCCGAATGCGCGACTTTCGCCGACGGCTACACGTGGGGCAGTGTGCGCACCGCGACCGTGACCATCGGCGGCGAAACGACGACTGCGGCTGTTCCGTTGCAGATCATCGGCGACAAGCCCGCGAGCACGACGCCGTCGGCGGGTTGCGGCAGCGGCTCGGCGGAGAACACGGCGAACGATCTCGGCGCGAACGGCATCATCGGCATCGGCACCGCGCTTTACGATTGCGGCTCGACCTGCGCGAACGCGTCCACGGCTGCGACGTACAGCAATTACTTCTCGTGCCCGGGCGGTACATCTTGCACGCGCACCGCGGTTCCGCTCGCGAGCCAGGTCGCCAATCCGGTCGCTAAATTCCCCGTCGACAACAACGGCGTGATCGTACAAATGCCGCCCATCGGCGACAACGGCGCGGCTTCGGCCACCGGCACGCTGGTATTCGGCATCGGCACGCAGTCGAACAATGCGCTCGGCTCCGCGCAGACCTTCACCACCGACGGCGCAGGCGACCTGACCAACAGCGTGTTCAACGGCAACACGGTCACGGCGTTCCTGGATTCGGGCTCAAACGGCTATTTCTTCAACGACAGCTCGCTCACGCTGTGCGGCAGCAACTTCTCGGGCTTCTATTGCCCGTCCGGCGCGCAGACCCGCTCCATCACGCTGGTCGGCCAGAACAGCGTGCAGGCGGTGGCGAATATCGGCATCCAGAGTGCGTCGACGCTATTCGGTAACGGCACCAACTATGCGTTCAACGACCTGGCCGGTCAGATCGGCGGGCTCGCCGCGTTCGACCTCGGTTTGCCGTTCTTCTACGGACGCCACGTTTATCACGGCTTCGACCTGCGGCCGACCGGCGGCACCCAGGCGCCGTTCGTGGCCTACGCAAGCTAGTCTGCGGCAACGCAACGCCTGAAGGCTCTCCACGGCGCCCGCGCTCAACAGCGCGGGCGTTGTTTTTTGCGGCGGCGCGCGGTTTCGCGCGCCGCTTGTCCATCCGCCGAAAAGCCCCGGTTTCTCCTTCCTTATCCGCCGATCGGTGCTTGCGCCGAGCGGGAATAATCGCTCTCACTGGAAAGAGGCGCAGTGCCTCGCCCAACCGGAGAGCTTTGTGGCAGAGGAAAGCGACCTCGAAAAAACCGAATCAGCCACCCCTCGGCGCTTGCAGAAAGCGCGCGAGGAGGGGCAGATCGCGCGTTCGCGGGAGCTTTCGACGTTCGCGCTGCTCGCCGCCGGCTTTTTCGGCGTGTGGGGCATGTCGGACAGCATCGGCGAGCATTTGCAGGCGATGCTGCGCGCGGCGTTCACGTTCGACCACGCGGGCGCTTTTGAAACGCACCGCATGATGATCGGCGCGGGCGCGGCGAGCCGCGAAGGGCTCTACGCCTTGCTGCCGATTCTCGCCGTCACGGGCGCGGCCGCCTTGCTCGCGCCGATGGCGCTGGGCGGCTGGCAACTGTCGACGAAAGGCCTCGAGCCCAAGTTCGAACGCCTGAATCCGATCGCCGGCCTCGGCAAGATTTTTTCGATCAACGGACCGATCCAGCTCGCCATGTCGCTCGCGAAGACGCTGGTGGTGGGCATTATCGGCGGCACGGCAATCTGGAACCGGCGCGAGGAGATCCTCGCGCTCGCCACGCAGCCGCTGCATCTCGCGCTCGCCAACACCGTGCATCTGATCGCCGTGTGCTGCGGGATGACGGTCGCGGGCATGTTCGTCGTCGCCGCGCTGGATGTGCCGTATCAACTGTGGCAGTTCCACAAGAAACTGCGCATGAGCAAGGAAGAAGTGAAGCGCGAGCATCGCGAAAGCGAAGGCGATCCGCACGTGAAAGGCCGGATTCGCCAGCAGCAGCGCGCGATTGCCCGCCGCCGCATGATGACGCAGGTGCCGAAGGCCGACGTCGTGGTCACGAACCCGACGCATTTCGCGGTCGCGCTGCAATACACGGACGGCGAGATGCGCGCGCCGAAGGTCGTCGCGAAGGGCGTGAACCTCGTGGCCGCGCGCATTCGCGAACTCGCTGCCGAAAACAACGTGCCGCTGCTGGAAGCGCCGCCGCTTGCGCGCGCGCTGTATCACAACGTCGAACTCAATCGTGAGATTCCCGGCCAGTTGTATGGCGCGGTCGCGGAAGTGCTCGCGTGGGTGTACCAGTTGCGGCGCTTCAAGACCGAAGGCGGCGACGTGCCGGTCGCACCGACCGAGCTCGAAGTGCCCGCGGAACTCGACAAGGGCGGTGTATCGGATGAAGACGCCGATCAGGAAGCCGCCGACACGCTTAACCCTGCTAACGAAGACGGAGCCTCCGCATGAACGCTCGCGCCGGTTTCCTCGCTCGACGGCCCGATGCCTTGAGCGGCACCAATTTACGCGCCCTCGCAGGCCCGGTGCTGATCTGCATGATCCTCGGCATGATGATTTTGCCGTTGCCGCCGTTCCTGCTGGATCTGCTGTTCACCTTCAACATCGCGCTTTCCGTGATGGTGCTGCTCGTCAGCATGTACACGATGAAGCCGCTCGACTTCGCCGCTTTCCCGAGCGTGCTGCTGTTCTCGACGTTGCTGCGGCTCTCGCTGAACGTCGCATCGACGCGTGTCGTGCTGCTCGAAGGCCATACCGGTCCTGACGCCGCGGGCCAGGTGATCGAGTCGTTCGGTCACTTCCTCGTAGGCGGCAACTTCGCGGTCGGTATCGTCGTCTTTATCATCCTGATGGTCATCAACTTCATGGTGATCACCAAGGGCGCGGGACGGATCGCGGAAGTGTCCGCGCGCTTCACGCTCGACGCGATGCCCGGCAAGCAGATGGCGATCGACGCCGACCTGAACGCCGGTCTCATCAACGAAGAGCAGGCGCGCAAGCGTCGCGCGGAAGTGTCGCAGGAAGCCGAGTTCTACGGCTCGATGGACGGCGCGAGCAAGTTCGTGCGCGGCGATGCGATCGCCGGCTTGCTCATCATGGTGATCAACATCTTCGGCGGGTTGATCGTCGGGATGGTTCAGCACGGCATGGACTTCGCGTCGGCGGGCAAGAACTACACGCTGCTGACCATCGGCGACGGCCTCGTCGCGCAGATTCCGTCGCTCGTGATTTCGACGGCCGCGGGCGTGATCGTGTCGCGTGTGGCAACGAATGAAGACATCGGCACGCAACTCACCGGGCAGCTTTTCACGAACCCGCGCGTGCTGATGATCACCGGCTGCATTCTCGTGCTGATGGGTTTGATTCCGGGCATGCCGCACTTCGCGTTTCTGATTCTCGGCGGCGGTCTGATCCAGCTCGGCCGCACGATGAAGAAGCGCGCCGAAGAGCGCAAGAACACGACGGCGCTCGTCGACGTCGCGCCGGCCGCGGTCACGCCGGTCGAGAACGCCGAAGCAAGCTGGGACGACGTGACGATGATCGACACGCTCGGCCTCGAAGTGGGTTACCGGCTGATTCCGCTCGTCGACAAGAATTCGGACGGCGAACTGCTCAAGCGGATCAAGAGCATCCGCAAGAAGTTCGCGCAGGAAATCGGCTTCTTGCCGCCCGTCATTCATATTCGCGACAACCTGGAGTTGCGGCCGAACGGTTATCGGATCGCGCTCAAGGGCGTGGAAGTGGGCGTCGGCGAGGCGTATCCGGGCCAGTGGCTCGCGATCAATCCGGGCCAGGTTTCCGCCGCGCTGCCGGGCACGCCGACACAAGACCCGGCGTTCGGCTTGCCGGCTATCTGGATCGACACGAATCTGCGCGAACAGGCGCAGGTGTACGGCTACACGGTGGTCGATTCGAGCACGGTGGTCGCGACGCACCTGAATCACCTCGTGGTCACGCATGCGTCCGAACTGCTCGGCCGCCGCGAAGTGCAGGCGCTGCTCGAGCGGATGCAGAAGGACACGCCGTCGCTCGTCGACGATCTGGTGCCGAAGACGCTGCCGCTCACGACGCTGCAAAAGGTGCTGCAAAACCTGCTCGAAGAAGGCGTGCCGATTCGCGATCTGCGCACGATTCTCGAAGCACTGTCCGAACATACGCCGAAGATCACCGACGCGCACGATCTCACCGCCGCCGTGCGTCTTGCGCTGGGCCGCGCGATCACGCAGCAGTGGTTCCCCGGCACCGGCGACATGCAGGTGATGGGCCTCGACTCGAATCTCGAACGCGTGCTGTCGCAGGCGCTGTCGACGGGTTCCAACCCTGGCCTCGAGCCCGGCCTCGCGCATACGCTGATGACTGAGACGCAGAAGGCGATGAGCCGTCAGCAGAACATGGGACTTGCGCCGGTGCTGCTCGTGCAGCACGCATTGCGGCCGATGCTCGCGCGCTTCCTGCGCCGCAGCCTGCCGCAGTTGAAGGTGCTGTCGTATGCGGAAGTGCCCGATACGCGCAACATCAAGGTCGTGAATCTGATCGGCGCGCACGGTTAACGCGCGATCCGGCTTCACGTTCCAGTTATCGGTCGGCGCCTGTGGGCGCCGGTTTTCATTTCCGCGCCTGACTTTTCGCACCGCTCATGCATGGGCGAGTCCATGCTTCGCTCGCAAGGCACGCTCGCACGCGGGGCGGCGTCTTGTGCCGACGTGAGCGCGTTAATCGCGGCGTGCGTCCATCGTCCGAATTACCCACGTTTAACGGCCTTTATCCACCGATCGTCGGTCGAGGGCTTTCGCAATAATGATCTCAATGGGAAGCGGTGTGTTGCCGGTCCGTCAGTCCGTTTACCTCATCGGGGGTCCAGCTTGAACATTCGTAAATTTATCGGTGCCACCAGTCGCGACGCACTGCGTCTCGTGCGCGAAGCACTGGGCGCCGACGCGGTCGTGCTGTCCAATCGAACCATGGACGACGGCAGTGTCGAGATCGTCGCATTGGCCGACAGCGACCTCGCGGCGATCACGCCGAAGGCTCCGCGCGCCGATGCGAGCGCAGCGCACTCCGCATCGACGAATATGGTGGCCGCGCAAGCCGCTCCGCGCGCGATGTCCGCGGCTCAGCCGATGCAGGCCAATCCGTACGCGAGCGGCATGCCGGACGTGTTCTCGTCGGTGTTCGGCGCGAGCCCGGAAGCCGGGACCGAGACGGCGGGCGGCTTCGCCGACCCGGCGCTCGCAGGCGGCCACGATGCGCAGCCTGCCGCGAGGATCGTTCCGAGTGCGGCGATGAATGCCGCCAAGCCGTCCGCCGCACAGGTCGACGCGCGCAAGGGCGCATCCGCGGCCACGGCCGCGGCGAATACGATGAACACGACAGCGGCGGCCGCGAAGCATTCGCCGGCGCCGCAATCGCAACAGATCCACGTCGGCCAGCCGAGCGCGCGCGCCGCAGCCGCGCGTTTGAACGACGACATGCGCGCCGATCTGCTGAAGGCTGCGGGCGTGCCGTCCGCATCCGCTGCCTCGGCCTCCGACGTCGACGGGCCGCGCACGATGGCCGAGTCGAATCCGTGGCTGATCGATCACGCACGCCGCATCGCCGGCGAGCACGAATCGCACGGTGAATACGCCGCGCGTCCGGCAGCGATCACGCCGGCCGCCGCGATGGCCAGGGGCCTCGGCGCTGCCGTCGAACCCGGCCGCGCCACTGCACAGCAAGCGGACAACACGCCCGATTGGGCTCGCGAAGCCGCACAGGTGGCCGCGCGCCGCGCTGCGCAGAAATTCGCGCCGTCGCCGTCTTCGTCTTCATCGCCGTCCACGTCTTCTACCGACGACGCGCGCACGCCCGCTGGCGTCGCCGAAGCGATCAAGGCGCGCATGGAGCAGGTCGTCAAGGAAACCGTGATGAGCGAGCTTTCTTCGCTGCGCGGCATGATGGAAGAACAGTTCGCGGGCCTCATGTGGGGCGACCGCCAGCGCCGCAATCCGTCGCACGGTGCGCTCACCAAGCATCTGTTCGCCGCCGGTTTCTCGGCGCAGCTCGTGCAGATGATGGTCGACAACCTGCCTGAAGACGTCGACAACATGGACGACGGCATGGACTGGGTGCGCTCGGTGCTCGCCTCGAACCTGCCCGTGATGGAAGACGAAGACACGCTGATGGAACGCGGCGGCGTCTTCGCGCTGATGGGCCCGACGGGCGTCGGCAAGACCACGACCACCGCCAAGCTCGCCGCGCGCTGCGTGATGCGCTTCGGCGCCAGCAAGGTTGCATTGCTCACCACCGACAGCTACCGGATCGGCGGCCACGAACAACTGCGCATTTTCGGCAAGATTCTCGGCGTGTCGGTTCACGCGGTGAAAGACAGCGCCGACCTGCAACTCGCGCTCTCCGAACTGCGCAACAAGCACATCGTGCTGATCGACACGATCGGCATGAGCCAGCGCGATCGCCTCGTCTCCGACCAGATCGCGATGCTGAGCCGCGCCGGTCAGCCGGTGCAGCGCCTGTTGCTGCTCAACGCAACGAGCCACGGCGACACGCTCAACGAAGTCGTGCAGGCGTATCAGCGCGGGCCGGATCAACAGCCGCTCGCCGGCTGCATTCTGACCAAGCTCGACGAAGCCACCAACCTGGGCGGCGTGCTCGATACGGTGATCCGCTACAAGCTGCCGGTGCACTACGTGTCGACCGGTCAGAAGGTGCCGGAAAACCTGTACGTCGCGACCAAACGCTTCCTGCTCAAGAGCGCGTTCTGCATTCCGCGCGATCACTCGCCGTTCGTCCCGCATGACGACGACGTGCCCGCGTTGCTCTCCGCGCTTTCCGCGCGTTCGACCGCCGAACTGCATGAGGTTCGCTTTGGATAAGCTCGTCCCCGATCAGGCAGAAGGACTGCGGCGCCTCCTCGCGCGCAGCGGCTCGCGCGTGATTGCGGTGACCGGCGGGTCGATGGGCGCGGGCTGCACGACCACGGTGATCAATCTCGCCGCGGCGCTCGCGCAGCAAGGCAAGGACGTGCTCGTGCTCGACGAGCGCACGGGCGAGAAGTCGGTGAGCGCGCTCGCCGGCAGCGTGCGCGGCGCGGGCAATTTTGTCGCGGTGATGCGCGGCGAGATGACGCTCGACGACGCCGCCACGCGGCATCCGCTCGGCTTCTCGGTGCTGGCCGCCGCGCGTGCGCATCGCGAGAGTTATAGCGCGGCGCAGTTCGGCGTGCTGCTGCATGGCTCGGCCGACGTCGTGCTGATCGATGCGCAACTGGATCAGCAAGGGCACCTGTCGGCGCTCGCGATGCAGGCGCACGACGTGATGATCGTCACGCGCATGGCCGCTCAGGCGATCACCGACGCATACGCGTGCATGAAGCGCCTGCACTACGCGCACGCGATCGCGCAGTTTCGCGTGCTGGTGAATCACGTGCAGAGCGTGGAAGACGCTCACACCGCTTTTGCAAACCTGGCCGGCGTGGCCAGCCGCTACCTCGCGGTGGCGCTCGAAGACGCCGGTTGCATTGCCGCCGATGCGCGGATGGCGCGAGCCGAAGAGTTGTCGCGTTGTGTCGTCGACGCATTTCCGTCGACACCGGCTGCGCGCGATTTCCGGCACCTCGCAGCCGAATTGCAGTACTGGCCGATGCGGCCAGCGATGTCGTCGCAAACGCCGTGGATGGCGCCTGCGACAGTTTCAGCGGCGCAACACGCCGACCAACCGTCTGCGCAGCACGCCTGAGTGGCGGCACAAGGACAAGGGGAGCACGATGTATAACGCTCAGGGAAAGATTTCCCAAGCCGATGTTTTGACGAAGTACGCACCGCTCGTGCGTCGGCTCGGCTTGCAGCTCGTGGCCAAGATGCCGGCCAGTGTCGATCTGGACGATCTGATCCAGGCCGGCATGATCGGCTTGCTCGATGCCGCGAGCCGCTATAAAGAAGATCAGGGCGCGCAGTTCGAGACCTACGCGAGCCAGCGGATTCGCGGCGCGATGCTCGACGAATTGCGCAGCAACGACTGGTTGCCGCGCAGCTTGCGGCGCACTTCGCGAGAAGTGGAAACGGCCGTGCACAAGGTCGAGCAGAATCTGGGCCGCTCGGCGAGCGAAACGGAGGTTGCCGAACACCTGCAAATGCCGCTCGACGAGTATCAGTCGATGCTGCAGGACCTGCACGGCAGCCAGCTGATCTACTACGAAGACTTCGACCGTTCCGCCGACGACGAACCGTTTCTCGACCGCTATTGCGTCGATCACTCGGACCCGCTTTCGGCCTTGCTCGACGACAGCCTGCGCTCGGCGCTCGTCGAGGCGATTGACCGCTTGCCGGAACGCGAGAAGCTCCTGATGTCGCTCTATTATGAGCGCGGCATGAACCTTCGCGAAATCGGCGCGGTGATGGAAGTCAGCGAGTCGCGCGTATGTCAGCTACACAGCCAGGCAGTGGCGCGTTTGCGCACGCGCCTGCGTGAAATGGCCTGGGCCAACGCCGAGGCGACGTGAGCGGCCGCCTCGCGCCGATGTATAACGAGGCGTAACAACGCAATAGCGAGGCAATAGCGTTACCGGTTGTGTGCCGGAGAATTTGCAAAGCGAGGGCGTTGCACACGCCGTTGCACGCGCCCGTTGCATGCACCTTCTCAAGCGTCCGCCATTTCGTGCTCGGCCGCGAGCGCGAGAAAAGCGGAACGCGACATGCCGTGCGCCTGCGCGTATTTGTCGATCTCATGCACCAACGCCTCGGGTAACGAGATGTTGATGCGCACCGCCTTCTTGAGCGCGGGAATGTTCCGGGTGGTCACGAAGCCCCACGTGAAACCCGCGTAGTCAGGATTACGCCGATGCTCGTCCAGCGTCAGTCTTTCGGGAATCGGCAAGCCTTCGTCGAGCAGCGTATCCAGATGCGCCTCGATCGCTTCTTTCGCGTTCGCGTAAGCCTCTTCCAGCGTGTCTCCCGCCGAATGACAGCCCGGAATATCCGGCACGACGACGCCGAACGCGTGCTGTGCGTCGCCCGCCTCGATGCCGACCGGAAAGATCAAGTTTTTCATTTCAGCCCTGCCTGTTTCAAGATGCTGTTCAGCGTGCCGGGCGGAAGATCCCTTTTTGGATGAGGGATGGTCACGAGCCCGGCTTTGAATGCGTGCCGGAAATGGTGATGGCTGCCCGATATTCGGATTAGCCGCCAACCGGCCGCGTGAATCAGTTTGACTACCTCGCCGCTGTTCATACTGCACTCCTCGTATCATACACACGATTACACAACCTCGCTAGAGTGGAATTTGCTGCCGTGGGTGACGGCGCCTGGGAAACGGGCGCAAACGGCACCGCTGCTGGAGCAAAAACCTCGTTGGGGAAAAGGAAGATTTGATCGCTTGCGGCGGACTAATGCCACCTGGCCGGATGGCCAACGTGCAAGGAGAAGGCGAGCGCGAGTGCGCGAGGGGATTGAAAAACGAAAGGGCTCGTCGTGGCGACGAGCCCTTTTTGATGATTTGCTAATGTGGCGTGACGCGGTTGGCGTTGGCGTGACGTGGCCTGCCTCACCCTAGCCGTGGCTAGCGTTGGTCACGCTGAGGCTGCACCGCGCTCCCGCGCGCCGACAGCGTCGCCGGAAAACGCAGAGGCCTGAAGCCGGGCGGGATCTAAACCGCCGCTGCCCGCGCCGGAATACGACCATCCGGGCCATAGAAGCCGGCCTTCTTCGGCACCACCACCTGCAATGCTTCCAGCGCCCGCTGGTTGTAGTCCATGCGCACGCGAATCAGCTCACCGTTGTTCGTATTGGCGCGGCGCGCGCGTTCGGCGGCTTTTTGCAGCAGCGACCATTGCGCGGCGAGCCGCTCGTCCGTGCTGGCGGCGAGTTCCATGCCGGCCCAGCCGCCCGGAAAACCCATGCCGGCGAGCAGTTCGTCGCGGCGGGCCTCGAGCTGCGCGAGCTCGCCGATCAGCGCGGTCTTTTTCTCGATGACCGAGGGCAGCAGTTCGACCGGCGACAAGGCAGTAAGCGCCTTCGTCTCCAGCGTCAGAACCGAGGCGAACGCCTCGACGGCGGAATACTCTTCGATGAGGGTGGCAAGCAGGGCGTCTTTCATCTCAACAACTCGCTGAAAACGGCGGCTCGCGCTGGATTTGCGAGCCGGGTTTGTCGAACGCCGCCCGGCCATTCACCGTACTTCGATGCGTCGATTAATTGCCGGTCGACGAGGATTTGTTCTGCAACAGTTCGCGCGCGGTGCTCAGCACGCCGTCGGCGATCTTGCCGGAGTCGATCTGGAGCGTGCCGTCCTTGATGGCCTGCTTGATCGACTCGACGTGCGCCGTGTCGATGTCGGCCGAGCCGGACGCCGCGAGGCTGCGCAAATGCTGCGACAGACCCGACAGGCTGACGCTGGCGTCGCCCGAGCCGCTGGAACTGGTTTGCGAGGCAGTGCTCGCGGTCTGCGCGCCGCTGTTCGCGGGCGCCGCGTCGCCTTGCTGCGGGCGGGACACGGCATCTTTCAACGTCGGCAGATTCGACTTGGTTTGGGAATCGACTTTCACGATTGGCTTCCTCTACGATTTGATTCTGATAACGGCAAGCGTCGATCAAAACTTTAGCGCAATCGCTCCAGCTTTTTCCTTGTCTATCAAGACGATCCGGCCCTGATACGGGCGGCGCGGCGCAAACGCTCGCCACGCGCGGATCGTTGTGTTTCACAGTTGAATCTCCACCGTCGAACCGTCCTTGACGATGCCCGAGATGACCTGGCCGTTGGCGGTCTTCACGCGAACCTGCTGACCGGGCGACGCGTTGTTCATCGCGCTGCCTTCCGCCGAAATCGCAAAACCGTCGCCGGCCGCGACGACGCGCACGGTTTGTCCGATCGATACCGCCGACGCGCTTTTCAGCATGTCGCGGCGCAGCGGCATGCCGGCGGAAACGCGCGTCAAAGTGACCGAGCCGAGCGCCTGCGACGGGTCGGTGACGATGGCCTGCGGCAAGCCCGTCAGATCGCCCTCGCGCGCGACGAGATCGGCGGCGGTGAGGACTTCACCGGCCGACATCGCGCGGCTCGCGAGGTAATACGTGGCGTGCAGCGAAACGCGCGCCTGCAGATAAATCGTCCACGGACGCTGGCCCGCGCAGCGCACACCGACGGTCACGCGGCCCCACAGGCGCGCGCCGCTCGGCATGAACGGCTCGAGCATCATGCAAGCCGCGAGACCGCGCGGAAACGCGGGGGCGACCGTGATGTCCACCTTGCCCGGCAATCCCGCCGATTGCTGTTGCAGGAACGCAAGCGCGACGGCCCGGATCGCTTCGGGGTCTTGCTGGCCGGGGAGCGGCGCGGGTTGCGCAGCGGCAGCCGCAATCGTAGTCGCAGCCGTGCGCGGATTCTGCTGCGCGGGCGCGGATGCGACCGTTGCCGCTGGCGCAACCGCTGATGCAACGGCCCGCGTCGCCGACACGCGAGCAGCCGCAGTATTCGTGGAATTCGCCGACGCTTTAGAGCGCTGCGCGACCGGTTTGCCGTCCGCGCCGAACTGCGGCGGCTCGCCGCGCGATGCGAGCGTTTCGAAGCCGTCGTTCACCGAGGAGTCCGCCGATGCCGCAGTTCCCGAAACACCGACCGCTGCGCGGCTCATCGCGCTCGACGGCGCATTGACCGCGACCGGCTGAACGCCCGCGGCGTCTCTCGCGCTATTCGTCGACGGCGCTGGCGTGACGACAACCGGCACGACGCGGCGCGAAGCCTGCATCGCATTAATACTGACGTTGGCGCGCGCGGGCGCGTCGGTCGGACTTGCCGTATCGCCAAGGTTCGCCGAACCGCCACGGCCCGGCGCGGGAATAGTAACGACGCCGTTTGCATCCGGCTTGAAATTCGTGCGAATCATCTGCGGCGCGGCAGGCGTTTCGCCGGCGCCCGCAATGACAATAGAGCCGCTCGCATTAGCGGCGCGCGCGAATGGATCGGCGTCGCGGGTCGACGGGCCACGGCCCAGCGATTGCGCGGTGGCCGCGGCGAGCGTGGCCGCCGAGCCCGTGCGTTTTGCTGGCGTCGCCTGCATACGTTCTGCAAGCGCGGCGAGCGCCGCCGGGTTCTGTTCGTTGGGACCGGCAATCACGATCGGGCCGTCCGCCTCGCCAGCATGCGCAGCATTCGCGAACAGCGCGACGCCGCCAGCCACAGACACCGCCAGCGACGACCCCACCACAAGTCTCGTAACCACGCGCAACACGGCCGCACTCATGCGATGCCCCGCCGCGCTTCTTGCGCGGGGCGTCGGATCGAAAGTGGGCTGGTCCATCGCGGTTCTCCATCGAATGCATTCGGTACGCCTTGCATTCTATTGAGCGTGCCCTTTGCGCAAACGTTGAATAGAAGCCCCCTTTCCCGGTTATTCGTCCGATTGCTGCTTGCGTGCCGCCCATAAGATGCACCTCATGCAAAAAGGCTTTCCCGCTCGATGCAGCCCTCACGCGAGGTGCACGGGAAGCCTCGGGACCGTTCTCCGGAGATTCTTATGCTGGACAAACTCGATGCCGAATTCGCCTTTGGACGTGAAGCGCTCGATGTGCGCGCTTACCGTCAGGAGCTCCTGTCGTCGAACATCGCCAATGCCGACACGCCCGGCTACAAGGCGCGCGACGTCGACTTCGCTTCGTCGCTTGCGGGCGCGCTGAAAAAGACCGGCGCGGCCGGCCACACCGCGTCCAACACCGCGACGCTGCCGCTTGCGCAACCGGCCGGCGTGACGAGCGGAATGTCGATGGCGGCGACCGCGCAGGGCCACATGTCCGGCAAGTCGACGTTGAGCCCCGCGGGCGGCTCGCCCGACGACTACCGCAATCTGCAATACCGCGTACCGACGCAACCGGCGCTCGACGGCAACACCGTCGACCTGGACACCGAGCGCGTGCAGTTCGCGGACAACACGTTGCACTTCGAATCGGGCATGACGGTGCTGTCGAGCCAGATCAAGACGATGCTGTCGGCGATCCAGTCGGGCTCGTAAGCGGCTAACGGCCGGATAACGGTCCGCACGCAAAGCAACACGCAGTACGCAAGAACAATCGCTACGGGAACTCATTTGAAGCCGGCTCTAACCGGCAGGAAAGGTCAGCAAACATGCCTTCTTTGATGAACATATTTGGTGTTGCAGGCTCCGCGATGTCGGCGCAGTCGCAACGGCTCAACGTGACGGCGTCGAACCTCGCCAACGCCGACAGCACGACCGGCCCGGACGGTCAGCCGTACAAGGCCAAGCAGGTCGTGTTCGGGGTTGCGCCGATTGGCGGCGCGCGCACGGGCTCCGGCCAGCAGGTCGGCGGCGTGCAGGTCACCGGCGTGGTCGACGACCCGACGCCGATGAAGACCGCCTACGACCCCGGCAATCCGGCGGCCAACGCAGACGGCTACGTCACGCTGCCGAACGTCGATCCGGTGCAGGAAATGGTGAACATGATTTCGGCGTCGCGCTCGTACCAGGCCAACGTCGAGACGCTGAACACCGCCAAGACCCTGATGCTGAAAACGCTCACGATCGGAACCTGAGGAGAGCCCCTTGACCACCAGCACCACCATCGGCAACAACGGCACGACCGTGTCGCAAACGCTGCTCGATACGATGAACGGCACGAACAGCGCGTCCAGCTCGAGCAGCTCGACGAGTTCGACGTCCGGCACGTCCGGCACCTCGGCGACCGATCTGCAGAACACCTTCCTGAGCCTGCTCGTCGCGCAGTTGAAGAACCAGGATCCGACCAATCCGATGGACAGCTCGCAGATGACCTCGCAGCTCGCCCAGATCAACACCGTGTCCGGCATCAGCCAGTTGAACACGACGTTGAGCTCGCTCGCGACGCAGATGTCGGCAGGCCAGCAGTCGCAAGCCGCGCTGCTGATCGGCTCGACCGTGCTCGCGCCGGGAAGCTCGGTGTCGGTCGCGAGCGGCAAGGCCGGCGCGTTCGGCGTGCAACTCGCCAATTCGGTGAACGACCTGCAAGTCGTCGTGAAGAACTCGGCGGGCCAGATCGTCAAGACGATCGATCTCGGCAAGCAGTCCGCGGGCACGATTCCGGTGGGCTGGACGCCGACCGACTCGGCCGGCAACGCGCTGCCCGACGGCAACTACACGATCAGCGCGGTCGGCACGATCAACGGCCAGCAGGCCACGGCTACCACGCTCGCAAGCTCGACGGTGCAAAGCGTCGTCATGCAGAGCAACGGTACGCCGGGCCTCGTGCTGTCGAACGGCACGACGGTCGGGCTGACCAACGTGGCCGCCATCCTCTGATCCAGATTCAGATTCAGTCAGTTACGACTTTCCAGACACGGAGACCGTCATGGGTTACCAACAAGGTTTGAGTGGTTTGTCCGCATCGTCGAGCGATCTCGACGTGATCGGCAACAACATCGCCAACGCGAATACCGTTGGCTTCAAGAGCGGCGCGGCGCAATTCGCCGACATGTACGCGAATTCGGTGGCGACGGCCGTGGGCAACCAGATCGGCATCGGCACGAAGCTCTCGGAAGTGCAGCAGCAGTTTTCGCAAGGCACGATCACGAGCACGAACCAGGCGCTCGACGTCGCGATTAACGGCAACGGCTTCTTCCAGTTGTCGAACAACGGCTCGCTCGTGTATTCGCGCAACGGCGTGTTCCAGCTCGACAAGAACGGCTTCATCACGAACGCGCAGGGCCTGCAACTGATGGGCTATGCGGCGAACAGCACGGGCGTCATCAACACTGCGCAGACCGTGCCGCTGAGCGTGCCGACCGCGAACATCGCGCCGAAGGCGACCACTAACATTGCCGCCGGCCTGAACCTGAATGCGCAAGACCCGCTGATGCTCGGCACGCCGAGCGTCACCGCGGCCACGACGAACGCGGGCACGCTGACCACGCCTGGCGCGACGATTACCAACACGGCGTCGGGCACGAACAAGGACAACTACACCGTCACGTTCACCAGCGCGACGGCCTACACGGTGACCGACACGACGCTCGGCACCTCGACGACCGGCACCTACACGGCCGGCTCGCCGATCTCGCTCGGCAACGGCCAGACGGTCACGTTCAACGGCGTGCCCGCGACCGGCGACAGCTACGCGATCGCGCCGACGCCGGTGGCCTTCAACCAGAACAGCTCGTCGACGTATAACTACTCGACCAGCACGACGGTCTACGACACGCTCGGCGGTTCGCAGACGGTCAACATGTATTTCGCCAAGACCGCGGCCGGCACGTGGGACGTGTACGCCGGCGTGTCGACGGGCACGGCGTCGCTCGTGGGCCACGCGAACTTCAATTCGTCGGGCACGCTGCTCGGCACGACCGACGCTTCCGGCACGGCGACCACCACGCCGTACGTGTTCAACTTCTCGGTGCCGACCACCGACGGCTCGGCAACGCCCCAGGCGCTGACGCTCAACATTGCCGGCACCACGCAGTATGGCGGCAAGGACGGCGTGAACTCGCTGCAGCCCGACGGCTACGCGGCCGGTACGCTGACGAGCTTTACGATCGGCGCCGACGGCACGCTGACCGGCAACTACTCGAACCAGCAGACCGCGGCGCTCGGCCAGATCGTGCTCGCCAACTTCTCGAACCAGAACGGTCTCGTGAACCTCGGCAACAACGAATTCCAGCAGACGTCGCAATCGGGCGTCGCGCAGATTTCGGCGCCGGGTTCGACCAATCACGGCGTGCTGCAAGGCGGCGCGGTCGAGAACTCGAACGTGGATCTGACGAGCGAGCTGGTGGACCTGATCACCGCGCAACGCAACTATCAGGCGAACGCGCAGACGATCAAGACGCAGCAGACCGTCGACCAGACGCTCATCAACCTGTAAGCGAGCAGGACGGACCCATCATGGATCGGCTGATCTACACCGCGATGTCGGGCAGCACACAAGCGCTCGAACAGCAGGCCATCGTTGCGAACAATCTGGCGAACGCGTCGACCACCGGTTTTCGCGCGCAGCTGGCGACTTTTCGCGCCGTGCCGATGTCGTTCGGCGACGGCAGTTCGATCAACGACAACACCACGCGTACCTTCGTGCTGTCGTCGACGCCGGGCGCGGACTACACGCCCGGCCCGATCCAGCAGACGGGCAATCCACTCGACGTCGCCATCGAAGGGCCGGGTTGGCTCGCCGTGCAAACCGCCGACGGCAACGAGGCCTACACGCGCGCCGGCAATCTTCACGTCGACCAGAACGGCCAGCTCGTGAACGCCACGAATCAGGTGGTGCTCGGCAACGGCGGGCCGATCTCGGTGCCGCCGGGCGCGCAGATCACCATCGGCCACGACGGCACCGTGACCGCGCTCACGCCCGGCGATCCGCCGACCGCCGTGGTGACGATCGATCAGCTCAAGCTGGTCAATCCCGATCCGCAAACGCTGACGCGCGGCGACGACGGCCTGTTTCGCACCGCCGACGGCAATCCCGCCGACGCCGATCCGGCCGTGGCGGTCGCGCCGGCATCGCTTGAAGGAAGCAACGTGAATCCGGTTAGCGCGATGGTCTCGATGATCACCAACGCGCGCCAGTTCCAGATGCAGACCAAGCTGCTGGAAAGCGCCGACAAGAACGATCAGTCGGCTAACCAGTTGCTGAGCTTTAGCTAACGGGCCGCTCACGCGCCCCTGGAGAGAGAAAGAATATGAATCGCTCACTTTACATCGCCGCTACCGGCATGAATGCGCAACAGTCGCAGATGGACGTGATCTCGAACAACCTCGCGAACGTCAGCACCAACGGCTTCAAGGGCTCGCGCGCGGTGTTCGAGGATCTGCTGTATCAGACCGTCCGCCAGCCTGGCGCGAACTCGACGCAGAACACCGAACTGCCGTCCGGCATCCAGCTCGGCACGGGTGTGCAGCAGGTCGCCACCGAGCGTCTGTACACGCAGGGCAATCTGCAGCAAACGGGCAACTCGAAAGACGTCGCCATCAACGGCCAGGGCTTTTTCCAGGTGCAGATGCCCGACGGCACCACGGCCTATACGCGCGACGGCTCGTTTCAGACCAACGCGCAAGGCCAGCTCGTCACGTCGAGCGGCTACCAGGTGATCCCGGCGATCACGGTGCCGACCAACGCGACGTCGCTGACCATCGGCAGCGACGGCGTGGTGTCGATCACGGTTGCGGGCTCGACCAACAGCCAGCAGCTCGGCTCGATGCAGATCGCGACCTTCATCAACCCGGCCGGTCTCGACGCCAAGGGTGAAAACCTGTTCGCGGAAACGGCATCGTCGGGTGCGCCGAACGTCGCGCAGCCTGGCCTGAACGGCGCGGGCACGTTGAATCAGGGCTACGTGGAAGCATCGAACGTGAACGTGGTGCAGGAACTGGTGAACATGATCCAGACGCAGCGCGCTTACGAAATCAACAGCAAGGCCGTGACGACGTCCGACCAGATGTTGCAGACGCTTAGCCAGATGCAGATTTAACGCGGTAGCCAGCAGGAATTAACAGGCGGTAATCAAGATGTCGTACTTCACTCGTAATCCGGTTCGTTCGCGCATGGCCGCGGCGCTCGTGCAGCTCACGCTGCTCGCCGCGCTCGGCGGTTGCGGCCTCGTGCCGAAGCAGCCGATCACGCAGCAGCCGATGACGGCCATGCCGCCGATGCCGCCGCAAGCGCAGTCGCCCGGCTCGATCTACAACCCGGGTTACGCGGGCCGGCCGTTGTTCGAAGACCAGCGGCCGCGCAATGTCGGCGACATCCTGACGATCGTGATTCAGGAAAACGTCAACGCGACGAAGTCTTCCGGCGCGGGCGTGAACCGCAACGGCACGACGAGCTTCGACGTGCCGACCGCGGGCTTCCTCGGCGGCCTGTTCGGCAAGGCGAACCTGAGCGCGAGCGGCGCCAACAAGTTCACCTCGACAGGCGGCGCTAACGCGTCGAACACGTTCAACGGCACGATCACCGTGACGGTGACCGGTGTGCTGCCGAACGGCAATCTGATGGTCAGCGGCGAAAAGCAGATGCTGATCAACCAGGGCAACGAGTTTGTGCGCTTCTCGGGCGTCGTCAATCCGAACACGATCTCGAACCTGAACGCCGTGTACTCCACGCAGGTGGCCGACGCCAAAATCGAATACTCCGCGAAGGGCTATGTCGACGAAGCGGAGAACATGGGCTGGCTGCAACGCTTCTTCCTTAACGTGTCGCCGTGGTGATCATGGGTACTGTTTCATTCCGCTTCTCAGCGCTTGCCGGCAGGATCGGCCGGACGCTCGCCTTCGTCGCGCTCGCGTGTGCGGCGCTGCCGGCGGCGACGCCCGCTCATGCGGAGCGTCTGAAAGACCTCGTGCAGATCCAGGGCGTGCGCGACAATCCGCTGATCGGCTACGGCCTCGTCGTCGGTCTCGACGGCACGGGCGACCAGACCACGCAAACGCCGTTCACCACGCAGACGCTCGCCAACATGCTGGCGAACCTCGGCATCTCGATCAACAACCAGGCGGCCGGTTCGAGCAACCAGCAATCGTCGCTGTCGAACATCCAGTTGAAGAACGTCGCGGCGGTGATGGTGACGGCGGTGCTGCCGCCGTTCGCGCGTCCGGGCGAACAGATCGACATCACGGTGTCGTCGCTCGGCAATGCGAAGAGCCTGCGCGGCGGCACGCTTTTGCTCACGCCGCTCAAGGGCGCCGACGGCCAGGTGTACGCGCTCGGCCAGGGCAATCTCGCGGTCGGCGGCGCGGGCGCAAGCGCGAACGGCAGCAAGGTGCAGGTCAATACGCTGGCGGCGGGCCGCATTGCGGGCGGCGCGATCGTCGAGCGCGCGGTGCCGACCTCGGTGTCGCAAGCGGGCACGATGCAGCTCGACCTGAATGAAATGGACTACGACACCACGCAGCGCGTGGTGGCCGCGGTGAACAACGCATTCGGCGGCGGCACGGCGACGGCGCTTGACGGCCGCACGATTCAACTGCGCGCGCCGAGCGATCCCGAGCAGCAGGTCGCCTTCATGGCGCAATTGCAGAACCTTGATGTGAAACCGGCGCAGCAGCCGCGAAGGTGATTCTCAACGCGCGCACCGGCTCCATCGTGATGAACCAGATGGTCACGCTGCAGAGCTGCGCGGTCGCGCACGGCAATCTGTCGGTCGTGATCAACACGCAGCCGGTGGTGAGCCAGCCGGGCGCATTCTCGAACGGCCAGACGGTCGTCGCGAAGCAGTCGCAGATTCAGATGAAGCAGGACAACGGCGCGCTCAAGATGGTGACGGCCGGCGCGAACCTCGCCGAAGTCGTGAAGGGGCTCAACGCATTGGGTGCGACGCCCGCGGATCTCATGTCGATCCTGCAGGCGATGAAAGCGGCGGGCGCTCTGCGCGCCGACCTGGAAATCATCTAAGGAAGACAGCAGATGAATTCGGATACGACCAATTCCGCCGCGGCGGCGAACGATCTCAGCCAGCGCTTCGCGCTCGACGTGCAGGGTTTCGCGAAGCTGAGCGCGCAGGCGAAGGCATCGCCGCAAGCCGGCATGAAAGTGGCCGCGGAGCAGTTCGACGCGGTCTTCACGCAGATGATGCTCAAGAGCATGCGCGATGCGACGCCGCAGGACGGCCCGTTCGACTCGCACGACACGGCCACCTTCACGTCGATGATGGACCAGCAGTTGTCGCAGCATCTGTCGCAGAAGGGAATCGGCGTGGCCGACGCGATGCTCAAGCAGTTGATGCGCAACCAGGGCATGCAGGTAAGCGGCGCCAATGGAGCCAATGGCGCAGGCGGCCTTGCCGGCATGGCCAACGCGCTCGGCGGGGGCAGCGGCGGCGACGAAGGCCAGACGGCGGCGCTCAACGCGCTCGCCAAGGCATACGGCAATGCGCAAGCGAACGGTCAGCTCGCGATGGGCAAGGGCTACTCGGCCAACAGCGCGCTCACGCCGCCGTTAAAGGGCGACGGCAGCTCGCCGAAGGTCGACGCTTTCGTCGACAAGCTCGCGGGTCCGGCGCAGGCGGCAAGTGCCGCGACCGGCATTCCGGCGCGCTTCATCATCGGCCAGGCCGCGCTCGAATCCGGCTGGGGCAAGAGCGAGATCAAGAAGGCGGACGGCACGACGAGCCACAACGTGTTCGGCATCAAGGCGACGAAGGACTGGACCGGCAAGACGGTTTCCACGCTCACCACCGAGTATGTGCACGGCAAGCCGCAGCGCGTGGTCGAGAAATTCCGCGCGTATGACTCGTATCAGGAAGCCATGACCGATTACGCGAGCCTGCTCAAGGGTAATCCGCGTTACGCGCAGGTCATCAATTCCGCGCATGACGTAAAGGGTTTTGCCAACGGCATGCAGCGCGCCGGTTATGCCACTGATCCGCATTACGCGAAAAAACTGATGTCGATTATGGACAAGATGGGTTGAAGAGAGCATGCGACGGGGCCACGCGCGTGACAAGACGGAAGAGGCCGGCTGCCGGAGGGCAGCCGGTCTACCCGCGAAACCGGGTGTGAATACCGGCGCGGCCAATAAATGGCTGTAAATGGCCGACGAAACGGCCGACGATTTACCGACGCGTTATCGGCGAGTTACCCGAGCTTTAACGTTTGCGCGAAGCGATTCTAAATAATTCATTGGGCGCCCCTAAATTTTAGCGGGATACTGCCGCTAATCCGTTAGAGCCCATACCGGAAGCGTCAATGTCCGGTTGAATGCGCGTGCCGCGGTCCGCAGAAAAAAGACCGCCCGAAAGCCCCGGCAGGAGCTCTGGCACGTGCCCGCAAGAACATGCATACCGGCAAGCCCATGGAAACCAATCAGTCGAACGGCCAAACCGACACGCAGATGCAGCCGCACGTTCCGTTAGACGACAGCGCCCACGATTTCGGCCGTCGTAATCCGCTGGAAATCGGCGTTCAATTGCGCAATCTCGTCAATCGGGGCGACTTCCTCACCGTGCAATATGCGGGCGGCCAACTGGTCACGCGCCTGCTCGACGTCGACGTGCGCGGCCGCACCTTCACGTTCGACTGGGGCGCGTTGTCGGATCAGAACCGCGGTCTGCTCGCCGCCGCGAGCTGCCAGTTTCACGCGGCGCCCGAGGGCGTGCGCATGGAGTTCGGCACAGGCACGCCGCGCGAGACGCGTTTCGAGGGACTGCCCGCATTCGAAGCGGACTTTCCGGAAGTGCTGTTCTATGTGCAACGCCGCGAGTATTTCCGCGTCGACGCACCGATTCTCGATCCGTATGTATGCACCGGCCGTCTGCCGGAAGGCGATTCGTTCCGCTTCGAAGTGCACGACCTGTCGCTTGGCGGCGTCGGCATGCGCACCGCCGATGAACGTGTTGCGGAACTGCCCATGGGCACGCGTCTGGACGACTGCGAACTGGTGCTCGGCTCATTGGGGCGTCTGTCGCTCGATCTGCAGCTCGTGTCGCATCGGTCGCTCGCGCTGCCCAACGGCACGCAGCGTTACCAGCTCGGCTTCCGTTTTCTGACGCTGCCGGGCAGCGCGGAAAACACGCTGCAGCGTCTCATCACGCAACTCGAAATGAAGCGCCGCTCGCTCGTTCGCTAACGAACGGGCGGGAGCAGAGGCGAAGCAGAAGCGAAGCGCGCGGGGTGTATGCAGGCCCGCGCCGCATCGGCCTCGCAAACGTTGCATCAACGTTGAACCAAAGTCTCACAAGCGTCGTGAATGGCCTCAATTTTCCGTCGCAAAAGCCGTTAAACAGTCTGTTCAAGTAACGCGGCGGCATGTGTACGGTGTCGCCCTTCAGGATGACGCATGTCCAATCTCATCAATCTCGGCCTCAGTGGACTGAACGCAGCCCAGTGGGGACTCACGACGACCGGCCAGAACATCAGCAACGCGTCGACGCCGGGCTACACCATTGAAACGCCGGTCTTCGCGGAAACGGGCGGCCAGTACACGGGTTCGGGCTTCCTGCCGCAGGGCGTCTCGACCGTCACCGTCACGCGTCAATACAGCCAGTATCTGACGACGCAGCTCAACAACGCGCAGTCGTCCAGCAGCTCGCTGGCCACCTACAACTCGTTGATCTCGCAACTGAACAATCTGGTCGGCAGCCCGACTGCCGGCCTTGCCAGTGCGATCACGGGTTATTTCACGGGCATGCAGAACGTCTCGAACAATGCTTCGAGCCTCGCCACGCGCCAGACGGCGATGAGCGGCGCGCAGACGCTCGCGAACCAGATCAACGCCGCCGGCCAGCAATACGATGCGCTGCGCGAAAGCGTCAACACGCAGTTGAGCAACACGGTTTCGCAGATCAATAGCTACACGCAGCAGATCGCGCAGTTGAACGGCCAGATTTCCGCTGCCAGCACGCAAGGCCAGCCGCCGAACCAGTTGCTGGATCAGCGCGACCTCGCCGTGTCGAATCTGTCGCAACTGATCGGCGTGCAGGTCGTCAACAGCAACGGCAGCTACGGCGTGTTCATGAGCAACGGCCAGCCGCTCGTGTCGGGCGGCAACAGCTTCAACCTGGGTACAGCGCCTTCGACGGGCGATTCGAGCGAACTGTCCGTGCAGTACCTCGGCCAGGCGGGCGCGAATCCGGCCGCGGCGCCGCAAATTCTGCCGGACAGCAAGATTGACGGCGGCACGCTCGGCGGTCTCCTCGCGTTCCGCAGCCAGACGCTCGATCCGGCGGAAGCGCAACTCGGCGCGATCGCCGTCAGCTTCGCGTCGCAGGTCAACGCGCAGAACGCGCTCGGCATCACGCTTGCGGGCGTGCAAGGCGGCGCGCTGTTCTCCGTCGGCGGCCCGACCGTCTACGCGAACACGCAGAACACCGGCAATGCGTCGCTCAACGTGTCGTTCGCGAACCCCGCGCAGCCGACCACCGGCGACTACACGCTCGCCTACAACGGCACGGGCTACACGCTGACCGACAATTCGACGGGCACCGTGGTCGGTTCCGCGGCGAACCTGAGCCAGCCGATCAACGGCCTGAACTTTTCGACCACCGGCACGATGAATCCCGGCGATTCGTTCACGGTCGAACCGACCCGCGGCGCGTTGAACAGCTTCGCGACCGTGACCACGGACGGCTCCGCAATCGCAGCCGCATCGCCGGTTCTGGGCTCGGCCGCGTCGACCAACACCGGCACCGGCGCGATCTCGCAAGGCACGGTCACGGCCGGCTACACGATGCCGAGTTCGACCACCACGCTCACCTACAACGGCACGGGCCTCACCGGCTTCCCGGTCGGCTCGACGGTGACGGTGGCCGGTTCACCGGCAACAACCTATCCGATCACGAGCGCGACGACCGTCGTGCCGTATTCGTCGGCGACCGGCGCGAGTCTCACGATCAACAACACGACGGCCGGCCAGATGGACAAGGTCTCGGTGACGATCAGCGGCGTGCCTTCTGCCGGCGACAAGTTCACCATCGGCCCGAACAGCGGTGCGAACAACGACGGCCGCAACGCGCTTGCGCTGTCGAACCTGTCCACGGCGAAATCGATGAACGGCGGCACGGTCACGCTGACGGGCGCGTATGCGAACTACGTCAACGACATCGGCAACCAGACGAATCAGATCCAGACTTCGAGCACGGCGCAGGCTTCGCTCGTGACGCAGATCACCACCGCGCAGCAGTCGGTGTCGGGCGTCAACATCAACGAAGAAGCAGCCAATCTGCTTCAGTATCAGCAGCTCTATCAGGCGAACAGCAAAGTCATTCAGACCGCGCAGACCCTGTTCCAGACGCTGCTCGGCATCTTCCAGTGAGGCGTTGAACATGCGCATCTCCAGCACGCAGTACTTCACCATGAACGTCGCGACGATGAGCGATCAGCAAGCTCAGTTGTCGCAGCTTTACGCGCAGATCTCGAGCGGCGTGAGCCTTTCCACGCCGTCGGACAATCCGCTCGGCGCGGCGCAGGCCGTGCAATTGAGCTCGACGGCGACGACTCTCGCGCAGTACACGAGCAACCAGAACACGGCGCTCGCGTCGCTGCAGCTCGAATCGACGACGCTCGGCAGCGTGACCGACGTGCTGCAAAAAGTCCACACGCTCGTGCTGAACGCCGGCGACGGTGCGCTGAACAACGGCGACCGCGGCTCCATCGCAACGGAACTGCAAAGCTTGCGCAGCCAGTTGATGACGCTCGCCAACGCAACCGATCCGCAGGGCAACTACCTGTTCGCCGGTTATCAAAGCAGCGCGCAGCCGTACAACACGAACTCGGCCGGCGTGGTCACCTATTCGGGCGACACCGGCATCCCAGCCGTGCAGATCACCGACTCGCACCTCGTGCAGACCTCGGACAACGGCACTTCGATCTTCAGCAGCGTCGCGCCCATCGGCACGAGTTCGGTTCCGGCGGGGGCCGCGGCTAACACGGGCACGGGCGTCATCGGCACGGTGAGCCTCAATAACCCGACCGATCCGACGAACAACAACACGTACTCGATTAACTTTTCGTCGTCGACGACTTACACCGTCAGCCAGACCGATCCGGCGACCGGCGCGGTCACGACGAGCGGCCCGCAAGCCTTCACCGCAGGCTCGGCGATCACGCTCGGCGGCCAGTCGGTGACGATCAGCGGCGCGCCGAATGCGGGCGACAGCTTCTCCGTCACGCCAGCCACGCAAGGCAGCATGGACGTGTTCGCGAACCTGAGCCAGTTGATCAGCACGCTGCAATCGCCGATCTCGGGCGGTGCGTCGACGGCGAGCTACCAGAGCGCGCTCGTCACCAGCATGACGCAGCTCGAGAACACGATCAACAACGTCGTGACCGCGACGGCGACCGTGGGCGGACGCTCGCAGGAAGTGCAGGCGCTGCAGAAGGTGACGCAAAACAATACGCTGCAAACGGCGAGCAACCTGTCGGATCTGACGCAGACGGACATGATCAAGACCGTCGGCAAATACACGCTGGCGCAGAACGCGTTCGACACGGCACAGCAGGCGTTCGTGAAGATTCAGAACTTTTCGTTGTTCCAGTACCTGAACTGATCGCGCGGGCGGCGAGCCGCTCAAAGAAGAAGGGCGGAACCGGTGTGAGCCGGTTCCGCCCTTTCTGTTTTTGGCGCGTTGATTTGACGTGCTGCTTTTACGCTGCGTTGCCGCGAAAAGCCCGGCTTATCGGAAACCGAGCGCGACGCGTCCCATCTGATCGATGCCCACCGTGAAGAGGCGCGCAAAAAACGGAATCATGTTGGGGGTCATCAGTTGCAGAAGCAGCATACCGATCAGCATGGTGAGCGGAAAGCCGATCTGGAATACGCCGATTTGCGGCGCCGCGCGGTTCAGAATGCCGAGCGCGAGGTTGGTGATGAGCAGCGCGGCGACCACCGGCAACGACAGCAGAAGTCCCGCCGAGAAAATCGTGCTGCCGAAGTTGGCGAGCGTGCGCCAGCCAGGCGAGCCGAGAATATTCGCCGACACGGGCAGCGTATTGAAAGTAGCCAGCAGCGCGCTGATCATCTGCAGATGACCGTCGATCACGAGGAACACCAGCATCGCGATCGTGTACATGTAGGTCGACAGCACCTGGCTCGAACTGCTCGCTTGCGCATCGAAGAAAGTGGCGAAGCCGAGCCCCATGCCCAGTCCGACGAAATCGCCCGTTGCGCTGATCGCCTGAAACACGATCTGCATCGTCATGCCGAGCGCGATGCCGATCAGGAACTGGTTGACGATGATCCACACGCCCTCGGCGGAAAACACCGTGACTTGCGGCAACGCGCCGAGCGTCGGCGCGACGATGATCGTGACGAAAGCCGCCAGGCCGATCTTCACGCGCAGCGGCAGCGAGCGGTTGCCGAGCACCGGCGCGGTCGCGACCAGCGCGAGAATGCGCACGAACGGCCACAGAAACGCGGTGAGCCAGGCGTTCAGTTGCGCGTAGGTGACGGAAAACATGGCGGCGTCGTAGCTCGATGCAGGAAGGACAACGCGGCGCTCAGTTGACGAGCGTCGGAATGTTGGTGAGAGTCTGGCGCAGATAGTCGAGCATCGTGGTGAGCATCCACGGACCGGCGATCACCATCGTGACCGCGATCGCGAGCAGTTTCGGAATGAACGACAGCGTCGATTCATTGATCTGCGTGGCGGCCTGGAACAGGCTCACCACGAGACCGACCACCAGCGCGACGAGCAGAAGCGGCGCGGCAAGCAGCAGGCCGACATACATGGCCTGGTGCGCGAGTGTCATGACGGATTCTGAATTCATGGCGATTCAACCGGAAGCATCGACAACGTAAGGGACGTGAACAACAACGCGAGCGCGCGTTGTTTAAACAAAACTTTGCGCGAGCGAGCCGAGCAGCAATTGCCAGCCGTCGACAAGCACGAACAGCATCAGCTTGAACGGCAGCGAAATCGTCGCGGGCGACACCATCATCATGCCCATCGACATCAGCACGCTCGCCACCACCATGTCGATGATGAGAAACGGAATGAAGATCGTGAAGCCGATCTGGAAGCCGGTCTTCAGTTCGCTCGTGACGAACGACGGCACCAGCAGCGACAGCGGCACATCTTCCGGACCTTGCATCGGCGCGGCGTGCGAGATGCGTGCGAACAGTGCGAGATCGCTTTCGCGCGTCTGACGCAGCATGAACGTCTTGAACGGCGCGAGGCCGCGGCTCACGGCCGTTTCCATCGGCACGGTGCCTTCGGAGAAGGGCTTGTAGCCGTCGGTATAAGCCTTGTCGAGCACCGGCGACATCACGAACAGCGTGAGAAAGAGCGCGAGGCCGACGAGCACCTGGTTAGGCGGCGTGGTCGTCGTGCCGAGCGCCTGGCGCAGCAGCGAGAGCACGATGATGATTCGCGTGAAGCTTGTCATCATCAGCACCATCGCGGGCAGGAACGACAGCATCGTGAGCAGCAGCATCGTCTGCACGCTCAGCGAATACGTGGTGCCGCCGTTCGGACCAGGGCTCGTGTTGAAGGCCGGCAAGCCGGCGGTTTGCGCGAACGAAAGCGTGGGCAGCGCGAGCATTATCGCGGGCAACACCACGGGCAACGCGACGGGTGTCGCGCGGCGCAAGCCGCGAACTGCTGCCCGGGCGGCGCGGGAGGTCATCGACGTGTATGAGTTGCTCGAGGATGACGCGCACTGCGCCGATTGAAGACTGAACTGCATTACCGAACCCCGTTGCCTTGCCCGTTGAAACGTTTGCTCACTTCGCCTTTCAAGGCGTCGCGAAAGCGCTGGCCGAAGCTGCCAGACAATGTGGTGCCGTTCGCGCCCGTGCTGCCGGTGCTGCCTGTTCCGCCCGGCGTGCCCGCTTGCGCGTTGCCGACCGTATCGATCGCGACCGAGCCGGCCGGCATCGTATGAAGCAGACGCACGTTGCCCGGCGCCGCGCCGAGTACCAGCCACGTATCGCCGATCTCGACGACCGCGACGCGCTCCTTGCCGCCGAGCGATGCGCCGCCGACCGTTTTCACGAGCCCGCTGCGGCTGCCCGGCTGCAAGCCGAAGCGGCGTGCGAGCCACGCGCAGCCGAACACCAGACCGATCACGACCACGAGGCCGACGATCGTTTGCAATACCGCGCCGACGCCGAGCGCCGGAACCGCAGTGCCCGCGCCGACCGTCGACGCCATCTTCGCTGCGTTGTTGACCGCGTTCATGTCGGCCGCGTGCGCGGCGAGCGGAGCGCAGAGCGCGCCGAAGCAGGCCGTTGCCGACAGCACCGCGCGCATTGCCAGGCTGGATACGCGACGCGACACAGGCAACACGGCACAAACGACTGCCGGTTTCATCGATTCAACTTCCGGATACGTTCTGACGGCGTGATGATGTCGGTCAGGCGAATACCGAACTTGTCGTTCACCACCACGACTTCACCTTGCGCGATCAGGCAGCCGTTGACGAGCACGTCCATCGGTTCGCCGGCCATGCCGTCCAGTTCCACGACCGAACCTTGCGCGAGTTGCAGCAGGTTGCGGATCGCGAGCTTGGTGCGGCCGAGTTCGACGGTCATCTGGACAGGAATATCCAGAATCATGTCGATGTCGTTGCGCGTCGTGGTCGGCGCCACTTTCGACAGCGGCTGGAACACGCCGGCCGTGGTCGCGCTGATTTCGCTAGTGTTGTCGTTCTGCTCGGCGAGCGCGCTTGCCCAGTCGGCGAGCGCCGCTTCGTCCTCGGCGCTCGCCGCGTCGGCGGCAACCTGCGCCGCGGCGGCGCTCAGCGCTTCCTCGGGCTTTGCGTTCAGATCACTCATATCCACCTTCCTTCATCGTGTCGGCTGCGCTGATCATCTTCTGCACGCGCAACGCGTATTGACCATTGAAAATTCCGTAACCGCATTCCATCACCGGCACGCCGTCGACTTTCGCCGTGATGTGCTCGGGGATGTTGATCGGCAGAACATCGCCTTTGCGCATGTTCAGGATCTGTTCGAACGTGATCGGCACCTGCGCGAGGTCGGCGGTCAGTTCGACTTCCGCCGCCTGCACCTGCTGCGACAGCACGCGGACCCAGCGGCGGTCGACTTCGAGCGCCTCGCCCTGGATCGGCGACGACAGGATGTCGCGGATCGGTTCGATCATCGAGTACGGCATGCAGATGTGCAGCGTGCCGCCCGTCGTGCCGAACTCGATCGAGAACTGCGTGACGATGACGATTTCGTTCGGCGTCGCGACGTTCGCGAACTGCGTGTGCATTTCCGAGCGCATGTATTCGAACTGCAGCGGACGCACGCTTTTCCACGACGCCGCGTAGTGTTCGAACGTCAGGTTCAGCAGCTTCATGATGATGCGCTGCTCGGTCTGCGTGAAATCGCGGCCTTCCACTCGAGTGTGGAAACGCCCGTCGCCGCCGAACAGATTGTCGACCACGAAGAACACCAGGTTCGGGTCGAACACGAACAGCGACGTGCCGCGCAACGGCTTGATGTGGACCAGGTTCAGGTTGGTCGGGATCGGCAGGTTGCGGGTGAACTCGCTGTACTTCTGCACCTTCACCGGACCGACGGAGATTTCCGCCGAACGCCGCATGAAGTTGAAGATGCCGACGCGCAAGAGTCGCGCGAAGCGGTCGTTGATGATTTCGAGGCCGGGCATCCGGCCGCGGACGATCCGTTCCTGCGTCGCGATGTTGTAGGGACGTACGCCTACACGCTCGCTTTGCTCGGCTTCAGAGTCGGACTCGCCGGTTACGCCTTTGAGGAGGGCATCGACCTCCTCCTGGGACATGAATTCTTCGTGGCCCATTCCTTATTCCTCGTGCATACCGTGACGTTGGATGATGGCAGTGCGCAAGCGCGTCACTGCACGACGAATTCGGTGAACAGCACGTCCTGGACGTGGATCGGCGCCGCGCCCTTGTCGGTCGGCTGCTCGATCAGCGTGCGCAGTTCGGTGGCGAGCGCGTGCTTGCCTTCGAGCGGCGCCAGTTCATCGGGATGATGGTTCGACAGCGCGAGCAGAATGCGGCTGCGGATTTCCGGCATGTGCTCGGTGAGCTCCGGCGTCGTCTTCGGATCGGTGAGCTTGAGCGTGAGGCCGATGCGCAGGAAGTGCTGCTGGCCGTCGTCCGACTGGAGGTTGACCGTCATCGATTCGAGCGGGAAAAACGTGGGTGCCGGAGCGGGCGCCGGCGCGGCAGCCGTGGCGGCGGCCGGAGCGCGCTTCGACATGAAGAACCACACGCCTGCGCCGGTCGCGCCCGCGGCGACGACAGCGATGAGGGCGATCAGGATGATGCGTTTCATGGGGCCCGGGGAAGCGGGCGCGACTTGCTGATTTGCGGGAGTGGTAGCCATGAGGTTTGCTGTGCTTGCCGTTAGTGCTGGTGATAGTGATTGTTGTTGATTTGCCTGCGGCGCGATGGGTCGAACAGAAGGGTTAATGCGGGCTATCTCTGGTTTTTGGGCCCTGCGGGCCGGCTTTGGTTTTTTGTTGGTCTGGATGGGGGTTGGGGGTTTTTTGTTAACCCCTTTGGCCTTTCCTTGATTTCGCGG
>NZ_ABLD01000013.1 GCF_000172415.1 Paraburkholderia graminis C4D1M
GATTCTTGACGTTTGCCCGCCACCGGCTCCTTGGGTCGCACGGGCGCGAACTCAGGAGACTGGCGGCGGTAAAGCCAACCCCCGGGTTCCACCAGGACGAGCCCAACCCCTACGAGGCGGGCGGAATCTTGGAGCCCGGTCAGCGCAACACCGATCAACCTTTTTTGTTGTGGAGAGTGCCATGCAACTCGCTTCCTCTTTCCGTTACGGCTCGCCCATGCTCCGCTCCGACTCACCCCTGTCGGACGACCAGATCCGCCGCGTCGCGCCTTCGATCTTCGCGGACGGCAAGCACGAAAGCCGCTCGGAGCGCTACACCTACATCCCCACCATCGACGTGCTGCGCGGCCTTCGCAACGAAGGATTCCAGCCGTTCATGGTCTGCCAGACGCGCGTACGCCACGACGACCGCCGCGAATTCACCAGGCACATGATCCGCATGCGGCACGCCGACGACATCACCGGCGAAGAAGCCAACGAGATCATCCTGCTCAACTCGCATGACGGCACCAGCAGCTATCAGATGCTGGCGGGTGCCTACCGGTTTGTCTGCCAGAACGGCATGGTCGCCGGAGACACCGTGCGCGATATCCGCATCCCCCACAAGGGCAACATCGTGCAGAACGTCATCAACGGCGCGTTCGACGTGCTTGACGGCTTCGACCTGATCCGCGAGCAGAAGGAAGGCATGAAGGCCCTCACGCTCGGGCGCGACGAACAGCACGCATTCGCACGCTGCGCACTCGCGCTGCGCTACGACCCGAGCGACGCCGAAGCGCCCGCTCCCATCACCGAAAGCAGCCTGCTCGCCCCGCGCCGCTTCGAAGATCGCCGGGACGACCTCTGGACGGTGTTTCAACGGGTCCAGGAAAACCTCACCAAAGGCGGGCTGCATGGACGTTCGCGCAGCGGACGCTCCATGTCCACCCGTCCCATCACCGGCATCGACCAGAACGTGAAACTCAACCGCGCGCTGTGGATGCTCGCTGAGGCCATGCGCCAGATGAAGGCGTAAGTACCGCAGGCCCGGCGTTTCCGCGCCGCCCCTCAAATTCGATCAGGACTCCTCTCCGGGTCAAGTCCTGACGCATCCGGCAACACCCGACCCGGAACCTTCTTTCCAACCTTCTGGAGTCAGTCATGCAAGTCAAAGTTGAAACCGCCGTGGCAGAAACCACTGAAAGCGCATCGCCGCTCGAAACCAGTTTCGGCAACGAGCAGCCCGTCATCACCGTGCCGTATTCCAGCCTGCGGCCCTCGCCACTCAACGCCCGCACCCAACCCCTTTCGGGTATTCCGGGCCTCGCCGCCAACATCCGCGCCAAGGGCCTTTTGCAGAATCTCGTCGTTCACGAAATGAAGGGCGGACGGACCAGACAGCGCCGCTATGGGGTCTGCGCGGGCCAGCGCCGCGAGGCCGCGCTCGACCTGCTGTTCGAGCAGAAGCACATCGCTGCCGACTATCCGGTACCGGTGCGCATCGTCAGCGAAGGCGACGCCCTCGCCATTTCGCTGATCGAGAACAGCGAACGTGAAGGACTCGACCCGTTCGACGTGCTGCGCGCGTACCGGATGCTGGCCGAGGAAGGCCGCAGCGTCGATTACATCGCCGCGCTCTTTTCCGCATCACCGCTCACCGTCAGGCGCCGCATGAAGCTCGCCAACGTGTCACCAAAGCTGCTCGCGCTGCTGCGCGAGGATGCGATCACGCTCGACCAGCTTGCGGCCCTCGCGCTCGCGGACGATCACGACACGCAGGAACGTATCTGGTTCGACGCGAACGACTGGCAACGCCAGCCCAACTATCTGCGGCAGGCCATCACGCGCGCCGAGATCGACGCGAGCCGCAGCCGGCTCGTGCGCTTCGTCTGCGTTACCGCCTACGAAGCAGCGGGCGGCTACGTTCGCCGCGATCTGTTCAGCGACGACGAAAACGCCGGGTACATTGCCGACGCCGAACTGTTGCAGAAGCTCGTCGCGCAGAAGCTCGACGCCGCCGCGGAGGAAGTGCTCGCAGAAGGATGGGGCTGGATTGAAACACGTGTCGAGCGCGACTTTCTCGAACTGAACCGCTATGGCAGGCTGCGTCCGGTCCAGCGTCCGTACACCGACGACGAACAGCAGCAGATGGACGCGCTCACCGCGCAGCAGGACGAACTCGCCGAAAAGCTCGAGGCGCTGCCGGAAGACGACGAAAGCGCCTACGAGGAAGCGGACCGCCTGAGCGACGAGATCGGGCGCGTCAATGCCGCCCTCACCGCGCTCGAAAGCGTCGCACTCGTATGGGACGAACAGCAGATGACTGGAGCCGGTGCGTTCGTCATCGTCGGACCGCAGGGCGAACTCGTCATCGAGCGCGGCCTCGTGCGCCGCGAGAACGCCGATGCGCTCGAAGCCGCAGGTGCGAATATCACCGGCACGCCCGAAGCCGAAGCAGGCGAGACGGTGTCCGCAACAGTCCCGAAGGTCAAACCGGTCCACAACGCGAAGCTCTGCCAGCGCCTCACCGCGCATCGCACCGCCGCCATGCGCGCGGAACTCGCCGCACAGCCCGCCGTGGCGCTCGCCGCACTGCTGCATCACCTGGTCCCGAAGGCGCTGCCCGGGCATTTCGGGCACACGTGCGCACGTGACTTCCTCGCCCTGACCGGCACGAACAATCACGACAGTCTGCTGCGCGCCGCAGACGACCTGGACACCAGCCCCGCATGGCACGCCATCGGGATGCAACGCGCGCGATGGATCAGGGAACTGCCCACGAAACGGGCCGACCTGCTGCCCTGGCTCGTCAGGCAGGACCCCGGCACGACGCTGCTCGATCTGCTCGCGTTCTGCACCGGCGCCCTGCTTGACGGGATCGCGGGCGAAGAAAGGCCGCATGCAATCAACGCGCTCGCAGGTGCGCTGAACCTCGACATGACGGGGTACTGGACGCCCACCCGCGCCACGTACTTCGACCATGTCAGCAAGGCGCGCATTGCGGAAGTCGTCGCTGCCGCCGTATCGCCAAAGGCCGCAGCCGACCTCGGAAAGATGAAGAAGGCCGACGCTGCAGCCGCCGCCGAACTGCAGCTCGCGAAAGTCGCCTGGGTACCCGAAATCTTTATCAGCCGGGAAGTTCCTGCCGCACCCTCATGGGAGAGTCGCGACGATGACGACGACCATGAGGATGAGGACGGCACCGACGGTGCGCACACCGCAGCCGATACGGAAGATACGTCGGAAGGCGAGGACGCCGACACGGAACCCGGTGCCGGTCACGGTACAGAACGGGTCAACGACACCCCGCCCGATGCACAGGACGCGTCCGTCGCCGCCGGTCCGCAGCCAGCATGGCCTTTCCCGACCGCTGACAGCATAGGCACCGTGAGCACCGCGCAGTCCGGCCCGCTCTCCGGCTGACGGTAACCATTGCGCAACGCTCGCCCCGGCAACGGGGCAGCGCAGGCGAAGCGGCACCCCATCACGCCCTGCCGCCTGCGCATCGCACCTGAACCGGAGAGTCCGTCATGTTCAACCATATCCGCATGGTCGTGCTCGCGGACCAGCGCCGTAGGTTCGCCCGATCTTTTTCTCACTTCCGTCGAGGCAAACAGCACGCAGTATCACCACGGGCGCCATTAAGACATGGCATTGCTACGCGCCCGCGATGAAGGCTACAGGACTCCGATGATTTGCCTTCGACCAGCACGGCGCGGCGGCTCGCATGCGCCGCCGCGCCGCCGGGTTCATCATGCTGCGCGATTCATTGCCGCCTGGCGGAAGACGATACCGACGAGGTGTAGCCTGTTCCCGGGGACGGCGGGGCCTCTGCCCGAACACAATGGTGGCCTGCCCACCAGCCTGCCACCCCGCCCGCACCCGCTGCCAGCATCATCACGACCAGTCCGCCCGCCACCAGCCCGTGGCACGCCCTCACGAACCGCCGCATGGCGACACGCTCGAATGACCCGAGCGCCGCGTCGAGCCGCTGGCGTTGTTCACGCGCCGCGACCGCCGTCGCCGTCACAAGCCGGTTCCCGGCAACACGCGCAATCCGGTTCGCCGCCCGCTGCGTGAGCGCAGCGAGCGCTTCATCGTTGAGCGCAGCAAGCGCTGCCCGGTAGCGCGCCTCGTGCTCGGCGGTCAGCTTTTCAGCCAGTGTGATCGTTTCCTTGCAGCGTGCGAGCGCATCGCGATGCTGCGCCATCAGCGCCTGCGTGGCCGCCTGGGCCTCGGCGCGCGCCGCATCGACGCCGCCCGCACCCGCCTGCCGGACGCGCTCCGGTATCGCCTCGTAGAGCCGCACGTAGTATTCGAGCGCCGCCAGCACCGACCACAGTGCGTCGTTGTCATGCAGGTTCAGCGCCGCCGACACGCGGCGCATACGCAGCAGGCTCGTGTCGTCCGGCGGCTCGCCACTCACTTCAAGGAACAGCCGCGCGAGCGGATCAGGCGGGCGCGGGTACCGCTCCCGCCGCGTACCTCGCTCACGCATCGCCTGTCACCTGCGCGAACATCGCGTCATAGCACGACCGCCAGCGTAGCAGTTCCGCGCGCTGCCCGATGGGCAGTGTCTCAACCGCCTTGCGTACCGACAGCCGCTGGCTGCGCAGGTCATCGGCAACGCGGTCGGCCAGTTCCGGAAAATCCAGCGACCTGCCCTTCGCCTCGATAGTCTTGCGCAGCTTCGAATCGTGATACAGCACGAAGCGTTCGGGCGTCCCGTAGTAGCCGTTGCGCACCACATGTACCGTCGCATCCGGGAATGTATCGCAGAACTGCCGCAGCAGTTCAAGACTGTCGCGCTGCCGGTTGATGACCCACAAAACCACGAGTCGTCTTCCGAGTTCATCAAGCGTATTGCCCAGTGTCGCGCCGTATCGCGTGACCCCGTCCTGATTGCGTGCCGCCGTACTGACCACCACGACCGCATCGCGATGCCCGTCACAGTAGTTCACCATGTCGATCCAGCCGCCCGCCTTGTCCAGGTCGAATGATGCGCAACCAATTTCGTCGTGCACCGCGCGCATTACGTCCGGGTTCGACGTATCGTTTTCCACCAGCACGGTATTCACACCGCGGCGTTGCAGATGATCCACAAGCGCGAGCGCAACCACGCTCTTGCCGACACCGCCCTTGCCGCCGCCGACGAGATAGATGGGATTGACTGTGGTGTCGGTTGTCGTGTTCATGGCGACTCCCTACAGATCGTCGGTGTCGGGCCGGATCGCAAATCCGAGTGTGCCCTGCACCGGCATGGGTTGTCTGGTTACGGTCTTTCCCCTATCCTTGCGGACCTGATTCGTGCGTGGCGGAGCATCGCGCTGACGCACCGCTGCGCCGCCCGCCTGCGCTGCCGCACGCGCGCCCGACGACGGGCGTGCGCCATTCCCAGCACCGCTGCCCTTCCCGGCTGCGCGCAGCGCGTAGCGGATCGTTCCCGCCGTGATGTCGATGCCGTGCGGCTTCGCCTGCTGCGCGATCTGCTCCAGTGTGTAGCCCTTCGCCTGCGCCGCGCGTACACGTGCACGCATCTCTTTCATCGCATCGCGCACCGTGACGCCATGTTCAGCCTCGGGTTTTTCAGGTAGTGCATCGAGTGCGCTGGCGAACGCCTCCCATTGCGATTTTGTATAGACCTTCGCGACAGGCATGAGTCACCCTCCTGCGCACACCATCGTACACGCCATCAAGCACAACATTCACCCATCCTGCGCACAGCTCGCGCACGCGTCAACCACCTTATTTAGCAGGGCAAGCGCACATGGGAACACCTGGGACGCGACGGGAACCGGTGAGAACGAGCCACTTTTTGGGGCACTGTCGTGCGCGTGCGACACAACCTCCGTTACGCATCCCGGTTTACTCCTGACACGCATGCTGTTCGACCGGCATCGTCCCCGGTTACGCATGGACGTCGACCAGCAGTACGCAGCGTATGCACATCGAACCAAGGCACAAACTCGGGACGCACACAAGCGTAGCGAATCGAACATCAATGCGTCAGTCACGCGCACAGCCTGCGACACCGTCAGCGGAGCTGATACGCAGCAGCCGTGCCGCCCCTGAACACGTTACACGCGTGTCCATTCGCGAGACATGCACACAACGGCACGCACGCTTTACTCACGCGATTGACATCTCAACGCGAAAGCATCGCGCACGGGTTACGCATCCTTCAACGCACAGGCATACGCGTGCCGTTTACTCTAGGAGGAAGACCTCTACGCAACGCCCTTGCTCACCCGTTCGCACATGATGGTGCGGGGCCTGAACGGACGTTTACGCGGCGACGGAAACGTCAACGCAAAACGTTTACGCGGGGTGACAAAATGCGCATTGAAAACACGGTATTGCAGGATAGGCTTGCGCCGGTTTTGGGCGCCATGTGCGACCAGTTCTACCGGATAAACATGGTCGTGATCTCGGTAGTCTCGCGCTTACTAACGAGCGCTTTGCGCATCGATCAGGATCTTGGGGCGCATTTCGGCAATGTGATTGATCAGATCACCGAGAATATGGCGAACTGCATTCGAGGTCGCCAGAATAGGTCGCCTCTGTAGCGGAGTGGAGCCGCTGAGAAATCGCTACGGTCGGGTCTGTTTTAAATGTCCGGGTTGCGACCAAGTTCAGATGTCCGCTTTCAGGTTGTCAAATATCTCTATCTGGAAGAGCTTTTAAGCACCGAGCCTGCCGGCTGCGGCGGTTCTTCGCACGATCTCATTCAGGTCCCCGACGGTGAGCTCGCGCTGCTTCCGGGTGCCGGTGGGACGCACCTTCGGCCGGACTTCTTCCCCCCCGGTTGGTGCGCGATGGGGAGCCCGCGGCACGCCGGTTATCGCGCTCGGCCTGTACTTGCTGCGCAACCCTGAGCGCGTGTCGCAGACGCTTGTTCTCAATGACCGTGCCTTGGTCAATTTCCGACAGACGGTCATAGGGAGAGCAGGACAGAGCGCCGCCGTCAGCACGGATCTCAATGCGGCCGTCCGGGTATTCATAGACGTCGATGTAGTGATGGACCCGGGCACGATTCGCCGCCGTGTCGTCCAGCAGATAGATCACCCGGTCATACTGGACGGTCAGCGTATTCGACACGCACCGCGTTGACCGGTGCGTCAGGATCAGGTCAAGGTCTTCGTCGTCCCGCAATGGCCGATGTACATTGAAGTCGCTCTTCGGCGGATGATTGCGATCGCACGCGCCGCGGTGCCGGCGTCGAGCCGGTTGTTGCTGGGCTTCGCACACCGGCCGGACACCAGACCCGCGGGGCCGGCTTCACGCAGCCGTGCGACCAGCCGCCGGACCTGACGCGTCGCCAGTCCGAGCCGCTGCGCAGCGCGCCACGGTTTGCGCAAACCGTCAGCCACCGATTGAACAACCTTGAACCGGTCCAGCTCGCGCATCGTCATGGTAATTCGGTCCATCGCAGCCTCCGGCGCCAGGCGATCGGCGCCGGACCAGCTTATGCCGCATCAAAACGGACATTACAACTTAGCCCCTACAGTCAGTGTCGTTGACAACGACGTTTTACGACAAATTCGGCGCTAGATATTTTCCTCGACACGGCTAGCGGCAATTGTGAGCACCAACAGCATCACGCCGTCTTACGCGACCGGCCCAACAACCTGACAAGGCTCCGGGAAGGCGTAAGCGCTGCCTGCCGCCGTCCGCGTTAGGGCTTGAGAACGGAGAGGTCGGTAATCGTCATATCGCTGAACGTTGCGTTGCCGCCTTCGGCGAAGACCGAAACGCGGTTATCGTCCTCGCCCGGAAAGACGAGATCCGTGATGACAGTGCGGCCGTGATCCGCGAATACTTCCACGGAATCCCTGTCGACCACCACGGTGAGATGCAGTTTCCCGTCCACTAACGGCAAGTTGACGATGTGCGCTTTGCTGAATGCATTCGAGAACCTGCTCTCGCCGGACTTCGAGCGATCGAGCGTCAGTGTCCGACGCTCGGTGTCGTAGACGATCCGCGTGCCCACCTCGCCATTCGCCGAGCCTCTGACGACCAGGCCCGCACGCCGCGCGGACTGCGGGCTGATTGTCACGTCGATGTTTTGCATCACACCACGTGTGGAGGGCGCGAGTTCTTCCACACGCGAGGAAACGCTGAGTTCGTTAAAGCGCGTGGTCGAACCTGTACTGACGAACCGCGTGTATTGTTCCACTGGTCCGGATGTCAATCGCGGCAGGCCGTCGACCGTTTTCAGCGCGAGTACGCGAGGCAGCGCGGTTGCGCCTTTCCAGGGCGTGGTCGGTATGCGTTCGGCATAGTCCCAGTTGCTCATCCAGCCGATCGTGACCGCCTCGCCGCCCGGGGCATTCGCGAATGTTCCGGCTGCATAGTAATCGGCGCCGTGATCGAGCCACTGGTAGCGCGAAGGATCGGAACCGGCCGGCGCGACGTTTTCCGGCGTGAACGTTCGACCGTCGAAGCTGCCGACGAAATACATCGCGCCGGACCCGCCCGCGATCGACCACGGGTTGACGTTCACGATCATCACCCACTTCTGCTTGCGACTGTCGCCATCGAGGGGCAAGGGGAACAGATCGGGCATCTCCCAGAGTGCCCCTCGATGAGGAATGTCGGGGAGAGTGAAGTCGCTGAGAAAGTCCCAGTCGATCAGATTATTCGAGCGGTACATCTTGACGACGTGCGCGTCCGCGACCACGGTGGTCATGAGCCAGTAACCCCCCGGCGCATACCACGACACCTTCGGGTCACGAAAGTTTTGCGATTCGGGATCGAGCGTCAGCACCGGATTGCGCGCGTATTTGCGCCAGGTCTTGCCGTCGTCCGTACTGTAGGCGAGCGATTGCGCCTGCGTGCCTGGTCGATGTCCCGAGCCGGCCTTATACACGCTGGTATAAAGCGCGATCAGCGGCGAGGAATTCGCCGTGCCCAAGCCGGACGTATTGTGCGTATCCACCACGATGGAACCGGAAAAGATCTCCTCGGTTGCATTGACGTGCATCGCAACGGGTTGCTCGGTCCAATGAAGGAGATCGGAACTGGTGGCATGGCCCCAGGACATATTGCCCCACGAATTCCCGTTCGGATTGTATTGATAGAACAGGTGATAAAGACCGTTGTGGAAGACGAGTCCGTTGGGATCGTTCATCCAGTTTCGTTGCGGCGTGTAGTGAAATGCGGGGCGCCATTGCGGCGTGCCGGCATCGGCGGTGTGCTGCGAGGCGGGCTGCGCCGCGAACGCGCTGAACGAAACGCTTAGCGATGCAAGCAGACACATCGCCAGCGTGCTCATTTTTGAAACGAAGGGACGTTGCGGGTCGTACATGGAATGGCTTTGCCCTATCTACGCACGCGAACGAACGGCGAATGCCGTCACGTCCGCGAGTGCAGTCAATGAGTCGTCGTCGGCTCGGCCTACGATCAGGCGGAAAGCCTGAGAATGATGGTCCCCTTGCGCCTGCTGCCGATCGTCAGGCCGCGGCGCGCGGTCTCGCGCAGTGCGCGATTGACCGTGTTCACGTGCAAGCCGAGGAAGTCGGCCAGCATCCGTTGCGAAGGTAAGATGTCACCGGGTTGGAGACGGCCGGTCCCGATCGCCGTTTCGATTTCGTCGACCACGGCGAGATAGACCGGGCCCCGGTATGAGGACAAGTCGGGAATCCAGGATTTCATGGCTGCCGTTCTTCACCCGCTTCGAATGTCGCCGGTCAGCAGTGCAAGCGGAAGGCTTCCGCTCGCACTGCATCCAACCGTCCGGCTTACTGACCGTTGTTCGCGCCACCCTGGCCGGGAGCCGCGCGAGTGGCGGAAATGTCGCCATAGCCGCCCAGACCACCCTTGCCGTAAGTCCGGTCGATGTCGGTCGAATTACCGTGAATGTTCAGCTTCACGGTCGGCGCCAGGGTGCCGCCGCGACGCGGGCCGACGGCGTCGATGAACGATTCGACGAGGCCGCCCGGCATCACGTAATGCGAGTACGACTGGAATGCCCGGGGATTCTGGTTCGGGTCCAGCGCGTACGGCGCACCTATCGGCTGGTCGAAATCGGTCGGGTTGCCGAGCACGAGGCCGCTGCCCTTGTTCAACGGCAGGAAGTCGCTGCGGATACCGTTGCCGACGAAACCGTACACGCCGTCAGGACCGTCGACACCCGCCGCATAAGTCGGCCGGTGGCTGATCGTGAACAGGTAGTACTTGCCGTCCTTGATATAGATTTGCGGCCGCTCGGTCTGATCGTTGACGCAGTTGGCCGACAGCAGCGGCGGAAGAAACTTCCACTCCGTGAGCTGCTTGTTCGTGGCCACCGCGAGACCGACGTTCGCCTTCTGGTAGGTCGCGCCGGAGTTCATCACCGCATTGAGATCCTCCTTGTACGGATCGTTGGACGCATAACCCAGATCCGCCTCGGTGCAGGTGCGCGCGCCGCGCGGGCCGCCCGTGTTGCCTTCGAACACCATGAAGGTCTTGCCCGGATTCGCCGGATCGGTGAACACGAACGGATCGCGAAACGAGTAGTACGTGTTCTGCTCGCGCGACTGGTACAGCTTGCCGTCCGGTTCGAGCAGCGCGTCGTGCTTGTCGAATCCGTCGAACCAGACGTGCGTGTCGTCCGCGTGAATGTGCCCGTCGGTGCGCGTGATGATCGCGATCGGCGGCGTGATGTCCTGGCCGCCCTCGGCCGAGCGGTTGAACGACAGCGCGGTGTAGTAGAGGCTGAGGTTGTTGCCGTTCGTCAGCCGCGCGGAGCCCGACCATTCGGCGTTTTGCGTCATCGGCGCGGTGCCGAAGACCTTCGCGCTCGTGCCGTCCGGGAACAGATGTCCGCCGTAGGTCCAGCCGCCGTTCGCCGGACGCTGTGACGCCGGAATCCCCGCCCTGCGATAGAAGAAGCCGATGCGAGCGTGCACGTGGCGATCGTCGAACGAATAGCCCGCATGCGGATCGGCGGTCAGCGAGAAAATGACCTCCCAGCCCTTGTAGCTGAGGTTGTCCGCTTTGACATCCGACAGCGGCCATGTGTCCCACACCCATACGTTCGAGTTGATCAGCGGGAAGTCCGCCGGAATGTCCGGCATGGTCAGCGCCGCGGGCAGCGAGTTCTTGTCGGCGGCGGTCGCCGTGTGCGATTGCGCCTTGATCTGCCGGACATCGGCGCGCGTCCAGCGCATCGTGAAGCTGCTATCGGGGTCGTAGGCCTGTTGCGTATGCGGCGTCGGCGCGGGGAAGCCCGCCGCGGACGATTGGGCCAGCGCGGGAGCCGCCGCGGCGGCGAGCAGCGTGCCGCAGACCGCGGTCGAGCGCAGGCGAGCGCGAGTTGACGGGAATTGCGGGGATCGAAGTCTGTTCATCGGGTTCACATCCTGGAAGAGTGCGCAACGAGGGCCGCGGGAAACCGCCGGAGCATCGCCGTTTGACTTGTTGGTACGAAATATCCGTTTCAGAACCTGGTGATGCCGGAGACGCCCGGTGACGCTGGCGCCGGACTGCGGAAAGCCCACTGCGGGAAACAGCAAAATGAACGACGTTTGTCGGCCGCCTCGCCCGTGTTGCTCACCGGGCAAGGACCTGCCGGACGTCTGTTTTAGAAACTGCGAATGGTCTCTCGCGGGCCCCACAGGAGCAGCAGTGACTCAAATGCGTCGGAGACACGATGCATCCAAACCGGTTTGGATCATAGTCCAAACCGGTTTGGAGTGTCAAAGAATTTGTAACTTTTGAGGTACCATGACGCTTGCCCAATCTGCGCCAAATCCCCGTCACGCAAGGCCGCCCGGGGGAAAACAGAGCAATGCGAAGGTGGAAATGTGAAGGTGAATCTAAAGACGCTGTCCGACTCGCTCGGACTTTCCCGCACGACCGTTAGCCGGGCGCTCAACGGCTATGACGACGTGAATGAAGCAACCCGCCTGCGGGTGATCGAGGCGGCGCGCGAACTCGGCTACCACCCTGACCCAACCGCGCGGCGGCTCGCCACCGGCCGCGCCGAAGCGGTGGGGATGGTCTATCCGTTCGGTACGGGCGACCTCGGCGATCCGCGTCTGGGTGAGGTCGTGGCCGGCATGACCGAGCGCCTCGGCGAAAGCGACCTCGATCTGATCATTGTTTCCGCGCGGCAAAACGCGGAACTGGAGACGTACCGTCGGCTGATCGAAGGCAAACTGGTCGACGGTTTGATCGTGGCGCGCACGCTCGTCGACGATCCGCGCATCCGGTTTCTTCAGGCGCGTCAGTTTCCCTTCGTCGCTTATGGGCGGACGAACAGCCCCACGCCTTATGGCTGGTTCGACTTCGACAACGAAGCGGGAGCCCGGGACGCCGCGCAACGTCTGATCGCATTCGGGCACAGACGGATCGGCTTGCTCAGTGCGCCGCTGACAATGAACTTTGCCGCTCAACGGCGCGCGGGTTTCATCAGCGCGTTGCAGGAGGCCGGCATTCAGCCGGAGGCGTCGCTCATGATCGAATGTCCGCTCAACCGGACGGGCGGGTATGAAGCGGCGCGAGCGCTGCTCGAACTTGCCGAGCCGCCGACGGCATTGGTGGTGGACAACAACCTCGCGGGCGCTGGCGCGTTTCGCGCGATCGTCGAAAGCGGCAAGCAACTGGGTACGGAAATCTCGCTGATCGTCTATGACGGCGTGCCGCCGGACGTCGCTTCGTCACACACGGTGACATCCGTCGTGCAGTCGACCGGGGAGTCGTCTGGCAGGGTCATCGCCGAACTGATTCTGGCGACGATAGCCGGCAAGAAGCCCGAGCCGCGGCTCGCGCAGGCGCATATCGAGCCAGGCGATACGGACGGGCCACCGCGTTGACGGCCGTTGCCCTCACCCAATACGCGTTTCCCCGGCGAGAGCGCACAGCACGTCACGCCGCCCGCGTCGCTGCGGTAGCCACCACCATTCGCTCCAGAAGGATGACGAAGTGCTCTTCCTCATGAATCTCGAAGCGCCGGATCTGCGCTTTAGATGAGTTCTGCCATCGATGCTTTCAGCAAAAGGGTGGAATAAACACGGTATTCGCCATGATATTCCCTCGATGGGTCCCTCTGAACATTTCGACTTCGGAGCCGACGCGATGTTGGCAGATGCTGAAGTTCGTAACTCCGCTAATGCTGTCCGTTGTAGCGCTAGCGGCGTCCGTTAATTCTGCTAGCGTGGCTTTTCCACTGGAACACGAACGGTCGGACCGGAACGACTAAGGCGACCCAGCCCAATCCTTCGGTTGTTGGTGGCAAAACACTCTATTAATTAGGATGGCTATCTAATATCAGACTCACCCTAGAAAGCGTTTTCGTTTAACTAAAGAGACTTGCACCGCCTGAATGTACACATAGTTGATCTTTGACAATCGCGTTTGCCGCCGTCTGTGGCTCGCCACCTCTCGCGTCGATCGGCAGCCACATTTGTTGATTTGCACTGAATCCTGACCCACCCTACGCAGTAATTTGCATCGAATATTGACCCACGTAGAACACTGACCTGCTCGGGAACGGGCAGGGGAACGGAGTGATCGACGTGGCTATATTGAGCATCATCCGACGCTGGCACTTTCGCGATCATGTCTCGTTGCGCGAGATTGCCAAACGACTGGGCGTGTCGAGAAACACGGTCCGGCGTTACATTCGGGCCGGTACGGTCCTGCCCGCCTATCCGGAACGACACAGTCCCAGCAAGCTCGACGGGTTCGCTGCGAAGCTCTCGAGCTGGCTGAAGACCGAAGCGAACCGGCCCCGCAAGCAGCGAAGAACCCTGAAGCAGATCCACGCAGATCTGTGCGCGCTCGGCTTCACCGGCTCTTACGACCGGGTGGCGGCGTTCGCTCGGCGCTGGCGGCAGGAGCAGCACGAGCAGGCAAAGACAACGGGACGGGGAACGTTCGTGCCGCTGCGGTTTGCCGCTGGCGAAGCGTTCCAGTTTGACTGGAGCGAGGACTGGGCCGTTATCAATGGCGAGCGCACCAAGCTGCAGGTCGCACAGCTCAAGCTCAGCCATAGCCGCGCCTTCTTCCTGCGCGCCTACCTGCTTCAGACTCACGAGATGCTGTTCGACGCGCACTATCACGCGTTCGTCGCCTGGGGCGGCATTCCACGCCGCGGCATCTATGACAACATGAAGACCGCCGTTGACAGAGTGCGACCCGGCAAGGTGCGCGAGGTCAACGCGCGCTTCAGCGCGATGGTTAGTCACTACCTGTTTGACGCCGAGTTCTGCAATGTCGCCTCGGGCTGGGAGAAGGGGCAGATAGAGAAGAACGTCCAGGACAGCCGTCACCGGCTTTGGCAGAAAGCGCCGGCGTTCGGCTCGCTCGCCGCGCTTAACGACTGGCTGGCCGACCAGTGCGTGCTGCTGTGGCAACAGACGCGGCACCCGGAGCACGACACGACCATTTGGGATGCGTGGGCGGCCGAGCGTCCACACCTGATGCCGGTGGGCCAGCCATTCGATGGTTTCGTCGAACATACCAAGCGCGTTTCGCCCACCTGCCTGGTGAACTTCGAGCGCAACCGCTATAGCGTACCGGCGTCGTTTGCCAACCGGCCCATCAGCCTGCGCGTGTATGCCGCAAAGCTTGTCTTCGTCGCCGGAGGTCAGGTGATCGCCGAGCACGAACGGCGTATCAACCGCAGCCACAACCACGGCGAGACCATCTACGACTGGCGTCACTACCTGGCAGTCCTGCAGCGCAAACCGGGAGCGCTTCGCAACGGTGCACCCTTCACCGAGTTTCCAGCTGGCTTCCGCAAGCTGCAGGGCGTGCTGCTCAAGCGCCCGGGGGGCGACCGGGAGATGGTCGAGATTCTGGCGCTCGTGCTGCTGCACGACGAACAGATGGTGCTCGCTGCCGTCGAGCTGGCATTCGAGGCTGGCGCGCCGAACAAGCCGACGGTGCTGAACATCCTGAGCCGCCTGCTTGACAGCCCGCCTGTGCCACCGCTGCAGACGCCACAGGCGTTCACGCTGACCGTCGAGCCGCAGGCCAATGTCGGCCGGTATGATCGGCTAAGAGACCGCGAGGACAATCATGCAGCCTGACGTGATGATGCAGATGCTCAAGTCACTCAAGCTGCACGGTATGGCTCAGGCACTGGGCGAGCTCGCCGCTCAGGACTCGCCGGCCTACAAGGCGGCTTCACTGGTGCTTGCCGGATTGCTCAAGGCAGAAATTGCAGAACGGGAAGTGCGCTCACTCGCTTACCAGATGAAGGTGGCGCGCTTCCCGGCGTATCGCGATATCGGCGGCTTCGACTTCAGCTGCAGCGATGCCAACGAGGCGCTGGTGCGGCAGTTGTACGAGTGCGAGTTTATCGACTCGGCGCACAACATCGTCCTGGTGGGCGGACCCGGTACGGGAAAGACGCATCTGGCAACCGCGATCGGTGTGCAGGCTCTCGAACATCATCGCCGCCGGGTGCGCTTCTTCTCCACCATCGAGCTGGTCAACGCACTCGAACAGGAGAAGCTCGTGGGCAAGCCCGGACAGCTCGCCACACGACTTATGTATGCCGATCTTGTGGTGCTGGACGAGCTCGGCTATCTGCCCTTCAGCCAGACCGGCGGTGCGTTGCTGTTCCACCTGCTTAGCAAGCTCTACGAACGAACCAGCATCATCATCACCACCAATCTGAGCTTCGCCGAGTGGGCCAGTGTGTTTGGCGATGCCAAGATGACGACCGCGCTGCTCGACCGGCTTACGCACCACTGCCACATTGTAGAAACAGGCAACGATAGCTATCGTTTCAGAAACAGCACGACACAGCCCAAAAAGGAGAGAAAGAAGACCCAGATACCCACCGAATAACCCGCAAAGCTGGTCCAACGGGTGGGTCAGAATTCAATGCAAATCGTGGGTCAGGATTCAGTGCAAATCAACAGCCACATTAGCCGAATGAAAGAACACGCCGAACGCGCTAACAGTATTAACGGACATCAACACGTGTAGCCAAAAAAAGAAAGCCCAGCTCAAATTGGTCAAGACTCGCCGCGAGAACTTCCGGCTGCAATCTCGCATCACCGCTATATCTCATCGCGCGATGCAGGTTTAAAGCGCTCTACAGCCGCCGACACTTCCGCCATGATTCCGGCTTCCTCTCTCTCCCTCGATCCATCGGAATTCGCCCACGCGCCGGACTTTGAGCATCGAAGAAAACGAGATCTTCCACTTCGCCCGCGAACAGCTCGTTTGCGCGTTTGACGTAGAACGCATTAAAGATGTCACCGTTGCGACTACAAAGTCGTCAACTGGGGACTTAGAAGCACCCCGATAGCGTGGATATCCATACTCAGCATGGGTTTGCTGGACGCGAAATAAAGTTGTCAAGTCGCCATCCTATTTGAATATCCAAGGTCTCGTCCCTCCCCGCGCAATGGCCGGTTTCCGGCGAGCAAATTGGCAGTGGTACTGCCTCAAGGCGGCCAGGAGCTGCCGATCGAGGAGTCTATCCAGTTTGCATGCCCGAGGTCTCGTCCGTCCCCGCGCAATGACCGGTCTCCGGCGAGCAAATTGACAGCGGTATTGCCTCAAGGCGGCCAGTAGCCGCCGGTCGAGGTGTCGATCCAATTTGCATGGCCGAGCTCTCGTCCGCCCCCGCGCAATGGCCGGTTTCGGGCGAGCGAATTGACAGCGGTATTGCCTCAAGGCGGCCACAAGGAGACTATCGTCTGCGCCTTACCACAGGCATTCAGGCGGCGCCACCACTCCAAAAGCGGTCGTTCGCTTTCGAGAACTGGCCCGAAATCATCGGCACGCTTGATGACTGGGGTAGCTGAATCGTCCGCAGGCAATGCGGCGTGTTGTTGACGGTGAGCGACATCAAGATACGCGACGCCAACTGCTTGCATCAGAAAACTCAAACTCTCACCCCGCTCGAGTTCTCGATGCAAGCGAGATAAGGCCGTTCGGAACTCAGCTGAGCTGGGTGTCTCGCTGAAGAACCGGAAGGAAGAAGGCTTTCAACAACGGTAGTTCTGCCGTCTAGTAAGCAGGCCGCCGACATGGCAGGCAGGCGCCAACGTGAGAATTTCGTCAATTCCTCAGACCAACGAAGTGCCGCCCGTTCGGCTCTCGTGAGTGCGTCCATCGCCCTGCGCGACGACTACGATTGACCGCAACGGCGGGGCGATAATCGCGTTCGAGAGCCGCTGTAGGTCGGGGCGAGGCCTGCACATTTCAGATGATCGCGAAAACGCCGCTTCCAGCGCCTCGCAGATATCCAGCGTACGCCGATCGCCGCGAAACGGTCCGATGACCTGCAACCCGAACGGCATGCCGGCTTCGTCCTTCCCGCACGGCAAGCTTGCGGCCGGATTCGTGCACAGCGTGGTCACATAAGTCAGCGCGAGCCATCGATAGTAGTTTTCCTGCGCACGACCGCCTACGCGGCTCGCGAACATTTGCGTCCACGGGAACGGCGAAACCGGCGTGGTCGGCGCGAGTATCACGTCGTAGCGGCCGAATAGCTGCTGAAAGCGGCGCGCGATGGCCGTTTGCGCCGCGTGCGCCGAGGCCGAATCGGCGAGCGTCATCGCCGCGCCCTGCTCGTAATTGGCGCGCGTATTCGGGCCGAGCGATCCGGGATCGTTCTCATACGCCGCGCGCAGACCCGCAACGAAACTCTCGGCACGAATCACGTCGAAGGCGCGATGTGCATCAGCGAAATCCACGTCGATCGGCTCGCAAACCGCGAACATCCCGCGCATGGCCTCGAGCTTGCGGCGGAACGTGCGGCGAATATCGTCGTCGACATCGCACACGCCGAAATCTTCGGTCCAGCCCACGCGCAGGCGGCTCAAGTCGATCTCGCGCGGCGCGAGAAACGCCCCCGCATCCACCTCGTAGCTGAGCAAATCCCCGCTATCGAGGCCGGCCGTGGCCGCGAGTTGCAGGCGCGCTTCCGCCACGTTGCGCCCCATCGGCCCGACCACGGAAATGGGCGTCCAGCCCAGCAGCTTTCGTGGACTCGGCACGAGCCCCGGCGACGGCCGAAAGCCCACTACGCCACACAACGCCGCCGGAATGCGCAGTGAGCCACCCGTGTCGGAGCCGGTACACACAGGCAGCATGTCGCATGCGAGCGCCGCCGCCGAACCGCCGGACGAGCCGCCCGCGTTGCGGTTCGGATCGAACGGATTGCCCGTTGCGCCCCACACGGGGTTGCGCGTATTCGCGCCCGCGCCCAGTTCCGGCACGTTGGTCTTGCCGACGACGATCGCGCCTGCCGCCCGCAAGCGCGCTACAAGCAGATTGTCCTCGGCTGGCAAGAGATCGCGATACAGCAGCGAGCCGTGAGTGGTGAGCAAGCCCGCCGTGGCTTCGAGATCCTTGATGCCTGCGGGCAAACCATGCAGCAGACCAAGCGGCACGCCGCGCATCACAGCGTCTTCCGCCGCTTGCGCCGCGCGGCGAGCGGCGTCGAAGTCGGTGGCCGCCATGGCATTCACGTAGGGATCGAGCGCCTCGATACGCGCGATGCACGCCTCGGTGAGTTCGATCGGCGAAAGGGCCTTGCTGCCGATCATTTTGCGCAACTCGGGCGCGGGCAATTCAACGATATTCATCTTGCTAGCGATCCGAATTATCGTCGCGCGGCAGCAGGTGTGCGTAGCGTTCGATGAAACTCGCGAGTGCCGCTTCCAAGCGCGCCATTTCCGCGTCGCCCACAGGCAAACTCAGCACCACATAGCCGCGCCGGGCGATGTAAATGCCCTGCTCGATCAGATGGAAGAACAACAGGTCCTTGAACTCGTTCATCCCGGCGTCGATGTCGCGTACCGAACGCACGGGCCGCCCGGTGATCTGCACATTCATCAACGAGCCAATGCCGATAAATCGCATCGCAACGTTTGATGCCGCAAAACGCGAGTTCAGCGCTTCGCGCAATGCGTCGCCGCGCGCCGTGAGCGCACGCGCGGCCTCGGGCGTGAAGATCTGCGTGAGGCCGGTCCAGCCCGCCGCCATCGTCATCACGTTGTTGTTGAAGGTGCCCGCGTGCTGCAACGCGCCGCTCCTGCGCGGATCGAACAACGCCATGATTTCGGCACGGCCGCCGAACGCGCCGAACGACATGCCGCCGCCGATGTACTTGCCAAGCGACGTGAGATCGGGCGTGATGCCGAGTTCGGCTTGCAAGCCGCCCGGCGCAAGCCGCGAGGTCATCACTTCGTCGAACATCAACAATGCGCCATGCGCGCTCGAAAGCTCGCGCAAACCCTGCAAAAAGGCCGGTTCACCGACGATGCAACCCGACGCGCCTTGCATCGGTTCGACGAGAATCGCCGCGACTTCGTTGGCGTTTTCGTCAAGCAGACGCCGCACGCTGTCGAGATCGTTGTACTCGGCATAGAGAAACGGGTGTGGCACGTTGACAACATTCGCGCCGCGCCCGAACGTGAGCACGCCCCCGTGATAGCCGCCCACGAACACGATCACCTTGCTGCGCCGCGTGAAGGCTTTCGCGGTGGCCAGCATCATCAGGTTGGCCTCGGTGCCCGAGTTCGTGAAGCGCACCGTTTCGAGCGACGCGAAACGCTCACACACCGCTTTGGCCAGACGCGATTCGAGCAGATTGTGGCCGCTCAGATTCAGGCCGTCGTCGAGCGCCGCGTCGATAGCCGCGCGAATCTGCGGATGCGAGTGGCCGTAAATACCCGCGCTGAATTCGGCGATGAAATCGAGGTATTCGTGACCGTCCGCGTCCCACAGGCGGCAGCCCTCGCCTTTCGCCATTGCCAGTGGAAACGGCTCGTAAAACAACACCGAACGCGTGTTACCGCCGGGCATGACTTCGGTCGCGCGTTCGTAGTGCTGCGCGCTTTGCGGGTTGCGCGCGGCGAACGCGGCAGCAGCAGCGGCCAGCGCTTCGCCGACCGTCGCGGCATCGCTGCGCGCGTGGACCTGCGTTTCGGGAAGAATCGACGTCGTCATTCTGTGTATTCCTGCTTCGTTGAGCGGTGGATCTTAACTTTATTGTACGGTGAACAAGTAAATTTCGCAGCGGAGCGCGCATCAAATCGACTTTTCGCGCGCGCGGTCTTTCATCACAACCAGCGCGGGAAGCGTGAACAACGCGCTGCCCGCGAGCAGCCAACCCGCGTTCGCGCTCGCGCCCGTCGAGGCGATCGTCCACGTGGTGAGGAACGGCGAAAAGCCGCCGAGGATGGTCGCAAGCGCGCCGCCGAACGCCACGCCGGTGGAGCGCACGCGCGTCGGGAACATCTCCGCGAGCGCCGCCGGGCCCGCACCCGAATACATCGTGAACACCACGTTCATGAGCAATTGCGTCCAGAAGAACGTCATGAAACCGATGCCCGAGACAATGAACGCATAGAGCGGATACGAAAGCAGCGCGAAGAACACGCAACTCGCGAGCAGCACAGGCTTGCGGCCGATCCGGTCGGACAGCGCGCCCATGAGCGGCGCGACGATCATCACCGTGGCGAGCGAGGCCGTGCTGGTCCAGAGTGCCTGCGTGCGCGAGATATGCGCATACTTGTTCGCGAACGTGGGCATATACACCGCCACCATGTACGAACTCACGGCCCAGAAAATCACGAACGAAAACGCGTGAAACAGCGACTTCGCGAATTGCACGCCGCTCAATGTGTGAGCGCGCGCCGCCTCGCTCTCGAACGACGGCGACTCCTGCACGCGACGGCGCACGTACATACCCACCGGCCCGAGCAATGCGCCGAGAAAGAACGGAATTCGCCAACCCCACGAAGCGAGTGCGTTCGAATCGAGCGCGCTGCTAAGTATGGCCGCGACGAGCGAGCCCAGCAGCAGGCCCGCTGCGATGCTCGATTGCTGAAACGCGCCGAAGAAGCCGCGCCGGTTCGCGCCGCCCCACTCCACCAGAAACGCCGCTGCCGTGCCCCACTCGCCACCCGCCGCGAAACCCTGCACGAGACGCGCCGCCACCAGCAGCACGGGCGCCCCGATGCCGATGCTCTCGTACGTGGGCAGAAAGCCAATCGCAACAGTACTGAGCGCCATCAGGATCATGGTGGTGGCGAGCGTGATGTGGCGGCCGCGCACGTCGGCGATTCGGCCGAGCACGACACTGCCGATGGGCCGCGCGACGAAGCCCACGCCGAACACCCCGAATGAGGCCAACAACGAGGTGAATTCGTCTGTCGACGGGAAAAAGTTCTTCGCGATGATCGCCGCGAGAAAACCGTACACCCCGAAATCGAACCACTCGAGGATATAGCCGACCATACCTGCGCCGATGGCGCGCCGCTGCTCGGCTCGCAGCGTAGCGGGCGTGGTGGTATCGAAGGGAGCTGCGTGAGAGGAGCTGCTGTTCATGATCGCGTCCGGCAGAGAGACTGGAAATAGGAGTGCGTTGGCGCAGTGGCGAGCATCAGAACTTGTGGCGAATGCCCACGCGCACGGCAAGCTGTTTGTCGTTGCCCGAGATCGGCAGCGTCACGAGCACAGCGCGCGCGCCGCCGTTGGCCTTGTCGTAGTTCGCGCTCAAGTACACATCGGTACGCTTCGAAAGCAGATAGTCGAGCACCGCGTTGAATTCGTTCCACTGATACGGCGACATCTTCGAGTAACCGTAGCCGCCCGCAAGCACAAGATCCGGCCGCAGATTGCCGTGCACGATCACGTTAAAGCTTTGCATCGTCGAGGCGTTCGCGCCCTTTTCGTAGCGCGTATTCGTGTACAAGCCCGAGAGGCCGACGATGCCGAAATCGTACGACGCGCCCAGGCCGGCCGTGCGATAGCGATCGACCACCACGGCTTGCGACGAGAACGCCACGTTCGTGCCGAGGAAGCTGCCCACACCAAGGCTGCTGCCGGGCGTGACCGTGTAGTCGTGAATGCTGGTGGTCGCCGCACCGATGCTGAACGGCCCATGCTCGTAGGTCGCGCTCAGGCTGTACGCCACGCCGTAGTTGTTCGCCGTGGCGGTGAGCGAATTGAAAGCGTATTGCGCGGAGAAACGCAGGCCGCGCACGGTCGGGCTCACGTAGGTCACGACGTTGTTGAGCCAGTTGCCGGAGATGCGGTCGTGGTCGCCCGCGTCGAACGCGTAAATTCCGGACCAGTAGCCCGAGTGGTAGCGGATCAGCGTGGTCGTCATCTGGTCGTAGGTGCGGCCGAGGGAGAACGTGCCGAAGCGGTCGCTTTGCAGCCCAATATATGCCTGACGTCCGAATTCCAGGCCGCCCTGACGCGACGCGCCCGTGTTGGGATTGAAGCCGCCTTCGAGATTGAAGATAGCCTTCAGGCCGCCGCCCAGGTCTTCCGCGCCGCGAAAACCAAAGCGGTCGCCCTGGCTGATGCTGTCGTCCATGCGATACGCGTGATGGCCGCCCTGATTCGACACGAATGTGAGCCCGTCGTCGATCACGCCGTACAACGTGACCGACGATTGCGCGTGCGCAGCGGCGCTCGCCGCCATCAGGCCTATTGCGCTCCCCAACAGTTTCCATTTCATAACGATCTCCGATACCCGTCGTGTGAATGTCGCGGCTGAACGTTGCCAGCCGCTCATCTGTCCTTCGAACATTGTTTTGTTGTTCAGTGAACAAGACAGGGTTATATGGCGATCAAAATGGAAACGCAACCAGGAAAAAAACGGAGATGCGTCTGGCGTCGCGGTGAAGAGACAGTTGTGCGGTATACAATGAAAGCTTGTCCGACCCGGCCCTACTTGACCTCACTGGCCAGGGTGGCGCACTGGGCGCTTCATCGAATAACGGATCACATGTGAAGAAAGCTATTACTGCAAAGGAAGCCGCAGCAAAAACGACGAAGACGGCGGCGAAAGCCACGGCAAACGGCACGGCAAACGGCACGGCCCATTCAACGACATCGCCGGCTAAAACGTCAGTCAAATCGGCGGCTAAAACGTCAGCCAAAGCATCGGCGGGAACGCCCGCGAAACGCACCAGCAGCACGACCAGAAAGAAAGCGGCACCTGCCAACAAGGCGCTTACGCGCGAGCGCATCGTCGCGGTGGCGATCGAGCAGATCGACCAGAACGGCCTCACGGCCTTCAGCCTGCGCGAAGTGGCGCGCCAGCTCGACGTCTATCCCACCGCCGTGTATTGGCACGTGCCCAATCGCGACGCACTGCTCGCCGCCGTGGTCGAAGCGACCATGGCGGGCGTCACGCCCGAAATCGGCAAGCTCAGCTGGCAGGATTGGTTTCGCGAGTTGTTCCGCCGCTACCGCAAGTCGGTGCAGCAGCATCCGAATGTGGCGCAACTCGTGGGCGCGCAACTCGTGTCGAACGCCAGTCTGAGCCCGCTGCTAATCGACCGCATCCTCGCAGTGCTATTGCAGGCGGGCTGCGACGAAGCGCGCCTCGTCGACATGTACAACGTGGCGGTCGCGAGCATGGTCGGCTTCGCCACGCTCGAATTCGCGCCGCTGCCCACCGACGATCTCGCGATCTGGACCAACCAGTTGCAGGAGAAAGTTCACGATATTCGCGCGCTCGAATACCCGACACTCGCGCGTCATCTCCCCGCGCTCGCGAATCGCGCGTTTATCGTGCGCTGGCAAAGCGGCAGCGAGGTGCCGCTCGATTCGAGCTTCGACACCTTCGTGGAAGTCACCATCGCGGGCATGGAACGCATGCTCGCGCAGTGAGTTGGGGATCGAGCCGCGTCAAACGAACGTCAGCAGACGGCGAGGATTGCGCGTAAGCAGCGTGTCGATTTCGTCCTGTGTGAAGCCGCGCCGCAGCATGCGCGGCACGATATTGGCGAAAATGTGCTGATAGCCGTGGCCGCCGTAACGACCCAGGCGCGTGCGCGTGCAGATGTCATGGCTGATCAGCACGCGCTCCGCGTGACCATGGTCGAACAGCGAGCGCACCATGCGCAGGCGCGCGCCGTCGTTGGGCATGTCGATGTCGGACATCGGATACGCGCTCTGCTCCCAGCCGAACAGGTCGAATTCGATCACGCAGCCCGAGTCAGCGAGACGCAGCAGACGCTCGTCGTCGAAAATCGTGCGGTCGATATGGCTGATGATCACGCGCTCCAGCGGAAAGCCCAAACGCCGGATCGTATCGACGAGCTCCTGCGGCTGATCGGCGTGGCGTCCCGGATGAAGGTTGAGCGCCGCGCCGGTTTCCTGCTGCGCGAGCAGCGCGCCATGCACAACGCGCTTTTCCTGATCCGTCCACGGCGACTGGCAGCCTATCTCGCCGATCATGCCCGCGCGCACCGCCGTGCCCCACGCGCCTTCCGTGATCTGCCCGATCATCTCGCGCGCGAAGTCGTCGACGCTGCGCTGCGCGTTTGCCGGGTCCTGATACTCGTGCACGTAATGGCCGCAACCCATCACCACCTGCACGCCCGTTTCGCACGCAATCTGCGCGAGTCCTTCGGGATCGGGCTTTAGCCCGCCCGTAGTCAAATCGACAATGGCAGCGCCGCCCGCCGCGCGAAATTCCGCCAGTTCCTCGATCGCCACGTCCTTCTGGTCGAGCCGATAGTTCTTCAGCGACGGCACCTGCCCGTAGTTGATCTTCCAGCAATTGCAAATGTCGATGTCGGTCTGATCGTGATCCGCGTCTTCGGCAAGGCGCGGCGGCACGAGGTCGATCAGCAGATGCTCGTGCATCAGCGTGGGACCGAGTTCGTCGGGCTCGATCAGACCGAGCACGGTCTGAATGCGACCCTTCCGTGAAAGAGGTTCGTTCATGTTGCGGCGTCCATGAGAGCGGCGGAAGCGGCGAGCGTGAACTGGTACAGGCTCACGTTATCCCCAGGTTGATGCGTCCGCCAAGCGGGAATAGATTTCATTGTACGCTGAACAACAAAAAACTGTTCTTCGGTCAAAAAAATTTCGCCGAAGCAACTTTTCCCGGAGACGACACCCATGAGCAAACCGAAAGTCATCGTGACCATCGCGCCAACGGGCGGCATGGCGAGCAAGAAGCAGAATCCGCACTTGCCCACGCAACCGGACGAAATCGCGCGCGACGTGTACGACTGCTTCAACGCGGGCGCGAGCGTCGTGGCGATCCACGCGCGCCGGCCCGACGACGGCGCGACCTGCAATCCCGCGATCTATCGCGACATCAACGCCCGCATTCGCGCGCAATGCGACATCGTCATCAACAACTCGACGGGTGGCGGCGTGCACGGCGACATGATCGCGCAGGCGCCCAACGGCTATTGGGAGATTCTCTGGGAGGAACGGCTGAAGGGACTCGAAGCGGGCGCAGAAATGTGCACGCTCGACGCGACCACCATCATTGCGAGTTTCGATGACAAGGAACTGCTCATGCATACATCGCCGCAGCGCTCGAAGCAGCTCGCGGCAGAAATGAAAAAGCGCGGCATCAAACCCGAGTGGGAAGTTTTCAGCCCGACGCATATCGCGCAGGACGTGGCGACGCTCACGGCCGCCGGTTTCGACACGGAACCGTTCTTCGTCAACATCGTGCTGGGCGCGCATCGTGGCTTTCAGAACGCCATGCCGTATACGCCGCGCGTCTTGCAGTCGATGGTGGATCTACTGCCGAAAGGCAGTATCTTTTGCGTGAGTGGCATTGGCCCGGCGCAACTGCCTTCGGCGATGAATTCGCTCCTGCTTGGCGGCCACGTGCGCGTGGGTCTCGAAGACAATCTGTACTACGGTCCCGGCGAACTCGCCACGAACGTGCAACTCACCGAGCGCATCGTGCGGCTCGTACGCGAGATGGGTTACGAGCCGGCCACGCCGGCGGAGGCTCGCGACATCATCGGCTTGAGACCAGGCTCTCATTTGCATCTCTGATCGCAAATGTCGGCCTAGGCGCCTTAGATATAGATCCGGAAAATTCGCAGGAACCCGATTTATCGGTGCTCAGTCCGCTCATCGCTCCGACTAATGGTCCGTCCGGTTTGTGTGGAGATCTAACTCCGCCTTTCTCTCCCTTGACACCGTCGATCACGAGATGTCGTTCGGTAAGCGCCATTCGTATTCGCTCAGACAGGGGCATTCGGACGTCTGCTTCGCTCTAGAGGACGAAACCGCTCGCGCGGTAATGGGGCTCCGGTTGAGCTCTGGTGGCAGGTGAGAGGAAACCGACTCTGTTTCCATGTTGGGTACGAGGCAATCCGCCTCGTTCCTCAACAGGAGCAGAGCCATGACTCACACCAGCCAGGATATCAGTCCGCTGCGCCAGCACATGATCGACGACATGCGCATGCGCAAGCTCGCACCGCAGACGCAGGCCGGCTATGTCCGCGTGGTCCGTCAGTTCGCCGCTTTCCTCGGGCGCCCGCCCGACACCGCCACCGTCGAGGACCTGCGGCGCTACCAGCTGCATCTGGTCGACCACGGCATCTCGCCCGTGTCGCTGAATGCCGCCATCACCGGACTGAAGTTCTTCTTCGAGATCACGCTCAACCAGCCCGGGCTGATGGCGAGGATGCAGCCGGTGCGCGTGCCCCGCACGCTACCGGTCGTGCTCAGCCCTGACGAGGTGGCCCGCCTGATCGCCGCCGCCGGCAACCTGAAGCACCAGACGGCATTGTCGGTCGCCTACGGTGCCGGGCTGCGTGCGAGCGAAGTGGTGGCGCTGAAGGTCGGCGACGTCGACAGCCAGCGCATGACGCTGCGCATCGAGCAGGGCAAGGGCCGCCGCGACCGCTACGCGATGCTCTCGCCGGTCCTGCTCGAGCGCCTGCGTGTCTGGTGGCGCGTGGCCCATGCGCAGGGTCGCATGCTCGAAGGCGGCTGGCTGTTTCCCGGCCTCGATCCGGTGGACCCGCTCAGCACGCGGCAACTGAACCGCGCCATCCATGCCGCCGCAGAAGAGGCACACCTCGGCAAGCGCGTATCCATGCATACGCTGCGTCATAGTTTCGCGACACACCTGCTCGAACAGAAGGAGGATATCCGTGTGATCCAGGTGCTGCTGGGGCACAAGAAGCTCGAGACCACCTCACTCTATACCCAGGTGGCCACCGACCTGCTGCGCAAGGTGATCAGCCCGCTGGACCGCCTGCCTTCCGAGTAGGCCAGCACCGCGCGGAGCGCCCCGTGCTGGAGGTCGCGGACATCTTCCGCGTCCACGGGCCAGCGTGGCGACAGACTGTACCGCTGAGCCTGGGACAGCTGAAGGTCATGTCGGCCATCGAACAGTGCCGCACCGCGGCGCTGGGTGGACATGTGTTGCGCTGTTCCGGCTGCGCAAAGCTGGAGATCTCCTATGACTCGTGTCGCAATCGCCATTGTCCGAAGTGCCAGGCGAGCGCCGCACACCGGTGGCTCGAGGCACGTCAGGCCGACCTGCTGCCCGTGGAGTATTACCACGTGGTCTTCACGCTGCCCGCCACGATCAGCGCGATCGCCTGGTACAACAAGGCGGTGATCTACGGCCTGCTGTTCGATGTTGCCGCCGAGACCCTGCGTACCATCGCAGCCGATCCGAAGCATCTGGGCGCGCAGACTGGCGCGACGCTGGTGCTCCATACGTGGGGCTCGGCACTCACACACCATCCCCACGTCCACGGCATCGTCCCCGGTGGTGGCCTGTCACCCGACGGTGAGCGGTGGGTCGCCTGCCGGCCCGGCTTCTTCCTGCCCGTGCGCGTGCTCTCACGGCTGTTCCGGCGACGTTTCCTGGAAGAACTCGCTGCAGTGCATCGTCGTGGCCAGTTGCGGTTCTTCGGCGAGTACGCCGCGCTCGCCGATCCTGCCGTCTTCGCCCAGTGGCTCGCGCCGCTACGCGCATGTGAATGGGTCGTGTATGCGAAGCGCCCGTTCGCGGGACCCGAGGCCGTGCTCGCCTACCTGTCACGCTACACGCATCGCGTGGCCATCTCCAACCAGCGGCTCGTTGCGCTCGATGAACGCGGCGTGACCTTCCGCTGGAAGGACTATCGCGCGAAGGGGCGCACCCGCTACAAGACCATGACCCTGGGCGCGCACGAGTTCATGCGCCGCTTTCTGCTGCACGTGCTGCCCGGCGGCTTCCACCGCATCCGCCACTATGGCCTGCTGGCCAATCCCGTGCGCCGGGCCAATCTCGCGAAGGTGCGCGAGTTGCTGCACGTCGTCCCCACACCCCGCACGCAACCCGACGACACCGGTCCCGCTGTGCGCCCCGCCTTCATCTGCCGGCACTGCGGCGCGCCGATGATCGTCATCGAGATCCTCCAGCGCAGCCCACCGATCCGCGCACCACCTGTACAGCGAGCAGCAGCATGAGCACAGGTGTTTCGACACGTTCAAGACGACCGTCGGCTCTCCGGCAACGGGACCCGATAGCGAACGCTTGCGTCCCTCACAGCCACCACGCGGCCGTGCGCCCCGCCTCCCGTCACAAACCCGGGCCGCACAGCCCCGCCAACGTGCATCCCGTCGACATCAACCCGCTTTGCCCCAGCGCTCCGTCACTCCAACGCCGCACCCGACCTCTTCAATCCCCATAGCGCTAAACGTTCCGGCCACGCCGGAACACTCCGCGGTTTCCTCCATCGGGATTTGTACGACGCCTGCCCGCATGCGCCTGTGGCCCGCGCTCATGTCCGTGGTCGAGGGCAGGCATCCTACAAATCTAAACAATATAAGACGTTCGGCTGTAACGATGTGACTGGCCGCAAAGGGTGGCGGATTCAACCGGTCGATGCAACACACTAGAGTCTGCGTAGGCAGTGGAGGTGTTGCAATGAAACAGAGGCCGAGGATCTACTATTCTGAGAGTCAGAAGGCACTGATGTGGGACCGCTGGCGCAAAGGCGAAACAATTCATCAGATTGCCAAACTGTTCGATCGGGGCCACTCTTCAATACAGCGGATACTCGCGGAGGCCGGCGGCATCGAGCCACCGCAAAGGCATCGCGCACTGAAGGCATTGACGCTTGCCGAACGCGAGGAAATTTCTCGCTGCCTGGTAGCCCGCTTGTCGATTCGGTCTATTGCAGCCAGGCTGGGACGTGCTCCTTCCACGATCAGCCGCGAGCTGCAGCGCAACGGAGGCATGCAAGATTACCGAGCGAGTCAGGCGGAGGCGCTCGCTGGGATCGGGCACGTCGCCGAAGGTTTGCAAATTGGTGGGAAACCAGACGCTGGCGCGAGTCGTCGCTGCAAAGCTGAAGCTGCAGTGGTCTCCTGAGCAGATTTCTGAGTGAGCTCAAGCATGTATATGCCGTCAACAAGGACCATCTGGTGTCACACGAGACGATCTATCGGAGCCTTTATATTCAAGCTCGCGGCGCCCTGAAAAGGGAATTGCTTGAACACTTGCGACGCTCTCGAGTCATGCGCCGGTCCCGGCATCACACATTGAAAACTGAAGACCGCACGAACATTCGCGACGCTGTATCGATCAGCGAACGCCCCGCTACAGCGGAGGATCGCGCAATACCCGGACACTGGGAAGGCGACTTGCTGTTTGGCAACGCTACGAGCCAGATTGCAACTCTCGTCGAACGTCAAAGTCGATTCGTGATGCTGGTAAAGGTAGCCAGCAAGGACTCTGAGGCTGTGGTCAACGCGCTGATACGACACGCCAGCAAGTTACCTCGGGAACTATATAAATCACTGACTTGGGACAGGGGCTCGGAAATGGCCGATCACAATCGCTTTACCGTGGCTACCGACATCAAGGTCTATTTCTGCGATCCACAGCATCCCTGGCAACGCGGCTCGAACGAAAACACGAATGGGCTTCTGAGGCAGTACTTCCCTAAGGGCACCGATCTCTCCGTCTATTCACAGGCTAGACTTGATGTCGTTGCCAGGCGGCTCAACGAACGTCCCCGAAAAACACTAAACTTCGACACACCGGCTGAGCGATTTCATCAAACCGTTGCATCGACCGGTTGAATCCGCCACCGGCTACGGTCCGTTGCGCGATGTGCGGATTGAGAGTCTTGCCGCGCGTCGGCATCGGGCAGAGTTCGGCCATGAAGAGACGTTCGACACAGGTTTCTGATTTGTCGACAATTCGTGACCGTAAACAACCTTCGACGGAAGAGCTGGGATGCTGCTGCGCCCGACAGAAATCCGGATTGAATCAACCAGGCTCTTGATCAAACCGTTCTCGGCCAACGACGCGGATGCCACGTTCTCATGTATAACCCCTTCGCTCACCCGTTACATGGCGTGGGAGCCGCCGGCATCCCGGCATGACTTCGATCGAGTTTGGCGGTCCTGGATACCGTCAATAAACGACGGGTCGGACTATGTATTTGCGATCCGGCAACGCGCTGACGGGAGTTTCCTTGGGCTGACCGGCCTTCACCGCGTACGCACCGAGAGCCCGGAACTCGGCATCTGGATTCGTGAAGATCGTCATCGAAATGGTTTTGGTCGCGAGGCCGTAACCTTGGTGGCACACTGGGCAACGCGAACCATTGGCTGTGCCAGTTTCACCTATCCGGTTGCCGAACAGAACCGCGCCAGCCGGCGCATCGCCGAATCGTTGGGCGGCGTCATTGTGGATAGCCGCGTGACACCAAAGTACATATCCGTCGTTTACCGAATTCCTCGCCCGCCAGTCATGCGCGAGGTATAAGCGGTTCGGCCCACAAACTGACATCCGCCGGCCAGGTGCGGTCACTCGCCCATCCCCTGGAGCCGTCACTGGAAGGGCTGGTTTGCTCTGAAACCTGCCAGATAGCTTGCGAGTGCATTTCGGCCTTTACGGTTGTTAGCGCTAAGTGGAGCGCCGCGTGCCGCGAACGGCCGCTTCCGCGAAAAGCTCGGAACCGGAGTCGGCCACGCCCAACTCCCAACCCAACGGCACCTTTCACGTAATACCGCTCTTCTACTTGTTCGCGTCGCTATCGTGCTTTGACCGGCATCTCTCGACGTTAGCGCGATCCAGCGAATGCCGGAAAAGTGCGAGTTGTACCGCGTAGTAGTAGACGCGCGCGATGCTCGATGAGGACCAAAGCCGCGCATCGCAGTTGAACCGGTTTCGTGTGCATGGCCTCTGCCACAGCACATCATAGAACTACAGAAAAACGGGCAACAAGACCATGTCTTCTATCAGCGCCGTCGTCACGCTTAGACCTATCCGATTTGCGTTTCTTGTCAGACCCGACGACGCGAAACGGGTGCATGAGATATTCAAAGTCAATACTTGCTTGTGGGGTGGGAAATTTAACCCCATCATCCCGTTCTTCCGGCATGTTCCAAAATGGTGGGATCGGCACGGCAATAGTTTCGAGTCTGCATTGCAGATCATCAATGGATATCTAGATTCTTTCGAGCCTGATTTCCTTGTCGAAGCAGAACCAGGTTTAGCCGATGGGCTAGGGTTCAATAAAGATCGAGTGATGCAACTTGCTAGATTACTGAGCCAAGAAAGGGAGCGGTACGGCGGACAAGGCCTGGACGTATTCGATCTATATCGTGATCTGTATAAGAAAGAATTTCAGTTCGTAAGACGCAACGAGCATGACATCGTAGACGTAGTTCCGCAGGAGGAAGCATTTAAGGCTTTTTGCGCATCTCTGTTTGGGGGCTTCCCGGAAGAGGAAGGGTTCAAGTACTTCGCTGCCGGATTTACTGACGCGTTCGCGCCGAAGAAGATCAATTTGACACCGGAGACGCTTGTTGAACTTTACAGGTCGAGGTTCACTTCAGCCTTGCGTATTGGACATTCGACGATCGAGGTAAATTATCATGATCACAGCGATCCTGCGATTTTCGTCCTGGATGCGAAAAACCCGAAAGACCTGATCGATTACTGGAATTTGCGGGGGTTCAAGCACGATGTACTGCCCGTTCCAGTGCAATGGCTTGACCGTATGTCGCCATTCTGCAAAGAGCTAATAGAGCTGAACCACCGACCGTTGCCAGGCAACCCGAACGGCGTGATGATACGCGTGACGGTAATGTTTTCTCGGTCCATCCCGACTGCTGACATTGAGGGCTTATACGCTAGGCATTTGCGTGTTGATCAGGAGGGCGCGAATGTGCGTCAGGATTGGTATCCGCCGATATGGCGACCTACTCCAGGCTTTTCCGTTCGACGAACTCGGCCCACGTTATCGGCTGGCGAACAGCGCTTCGATATGCAGATCGACGGCGACAAACCCGAAATTCGATTCGATACGCTACATCCAGAATTCGCTGCACAATACGGTGGCGGGGAGTACAGATGGGCAAATGTGGTCAAGTTGGAAGACTGGTCCGGCAAAGCTCACGTGGCGACGGTCTTCCCCTCCAATTATAGAGACCCGAAGGTTCCGAAATTCGGCTCTCCTCGCGGAGAGATACTACCTACCACAGAAGGATTCGTTTATTTTTCGCAGTTTAAGAACATACCGAACGTTTGGCGGTTGGATGATGGAACGACGGCAATTCGAGAATGGCTCAAAACGTACGGTATAGATGCCGAATTATCGGACGCCGGACGTTCAACGCAACAGATAATTCAAACGCTGGGCGGCTTCTGGGGCCTTTCGAGCTTCGCGCACGCGGAAATTGTCAAGCTCCTTAACAAAGTCTCGCGTCGGCCAGTTTCACCATCAATTCAGCACCAAGAATTTAAGAACAAGATTGAACGAGCTGTTAAGGGAAACACTGGGAGGCACGATAATTTCGAAACGCTGGTGGAGCGTGGTGCAGTCGAGCTTGGTCTGGAGTTGAAATGTTCGAAGTGCGGAAGTTGGGGGTGGCATCCGCTAAGGGAACTAAACCACGAGGTCGCTTGCAGTTTATGCCTGAGGCAGTTTAGGTTTCCGATTGTGGAGCCGAGTTCAAATCAAAATTCCCGGTGGGCGTATCGGCTTGTGGGACCTTTCGCATTGCCAGACTTTGCGAAAGGTGGGTACGCGGCCTCCCTGACGATCCGTTTTTTTTCGAGAATTTTCGGTGGGCATGAAACCGGGCTCACGTGGTCTGCTGGACAGATACTGCACCTTGCGCCTTCAGACAGAGTGGAGGCAGACGTCATTCTTTGGCATCAACGCAAGGCCTTCATGGGACCCAACTACCAGTCCGAACTAGTATTCGGGGAGGCAAAGAGTTTCCGGGGTGAAAATGCCGAAGAGAGGCGTTCTATTGCGGACGCTTTTCAACAAGAGGACGTGGACCGAATGAAAAGATTGGCGTCCCGGTTTCCGGGTGCCATCCTCGTCTTCTCAACTATGAAGGAAGCAAGTGATCTCTCTGCGAACGAAATCGACCGAATAAAAAAGCTTGCCGAATGGGGCCGTACATATATCCGCGAACGACGACAGACAAGGGCCCCAGTGATCGTGCTGACCGGCACCGAATTGTTTGCCTCGTTTTCACTTTCGGAAGCTTGGCGAGCGACCGGTGGACGACACGCTGCGATCGCAGAAAGTTTGTTAGGTCGTAGCGATAAACTGAGGGTACTCGCTGACATGACACAGCAGCTGTACTTGGGCATGCAATCGTACGGCGAGTGGCACCGAGCGAAATGGGAAAGGCGTAGGCTGCTACGTGAGCGTAGAGTGGCGGCTGCTGGCGACAATCCTGTTTGAGAGTTTTCAGTCATACTCTTCGGCATGTATTCTGTTGCCCCGAACTCCACGCTCACCTAACCGAAAGCACTGTTTCTGCGCGAACAGGATCGCGCGGCAGACGATGGATTTGGTCGGCGGTAGGGTTCGAAACTACGAATCTTCGGCTTATAAGTCCGGATGCGGTGAAAACAGACACTGGATTCGGCACTACCGAGTGCTCAACTGATTGGCCGCCCCGACGAGCTGGCAGTGGCGATCTTCGCGTCAATGACAGTTCCATCTCCGGAAGCTGCCATCTGAGCGATCAGCAACCGTAGGGCCGCTGCGGGTCGAAGAGCGACCGCTGCGCAGCGCGCAAAATCGATCCCGCTTCGTTGAAGAGGAGGTTGACGTGGGAACGCTTAATTCTTCCAGCACCCGTCGGGCGCCGTGGAACAAAGGAAGGATGACTGGCCAGAAGCCCCCCGTTGAAGCTGCGCGAAATCTAGGCGATTCGAACGAGGCCTACTTAACTTCGAACTGGCGCCCTTACGGCGATCATCCCCGGCGTCATTACGCCGATCCCTGACACGCGCAAGGCAACTTGACCAAAACTTGACCGCAGTAGGCAGAAATTGCCGCGAATAGATCGAAAAGCGCAGCCAGTTAAAATGGTGGCCACCGATGCAAGTCGTTGACTTGACTGCGCTTTATGTCGACACCTAGTTACGGGAAGCGGGACTCTTAATCAGTAGGTCGAGTGTTCGAGTCACTCACGCCCCACTGAACACATCCGGAGCACCACATTCGTGCTACCCGCAGACAGCCCCTTCCAGACCATCCACTGCAGCACCTTCCCTTCTTGGCGCCTGTATGCCGTTCACGCGCGGCCGAGTGCTCGGCCAACAGCGTCTGCAACGATAGTGCTGTGAATGTCTTCATCGGGATCACCTCATGAGTGGATCAGATTCCCTCACGCGAAAGGGTTACGCAGCGTCAGGCTGTCGTCGACGATCAATCCGTGATGCATGTCTTCCGTGTAGAGCGCATGGCAACCCTCGGTCGACGCGGCCGCCACAATACACGCATCATAGAACGCCAGCCCATAGCGTTCAGCAGTGCGCCGCGCGAGATCGTGCATCTCGACCGTAAGCGGAGTAACCACGCAAAACTGGCGCACCAGTTCCAGAAATTGCCCTACGTCCTGCCATGCCATGCCCAGCTTGCGCACGCAGACATTCGTGACCTCGTTGAGCACCTGCACGCTGATCGTGGGGCGTAGGCGCAGCAGGGACTCGGCGCGATCCGCCTTAACCGCGTCGGCCGACAGCAGGTACAGTACGACATTGCTGTCGAGGAACACCCTGGTTTTCTCAGCCGCGCTCATTCGCCTCGTCCCGGCTGAATTTGAAATCGGCCGGCAGCTTGCCCCGGAAGCGGCGCAGCCGCTGCAGCAACTCGTCTGCCCCCGGTTTCTTGCGGACGGCAAACGTTCGCTGTGCGTCGATGATGATCTCGATATCGTCGCCCTCGCGCAGTTCCAGCGCTTCGACAAGGCTGGAAGGGAGACGGACGGCGAGGCTATTGCCCCATTTTGCAACCTGCATGGCTGGCTCCATAGATATACATATTAAATTGTATATCTATCATGCCAAAATTCAAGTTTTCTCGGGACAGAGCCTGGATGAAGCAGGCCGACACAGTCGCGCGTCAAGCTCGATCCGCGACGCCGGTGCGGCGCACGGCATCGAAGCCCCAACTGCGCAGTACTGCTGCGGCCATCCACGAGCCATCGCATCGCCAGCGGTCTCACCCCGCCCCGGATCCGATCGCGGCGTTCAGCGACAACAACCGTTCAGAAATTCGATCCCGACGGAATTAAGGCTTGGCTGTTCCGACCATTGATTCGCATCCTGCCTGTCGGCAGACGACGCCTCATCTGTGCCTGAAACCAAGATCATTTTGCGTGCCAAAAAGATGTAGCGCATGTGGCCACGCACGATTTGGCCGGGTCGCTCGACATTCCGGTTGGCCTTCGTGCCGAGAAAAGATAGATATCGAGTGTCTGCTAAAAGCTGCAAGAGGCGGTTCGCACTCGTGCCGCGTTAATGCGAATACCTGACGAGGTGGTATCGAATCCCGTTTCACGACGCATGCGGCGCATGCGTTTTCCTGGCCTGCTTCCCTGACCGCGTTCGTGGTCAAAAAACGATATCGGGAGCTTCCCGCGAACCTTCCGAGATTGCGCGTGCGGCTGACCATTGCTGAACAGATTTCCGTTGTCCGCGCAGAAGCCTAGGTGCATCCCATCGCGGGGCAGCGCACAGCGCCGACAAGCGGGGCGGGCAACCAGATCAGTCCGCCGAGTCAGTGGCCCATGGTGCCTGGCTCGACCGCTTTGATTCCGTTCGGACTGCTGCTCACGCGATGAGGAAGCCGGCAACACCGCGCATTCATTGCCTCACCTACTTGCAGGAAGTGTGCAAAGCGCCACGACGTACGGTGCCCCTCACGTCAATCATTCGTCGAAAGAGACCGGGTTTTGCAGCGCAATCACCACCGGCCGCTCACGGTGCTGCGCTGCGCTTATATCGTAAACCGCCTGCAAGGCGAGCCAGAAACGTGCAGTACTCACGCCCGCCTTTTCCAATCGCATGGCGAGTTCAACGCTGATACCGAAGTGGCCGTTGATCAAGCGTGAAAGCATGGCGTATGTAATTCCCAGTCGCTGCGCTGCCTCCGTGATGGAAATTCCGAGCGGCACGAGTACGTCGCGCTTGATCATCTCTCCTGGGTGCGGTGGATTGCGCATGTCACTCATACTCCCGGTAATCGACCGCATCCACACCGACGCCGCTGAAGCGGAACGTGATCCACCATTGACCGTGTACCCAGATGGGCCAGTGCCCCGCCAGATCACCGCCAAGCGGTTGGAGTTTGTACGCCGGATGATTCAGATCAGCGGGTGATGTAGCTACATCTAGCGCCGATAAAATCCGGCGCAATTTCGGCACATGCGCACTGTTCAGGGCGACAGTCGAATTGTCGCGATAGAGTGCTTCGAGCCCCTGGTGAAGAAAGCCGACGATCATAGTTTATTTATGAGCGGACAGAAATCCTGATTGTAGCGAGTTGCGACTTACTCAATTTGGAAATGGATCGGCCACGACAATGCCTCCTGGTGGGAGGCGTGTGTCTTCGGTCATGTCTAAAGAGCCCGGCAGCAGCACATTTTTTCCTTTCAGCCAATTGCCTGCGCCGCTCTGCAAGCTCGCAGTGGTGAGGATCGCGCTGAACCTTCTTCGCGTCCTGCCACTCATTTTTCATCTCTGGCGTGAGGACCGGATTTGCGGCGTTTGCCCACTAGCCGCATGACGACTCTCGCCGTAGGTTCCGTGGTGTCACTCACGACCGTCGCGCGATGATGACGTTGCATAGATGGGCGCATCAGCGGCAACCGCAAACTGTTCCATGCACGCTTTTGTTGGCCCCGGTTGCCAGGTCGCGAGATAGCGGCATCGGGCTCTTCAGGAATCGCGATCAAGGGGAAATTCCCTGCTGCGCCGTCTGGCTCGCGACCGTGGGTCATGCGCACCCGCGTATGGAGGTTTGCAGTATCAACGGGGCAACTTTATCCGGCACCAGTTGAGCCGGGCAACGGCCGGCCTGCACTTCACAGCAAGTACCACCAGGTGCTCGAGAGCTGCGCAGGAAGGTGATCGACGGCAGGTAACCGTCTATGCCGACGGCAATCCAGATGCACTCGTTGTGGAGCAGATCATGGAACAAGCACGTCGGCGAGCCGCCGATTGCGGCCATCTACGGGACGATCGGCATGCCATTGACATGTCCTCCGCTCAGCGCTCCATTCGCCAATGCGGATCGTCGGGGAACAGTTCCCGCTGCTTCTCGCTCCTCTTTGCGTCACCTGATCCGCGCTCGTGCAACGGGATGCGACGACGCTCCAGCTCATCCGGGTAGGTGCGGCGCATGCCGCGCCGATCGCGCGAAATCGGCATCGCCTGCACAAAGTCCGTAACCATTACTGCCAGGTTCCGGTCGTCGGCACCTTGCGAGCGGGCCATCGCATGAGCCACGCCTTGCCATGCTTCCAGCGACCTGGCGTGCGCGTTCCACAACGCGCGACTGGGCGCCGCGTCCGATCGCCAGAAGCGGGTCGTTTCACCGCGCGCCGTCATATGCACGATGGCCTGTTTCGCGTAGCGCCGGGTCTCGCCCCGGGCAAGTCGCCGCGTCGCATTGGCCTGAACGCCGTACTCGCGCAACTTTCCTGCAAACCGTTCGCGCCAGCGTTGCAGGTCCTGCTTGCGCGGGTTGAGTCGTCTTCCGTCCGGTCCGCGTACCTGCACGCTCAGATGGACGTGCGGATGCGCCTCGTCATTGTGCGCGGCAAAGACATATCGTCTGCCGTCGCCGAATTCTTCCGCCGCGAACGCACGAGCGGCATTGCGTACCGACTGCCGGTCCGTGCCCGGCGGCATGGAAAGCAGCACGTTGAATACTTCCCGTCTGCGGCTTTCCTCCGCGATACCCCAGCCACCGAGTTGCCAGGCATCCGTCAGATCGCGCAGTGCGTCGCGGCCGAGCATGGTCATCCCGTCCTGATCCTCGAGTTCAACCTTCCCGTTACGGGAGATGTAGCGCAGATGACGGCGCACGGCGCTCATGCCCTGCGCGCTCGACGCCTTGTTCGTGATCCTCACCATCACCTCAGGGGTACGTCCGAGCGTGCGGGCAAGCTGCTCGCGCATGCGTCGTACATCCTGCTGGAGCTCAGCGCGCGACATGCGCGGCGCACGCACGTGTCGCAGCGGATCCGGAAAAAGCCTGTCTCCCCAGTTCAGCAGCATCTGGTCGACGTATGTTTTCGGGAAAGGCATGCTAACGGCTCCATCGATCGAGATTGGCACGCAGCACCTGGGTGACTGCGCGCAGGTGCGTATCAATCACGACGCGCGCTCCGTCAAGGACGCCGGCCACGTCACGCGCATCACCGCGCGCCTGCAGCCGTCCAAGCAACGTCACGATCATCGCCAGATGCTGATTCGAGTCCGCAAGCAGTCGCATCTCGCGCTCACCCAACTGCGGCTCATGCCCGAGCTGCGCGCGGACCACCGCAACTATCCAGCGATTGATATTCATTCCACCAGCCAATGCACGCCTTCTCGCCACGTCGAGTTCGTCCTGCGTGAGACGGATTTCGATGCGTTCACGATGTCCGTCGACCGGAACGCGACGATGTTCGGGCCCGGGCACGCCGTCTGGCGACTCGCTCTGGCTCAGCACATCGTAGATAAGTTGCCGGACGCCATCGGCCGCCGTTACGCCGTGACGAGCACACCAGGCCTCCCAGCGTGCTTTCATTCGTCCGAGATCCACACACAGTCGCGCACGCGTGCCCATGCCCGTGCTCCTACAGTGCCGGAGGCGCGGGTACCGCCGCCCCACGTTCGACTTCGCGGGTCGGGACGCCCTTCGCGGCCGGACGCGTGCGGCGAGTACGTGCGGAGGGCGCCTCGGGATCGAACACGCGGGGTCGCGGAACGGTGACGCCCGCGGACTCGAACGCGGTCAGCAGCCGTTGCGCACTCTGCTGCACGCGCGCAATGGATCGCTCGCTGAAACCCTGCTGCCGCATCGCAGCGGTCAGCACCGCCATCTGCACCGCACGCTCCCCGGAATGCGCGGCGGAACGCTCTCGCTGACCCGCAGCCTGTGCCTGGTCTGGCCACCCCTGCACCGTGGTTTCGCTTCTTCGTGCTTCGCCCGGTCTCTGTAACGCCGCGGGGCGCGACTGGCTCCGTTCCTGCGTTACCACATCGACCTGCCAGGTATTGCGATAGACCTCCTTTTCCTCGTCGCCGATCACGTTTCCCGCCGCGTCGAGAACTGGAGTCTTCACTGTCACGAGACGCCGGCCGAGGTTTTCGAGCATGACCTGCTGTCCGGCAAGCGCGCCCGAGTCGGCTACGGCCCGTTCGAGGTCGACACCCCACACGACATGGTCCGTGCCATCTGTATCGCGATAAACGACGTAATACGAGTCGCTGCGTGCAGGATTGTGCTGATAGGGCGCATGGCCATGCTCAACCAGTTCGCCCATATAGCGCTGCGGCTCCTGTCCCTCGGACTCGGCAGCGCGCGACGCGGTTTCGGGCACTGGAGCGGTTGCCGGTGATGCCGCCGGCGCGGGCTGAGCAGGCGCACGAGCCTGTGGCTGCGCGGCAGCATCGCGCCTCGCCGGGTTCGTCGCCAGTGATTCCGTGGCGCCCGGCGCGCCGCCGGGCGGTGAATTCCGGGGAACCTGCGCGGCCACAGGCGTTTGGACGCCGTCGATGCGGTTCGTCATCCGGTCGCGATGTGCCTCGTTCAGACGCGCAAAGTCGACGGCCTTCGGCTCGTAGCCGCTGACCTCGATGCCGAGCATCATGGCCTGGACCCAGGCCTCGCGCCGGAACTGCTCGTGACCTGATACGCGGATACGCCCCCACCCCTTCGCACGGACCATGTCCACCATCGACTCGACGACATCGGGGCGGTTGTGTTCCGTCACGAGGTACGGGCCGACGTCCTCGAACGCAAGCTGATGGGGCGCGTCCTTCAGGAAATACCGGTTGCCCTCCCGCAGGTAGCGCTTTCGCACCGTGTCCGGCGGACTTCCAAGCGGCGTCCATTGCATGGCGGATGTGTCGCTGCCATGGGGCATCCCCAGAGACGCCGGTCGCGGTCCGACGCCCGGCGACGGGGGCTCTGCCTCAATGGCGCGATTGCGCAGGCGCGTGAGCGCTGCGTCGAAATCCCGGCGCCGGCGTGCGGCCAGTGCATCAGGCGCAGTTCCGTCGAAGCTTTCTGCGCTTGTGGCGCCGCCTTGCGAATCCCGCGGCGGAGGTGCGTCCGGCTCGATCACGTTGATGACCGGTTCGCGCGCAGGCGGTCCGGAACAAGTTGTGGTGTCATCCATCGCGGATCTCCTTACTATCACTCCACACTGGCCGGCAGGACGCCAAACGTTCAGCGTTGGTTCCCCGGCCCCTGTCCCTGCTCCTGTTCACGGGCAGCGCGCTCCTTCGACTGCGCAAGCGCCGCAGCCCGCGCTTCCCTCACCCGGCTCCAGGATGCCGTCTGCAACTGGTCGAGCGTCGCGTCGAGCTCGCCCCCGAGACCCACGTCGCGGGCGGACTTCTTTAGCGATGCCACCGTGCGCTCAAGCAGCTCGCGCGCACGGTCCCACGGATACACCCTGGCCCGTGCGCCGTCGTACCCGACCTGCAGGTCAGCGCCGTTAAGCCGCTGATTCTCATCCATCCACCGCAGACGGTCCGACACGAACTCCATATCCGACTTGGCATGGAATACGACGCTGCGCGTGGACACCTCCTGGATCAGGTAGTGCTCGGTGCTGAAAACCTCGCCGCGGTACGGGCCACCGTTCTCGCGGGGCGTCGCCATGCGGATTTGCGCGCCGAAGCGGTGCTGTGCGAGTGCCTTGATCTCTCCCGGTACCTCGTCGAGTCCGTACAGTGGTTCGCCTACCTGCCGCCGCGCCGGCGCTGCCACACCGCCGTCCGGATGCTGGGAATTTGCGTGCGCAGTTGCCGTTTCCACTGCCGGCGCGGCGCTTTCCTTCGGTGCTGGCTGCGGAAGTGCTGGTTCCGGCGGCTCCTGATGGCCGGCCCGACGGCGCCAGGTACGACGCCGACCCGGCATTTCTCCATCAGCCACAAGTTTCTCTTTCACATTGCCCATTGCATGGTCCTCCTTCGGTGCATGGCCCTGCTTGAATACGGCCCCCGATCCCTGTGCAACCACGGGCTGTCCGTCGGCTTCTCCACCTGCCACATCAGGTTGCGGCGCTTCACCTAGCGACTCCCGTAAAAGCTCACCAACAACCCGGGGACCGGACAGCACCAACATGTCGTCGAAATCCGTCGGCATGTCGCCGGCAATGCGTGCGTGCGGCGAAAAGCGTGGCTCGGCCAGCAGCGATGATGTGCCGAGCGCGGCCTGCCTCGCATGCTCATACCCGGCGCCCAAATCGGCGAGCACGAGTATCCCGGCATCCGGGTACCGGCCCCGCCACATCGCCGCCACCGGCCTCAGGTTGCCGCTCGACAGTGCGGCGACGCTGAACCAGCCGGTCGCCTGCCACGCTGCCAGTGCCGTTGCGACGCCCTCGGCAATCAGGATCGGCGTCACCGCCCGATCACGGAACACGTCCGGTTCGACCACCCAGGAGCCACCCGACTTTGCGCCGCCCGCGAGAGCCGACTTGCGTCCTTCGGCATCGATCAGTTCCAGTGTCGAGAGCGTGTCGCCGATACGAACCGGGACCACCAGCACGCGCCCCGTGAGCGGCTCCTCGCGACTACGCGGCGCGTATCCGAGCAGCGCACGCAACTCTTCGGCCTCCAGCTCGCGCAGCGTCGCAACCGCCCTGACCTGCTTGCGTTTGAGATACGGATGCGCGGGGCCCACCGGCCGCGCCCACGTCCAGATCGCCAGCGCGTCGCGCGCGACCGCAGCCTGTCGCGCGCGCACGCGAGCCTGAAGCTGCGCATCGTGCCGCGCCCTGTCCACGGACGAACCGACGGGCAGCATGCGCGACCTTTCTGCGGGATCCGACGCCGCGCGCGAGGCCCGCACATCGAAGCCGTGCTGCTGTGCGAGCCAGTACAGAGACGCGAGCGTCTTGCCGCCCGACTCGCCGGCCGAACGCCAGGTCACGCGCGCAGCACTCTCGCTGTAGTTGTGAGCGGTGCGGCTCCAGTCGTCCCAGATGGGAAAGCCCGCCTCGCCGAATCCCTGCTTGAGCGCGAAAGCCATATCGACCCACGTCATATAGTCCTCGGCAGGGATCGTTGCCAGCGCTGCACGGGCACGCTCTTCTTCAGTCAGATACCGCCTGTTCATCGGCGTTCTCCGTGAAGCGGCTTGACGTTCGAGCCGTTAGCCGTGCGCGATGCGGCGCGGCCAGGTTGCGTTGGCACTGTGCCTGCACGGCGCGAGGCTTCGCGCTGCGGCGCGCCAGATTCCGGGCGCAGCTCCGCAACATCAAGATCAGACGTCGACAGCCGACGCACTGCGGCGGCAACGCGCGCAGCCGGCACGCCCAGCAGGGCGAAGTGCCGCTCGACATAGGTGGCCGCCTCGTCGTCGCTGATGTCATCCAGATGCCGTGGCAGATCCCGCGAATCCCAGGCCTGCAGCACTTCCAGATAGTCGGGAGAGATATGTACGATGCCGGCCTCATCCAGGTCTTCAGGTTGCACACTCCTTAACCGCCGCTCAATCTGGGCGGTGAAACGCACGAGGTTCATTGCCGGAATCGCAGGAGCCGCGATCATGCGCGACGTGAAGACCGGATCGCGCCAGTAGCAGATGCGCTCAGCGAGGATCGGCTTCGTGTTCTCGAGCAGGATGATTTCCCTGTCGTGCCCGAGTTCCTTGAGCTCCTGCGGCAGCAGCAGCGCACGGCGCTGCTCGGAAAAACTCTCGCTCGACCCGCCGCGGCCACCGAAGACCGCGTTCGACCGGCTCACAGTGCGTGAGCGCTCCGTGAAGGTACCGAGCATCTCCGAATATTCGTTCGCGTCCTTCTGCTCACGGGGCGCGTAGATGATCTGCATCGCGTGATTGGTGACAAACGTCCTGGCATCGGCCCGGCCATAGACCGATTCGAGCTGGGAGACGGATTGCACAATCGAGAGCAGCCGCAGGTTATAGCCCGCCATGTAGGCGACCGCGCGGGCGATGATGTGGATCTTGCCAACCGACGTGAATTCGTCCATCAGCAGCAGACACTGAACCTTCAACTGCGGATTGTCCTCGGGCAACTGCCGCGTATTCAGATTCACGAGCTGCGAGAACACGAGGTTGACAAGCAGCGCCGCCTCGCCCAGATGATCCGGCGTGATCCCGACATAGATGGACATGCGCCGTTTGCGAACGTCACGCAGGTCGAAGTCGTTGGCACTCGTTGCGGCGTCGACAACCGGATTGGCCCAGATGGTCAACGGCGCATTGAAGGTCGCGAGGATGCTCGCGAGCACCTTGTCGTCGTTCGCGAGAAAGCGGTTGAGCGCATCGACGCAAGCGCCACTCAAGAGCCGCCGGGTCTGCAGGAGCGCCCGCTGCAGGTATGCCTTGACCGGCATGCCGTTGCCCGATGACTGCCGCAGCACCTCGCCCATCGTGACCGGATAGTCGGGCACCTCGGTGTCGCCGCCGCGGCGCGCATCGCGCCACTCGCACAGCAGCAGGACGATGCCGAGAAACAGGTTGCGCGCCTGGTCCTTCCAGAAGTCGTCATGGCCGCCTACCGGATACAGCGCGTAGCCGATCGCAAGAATGTCGCCAACGCGAAATACCCCATCCGAAATCGCAGAGAGCGGGTTATACCGGTGCGTCCGGCCATCCTCCGCAAACGGGTTGAACAGGTAGACATCGTGCCCGTGTGCACGACGGAATCCCGCAGTGAGGTTGAAGTTCTCCTGCTTGATGTCCAGCACCACCACCGAATCGGGATAGCTGAGCAGGTTAGGCACCACGATGCCCACCCCCTTTCCCGAACGGGCCGGTGCGGCGAGCAGCACAAACTGCTGCCCGGTGAACCGCAGATAGCGGCCACGCCAGATGCCCACGACGAGCGCAGGCCCAGCGTATCCGCGTGGATTTCCGCCTGAAAGCGTCGCCGCGCTCATAACAGCCCTGCCCGGCGGATATCCGCCTCGTCTGCAAACCGCGCACTGCCATAGAGCCGCCGGCGCCCGGACTGTTCGAGAAGTGTGTAAAGGGCGAGCGCCGGTGCGCCGAATGCCAGCAGCACGCCGAACAGCGCAGCACCGGCAAGCCGCCGCCCCTGTCCTTGCAGACGTCCGTCATGCCAGGCCAACGCAGCATCGGGCCACGCGCGAAACCCCGCATGAAGCGGGTTGACATGCTGACTCGCGACGAAGAAAAACGATGCCAGCCAGAGCGCAAGCGCCAGTCCCCCTGCCGCTGCGACCATGACTGCAAGGGTAAGGAGCGCGAGCAGCGCGTGGTACCGGAGCCGACTGCTGGCGGACCGTCCTGTTCCACTTGCTTTTCCGATGTCCATGACCTGCCCCCCTTTCACCGGAAGTCCGCCTGACAGTCCGTCTGATAGTCCGCCCGATGGCCACGCAGCGGATCGAACCAGACTTCCGTCATCAACCAGCGCCGGCCGGTCTGCGCGCCGGACTCATCGAAGAGCGCGGTGACCTCCATGTGCGCCACCACATCGATCGTCATGAAAAGCAGCCGGCGCAGCGCCGCGTCGTCCCATGTGGCGGCTTCGGGATGCTCCTTCGCCATCAGCGCGAACCGTTCAATGGCGACCGATGCGCTCGACGCGTGGTAGCTCGTGATGGAACCGGAGTGCCCGGTCGTCAGCAGCTTCAGGAAGTCGTAGGCCTCACTGCCCCGCAGTTCGGCGAGCAGCACACGATCAGGACGCATGCGCATTGAGCTTGCGATCAGATCCGCAGGCGTCACCCGCGCGTGGCCGTGCCCGCCCTTGCTGTAAATGAGGTGGACGCAGTTCTCGATGTGAGCGATGAATAGCTCCCGCACGTCCTCGATCGTCACGATGCGCTCGGTGGCTGGGATGTACCGGCACAGCGTCTTCATGAAGCTCGTCTTGCCCGAGCCCGTGCTGCCCACGATCACGAGGTTCAGCCGGCCGCGCACCGCCAGCTCGAAGAACGCAGGGAAATCGCGCGCTTCAAGGCACCCGACGAGGTCGCGGCCCAAAGGGCGGAGTGCCGGCCTCGCCTCATTGAGTCCAGCCGGGCGGCGCCACAGTGTCTGGGCGAACAGGCCCTCGCTTCCGTAAGCGTCGAGGGTTTTCTCGCGCGAGGACGGCCGGCGGATCGTCACCGACACAGTCCGGGGAGGGACCACCGGCGGGATCACGATCTGGACGCGCGCATCACCCGGCAGCAGTGCGGAGAGCACCGGATGCTGCGCGGATACCTCCTGGTTTGTAAGCGTGGCGATCGCCACTGCCAATGACATGAGGCGCTCGAAGTCGAGGTCGCTACAGTCGTGTGCCTGCCATCCGAGATGGGTTTCGGTCAGCACCCGCTGTGGCCGGTTGATCACCAGTTCGGTGACAGCCGCGTCATTGAGCAGTCCTGCAAACGGCCGCATCAGCTCGCGCACCGAAGCATCGTCTGCCAGCCTCGGCAGTGGGATGTCGGCCCGCATCGCTGCGTCATTCAGAATATCGGGCGACGCATTCATTGCGCGCCCTCCGGCTGGAGTGCATAGACGGGACTGAAGTCCAGATCCCGGGCGACGATAATCGTGAACTCGGTCCCCTGGTTCTGCGTCAGCGTCGGTGGAATGTTGATCGTGCTGTCGAGCACGCGCGAGGCCATGTCATTGCCCTGCTGCTGTGTGTTCTCGAACACGACCGGGCCGTTGCTGTTGCCGCCGCGGGTCGCGAGATAGCCGATCGCGTCCTGCGTCATGCCGAGCAGCATGGCCGCGCCGATACGCTCGCTCCAGTGGTTATTCACGTAGCCGCTCACGCCGATGCGCCCCAGCGAGTCGGCCGCAGGAGAATCGATCTCGACGGTGACCCCTTCGGGCGTCCTGATACGCGCCGACAGGATGAACACCCGCTTCTGTCCGGGCGCGAGGTTCGAGCGGTATTCGCTGTTGACCTGCGAGCCGCGCTCAATCAGTACGACATGGCCGTCATCCGAGTAGACGTTCTTTGTCACCGTGCAGGTCGAAATGCCCGCCTGCGTCGAATCGAATGCCGTATCGCCGGCACAATCGATCTTGGCGCCTTCGGCAAGAATCAGGCTGCGATTGCCGAGAAACCCCGCGCGCACTTTGGGCGTCACCGTCGGCGTCAACGCCTGGGCGAGTGGGCTGCTGCCCTGGGACAGGCCGCCGGCCGCGGGCATCAGGTTTGGCTGCGTGCCGCCTGAGGAGCCGGGCGCTGACGCGGCAGAACCGGCGTCGCCATTGCCCGGTCCACCGGATTGCCCCGCGATCAGCGGTGCGTCGTAGTAGCTACGCGCGGGTAGCGAACGTACCGGCACCTGGCGGGGCGCCACGGCAGCGGGAGCCGGCGCACCCGTGGTCGCTGCCGCCGGCCCACTCGCCACTGCGACGGCCACCGAAGCTGGCGGGCTGCCCTCCGCGAAGACCCGCCCCTGCACCGGCTGGTCCTGGACGGCATCGCGCCTCGCCTTCTGCGCTGCATCGCGCCGTGCGAGGAAGCCGTGGACCGTCCAGACCGCTCCGCCGGTCACGAGGGCCACGATGATCAGCGGCGCAAGCCACCAGGCACGGCGGCGGCCGCTGTGCTCTCCAAGCTCCGGCATGCCGCGATCTGCGGGCTGGCTCTGGAGTTCACCGTTGATGGCACCGGGGAGTTTTTCACGGTCACTCCCGGGCCCGACCCCGGGCGCAATCACATTGCGCGGCGTTTGCTCATTCATGGCCGTCGCTCCGCAGGACACGCTTCACACCGTTCACCGTCGTGCCGTTTGCTGGTGGTACGCCGTCCACATCGAACGCGTCGTTCCACAGACCGACCACCTCGTCGCCCAGACGCAGCACGAAACGCCGGGCCACCTCGTGTACGACGATGACGTCCTCTTCCATGTGCCGGTCAACGACGCTCTCGCTGTCGTTGTCGGCCACGCGGAAGATCGCCGGGATGCGGCGGTTGTCCGGAATGCGGATATAAGTGAAGCGACCGTCGTCCCACGCGGCGCTCGGCGCGATGTCCGCCGAGTGCGGCATCACCTGCATCGAGTAAGCACTGTTGCGTACCACCGGCGACCGGGCGAGGCGCTCGCGCACGAGCGCCGCATCGTCTGCCGCCTTTGTCTTCGCTGCCTGCGCGTCCGGGTAGACAAACGTGATGCGGTACATCTCGTCGTCGTTACCGAAACGGGCCTTAAGCGGCAGCACGATCAGGTCAAAGCTGTAGCTATGCCGGTCAGTGCGGATTTCCAGGTTCGTATCGTGTGCGGCGAGCTGCGGCTTGAGGTAGACGTCGTGGTCGCCGCGGTTTGCAACCACCTGCCAGCCGTCCCGGTCACCTGGGGCCACCACGAGAATGTGCTCGGCCGGGTCGAGTGCGATGTGTGTAGCAAAACCTCGCTGCGCCACAATCCGCACCACCTGGTCCTGCTGGTACACGACCTGCCGCACGCGCGAGTCGCCAGACCACCCTGGTACGTCATAGGCGCAGGCACCGGCAGAGCCTCCACCCAGCACTGCCGCCACCGCGACGGTTCGCATTAGCCTGCCCCTTCTCATCACGCACCGCCCGCAGCAGGTGACGATGTCGCCGACGCCGCAGGTGCCGACGCCGCAGGCGTGTATTCGGGATCGCGGCTGTATGCCGTCACCCTGAACCCGAACGGGTTCTCGATCGCCGTGCGTTCGCGCGTGAAGGCGGTCGGCCGGTAAGTGAAGGCGAGCGTGATAACGAAGCGCTGCGGCGGCTCCGCGTTATCGATGGCGTTCTTCCACGTCGTACGCTCGACGTGCACGACGGCACGCCCAGTTTCGTTCGGCACGAGCGTCGTCGACAGGATGCGGATGCGCCGCTGCGTGTTCGCCCCGAGCTGGCGGTCCAGTGCGTCGGGGCCGCTGTAGATCGCCCGGTAGTCCCGCGCCACACGGTCGTCGCTCATTTCAAGCACGCGGTCGTAGTCCATCTGCAGAAGGCCCCAGTCGTAACGCTCGCGCGAGCGCACGTACACCTCCACCCAGTGCTTGTCCTCGACGTCGCGCATGCGCATCTGCTTCGCGTCAAGTACGTCGATCACCTGCGCCTCACCGGTCAGACGGTCGACTTCGATGGGCAGCGGCACGACCCGGTAGAAAGGGACCATCACGGCCAGTGCAACCGCACAGAGGAAAGCGACCACCACGGAAGCCGCCGCCACGTGCCATGCCCGACGCTCCGAGCGCTCCTGTAGGTGCGTGACCGACACCTCGAAATCGAGTGCCCGGCGATAATCACCTGACTCGCGCACGTCGCGGTCACTGTTCATGGCCGCCTCCATCCGATGGTGGAACGGGCGGCACAGTGTTCACCGGAACGCGGTGTGAACCGTCCGGCAACACAGGTTTGGCTAGGCTTCCCGAGCATCCATTAATCAGTACGACTAACTGGATTGCCAGGACTGGAACGACGGACCGGATCATGTCAGCCTCCTCGGTTTGCGGACTCGGTTGCCAAACTCAGTTGCCAAAACTCGCAGGCACCATCTGGTCCTGCAGCCGTGCCGTATTGCCGGCGCGCTTAAGCACGAGTTCCTGCTGCTGCCCGGTGATGAGCCGGTCTTCTGCTTCGGCCAGCATCCTGAAGAGTTGCAGCTTCGTCATCTCGTTGGCCACTGCCGCGCTCTCGATCTGGATGCGAGCCTGCAGTTCCCCGATGCCTTTCTGGTCCTGCGTCACATTGATCTGCCGCATCAGGGCCTCGATCTGATCGAGCTCCTGAAGTTGGGTCTGGTACGCCTGGGTTGTGAATGCCTTGTCCTGAAAAGGCTTGTTCAGCGCGCGCTGGCAAACCTGCTGGTCGATGCCGCTCTGGTCCTCGCAGTCGTAAATTTTGCTGGCCGAGCGCAACGTCTGCGCGCTGCCAGTCAGCCCCGCATAGCCGCCGTTCTGGATCGCCGCGTAGACGGACTGCCAGTTCGGCGGGAGCGACTTCGACAGGACCGGATTGCTCATCAGTTCGCCGAAGCCTCGCGTGCCGCTGAGCGACTGGTATAGCTGAAGCTCCTGCTGCACCTGCTGTTTCAGCTGCGCCACGGTCGCGATGGCCTGCACGACGTTCTGCGCGTCATACACAGGAATTCCCTGCGCACGGACGCCGGGAGACAGACCGGTGGTCGTCACTGCCGCAGCGGCTACCAGCGCGCGGCGTACACCTGAAGTGATCATGATGTTGACCCTCCATCGTTTCCCTGGCCGCCCAGGTGCTCACGAGCTGCGCGCTGGTAGGCTGGGATCGAACCGCTTCGCGCGGCGCCATCGGAAATTTTTCCGCCCGGCTGCGGCGGACCGTGTCCGAAGCGCATCGCAGTGCCGACGCCGCGAAGTGCCTGCCGTGCAACGTATCCCGCAGCGAAGGCGCCGAACCCGGACAACGTGGCGCCGCCAGCCAGACCGGACGCAACTGCGGGCAGTTGCCAGCCGATGGTGGCCAGCAACACGCCAGTTGCGCACATCCCAAGTCCCGCTCCCCAGGATGCAGCGTTCTCGAGCGCACCCTGAACAGCCCCTGTCAGTGCGGAAGCATTCGTATCGGGCGACGCGGTCGTCACCCCGAACGGCGCAAGATCTGCTGAAAACGCCGTCAATGCCATGCCCAGAAACGCTGCAATGAGCACCTGCAGTAGCGCATAGTTGGCGAGCTTCGCGGTCCACGCCTCGAAGAATCGCGCGGTCGCGCCGAACGCGCCACAGGCAATGAACAGTGGACCAAGGCCGAGCACCAGGTCCAGCAGCAGCCTCGCCATCACGACCTCGAATGCGAGGACGATCAGAAAAACAGAAGCGCCGAGTGCCGCCACCAGCCCACAGGCGAAATCGCCAATGCCTGCGACGATGCCAGCGATGCTTAGTCCTTCGTGCGTTGCCTTGTTGAAGTACGCATCCATCACCAGATCAATCTGACGGTCGTAGCAGTCGAGGGTCTGATAAATGGCCGACGCGCTCGAGCCTGCCACGCTGCTGCCAGTCACTGTTCCGCAGCCGGGGTTGCCTGTGCCGGCATTGGCCGCCGCGGTCTGGATCGTCTGGGCGAGGCCCGTCGTCGCGCCTTCCACTGCTGTGACGACCTGTGACTGGTAGATGCCCGAGCCGAGTGCAAAGGCAAGCATGATGGCCACCTTCAGGCCGCGCCATGCGAATGCCGGTACCGACTCGTGCGCCTCGCCGCGCACCACGGCAAACCCGTATGCGACGACCCAGATCGTCAGGGCCGTTGTGACTACGGGTACGAGCGCGCCAGACACGGCCGAGGACACGCTCGTCACATACGTCGACATGCCGTTCTCGAGCGTGCCGCCGACCGCGGTGAAAAGGCCGCTCATCACGCACCTCTTTCCGGCAGACGCCGGGCCCGCGCGCTGGGTGTGGGCCCGGTCGCGCGACGCTTCGCCAGTCGCTCATGAAACACGGGAAGCCACGCGAGAGGATCGTCGCCGACCTCCGCACGGATCCCGTCGAGCAGTTCAACGTTGTCCGTCGTCCCGGACAGCACGTCGAGCACATCACCGAGTCCAGCCAGATCCAGCCTGCCGATGGCCGAACGGTGACCCTGCTTCATGAGGAAGAGGCGGCTGTTCTCGCCGAGAGACCGAACGATGCTGAATTCGGCCTCAGTCAGCTTGAAGCCACGCACGTAGTCATCGTAGTCAGCGCGCGGATTCGGCAGGAAAAAGAAGGTGGCCGTCTGCTCGACCAGGGCCCGCGCGATGTCACTTCGCAGCAGATCGGCCGGGGACTGCGTATCGAAGATGCCCAGACCGTTCTGCTTGCGGATCGTCTTCTGCTTGTCCTTTGCGAAATCCGTGAAGACGGGATCGCCCAGGCGTTTCCAGAATTCGGTCATCACATACACAAAGCGCCGGCCGTCGATCAGGCTTTCAGTCAGATGCAGCAGATACATCGTGACTGGCGTCGACACCTCCGGATCGTCGAGCAGTTCCGTATCATCGAATCCGAACAGCTGGTTATCGCTGAAATCGAGCAGGTCCGACGGGTTGTCGAGCACCCACCCCAGCCGCCCGCCAGCGCACCATTTCGTCAGGCGCGCATGCAGGCTGTTCTCGCCTACGGCGGGCAGCAGCTGCCGGACCATCGACAGCCGCCGCAGCCGCCGTTCCATGCGTGCGACCTCCCGCACGGCACGCGAAACGTCGAGTTCATCCTTCGCCGACAGCAGGCTGCCGGTGTCGACCAGACGGCGCACCAGCCGCTCCCAGAAATCCAGCACGGCCTCGTCAGGATCGAGCTGAAACGGATTCAGACCCGTCGGGACCCCCCGCCGGAACACCGTGTAACGGCCGCCCATCGCCCGGACCGCGATCTCGGTGCCACGGTCCTTGTCGTAGACGACGCCCGTGAGGCCATACTTCATCGCCATCGCGAGCAGGAAAAGCTCGAGCACGGTTTTGCCGGCACCCGCCTGACCGATGATCTGTGTGTTGGCGAGCGCCTTTTCGTCGCCCGAGTCCTTCTTTTCGGGCGTCGCATGGAAGTTCAGGTACAGCGGCTGGCCGCTCGGCGTCTTGACGATCGTGATCGCCTCGCCCCACGGATTGCGATCACGCTTGCCGGTCGCGAAGTTGTGCAGACTTGCGAGCCCACAGAAATTGCGCGAAGTGAGCTTTGCCTCGCGCGGTCGGTAGCGCCAGTTACCAGGCAACTGGGCGAACCACGCTGCGTCCGCCACCAGATCGACGAGCGCCGTCTGGAAGCCCACGTCCGCGAGCTGTGTGCGCGCCTTCGCCACGTGCCGCGCGACCTCATCGGGCCGGTCGCCGAGCACGGCCAGTGAATAGTGATATTCGCCGAGCACAAAATCACCATTGACCAGGTCATCCAGCGCCCGATCCATGGCCTGAACCTGCGACACCGCCACATCCTCGCCCGCAATCAGCTGGTTGCGCTGGCGTTCGAGCGCCTCCTTCGCCGTGGGCCGGTCAAGGATCGTGAAGCTCTGGGTCTCGATATACTCGAAATCGCCATAGAGCAGACCGTCGAGGATCCCTGGCTCTGTCTCTTCGGGATAGTCCTTAAGGTCGAGTAGCGCCGCATAACGCGTCGCCCCCGGCATGCGGATCTCGACTTTCTCCGTCCGGAAGAACAGCCGCGACGTCGGCAGTGCCTCCGCAATACGGCCCGACGGGACAGGCACGGACTCCCATCCACCGTTCACGAGATAGCCGAGGAACTCCAGTGCCGACGAGAAACGCACCGGCCGCTGCGTGTAACGGATCGGCTGCGGTAGACACCGAGCGCCACCGGGTCCCAGGGCTTCAGACTGACTCGAGCTGGGCGGCAAGCTCTGCCATCACCTTCAGGGCTTCGTGCTGGTCCCGCCGGATATCAGCGGGGGTGCGGCGTGCCGCCTGACTGAAGAAACGCCCCAGGCGCGTGCGGTGCGGACGGTAGACGAGCGTCAGGTACAGTTCGTTGGCCATCATCCGGTAGCCGGCAAAGCTCGCGTAGTAGCGCGTCGCGAGTTCCTCGCAGAACCGGTTGCCGTACGGCGTCGCGAAGTGGTCGGTGACGCGCCGGCGTATCCGGTGCGACCAGAGCCCCGTGTGGCCACCCGGCAGACTGCGCACCAGCTGGTTAAATCCTTCGTGACGCACAAGGATGTCGCCTGGATCAGCCGCTTCGAAGGCGATGCCCGCGATCTTCCAGACACGCAGATAGTCCCCTTCGCGCGTGCGGATCACGTGGTCGGTGACGTGCGAGGAAAACGGCACGAAGTCCGCGAGCACGACCTCGCGTCCGGCCACGTCGGCAAGTTGCGGCTGTACGCGCATGTCAGCACCTCCTCCTGATGCGCAACGGCACGTAGGCGTGCGCACCCCAGAAGCGGCGGTTGCGCTGGCGAGACACCATACGGATGCACAATGCGAGCTGCGTGAGGCGCTGGTCATCGTGGCGCGTGACAGAGCGCATCGTGACGAAGACGGGAATCAGCAGCAGCACAATGCCGACACCCACCGGCGGACTCGCGAGCAGCGCCCAGATCGCGGGAATCAGGATGCTGCCGCCCACGATCAGGAACGGCACGAGCGGCACCCCCCAGAGCATCGCCGGTCGTGTGCAGCCCTTGAAGACCGGATCGCACAGTGGATTCATGCGCGGATTCGTATCCGGATTCATATGCGGCTTCATATGCGCCTGCGCCTTAGCTCGTCGGGATCAGCATCGCTGCGATCACCGTGGCGCAGCCCACAAAGAGGCCCCCGATGAACACGTTGGCGATGTCGCCAAAGCGTGCGTGCTGGAACATCATCTTGAAGCCCGCCCAGATGATCGAGATGGAACACACCACCGCACCCACGCTGAGCAGCGTGGTCTGGATCGTCGTAAGCAGTGTGTTGACCTGCGAGAGCTGCGCGTATGCCGGTGTTACTGTCACCGTCAATAGCGCCGCAATCCCGAGCCCGTTCCGGCCGGCTCGCGCCGACGCGGGAACCCGCGTCGCCTTCGCCATCGCCGCACACTTGATCTGTAGTCCTGATTTCATGAAATACTCCTGCTGCACATATCGTGCTCTACTCCGTCAGAAGACGACGGCACTTTCCTGCGTCAGGTCATCCACTACACCGGTCGGGCTGTTTCGCTCCCCGTTCCTGGTCGATGGCGTTGGACGCGGGACGCGCGACGCATCGGAGGGTGCGCCCTGCCGACCGGACGGAATCACGCGAATGGGTGGAACGCGGGCGGTCGTCGGAGGAACCAAAAGTTCCGGGCGCGCGGCATCAGCGACGACCCGTTGCACGTAGCCCGTACGAAAACCCGTGGAAAAGTCGCCGCTCGCATAGCATGAAAGGCCCGCGCGCAATGCGTCCTGCACCTGCGGATATCTGGGGCTCGCGCGCTCGAAGCAGCCCTGCAGAATGGCAGCACCGGCGGCGAGATTGAGGCAAGGATCGAAAACGGCCTGCGGCGTCAGCCCCAGCCTGACCCAGTTCGAGCGGTTCACCTGTGCGAGCCCTGCGCTGTAGTCCCATCCGCCGCTCTGCAGTGCGCGTGCCGTCGCAACAGCCTCATCGAGATTTGCGGGCTGCCGCTCGAGGCGTCCCCCTACCACGCCGATCGCGTACGGGTTGAAGCCTGACTCGACCCGCACGACGGCTGCCATCGTCGAGGGCGCCACGGGCGGCGCGCACTGCTGTGTCAGCGCGAGAAATGCGGCGAGCGGAATCATTGGCCACCTCCCTGTCCGCCAGAACTCCCGTCCCGCCCGAGAAAGAGGCGTGCCGACCGGGTCGGGTCATAAGGAACAGCCGAACTGCCGGTCCCATAGAATTCCGTGATCGTGCGGTCCGCGCCTCTCGCATCCCACCAGACCCGCGTGTACAGTGCGCCGTTGATCTCGACGTTGATCGCGCCACGCGCATTGCACAGCAGCTCGCTGCGCTCAGGGCCACCCCAGTACAGCAGATCCTCACGGCAGTAACCGGCATTCGCAAAGACGTTCACCGCCGATGTGGCATCTAAGCCGCCTGCTCGGAAGTCGCAGGCCGGAAAAGGGTCGCCGCGGCGCAAGGCCGCCCACAGTTTCTCGATTGGCGGGACGCACTCGCCGTACTGTTCAGGGCCGCCAGGATTGGACAGGCACAGGATCACCTGACAGCCCCAGTCGTCGGCACGGGCAGTGCCAGGCACCAGGGTTGACCCAGCGACGAATACAGCGATGACGGTAGCCCAGCGGCGCAACGCCCGCAGCAGCGCGTGACCGGTGATCGCAATGTCGAATGAGATGGCCGCGTCACGCATCGCACACCTGCGTATCGTGAAGGGTGTGCACCGCACCGCTCCCGATTGCATCAAGCCGCCGTGAGAGCGCATCCAGACAGGCGGTCACCGTCGGTGAGGCCTCGGGTATCCGCGCGTCCTGTGCGGCGGCCCGGCTGTGCAGCGCCGGACGTTTTGCATTACGCCGGATGGACGTCACACGGGGCAGCCAGGCGTATCCGCGGGGAAAGACCCGGTCCACGATCAGCCATTCACGCAGCGTCGTTTCCACTACCTTGACCCACGCTTCGTCCATCGGCGAAGAGATGTCGACCACCGGCACAAGCCCGGCAAAGCACAGGGCCGGATTCAGTCGCGCGCGCACATTGCGGATTCCGTATGTGCCGTTGATCACCGCGCACGCGCATTCGACACATTCCGGCGATATCGCGAGCGGACTCAGCACCGCATCGGCCAGCGCCTCCGCACACACAGCACGCAGGTCCGGCAGGAGGGGTGCATCGATCAGGCACACGTCGAACCACGGCGCTACCGCAGACAGCAGATGACGAAGGTTCGCGTAATAGCGGGTGCGTGCGGGGTCATCACGCGAGCGCAGAGCGTCGATGGCGTCGGCGCTGAGGACGCGAAGGCATCCACCGGTTATCGGTTGGGCGCACTCAGGCAGACCGGGCACGCGATTGCCGGAGGCTGTCCTGTCATGTCCGCATCTGGCGAGCATCTGTGCGCAGCGCGGCGGCTCAGCGAGCTCCAGCACGAGCACGCGCCAGTGGTTCTCACGATGCAGGTGACGGGCAAGCAGACAGGTCAGCATCGTCCTGCCCGAATTACTCCTTGTAGAAACCATCGCAAGCGATTTCATGGTTCATCATCCTCAGCCGCACCCTCTGTCGATGAACCTGCGAAGAAAAAGAAGCCCGCGGCGCCCGTGAGGCTGACCGCGGGCTCAACGGGGGATCACTGGATCGGCATCAGAAAGCAAAAAAGCCTGCACATGCAGGCTTTTTTGCGAATGCGTCACACGCACCACGTCGTCGCACAGACATCGAACTGCGGGGCCGCTAACGCGTACTCGGTCGTGCTACGCACGTTGACCGGATCAGATTGTTGGCTTCAATCTAGGCGAGCGCGGGGCGCTATGCAAGTGCCCTCAGGCGCACCGCTGGAACTGCCTCTACCCACGTGTTCTCAGGTCGTCGCACGGCATCCCGAAAAAATTTTAACGTCCAGCCGTCATGCCAATGTTCCGTACAAAGCGGCGTCAGCCACTGACACAACCTGCCGGCTGCGCATCTGCACGAATTGGCCCGGCGATGCGCCCACTATCTGTTTGGGTCCCGGCGATCAGCCGCCTCCACGATCCCGGCTCGCGCCTTCCAGGGCCCGCGCGAGCGCCGCCTGGGCAGCGGCGAGCTCAAGCTCGAAGCATTGGGCGGGGCGCCGCGGAATACGCAGCCGACGGCAGACCACCTCCCGGGGCGCGTGCCACAGATAGACCATGCGCAGCATGTCGCGATGCCGGATGTGGAGTGTCTGCCAGGCTTTCGTGATCCGGGCCGCATCGACCGGATCATAGGCGCCGCGCGATGCGTTACCCCAGTTCTCGAGCCGCTGGCGGAGAGGTGCCAAAGCGAGGTCGCGACTCATGACGCGCCATCCACGCTCTGCTCGCGCACAGGCGCAGGTGCCCGGTAACGCGCGGGATTCTCCAGAAACTGATCTATGTCTGCCGCACGCCATCCCACCAGGCGGCCGCCCAGTGCAATCGCGCGCGGGAACGTTCCTGCCTGCATGCGACGGTAAATCGTTGAGCGCGACAGGCCCGTTCTCTCTTCCACCTGTTTGCGGCGCAGGATTCTCCGTGCCTCACTGTTTGCAGTTGACATGGCCTTCCCCCCGACAAAAAATGCCGGCCTCGGCTTGCCGGTGCATGGGGGAATTCAAGCAGCACTCGCGTGCGGTTTCCAAACCCGTCTTATCGACGGGAAACTCCCGTCGGGGGTTGCCAACGGCGCGCGGGCGACGCGTACGGTATCCGCCTTCGACGGCGATAATTCTCGCGATCAATGTCACGATGGGGGCTTGTGCGGTAGCCGCCTGCACTGTCTACCAGGAATATGTGTGCGAAGACTGCGGGTACGAATTTAAGGCCATGTCCGGTCTGATCGGGTGCTTGCCCGCAGGCAACAACGACGGCAACGGCGCCTGATGTATTGTTGCGTCAGCAGGCAGTTGAGCATCAGCATGCGACACGGGAACAGCTACAGGGCATCGCAGGCCGGCAGAGCGGTCCGAGCGCACCCCCCAAAGCGATTCATGCGCGCCTCAGAGAAATCGCCAGCGACGCCGCGCGGCTGCGCTCCCGGGATCTTTCGTCACGCTTCGACTGCGCTCGCGGCGTGATTGCGACGCGTTGCAACCCGCGCCGCCCGGATCCGAGACGTCATCGGGCGCGCTATGGAGGGATTCCGGTGTGCCCGACCCGCCAGTTTTCTTTCGCCGGCATACGGCCTTGCCGCAAGCCCGGTCTTCCGGGCATGCCTGCATGCTGCAACGGTCGACTAGAACTTCATTCTGATGCCTGCACCCACGCTGTTGCCAGACGAGACGCTGGTCATCGTGTCATACCGCCACGCGGCATAGACGTCCGTGCGTTTCGAGAGCGGGTAGTCGTATCCGAGCACCACTGTGGACCAGCGAACATCTGCGCCCTGTGCAGGCCGCCGGAGTGTACCCGCCCAGGAGAAGAGGATGCTACCCGTGCCGGCCTGGGCGCTCGCCCCCACCTGAACAGTATCGTCGGTGAGCTCGTTGTTGTTGCTCACCCGTTCGTACTGCAGATAAATCTTGACCGCCTCCAGGCGATATGCCGCTCCTGCCAGCCACGCGGTCTGTTGCGTGGCGCCATTCATGAAAAGCGACGCGGTGTGAAGGCTCTGGACTGCGGCGGTCGCAGAGAAGGGGCCTGCGAAGTAAAGCGCGTTCGCACTGTAGTTCGCCTGCCCGGCATGGCCCGCGATGCCTGCATTGCTGTACAGCACACTTCCTGTCAGACCGCCAATCTCCGGCGACTGGTAGACCATCGAGTTGTCAATCGCCGTGTCACTCTGCACCGAGGCAGCGCCCATCGCGGAACCCACAAAAGTGTGGACCACCATCGGCGAGAAGACGAACGAGTTGCCGAAGGGGTTGAATAGCAGCGTGGAGACGAATAGCAGTGAATCATTACGCCCCAGTGTCAGTTGACCGAATTGCCCACTTAAGCCAACGAACGCCCTGCGCCCAAAGAATGACTGTCCGTTGTATGCTCCCGACTGGCCACCGTTGATCCGGTAAAAACTTTCGAGCGTGAAGATCGCCTTCGTGCCGCCGCCCAGGTCCTCGGCGCCCGACATGCCCCAGTACGATGTCGAGAGCCCACCTGCGCCGACCTCCCATGCGTTGCCCGCCGAGCCGGGCGTACGTACCACCCCGGCGAATGCATCAGCCAGCCCGTAAAGAGAAACGGACGACTGCGCATGCGCCACGCCCACTGTGGCGCACAACGATAGCGCGGCCAGCCCCTTGCTCCATCTTCCCCACACATCCGTGCACATGTTTTTCTCCGTCATCGCTCGTGAGTGTTCGTTTGTTCGTTTGTTCGTTTGTTCGTTTGTTCGTTTGTTCGTTTGTTCGTTTGTTCGTTTGTTCGTTTGTTCGTTTGTTCGTTTGTTCGTTTGTTCGTTTGATGCGCAGTTACCTGACGGCACGGTTTGTCGCCGCGCGTCACCCCGGCCTGACGCGTGCGAGCGGCCTTCCGCGCTCCGCCAGTGCAATGGCGATGAGCAGCTCGCCCGGTGCCGGTGAGTCGGGTACGCACAGCGACACCGTGTCGAAGTGGTCGAAGCTCCACATGTCCGTGACGCCGTGCAGGGGAATATCGACGCATGCGCCAGCGGACCCGCGCTTGGTGACGGATGGCATGATCGAGGACGCGCCAGGCAGGCAGTCGCGCACCGCCTTGCCGAGTCGCGGATGCAGCAGCGCCGCGCCCCATTCGAGCGGTACCCCTGTGCCAACAAGCGCGGCCTTCCCGTAACCCTGGATGTCCTGGCCCCCGCAGCCGAGCGCAAGCAGCGCCCGTGCGGTGAGCACCTGGCCGAGCTCGGCGCCCGTCGCGTATAACGCGTCAAGCTCGCAGGCGGCATCCTCGCTGGTCGTCTCCAGTACAGCAGCCGCCACTATCTGACGGTGCGGCGGAGTCACTGGCGTGCCGAGTTCCGAGCACCGTTCAACGAGATGGAGCACGACCCGCGTGATCCGGGTGTTCATGGCGCGGTCCCGGTGTCGCCCAGGATCTGGAGCCCGGGATCCGGTGCCGGAAACTCCCCCCTCGCCAGTTCGTACGCCCGCGCTGCCCGCAGAACGAGGGCATCGCTGCCCCGACGCCCGATGATCTGCAGGCCGACAGGCAGGTCCCCGGCGAATCCGCAGGGCACGGATATCGCAGGCACGCCGGCCTGGTTACACCACGCTGTCAGGACGGGCGCCTGACGCAGATGGACGGGCAGACCGGGAACCGGAGGTGGGCCGCAATGAAACGTCGGCGTGAGCAGCAGGTCGCAACGCTCGAAGAACGTATCCATCGATGCGCCGAGTGCGTGGCGCGCAAGCAGCGCATCGACGAACGTTGCGGTGTCCACCTGTGCGCCCGCATCCGCCAGTGCCTTAAGATCCGGGTCGAGCAGTGTCCTGTCCGTTCCTTCCATATGCCGGACTCGTTGGGCGAAGAACACGGACCACTGGACCGAATGCATACGGCCATTGCCGTAGTAGTCTGCGATCGGCGCGACGTCGGCCTGAATGACTCTGGCGCCAAGCGCGCCGAACGTGTCCGCGGCCCTCTCGACGCACTTCGCAATGTCCTGCGTCACCTGGACACTATCCGGGGCGGGGCACCAGGCGATCCGCAGGCCGGCGACGCCGTCGTCGACGGCGCTCGCGTATCCAGAGGCGGCCGTCGTTAACGGGTAACCCCCGACGCTGTCGTGAATCATTGCGTCAAGCATCAGCGCTGCATCACGTACGTTTCGTGCCATCGGCCCCAGCGTGGACAGAGCAGTCCATGACGTGGCCGCACCGGCGGGTACGAGCGCGAACGTTGGCTTGAACCCAACCACACCGCTCCAGCAGGCCGGAATCCGGATCGACCCGCCGCCATCGGTCGCAAGAGAGAGCGGTCCCATCCCCAGCGCAACAGCGACCGCGGATCCGCCGCTGCTGCCTCCTGGTGAAAGCCGCGTATCCCACGGATTGCGCGTTGCGCCCGTCAACGGGCAGTCGGTCACAATCTTGTTGCCGAACTCGGAAGTCGTTGTCTTGCCAAACGGTATGGCGCCCGCGCCTCGCAACCGTGCAACGGCTGGAGCATCGGCGTGCTCGCGCTCCGGCGAAGCGGTCCGTGACCCGTGCCGCGTCGGAAGTCCGGCGACAGCCACGAGATCCTTGACCGATACCGGTACACCATCAAGCGGACCGCGTGGCTCGCCGCGCATCCACCGGCGCTCGGCTTCGCCGGCGGCCGACATCGCCCTTTCCTCGTCGAGGGCGCAGAAGGCGTTGACCACCGGATCGAGCTTCGCGACCCGGTCCAGTACGGCGCAAATGACCTCTTACTGCGAGAAGACTGCGCTGCCGAAGCAGCACCATCTGCTCGACACTCAGCGTATAATTTCATTCATTCAGTGTTCCTAAGTTATAGACGCATACTGTTCATCGGAGAAATGACACGACGCCTATCCCTCACAGACTGGCGTCACCGGGCCCGGTGGATTCCAGGATCGAAAAGCTGTTATCGGCAAGCGCCTGGCCGATCCGAGTCTGGCAAAGCACATGGCCCGCGTCGTGACTCACACCGGTTTTGCCACGCGGCAGCGCAATGGAGACGGCGGGCAACGCAGCCCGCAAGCGCCCGGCGTCGACACTGCCCGCTGAGCGGACGGCTTCGGCAAAGAGACGAATGCCTGCATACGTGTTCTCGCCATGCGGCAGCACCACCGCGTACCGGCCGAGGCGGGGATCATGCGCATTGGCGTAACGCGCCGTATACCGGGCGAGGAAATCGCGGTTTTCAGCGTTTTCGATGCTCATGAAGTAGGACGACACGCCGATCGTGTCCGTCGATGCACCGGCGGTCGCGATCGACAGCGACTCATGCGCAATATCCGACACAAGCTTCGGCTTCATTGCGAACGACCCGTACTGCTTGACGAAGGTGACCGGATCATCGCCGATGCTGTGCCACACGATCTGGGGGTTGCGGCTTGCGACACGTTGCAGGATCGCGCCGTAATCACGCGTGCCAAAAGGTAGCCAGTAGACGTCAAGGAGGGTGCCGCCGTAACGCGCCAGGGCCGCCTGCAACTGCGGCACCAGTACCTTCCTGTTGCTGCCGATGTCGGACACGACCGCGCAGACGGTAAGCCCGCCGCTCCGCATGAGCCAGGCGACCAGTGGCCCGATTCTCTGGCTCGCGGCGAGGCCTGTAGTGAGAAGCTGGGGATCACAACGGCCGTCGTCGAAGTTCGGATAGACCACAAGCCTGCCGGCCGCCCTTGATGCCTGCAGGACGGCTTCCCGCTCAGAGGGCAGCACCATGCCCGTGATCATCGCGACTCCGTCACGCATGAAAAGCTGCCGCGCCTTCTGCAGCGTTACCGCCGTCGACATCTGAGTATCCTCGACGCTCAGCGATAGCGGCCGCCCGAGCAGTCCTCCTGCCGCGTTGATCTCGTCGACAGCAAGCGCCGCGCAGCTCCGGTTGGCCTGGCCTACCCGAGTGAGGGGCCCGCTCAGCGGCGCGAGCAGGCCGATCCTCAGCGGCTCAGCCGCGCGTGTAACGGGCGATACCACTGACGCAGCAAGAGCGCCTGTCGCACCAAGCAGCAATGTTCGGGAAAAGTCACGACGGTTCATGCGGGTTCTCACTGGATGTTTTGAGCCGGAAATCTGGCGCAGAGTCCGGCGCACTGCCGGGCGCCGGCGAAAGATAGCGCGCAAGCGGGTGAGTGCCTTGCGCGCCGCGTTCCGGTTCGACGGCCCCCGCATGGACGAGCCGGCCATTGCTGAGCGCAATGCAACGCCTGGCACTGCGCAACACAAGGTCGAGGTTCTGCTCCACGAGCAGCACCGCAAGTTGCGAGCGGTGGCAAAGTTCGGGAATCACTTCGCCAATGCGCTCCACCAGACTGGGCTGCACGCCGTCAGACGGTTCATCGAGCAGAAGGAGTCTCGGGCGGCCGCACAGGGCACGCGCGATCGCGAGGACCTGCTGCTCGCCGCCAGACAGCGTGCCGCCCTGCTGCGAAAGTCGTGACTTCAGTACCGGGAAGTATTCGAACACCTCGTCGGGAATGTCCGCACCGCCTGCGGCGCGGGTGCCCATCACGAGGTTTTCGCGCACGGTCAGCTTCGGAAAGATCCATCGCCCCTGAGGCACAAGGCCGATGCCACGTCGGGCGATCTCATGCATGCGCAGCCCAGTGACCGGCTGCTCCTGGAATCGCACCTGCCCGCTCACGCGGGGAAGCAACCCCATGATGGCCTTGACCAGGGTCGTCTTGCCCGCACCGTTGCAACCGAGCACGCCAAGTACCTCGTTGGGCTGCACGTTCAGCGTGAGGTCATGGATTACGTCGACGTCGCCGTAACCGGCCGAAAGATTCTCAATGTGCAGCATGCATGGCCCCCTGCCCGAGATAGATGCGGCGGATCTCCTCATCGCCCGCGATCTCTTCATATGCCCCCCGTCGCACCACCTTCCCCCTGTGCATCACCCATGTCTCGCACTGCAGGGACCGCACGAACCCCAGGTCATGTTCGATGGCGAGTACGGCGCATCGCTCGCGTAGCCGGTGGATAAGACGCACGAGCCGTTGCGCTTCTTTCGCCGAGAGCCCGGCGGCGGGTTCATCAAGCAGCAGCAGCGAGGGCTGGCACATCATGGCCATGCCAATTTCCAGCCACTGGCGCTCCCCATGCGGCAGATGCGCAGCCAGTTCGCCGCCCTGCCCGGACAGGCCAACCTCCTCCATCACCGCTTCGGGTTCGGGCATCGGTGAGGCCCGGTAAGCGGCGACGCCCAGACCCGCTACAAGCAGGTTGTCGCGCACGCTCATCGGGAGGAACGTGTTGGTGCCCTGGAACTTGCGGACCACCCCACGCCGGCAGAACTCGTGCATCGGTCTGCCAGTCATCCGTTGGCCGTCGACATACAGTTCGCCCGCGCCAGGCACGATTGCGCCCGAGAGCAGTCCGACCAGTGTGCTTTTGCCCGCGCCGTTCGGACCAATGACACACAGCAGATCACGCGGCGCGATTGCGACGTCCACGCCCGTTACGGCGCCAATTCCGCCGAATGCGCGCGACAGCCCCGTGCCCTTCAGGAGATAGCCGCCCATCACCGTTCCTCCTGTGCGCCTGCGCCACGATGGAACGCAAACCAGCCTGGAGTTAGGCGAAACCGACGGAGCATTCCGGCCAGGGGGCTGCGCACACGCAGTCCATTGGGCATGAACAGCACACAGCCAAGAAACAGGCCACCGAGAACCAGCGGCCATCCGTCCGCGGTGTATGTGGACACCGTCTGTTTGAGGAGGGTCAGGACGACGGCGGCGATCACGGGGCCGCCGGTCGTTCCTCTTCCTCCGATAGCCACCCAGAGAATGACCTCGGTCGCGAGCAGCGGCGAAAATACGTCAGGAGCCACGACACCCGAGCACGCGGCCATCAGGCAACCAGCAATGGCAGCGACCACGGCCGACATGACGAAGACGAGCAGCAGATGAAACGACGTGTGATAGCCACATGCTTTCGCCCGCCATTCGTTGGTTGCGATTGCGGCCAGGACCCTGCCGTAGCGGCTGCGGCATACAAGCCACATCAGCCCGGTCGCAGCGAGCAGAGCCCCGGCCACCGCGTACCACGACGCCATAGGACCGCTCAGGTCTACGATGTGGCCGGCGACTTTGACGCACAGCCCGGGGATACCTAGAACGCCCGTGTCACCGCCCGTGACCGACTGCCAGCTCGTCGCCAGCTGCTGGGCGACGATCAGCACAGCCATGCTGATGATGGCAAAAAAGTGCAGCCGCACGCCCGCAAAAAGCAGGAAGTAGCCCACCACCGCGGCGAGCGCCGCGGCGACAACCACGCCCGTGATCAGTCCCACGACCGGCGCCTGACCGAACTGCACGGTCGCCACCGCAAAGCCGTATGCTCCGAGCCCCAGGAAGGTCGTGTGTCCGAGCGTCAGCACCCCCGCCCGCCCCCACAGAAAGTCATAGCTCAGCGCGAGCAGTCCCATGACCAGGGCGTCGCGGATGGTTGAGAGCAGATAGGCGCCGGTAAAGAACGGCACGATCGTGGCCGCGGCCACCGCCGCTGCCCACAATGTCACCGGCGCGATGTCCTTGCGTGCGAATGGCGGCAGTGGTACCCACGGACACCCCCGGTCTGCAGATTTTCGAGACATGCGTTTATCCTTTTCCGAGAAGATGATGGCCAGCACTAAATCCTGGAACGAGCCCCTGGGGCCTGAACCGGATGACGATGATCGAGAGAATCAGCACGAGGGCCGATGAAAAGGAGGGATCGAGGCGATAGCTCAGCAGCGTCTCCGCTGACCCGATTACCACGCTGCCCAGGATACTGCCTGCGATCGAGCCGATGCCGCCGAGCACGATCACAAAAAACGCCTTGGCGAGATAGGCAACGCCGAGGTGGGACTCCACCGACACCATCGGGGCGATGAGGACACCGGCAAGCGAGGCGAGCGCAGCGCCCCCGCAGAACGCGATCCGGTTCAGACGACGCGTGTCGATACCGACAGCCTCGGCCATAGCCCGGTGCTGGATCACGGCACGCAACTGCGTACCGAAGCGCGTACGGGCAAATATGAGCCAGCACCCTGCAGTCACCGCGAATGCGACACCGACCACGAAGATCCGGTAGGCCGGATAGTTGCCGCCGGGAACCGGCACCGCTGTGGCAAACGGTGCGTACACCAGCATCGGCTGGTTGCCGAAAACGAGTTCCAGGGCTTTTCGCAGAATCAGGCCAACTGCATAGGTCGCGAGAAGCGTGTCCAGTGGCCTGTCGTAGAGCAAGCGGATGATGAAACGCTCGAGGCACCATGCAAGGAGCGCCCCGACTATCGGCGCGGCGAGCAGCGCGAGCCAGAACGCCTGCAGCCCGCCAACGGCCTGTACGACTGCCAGCGTGTATGCGCCAATGGTCACCCATTCGGCATGAGCAAGGTTCACGATATCCATCATGCCGAACACAATGGCAAGCCCTAGCGCCACCAGTACCAGAATGCTGACATAGCTCAAAATATTCAGTACCACTACCATTTATCCCCTCGCATATCAGGTTGAGGCCGACGTCCTCCCTGCTCCTGCCAGCGGCGTATGGCAGCCACCGCAGACCAAGTGCATGTCTCCATCCGTCATGTCGGAGCGCGCATTTATCACAATATATTGTGAATTTCAGAGCAAGCCAACAAAAATACACAATTAATTGTGAATTTCAAAACGCACGCTCCCCGATACTCGATGCGCCCAGCCAAATCGAGTCCGCATGACCAACCAAGCACTACTCGAGGCACTCGGGAAGGAGATCCGCGCACGCCGCAAACTGAAGAAACTGACTCAGGCGGGTCTTGCTTTACGTGCCAACGTTCATCCCAACACCGTCTCACTCATCGAGCGCGCCGAAACGGTGGCAAGAGTCGACGCCCTGCTCGACATCGCCAACGCGCTCGGTGCAGCGCTGTCACAACTCATAAAAGCGGCCGAGGATCGCGCCGCTCATCACTAGTTGGCTCATCGACGCCAGGCTCCTGCTTGGCAGCACACACGCCGGGAAACCCTCGTCGTTTGATGCGCCATACCGTGAACGACCGCAACCGCGCATTAGACCGATAGCTGACTGCCCGCCAACGTTCTTGGCTGCAGCGAAAGCCCTCCTTGCGATGCAGGCCGCAACCATTTCGTGTTCGAGCGGGCCTGTCCCGCGCCGCACATTTATGGCCATAAATCTACGGCCACAAACCGCGCATGTCAACTACCCCTCGGCCCACGTAAACCCCCATGCTCTTGATGTAGTCGGCTTCTTGACACGAACTCGAGCCGCGCCTATCGTCTATTTATGATGATTAATAGGAGGCGACATGTACAGCGACCTTTGCGATCTGACAGTGCGGGAGGTTCATGCACTGTATGAGGCCGGCGGCACGTCGCCCGTCGAGGTCATGCAAGCCGTGCTTCACCGCGTTCAGCTGCTCGACCCCGCAGTGAATGCCTTCTGCCAGATCGCCGGGGATGCACTCGACATGGCGCGGGAATCCGAGGCACGATGGCATCGCAAACGGCCCCTCGGCCCCCTTGATGGCGTGCCGGTCAGCATCAAGGATAACGTCGCCGTCTCGGGACTGCCCACGCGATACGGCTCCCGCGCGACAGATGATGTACCGGCCTCGCACGACAGTCCGTGCGTGGCAAGACTGCGCGAATCGGGAGCGATCTGCTTTGCAAAGACGACACTGCCTGATTTCGCCCACAAGATCGTCACAGACAGCCCGCTGACGGGCGTGACACGCAATCCCTGGGATACCGCACGCACGCCCGGCGGCAGCAGTGGCGGTGCCGCCGCCGCCGTCTCGCTGGGCATGGCGCCAGCCGCAATCGGCACGGACGGTGGCGGGTCCATCAGGATCCCCGCCGCCTTTACCGGCACGTTCGGCTTCAAGCCGAGTTTTGGACGCGTCCCGCATGCCCCGCGCGGCCCGTTTGCCCTGTTAAGCCACATCGGCCCGATGACCCGGTGCGTGGCGGATGCCGCCCGCATCCTGACCGTGATCAGCCGGCCCGACAGCCGCGACTGGTACGCGTTGCCATTCGAGGGCAGCGACTATGAACGCGGGCTCGAATGCAAGCCGACGCCCGGCGGCATCCGCGTGGCGTACAGCCCGTCTCTCGGGCTCGCCGTTGAGCCGCAGGCCGCTATCCATGAGGCGGTTATCCGCGCGGCCGATACGTTCCGCGAGCTCGGTGCGCGAGTGCGGCCAGACGATCCGCCTGGCATCGATCGTTGCAATGCAGTCCACGCGACGCTCTGGCCGGCATGTTGCCGCCAGCTCACCGAGGGCATGGTCGACGGCGGCGCCGCACTCGATCCGTCACTGCGGGCGTACTCCAACACGGGCGCTGCCATCTCGCGCCACGCGCTGCTCGACGCGCTCATCGAACGCGGCGAACTCGGTGCCCGGGTCAACGCATTCTTCGAACGTTACGATCTCGTCATCTGTCCGGTCTATCCGCGCGTGGCCATGCAGATCACCGAAGTCCAGGCCGGCAACGAACTGTTCCCCCACTTCACCGCCTGGTGCAACCAGCTCGGGCTTCCCGCCGCGAGTCTCTACGCAGGCACAACCGCGGAAGGGCTGCCCGTGGGAGTACAGATCGTCGGTGGCCGTCACGCCGATGCACTTGTGCTCTGGGCAAGCCATATTCTCGAACTGGCATTCGGACGGGCTCCGTTAGCCGCGCTGGCCCGTACACTTTCCTCATCGATTGCCGCGCAGCAATCGCAACAGGAGCCCGCGCCCCCGCGCACCTTCGGGTCTGTCTGACGCGCATCCGCTCACGCCATATCGCCATATCACGAGCCGCGCTTCCTGCCCGCCTGCAGGCCCAGATCCGAGTCCAGCACCAGCTTTTGCCGCAAGGCCGCATGCACCTTGCGAAGCTGCGCTTCGGCTTCTTCCATATGTGCCGCCATGAGTTGCTGGACCGCGCTCGCATCGCGCCGCCTTGCGGCATCCAGAATCATCCGGTGGGCCGCGGCGGTCCGTCGCCCGAACGCCTGGTAGTCCTGCTGTGTGACGTTGCCCGCCACGATGACCAGACTGTGCAGCATCTGGTTGATGATCTGGCAGACGCAACGCAGAAAAGCATTGGGGTTCGCGCCCGCCAGCACATCATGAAAATGAATGTCCTCGTGCCGCTGGTCAAGGGCATGCTCGTGGCTCGCGACAAACGGCTCGCATACCTCCACGCTACGCTCGAGCGCCTCCAGGTCCGCGTCCGTCAGATGCTCCACCGCACCTGCCGCAAGTAGCGGCTCCAGCACCCGCCGCACGGCGTAGATATCCTCAAGACCGATGCTCTCGAAAAAGAGGTAATTCTGCAGTGCCTGGAATGCCCGGGCGAGCGGGACGCGCGTAATCGTCGCCCCGCCATCCGGTCCCGTGCTCAGATGCACGAGCCCCTGCACCTCCAAAGCCTTCAGCGCCTCACGTATGGAACCGCGGCTGACGCTGAACATCTCCTGAAGCTCGGCTTCCTTCTTCAGTCGCATGCCCGAACGCAGCTTTCCATCGTTAATCCAGCTCTTGATGAGCTCGGCCACCTGATCGCCCCGCTTCGTCGTGCGCGGGCCGGTGTTGTCCGCCCGAAGCAACGGCTTGTCTGCTGTCGTCTGTTTTCGTGCTGCCATGCGTCGCACCCGTGGTTGGCCTGTCGTCGTTCGTATCGGCGTCATTATCGGTCATGTACGCGGCCGCGTGGCCGCCTTGACGCTACACCGGGCGGCACCCTCCTAATGTTGGGGGTAGCGAGCGCATGTCCCGATGCCTACCCTCACTGTCACACGGCGCGCAAACGTCATCCTCCATCCGTGGATTGGCGCGACGTCGTGCGCGGGCACAGGCCCGCCCGCCTGGGAGAACGCGCCATGACGCGACATGGACAGACGCCGCGACAGACTCACACCCTCGAAGACATCAGCACCGCGCTCGCCGAGCGGGGACTCGAGCTCGAACGGCTCGCGAGAAGCATGCGCGCCGTGAGCGGCGACTCGGACGCGACTGGCCAGATTGCCGGTCCGCCCTGGCGCCGCGAGGACGTGCGCGCCCTGAACATGAGTCTTGTGCCAGCGGAGCATGGCGGCTGCCCGGCTCTGCAGTGCCTCGTGGCGCAGGTCACGCTGATGGCCTACCTCGGCGAGGCCGACGCAAGCCTGGCGCTCGCCTTGCCCGGCCCTGGACTTGCGATGCCGCCTGTTCTCGCGCTCGCCTCGGCAGCGCAGCGCTCAGACTTCTTCCTGCGATTCGGATCGGATACGCCGCGCTGGGGCGCCTTCGCCATCACCGAACCGGATTGCGGCTCGGACGCCACCGCGATGCGCACCAGTGCAAGAAAGACGGACCGTGGGTGGGTACTGAACGGCACGAAGTGTTTCATCACGAACGGCGCGCGCGCTGACTGCGTGATCACCCTTCGCAACTGTGAACCGGCAGTTGGGGCGCTACGGTATCCGTGCATTCCTGGTGGACTCCCGCACGCCAGGCTTCATGGTCTCACGCATCGAGCGGATGGCCGGGCTGCGTGCCACGCAGCTTGCCGTGCTCTCGTACGCTGACTGCGAACTCTGTGACCACGCACTGCTTGCGCGCGGCGACGAGAAGCCGCTCGACGATGCCTTCTCGGGTGCGCAGCGGTCCTGGGACCATTTCCGGCCGCTCCTTTCCGCCGTCATGGTCGGTACCTGCCGGCGCATCCGCGCCGATCTCGCCGCCTGGCTGGACGCGGGCGGCAGGCCCGTGCACAGCCGGCAAAGCACCGCAAGCGTCGAAGCGTCGCTGCTCGACATGGACCGTCAGATCACGGCCGCATGGCTGCTGTGCCACTGCACGGCCTGGAAGACCGACCAGGGGACCGCCACGTCAATGGATTCCTCAATGACCAAGGCTTTTGCCTCGCGGGTGGCGGCACGCGTGACGCGTGCTGCAATTGACCTTGCCGGCATCGACGGCATCGCCGCCTGCCCTTCGCTTGAACAGGGTTACCGGGACGCGAAAGCGTTCGAGATCATGGAAGGTACCGGCGACCTGCAGCGGCTCATGATCGCGCGCGCCGCGCAGCGATCGACCTCGCATCCATGGGACATCCCGGAACCCACGTAACGACTGCCCCCCCCCGACCCGATAACCAAGCCCCCTCAGCTCATCAGGAGACACGCCATGCCCCCTACCACCTCCGCCCCCGGGCGGGAGCAGATCGCCGCCACCATCCGGTCATGCCTGCTGTCGGCCATCGGCAGCACCATGGCTGCGGACCTGATCGCCGAAGACACGAACCTGTTCGACGTGGGCGTCGACTCGATGAACATGACGGAGCTGCTTCTTCAGCTCGAACAGCGCTTTGGCTTCATGCTCGCGCCGGAAGACCTCTCCTCCGATCTCTTCATGCGTTTCGGCAACCTCGTTTCCTTCGTCGAATCCCATGCGCGCCACAACTGATCATCGCGACGGGCAGATCCGCATAGCGGCGACGGCGCGTTACGTGCCCCCAGCTCAGGTGCGACCGGAACCGCCCGTGCAGGCACCGGCGGCCATGTTCCCTTCCATGCGGGAAGCCGTGATGCAATCCGTCTACGCGGACACGCTGCGCTGGCGGGATGAGGCGACGCTCTGCGCAACGCCGGACTTTTCGCTGGAGTTCGCTCAGCCCGCCACGCCCACACGCGTCGCCCATGAGCGACAGCTGACTCTTTCGGACATGGCATCAACGGTGGCCATGGAGGCGATCCGGCAATGTCCCGCGCAGGACAATCGTGCCCCCGACCAGATCATCGTATGTGCCAGCAGTTTCGAGCACGATCTGTCGCTTTCGTGCGCGGGCCGCCTTCACAGCGAACTCGGATCAACAGGCGTACCGTTCGCCATTGGACAGCTCGAGGGCGTGTCTTTTTCCCTGGCCCTGCAACTGGTGGCGGACATGATGGCCGGCGACGAGCGCATGCGCACCGCACTGATCGTCGCGGCCGAGCGGTGGCTGCCGCCATTCTCCCGTCACGGCGCGACGGCCGCCGCATTGGCAGATGGCGCAGCCGCTGTACTGCTCACGCGCCGCGCCGGACCGGGGTGGTGCGTCCGCAGCGTGATGGTATGCACACCCGCCACTCAGACTGCCCCGCGCGACACCTTCGTCGACGAAGCGTGCCTGGTCAACGTCGTGCGCAAGACATGTGCGCAGGCGGGCCTCAAACCCGCCTCACTCGACTGGATCGTGCCTGCGCGTATTAACGCGAGCCTCGCGCGGAAGATCAGCGCGCGCGCCGGATTGCCCGCAGGCCGGACCTGGAGTCCAGACCCCGCGGACATCGGATATCTGTGCGCGGCGGACGCGCCCGCGCAGCTTGACGCGCTGTTGCGCTCGGCGCCCGGCGCCGACGGCCAGCGCATCCTGCTGTGGTCGGCCGGCTTCCAGGGACAGGCCGGCTGCGCGATCCTCGAGTTTCGCGGGAGCTAGCGATGTCCGTGCCCCTGCCCGACTCCGCGCTGTCGCTGTCCGCGATCGCGTTCAGCCTGCCGTCGCGAACGGTCGATGCGGCCGCCTGGGTGAACCGTTGTGGATTGCCCGAGGCCCGCGCGAGCGCGTTACTGCGCAACGGCGTGCATCAGTTCCATGACGCTGCCGCTCAGTCACCGGTGACCTTAGCGTGCGAAGCGGTTGCAACACTGCTTCAGGACACGGGCATGCCGCCAACAAGCATCGATGCGCTCGTGTATACGCACACGATCCAGAGCAGCGTCATGGCGCCGCCAGCCGGTACCGCGGCGCTCATCCAGTCGCGCATGGGACTGCAGCGCGCGCTCGCCTTTTCGGTCATGCAGCAGAACTGCGTCTCACCGATGGCGGCCATCCGCGTGTTGCGGCTGCTCTGCGTTCAGGGACAGCCCATCCGCCGGGCAATCGTCGTCTGCGCTGACGTAATGGGCTCGGGCTGCGATCATCTGCGCGCCATCCAGGATCTGGCGCTGCACAGCGACGGCGCCTGCGCGCTCCTGCTTGAGCGCGGCACCGGGCGAGACCGCATCGTCAGCCTGCATCTGTATACGGACGCCCGCTACTTCCGCGGCACCGATGACGACCTGCAACCGGTGCCTGATGACCGGTACTACTGGTCCGCGTTCACCACCATGCGCACTGCGCTCGCACAGGCGGGCGTCACCAGTAACGACCTCGTTCATATTCTCCCCCATCACGTCAATCTGCGCGGATGGTCCCGCCTCGCAACCATGCTGTCTGTACCACAGGAACGCCTTTTCACCGCGAACTTCGGGCAGCTGGGCCATGTGTTCGGCGCCGACCCGTTCATCAACTTCCGCACCGCGCCACGCGGGCAACCGGGCTCCTGCTCGCTGCTCTTCTCGAGCGGATTCGCCGGCTGCTTCGGGGCGATGGTGGTCCGCCACTGATCCCAGACCTTAATCCGGCCATGAGAAATCTCCTTGATCTTCTGCAGTCCTCAGCGCGCCGCACACCTGATGCGCAGGCACTCGTTTGCGGCGACGTTCGTAAGACCTACGACCAGCTCGTGCGACACAGCCACTCGTTCGCGCAAGCACTGTCTACCCTCGGCATCACACCCGGTGAGCGCGTCGCGATCTTCCTCGACAAACGTATTGAGGCAGTCGTCTCGATGCTCGGGGCCTGTGCGGCGGGTTGCGTCTTCGTCCCAATCAATCCGCTGCTTAAGCCGCCCCAGGTGGGCCATGTGCTTCGTGACAGCGGCGCGCGGTGCCTCGTGACCACCGCGGTCCGCGCCCGTACCCTGAGCGCGGAAGGCATCGCTGCGGTGTCAGACGTGATTGTCGTGGATCACCCAGACGCGGCACTGCCCGCCGCGCTGCCCACCATCAGGTTTCATCGATGGACGGACCTTGATGTCACCCGCGCCGACGATGCCCCGGTTTCCGCGTCGAACCTGGCATGCGTCGACACAGACCTCGCCGCTCTTCTCTATACGTCCGGCTCAACGGGCCTGCCCAAGGGCGTCATGCTCAGCCACCGCAATCTGCTCGAAGGCGCATGGAGCGTCGCCGAATATCTGCGTCACGAGCCATCCGACCGCATCCTCGCCGTTCTTCCCCTGAGCTTCGATGCGGGGCTCAGCCAATTGACCTCCGCCTGGTCAGCGGGCGCCACCGCTGTACTTCTGAACTACCTCACCGCGCATGACGCCGTTCGCGCATGCGAGCGTGAACAGATCACCGGGATCACCGGCGTGCCACCGCTATGGATGCAACTCGCGGGCGCAGCGTGGCCCGACGGCGCGCGCAATACCCTGCGCTACTTCGCCAACACCGGCGGTCGCCTTCCGCTGTCCGTTCTGCGAAAACTCCAGGCGCTGTTTCCGCAGGCCCGGCCGTTCCTCATGTACGGACTGACCGAGGCGTTTCGCTCCACATTTCTCGATCCGGAAGAGGTCGACCGGCGGCCCGACTCGATCGGCAAGGCCGTGCCCAATGCCCGGGTGCTGGTAGTTCGCGACGATGGCACGCCTTGCGGCCCCGATGAACCGGGCGAGCTCGTGCATGTGGGCGCATGCGTCACGCTCGGCTACTGGAATGACGCCACGCGCACCGCGCAACGTTACCGTCCTTCGCCTGAACTGAAACCGGGTGGCGCCGCCCCTGACGTGGCAGTCTGGTCCGGCGACCTCGTGCGACGCGATAGCGACGGCTTTCTGTATTTCATCGCCCGCAACGACGCGCAGATCAAGAGCTCCGGCTACCGGATCAGCCCGGAAGAAGTCGAGGAAACGGTTCACGCGAGCGGCCTCGTCCTTGAGGCCGTTGCGCTCGGTGTGCCGGACGACGCGCTTGGCGAAGCCCTCGCGTTGCTGGTGGTGCTGGCTGGTGATTCGCACGTCAGCGATCTGCGTGACTGGTGCTCGCAGCGCCTGCCGCGCTACATGGTCCCCCGCGACATCGTGACCTGTGCGCAAATCCCACGCAATCCCAACGGCAAGTTCGACCGGGCCGCGCTGCGGGCCCGGCTTGCTCCGCTCGCGGGCAGCTACGGGGAGAAAGCATCGTGAGCCTGACCTTCATCCGGCGGCCTGCGGGGCTGCAATTCGGCGGCGTAGACGTGCGTCAACTCGCCGACCGCGCGGGGCGCACGCCGTTTTTCGCATACGAGCGCGCGGCCATCGACACGCGCATCCGGGAACTGCGCAGCCTGCTGCCCCCTGGCGTGCATCTGCACTATTCCATCAAGGCCAATCCGATGCCCGCCGTGGTTCACTACCTCGCTGCGCGGGTGGACGGGTTTGACGTCGCCTCAGCGCAGGAGATGGCCGTCGCACTGAACGCTGGCGCCGCTCCTGCGGACATCGGTTTTGCCGGTCCGGGCAAATCTTACGATGACCTGCGGCGCGCAATTTCAAGCGGCGTCAACGTGCACGTCGAATCGGAAACCCAGTTACGGCTCGTCACCGCGCTCGGATGGGAACTTGGCGTGCAGCCTGGCGTGGCGATCCGCATCAATCCCGATTTTGAGGTGGGACGCAGTGGCATGCGCATGGGCGGTGGCGCGGCCCCATTCGGCGTCGACGTCGACCAGGTCCCCGCACTGCTGCGCGAACTGCAGGCGAGGCAGGTCGCGCTCGCCGGTTTTCACATCTTCTGGGGTTCGCAGTGCCTGGACGCGGCAACCGTTATCCAGGCGCAGCGCCAGAGCGCCGATCTCGTGGCGCGGCTCGCACGCGGTCTGTCGGAGCCTCCCCGGTTCGTCAATCTTGGCGGCGGCTTTGGCATTCCATATTTCCCGGGCGAAACGCCGCTGAACGTCCAGGCAGTCTGCGAAGCGATGCACGACTGGCTCCCGCGACTATGCGAGCGTGTGTCCGGAATGACGCCAATCCTCGAGCTCGGGCGTTATCTCGTGGGCGAGGCCGGCATCTATGTATGCCGCGTGATCGACCGGAAGGTCTCGCGCGGCAGAACGTTCGTCATCACTGACGGCGGACTGCATCATCATCTCGCCGCCTCAGGCAACTTCGGCCAGGTCCTTCGTCGCAATTTTCCCGTCGTCATCGGAAACCGTCCCGACGGCGTGCCACAGCAGCGCTGTCACGTGGTGGGCTGCCTGTGCACGCCGCTCGACCGTCTCGCGGACGACATCGAACTTCCCGAAGCGCATATCGGCGACCTGGTGGTCGTCAGGCAGTCGGGCGCCTACGCCCGCTCGGCGAGCCCGCTGCATTTCCTGAGTCATCCCGAGCCTGTCGAAATGCTCGTTTGACATCACGACACCCGGAGAAACATCATGCGATCCCGTGAATCCGTCACTGGCAACCTCACGCCAGCCTCCTGGGCACTCAGCGACGACCAGACGCGACTGCGCATGGTCGCGAGGGACTTCGCCCGCGAGCGGCTCGAGCCGCTGCTCGCGAGCGCGCCAGGCGCCGCGGCGTGGGAGAAAACGGTCACACTCGCCGCAACGCTCGATCTCACGACCATGATCCTGCCCGAGCGGCTGGGAGGGCTGGGGATGAGCCGTCACGACCTTGCACTGGTCGTTGAGCAGTTCGCTGCGGGCCCGCTCGAACGGGCTGCGGCGCTAACCCTCAGCAGCGCCGCGCTCATGACACTGCGTGAATGCGATGCACTGGAGCGGCTGCCCGATCCGGATATCGGACATTATCTCGATGGCACGTCATCGATTGCGCTGGGCATTCCGGATGCCGATGCTTCGGGACTCTATGTGTTGCGTCAGCACTGCGGATCGCCCGCCATGATGGTGCGAATGGAAGGTGAACGTCCCCGGCTCGCGCTGACCACGTTACCGCAGGAATGGACCGGCCCGGGGTCCATGGCCGTAGGTGCTGGACTGTTCATCGAACGGCACTGCGCCGCACTGCCCGACAATATGCCGTTGCCTCTGGCACCAGCGGGTGCGGGAGGTGACGACCCGGTACAGCACTGGCTCGCCGACACGGCAATCTACCTGGCGGCGCTCCTTTCCGGCGCCATCCAGCAGGGCGTGAATTTCGCCCTTGGCTACTGCACGAGCCGGCAGGCGTTTCGCAAGCCGCTCACGGCGCATGAGCTCGTCGCTGCGCGGCTTGCGGACATGATGATGTCCGCGAACACCATTCACCTGTTCCTCCGTTCGGTTGCAGCGCAGGACGGGCCGGTGCGGATTGCAGCCGTTTCGGGGATGGCTCGCCATGTCGCGACTGAAGCAATGGACGTGGTGCGCGAGCTGGTGCAGCTTTGCGGTGGCCACGGCTACGTGGAAGGACTGCCGCCAGCGGCACGACTGCAGACCGTGCACTGGTTCGCGATGCTGCTGGTCAAGGTGGATGCAGCCCTTCGCGCCTTCGGCGCTTTCAGCACATTCAGTGCGTCCACAGCGTCCGCCTGAGGCATTGGCCATGCAGGGATCACGTGCAAAGAGCCAGCCCCAGACACCCGAAACGGGCGGCCCGGTCGACCGGTTACCACCGCCGGAGGAAACATGCGGCGCATGCTGGCTCCGTGAGCCCAATGCGAAAGACGTAAAAGACATCAGCGCGTGGCTATCCGATCCGCAGGTCAACCGGTGGTTCGACTTCGGACAGGGTCGACAGACGCTTCCCGAGCTCGCCGTGCGGCTCATGATGCAGGGCGGACGGCACCGCCTCCGGGCGTTCGGCCCCACCGGCTGTGATGCGGCAAGTGGCCTGGCCGCCGTCAGTGATGTCTCACATGCGTTCGGCATCGGCTCGTTCTGGGTCCTGCGCGACAGCCGGCGTCCCGCCTGCAGGGACATGACGTTTCTCGCGTGCCGCCGGCTCCTCCAGGAAGCGTTTACCGACGACGGCCTGCACTGCGTCACCGCGTGGGCTGTGGACTGCAACGTGCGCTCGCAACGTCTGCTCGGGCGGATCGGCTTTCGCCTGATCGGGCTGCAGCGCGACTGCCACGTCATGATGGGAGCGAGATTCGGGCGCGTACTTTATGACCTGCTGCCGGAGGATCTTGCCAGTGCCTGCAGCTGCCGTGCGGGTGCACCGTGAATACTGCCGTGATTACCGCCGTTGCCGCCTGGGTGCCAGAGGCCATGCCGCTGTCCCGCTGGAGCACGATTGACTCAGCGTTGCGCGCGACCGGGCACCGCGGCTGGAATGCGTGGATGAGGTCGTGGGAGGCCGGTTACGCACACTGGCTCCGATGCTGGCCCGCCGCGCAAACGGCTGGTTCGCCCGCCGTGCACTCGGATCTGCCACCGCGCGCACTGGACATCATGGTGCCGGTAGAAACCGGTACCGACCTGTCCGGGCTCGCCGCGACAATGGCAAACACCATCTGCGCCGCCCGTGCGCCCGGCGCACGTCCTGTCGACGTCGTCATGTTCTGTCATGGCAGTCTGGATGCACACGTTTCAACGACGACCGCCGGACGGCTGTGTGCGGAACTCGGCACCCCGTGCTTCGTCTTCTCGGTCTCGCAGCAGCACGGCGCGTCGGTATTCACCGCACTACGCCTCGCGCTCGACCTGTTGTTCGCCGAACCCGACGTCCACACGGTACTGATTATCGCCGCGGAGAAGTCGTACCCACCGTTCTCAAGGCTGGCCGGAGCAGGTATTGTGCTGGGCGATGCCGCCGGTGCACTACTGGTTGAGCGGGCCAGTCACGCGAGCGCCGGGCTGCGGTTGCTCGACGCTGAAACCCGTCGCGTTATCACCTGCCCTGGCCGCGCCGCCACCGGTGCCCAGGACAGCTGGGCAGTGACACTGGTAGCCACGATCGAGTCGCTGCTCGCGCGACATCGCCCCGGCCAGAATGGTCACGACGGAATCGGCGAGATTATCGGACACCGGGGCATGCCGTCGCTCACGGAAGCGGTCTGCACCCTGGCAGGCCGGCCGCACGCGGGACTGCAGCACGAGCATTGCATTCATCTTGGCGCCGCCGAATCCATCGTGCGACTCGCACAAAGGCTTGGTAGCGCCCTTCACGGCCGGGGACATCGCCTGCTGCTATGGGGTTTCGGCACTTGCGGCTTTGTCGGCGCCGCGCTGCTCGAAACGCACGATGCGCCTTTTGTGTCCCTGCGGGACATGTCCGTATTGCCTCATGAGCCCTGATATCGGCATAGCCCACGTCAGTGTCTACCTTCCCCCGCGCGTTGACGACGTCGGAAGCTGGGGACAACGCACAGGGCACAGTGACGCCACGGTCATGCAACTGGAACGCGCAGGGGTTCGCTATTACTGCGACGCCAATGGGCAAACTGCGATCAGTCTCGCGGCAAGCGCGATCGAGCGTCTCCTGCTTACCTCAGGTGTCGCACCTCGCGCAGTCGACTGCATCGTGTACGTGCATACACTGCAGGGCAGCGTTGCTCCGCCGCCTCACTCGCTACCCGGCCTGCTCTGTGACCGATTCGGATTCACCAACGCGGAGGCGTTTTCCTTCGCGCAGCAGCACTGCGCGTCCGCCCTCGCCGCACTGCGTGTGGTTCGCGCAGTGTTCATCGCCCGCCCCCGCATGAAACGCGTTCTGCTTGTCGGTGCGGACGTCATGCCGCTCGAATCCGAAAGGGCGATGCAAGGCGAGGGAATCCTGAGTGACGGAGCGTTTGCCGCATTCATCGAGCGCGGTGCCGCCATCAACCGCCTGCTCGCGATCACGGTCCACGCGAGCGGCCTGGGATGGCGAGGAGTACTGGCAAACGATGAATCGCGCCTGGCAGCGCAGCACTTCTTTGCGGCGCGCCGTCTGATCAGGCAGACAGCCGAGCAGGCAGGTTTCACACTGGCCCACATCCAGCGTATCCTGCCACACCATCTGGATCTGCCCGCCTGGCGGCGCGTGCTCGATTCCCTTCAGGTTCCGCAGGACCGGCTGTTCGCGGACAACTTTGCACGCATCGGCCATGTCACGGTCAGCGATGCGTTCATCAATCTGGCGCAGTGCGAGGGCCTCGTGGCGGGCAGGCCGCTCCTGCTCTTCGCGCGAGGCGTCGGAGGATTTTCAGCGGCAGCCCTGCTTGTCCGTTAGCCTGCTGCCGCGTCTGATCCGCGCCACCCGTACCAAAAATATGGTTCAATTTCCCGCATCGATCGCCGGCGTGACCGGCGAACGATAACAGCCGTTCACATGCATTCGGGCCCGCGCATACGACGCGTCCCGCTGGCCAGCCCGGTGTCGCAACCCTGCGGCAATCGTATGCGCGCTTCAGACTGCCGCTCATACCAGACTCTGCGGGGCAGCGCCGGAGTAGCGAACATGAAACATGTCTCTCGACGCCGTTCGAACGACGACCAGCACAGGCCGCCACCCACATCCGGTCGTGCGCAAGGAGGCGCGCCAGCACCCGCGATGCGTCTTGCATATGCCACCGATATCACGTCGCTCGTCGAGTCGTTCGGGCATGAGGCCGGGAAACTCGGTTTCCCGCATTACATGATCAGCCGTGTTACCCGCAGCCGTTCGACGTCCACCCGAAGAACCGCGCTCGAGATGATCGGCGCACGCTATCCGCAGGACTGGGTGCGGTACTACCAGCGTAGGGACTACGCGTCCACCGACCCCGTTCATCGGGCTGCATTCCTCCAGTCGGCTCCCTTCCGGTGGCATGACATCATCGGCTTGAGCAAGGCCGAGCGCCGTCTGCTCGACGAAGCGGGCGAGGCCGGATTGCGCGCGGGACTCAGTATCCCGGTCCACCAGTCCGATGGCAGTATCCTGCTGTTCAACCTGTCCGGCCCGTTGCGTTCTGTCAACGACACAATCAACTCCAGGCTGGCATACCTGATCAGCGTGCAGTTTCACTACGAACTGCATCGCCTGGCGCTGATACCTTCAAGAAGAATGGCACATCTGCTTACAGCGCGTCAGCTCGAGTGCTTAACGTGGGTGGCCCGGGGGAAGACCTCCGCCGAAATCGGTGAGATTCTTGGGCGCTCGCGCTATACCGTCGAGTTCCATATCAAGGAAGCGATGGACGCTCTGAACATCCGTAGCAGGACGGCCGCTGCGGTGCACGCGACCGTGCAGGGCATCATAAAACCCTGACACCGCTTTGCCTTCATTCGACCGCATGACCCTGCCCGTCGCCGTATGCGGCTCGAGCCGGTGCACGCTCGCGCGGGCGCCGGCACCTCCCAAAACTCCGAGTTTCCCGGCCACACACGCGCTGATAGCGTCGCGTCTACGGCTAACACCAGGAGTATCCAATGTCACATATCATTGCGGGCCGGCTTGATGAGCTGCCATCAGATATCCGTCGCCAACTCGGGAGCTTCCGTCACAAGGTCTTTATCCAGCGTCTGCACTGGGAAATACCCGGCGTGCCGCACGACGCAACGAGCGAGTGGGATCAGTTCGACGCACAGGCAACTGTGCACCTGGTCGCACTGTCCGCAGACGGCCAAGTGTGCGGGTGCGCGCGGCTCATGCCCACCACGGGACCCTGTCTGCTCCGTGACGTTTTCCCGCAACTGGTAAGCCCAGGTTCCCTGCCGGCATCCCCTTCGATATGGGAGCTGTCGCGATTTGCAGCGTCCGGGTTGCCGGACCATCGAACCGGCTCGACGTCAGGCATGTCGTTATTCCCTTATGCCATGGCGCTCGCCCTCTCGTTCGGTGCGACACGCGTGGTCGGTGTTCTGTCTCACTCCGTTGCACGTCTGTACCGGCGCTTCGGGCTCGATCTGCGCGATATCGGCGTTGGCGCCGCGCCGGGCCGCGCCAGCGTCGTCGCGTCTTCTATCGATCTGGGCCCGGCCAGTTTTCACAGACTCGGGTGCGATCCCGTGACGCTGCTCAACGCGATCACCCTCGTCGGAGAGCACCTGCCTCCTGAACCCTGCATGCCGGCCTGTTTCCATCCGGCTCAGGCAAATCCGCTGGCTTCGGGCGGCCGTGGCGATGGTCCCCTGCCAGTTTGCGATAACAGTACGGCACACACGCGAGCGATAGTCTAGACGACCGGCGTCTGACGTTGGCGCGTGCCGGCAGGGCGGCAATGGTGCCGGTTATCGGCCTCCTTCACCCAGTCGGGCCTGATCGCCGACGCATAGGCCTGCCCACTGCGCGAAGCCTCTCCATTGCGCTGTGACTTCAGGCCCAGTCGCTCGTCAATCGCGTACGCGACGGTAGCAGACTTCGGAGGATGATCGTGATGGCAGTCCGCCCAGAATGTACGCATCGCATCAAAGAGGACCGACAGTGTCGACGTTACGTAGGGTAGTCTCACGACGATGCCCTCCTCTGGCTGGTCACCTGCAAACCTGCCCCTGCGCTCCCGGGACTCCCTGGAGCGCAACATGATTCGCAGGGAATCGAGCTCGCGCTGCAGGCGATATTCGAATGAGTAGTGAACAGTCGCCGAATGCGCAAGTGCCTCGCGCAACTGGCGGAGCTGCCGGTCTTTAATCTCGATGCACCTGGCTAGCCGACGCACCTCGGCTTCGGCCCGCTGCAAACGCTGATCGGTACCAGCGGTTGCAGGGAGCATACGTGGGGCGCTCTTCATGCCAGTTACTGTCCATGCATTGAGTTCTTTCATGATGCTCCCTGCCTCAAATGCGCATGCTGTTATCGTTTCTGCCGCACGCCTTCTCGCTGCCAGCGCGAAAGGGATGGCGCCTCGAGTCTCCACCACGGATCAATGGTGCAGGCCAATTGCGGCTGAGTCATCGGTCTTCGTCCACTTTCTTTTTCGGTTTTCTCAGACGAAATATCAACTGCGAAAAAAAGCAGGTGCGCCGCCGCGCATAATCCACTCGCGTGCATGGCGTGGGCTCCGCGACGGTAGGGCGTCCCCTCGCCAGGCCATCGCTGGCCGCGCAGGCGGTCGTGTTCGCCGGCGCCATGCGGTTCACGGTGCTGTACCTACGCAGTTTCATGCGCACTGAAGGTCACGGGGCGCTTCGCGATTGCGCTGCACCTGCGCGTCACGGGCTGGACGGCTACGAGTCCGATGGCGGCGGCCGCGCTAGCCATGTTCTGGTTCATGGCTCATTCGGCGGCATGGCCGATACGCTTTGCGATCGGCTGCGTCACACGCGAGCGAGCATCGTTCCGCGGCATCGACGGTGACCGCAGCGGCACGCATACTGGGCCCGCACCGCGGCTGAAGCGCGGCCGTCGGTCGTGAGCCCATATGCAATAAAGAGCTCCTCGCCGGCTTTGATATTCGACACTGCCTGAATGTAGACCCGTCCGTCGGACTCGACCGCCTCACAGTTGGCAACGCACGCATGGTTAAGCCAGCGCGCGCTGTTGCCGCCAAGCGAACCGTCAATGACTCGCCCATCGGAAAGACCAAAGAGGAATGTATGGCCCTCCTCCCCGAACCGGCGATGGCGGCTTACGGCGTGCTTCCAGGTCATGACCGTACCGGTGTATTCGAGGATGAGCTCGCCGGCGCACAGCGCTCTCAGCGCAAACACGCCGCGGCCATGGACGCTCGAGCGGCGGACAGAAATTCTTCTCATCGTTGATTGATCGTGCGTGAAGGACTATCGGCGCATTCTGCAGAGCCACGGCCGCACGGCGCGGCGACGATGCCACCGCGCCCCCGGTCGTGGACGACTTTTTCTCGTGAAGCTCCCAACGTAGGTAAACGTACATCATCGGTTGCGCCATGTGGGTGCGAACCTCATCACGTCCAACACAACGTGTTCGATTCAGGATTTCGCCTTGCTGCGGTCGTCACGAGTAGCTCGCTCGTCGCTGCCAGCTCGTGAGGATGCGGGCCTCTTGACCGTGAAAGGAGCCCGCCATGTCATTGAACGACATGATGTCACCGTCGCGCCGAATCGAGCGACAAAAATGCGACCGCCTGGTCGACGTCAAAGAGAGACGGCCGCGTCGCGGGACGCTGCTTTTGCCTACGCCTTAACACAATTGAGAAGGGCGCAATTACTGTGCGTGACGTTGGCAAACCTGTCCTGGAGAATGCGGGAGTTTTTGCACCTCTCTTGTCTGGGACACTACCGACAACCCGCTTGTGGTGTAAAGCGCGGCAGCGTGGATGGCCGGTCTTCAGGACTTTGCGCCAGCATCGTGCGCGAGCAACGGTCCAGAATATTAGCCGCGCTGTCCCGCGGCCTCGAGGATGAGTTGGGATATCTCGTCAGGATGCGAGATCAGCGAGAGATGGCTCGCCTTGACTTCAATGGTTTTGGCTCCCATGCGCCTGGCCATGAAACGTTCAAGATCAGGGTTGATCGTCCGGTCCTCCGTGGAAACCGCATAGAAACTCGGCTTTGACCGCCAGGCGGCCTGTGTGGTCTTGCCGGTGAGCAGGGCCTTGTGGAAGGGCTCCTGCACCGCATACAGAACCCTTGCTTTCGCTTCTGGAATGTCGCCCGCGAAATCGCGCAGGAATGCCTCCTCGGTGAGACGTCCCTGATCGCCGTCGAAGACAATTCCAGCGGAGGCCGGAGGTGTCGCATATTTCCTGGCCATGGCCGTGTAATCCTCGCCCGCGTCCGGCGCACGCGCAGCGACATACACAAGAGCCGATACCTTCGGATGCACCCCGGCTTCGGTCACGATCATCCCCGAGAACGAATGTCCGACCAGGACCGTCGGACCCTCCTGCCGTTCCAGCACTGTTAGGGCCGAGGCGACTGCGTCGGGCAATGTCGTCAAGGGGTTCTGGACAGCAGTGACATTGAGCCCCGCCGCCTGCAACCGCGCGATCACTTCCGACCAGCACGATCCGTCAGCGAACAGTCCATGCACGAGGACAATATTGCGCGCCTTTTCGGGAGCAGCGATCGCCGCCAGGCCACGGGTAGAAACAAACGAAGCAGCGGCGCCGACAATCAGGGCGGCCGAGAATTCACGCCTATTCATCGTCATGGTCAATATCCTTTCCTGGGCTGTATGCTTGATGAAATGCCTCACGCGCGGGTCGGAATACCCGCGCCGCTTGCCTGTTGACGTCACCCCTCGTCGGATCGGCCAGAGACGATTCGCCGTAGCGTCAGTGATGCTCACGTTTCGCAACAGGAGGGGGCGCAGCAGTAATCCGCAAGAATTCTAGCGACCCTTGAACCCGATAACAGGCCGTGTCTTTCCTGCCGCGGCGGCCCGGATAGCGGATGTCAGCCCGGCTATCGCGTCCTCCGTTTCAAAGAGCGGCATGGCAATGTCAAACATCGCCTGGTCTGCGGCATGCACGCCGCCACCAGTCCAGGCGCGCAGGAGTGCCTTGTGTGCAACGTGCGCTCGTGTCGGGCCTTTTGCCATTTTCGCGGCAAAGGCATTGGCTTCTTCGAGCAGTTTCCCATCTGGCACGACGCGATTTACCAGGCCGAACCGCTCCATCGTCACCGCTTGCACCTGTTCTGATGTGAACGCCCATTCAGCTGCAAGAAATCGACCCGCCCGCTCCGCCACTCGATAGACGCCTCCGAGCATCGTGGCGACTCCCAATGTCTGTTCTGGATGGCCGAACCTTGCTGACTCTCCGGCGAAGACAATGTCCGCACGAAGAGCGAGCTCCAGACCACCACCGAAGCACAGGCCCTGAACCGCCACGATGACCGGAAGCGGCAGGCGCTCGAAGCGGTTGAAAGCGTTCATATACCGCTCGAAGAGTGATCGTAGTGCCGCATTCGACCTCCCTTGCCATGGGAGGATGTCGCCACCGAAACTGAAGTCAGGTCCCTCGGCGCGAAGCAGTACGGCACGGGCATCGCTTTGACCCACGGCCGTCAACGCATTTTCCAGTTCGCCGATCATCTGCTCGGCGAGACGATTCTGCGGTGGATTATTGAGGCTGATCGTCGCGACCTGATCTGAGACATCGACAGAGAGGTGAGGCATGTCCGACTCCTGTGGGTCATGAGAGTTGTTCGCGGAACCAGTCGACGGCGGCAGTGCTGCATTCCCGGAAGTACTTTACATATCCATCAAAGTGCCCCCCCGGGAACATCACGAGTCGCTTGGGCTGCAACGCATTTTCATATGCCGCGAGCGCCAGATCAGTGACTGTGATGGTGTCGTGCATGGCCACGACCATCAGTAGCGGAGTTGGCGAGACCCGGGATACCCATGCCCCCGGCTCGTACATTCGAGCCGCTCTGGTCGAACGAAGGGTGATCGTGTTCTGCCAGACGCCCCAGGGCACCGGCTGGAGATAAAATTCCATGGCATCTGCCGCACGATATGCCGCCGGCACGTTCGGATCGTCACTGACGATGGCCTGTCGCACAGGCGGCTCTCCCCGGGCCTGACCGCGCTCGTCACTCGAAAATGCGTCTTCCAGCGGTTTGACCAGTTCGGGCGCAATCCGCCGTAGTCCCTGTTCATAGCCGCTGATAGTGGGGACTTGTGCCACGACGCAGCGAAGACGACGATCCGTCGCGCCAAGTACGATGGCGTGGCCGCCGGCGTAGCTGGTACCCCACAGGCCAATCCGTGTTGAATCCACCCCCTCATACGACTCCAGAAAGGAAATTGCGCGACGCCAATCGGCCATTTGTCGCCATGGATCAATGTCATGCCGTGGCTCGCCTTCGCTGGCGCCGAACCCTCTATGATCGTGAAGCAACACGATGAAACCCGCGTCGGCGAACGCGCGGGCAAAACACTCTATGCCGTGATCTCGAGTACCCGCGTATCCGTGTGCCATGGAGATCGCGGGCAGGAGGGTCTCCTTGCTGGCCGGCACGAATAGCCACGCCCGCAGTCTGACGCCTCCCTCTGCTTCAAATTCGACGTTCAGTCGCTTGATCATACGCATCTCTCGACGCCTCGCTGGCTTGAATGAACAGAAGTGACAGCAAGCTTCGGGTTAATGCGTCGGCACCGGAACAATCGCTGAAATGCGCCATCCGTCGGACGTACGGATCGCGATTTCGTTGACGAGAAACTGGAGGATCGCCTCCGGCTGACCGGCAACACCCGCCGTTATGCGGGTAGGGGCATAAATGTGAGCGACATCCGGGCCCAGGGGGATCACACGGATGGCATCTTCTTCGGGTTCAAATTTCCACGTGCCGGTGAAGATCGTGCGGAAGTGATCCAGGACCGCTTCGCGGCCCCAGAAGGTATAGGCGCGTGCTACAAAGTTCACGGGATCTGGTTGCCCCTGAGGCGCGCGCGCAAGCACAGATTCAATCACCTCCATTTCGTGAGCCGTTTCACCTGCCGCCTGTCGCAAGAAAAGCGCGCGGATTTCCTGCAGGTCACTCGAGCTGACCGGAGCCGCCGCCGATGGGCCGACAATTGGCAGCCCTGTCAGGGTCATGCAAGAATCGATCATATTTTTAAGGCTGGAAATCATGATTCAAGCTCCTTGAAAGGCCGCTATCGGGGAGTGACAGACGCGATCCGATCACGCCGGTCGGAAGCGAGTGGTTTTACGCAGACGATCGCCGTACTCTGCTCGGCGGCGTAGGCTCTGGCGAACGAGCTGAACGCCTTGTCGCAGCTCTGGGCAACGAGTCATTTCTTTGCCGCAGGCGCGGGCGGCACGGGCAGGATAATCTCCGAGGCGACCTTCCAGTCCTCGTCGATTTTTATCCAGTTGATCAACATCAGAAACGGCTTGGGCGTTCCATCCTGACCGGCATAGGAGACAGTAATGTCTACCGGTGCGTAGGACTGCGCTACGTCCTTCGTCAACCCGACAACCCTGAATTTCGAATAGTCCGGCCGAAGCACGACCGGGCCGGAGGTGCCGATATCGTGCAGCTTCTGATCGATCGCTTCATTGCCCCAGAAACCAGCCCAGTTTCCCTCGGACGGGATCGCGCTTTTGGCGACAAGCAGTGCCGACGGGGATTGCCAGAACATCTCATGCAGCGCGTTGAAGTCGTGGCGGTTAGCCAATTGCATGAGTTCGCCAAAATCCGATCGAATCGTGTCCAGCGTCTTTGCGTCAAGTGGCTCCTTGTAGACGGCAGACGGGGCCGCGACCGATCCCGTGGAGAGAGTCAGTGTGACAACAATGACCGATAACATTCTGTGCATGATCGGATTCCGGCGGGAAGGAGTAAATTGTTTCGGTGTGGGTAATCCTTGGCCACCTCTTCGCATTGCTTGCATTGCCTCAGAGCAGACACGGATTGACGGTGGTCGGAGGAAGACGTCAGCGTTGCCGAGGCAGCGCGTGGAGCGTCCGATTTGCGGCGCGTTCGATCCGCGTTGGCCGATGACTATCGTAGCGCTTGCGTGCGCGACAGAAAATACGACTTCTGTCGCGGTTGGTACGCAAATGATGCTATCTATCTGTCGCTGCTGGCGCGTGCCAGCGTGGGGTCGCCATCGAGGCGCATGCGCTGCCATGCTCTCGGGCTAACGCCGGTTAGCCGTTTGAACCATCGTCCCAGATGGGACTGATCCACGAAGCCGCAGGCGTAGGCAATGGCTGGCAATGAAAGCCCACTGTGCAGCAGCATCTGCTTGGCCTGGACTATCTTGTTTCTGAGCGCCCATCGGTGTGGCGGCAAACCTGTGGATTGCCTGAATTCCCGCGCAAAGTGACTCGGCGACAACCCGCACGCACGCCCTAGTGCCGCGAGTGTGACCTTGTCATGATCGCGAACCGACAGCATGCTCTTGGCAAGTTGCAGATGACTGGGAGACAGGCCGCCACGGACGCGGCGCAGTGCTCCTGCTGCGCGATTGTCTCGGTAACCGTCGAGCACATACGTATGAATGGTGCGCGTGGCAAGTTCAAAGAAGAGCGCGGGCGCAGCACCTTCTTGTCTGCCGTCCGGGGCATGGCTTTTGACAGCAGGTACCTGAACGGTGACGAACGAAGGCTGTGGGGCAAGCGCAGCGGATCGCTCGATCATGATTTGAGCCGCATGTTCAGACAGATCGGCGGTCGCCTGTGCGATCGTCGGCAAGCAGCCTTCCCAACGCGGCCGTCAGGTGCTCAATTGGTGCGACGCCGCGCACGACCACGGGAGGCCGCGTTCGCGCCCCATCATCGCCCGTGCTCGATAACATCACAAACGGAAGCCCCGTTACGCCGAGTCGGCCTGCCATTGCCTCGTCATCCTCGATCGCCGTCCTGAATCGCTGCCCGGCAAGGGATGCAGCCAGCACGGCGCGATCAACCCCACATTCGCCCGCTATATCGAGCAGCACGTCTGCTCTGCCGATATCTCTTCCATCCTCGAAATAGGCCTTGAAAAGTGCGCGATGCACAGCGTCGAAGCGTCCCACCGAGCGGCCAAGAAAAGCCGTCTCAAATGCAAGGCGGCTGCGTGGCGCATACGGAGGCAGCTTCATCTTCACATTGCGTTCTGCAGCGAGGGGGTAGACCGCATCGAGCCAGATGCGTGTGATGTATTCGCCGTCGGGTTCAATTAACGCAATGGGCTCGGGACGCAGCTCAAAAGCATGCCACTCCAGCACGAACTGCACGCGGGACTCCTCCATGAACCGGTCGAGGATACCCATCTGCAGATAACAGAAAGGGCAGACATAATCTGCCCAGCAATCCACGCGAACGGTCGGCATCGGAATCACGCGAAATTACCTCGGTATTCGCCAGGGCGGGGCGTACATCGGACGTAGCGGCGCAGGGAACAATAATACCTCCCAGCCTGTTTGCATAGCGCACGTCGCATCCCATCTGGTACGAAAATGCTGCTCCTTTTGCCACATCTCAACGCCGGCTGAAATCTGTCCGCGCGGCGGGTGCGGCTAGATACCTGGACTAGTTATCCGGTCATTCCCAGGCTTTTGCGGTATTCGAGCGGGCTGAGAGACCGCACCCGTGCCTGATCGCCAGCAGATTGCCGCGCGGCAATCAAGATGAGAACAGCGCGTCAATGAGGACGAGGGTAGTGGCGCCGCGGCAGCGGGAACGGGCTTAGCCCGGAACCGCTGCCGCCGCGCCGGAGACCTTCCCGCTAGTGGAGAGCTTTCCCGGTGGTCGCGGTGGACCGGGTATCAACGAGCCTTGCATGCCAGGGGGCCACGGTGCCCTGACGACACCTCAACGACCACCAGATGATGCCTTTTTCAAGAAGCACAGACTCAAGGACGGGCCGGCCAGTGCGCCTGCGCGCGCCGGGTTCAGCGTCGTCACGACCTACCGCATTGAAGAGGATCCACGACTGCCATCGCAGGAGAAGGCGCCGCGCGAGCGCCGACGCGAGGATCCGCTCGCCGGAATATCAGGCGCTGAGGTAATTCCGTTGCTGCAGTCTGCTCCTGGCATCCGGCCGGTGGTGGTACTAAACCGGTGCCACCTGATGCGGTGCTTCCGACTGATGGTCGTTACTCAGCGCCTCGTCTGGCAGCCCGAATCAATCAGTTGAATGCCCGCTTCGCGGAAAGTTGACCGTCCCTTGCGGGGTCCATGACGGCTCGAAGCGGATCAATCTCTGCGAGCACGCCATGCAATCAGCATCGGACCGTGATCGGCCACAACGAGACCGTCGATCTCGTGACCCAGATCGATAACAATCTGTCTGCGTTTACTGATCAGGGAGCACCAAACGTGTTGATCACCTTCGGCGGACTGCCGGGCGCCAGGAAGACAACAGTAGCGCAAACACTCGCATGCAAGCTCGCTGCCGCTAAGCTATTGATTAGATCCAGCGAGCAGCTTGTAGGCCGATCTTAAGGCTCGATTATCTCGCCGCCAGCAGAGAAAGCTGCATCCGGAGCTATTCCTAACAGGCACGCCACGTTGCAGCCGCGACCTCCCGATCTTGCGCGTGACGTAAAATTCGGAAACGGACTGAAAACGATTCTATGGCACCGACTCCAAGGGCAAGTAAGTCAAGACAATCTGGTGGCAGACGGCCGATGACACGGGACATATTGCTGCCGCTCCCGCCGACGATCTGGCGTCGCCGCTCACTCGAGCACCATCTTGCTCTTGCCGCCCTGCGCTCGGGAAACTGCAACGTGGAACCGATCGGCCGGTTGTTCAGGACTGTGTACCTCCCCTATTTCGTTCATGCAACGTCGAATGGTCGTCGCTCCCTCTGGCCCTTCCGGATCTCCGAGGCGGCGCTGCATGATATTGCGGTACGCATCAAGGCCGGAAGCGACTGGTCGAATGGTCATACGGCGTACGGATAATCGCCAAACCGGTCCTTGTACGCCTCCATATGCTTCCCCATGCCAAAATGCTCAATGGCCGCCGCCTCGCCGTTGAGAACATCTGCAAAAGCGGCATCTTTCTGGCTTGGGGGCGCCACCTTGTGCGCGGCCCTGGCTGCATGCCATTGATCCAGGATCGCGTTTCCTTGTTTGTCGTCCCGCATCGGCGCCCCAATATTTGATAAAGGACATTATCTTACATATGGCAAACCCGATCTAAATCGCCCTTCATTTGTCAGTGGGGGCGCCGGTTATCATCCGCGGATGAGTTTTGGCGAGCAGAAGGATTGCCCGCCGTCAGGTCTTGCGGTGCGAGGTAGGCGTAAGCGAGTGCGTAGCCTCGACCGCGCAGATATTGGATCGTGTCTGCGATTTTCTGCAAGCCCGCGTAGGTCAGTTTCTTGCCCACCATCAAGGCAGTAACAGACCGCAAATCTTCTGCATCTGCCACACTCTTGTCACCGTCGAAAGTGATGCACTTCAGCGTCACAGTCGGGCCGACTTGTGGTTCGGCTGCGCCCGGTGCGGCTTCGGACGGAATGACTTCTTCCGGGGTTGTGGCTTGCGGTGCGCGCGGTTGTGGAGCGATTTGCTGCTCGTTCAGGAGCGAACCTGCATTCGGTAAAGACTGCGCGTAAGCAGGAGCCGCGACGATCACGATCGCCAGACCAATAGGAGTGTGAAGTTTTCTTCGGAAGGTCATAGGTCGGTTATGGCCGTCGATCGAGACTTAAAAATTGCCTCTGTTGAATTCCGGGTGGGTGGTCTCCCCGGTTTTTTGCATAACAAGGAAGTCATGCATAGTCAGTTGTTCGCCGGCACTTGCTTTCTGTATGGATAAGTGGCTGGCGGGCATCCTGCGCATGGCACTGTCCTCAAGCGCTACCGGCACCTGAACTTCTTCCGGCATGAGTACAATCTCGAAGTGCGCACGTCGCGTGTGAGGCTGCCCGATCGCTGCGTCGCGCTCGTCGAGCCCGGTTGGGTCGGCAAGCTCGGCGCGTTCACGCTGCTGCGTGAGACCATGGCGCTCGCACTCGCCAGCAGATGCGTCTTGCCGCGGTGGCCCGCGCCGCCAGGTGCAAGCGTCAACGCCCCAGGCCCGTCTTTATCGACGACGCCGGTTCCGCTTATCGGCGCGGCACAGGTTCCTTTGACGTTCTGCTGGAATTGCGTCAGCCCATTGTTCGTCACGGTCGACGGCTGACTGCTCGCCTGCTGCGAGCTGGTTAATCTGCTGGCCATGCATTTCACCCCGACAATAATTAGTTATGCTTCTTATTAGATTTCACCGATCCTGGAGTATGGAATACGGTGATCGACCGTTTTTCAGCGACAAGCGCGACGTACTTGAATCGTCAGCGCAGTCTTTGACAACGGTAGGTCTCTGTGCGCTCGCGGACGTGGGATTGCTTTCCTCAGGCAGGCGCCTACCATGGCTCGACACTTGAATTCACGCTCCGTGCCGGGCCAGAAGTAGCACTCGAGAGGAAAGACTTGGTAATTGATTCGCGAGAACTCGCGGATGATATATAAGCCCTCAGAAAAAAAACTATTAACAGGCGTTAAGCTACACACCGAAGCGCCCTTTCTAGCCTGCCCTTGTTCAGAATCGACAGAAGCCGGCACTCGTTGTAGCCGATGAACCCGGTGTCGATCGGGACAACCTTCGGGATCAGTTCTGGATAGCGTTTGCGAAACTGCGCAACCAGTTCAACCAGCTTCGGAAAGCGCGCGAGGGAGCGTGCCTCGAACACCGTCGACGCGCACAGCGGCAGCAGTCCCACGAGCGACCGGGTCTTCAGGCGCGTCGTCTTGCCGTCGGGAAGCCGCAGCAGATCATAAAAAAGCCGTTGTCGCCGTCTCACATATCGTCTTTGTGTTCGCCGCGCCGATCGAATGCATAGGCGATCTAGAGCAAACGCTGAACGAACTTGAACGCGACGTTCTCGTAGATCGGGTCGTAGTCACTTGGATTGATCGCCATCTCAAGCATGGTCTGGCAGTCGAACGCCATCCATGCCGTCCCATCCGCCTGCTCGAGCGATCCGCCAGTCGGCAGCTCCGCGCTGCGGTCGAACACGCCGATGTTGTCAAGACCGATGAAGCCGCCGTCGAACACATTGACCCCCGACGGGTCCTGGCGATTCACCCACCAGTTGAAACTAAGCATCAACTTTGAAACGACCAGGAAACGCGAATCAGCCCATCCGAGTTCTTACTCGTCCGTGTACAGCCTGAGCGTGGCGGCGGCATGAACGGGCGGATTTACATCACTGAAATCGCACTCGTAGGCGGAGGTGGCATCCCGACCTGCCACGAAAATAAAAAACTGGTCGGCGTTGAAGCGGTCATTGACAGGATCTTTGCTCGGCGCTTCTCGCACAGGAACTGGATGCGGATATGTAGGTGGTCGCGACGGACGTCGACGCGGTGTATGTCGATTGGGGCACGCCCGACGAGAGAGCCGTCGCGCAGGCGGACCCCAATGAGCTGGAGAAACTCGGGTTCGAAGCTGGTTCGCTGGGCCCGAAAGTAAAAGCGGCAATTGAGTTCACTCGTCAAACCGGTAAAGACGCTGTGATCGGCTCGTTAGCCGACATTCAGGCCATTACCGAACACAGAGCCGGTACCTGCGTGAGCGGTTCGGCAACCGGCATCCGCTACCGTGCAGTCGGCCCAGTGGAAACGTAAACCTCGCGCATCTGATCCGCGACAGTCTCGGGCACGCTGCGCAATGAGCTGCATGGGGCCGGGCCGGATGCCGGCCCGGCCCAACGCTAATAAAGCTGGCGCCAGGCGAACGCCCGGTTCGCATGCGCGTGACAAAACGACGGGCAACGTCGAAGACCGTTGGGCGGCGCTCGAAAGTCTCGCGCACAAACAACGTCAGTTCCAGCGCAACCCCGCGATTCGCCGCTACGGTTATTGCGCGGGAATCGTCACCAGCGGAAGCGCTTCCTGAGCGCCAGTGTCCGCCATCGTGAAAAACAGCATGACGGCGTTAAGCGCCCGTTTGGTTCGCAGGTCGCCCTGATCGATCCAGAACCAGTAGTCACGGTAGCGCACTGCTGCATAAGCGTTGACAGGTCTTTGCTTGCCACTGTGAATTTGCACTGCACCCTGCTGCAGTTCGGCTGCGCTCTGCGCGACGACGGGAAGCGCACTATGGTCAGCCAGATGCTCTTCCGGCACGTCGATATAGCTGGAGAAGGCCTGCATGATTTGCAGCATTGAGCGGCTGTTCACTGTCAGTTCATCGTCGGCACCGCGCGCCGGAGAATACTTGATCTTGAATTTTTGTGGCCCGATTGGCATGCGCAGCAAGCGGCGCACTTCGGCGGTCTTTGCCACGACGTCGGCAGCGATGTCATCGCGCCGAAACAGTAGCACCGCGGTTGAACCCTTATCCTTATCCTTGTCCTCCTCGACGCGCATGCCAACGGCGCCCGTGGCCTGTACTTCGCGCAGCAGTGCAACGGCCCGAAGAAAGTCCGGATCCGCCTCCTGCATCATTCCGGCGGCCGTCGAGCGATTGCGCACGCCGTTGAGCGACTCCACCGTCATGCCCAACAGGAAATCCGCTGCATAGCCACTCTGGAGCATGAAGAAGATATTCTTCGGGTCGATCGGTTCAAGCAAGCCTCGTAAAAACTTTTGCCCCGTCGCCGGCGAATACGTGATGGTCGGCCGGTCGGTATAGACACCCTGTACTCCAGCGGCCAAAAAGTTACCTTGCACTGCCCTCTCCCCGGACAACGTCCCATTCACCGACACACCGGTTTGAAGAGAATAACCGCTGACAACAGATGCGACCTCGACGAAGACCGGCAAGTCCAGGTACCGAAGCTTGACGATGTTCAGCAGCGTTTGCTGCTTCCACGAGTCGGCAATCGCCGCGCTGTAGTCGAAGCGGTCCGCAACGATAGTGGTGGGGCCAATGGACGTGCAGCCGGAAGCCAGCAGGCACACGGCGACGCAAGCGCATGACAGCCTGCGAACCAGGAAGCCGATGCAGCCAGTACTACGGATGCTGCTGCAGGGATACGCCTGTCTCATGGCTGTCTGACCTCCGCGTCCGGGACTTCGCTACAGAATGCTGCCGGCAACTCTCGCGAGGCGTCCGGCGCTTCGGGCTATTCGAAAACGTTAGCGCTCCTTTTGGCACGCGTTCGGTGTGCTCATGTACTGGACGCCTATACTGCTTTACGTCGGTTGACTCAGATCAGTCCGTCAACGAGCCCTTCCGGCAAACCGCACATGGCGGAACGCATTCGTCGACCGGTGGCGCGCCATGCGATCTGGGTGTCGCCTTCTATCTACCTTGACCTGTATCAAGCAGGCAGTTGCCTCAAAGCCTATGCTGTATGGCAGGCGCGCGCCGCTCGTAAGAAAAGGTTGTGACAGTCAACACCATGCGAGTGTGCCGGTGAATGAGACCAGCTCTTCAGTGGAGTGTCCGATATGAACCAGCCAACGATCTGTATTACGGTGCCGATACTGTCCCTGGAATCAACTGTGTGGTTCTCCGTCTATGGTTTCGGTTGGGGATATCGCGCCTTCGAGCTCTCCCGTCACACAGTGTGCGAATCGCTTGGCGCACGCGATATGTCGGAGCAACAAATCCTTCTCGCTTTCCAGCTCGGCAAGCGACAAATCCTCGATGCCGTTTTGCAGCAGGCATCGCTCTGCTATCACGGGGAGCGGATCCTGCTTTCTCTGGATGCAAAGTCCCAACGTATGCGTACCGACGCTCCCAAAATGCCGAAAGCAGGCGCAAAAGAAGAAGCAGCGCACATGGAAAATTGGCTCGCCAACAACTCAACGATAGCTCTGCAGATCAACTAGTCCAACGTGGATCACACCGTGATGCACTAGTTCGGTCGGGTCGTCTACCATAGGTGTCTAAATGGCGCGCGTCGCCAGATCGATGCGCAATCCAGCCGGCAGCAATTCCTTACGGGGAAACCGGACAAGCGCGAACGTTCTCGTAATAGGGGGATTACCGGGAACGCGCGCGAAGTAGCACTCGATTTCGTGGGCCGCCGCCACTCCGGCTGGCTGAATCACGTTCATCATATCGAGGCGCACACGCCTGCTCGCAACGAAGAGATGATCAGACGGTGACGACATCACGTCGCACACGCATTTCACTTCGAGATCAGCTAACCGCCCAGGCACTCTAAGCGCGGCGAGCGTTGCGGAATTCGAATCGATCTGCGCCTGCAGGCGCTCCACTTCAGCCGATCCGGCAGGTAACAGCGAGGCGCCTATTACGGCCCGCATACCAGTGCCTTGCTGCTCCAACAGCGCGACGCGCTCCTCGATTAATTCCCGCGATTGACGCGCCAGGTTGCGTTGCATCGTAGAAAGGCTCGCAAGCCCCTCAAGCGCCAATTGGTCAATCATTCGACGCCCGATTTCCACGCGTAGCGATGCTTCGGAATTGCTGCAGATAGAAACGCGGTGATCACTGAAGCAGAGCGTAGTTTGCGGCACGTCGTGACGAATCGAGTTTCCTTCCATCGCGACGCCCAATACGTGCCGCTCGATCATCGACATGCCGAGGACGGCATAGGCCGCCGCTTGATCCGCTTCTCTGTCGAAATAGGTTTGCAGTGTTTCCGAGCGGCTAAAGGCGTCGGCCAGATCTTCTCGCGTGGCAAACATGGCCCGAATCAACGGATCGGACGACCATGCGTCAGCGTTGGCCTCGTGCGGCGAGGGCAGCGACGCGACCAGTTTGTCCACGTATTCGTGCGCGGAGGTTACCGCGCGCGTGAGCTTTTCTTCGTAGTGACGGGCGTACTTTAATCGCGGGTTCATCGCGAGGACGCGAGCAACGGTTTCCCGTGACCTCGCACTTGATTCTGTCCACCCATGGTGCTGCGCAAACAGCCTGCGGAGTAATCTCATCGGTCGCCTCCAGCTACTTTTCCCGCAGTAGGAACGGATAGTCGCGAACTGCCTTTTCGGCGGAAGTGCGCTGGTGGAGTTTGGCGCACACTCAATGCCCCCGGGCCTATCCTTCCATTACTGCTTCGATCCTGCCTTCGCGGATCGCCTGGACGAAGTCGCGATAATCGCGCCGGTTTTGTGAGCTGTATTCTGTTGCGAATTCGGTCATTGCGTCGTCGAACGTCTGGCCCGAACCCATGTAGCCGGCGATCATCGCAGGATCCCCCGAACGCGCGTGAGCGCGCGCAAGAGCGTGTGCGCACATGCGGGCATACTGGCGAAGCATCCCTGCATCGAGCGCTTCGATCACAACCGATATCTTCATATCGCGAAGCTGGCGAACATAGAAGTGCCGACCGTTCTGACCGCGACTCCAGCCGAGAAATACATCGCTGGCGGATTGCATGATGCGTTGGCCCGCGATTACCCGCTGACCGTGATTCGCATACCCACTCTTGCCCGCATAGGGCTCGAGTACCGACGCCCTCGCCTCCTTGACTTGCAAAAACAACGGGTCGTTGTCAGACGCAATGAACAGACCTACGCCGCACATGGTGCCGACACTACCCACCCCCACCACCTTGAGCGCGAGGTCCACGATGCGAAATCTGTCGAACAGGACGCGGACATGATCTGCGAGGCTATCGCGATACGAGGCGATCGCCTCGGCATACCCCGACTGAAGACCCGGCGCCATCTCTTCAGTAGGATGAAACATGAGAGGCGGATCGTCCTTGATTCGGGGGCGTCCGCCCTGCTCCGTAACAAGCTTCGGATACAGATGGTCCGGCACGGTCTTGCGGCGCTCAGTTTCGATCCGTTGCGCAATCCGCTTACGCGTGGCTTCTACGATCGCGGAATCGCCTGACCTGTCCTGGTACTTTTGCAGGTCGATACGGTCATACCAGACGTCGAGCACGCGCATCGAAGCATAGTCGTGCATGCGTTCGCGATACTCCCGCACCAGGTCCGCCGCTATGCGCACCGTCTCGCTGTAGGGCAATTCCAGGTGCTGGGCCGCAATCACCACGCTCGCTGCGAGCCGCTTTAAATCCCATTCGAACGGGGCAGGCAACGTCTCGTCCAGATCATTGATGTCAAAAATCACATTTCGCTCCGGCGTCGCAAATCCGCCGAAGTTCATCAGGTGCGCGTCGCCACACGCCTGCACCTGTACACCGCTTGTAGGCGTGGAAGCCAGATCTGCCGCCATCACCGCCGCGGCGCCGCGATAGAAGGCGAACGGGGATTGCGACATCCGACCGAAACGAATGGGAATCAGGCTCGGGAGACGGCCTTCATTGGACTCATTGAGCAGTTCGATCGGGTCCCGGCGTCGGGCGGGCAACGCCCATCCGGCTTGAGATGATCGGGATACCGAATCACGTATGACTCTTCCTTCTGCCGCCCTTTCATCCGGCGTGCGATACAGAACCGGTTTCGCCTGCGTATTGCGTGCGGCTTTCTTCGAAACGGCTTTGTCCATGATAGCCCCTGGCTAGTTCGCCTTTTACCCGTTACTGTTACCACTAAACTTTTTGGACGGCATCTGGCCGCTCACGGCGGCATTTCCAACGATGCGTCCCGGGCGGGCTGCTCTCGTTGCGATTCGTGCCACGCAGTCACCGCCTGTTCGAGATTAAGAAACATGCGTTCGCGTCCCAGCGCCTTGCCAAGCGGCGCGTTCTGCACCACAGCGAATACCCCAGGACTAAGGCCTACCAGCCACAAGGCAATTCCAGCCTCGCGATATTTCTTTTCCGCCTCCGTCAACATTTTCAAGGCCGTGTATTCAAGGTCGAAAACGGCCCGCATGTCGAGGGCTACAACGCGGGGGCGCGCCTCATCCACGAGAGGGGTAATCTTGTGACCGACATTCGACGCGTTGAGGAAAAAGATTCGGCCCTCGGGACGCACAAGCAGCATTCCTGGAAACTCCTCATCGTCCGGATGCTCCGCGCTGACCGGCCGGAACACGTTAGTGCCTCGCTTGCGGCGCAGCACATGCACGGGAGGATTCGACACCTGGTATGCCAACGCGACAAGCGACACCAGAATCGCGATCAGAATGCCGCGCAACGTACCGAGCAGCACAACGCCCGCGAGCGCCACGAGTGCCCAGACGAACTCCGTGCGTCTGACGGCGAGAATCGCGCGAAAGTCCGCGGGTTTGAACAACCCGACCGAATAGACGATCACGACGCCAGCGAGCGTCGCATACGGCATCAGTCCGATAAGGGGCGCGAGCAGGAGCATCGTGCCCAAAGTTACGGCAGCTGTCACAAGCTCAGCCAATTGGGAGCGCGCACCCACGAGGCGATTGACTGCCGTCTGGCTAGTCCCGCCGCCTGCGGGCATGGAACCCAACAGCGCGCCTGCTGCGTTGGCGAGACCCGTCGCCACAAGTTCACGATTTGGCAGCGGGACAGGTTCGCCGCTCTGGACGAACGCCCGGCCCGCAGCAATACTTTCTGTGAAGCTCATCAGGGCGATGCCCACGGCCGCCGGCCAGAGGGCTGCAAGCAACGAGACGTCCGGCATGACGAGCGACGGCAGCCCGGTCGGGATATGGCCGACAACCTCTATTCCATAACGGGGAAGTCCAAGGAAGTACACGCCCGCAATTCCGCACGCGACGGCAATCAGTGGAGCCGGCGATTTCGGATAGAGACGTTCGAGCAGAACGAGTATCGCTACTGTCGCGGCACCGACGGCAATCGTGGCCGCTGACGCGTGAGGAAGCCCGGTGACGAACGCGTATAAGTTATGAACAAACGAGCCCTTGACCACGTGGATGCCAAACAGTTTGGGCAACTGATCGAGTACTATGACGACGGCAATGCCGCCCTTAAAGCCGGTCAGCACAGGCTCGGAAATGAAGTTGGCGACGAACCCGAGTCTCAGAAGCCCGGCGAGTACGAGAATGACACCGACCAGTAGAGTCAGCGTGGCAGTGGCTATCGCGAGGTTGCCTACTCCGCCATCCGGTACTGCCTGTCCCAGCGCAGTCGCCGTGAGAATAGCCAGCGTCGCAGTGGTACTCACACTAAGCGGCCTCGATGTACCGAGGAGTGCGTAGACCACCATCGGCACCAACGCCGTATAGAGCCCTATCTGCACGGGCAGCCCAGAGACCGTCGCGTATGCCATTGCTTTTGGTAACACGACCGCCGCCGCCGTGACACCAGCAACACAATCCGGTTTGACCCACGACTTATCGTAACCGCGAACCCACTCGAGAACCGGAAGATGAAAGCCGGGACCATGTTGCGACAGGGGCAGATGGCGCATATTCGCGTTCCATGTGTAGCTACAAGCGTTACCGGAACGGGCAACAGGTGTCCGCACGGTGCAGTCTCACGTTGGCCCCTGTACGAAGCCACTGCGCGATATCTGCGTGGCAGAGTCGGTGTCGCTGCGCGTCATGGCGTGTCCGAATCGCTGACTGTCCTGAAGAATCGGCTTTCTAGCGGATAGTCAAAGCGAGCTGCGACAGCTGATTCTTCGGCTCCGACGCATCGCACTCTGTGCCGCCTGGCGCGCTGTCGCTTACCGCGTTCTTCAGCGTAAGCATCAGCCTGCTTTCCCTCGTCGAGGCAATGATCTGGCCGTAGCTGACGGCCGGGATGAACCGGATATCAGGAGCGACCACCACCGATGCGTTCGCGGTGCCGTCCACGGTCAAGTCGAATTCCACGGTAACCGAATCTATCGCAACGCCCAATCCTGCTTGCAGGCGGCCAAATCCTTCTTAAAACTGCACAATCCCGCGAGGACCTGCATCATCGCAGTACGAATGCCGACTGGCTTGTCTGGCAGCCTCAAACCGCGATGGACAACGTAAGCAACGGCGCTGTGCGATAGACGCGCGCGCGAATTATTGGCGGCGCATGCGTGACTGTCACAGGTCGCCGGTCTCTTTCGTGTTCGTTAAGCGATACCCGCTCGGCCGGAGCGCGAAAGCAGATGAACTTTCAGCCTATACGCATCGAGAAGAATGTTGTATCGGACTTTGGTCCAATGACAGTCGCGTGGTCAGCGTTGGCGGATCAGTCTCCGACAACACAGTGGTTATTGCTTGCCGGGATCTGCGACAACGCCCGCCGCCCGTCGCGCAGCTTCCTGCACGCCCCGCAGGGCTAGAGCAACGATCAGCCGCGTGAACACCATGCCGACCAGCCCCAGCAATATCGCATCGATCCGGTCGAACGTTGAGGTGGGAACGACGTCGCCGTACCCGATGGTCAGCGCCGTGATCGCGCAGAAGTACAAGGTTTCCTCCATCGTCGAAGGCGTTCGCTTCACCGTCTACACGGGGTCCCCGATGTAATACATTCCCGTCATTTTCGCGGCCGGTTTGCTCGCGTGGTGGCGTTCGTCCTCTGACATCTTCGCTGTGTCGGGGCTGTGGGCATACTTGTTCCGGTCGGCGAACTCGGTGGCAGCAATTGAGGGGAGGACAAATCGCGGCCCCAATACATGAACCAGCCCTTTCATCAGCACGGGCTTTACGCCCGGTCTGGTAGGAACATGCTGTTTATTTGCTTTGAGCTTGTCTGCCCAGATCTTCGCGTGCTCCCGTTCGGAGGCGGCTAACTCGCCAAAGGTCCGTCTTCTTTCGGGGTCTGCTTCGACTCGCGCGAGCGTCTCGTAAATGGCCGCGCCATGCAGTTCGTCGGCAAGGTTGGCCCGATAGCGCTTCAGTTCTTGCCTTGTTGCCATATCCGAGGGCTCCGGTAGACGCTAAAGCAGCTGGGCACGCCACTTCGCATTGGTAAGCGTATGCGATGCGATGACCGCGAGTGGAAATCGTTCGCGTTTTGATTCACGATGTCTTTTCGTGCCCTTTCCTGTTCGCCGGCGCATGCGGAGGCGATAAAACGCTCGCGGACTTCAGGAAACCTTCAGCTTGTGCGGTCATATTAGCCGGAACCGCGGTAGCTGCGTCTGTCCGGCGCGACTGCCAGGAGGAAAGCTTGGAACACGACACTGTCCGCGTTGCCCGCGCATATCTGAAGAGTGCTGCCTCTGGTGCGATGCTTCCACAGAGTGCGGCGCTTGTCGGCATTGCGTTGCTCGGCGTCGACGAAGCCGTTTCGAGACACTACATTTTCGCTGCTGGGCCACGGGAGTAATCCTGGCGTTTCCTGGATTAGTGAGTTTCGCTAGTCGCATGGCGAACGATTACATAGCAGCGGTGAATTGTGCCGGCGTAGACGCATACGATCGCACAGTCGCCCACCATAGCGTGGCCGCTGTCTTGCAGTTTCTGTCCGGGATTGACCATTGCGTTTCCGTCACGAAAGACGACGACAAGGAATCGCCGCGATGACCTTTTGATAGGCACAGACCGATGCTACGCGACAAGATCTCTAACGCCTCGTCAGCGGCCACGCGAATTGCGGCCGGTGATGACAAAAGGACCTACGACAGTTTTTCCATTGCCCTGCACTGGGTTACCGCAGTCCTTGTTCTAGGCCAATTCCTACTTGCGCAAACGTGGGGTTTAACGCCGCGTCCGACGCGGCACCTCATGATTGTGGCGCACATGTCGTTCGGCATCCTGCTTACGGCGGTGCTGATCGCGCGAATCGGATGGCGTCTGTTACGTGGACATCAGGCGCCGCCCCCAAACGTCGGGTGGGTGGAGCATGCCGCCAGGACTGTCCACTACGTGCTCTATGTATTGCTGGTTTCTGAGGCTCTGCTGGGGTTCGTTCTGCGTTGGTCGGGCAACGAATCCATGAGCTTTTTTGGACTGGAGCTCCCACCGCCGTTCCCGCCCTTTAGCAAACCAGCCCACCACAGCGTCGGAGAAGCGCACGATCTCATCGGATGGACGATCATCGTGTTGGCGGGCTCCCACGCAGCAGCGGCGTTGTTTCACCACTTCTTTCTGCGCGATGACGTGCTCCTCCGCATGCTACCGGGTCAGAAGCGCAGAGACGACACGTGAAGAGTTAAATGACCCCTGGTGATGGTGGCGACGCCGGCTCGCGTGCTCTACGGCCCGGCCAACTGTAACGCTAGTCGCGCACGAGGACCCCGGCAAGTTGGGATATTGGCTGGACCGCTGTCACTGCGCCACACATGTCGGACCGTTCGACGATTACACATTTTCTACAAGGACCGCCCTTGAACCTGTCGTTCCTCATCTTTCTAAGCGTTTTGCAGGGCGTCACCGAACTTTTTCCGGTGAGCAGTCTCGGCCATACATTGCTCGTGCCCGCGCTGTTTGGCATGCACATCGACAAACATGCGCCGCAATTGCTGCCGTTTCTCGTCGCGCTCCATCTAGGCACCGCGTTCGCGCTCCTCTGGTATTTCCGCGCGCGGTGGCGCGCGCTGGTGCGCGGCTTTTTTACATCGTTCGGCGGCCGGCGCAACGACGACGCGCACATGGTGTGGGCGCTTATTATTGGCACGATTCCGGCGGGGCTGGTCGGGCTGCTACTCGAAAAGCGCCTCGAGCGGCTTTTCCACGACCTGCGCATCGTTGCTCTCGCGCTGATCGTGAACGGCGTGCTGCTGTGGCTCGGCGATCGCCTGCAGCGTACGCGTGCACATCAGCCGCCGGAGAAGCTGACGTTTCGCCAGGCCTTTCTCGTCGGCCTGGCGCAGATCGGTGCGCTGATTCCCGGTTTCTCGCGCAGCGGCCTGACCATGATCGCCGGCAGTGCGGCGGGCCTGACGACGGAGAAGGCCGCCGAGTTTTCGTTCCTGCTGGGCACGCCGATCATTTTCGCAGCCGGTTTGCTTGAATTGCCGAAGCTCTTCCACGCGCCCGGCCAACTCGCGGACGCGCTGCTGGGCGGGGTGCTGACCGCGATCGCCGCATATCTCAGCGTGCGTTTCCTGATGCGCTATTTCGAAGGCCGCGGACGCCTTGCTTCGTTCGGCGTCTACTGCGTGATCGCGGGCATCGTGTTCCTCGGCTGGTTGGCGCTGTATCCACAACCGGCCTGAAATGGGTCGATGCCGTCCCATGCGCTGCGAAACCAGGGCATCGAGAGTTGTCACGGGTACAGTGTCTGGTTGCCGGGATAACAGCCTCAGCCGGCGCACGTCGCAATCCGCCCGGAGTAGTTTACGGGCCCGCTGACCGCCAGTTTTTGTCAAAGCTCACTGAACCCGGGCCAGCAAAGTCGGGTACCCGTTTAGCTGACATACTTGCAGGCCGGATGGCGCGTTGCCCCGTGAGCGGATACGGCCAGCACCGCAATCTCCCTCTCGTCGCCGGGTACGGGTAGGACCAGCTCGCTGGCTGCCGATCGCATTGAGGCATTCTTGATAGGCCCTCGTGTTTCGCTTCACACCGGACACGCCATGCTGTATGCACTCATCCTCGCTGGCAGCGTCCGTTGCGTGGAATGGCGCAACGTCGCAACACCCGGTCACGGCCTGCAAGCTGCGTCGCCCCGCAGCCAATTGGTTGACGCAGGTCAACCCCCGAGTGTCCGGCCGGAGTCATTCTGAAAATAGGTCGCGGGTTACGCCGCACCGTTTCGCAGCGGATTGAGCATTCTTGTCCCGGCTACAGAAAATCGGAGCTGCGGTGGCCTGTACGGCCACAGGTCGTCGCCTTGCACGACATGCTTAATGGAATTGACACCAGCATGCAGACTATTCGCGTTGAGTCCGCCCCAGATGTTATCTCTGCCGATATCGAACACGCATCGCCCGTCGGGCGCATCGATACCCAGCGTGGATTGTCGAACGCGCAAGCGGAAGAGCAGCGCGCCCGTTTCGGCCGTAACCTCGTGGACTCAAAAGCGCGCCGCACGTGGTGGCAGACGCTCAAGGAAGTACTAAGCGAGCCGATGTTTCTTCTGCTCCTCGGCGCGACCGGCATCTACTTTGTGCTGGGCGATGTATCGGAGGCACTGGCGCTTCTCGCGTTTGTCGGCGCAATTGTGTTGCTGACCGTTTTTCAGAGCCATCGGACCGCTCGAGTGCTGGACGCTCTTCACGAACTGTCCGCGCCTCGGGCGCAGGTAATCCGGGACGGTCAGCGGCAGTTCGTTTCCGCCGCCGAACTCGTGCCAGGCGACGTAGTTTTCGTCGACGAAGGTGCTCGCGTCCCGGCCGACGGGACGGTGACCGAAGCTCATGAACTGAGCGTGGACGAGTCGCTCATGACGGGCGAGTCGGTTTCGGTGAACAAGTCCGTCGCAAGCTTCGATGCATCCGCCGAACAGCAGTCTTCCGGGGAGCTCTATTTCGGATCAATGGTGGTGCAGGGTCAGGGACAGATGATAGTGACTGCGACCGGGCAGAATACGATGCTCGGTCGCATTGGCGCGTCATTGAGCGGCATAACGGAAGCGCGCTCACCGTTGCAACTGGAGACGAGAACGTTCGTCAACCGCGTTGCGGTGGCTGCGGTCGCATTGTGCCTGCTGCTCGTCGTGGCTTATCGTTGGCGCTCGGGCGAATGGCTTCCGGGGGTGCTCGCCGGGATCACTCTGGCCATGGGCATTCTTCCCGAAGAAATTCCCGTGATCCTCACCGTGTTCATGGCACTGGGAGCCCGCCGCATTGCTGACGAAGGCGTGCTGACGCGCCGCATGAGTGCGATAGAAACCCTCGGGCAGACGTCCGTGCTGTGCGTCGACAAGACCGGCACACTGACGCAAAACCGTATGTCCGTGCGCATGCTCTTTGCACAGGGAAAGCGGCAGGTCATCGAGCCGGACATGCAGCGCATTGATGAGGCGTATCACGAACTCATCGAATGTCTGGTGCTTGCAAGCGAAATCGAGCCGGTCGACCCAATGGAGCGCGCGTTTCACGAAACAGGCCGGGTTGGGCTCGCCGGCACGGGGCGCATCCACCCGGAATGGTCGCTCGTGCACGAGTACGCGCTGACCCCCGAGTTGCCGGCTATGTCCCACGCGTGGCATTCGCCGGAGCTCGACCATCACGCCGTGGCCTGCAAAGGAGCCCCCGAGGCAGTCTGTGATTTATGTCACCTGAGCGAGCATGAAACGCGGACTGTCCTCGATCAAGCCGCGCAGATGGCGTCGGGCGGGCTACGGGTGCTGGGGGTGGCCAAAGCACGGCACTCACGTCCCGACTGGCCGCAAACGCAGCATGACTTCGCGTTCTCTTTCGTGGGGCTGGTGGGTCTGCTCGATCCGGTCCGCCCGGAAGTCGCAGGCGCTATTGCGCAATGCCAGGCAGCCGGCATCCGCGTGGTGATGATCACCGGAGACTATCCGTCGACGGCGCGGGCTATTGCGACCGAAGTCGGCATCGACAGCGCACGGATCGTGACGGGCCAAGAGGTGGCCTCGATGGACGATGCACAGCTTCGCGATGCCATTCAGCGCGACAACACATTCGCGCGCGTCAAACCGGAGCAGAAACTGCAGCTGGTCAACGCTTTCCGCGAAAGCGGCCAGGTGGTCGCAATGACGGGCGACGGTGTGAACGACGCGCCCGCGCTGAAGGCGGCGCATATCGGCATTGCGATGGGGCTGCGCGGCGCCGAAGTTGCGCGCGAGGTCGCATCGCTGATCCTGCTGCGCGACGACTTCGCGCCGATCGTGTCGGCGATCCGGCTCGGAAGACGTATCTACGCCAATCTCGTGCAGGCAATCAGCTACACAGTCGCCGTTCACATTCCGATGATCGCCGCGGTCATGATTCCGGTTTTCGTCGGCTGGCCGCCGCTGCTTGCACCCGTTCATATCATCTTTCTCGAACTGATCATCAACCCGGTCTGCTCGGTCGTGTTTGAGAACGAGCCCGAACGCGCGGACCTGATGCGCTTGCCGCCACGCCCCATCGGCGCAAGGCTGCTGTCGAACTGGACACTTGTCAAAGGAGCGACCGCAGGTGCGGTGGGCGCCATGATGCTGCTGGGCTTGTACGGTTGGCTGCTCACTCATGGCTACCCGTTGCCCTTTGCCCGCACAGTTGCGTTCGTTTCGCTCGTAGCAGGCAATGTCGCTTTGATCTTCGTAATCCGTGCTTTGCCGGGCGCGGAAGGCCGCGCCAAATCGCCTGAGCGGAATCGCTACCTCCTGATCGTTCTGTGCGCAACGGGGGCTGCACTTCTGCTTCTGATGACAGTGCCCCCCTTGGCGCAGCTGTTTGGACTGGTCGCGTTGCTAAACAATTGACGGTGCAGATGCAAAAATGGGAGACGTTCTCGTGATTACAATCGCGGCACTGTTCGTGGCCATTCTGCTGCTCAACGTCATTCCGGCCTTCGCCCCACCCACGTGGATGGCGATGTCGTGGATAGGATTCAATCAGCCGGACGCGGACCCGTTCGTGCTTGCCATAGTGGCTGCGTCCGCTGCCACAATAGGACGTCTGATTCTTGCGCGATGCTCGACATGGCTCGTTCGCGGCCATCTGATGCGCGAAGCTGACCGGCAAAACATCGACGTGATAAAGGTATGGCTGGAAAGAAAGAAGGCGGTGACTGCCGGGGCGCTGCTGCTCTACGCTTTCAGTCCGTTCCCGTCGAACTATCTGTTCATCGCCTATGGGCTGACCGGTCTGAGACTGTGGCTCATCGGCGTGCCGTTCTTCTGCGGACGCCTCGCGAGCTATGCAGTCTGGACACATTTTGCGCAGGTCGCACACTCGTACCTCGACCCCGAGTTCGATCTCGAGGGAGGGTATCTGGGCGCCTATTTCATTGCCACCCAACTGGCTTTGCTATGTCTCGTTTTCGCGCTGATGCGAATCGACTGGAGCTTTGCAGTCAATGAGCGCAAGCTCCGTTTCAAGCGCGACACACCGGCTCAAAACGCTCGTACCTGACTGACGCAACCGGATTCCGCGCGACAGGCATGTTCTATCCGAAGACATTCCACGCTGCGATGCGCCGGCTGACACGACGGTATCGGCCGGCGAGCTCATCAATCATTGCGCTTGCGGCCGGTCAGCATCGCACCGACCAGATCTTCCCGATGGCGCCAGCTCGCGAGCAAAACGCCGCCGACGTGAAGTGCAACGCATACGAGTACTGCGTTGGCGCACGCTTCATGGAGTGCTTCGACCGCCTCCGAACCCCAGAATGCGTTCGTCGTAAGCAGCCATCCGGTCGCGCCCGTCGCGGTGAGCAGAACGAGAAGAGCAATGATCATCGCTCCGCCTGCGGGGTTGTGTCCGAGGTAGCGCCGCTCGCGGCCGGCCAACATCGCCTTCGTATATTGGGCGAATCTGCGCGGACCCGGCACGAAGTTGGCAAAGCGGGCATGGTAACTCCCCACGAAACCCCACGCGATGCGCAATGCCACCAGCGCAAGGACCGCATACCCGAGGATGTGATGGACAGTGCCCCCGTCGTCGCTCGACGCATAAGCTGCGCCGAATGTGACGGCAACGCTCCAATGGAAAACACGGACGAATAGATCCCAAACAGGCGTCGAACGGGAGGCGTCGCGTGTTGCTTCGTTCACGCGGCTCATTCGTTGCCCTCCTCGCTCACAGGCTTGCCGTCCATCGGATTGACGACCATCTCGTGGCGCTTGCCTGACTTGTCGAGCGCATAGACCTCATAGCAGTTGCCTTCAGGCTTGACCCGCTTGACCTGATATCCCTGCTTCTCCAATTGCTTCGAAACTTCGTTGTCCTGCATCCATTTCGCTTTCGGCTCAGTGGTACATGACCCGGTGGCCTGGGCGGACAACGGCAGTGCGATTGCGGCAACGGCGACTGCCGCGCAGAGGCGAACATTGATCTTTTGCATTTGAGACTCCATTAGTCGGTTGGCTTGTAAATCGGTCGGTTGTCCCGACTTACAGGCCGCATGCTGCGACGCCACCCTGAAGGGAATCTTAAGGAAATAAGCTTTGCGTGTGTGAGTTGCGCCCGACTAGACTAGTAGTCCAAACCGATGATCGAATGGACCCGCATGCGGGAGACGTGATTGGTTGCCCCATGCCTTTGGGAGTTTTGTGAGATGCGCGTGTTGCTGGTAGAAGACGACGAATTAATTGGAAGCGGTGTCGAAGAAGGACTACGTGACGCAGGGTTGACGGTCGACTGGGCGCACGATGGTCGCGAGGCGATGCTCGCATTGACTACAACGGAGTACGAACTGGTCGTGCTCGATCTCGGTCTGCCCAAACTGTCCGGAACGGAGCTGCTCGATTGGCTGCGAGGTCGTCGCGACGATACGCCGGTTCTCGTCATGACGGCAAGGGACACTGTTGCGGACCGGGTAGGCGGTCTCACCGCCGGGGCGGACGACTACCTGGGCAAGCCGTTCGACCTGAGCGAACTGATTGCGCGTTGCCGGGCGCTTCTGCGTCGCGCGCATGGGCGCAGCACCGAGACGATCCAGTATCGGGATCTGATCGTGGAGCCGTCGACGTTCACCGTCACGCAAGGTGGTTTGCGTCAGCCGTTGACCTCGCGCGAATGCGCCGTATTGATCGAGTTGCTGACCCATCAGGGCACCCCGCTCTCGCGCGCCCGCATCGAGGAAAACCTTTATGGCTGGCAGGAAGAAGTCGAGAGCAATACGGTCGAAGTACATATTTCCAACCTGCGCAAAAAGCTCGGACCCGGAATCATCAAGACGATCAGAGGTGTCGGCTATGTGGTGGAGAAGGCATCGTGACAACCTCGATTCGTCAGCGCCTGACGCTGCTGGTGCTCGTCAGCGTCGCGCTTGTGTGGGCCTTAGCGCTCATCTCGAGTTACCGCCAGGCTATTCATGAGGCCGGTGAATGGGACGACGCGCGAATCGAGCAAGCGGCTCGCACGCTGGCGCTCATAGACGTGCACGATCTGGTGGCGCTCGTGAACGAAAGCTCGCACGTTTCCGACGACGACGGCGACGATGACGTGTCGCGCCGCCTGCTGTACGAAGTGCGCGACCTTAACGGCCAGCTGCTCGCTGCGAGCCCTGGGTTGCCCGGGTTGCCCAGGTTTCCACCTACGGCTGCGCCGTCGGCGCCAGGCAAGGACGCCGCAAATAGCGCAACGGCGGGCGTGCCGGAATGGAACATCCACCAGTTTCGCGATGCGCTCCATGATCGCAGCGTGCGCGTGTTCGAACGCAACGATAGCCGGGCGGATCTGGGCGCTGGCGTCGCCAGGCGCATCGCCAGACCGCTCGCATTCGCGCTACCGGTTCTCGCCCTCGTCATCTGGGCGGCGATAGGCAGTAGCCTTGCGCCGCTGAAAATTCTCTCCCGAGCAATCGCTGCGAGGAACGTCGACAATCTGGAAACGATAGACCTGCAAGGCACGCCGGCCGAAGTCTCTCCGCTCGTCGACGCACTGAATGTCCTGCTGTCGCGGCTTCGCGCGTCGCTCGATCGCGAGCGGGCCTTTACCGCAGACGCCGCCCACGAACTGAAGTCCCCGCTCGCCGCAATCAAGGTTCAGGCGCAGGTCGCGCTTACCACACGCGACCCTGCAAAACAGCGCCTCGCGATGCAGCGGGTGGTCGAGGCCGTGGACAGAAGCACGCACCTGGCGGAACAGCTGCTGTTGCTTGCGCGACTTGATGAACGCATTCCCGCAGCAGCCGTAGACGTGCAACTAGACACCGTGGCACGCGAATGCATCGCTGCGCGCGAGGCCGATGCTTTGTCCAAGGGCCTTGAGTTAAGCGTGGTTGGCGACGCGTATGTGACGATCGAAGCGCCGCCTGCATTCGTGCGCATCATGCTCGACAATCTGGTGGACAACGCCATCAAATATGCAGAGGCAGGCGGTCGCGTCGAAATCGTCACCCGTCAGACGCCGGAGGCCACGCTGCTGCTCGTGCGAGATAACGGCCGGGGCGTGACGGAGCAAGACCGGATGCGTCTGAGCGACCGATTCTTTCGCGCTGCAGATGCACGTCAGAGCGGAACCGGATTGGGACTGTCGATCGTCGCGCGAATCGTGGACCGTCTCGGCGGGAAGCTGACTTATACGACGGGAATTGACGGCCGGGGGTTAGGCGTCGAAATCCGGCTCCCACCTACTTCGCGCCATAACCTGCCATAGTGGGCGTGAGGCGTCGCGTTAGCCAGGCGGCGCCTCGTTCTCCGCTCTTTCCTCGGCATAGGCTTCCTGCGGGGCGCCCACGGCCCTTCTTCAACCTTCTCTGTCGCCCGCTTTGCGTTGAGGGACGCATGCAGGCCGGTGTTTGACGCATGTCAACCGACCCAGGCGCGGCGCGCTCACAATGAGTCCATCGCCGCCGACAGGCGCACGTCACGCACGAACGGAGATACGATCATGAGGCCGACTCAGACGCGCGGCAACGCACCCTGCGAAATCAGACGGATACTCGTCGCCGTAGACGCGTCGCCGGAGTCTGCGCGCGCGGCCGAATACGTGTGTCATATGGCACTGGCCGGCGCGCGGATTCGCGTGGTCAGCGTCGCAGAGAATCCCCGCACCCTCTTGCCGCTGGGCGCCATGACGGATGCCCAACTGCAACTCGCGCGTACCGAACTGGCACGCGATGCTGCAAATGCCGTGGCACGAGCAAGAAGTGTATTTGCGGATGCCGGCATCGACATCGAATCGGACGTCGTCGAGACATCCAGGCAAGGCGGTTATACGGCGAACACGCTGATAGATGCCGCCACCGAGTGGAAAGCGGACCTGCTCGTCATGGGTGCCCGCCAGCACCATGGCATGCTGCGCTGGATCGAAGGAACCGTATCCGAGTTCGTCACTACGGTAGCGCCTTGTTCGATCCTCGTCGTGCCCGCCGGCTACGAAGCGGATATTGGACCGTCGCCGCAACGGATTCTGTTCGCGCTCGACGGCAGCACAGCATCGCAGGACGCGTTGCATTTCGGGCTGCGGCTCGCCCGACCTGACTCCCGCCTTCGCGCCATCTACGTGGTCGACCGCGCCGTGCGGCTGACCGACTTCGTGCCGATCCACGTTCTGCAGGAGGCGTTTATCGAAGAGGGGCACGCGGCGCTCGCCACAGCCGCGAGCGCGTTCGCGGAACTGTTCAACCATACGGAGACCGCGCTCGTCAAAACCGAACCGGTCAGCGACGACGTGCCGCACACAATCGTGCGCGACGCCGAACGCTGGCATGCGGATCTGCTGGTCGTCGGCACACATGGACGGCGCGGTGTCGCGCGGTGGTTCCTGGGCAGCGTCGCAGCCCGTACCGCTCGCCTCGCTCGCACGCCATTGCTTCTGGCGCCGTCGCGCGGTCAAAGCAGCGTGAAATAACCCAGGTTCAAGCTCGCCTGTCTGGTGACACGACGCTGCCAGATCGTGGGCGCGCGATATCCGCCGGCCTCCCAAAGCGTCATGCGAATGCGATTCCGTGACATTGCAGGTCACGCCTTTGACAAGAGGATCGCTGTAGGCGGAAATGGTGATGTGGTTTCCATAACGCTGGCTGCGGGTCTCCATCGACACAAGTTCATCTGCCAGTGCAGCAGGCGGCAAAAAGATCAACAGCGCCCCTGCGATGCTCGATCGTCCCCGAACCCGTTGTTTCATTATGCGTCTCCTCCTTCTCCATCGCCGAGTCTTTGCCTGCGCTGCGCGGCGACGGCCAGCTGATTTGAATCTATGCCAATGGAAAGTGAGCCGCTTGACACAAGTCAACGCCCATGTGTCGATTGAGCCTCAGATGAACTGCGTTTCTACTGGGACGACGCGGACACTCATGGCGCGCCACGGACCTGAAGGCTGTTCGGCTATGGGTCACCCCTGACGGCATATGGAGCGTGCAAATCAAGTGGGCGACCCTGTGCAATCGCATGGCCGCCGGATCCTTGTTATCTTCGATGCTCGCGCCGTCTCATGGCTTGACCTGCATCGACAGTCCATACGGGCGAAGCGTGCCGTTGCAGTCGTTCGGGCATCGTCTGGTTAAGCCGAATGGTTCCCGGCGATGCGAACACTGCTGAACATCAGCTAGCAAAGAGTTGCGTACCCATCGCAGCCGACGCCGGTGCCGGTGGAAAGACGTCCCATGCGCCGACGTTATGCCGAAAGAACACATTACTCAATGGTCTCTTCGATACCCGCCCCTCCAGGCGGACGTAGCGCACGCCGGTGCAACCTGAACGCCCTACTTCGGTGATGCGGGCCGGAACCGACCACGTCGGCGCGGGCCATTTATCTACAAGCGCTGTGCGCGGCGCGCTGCATGTGCCGATTGAAGGCTCCGTCGCGCTGTTCATGCTCGGCACGGCGCCACATCTGTTCGCAACGACATCGATGGGTATTTACATGGCGACTCCCGCGCGCAGCATGCCGCGGTTCGCTTGCTGGTGGTCCTCGTGCTCCTGCCGTTGCAGATGCTCTCCGGCAGCATCACCCCGCGTGAAAGCATGCCGAAGATCGTTCAGGAGGTCATGCTGCTCGCGCCCACCACTCATTTCGTCGAACTTGGCCAGGCCATTCTGTACCGCGGCGCCGGCCTCGATGTCGCCTGGCGTCCGTTCCTGATTCTGATGGCGATCGGGTCGGTCCTGTTTGCCATGGCATTGCGGCGTTTTCGCAGAACCATCGGCAAGATGGCCTGATATGGATGGGCTGACACAGGTTCTGCTGGCGGCCATGACCGTGCAATTGGCGCGATCCGAACTGAAAGGGGTGGCGCGTTCCGATCCGCGATTGCTACACCGGCCGTCGTCGGCACTACTGCGCCTGTCCTGCGCCTGCCGCCAGTTCTACGATGTCGTCGGTGATCTCGTCCTGGCGAACGCGTCGGTAGCTTTGCGTCAGTTCGTCGAGCGTGTCTTGCACATTAGCGCGGGCGGCCAGCATTGCGCGCATCCTCGCTTCGTTTTCGGCGGCAAACGAGAGCATCAACGCTTCACAGATTTCGACGAACACATACGATTCGACAAGCGCGGCAAGCAGACCTTCGACGGGAAGGTTCAACAGCGGCGGCACACTGCGCTCGACTACCCGAAACCTCGAAAAATCCAAAGGGATCAAGCGGTGCTCGACGATCTCGCCGGAGGGTGTAGCGCCCGGCAGCGCGTGCACGAGCGAAACACCATCTATCGCACGGGTCGCAAGGCGCTGATAGAGCGCATCCGTGACGCGGCCCGCCAGCGACAGGACGTCGTCCGCGTGGGAAGCCGCAGGTGAATTCCACAGGACTGGACAGCGACGTTCTTTGGCCAGCAACTCACCGCGCGTACCCACCAGCATCAGCTCCGATTGTGCATGGTCGATACAGTTCTGCGAATAGTCGAGAATCCGCTCATTAAAGGCGCCGACAAATCCCTGCTCCGAGCACAGCGCGATTACGATCCGCGCGCGCGGCTCCGCCGGCGATTCGAGCGGTGGATGAGGCATCCCATGTCCGAGAACCGCGCCGATCGCGGCACCCACGGTTGCAGCCGAGGAACGTATGCCGGGCAGCCGCCGTTGCGCCTCGCGCGAGCGGGCTGCCGCGATGCCTCGCATGGCGCCGATCACCGCATCCAGTTGACGCGCCGTCGCGCTGCGCGCTTCGATTCCCGCCAGCTTGCCGCTCATCGCTCGCTCCGCGCTCCGGTTGAAGCGGCGGTACTGTCGCCCGCGAGACGCCGCACCATGTCGCGCACCGCCGTGACGAGCCTCGCCTGAGCTGCCGTGTCGAACGACGCGCCGTGAAATGCCGCTTCGAGTCCCGCGCCCGGCAGCCGGGCTGCGAACTGCGCGCGCACTTGCGCTGCAACCGCCGGCGGCGCTGCATCGAACACGCCCTCCGCAAGGGCTGCGAGCAGCGCGATTTCGTCGAGAGTGGAAAGCGGCTCGAATCGGGGTTGCGCAATCAATGCCCGAATGCGTTCGCCCCGAGCAATCTTGTCGGCGACGTGCGCGTCCGTCAGCCCTCCAAACCGGCTGAACATCTCCAGCTCGAGAAACTGCGCATAATCGAGCCGCAATCGCCCCGACACGCCACGCAACGCGCGATGCTGCGCCTTGCCGCCGACGCGGCTCACGCTCAGGCCGACGTCCACTGCCGGGCGTTGATTGGCGGCGAAGAGCGCTGCATTCAGGACGATCTGGCCATCGGTAATCGAGATCAGATTGGTCGGGATATATGCAGACAGGTTGCCCATGTCGGTTTCCGCGATTGGCAACGCAGTCAGGGAACCGCCGCCGAGGCTCGCGGACAGTTTTGCCGCGCGCTCGAGCAGTCGCGCATGAAGGTAAAAAACATCGCCCGGGTAGGCTTCACGGCCCGGCGGCTCGCGTGTCAGCAACGCCAACTCCCGATGCGTCGCGGCGTGCTTCGTCAGGTCGTCGATGACGATCAGCGCATGCTGTCCACGGTCCCTGAAATATTCGGCAATCGTGAAGCCCGCAAACGGCGCAATCCACTGCAACCCGGCCGCCGACGCCGCGGCGGCAACGACGAACACGCAGCGCTCGGGCGCGCCATAGCGGTGTACCGCTTCGATCACTCGCTGCACTGCCGACGAACGCTGTCCGATTGCCACATAGACGCAAATCATGTCCGAATGCTTCTGGTTGACGATCGCGTCGAGCGCCAATGCGGTCTTGCCAGTCGCCCGATCGCCGATAATCAGCTCTCTCTGCCCGCGGCCGATGGCGAAAAGCGCGTCGACGATCAGCACGCCGGTCTCGACAGGCTCGCTGACCAGATCACGATCGACGATAGCGGGCGCGGCCCGCTCCACCGGCATGCGGCCAGCCGCGCTCACTGGTTCCTCCCGGTCGAGCGGCCGGCCTAGCGGATCGATGACGCGTCCGAGCAAGCCCTCGCCCACCGGCACCTCGAGCACTGCGCCCGAGCGAGTGACAGATGCACCGGCTTCCACCGTCGCAGCGTCGTCCAGTAGCACCACGCTCATGAGGTCGGCTTCGAGCGTATGCACGAAGCCGCTCGCGCCGCTGTCGAAATGCAGAAGCTCATTGAGGGCGGCATCGGGGAGTCCCGACACGAACGCAATGCCGTCGCCGATGCGCTCGACGCGACCGACCGTATCGGCGTAAGGCCTTGGCGCCGCGCGAGCGAGCGCCGCGCGCTGCGCCTCGAGCCACGTGTCGTCGTATGAGTCAGCGGGAAGGATGGCTGTCATCGAGCAGCGCCTCCGTGATCCTGGCGAGCTCGGCGCCGATGCTATTGCGTACGACGGCATGCGGCGACCGCAGTTCGAGACCGGCGATCAATTGCGGGTCGACTTCGAAGCGAAGCGGCAGCTCGCGCCGAAGGCGACCGGCCAGCGTCGCGCGGCACTGCTCCTGTTCTTGCGGACTCAATGCGCGCGGTGCGACGAGAACCGGCGCGACGCCGTTCTCTCCCAGCTCCGCGCGCGTGGGCTGGGGAAGTCGTCCGATTCCGGCGGCGAGACCTTCTATAAAGCCTGTGACGCGCATGCTGTCGGGGAGTCTTTCGAGCAGCTTCCTCGCGATATCGACGGCTAGCCGGCTCGCCCGTTCAGCAGCCAGCTTGTCTTCGGTCGCCCGTGCCACCGCCGCTTGCTCTTTCACCGTCGCGCGCAATGCCTCGGCATCTGCTTGCGCCGCGGCCAGAAGAGCCTGTTTTTGCGCCGCGACCTCCACGGCGACGGCCTTGAGTGCGTCGTCGCGCGACGCGACGATCTGCCGGGTTGCGCGAGCTGCGTTGTCGCGCTCATGAATCGCGGCAGCTTTTGCCGCATCGGCATCGGCGATCAAAGCCCGGGCCGTGTTCTGACGTTCGGCGATGATGTTCGCGACCGGGCGGAACAGGAAGCGCGCAAGCAGCCATATCAGCACCAGTGCATTGATGGTTTGCAAGGCGAGCGTCCACCAGTCGATTCGCATGGCGGCCGCCTATTTGGCAAATGGGTTGGCAAACAGCAGCAACAGCGCAATCACGAGGCAATAGATCGCCATCGTCTCGATCATCGCGAGACCCACGAACAAGGTACGCGACACGGTGCCGGCCGAATCCGGCTGACGTGCGATCGCATCCATCGCCGCTGCGACCGCGCGGCCTTCGGCGATGGCCGGCCCGATCGCGCCGAATGAGACGGCGAGCGCCGCCGCGACGATGCTGACGATTTCGACAGGGTTATTCATGAGCCTTTGCCTTTTTGACGGGAGCGTGTTGCGGTTCGCCGATCGCGGCGCCGATGAAGACCATTGAGAGCACAGCGAAGATGTAGGCCTGAACCGCGCCTGTGAGCAGATCGAGCGCCATCAGCGGAATCGGCACCAGCAGACCCGCGAGCGACAACAGGATGCCGATCACGAACACGCCGCTCATTACGTTGCCGAACAGGCGTACGACGAGCGAAAACGTCCGCGTAATCTGCTCCACCACGTTCAGCGGAATCATGACCCAGCTCGGTTCGGCGAACGATCTCAGATAGCCGGCGACGCCACGGCTGCGAAGGCCGTGGAAGACGGTGGCGCCTAGCACCACCAGCGCGAGCGCGGCATCGGTTTCGAGACGCGCGGTAGGAGGCGTCACGCCTGGAACGAGCGCGCACCAGTTGGCGATCAGCACGAAAACGAAGAGCGTACCGATCAGCGCGCGATACGGACGCGGCTGCGCTTGCATGGTGTCGCGGATCTGCTGGTCGATCGTGTCGACGAGAAGTTCGAGCGCAGTCTGCATCTTGCCGGGCGCCAGCGAGAGTCTTCGGCTTACCGCGGCGGAACCGATCGCGACGACGGCCATGATCACCCAGGTCGCGAGCACCGGTTCGGTAATCGCAACAGGGCCAAGCTGCAAAAGCGGCGAGACGGTGAGCGGCGATTCGATCATGCCGGGCCTCCACAATCTCCGTAATGCTGCACGGCGATGCGGCGCGCGATGAGCACGCCCGCCATTCCGGCAAGCAATGCCGGCGCGCCAATGCGCGCGAGAAGCAGCAGAAGCGCGCAGGTCAGCGCGAGGCGCGCGGACTGCAGCCCGAGTGCCGCGGCGATCTTCCCTGCGCAGAACAACGGCCAGTTCCATTTCAACGACAGGAAATGCCACGCGCCGGCCACGAGGCCCGCCGCGAGCCCGACCGCGAACTGCATGGCGAATGAAGGCTGCGCTACTATCAACGTGCCTGGCGTACTAATCACGGCGTTCTCCCTGTTGGCGATGCATCCATTTCCAGGCGGACCAGAAGCCGAGCGCAGCCCCCGCCATCAGCAGCGGCGCGGAGAAAAACACCCGGGTGGCGAAGATCCGGTCCAGCCAGCGTCCCAGTGCCAGCCCCAGCAATGTCGGCAAGACGATGGCCCATCCAAGAATGCCGATCTGGCCGAGCCGGCTGCCAAGCGACGGTTCCGGCACCTCGCGTGCGCGCACCGCGCGCCGCGCGGCCTCCTGGGCTGCGGCGGCAAGCCTGTCTTCGGACGAAGGCCGCTCCACGCGGCGAGGCTCATTCATTGCGGCGATGTACCCGCGACGGTTGACAGGCTGCCGCCTGCGTCGGCGCGCGGCCGCAGGTAGCGAAGGATCTGACGCACCGCGCGCGCATGAAGTCGCAATTCGTCGACTCGCGCGCGCCGCAGCGCTTCCTCTTCGTCGGCGTGGCGGCATCGAACGATGGCGGCGAGGCCTTCCAGATCGTCGCCCGGAATCGCTTCGCGACAGGCAATCGAAACCTGCGTGCCGCCCGAGACGAACAGGACGCCGCCGCTCACCGCGCAGTAGCGGGCTACGTTGTCCGCGCCGCTCCAGCGGACCACCGACGGCGTCAGTTGAGTGACGAAGTCCGCGTGTCCCGCGCGGATGCCGAATGCACCGCTCGCATCTTCCGCGCGCAGCGAAACAATCTCGACGCCGTCGAACCAGACACGCGACGGCGTGGCGATGGTGAGCTCCAATGTATTCTTTCTCATGCCGATCGCTCCGTTGCGACAGAGACGGCCGCTTGCGCCGCCGCCTTTTCCTTGCTGCGGGCTTCGTCCAGCGTACCGATCATGTAGAGCGAGCTTTCCTGCCAGGTGTCGCATTCGCCTGCAACAATCGCCTTGCACCCGGCAATCGTGTCGGCGAGCGCAACCGAACGGCCGGGCACGCCCGTGAAAGCCTCGGTGACAGCAAAGGGCTGGGTGAGAAAACGCTGCAGGCGTCGGGCGCGGCCGACCAGTACGCGATCTTCCGCGCCCAGCTCCTCGATGCCGAGCAGCGAGATCACATCCTGCAATTCGCGGTAATGCTCGATGACGCGCCGCACCTCGGTGGCGACTGCCGCGTGTTCCTCGCCCACCACGAGCGGATCGAGAAGAATCGACGACGACGCGATGGGATCGACCGCCGGATACATGCCTTCGGCCGCCATTGCCCTCGACAGCACCACGTTGCTGTCGAGGTGCGCGGCAATCGCGGTCACGGCGGGATCGGTGAAGTCGTCGGCGGGCACGTACACCGCTTCTATCGCGCTGACAGACACACCACCCACGGACACGATTCGCTCCTGCAACTGCGCGACTTCGCTTGCGAGCGTAGGCTGGTAGCCCACTCTCGAGGGCATCCGCCCAAGGAGACCTGAGACTTCCGCGCCTGCCTGCACGTAGCGAAAGACGTTATCCATCAGCAGCAAGACGTTTTGACGACGTTCGTCGCGGAAGTATTCGGCGATCGTCAATGCGGTGAAGGGAACGCGCCAGCGCGCGCCCGGCGGCTCGTTCATCTGCCCGTACACGAGCACGGTGCGCGCCAGCACGCCTGAAGTGCGCATGTCGAGCAGCATCTCGTGCCCTTCGCGCGAGCGTTCGCCGACGCCCGCGAAGACCGAAATTCCCTCGTAACGCTCGACCATCGCGTGAATCAGCTCCATGACCAGCACCGTTTTGCCGACGCCGGCGCCGCCGAACATCGCCGCCTTCCCGCCTTGCGCAAGCGGTGCGAGCAGATCGATCACCTTGATGCCGGTCGAGAAGAGTTCGGTTGTGCCTTTCTGCGATGCAAGCGGGGGCGCTGCGCGATGAATCGGCCGCCGTTCGATTTGCGACGGAAGCGCCTCCCCGCCGTCGCACGCCCTTCCCGTCACGTCGATCAGCCTGCCGAGCACTGCATCCCCGACGGGCGCCTCGATAGCGCCGCCTGGTGCCTGGACTCTCGTGCCGCGCCGCAAACCCGCAGTCGTCTGCAACGCCAGCGCGCGGACCGTCGTCTCGTCAAGATGCGCCTCTACTTCAGCGAGTACCGGCGCAAGATCGTCGGGCACGACGATGAGCGCCTCTCCGAGCGCAGGCAGCGCAGCGTCGCCGAACATCACGTCGACGATCGCGCCACGCACGGCGACGACGTATCCCTCGCGCGTCGTCGGGACGTTCTCTGACAGTGACGCTACATGAGTCGGCATACGCGGTACCCCCGGTCGGTCGTGAACAGTCCGAAGATATCGCCCGAGCATGCGGACGAGCTGATCTTCATCAACTGTTTCATGGATCGGTCTCAAAAAATTTCCACGCTGTAAAGAGCGTGCTGATCTGAGCAGAGGTGATTGTGGCGGCGGCGCGCCGACTGTACCGCGAATGATCCAGATCAATCCGCAAGCCCCTTCGTGATGTCCTAATCCGCTTATTCCAAAAAGCGGCGAGGTCCGTCATGAAAAACCTGGCAGATTCATTTCCGGCATCGTCGTCTTCGAAACCGGCCGACCGGACTGGCGGCACAGCGGCGAAACCGCTGCGGCTCGGCTTGCTCACTGCGCTCGTCATCGGCTCGATGATCGGCAGCGGCGTGTTCTCCCTGCCGCAGAACATGGCATCGGGCGCTGGCGCCGCCGCCGTGCTGATCGGCTGGCTCATCACGGGCGCAGGCATGCTGATGCTCGCGTTTGTCTATCAGACGCTGGCCACGCGCAAGTCCCTGCTCGACAACGGCATCTATGCGTATGCACAAGCCAGCGCCGGTGATTTCGTCGGCTTCAATTCGGCGTGGGGATACTGGGTCAGCGCGTGGATCGGCAATGTCGGCTATCTGGTCATCGTATTCGGCACGCTCGGCTACTTCTTTCCTGTCTTCGGGGACGGCAACACACCCTCCGCCGTGCTGGCCGCGTCGATCGCGCTGTGGAGCATGCACGCCGTGATCCTGCGCGGCGTGCGCAGCGCAGCGGTGCTGAACGCGATCACCACGATCGCCAAGGTCATTCCGCTGCTGCTGTTCATCGTGCTCGCGGCGCTCGCATTCCGAAGCCACGTCATCGCGCAGGACTTCTGGGGCAACGCAAAGCTTGGCAGCGTGTTCACCCAGGTCAGGAGCACCATGCTCATCACCGTGTGGGTGTTCATCGGTATCGAAGGCGCCAACGTGTTCTCGGCCCGCGCACAGCGACGCGAAGACATCGGACGGGCCACGCTGCTCGGTTTCGCCGTCGTTCTGCTTTTGCTGATGGCGGTCTCGCTGCTCTCGCTCGGCATCGTTTCGCAAGGCGAGCTGGCCTCGATGAAGAACCCGTCGATGGCGGGCGTGCTGGAGAAGGCGGTCGGCTCTTGGGGCGCGGTTGTGATCAGTCTCGGTCTGCTCGTGTCGGTGGGCGGCGCATTGCTCGCGTGGACGCTGCTCGCTGCCGAAACGCTTTTCACGCCGGCGAACGGCGGCGTCATGCCGAAGTTTCTGGCGCGCTCGAACAGTCACGGCGTGCCTGCCAACGCACTTTGGGTCACCAACGGACTGGTGCAACTGTTCCTCATCATCACGCTCGTCTCGAACGCGACCTATCAGGCGCTGATCTCGCTCGCGACCTCGATGATCCTCATTCCCTATCTGTTCTCCGCGGTGTATGCGACCCGCATTGCCATGCGCGGCGACGGTTACGCGCCCGGCGAAAGCGCACGAACTCGCGACATGCTGATCGGGTCCGCCGCGACCGCCTATTGCTGCTGGCTGCTGTATGCGGCCGGGCCGAAATATCTCCTGCTCTCCGCCCTTCTCTACGCGCCTGGCGTGCTGCTCTACGGGTGGGCCAAGCGCGAGCGCGGCGCGCGCGTTTTCAAGCCGTTTGAATTCGTAATCCTCGCGGCTCTTCTGGTGCTTGCTGCTGTCGCGGGATGGCTGCTGGCCACCGGCGCGCTCGGCTTCTGACCCGCAGACGTTAAGGAGAACCACAATGACATTCGGCGTTTATTCGGAAATCGGCGCGTTGCGCAAGGTAATGGTCTGCCGCCCGGGCCTTGCGCAGTCGCGTTTGACGCCTGCGAATTGCCGCGACTTGCTGTTCGACGATGTGCTCTGGGTCTCACAGGCAAAGACAGATCACTACGCGTTTGTAAGCACGATGCAGGAGCACGGCGTCGAAGTGTTCGACATGCACGATCTGCTAGCCGACATCCTGCACGGACGAGAGGCGCGCGACTGGGTACTGGAGCGCAAGCTTGCTGTCGGCACCGTCGATGCCGAGCTTGCTTCTCAACTAAAGGTCTGGCTCGATCAGATGCCGGCCGAGGAACTTGCCGAGCGGCTGATCGGCGGAATTGTGCGCGCGGAATTGCCATTTGATCCTGATGGCCTCCTCGCGCAATGCACGCCGCCGTCCGGCTTCATTCTTCCTCCGTTGCCCAACACGCTTTTCACGCGCGACAGCAGTTGCTGGATCAACGACGGCCTCGTGCTCGGCTCCATGTATTGGCCTGCCCGGCGCCAGGAGACGTTGCTGAGCGCGGCGATCTATCGCTTTCACCCGCTCTTCAGCGGCGGCACGCGCATCTGGTGGGGCGGTCCCGACGCCGACCACGGCGGTGCGACGCTGGAGGGCGGCGACGTCATGCCGCTGTCGCGCGACGTCGTGCTGATCGGCATGGGTGAGCGGACTTCGCCGCAAGGCGTCGCACAGCTTGCGCGCGCACTGTTCGCCCGCGAATCGGTCAAGCAGGTCATCGCCGCACAACTGCCGCACTCGCGAGGCGCAATGCATCTCGACACGGTATTTACATTCTGCGATCGCGACCTCGTGACGATATTTCCGGAAGTCGTCGATGGCATTCGCTGCACGAGCCTGCGCCCTGGCCGACTGCCTGAGCAGCTCGACGTGAGGGCCGAGAACGCCCCGTTTCTGGAAGTGGTGTCGAAAGCGCTCGGGCTCGCGACATTGCGCACCGTCGCCACCGGCGGAGACTCGTGGGAGTCCGAGCGTGAGCAATGGGACGACGGCAACAATGTGATCGCGCTCGCACCGGGCGTGGTCGCTGCCTACAACCGTAATGTGTACACCAACACGCTGCTGCGCAAAGCGGGCGTGGAAGTCATCACGATTCCAAGTGCCGAACTTGGCCGCGGGCGCGGCGGCGGCCACTGCATGACCTGCCCCATCGAACGCGCCCCCATCTGACGCAAAGCGCGGCGCCGCATTTCGCGAAACTTTCTGGAGAACTCGCGCATGGCATTCAATCTACGCAATCGCAGCCTGCTGAACATGCAGGACTTCACCCCACGCGACATCCGTTTCCTGCTCGACCTCTCCGCGGAACTCAAGCGCGCGAAATACGCGGGCAACGAGGTGCCACGGCTGAACGGCAAGAACGTGGCATTGATTTTCGAAAAGACCTCGACGCGCACGCGTTGCGCATTCGAGGTTGCGGTTCACGACCAGGGCGGGCACGTCACCTACATCGATTCGTCCAGTTCGCAGCTCGGCCGCAAGGAATCGCTCAAGGACACCGCACGCGTGCTTGGGCGCCTTTACGACGGCATCGAATACCGCGGCTTTCATCAAGGCGTGGTGGAAGATCTCGCGACCTATTCTCATGTACCGGTGTGGAACGGGCTCACCGACGAATTCCACCCGACTCAGGTGCTCGCCGATCTGCTTACCATGCAGGAGTTCGGAGAAAAGCCGCTTCACGAGCTGTCGTTCTGCTACCTCGGCGATGCGCGCTTCAACATGGGCAATTCTCTGCTGATCGGCGGCGTGCAGATGGGCATGGACGTGCGCATCGCAGCGCCACGCGACCTATGGCCACACGACGAACTGGTGCAGCAGATGCGGCACCTGGCCGAGCGGACCGGCGCCAACGTGACGATCACGGACGACCCGTATGAGGCGGTGAGCGGCGTCGATTTCATCTATACCGACGTTTGGGTGTCGATGGGCGAGCCGGTCGAAGCGTGGGGTCCGCGCATCGATCTGCTGCTGCCCTACCAGGTCAACGCCAGGCTGATGAAGGCAACGGGCAAGGCGCGCACACGCTTCATGCATTGCCTGCCGGCGTATCACAACCTGGAGACGGAAACAGGACGCACGATTCACGAGCGCTTTGGCCTGTCCGAACTGGAGGTCAGCGACGAAGTGTTCGAGTCGAACGCATCGATTGTATTTTCGCAAGCCGAAAACCGCATGCACACCATCAAGGCCGTGCTCGTAGCAACCCTCGCATAAGGGACACATATGCGCATTCTGATAGCGCTGGGCGGCAACGCGCTGCTTCGCCGCGGCGAACCTATGACCATGGCGCATCAAATCGCCAATATTCGCCGTGCAGCAACGCAGATCGCAAAGCTCGCGGATCACAACCAGCTGGTCGTCGCCCACGGCAACGGTCCCCAGGTCGGACTGCTTGCGATGCAGGCAGCCGCAGGCGGTGCGCAGGACGTAGCGCCGCTCGACGTGCTCGATGCCGAGTCGGAAGGCATGATCGGCTATCTGCTCGAGCAGGAACTGGCGAATGCATTACCTGCTTCACGGCAGGTCGCCACGCTGCTGACGCGCGTCGAAGTGGATGCTCACGACGCCGCGTTTGCTCATCCGACCAAGCCGATCGGGCCCGTCTATACGCAGGCGCAAGCGCAAGTGCTGGCACAGCGCAACGGCTGGCGCATCGCCGCGGACGGCGACGGCTTCAGACGCGTGGTGGCTTCGCCTAAACCCAAACATATCGAAGCATTGAAGCCGGTGCAGTGGCTTCTCGAACACGATGTCATCGTCATTGCAGCCGGCGGCGGCGGCATCCCGGTAACCCTTGCCGAAGACGGACGGACCAGAAGCGGAGTCGAAGCGGTAATCGACAAGGACCTGTGCAGCGCGTTACTGGCCGCCCAGCTGGATGCCGATGTGCTGTTGATCGCAACAGACGTGGAGACCGTCTACGCAGATTGGCATACACCGCGCGAGCGCGCGCTGCGCAACATCACGGTCGCCGAGCTACGGACTTTCGAATTTCCCGCGGGTTCGATGGGCCCCAAGGTCGATGCCGCGTGCGATTTTGTCACCCGGATGGGAAAACGCGCGGTGATCGGCTCGCTCGAACACATCGAGGCCATGGCAGCCGGAACAGCGGGCACTCAGGTCACGCGGTGAGTTCCGTCCGGGGGGGGCGGACCAGCCGGGAACCTGCACGGCCGCCTTTCTTTCGCGCGACGTCGGCGGCTATGGCGCGGGCAGCGGCGGCCCCGCATGCCCGGCCAGGGGCACAACCCCCTTCTCCACGATGCCTCCGAGCCCGCATGCCGCCGGCTAGACGCCGGGCATCATCTGATACGGCTCGGTATGATCTTCCACACGTTTGACACCGGGCACGTTTTGCGCCGCCACGCGAACGGCATCCACCGCTTCCGCCGACTGGAAGACGCCCGATAGATGCACGACGCCGTCTGTCACCACCATGTTGCGACCGGCAAAGCTCCATTTGCGCCCCGACAGCTCGCCCATCAGGACGGTGCGGATTTCGGCGTCCGAGAGCGTGGCGTCCGACACGGGTTCATCCGGCAAGCTCGCGAGCGCCTGCACGAGATTGGCACGACTAACAATGCCGATCACCCGTCCGCCTTCTGTTACGGGCACGCGTTTGATGTGCCGCACCTCGAGAATGCCGGCAACTTCGCCGAGCGGCGTGTCGGGCCGCACGGTCTCCACATCGGCTGTCATCACGTCGCTCACCTTCGCCGCATGGGTCTTGACGTAATCGCGCGCCTCGTGACTCGCGGACCAGAAACGAGCCACGACGCGCGCTTGCGCTCGTCCGTTCCGATCTCGCTGCGGCCAAGCAGGTCGCCTTCGCTGATCAGGCCGGCGATGCGGCCGTCCGTATCCAGCACCGGCGCGCCGCTGATGCCGTTGTCGGAAAATAATCTAGCGAAATGACGCTGGTGGTCATGACATCGGATGCGCGCATGGTGAGCCTCCTGAAAATTGAGTCGTTGAATTGAGGGCCGAGCCGACGCGTATCTGAGTCGGCGGACGCGAAGAACTCTCGTGCCATTTCAGATTAGGCCTGCACGGCGCCCCTCCGTTTGACGTTGATCATCCGGGAGAGGCTCGCGTGCAGCGGCGCCTCTTCATGGTTGAATGACTCAGGTCAATTTCGTCGAGTGCATGAAGCCGATACTGGTGGCCACATCACCATCGTGAGGAGAAAGTTCATGGCCCAATTGATGAAAGCCGCTGTCGTACATGAATTCGGCGCACCGCTGCGCATCGAAGAAATCGCCATACCGAAGCCTGGATGCGGACAGATTCTCGTCAATGTAAAGGCTTCGGGTGTCTGCCATACGGACCTTCACGCCGCCGACGGCGACTGGCCGGTCAAACCGGCATTGCCGTTCATTCCTGGCCACGAAGGCGTCGGGTATGTCGCCGCCGTCGGCGATGGTGTCACGCATGTGAAAGAAGGCGATCGCGTCGGCGTGCCATGGCTCTACACCGCGTGCGGACACTGCGAGCATTGCCTCGGCGGATGGGAAACGCTGTGCCACGAGCAACAGAACACGGGCTACTCCGTCAACGGCGCTTACGCCGAGTATGTACTGGCCGATCCGAACTATGTCGGGCATCTGCCCGCGTCCGTCGCGTTTGAAGACATCGCACCGATCCTCTGTGCCGGAGTCACGGTGTACAAAGGCATTCGCATGACCGACACGCGGCCCGGCCAATGGATCACCATCTCCGGAATCGGAGGACTCGGCCATGTTGCGGTTCAATACGCGATGGCGATGGGTCTGCGCGTGGCGGCCGTCGACATCACAGACGACAAGCTGGCTCTCGCGCGGGAGCTCGGCGCGGAGCTCGCGTTCAACGCGCTCGAATGCGACCCTGCCGCGGCAATCCAGAAGGAAATTGGCGGGACGCACGGCGTGCTCGTGACCGCCGTCTCACGCAGCGCTTTTGCACAGGCGCTCGGCATGGTGCGCCGTGGCGGCACTGTGGCGCTGAACGGATTGCCACCGGGCGATTTTCCCCTGCCGATCTTTTCCACGGTACTCAACGGCATCACCGTGCGTGGCTCGATTGTCGGCACCCGTAGGGACTTGCAGGAATCGCTCGACTTCGCCGCGCAAGGTCGCGTCCGCGCGCGGATTCACCTCGACCGGCTGGAGAACATCAATCATGTTTTTACAGCGCTGAGGAGCGGCCAGGTAGATGGGCGAATCGTGCTGAAGTTTGACTGAACGGCGCCCTGGCCGAGTGCGAAACTGAACCTGACGGGCGGCCGCGGTGAACCTCACTGCGGCCCGGCCAGTCAACCGCCAGCGGGGACGGAAAGCGTATTCGAGATCTTGAGCCGGACCCAGTCCATTCCCTCGCTCAGGCCCGCGAGTATCGCTTCGCGCTCCGTCGGAAAGATGCTGCTGTGCATGAACTCGTGTTTGAACAGGCCTTGCGGCGTGTGGTGACTAAGCTGAATCGAGCAGTCGTATCCGCCCGGCGTGCGATGTGTGGTTGCGGCAACTGACCAGTCGCCGTCGCCCACCTTGCCCGAAATCGTCATGAATCGCTCCTCGTTGCCCGGAATTTTGTGAGTCAGGCGGGCCAGCGCGTTGAGCCGCACCGGCCCTGTGCTTAAGCAGACGGATGATGCCTATGCCACCGTCAGGTTGTCGACGACTGCATGCACGCCCGGCGCTGCCCACGCAGCACCGCGCACGGCGGAGCGCTCGCCTGCCGAACCGACCCTGCCCGTCAGCGTCACCGTCCCCTCGTGCACCCTGACTTCGATGTGCTTCGCCTCGCGCTCGGCGTGACGCTGCAACGCCTTGCCGATCTGCTCGCCGATATCCTGCGCGGCGGCCTTGCCGCCGATGCGGATGAGGTTTGAAACGCCCATCACGCCGCGCATGTGCGAAATGGTGCGAGTGGCGACATGACTCTGAAACGCCCGGTCTACCTCGCCGCGTAGCGTCACCCAGCCTTTCTCGACCTGTACCTTGACCGCCTCTTCGCTCAGGCCGACCGTCCAGCGCATCATCGAGCGAACCGCGTTGGCAATGTCCTCGTCCGTCCGCACGTCCGAGTGCGGCAAGCGAATATTCATCTCGACGACCACGGCTTTTACGCCGGCTACACGCTGCGCGGCTTTTTCGGCCGCGAGTTTTGCCGCATAACTGGCTGGATGACCCGACAGCGTCACGACGCGCTCGTGTACTTCGACGCCGATGTCCGTGATCTCGACTGCCGGATCCCAGGCCAATTCCTCCTCGACCTGGCGTTTCAATTCGAAGTCCGACTTCATTGCAAGCTCCTTGTTGATCTAACGCCGCGCTTGTCGCCGCGCGCGCAATGCTGCCGCGAGCACTGCGACATCGGGGCCGGTTGATTTACTTCGATTGACCTGCACACGGTTGCGCTCGGACGGCGCCCTCTTCGGCAGCGTGAGCGAGAGCACACCATCCTTGTATTCCGCCGCAGCGGACCCTTCGTCGACTTCGCTTGCAAGCGAAAAAGCACGGCTGACTGCGCCCGCGTATCGCTCGCGGCGAATCACCCGTTCGACCTTTGCGCTGATAGAAACGAGGTTGCCATCGATCTTCACGCCGATATCTTTCTTGTCGACTCCCGGCAATTCCGCCTTCACGGTGTATCCGCTGTCGCTCCCGGTTACGTCGACCTTCATATCGGCAAGCGGCTCGCAGGGGACGGAACAGCCCCTGAAAAAGTTCCGACATGGGTTCGAGCGGAAATGGATCAAATCGTGTCAAGTTGCTCATCGTCGTGCCCCTGGCCTGGTGAATGACATAACGACAAAAGGCCGGACTGCGCGTATCGCGTACACCCAAGGTGCGGGCAGCGACGGCGCGTTGCAATGTGTCCGGTACACCGCATTCGCTTAGCTCCGGCTGCAGTATTGGGCACGCTGCATAAAGGACTTTAGGCTCTGCCATGGGACACTGATTGACTTGTGTCAAGCGAGCCGCAAGGCAAGTTCATCGCGGCGCGTGCGTCGGAAGCGGCCGCCGTATCCCCGAAAGTGCTGGCAACCTGACGAATGATTCATCGCATATGCATGCCGCCGTTGATCGCGAAATCGGCACCCGTGACGAACCCCGCGTCGTCCGAACAGATAAATGCCACCAGCGCCGCGACTTCGTCCGGTTGCCCAAGACGGCCTATGGGGATCTGCGGCAAAATTCTGGCTTCCATCACATCGACGGGCACGGCCGCGGTCATTGCGGTGGCGAGGTAGCCGGGCGACACCGTGTTGACGGTAACGCCGTGGCGCGCTGTCTCCAGTGCGAGCGACATCGTGAAGCCGTGAATGCCCGCCTTCGCTGCCGCGTAATTGGTTTGGCCGAACGCGCCCCGCGCGCCGTTGACCGAACTGACGTTTACGATTCGCCCGAACTTCTGCTTGACCATTCCGCCGAGCAGCGGCTTGGTCATGTTGAACATGGAGTCGAGATCGGTGCGCAGCACCTTGTCCCAATCTTCCTTCGTCATCTTCGCAAAGCTCGAATCGCGGGTGATACCTGCGTTATTCACGAGAACGTCCACCGTGCCGAAATCTGCGAGCACCCGCTCGGCGCAGCGCGCGCACGAGTCGAAGCTGGACACGTCGGCCTCGTAAGCCACGAAGCGACGGCCCGCCTCGCGTTCGCGCGTAAGCCAGGTGGCGACGTGGTCGTTTCGTTGCGAATGCGACATGGCGACGACCATGCCTGCATCCTCGAGACGCCGGCTGATGGCGGCGCCCAGCCCGCCCATACCGCCAGTAACAAAAGCAACACGCTTAGCCGGCATGATGTTTCCCTCGTTGTGATGCCATGGTCAACCTCCTGACGTAATGAAGCGCCGGGCGCGGATTCGGCGACAAACTGTAGCGAACGCGTGCGCGGCAACGCTGGTTCCAATGTAGGCGCGGTCGCCGGCAGCCGGTTGATATGCATCAATCAAGACGCCGCTGACGCGCGGGATAGGGGCTGGCTGTAGACGGGAGCAAACGGAGCAAGCGGCGTAACCTGACTGTTCCGCCTTTTGCAGCACATCACCTACGGTTCGGTGACGTTCGCCATTCGCCGCGTTTATTGGAGGAAGGACCAGTGATTCTTGACTGGAACAGTGGAAAGTTCGGCTTCAATGCGGCCAATGATTCGGACGTACCGGTCGAGGACCGCTATCAGTTGTTGATCGACGCCGTCCCGGACTATGCGATTTTCATGCTCGACGACGCAGGGCGCGTGGCGAGCTGGAATAGCGGCGTACAAAAGATCAAAGGCTATACACCCGAAGAGATAATCGGACGGCACTTCTCGATCTTCTATACCCCCGAAGACGTTGCCGCCGACAAACCGGGACGTGAACTCGCGCTCGCTACCGCCCCGGGCCGTGCTGAAGACCGCGGGTGGCGGGTGCGCCGCGACGGCTCCCGATTCTGGGCGGACGTCACAATCACGGCCGTATACGATTCTTCTGGCGCGCTGGTCGGTTTCGCGAAAATCACACGCGACATGACCGAACGTATGCGCCTCGCCGAACTGGAGCACGCAAACGAGCTTTCCACGCAAATGCAGGCTGCACGCGAGGACGAGCAAAGGCGCATTGCGCGTGAACTGCACGACGACCTCGGCCAGCAGCTTACCGCGCTCAAAATGGGCGTCGCCGCGCTGGAGCAACAGATAGTGCCCGGCGCAACGAATGCACCGCAACGGCAGATCGACAACATGTTGGCCTCGCTCAGACGTATCGCAGCCGATCTCCGGCCACCGATGCTCGATGACCTCGGCCTTGGCGCCGCTCTCGAATGGCTGACCGACGATTTCACCCAGCGCTTTCATGTGAAAGTCGCCCTGCGCCTCGCCGTCGACGATTCGGCCGTGACGCCGTTTGCGTCGGCCACCATCTATCGCATCGTGCAGGAAGCGCTAACCAACGTGGCGCGACATGCGCAGGCAAGCGAAGTGACCATCGACATGTCGAACGACGCGCATGGCTGGAGGCTAGGCATCGAGGACAATGGCCGCGGAACCCTCGTGGAAGAAGCTTGCGCACCCGGCTCCCTTGGTCTGCTGGGGATGCGCGAGCGCGTGCGTCAACTGCGTGGCACGCTCACGATCGACAGCGCGCCTGGCATGGGCTTCAGGATCGTCGCGCACATACCGCTCGGTGGGATTCGGCTGGCGGCGACGTCGCCCGATTGACTGACGCTGTGCAAGTTCACGTCAAGGTCGTGACGAAGCGCCGATGAACGCGCGAAAGCCGGTTTCGACAGCGCGAATCTGTTCAGCGCAGGTTCTATACAGCAAGCCCGGTGCGCCGTCCGCGCGATACATGCCGCGGCACATGCCTCTGATCTGGATGGTCGAGACGCCGCTGCCGCCGGTCGTTCGCGTCGCCCACACATAGACGGCGCCGAACATGTGCGGCTCCGCCGTTTCGATCTTCGAGTCATCGGAACGGCGGATCGGCGTCGCAGAGCGTTGCGTGACATATTTTTCGGTGCGCCGCCACAAGCGCTCGCAGTCGGCCTGGGTCGGGCAATCGACGCGCGCCGACTCGCGCGCGTTTCCGAGTGCGATTTCGATGTCGCGGTATGCCGCAGAGGACCCTTGCATACTGCAGCCCACCAACATGATGATCAGCGGCGCAGTAACCGGCATCCATACCTTCTTCATATCTACCCCGCCCCTCACCGGTTTCCGGTCTCCGGTACGACGTACCGCGCGAGCCACTCGCTCACCTTAAAAGTATGGCGAGGACGCCCCTGCGGATTTGACCTGGATCATCGTCTGTCGTCGGAGCGCCGTACCCGCGACCCGGAACATTCCCTGACATCCGTTACTCGCACCGGTGTAGGGAACCGCTGACACCAGCGCTCGAAAACTGACTGCGGTGTCAGCGAGATCTGATTTATCTGGCCCGTCCCATCGCCTTTACTGAACTCACCACAACAGCAATCTTCACCAGGAGACCACCATGTCAAACACCGCCCCGCATGCCGGCAACACGCCGACCGACAATCCGTTGCACGACGCCGCAGACAGCGGCGAGGACATCGGCCGGATTCTCACGCTTGCCCGCAACGCCGGCATGCTCGTCACGCTCGACGGTCAGATTGGCCGACAGAAATATCAAAGCGTTGCCGGCTCGTTGCAGGCGTTTCGACGTTTTGCGCAAGCACTGAGCGATACATGCGCGGGAGCGCCGGTGGGCTGAATACGATTGTTGGCTACGCGCGGCTTTCGCTCGACTGCGAGGCATGAAAAATGAAACTGACCTTTCTCGGTGCGGCAGAAACCGTCACTGGTTCCAGGTACCTGCTGGAAGGCGCGGGGCTGCGGATCTGATTGACTGCGGTCTGTTTCAAGGCACTAAAAATCTGCGCCTGCGCAACTGGAACCCGTTGCCTGTCGACATCGGCACTCTCGACGCGGTGATCCTCACCCATGCTCATCTGGATCACTGCGGCTACCTGCCGGTACTGACTCGCATGGGCTATCGCGGACCGGTCTACTGCACTCGCGGCACTCGCGATCTTTGCGAGATCATGTTGCGCGACAGCGCACGACTGCAGGAAGAAGAAGCTGCCTACGCGAACCGGCACGGTCGGTCGAAACATCGTCCCGCGCTGCCCCTTTACACCGTTGAAGACGCCGAACACGCGCTCGAACTGCTCGAACCGCGTGACTTCGACGTCCCGAAACGACTGAATGAGCACGCATGCTTCCGGTTGTTGCCCGCTGGCCACATCCTCGACGCGGCCAGCGTCGTGCTCTGCGTCGAGGGCAAGGTCATTGCGTTTTCGGGCGACATCGGCCGGCCGGAGGACCCGATCATGCGCGCGCCCATGCCGCTTGCGCACGCGGACTATCTGGTGGTCGAGTCAACCTACGGCGACCGGCTTCACGAGAAAACCGATCCTGCCGCCGAGCTTGCGGAAGTCTTTACGAGCACGTTCCGGCGCGGCGGCATTGTCGTGATTCCCTGTTTCGCAGTTGGACGGGCGCAATCGATTCTTCACTACATTGCGCAACTGAAAGCGGCCGGCAGAATGGCAAACGTGCCGGTGTTTCTCGATAGCCCCATGGCGACGAGCGTCACCCAGCTTTACGGGCGTCACGTGGGCGAACACCGCGTGAGCTCGACCGAGGCTCACGCAATAAGCCACGCTGCGCAGATGGTGCGAACCGTCGACGAATCAAAGGCGATTCTGGGGCGGCATGGCCCGATGGTAGTCATTGCGGGCAGCGGTATGGCGACTGGTGGACGGGTGGTACATCACCTCAAGGCGTTCGCTCCCGATTACCGCAACACGATTGCGCTGGTCGGCTATCAGGCGGCCGGCACGCGCGGCGCGACGCTCGCTGCCGGCGCGCATGAGATAAAGATTCACGGCGAGTATGTGCGGGTACGCGCATCGGTGGCGAACCTCTCGTCGTTATCGGCCCACGCCGATTATGCCGAGTTGCTTTCCTGGCTGCGTTCGATACCCGAGCCGCCGCAGCGCACCTTCGTCACCCACGGCGAGCCGGCGGCCGCCGACGCGATGCGACGTCACATCGAAGAGACTTATCACTGGCGCTGCGAAGTGCCGATCTACCTCAAAACGGTCGAATTGCCCGGAACCGCCGACGAGCTGGCCGTAAACTCGCGCGCCGGCGTCGGCCACTGCATGCCGGCTGATCCAGATCAACCCGCCTACAGCGTCCCCTGACACAGTGAGAACATGAGTTCGTAAAGGAGACCACGACATGAGCGCATTGCCGCAGACGGCCGCCTGGTCGGTCGACGAACGTGAACTGGACAGCACCGCGGGCACCCACGAAAAGCTGCGATTCGCGCTACGCTACGCAGTGCTGGCGCCGTCCAGTCACAACACGCAGCCGTGGCATTTCATCGTCGATGGCGACAGCGTGACGCTCTGCGCCGACCGGTTACGGGCGTTGCCGGTGGTCGATCCGTTCGATCGGGAGTTGATCATCAGTTGCGGCGCAGCGCTTTTCAACCTGCGCGTCGCGCTCAGTCACTTCGGGCTCGCATACGCCATCACGCTGTTTCCTTCGCGCCTCGATCCGGACGTGCTGGCACACGTGCAGGTCGTCCCCGAAGGTTATTGCGACGCCGCGCTCGCCCCGCTGTTCCCGGCGATCCGTCAGCGCGTGACCGCTCGCGAACTCTTCAGGGACGAGCCGCTCCCCTCCGGCGTCCTTCAACAGGTCGTCGACGCCGCCGACGCCGAGGGTGCGGATGCCGTCTGCATCTCGAGCGCGCCGGGGCGGGAGAAAGTTGCCGAACTCGTCGCCGCAGCCGACCGCATCCAGTTCGACGACCCACGTTTCCGTCGCGAGCTGGCCACGTGGATTCACCCGCGACGCCGGGAAGACGGCATGCCCGCGCTGTCGGCAGGCATGACCGCCCTCCTCGATCTCGCAACGCCGCTGCTTGCGTCGGTCGTCCGCACGTTCGACCTGGGTGGCGGCCTTGCCGCGGCACATCATGCACTCGCTGAAGGGTCGCCGCTTCTCGTCTGCCTCGCGACGTCGACGGACGACATGCCTGCGTGGCTCTCAGCCGGCCAGGCGCTCGAGCGACTGTTGCTGGTCGCAGCCAATGCCGGCATCACGGCGTCCTATCTGAATCAGCCGGTCGAGGTGAGCGCCCTGCGCGAGCAGTTGCGCGCCCTGCTGGGAATGGACGCTGTACCGCAGCTCGTGTTGCGCGTCGGCCGCGCTAAACGCCCTGCGGTCCATTCACCGCGCCGGCCGCTCGCCGACGTCGTGTCCTGAAGGTTAAACGCCTGTCCGACGAGGCTTGCCATGAAGCATTATTTCAGACTCGGCACCACAACACCCAACGCGACGGAGGCACGCCCCGTGCATGGCGAGGCGGCACCGCGCATCGCGCTGCCACAGCCCGCGCTGAGCGGCGGCATGCCCATCATGGACGCCTTCTCGAAACGGCGCACGACGCGACGCTTCGCCGAAACCGGGCTCGACGACGCAACGCTCGGGCAGATGCTGTGGGCCGCCAACGGCGTGAACCGAAAAGATCCTGAAGGAAACGACAGACGCACCGCGCCTTCCGTTCTCGCACTCCACGAAATCCACGTCTATGTGGCGCTCGCGCGCGGCATGTATCGCTACGATCCGCTGCAGCATTGCCTCGACCTCGTGATCGCAGCCGATCTGCGTGCGTTGACCGGCTATCAGGATTTCGTCGGCGAGGCGCCCGTCGAGCTGGTGTATGTCGCCGACCTTGCCCGCATGCAGGACATCGCGCCGTCCCAACGCGAGCCGTTTGCCTATGCAAGCGCAGGCGCCATCGTGCAGAACGTCTATCTGTTTTGTGCCGCTGCTGGATTGGCGGTGGCGGCGAGAAGCTGGCTGAACCGCAGCACCCTGGGTGCCGAAATGCGCCTGTCGCGCGACAGCGTACCCGTCCTTGCGCAAAGCGTGGGCCACTTCGATACAACCGATCTGCAAAACGCGGGCTAGGCCTCGACGCTGTCCCGCGCGCCAGAAACGTTTCACACAATGCTTGCCCTCGCTCAGGCGGAACGCGCACAGTTTGCGCTGCCATCCTGCTGAGCAAGCAGCACCGCCAGCGCGCACGAGGCAATGCGCGCCGATACGCTGTCGGCGCGGCTCGTCAACACGATGGGCACCTTCGCGCCGAGGACGATGCCGGCACTGGCTGCTCCGCTCAGGAATTCCAGTTGTTTGACGAGCATGTTGCCGACCTCGAAATCGGGGACCACCAGAATATCGGCGCGCCCGGCCAGGGGCGACGCGATTCCCTTTAACCGTGCCGCTCTGACTGAAATGGCGTTGTCGAAGCCGAGCGGCCCGTCGACGAGCGCGCCGCTCAACTGTCCGCGGTCGGCCATTTTCGACAGGGCTGCCGCATCGAGCGTGGAGCGCATCTGGGGATTGACGGTTTCAACGGCGCCGAGGATCGCGACTCGTGGAAGCGCAAGGCCGAGCGCGTGCGCAAGGTCGATGGCGTTCTGAACGATGCCGCGCTTCTGTTCCAGGTCGGGAGCCACGTTGACCGCAGCGTCCGTGATCATGAACGGATGCTCATACGACGGCAGATGCATCAGGAAACAATGCGATATCCGCTTGCCTGTGCGCAAGCCGGATTCCGGCCGGACGACGGCGGACATCAGCTCGTCGGTATGCAGGCTGCCTTTCATCAGCGCCTGCACGTGGCCACGAGCCGCGAGTTCCACGGCACGCGCCGCGGCCGCATGACTGTGCGGTACATCGTCGATTTCAATGCGGGCGAGATCGATGCGTGCCGTCGTCGCCAACGCCTCGATACGCTCACGCGGCCCCACGATCACCGGCTCTATCAGGCCGGCCCTCCAGGCCGCGCTCAGCGCGGCAAGGCTCGGACTGTCGCACGGATGCACCACCGCCATGCGCACAGGAGCGCGCTCGAGCGCCAGCCGCAGCAGCGGCGACGGTTCGCCGTGCAGACCCTGCATGAGCCCGGGAAACGAACCCGCCACCGGAATGGCGGCTGCCGGATATGCGTTCATCCTGGAAAAGCCTTTTGCATGTTGGACACCCTGCCTCGTTTGCACGAGTCCTCAAGCCGTTTCGATGATGACCTTCAATGCATGCGATCGGGCCGCATCGCCGAAAGTCTCGTAGGCTTTCAGTACATCGTCGAGCCTGAAGCGATGTGTGATCAGGCTCTCGGGGTCGAGCCGGCCGGCGCGCACCGTCTTTAACAGCATCGGTGTACTGACCGTATCGACGAGACGCGTCGTGATGGAGATGTTGCGGTCCCACAGCGATTCAAGATGCAGGTCCGCCTTCACGCCATGCACGCCCACGTTGGCGATGATGCCGCCAGGCGCCACCAGCGCCTGGCATAGCTCGAAAGTCTCGGGCACACCCACGGCCTCAATCACGCAATCGGCGCCCGTTCCGGCGGTGAGCTTCATGACCTTTGCCACCGGATCGTCGACGCCGCTGTCGATGCACGCCGTGGCCCCGAAGCGCGACGCCATCTCCAGACGGTAGGGGTCGCGGTCGATCATCACCACCTGCGCCGGCGAATAGAACTGCGCGGTAAGCAGCGACGCGAGCCCGATGGGCCCTGCGCCGACAATCGCCACAGTGCTTCCCGGTTCAACCTTGCCGTTGAGAACACCGCATTCAAAGCCGGTCGGCAGGATATCGGAAAGCATGACTAGCGCGTCCTTATCCGCGCCTGGTGGAATGCGGTACAGGCTTGTTTCCGCGTGAGGAATGCGCACGTACTCCGCTTGTGTGCCGTCGATCCGGTTGCCGAGAATACATCCGCCAGTCGTGCAATGCGAGTACATTCCGCGCCGGCAGTAGTCGCACTTGCCACACGACGAAATGCACGAGATCAGCACATGGTCACCCTCCTTCAGCGTGCTGACCGCAGCGCCAACCTGGTACACGATTCCCACTCCTTCATGGCCAAGAATCCGCCCGGGCTCGCAGGAGGGAACATCGCCTTTCAGGATGTGCAGGTCAGTGCCGCAGATGGTCGTGCGCGTCACCTTCACGATGGCGTCGGTGGGAGCCGCGAGTTGCGGCATCGGCCGCGCGTCGAGCGATTTTTTGCCCGGCGCCGTGATAAACCAGTGCTTTCACGAGATGACTCCAATAGTCGAGGAGATTAGCGGCCAGATTGCGTCAAAGCGGCGCCTCGGGCTTCGCGTCGGCGGGCTCGCGAACCAGCAGAACCGGGCACGTCGCACAGCGGACGAACCGCTCGGCAACGCTGCCGATCACCATGCGCCGCACTCCGCGCCGTCCGTGCGTGCCCATCACGACAAGGTCCGCGCTGCGCCGCTGTGCGCAGCGCAGCAACGCGCCGGCGATGTCTTCGGCGATGCCCTGGGTCTCCACGATCTCCGTGTCGCCCACGACGTTCAGCTCGCGCATCTGGGCCAGCGCGCCATGCAGCAGCGTGGTTCCGACCTGCCGCGCAGCGTCGGTCAGAAGATGCGGATCGCAGGCACCTGCATAGGTGAACGCCGCCGACTGATCCAGCACGTAGACGGCGGTCAGCTTGCCGCGCGAGAGCTTCGCCAACTGAATCGCTTCGCTCAGCGCGCGCTTCGCTGCATCGCTGCCGTCGAGCGCAACCACAATATTCGCGTACATATCTGTCTCCTGAAAAAGCTTGATCGTGATGTTAAAAGTGACGTTGCAAATCAGGCGCGGGCGACATGGCGCTCGAGAAACCGCTCTGCCGCATCGAAGGCCGCTCGCACCGCTTCATCCGGATCGATGCTTTGCCGATGTTCGATCGGAACGAGTTCTCCGGTACGCAGCACGAGGTCGAGGCGCGCGTCGAACAGGCGTTCGTCTCGAAGGTTCTCAGGCATGTCGCCGCGCGCGCCCGCTACGTCGTGCGGGGCACGCTCGCGTATGGCTTCCAGTGCCAGATGGCATCCGGAGATGCATCCGCCAAACCGCCCCAGGCGCACCAGTTGCGCGGCCGCCTCAGACTCGATCTGCGCGGACCCCGCAAATCCGAGGTAGACGATCTGCATATCGATTCCCATACCGCCTCCGCGCAAACTGCACTTTCCGTCGACCGTTGCGGCAGCCAAAGCCACGTGGACCAGCGAGTCGATGAGAGGATCATGAGCGCGTATCCCTATCTGACGATTGACCTGCGTCAACGAGTTCAGAAGGCCGCGCCACCGTGCGCCCCGTTGATCCAGCGCAACGCGCCTCCGCACTTCGCGGGTATGGTGTATACGTTCACGGCCATTACCTTGCGGGACCATCAAATGAACCAATCCGACCATGCCGGTGTGGGTGCGCTCACACATCAGGCTCGCGACGAAGCGACTGGCCTCCGCCATTTCTATCTTGTCGGCGGCGGCATTGCGTCGCTTGCGGCCGCTGCCTTTCTGATCCGCGACGCCGATGTGCCCGGCTGCCGCATCACGATTCTGGAAGCCCTCGGCAAGGCCGGCGGCAGTCTCGACGGCGCGGGTACGCCACAGGATGGTTACGTCGTGCGCGGCGGCCGCATGCTGGAAAGCAGGTACCTGTGCACCTATGATCTGTTCGACTCGATTCCTACGCTCGACGGCCGCAGCAGCGTGACGAAGGAAATCTTCGACTGGAACGAGACGCTTCGCACGTCGTCCAAAGCGCGGCTCGTGCGCGACGGCAAACGTGAGGACGCACCTGTGTACGGGCTCGCCGAGACACACCTGCTGACGCTTGGCCGTCTTGCGCTCGAACCGGAAGCACTGCTCGGTGACAGTCGCATCTCGGACCATTTCGAGCGCGATTTCTTCGAGACGAACTTCTGGATCATGTGGTGCACGACGTTCGCCTTTCAGCCCTGGCACAGCGCTGCCGAGTTCCGCCGCTATCTGCTGCGCTTCGCGCATATGACGCCGGGCTTCAACCAGTTGCACGGCATCATGCGCACGGTCTACAACCAGTACGACTCCATGGTGCGGCCGCTGCGCGAATGGCTGGACGAACACGGCGTGGAATTTCGCACCGGCACGCGAGTGCTGGATCTGCGGTGTGACGAAAGTGGCGAACTGAACCGCGTCGCCGGCATCGTCTGTGAACACGGTAACGGCCGCGCGGAAATTCCGGTCGGCGAAAACGACAAGGTCATCGTCACGCTCGGCTCGATGACCGCAGGATCGAGCCTCGGCGCCACGCATCGCGCTGCGGCGTTCGATCAGCACGACAGCAGCGGCGCTTGGGCGCTCTGGAAAACCATCGCGGCCGGACGCGGCGAGTTCGGTCATCCTTCGGTATTCGCCGATCACGTCGACGAATCGCGCTGGCTTTCGTTTACCGCGACACTGCACGATCCTGCGTTATTTCGCCTGATCCGCGATCTGACCGGCAATGTGCCGGGCGAAGGCGGCCTGATTACGTTCCCGCAATCGAGCTGGCTCATGTCGATCGTGCTGCCGCATCAGCCGCATTTCATGGGTCAGCCGAAGGACGTGCAAGTGTTCTGGGGTTACGGGCTTTTCGTCGACCGGCCGGGCAATTTCGTCGCCAAACCGATGGCCGAATGCACGGGCCGCGAGATCGTGACAGAGCTTCTCGGCCATTTGCACATCGAGGCGCAGGCTCGGCGCATCGTCGACGACGCGATCTGCATTCCGTGCCTGATGCCGTTCATCACGAGCCAGTTCCTGCCCCGCAAGCACGGCGACCGGCCGCAGGTCGTGCCCGAGGGCTGGGCGAATCTTGCATTCGTCGGACAGTTTTGCGAATTGCCGAACGACGTCGTGTTCACCGTCGAATATTCGGTTCGCTCCGCTCAGACCGCTGTCTACACCCTGCTTGGTCTGGATCGGACCGCTCCGGCTGTGTATAAAGGTCAGCACGACCCGCGCGTGGTGTACGGCGCGGCTTCCGCCTTAGGCAGCCACTAACGGACCGATGTTTGTACAGCGCGTGGCTCCGACATGACGCGCAACGAAGCAAACGCCTGCTCGAGGGGAACGCCGTGGAGCTCGACGCAACACCGCTGAAAGGTCAGCGCACGATATTGGCGCGGCTCAAGGGGCATCCGCTCGCGCGCGTCGGGCCCGGCCTCATCACCGGTGTCGCCGACGACGACCCCAGCGGCATCGCCACCTATTCGCAGGCCGGCGCGCAATTCGGGCTGAACATGCTATGGACCATGCCGCTTGCGTTTCCGCTGATGGCGGCAGTCCAGTCGATGTGCGCGAACCTGGGCCGTGTGACCGGCAAGGGCCTCGCCGCCAACATCAAGGAGGCTTTTCCGCCCGTCGTGCTTTATGGCGTGGTGCTGCTATTGCTCGTGGCCAACACACTCAACATCGCCGCCGATGTCGCCGCGATGGGCGAAGTCGCGCAGCTCGTCAGTGGCATCGACCGTCACGTGATGACCGTGTGCTTTGTATTGGCGACACTGCTGTTGCAGATCTTCGTGCCCTATCATCGTTACGTGATTTTCTTGAAATGGCTGACGGTTTCGCTGCTTGCCTACGCAGCGGTGCTGTTCGTCGTTCATGTGCCGTGGCGCGAGGTGGCGCTGCGCACCCTCTGGCCGCGCTTCGATGTGAATGCGGATGCCGCGGCGATGGTGGTCGCCGTCTTCGGTACGACGATCAGCCCGTACCTGTTCTTCTGGCAGGCGTCGGAAGAAGTCGAGGACATGCGCGCCCATCCGAACAGCGCGCCGCTCGTGGACGACGCGCGCGAGGCGCCTGCGGAACTGCGGCGTATCGGTTGGGACACCTGGAGCGGCATGCTCTATTCGAACGTCACGGCCTGGTTCATCATGCTCGCCACCGCTGTCACGCTGCATGCCGCTGGCGTCACAGACATCGCCACGGCCGCCCAGGCCGCGAGCGCATTGCGGCCGCTTGCGGGCGACTTCGCCTATCTGCTCTTCTCGCTCGGCATACTCGGCGTGGGATTTATCGGCGTGCCTGTGCTTGCCGGTTCGGGCGCCTATGCGTTGACTGAGGCGCTCGGGTGGCCAGAGGGGCTCGAGCGCAAGCTGCGCGACGCGCGAGGCTTTTACGGCATCATCGCCGTGAGCGTGCTGGTCTCGCTCGGAATCCAGTTTTCATCGATCAGTCCGATGAAAGCGCTGCTCGTTAGTGCTGTCATCAACGGCGTAGTGGCCGTACCGCTGATGGTTGTGATTCTGCTGCTGGTCACGAGGCGCGCGGTGATGGGCGATTTCATCGCGAGCCGGCCGCTTATCGCGCTGGGCTGGGTCGCGGCAGCGGTGATAGGCGCGGCGGCGCTGATGATGTTGCTGCCGCGCTAGACAAGCCGGCACGGCGCAAACAATCAGCAACTCCATTCCAGCGCCGCGTAGTGGGCGAGGTGACGTTCCAGTACGCCCGCGAATGATTCCAGCGCCGTGGTCCGCACGCCCCGCTGCACCTGGGAAGCACGCACCTTGCATTGCGCGACGGGCGCCTTGCCTGCGAGCGCGCGCATTTCGTCGAAAGCCGTGCCTGCGCCAAGGCCCCCGAAGATGCAAAAGAATCCGACATGGCGAAACCTCGAGCGGTTTTGCAGCAGGTACGCGCGCACCGGCGCCGACACCGCGCCCGCCCAGACCGGCGTACCCACGAGCACGAGGTCGTACTGCGACGGATCGAGTCCCGCCGGAACGATTTCGGCCGGCCGCTTTCGCCATGAGTCGATAACACAGCGCAGATACCCCAACGCTCCGCGACGCTCGGTGAAGTCGCAAATCTCCTCGATGTCGGCGGACATCATGCCTGCGAGCGCGCCAGCAAGCCTGCGGGTGGTGCCGGTACGCGAGAAAAAAACGACGAGAACGCGTGGCTCGGACATGACTCGCTCCTTTGATGGAAAGCGCAATGGCGCGCACTCGTGCGCCATGCATGTCCCGAGGATAGAGGCCGGCGCAGACCTGCTCATGACCTAAGTCAACCCACGCGCGACGCACGGCACCTGTGGCGCCGTTGATCTGCATCAACGAGGCGGGCGCGATCATTCCTAGACTCAAGCTCACCTGTCCCAGCGTCGTTACTCATTCTCCCGGAGCGCCCGCCATGAGCTACAAGACTATCGTTGTACATCTCGACACGAGCCCAACCGCCCATCCGCGGCTAGAAACCGCACTGTCTCTCGCTAAACGGTTCGGCGCGCATCTGACCGGTGTATTCGCGGTCTTCTCGCCCGACCCGCGGTCGTTGTACGTGATGGCCGGTACGGCCGAGTACTACCGCGAGCATGAAGAGCGACGCGCGGAACGGAGCGCGGCGCTCCAGCGGCTATTCCATGCGGAACTGCGGCGTGCGGAAGTCGAAGGCGAATGGATCGCCGTCGACGAGTCCGCGAGCTTTGCCGTGCCGCGACTTGGCCGCTGCGCGGATCTCATCGTCGCCGGTCAGGACAATCCAGGCGACGCCGAATCCTATGTCGGCGACCTGTTCCCCGAGAACCTGATTCTGTCGAGCGGTCGTCCGGTGCTGCTCGTGCCGTATGCCCGCAATGACCAGACGACGGGCAGCCGAATTCTGGTGGCGTGGGACGGCAGCCGCGAAGCCTCGCGCGCCGTGCATGACGCGTTGCCGTTCATGCGCGCGGCAGAAAGCACCACGATACTCACCGTCAACGGCATGCGAGACGGCGGAAGCCTTCGCATTCCCGGCGCGGACATCGCCACCGTGATCGCGCGCCATGGTGTGCATGTCGATGTGGTCGACATCGAAACAGGAGCCGATGGCTCGGTCGGCGAGGTGCTGCTCTCGCAGGTAGCCGACGCAGGAGCCGACCTGCTGGTAATGGGCGGATACGGTCATGCGCGCTGGCGCGAACTGGTGATGGGCGGCGCGACGCGCACGATTCTCAGGTCGATGACCGTGCCGGTGCTGATGTCGCATTGAGCGCCGGCTTCTTGTCTTTTCAGGAGTGTCGCCATGTATAAAAAAATCCTCGTTGCCGTCGACGGCAGCGAAACTTCGGCGCGGGCGCTCGCCGCTGCCCTTAATCTGGCGCGCGAGTCCGACGCGAGACTGCAGCCGCTTTTCGTCGTGGACGTGCCGCTGCTGATCTACGACGTGCCCGGCTACGATCCCTCGTATGTGCGCAACGCGCTCGTCGAGGAGGGCAAGCGCGTGCTCGCCGACGCGACTGCGCTGATGGCCGCATCCGGCGTCAAGGGACCAGCACGCCTTGTCGAAACCGAACTGGCCGGTGACGATATTGCGCATCGCATCCTGGCCGCCGCACAGGAGTTCGGCGCGGACGTCGTCGTGATGGGCACGCATGGCCGGCGCGGGGTACAGCGGCTGATGCTCGGTAGCGTCGCCGAGCGCTTTTTGCGCATTGCCACCTGCCCCGTACTGCTGATTTCCTCTCAGTGTGCATCCTCCTCCACTAGCGTCGTCCAAGGCCCGGGCGAACCGATCAAGGAGCCGTCATGAACTGCAAAACCCTGCTCGTGCACCTGGACGACAGCGCGCGCAGCGCGGCAAGACTGGACTATGCGCTGGAAACCGCCGCACGCCACGACGCCCACCTCATCTGTGTATACGCGGTTTGCGAGGCGCCGGCGGACCCTCTGTTGATGGACGGCGAGGACATCTGGTCGCGCAGCCGCGAGGCGCAACGTAGTGCCAACAAGACAAACGCACATGCGCGCTTCGTTGCGGCCGCCGCTCGCGCCGGGGTCAGCGCCGAGTGGCGCGCGCCGGACGGCGCCCCGACGCCCACGGCCATCATGCACGCGCGTCATGCCGACCTGCTGATCCTCGGCCAGGACGATCCCGACGATCGCAATGCGTTCGTCGCGCGCCATTTTCTGGACGATGTGATCATCGGCTCCGGACGGCCTGCAATCGTCCTGCCGTATGCGGGCGCCGTGCACTCCCGTATGGACAGCGTGATGATCGCGTGGGACGGCGGCCGCGAAAGCGCGCGCGCCGCGATGGATGCCTTGCCGCTGATCCGTCGCGCCAGCTTCGTGACGGTCGTGACGATGGAGCGAGATGCGCACCATCGCGAGCCGGCCGGCATCGACGTAGCCGCCTGGCTCCAGCGGCACGGCATCGAGGCCGGCTTCGCCGCCATACCCGGCATATCCAACGCCCACACCGGCACGACGCTGCTCAACACACTGGCCGACCGCCACATCGACCTTCTGGTGATGGGCGCCTATGGTCACGCGCGCGCGCAGGAACGCATCCTCGGCGGCGTCACGCGCACCCTGCTTCAGTCGATGACCACGCCGGTACTCATGTCACATTGAGCTGCAGGCATCCGCGAGCGCGGGTTCCAGCGACGCTGGCCCGGGCATGAATCCGGCGTTTCGCGGACAATGAGCGCAACTATCAGGGCTTGCGCGCGGGGGCCCAGCGTTCACTGAAGGGCGGGCCAGACCCCCAAGGCAAAGCAGCTGCCTGCGGCGGGGCCACGGCGGTGGCGTCTTGCAGCGCAACCAATTCTTGTCTGCAATCATTCGACGAGGCGCAAATGTCCGTCAGCGGTCAGGCGCCCACGTCGCGCACGGCGGTATCGCACGAGCGGTTGAGCTGGTTCGATCCCGTGCGTTCATCTGTATCGCCGCCGCGTTGCTTGTCGCGAGGCGAGCGCACTCATACTTGCGCGCGCGTCGGGAACCCTGTTCCGCCTACAGTGAAGCCAATGCCGCGCTCGCGCAGTCCGGTCTGAACGAAGCGCACATGATGGCGATCATCCGTTCGTCGATGGAAGCGATCATTGCCACTGACGAGCATCAGCACCTCGACTCCGCCCCTAAGCATTTGCTCGATGGTAAGTGGGAAGCGGATTTCAGTTTGCCTGGAGGCCGCTCAACACGTCGGCAAACCCGCCGGTCTTCGCGCCAAGGCGTCGAATCGCGAGAGCGACGTCCGTCGAGAGCAGCGCTTTCAATTCGTCCGCGTGCCGATACGCGCGCATACCGAGAGTCAATGCGCTCTCCCCTGCAACAGCAGGATGGCAATAGATTTCGCCCACGCCATCCGGCAAGACAGCAAGCGCCGCAAGCCACGCACGCTCATCCATTTGCCCGCTGTCGGCCAGGCCGACAAGATAATCGTTATGAACAATCCCGGCGGCGTCGAGTCGCCCCCTCACCCTCGCGATCCAGGGTTGCATCCACAGTGGCGCATTCACTTCAAACGGTAAGCGCATCGCCTTCATGCCGAATTCGCGCCCGATTTCGAGGATCAGATCGAGTACTGTCGGATGCAGATGAAAGTGCTTGTGCGTGTTGACATGATCGAGCGTGAGCCCGCTGTCGGCGAACACCCCGAACTGCGCGCGAATTTCCCGGGCAAGCTGTTTGCGCACGTGCGGCAGAAAGAAAAAGCGTATGCCGTCGCGCACCATGTTGCTGCCGAAGCGCCCATGTTCGTCGAGCAATGAAGCGATACCGGCGCGCGGCATGACGGGGTCGCCGTCGGCGAGTACGAGATGCAGGCCCACGCGCAAATTCGGCATCGCGCGGGCGCGCGCGATTGCGTCGCTCGAGGCGGGTGCACCGACCATCAGGCTCGCGGCCGTCAGCACACCGCTGACATGAGCCTGCTCGACGGCTGCGTTCACTCGCGGATGCAGGCCGAAGTCGTCGGCTGTCACGATGAGTGCGCGCGGCTTAGCGGCCATCGGACGCCTCGATGGTATCCATCAACGGCAACTGCGCGCCGCGCGACGCGGAACGCGAAGTTCCAACCGGCACTCTGACGCCTCGCCACATGACATGTGAGCCGAAGGCGCTGGCGATCCACTGCACGAGCAGCAAGCTATCGCGCAATGGTACGAGCGGCAGATCGCGCCAGAAAGCCAGGCCGAATGCGTCCGACAATGTGTCCGATGAAGCGGACGACAAAGCGGCCGACAACGCGTCCCCTGCCCCGTCCCTCAACCCGCGACGCAATGCCTGTTGCTGGCGCACTGCGCGCGCGTGCAGCACGACGCGCGCGGCCAGGCCCGCGGCCATATTGACCGCGGTCAAATACGCCGGCCAGCCATGCAGGGCACCTTGCTGACTTGCAACAAGGCAAGCCGTGGGCCCGACGCCGACAACGAGCCACGGCGTAGCAAACGTCATGAAGAGAAACGCAAAGCCGAGCGGATTCACCGAGCGTATTGTGCGCAACCAGCGCGTCTCGCGTTGCCAGAGCCCGGTGAACGTTGTTTCGGTGACGTCGGTGGCAACCATCATTCGCGACAGCACGGTTCGCAAACCGAGGGCGCGCACGTGTTCGGCGAGCCAGTAATCGTCCGCGAGACAGTTCTTCAGGCGCCCGAAGCCACCGATGCGGTCGAGTGTCTCGCGCCGCAAAGCAAGCGTGGCGCCGAAACCGAAGCGGCGCGATCGGACCATACGCGCGACGCGCACCGACGGGCCGAACCATTCGTTGACGAAGAGCGCGCCTACCCGCGACCAGAAACCGCTCACGCCGTGCGCGACATACAGACAGGTGACAACACCGACAGATGGATCGGCCAGCGGCGTGGCGACGGCGCAGAGGTAATCGGCTTCGACGGCAATATCGCTATCGGCAATCACGATCACGTCATGCCGCGCGCGCTCGGCCATATTGATCAGATTACTCACTTTCAGATTGCTGCCATGCACGCGCGCGTCGATCACGAGTTCGATGTCGAGCATCGGATACGCGGCTTGCAAACGGCGCACCACGCCAATCGCGGCATCGTCGGCAGAACCCACGCCGAACACCAGCTGGAAATGCGCGAGGCGCTGCTCGCAGAAGCTTCGCAGGTTTTCATACAGGCGCGGCTCGGCACCGCACAAGGGCTTGAGCACGCTCACGCCGACCGGCGCGAACGGATGGATCGAACGCGAGTCGAGCGCATCAAGCGTTGCACCGTGCACGAGGCTCGCCGAGTCGATAGCACGAGCGGCGTGATCGAGAAGGCCAAAGCGATAGGCGGCACTGCCGCGCAGCGCAAAGAACGGCAGCGCGAGCGCACCCACCACAGCATACAGCGACGCGCCGACGCAGCCGGCAAGCAGAAGCCATTCGGATACCGGTAATGCATGGGATGCCATTGCCGCGCTCCGTCAACGTTGGCTCAGGACAAATGGCTTCCCCGTGAGACGCAGATGCAGCACGACAAGCCACAGCCGCGGGCAGTCCGATGCGAGATCGACCGGCCTCGTGCAGGCAGATGCAACGCTCGCATGGTGGTCTGCGACGGCGGCCCGGAACGCGGCTTGCGCGAACTGGCGCGCGACCATGACGCCGCCGGCCATCACCGCGATAGAAGAAAGCCGGAAAGCCGATGAGACAAACAGATGCTCGGCGCCGGGATCCACAAAGACCGTCACGCACGCGAGCAGGTCGGCGGCGACAGCCGTGAGCGAAGCGACCATTAGGTGCGCGCGCAACATATCGGCGGTGACTGGCTTCATGGCTTTGTCTCGTAGCGCGATGAAAAAGCATGCACGGCTTCTTGTGGCGAACCGGCGCCTGCATCCGGAGCCGCTCATCGCAGCCGATAAAACCGCCACCGCGGTCGCCACGCCTTCCAGCGATGTACTGGAACCGCGTCGAGCCAAACTCGCAACTCGACACGACGCCGCACGCTCCTGTCACTCACAAGACAGTAAGCTGTTGATGGGCGATAGTAGCGATTCAAGCTGAAGGAAACCTTAAGCAGACCGCAGTAGATCCCGCCATGAACAGCGCGGTTAAACTGCGGACTTCATCGCCGCTTTCCGCGGTGCATTGCAATCACGATCACAACACTCAACGGAATTTGCGTCCCATGCGTGTACTACTGGTTGAAGACGACGACCTGATCGGTTGCGGGGTCGAAGCGGGTCTGCGTCAGGCGGGTTTCACGGTCGACTGGGCGCGCGACGGCCATAAAGCAGGCCTCGCGCTGGACACCACGAGCTACGCGCTCGTCGTACTCGATCTCGGCCTGCCGCGCGTGTCCGGCATGGATCTGCTCAAGCGAATCCGCGACGCCGGCAACGACGTGCCCGTGCTTGTGCTGACGGCACGCGGCACGGTCGTAGACCGCGTGGGCGGTCTTGAGGCCGGCGCGGACGATTACCTCGGCAAGCCCTTCGACCTCACGGAACTGACGGCCCGTTGCCGCGCCCTGCTTCGCCGCGCGCAAGGCCGCAGCGTCGAGGTAATCCGCTATGGCGATCTCACGGTGAACCCCGCGGCGCAAACGGCCCAGGTTGCCGGCACGCGGGTGCCGCTCACGTCGCGCGAATGGGCAATCCTGCTGCAATTGCTGACCAACCAGGGCATTCCGCAGTCGCGTTCGCGGCTCGAAGAAAGCCTGTATGGATGGCAGCAGGAAATCGAAAGCAATGCAATCGAGGTGCACATCTCGAACCTTCGGAGAAAGCTTGGCGCAAGGCTCATACGAACCGTGCGCAATATCGGCTACGTGGTGGAGAAAGAGTAAATGAGCGCATCCATTCGCAGGCGGCTCATGCTGCTCGTGCTCGGCAGCATCGCGGCGGTCTGGGCGATTGCGCTTGCGTCGAGTTATCGTCAGGCCACGCAGGAAGTCGGCGAATGGGAAGAAGCGCGCCTCGCGGAAGTCGCGCAGATTCTCGCGCTTCTCGATCAGGCCAACCTCGCCACGCTTGCCAACGCGCACATCGACGTGCGCGAGGAAGAAAGAGGCGGCGCGACCAGTGCGAGCGAGAACGACGACGACGACTCGCTGCCGCGCGACGCGCTGTTTCAGGTGCGCACGCGCGACGGCGACGTGATTGCCGGCAGCCCTGCCCTGCGCGCGCTCGGTGCATGGGACCTGCCGCTGCCGGCGGTCACGGGCACGCAAGACGTCGTGCTAGGCGGTCAGACGTATCACTCGTTCACGCTGCGCGGCACGGCGCTGGGCCACACGGTACGCGTATTCGAGCAGGCCAATACGCGCAGCGATCTGGTCAGCGGAGTGGCGAGCCGTATCGCGCGCCCTGCCCTGATTGCGCTGCCGGTCCTCGCGTTGCTCGTGTGGTTCAGCATCGGCTGGAGCCTTGCGCCGCTGCGCGTGCTGTCGGATGCAATCCGCTCGCGACATATCAACCGCCTCGAGCCTGTCGAAATCGGCGACGCGCCGACCGAGGTGCGGCCGCTCGTCGACGCGCTCAATCTACTGCTCTCGCGTCTGCACCATTCGCTCGAACGTGAACGCGCGTTTACCGCCGACGCCGCTCACGAACTGAAGACGCCGCTGGCCGCCATCAAGGTTCAGGCACAGGTTGCGCTCGCCGAGCCCGACCCGGCGCGGCAGCGACTCGCGATGGAGCGCGTCGTGCAAGGCGTGGATCGCAGTGCGCGGCTCGCCGAGCAATTGCTGCTGCTCGCACGTCTGGACATGCATGAAAAGCTGTCGAAGGCACCGCTCGCGCCTGGGTCGCTCGCGAAGCATGCCGTGCTGGCCAACGCCGGCAACCTGCAGCAAAAAAACATGCGCGCGATGCTCGACTGCGACATGCAGGCCAAGATCGATGCGGAGCCCGTGCTGATCGGTATCCTGTTCGACAATTTGCTGGACAACGCGATCAAGTACGGAAGCGAGGACGGCAACATCGAAATTTCGGTCAGGAGCGCGACCGAGCCGCTCGATAATCGCGTTGTCGTGACCGTGCGCGACGACGGCCCCGGTGTGGCCTCGGCAGATGTCGCGCGTCTGACCAGCCGGTTTTTTCGCGCCACCGGCAACCAGGCGACCGGCAGCGGTCTTGGCCTTTCGATTGTCGCGCGCATCGCGGAACACTTTGGCGCAACCGTGCGCTTCGGGCCCGGCCTCGAGAGCCGCGGACTCGCCGTGGAAGTATCGTTTCCCGCCTCTGGCGCCGCGCCTGATGAGCGACTGAAGGCCGCGGCCTAGCGGTGGTTCGTATCGCAGGCGACGCTCGTAGTGCTGCGCGATGTCGGGCGTTGCGGGTTCTGCTGCGCCTGAGGGCGCACCGGCGCGCGGTTCGCGCCTTCCGCGAACTGCCATGCAATCAGCCCTGGCACGAACATCAGCAGATCGCGAATGCGGCGCGCGCCCGCAAGCGCGAGACAGGTCGACGGATCGAGCCCCAGTGCACTGCCGATCAATATAAAACCGCCCTCCTGCACGCCGAGGCCGCCCGGCACGAAGAAAGCCGCGCTGCTGATCGCCTGGATCAACGACTCGATCACGACGGCTTCAACCAGCGTGACTTGCGCGCCGAGAAAATACAGCGCGAGCCAGATTTCCAGCGACGTCAGCAGGCACTGCAGCGGCTGCCAGAAGAACAGATAGCGCAGCACGACGGCGCGACGCCGCCAGATCAGCTTGATCGCCAGATCGATTTGCGCGGACTGTCCAACGAGTGCGGCGAGCTTGCCGCTCGTGAGGTGATTGAGCGCGCGGGTCATGCGTTCGAACGGACTAGCGTGCTGCACAAGCGCGAACAAAACGAGAAGCGGCGTCAGCACGACCACGCCCCAGGCAAGTTGCCCAGCGAGCCGCAGCGTGCCCGAATGCGCGTGCACAAACAGAAAACCAATGCCGACCATCGTGAACAGCAACTGGCTGATCACCGTCAACTGCATATCGGCGATGATGCTCGCCACCGCCGTGGAAGGCCGCACGCCCCAGCGCCTGAGCATGCGGAACGACACGACCTCTCCGCCGATGCGCGCGACCGGCAGCATGCTATTGACCGATTCGCGCACCCACACGAGATGCAGCATGTCGAGCACGCGCGGCCGGTTCGCGCCGCGAATCAGCGAGCGCCAGTCGCACGCATTGGCGAGCATCGGCAGGACATGTGCGAGTGCCGCGAGCACAAGCCCCGCGCCCGCGGCGCGCAGCGCGCCGAGCACCGCGACCGGGTTGTCCCGCCATACGAGCCACAGCGACGCCGCCAGTCCGGCGAGTGCGGCCACGCGCCCGAGATGCTTCATCATGCTGCTCCCTTTCGCGCGTTCGTTGCGCGACGGGCTTGCCGTTCATCGCGCCATTCGGAACACGTGCGCATCATCCTCGCCTAAACTCCTCTCGTCGTCATTCGTCCTGCGCGGCCGACAGCAGGCCGTCGCCATCGACCTCGAAGCTGAACCCGCGCCAGACCACCCGCGAACTCCAGAAACTGGCGACAAAGATCGCGAACGACACGATATCCCATATCGGCAGCATCCAGGCGCCGCCATGCGCCTGCCGCAATGCGCGATCCGCGCTCACCTTCAGTGCGAAACGCACGGACAGCGCCAGCGCCGCGATTAGCCAGGCCCACGGCGCGTCGCTCGACAAGCCGACCGCGAGCAAGGCCAACGGCAGCGGATGCATCAACGCAGAGCCAACATGACCTGTCGGATCGACGCTGCGAATCGTCCGGCTCCAGCGCAACTCATGCGCAAACAACTGCGCCGCGCTCGCCTCCGCGCAAGCGTGCGAAATGGCAAGCGGCGGAATCGCCACTGTCTCGCCGATGGCGCGCACTGCCTCGCCTATCGCGTGGTCTTCGGCAAGATGACGCACGAAGGGCAGAAAGCCGCCGATCTTCTCCAGCGTGCCGCGCCGCATTGCAATGGTCTGTCCAAAGCACGGCCGCGCCAGACCGAGCGCAAGACCGGTGACGACGCCGGGCAGAAACTGATAGTGCGTCGCGGTCGCGGACAGGCGAGGCCAGAAACCGGGATCGGGCTGCGCCCGATACACGCAGGTCACGAGTCCCACGCCGGGCTTCTCCAGTTCACCGACGATATGGCGCAAATAGTCGGGCCCGACGCCAACGTCGCTATCGGCGAACACGAGCAGGTCGTGCCGCGCGTGCGGCATCATATTGATGATGTTGCTGATCTTGCGATTGGGGCCATAGAGACGTGCGTCCACGATCACGGTGATGTCCGCTTGCGGATGCAGGCGCTTGAGGTTTTCGACGGCTTGCAATGCGGGGTCCGCCGGGTCATGCACGCCGAACAGAAACTGCACCGGGCCCGGATAGTTCTGCTCGCAGAAACTCGACAGATTGCTAAGCAGCGCCCACTCGCTGCCGTGCAGCGGCTTCACCACTGTCACCGGCGGAAAGCTGGCGGGCTCCGTTACAGGCCGCGCGAAAAACCGCCCGATCAGCACGCTCGCAATCGTCGTGTAGCCGATGCCGAACAGTGCGCATGCAGCGCAGAGATAAGCGCACGCATGAACGAAAACCGTGGCGGCCCAATGCGCGCCGTTCACGCCTCGTGTGCGCGCAGAAAGCGGAAGAACTCGACGCCTTCGCGCAAGCGCCGTTTCATCATGTCCCAACTGGTCAGCATCTCGCGCACGATTTCCCAGATTTTCGACGGACGAAAATAGAAGCGCTTGTAGAAGTTTTCCAGCTGGTGATAAATCTCCTCGCGCGACAGATGCGGATAGCCGATGGCCGCAAGTTGCACGCCTTCCTTGCTCACGAGGTTGATCACCTTGTTCTCTTCGAGCCAGCCGTTTTCGACCGCCTGGTCGTAGAGCCGCGTGCCCGGATACGGCGCCGCGAGCGACACCTGAATCGTGTGCGGATTGATCTCTTTCGCGTAGTCGATGGTCTTCTGAATGGTCTGCTGCGTTTCTCCGGGCAAGCCGAGAATGAAGGTGCCGTGAATCTTGATGCCGAGCTTGCGGCAGTCGTCGCTGAAACGCCGCGCGATGTCGGTGCGCAATCCCTTCCTGATGTTCAGCAGGATCTGATCGTCGCCGGACTCGTAGCCGACCAGCAGCAAACGCAGGCCGTTTTCCTTCATGATTTTCAGCGTGGAATACGGCACGTTCGCTTTCGCGTTGCACGACCACGTCACGCCGAGCTTGCCGAGACCGCGGGCGATTTCCTCGACTCGCGGCTTGAAGTCGGTGAAGGTGTCGTCGTCGAACATGATCTCCTTAACTTCGGGCATGTTGTCGCGAATCCACTTCACTTCAGCCAGCACGTTCTCGACCGAACGCGTGCGATAACGGTGTCCGCCCACGGTCTGCGGCCACAGACAGAACGTGCATTTTGAGCGGCAGCCGCGTCCTGTATAAATCGACACGTAAGGATGCTTCAGATAGCCGATGAAGTAGTTGTCGATCTTCAGATCGCGCTTGTAGACGGGCGCGACGAACGGCAACTCGTCCATGTTCTCGAGGATCGGGCGCGCTGCGTTGTGCTCGATCGAGCCGTCGGCGGCGCGATAGCTGAGGCCCAGAATCTGCGCGAACGGTTTGCCCGCGGCCACTTCCTGGCAGGTGAAGTCGAATTCCTCGCGGCAGACGAAGTCGATCGCCTCGCTCGCTGTCAGCGAATTGTGCGGGTCCACGGCCACCTTCGCGCCGACCATGCCGATCACAAGCGACGGCTTGCGCTTCTTGAGGTCTTCGGCGAAGAGCGCGTCAGTGGGAAACGACGGCGTGCTCGTATGAATGACGACCAGATCGTAGTGCTGCGCGATGTCGAGCGTTGCGTCGACGGACAGGCCGTCGGCGGGTGCATCGAGCACGCGGCTGTCGGGCACGAGCGCGGCGGGTTGCGCAAGCCAGGTCGGATACCAGAACGAGCGGACTTCGCGCTTCGCCTGATAACGCGAGCCGGCGCCGCCATCGAAGCCGTCATACGACGGCGCCTGCAAGAACAGAGTTTTCATGGACGCTCCAGCAAGCCTGAAAGGACGCTTTCGGTTTTCTGTCGGGAGCCTGTCGGAACTGGAACTCGGGGATAGCGAGCGCGACGGCAGACTCGCGCAGATAGTACGGAGCAAACCTGAAGGAAACCTTAAGCGAAACGGCGCGCGCGAGCTGCCTGGATACGGTCAGCGTCCCGGAAGACACAGCAATCTGTGTCCTCGCGAGCTCGCGTGCATTGGTTACCGACAGCCCATTCGGCGAGTGTCATCGAGCAGGCCCCCGTGACGCTCCCGGCAAGCGCAGTCGATAGGATGGCTTAGTTTTGGGTCCCGCCCCCGGCAACGCCCATGATTAGGCAAAAATTCCGCACCAGACCGTCGTTAGTACCGAGTACTGCGGCGCGCAGATCGTCGCCGGACGATACGCCCGGCGCCACGACTCTGCTTCGGCAGTCTCCACGCCTACGGTTGCTTCTGGCCCGCCATCGTTTGCCACCCACCCTTGAGCTTGTCTGCCAGATCTTCGCGTGCTTTCATTGCGAGGCAGCTAATTCGCCAAAGGTCCCTTTTCTTTCGGAGTCCGCTTCGATTCGCGCGAGCGTCTTGCAAATGGCCACGCCATGCAGTTCGTCGGCGAGGCTGGTCCGACGGCGCTCCAGTTTTTGCCCTTGATGCCATAGCCCGGGGGTTCGGTCGACATTCAAACGTACACCTCCGTCCGGCACTTCGCACCGGTAACCCTACGTCCTCTGGAGCGGTTGTCGAAACACTCCAGTTCGATTGCGGGCTGGTGCGGCCATTGTTGCCTCGGTCCTGACGGTTTGAGTGTCAGCTACATGCTGTTCGACCATATGAATCCGGTGCTCGTCGTGCAGAGGGAGATGTACGGTAACACCTGGCATACGGCAGGTGTCACCGCGCATTGCGCTCGCTCCTCCGCTCGCGTTTTGCAATTTCAGACGCGGGTAGACAGCGGTCCGCTATCTGCAGCACACAGTACTGATATGTGAGGCCGTACCCTAGTTCGTGCTTCGCCTCTCTTAAGGCGACGGTGACTGCCCCAGTGCAACGTACGTACGAGAAAAAGTTCTTTCTCGTTCATCGCCACGCTCGAAGCTGCGAACATAGACTCAAGGTAATTTGCGCCGGCACATCTTGTTACATGGACGAGCGTACGCCACGCGAGATGACGGCATTAAAGCGGCTGACGTTAGCGCGCATTGCCACTTTCCCAAGGCCCCGGTAAAGTTGCGGACTGTATCTGCGATCGAGGCTTGTCGGTCTGCGTGCCTTCCCCGATGTAACTGCGACGGGTCCGTGCAGGCACCTGTGAGTATCAGGTCGACCACCACCGTCAATTTCACGCTTCCTGGACATCGCCGACATGAAGTACGCTGCTGCACTGATCGCTCTTTTTGCCTGGGTAGGAGTGACGGTCGGTGCGCCGCTGAGCACATGTAGCAACGCGCGGGCGACCGCATTCGTCGTTGCCGTCGCCACCAGCGATTTGCGCAGTGCACGGCAGGGTGGCCAACACGTATTCGCTTACACGCCTGAAGAGACCGAAGCAACGCTGTCTTCCGCCATAAGAGACTGGCTGACCAAAGGCGACAGGCGCGGCATGCGGCTTGCACTCGCGGACCAGCAAACGATCTTCGCGTTTCATTGGGCGGCGTTACAGATGCCAGGGACTCACAGTGCTTTGCTGTTATCGATAGTGATGGGTGTCAGGAAGACCTCGACTACTGGCTGACACGAGTGAGGAACGGTGATTCGCAATTCATCTCTGCGTACCGACAGTCGCAGATGAGGCTGGGTCTGCCCCCACTCGTCACTCGCAATGGTAAAGGGCTATAAAGCCGTAGGTTGCCCCCGACAGCCGTCAGAATCGCCTTCAGTACCACCAACGAACTAACGTGACGCGGCACATTCCTGGTACTCCGAATCTAGTAAGCTGTTGATTCTCGATAGTAGCGAGTCAACCTGCAGGTAATCTTAAGCAGAACGCGGTCGAAGACCGCCCGATTGAATGTACGACCCTTTCTTCACGTCTGCCAGGGATCTCAGAACGATTCCGGTCGCCGTCAACGGCAGCGGATGTTCGTCGCGTGCGCTGGCGCGCGGCTCGGGCGCAACACTGCGGCCTTTCGTCGCAGACCTGCCGTTGCAGACCTACGACGTACCCGGTTACGACCCGACATATCTTCGCGTTTGTCGAGGGAAGCAGGCGACGTGCTCGTCGACGCAACGGCACAGATGGCGACGGGCGTGGAAGGACTGCCGTGCGTCGCAGAAACGCAGCTGGCTGTCAACGACTCGCATCGCATCCAGTTTGCAGTGCAGGAGCTCGCCCCCGATCTCGTGATGACGGGCACTGACGGCGGGCGGGGCGAGCAGCGGCTTATGCACGGGAGCGTCACCGAACATTGTCCGCAAATTGCCATCTGGCCAGTGTTGCTGACTGTAGCGCGTTGCGCGGTGCCCGCGAGCGTTGCGCAGGCCATCAGCGGAACTGTCACCGAACCGCCGGGCGCCGCAACGGTTTGCGAACGCGTCTTGACGACGGCTTGCTTCGTGCCCCCGCGCGCGCCCGACAGCAGACATGGACTTCTGCCAAGACGTGAGGGCGACACTGGCATGAAGCCGGCGTTTCGCGCACAATAATACAAACACGCGCACGGCGCACATGTTGCGCGGCACGCCGCCGGCCAGCGGCGATGCAGACCGAATTTGCCCACATTTGAAACACTGGCCACCCGCGAACGCATGGCATCGTACCGCACACTGATCCTTGTCCGCAGTCATTTCAAGGAGACACACATGCCCCCCAGCGGTAAGACGCCCACGCCGCCAGACTTTGTATCGAAAGAGCGGTCAAACGGCATCACCTCGCGGCCTGAATTTGCGGCGGCAGCGGTTTTCGTAGGGGCGCTGGCCGCCATGCTCCTGGCGCGCCAGTGGCTTGATCCCGTATTGTTCGTCTGCGTTGCCGCTGCCCTGTTTTTGAGCACGAGCGCATTCATGCTCGCGCGCGCAGGTCGCGAAACGTCTGCCGCGCACACCGAGGCAAGCGCCGCCATCACTCAGTCCGACGCGAACGAAGCGCGCATGATGGCGATCATCCGCTCTTCGATGGAGGCGATCATTACCATTGACGAACAGCAGCGCGTCGTGCTCTTCAATCCGATGGCCGAACAGATTTTCGGCTGGTCCGCGATGGACGCGATCGGCGCCCCGCTCACCCGCTTCATTCCTGAACGATTCCGCGCGGCTCACGCACGGCATGTCGAACAGTTCGGCGTGACCGGCGTCTCGGACCGGCAGATGGGCCGGCAGCGCGTACTCTCAGGCTTGCGCGCAAACGGCGAGGAGTTCCCGATCGAGGCGTCCATCTCGCAGATCAGGGATGGCGAAACGCGGCTCTACACCGTCATGCTGCGCGACGTGACCGAACGGGTCAGAGCGGAGCAAGCCCAGCAGCAGGCGCGCGAGGAGCTACGCGAACTGTCGGCCAATCTGCAGAGGATCCGTGAAGACGAGAAGACGCGCATCGCACGCGAACTGCACGACGACCTCGGCCAGCAGCTGACCGCCCTGAAAATGGACATCTCGTCGGTTGAAGAAGCGCTTAACGGATCCGCAAGCGAGCTGGTGCGCGACCATTTGCAGGGCATGCGCCGTCTTATCGACGCGACCGTGGCGTCGGTTCGCCGCATTGCCGCCGATCTGCGGCCGGTGATGCTCGACGACCTCGGACTTATCCCCGCGGTCGAATGGCTCGCGAACGACTTCACGAACCGCTATGGCATCGACGTCGAGCGCGACATCGAAACCGGCGACGCACGTTTCAGCCCCGCAGGAGCAACCGCGCTATTCCGTATCGTGCAGGAAGCGCTGACCAACGTTGCGCGCCATGCCGACGCCACGCTCGTCACACTCAGCCTGCGCGCCGGCGACAAGGGTGTCGTGCTGCGCATCGCCGACAATGGCCACGGCATGTATCGTAACCGCGAACCGGCCGGCAAGTCGTTCGGTCTGCTGGGCATTCGCGAACGCGCCCATATGCTCGGCGGCGCCGTCGACATTCAAACCGGACAAGGCAACGGCTTTGCGTTGCGCGTCACTATTCCAGCGGAGGCGGTGCAGATGCAGGAGTCGCAACCATGACCCGTGTCTTGCTCGCCGACGATCATGCGCTTGTGCGCGACGGTCTGCGGCATATTCTCAGGGGCGCAAGCGGCTTCGACGTGTTGGGCGAAGCGAGCGACAGCGCGAGCACCGTCGCACTGATTCGCGCGTGCGCCGCAGACGTGCTGGTGCTCGATCTGTCGATGCCGGGCCGGAACGGTGTCGAACTGATCAAGCAGATCAAGGACGAAAAGCCGTCGCTGCGTATCCTCGTGCTGACCATGCACGCCGAGCAGCAATACGCCGTGCGCGCGTTCAAGGCCGGCGCGTCCGGCTATCTGACCAAGGAAAGCGCGAGCGCGGAGCTTGTGGCGGCCGTGACGAAGGTGGCCGCGGGCGGCGTCTACGTGAGCCTTGCGATGGCCGAGCGGTTCGCGCAGAGTCTGAACGAACCCGCCGACCTGCTGCCGCATCAGCGCCTGTCCGATCGTGAATTCGACGTCCTCAAGCGCATTGCCGCCGGCCAGACCATTACGGAGATCGCGGCGGAGTTGTGCGTCAGCGCGAAGACCATCAGCACCTACAAGACGCGCATCCTCGAAAAAATGCAGATGCCGCACGAAGCCGCGCTGGTGCGCTATGCCGTGCGTCACAAACTGGTCAGCGACGAAGAGGACGATATCTGACCGCCTCTGCCTCACTGGCGGGCTACGGCGTCTGATGTAGGAAACGCCCTACACAGCTTCTCCCTCGCCTACTCGAAGTTCGTTCCGCGCCGATTTTATTTTGAGATGGCGCAGCCGATACTTCGAGGCATGAACTCAAGCCTCAATCACCCCGCCTTGCGCGTTTTTCTCGTCGACGATGCATTCCCGGTCCGGCGCCGCATGGCCGCGCTGTTGGGCGCGCTCGACGGCGTGGAAATCGTCGGCGAAGCCGAGGAGCCCGATGCGGCCTTCGCAGGCATCGAGGCCAGCGTAGCCGATCTGGTAGTGACGGAGTTGCACCTGAACGGCGGCACCGGCATGGAGTTGCTGGCCTTGCTCGCGCAACGCATGCCGCACGTGATCGCGATGGTGCTGACCAACCGTTCCGGCGCCTGGTTCCGGCGCGCATGCCTGACAGGCGGCGCGCACTACTTTTTCGACAAGACTCGCGAATTCGACCTTGCGCGAAGCACAATCCAGCGGATTGCCAGCGAACATCACGCACGCGCCCTTCATCCATCAGGAGCACACCATGTCTGACGTTGCCGCTTATCCGGTCAGCTCGCGCACGTTCATCCCGCCGCAAATTGTAGCGAGGCCGACACAAGAAGTCGCCACTGATCGTGCGCCGCGCAAGGACCTCACACGCTGCTCGTCGTGCTCCATGCGTCCGATGTGCATGCCGCCAGGTCTGACGCCCGAGGAATTGCAGAGGATCGAAGCACTCATCCGCCCGTCGCGGACCATCAGGCAGGGTGAGACGATGTTCCGTGCGAACGATACGTTCCAGAGCATTTATGCGGTACGCGCGGGGTCGTTCAAGACCGTCGTCATGCACCGCGACGGCCGGGAGCAAGTGACGGGCTTTCATCTCGCCGGCGATTCGCTCGGGCTCGACGGCGTGTGCTCAGGCCAACATAGCTGCGATGCCGTCGCGCTCGAAGACAGCAAGGTCTGCATCATCCCGTTCAATCTGCTCGAGACGATGTGTCGCGAAGTGAAGGCCGTTCAACAGCACGTGCACCGCATGATGGGTAGCGAGATCGTGCGCGAATCGTCGCAGATGATGCTGCTCGGCACGATGTCGGCGGAACAGCGCGTGGCGACGTTCCTGCTGAATCTGTCGGATCGCCTCAGAAATCGCGGCTATTCGCCGGCTCAATTCCACCTGCGCATGACGCGAGAGGAAATTGGCAGCTATCTGGGGATCAAGCTCGAAACGGTAAGCCGGATGCTGTCCCGCTTTCAGCGCGATGGACTACTCGACGCGCACGGCAAAGACATCCGCATCCTCGATCACGACGGCCTTATCCGGGTTTGACGGCGAGCACTGCTGCGCCCGTCAGGCGCCCGTCACGCAGATCGGCGAGCGCGCAATTGGCATCCTTCAACGCAGAAGTCCCCCGCGCGATCTCCGACAGCGAAACCCGTCACGCCGGCGCCCACTTCCGTCACTGTGCCGACGATTTCATGACCGGGAATAACGGGCCGCCTGGGACGATCGAGCTCGCGATCGACCACATGAAGATCGGTGCGGCACACGCCGCACGCGTGGACATCGATCAGTATTTGCCCGATCCCGGGCGTCGGGTCCGGCACGTCCTCTGCACGCAAAAGCGGTGAGTTACCGTCGAAAACCATTGCACGCATAAGGGTTCTCCTTCTTCACGGACCCGTTCCGTCCCGCAACACCCCCGGGGGCTTCAGTCGCAAAAGCGAAAGTAACCACTGTGCAAGAGCACAGGCTTTGCGCCGATCTCGTTCAGCAGATTCCTTGCCGCGTGCTCGATGCGACGCCGATTCGATTCGAACGCGGCGAGCAGATCTTCTTCGCGCAGTGAAGCGGCGCCGAAGTGATCCTCCAACGCTTCTGCGGGAATTGCGCACTGCACCCGGGTGTCATCCACCTGTGCAGGAAACGCGACGACGAAATCGCGCGCGCAGTACTCAGGGCATTCATCGGGAAAATGGATCTTCATGACAGCCACCTGATCGTATGGCGTATGCGGTCAGTGCGCCGCGGCGCCTGTTACCAGCATAGGACCTACCCGCAGCCAGCATAATTCGCGCGCTGTTCTCCGGTTGATCGAGGTCAACCGCAACGCAACACCCGACCGTACACTGAACTCATTCCCTCGCACAGGAGCGCGCCAATGAACGCCTTAAGCCGCAACTGCCTTCTGGCATGTGCTGCGTTCGTGCTGTTTGCCCCCGCCGCGCAGGCCGAGCCCGAGCCGGCCGCACTGGTGGATCAGCATCGCTGCATGTTCTGTCATACGCGCGACGCAGCGTTCCTCGCACCATCGTTCGAGCAGATCGCCGCTCGCTACCGCGATGTGCCCAACGCCCAGTTCATGCTTGAGCACAAGTTGCGGTTGGGCGGCAAAGCCCATTGGGGAGACATGGCGATGCCGTTGCCGGCCGATCGCGGCGGGCCAATATCGGCGGAGGACGCACACACGCTGGTGCACTGGGTACTCAGTCAATGATCGCTCTTGAAAGCCGCGACCTCCGGGTTCCCGAATCAGCTGACCATAGTTACGTTCGGAGATTGTCATGCGCCTCACAATTCATCTCGACACATTCAATTGTGAACATCCGATGGCTTTTGCCATCCTGTGGCTCGACAAGGACTCGCGGCAATGGTCGCGCGAGGGTCACCTCGGGCTGGACCTGCCGGAGTGGGGTCTCCTGCACCTGGATTGCGGCAATACGCTCGTGTGTGGCTCCAATGACACCACGCCTCTATGCGTTCTCGAAGGGTTGGACCTGAACGGTTGCGACGGTCCTTTTGAAGGCGAGACAGGCAGCGCCCAATGGTGCGCGAAGGGCGCACGCACGCTGATGACTGGACACTGGCATGTGCAATGTATCGATCATGAGCATACAGCGCCAGAGCATGGTCTGTTCGCTGGCGGCGACGACGCTTGAATCGCTGGGCTCGGCGATGTTTCGAGGCTCGGCTGTCGGTAGGTCCCCGAGCAGTCATGTGTCGCCGCTGCGCGTAGGGTCGAGCAACAGCACGAAGCACGCAACGCCTCCCACCACAGCGGAAAAAGGACGGCTCGTCGAACAGCACGCCGCGAATCGACGCCGCGATGCCTGCAAGCGCTGCAAAAACGGCGATTGCTGAAAATAGGATCCCGCCGTCCGAGTGGATCATGATGTCCTCCAGGGCGATGATTAAAGCGGTAACGACATCATCGGTCGGAAGACCTCAGTGCTCTTGATCGGGGTCAAGGGGAACAGCCACGACAGCACGACGCGTCGCGCTATACGCTTTAGCGGCGCGTTTATATATCCGGCAAAGAGGCAGCCCGCTCGACAACAGTTGGTCGGTGGGCCTCGCCGCGCCATCTTTGAGGCCGCCGACGATTTACGCGTCCAAGCGAGCATCGGCGCGGATAAGGCGGAGCGTGCCGCGGCGCTTCATTGCACGAGCCAGGGCAACGCGCATCGCGTGAAAGCCAATGTGATCATGCTGCATCAGTGCGTGGCGCCGAATACGCAGCTAACCCCGGCGCTGCGCGCCGCAGCATCGCCTGTACAACGCGCAACTGTGTTTCAGGCCGAAGGTCGATGCATGGGGCGAGCTTGACGTGAGGGAGTTGTTCAAGCACCAGATGCACGCGCCTTCGATGGCCTCCGCCCGCGACGCTAATAGGCGCAAAGAATCGGCGTCCATAAGCGGCCGGTGAATCAGGTCAACCACTGAAACAACTTTAATCATGGAGCTTTCCAATCTACTCAATGGCTCCCGCTGGAAGTCGGACCGTCGCTGAAGCGCAACCGCATCGCATAAGTTCGGAAGCATCCCGAGAGCATCTGAGCCCGTGCGCCGTCACAAGCAGGGCGCGCCCGATATTCCGAAATGACCTGCATGACTCAACGCGCGACAGTGTCAGCCGTAGCTAAACTGGACAGCGCCCGGGCCAGCTCGGGAAGATTCCCAACGAAGCTGATGGGTCCTTCGTAGTCAATCGCGTTGCGTTGCATGCCTCGCGGCTTGTCGTCGGGGTCTAGCACCATCGTGGTACCGCCAACGTCATGTATTGCCGCAAGACCGCGGCTGCCGTCATCCAGAGCGCCGGACAGGATTACTCCGACCGCAGCGGCACCTGCTTCATGGGCCACAGACTTGAACAGAAGACCAATCGTCCGATTCCGGAAGCGGTTGCCCGCGCCGTCGAGCAGCACCGCACGTCTCCCAGCGCCAAGTGTAATCGGCCGGTCAGGCTTACCTATGTAGCAGACGCCGCGATACAGAGGATCACCATCACCTGCTACAGCAATGGGAACCCGGCTCTTTTTCTGCAGCACCTCGCGCAGGAAGCTTTGCTGGTCGCACGGTCGGTGAAGCACCGCCGCTATTACGGCGTTCATTGTCACCGGCCAGATTGCGAGCAGGTTCCTGAGGTCTTCGAGCCCCTGGCTGCCGCTCGCGCCAATGGCAACGATCCGGGCGGTAAGAGTGCAATCCATCAGTGCCTCCGTGCAGCGCGTTCGTTCCATGCATTGAGCGTATTGCGCTGGGGCGTTGCGAAGCTGAGGGATTTAGCGGTGCCATGCAGTACTCATGAAAGAGGAACGTGAGAGGCGCAACGAACAGGCGCGACCGCTGTTAGCACTATGTCATCGGGCCGTTCGGCAGGTTTGATCTGCGTCATGTTGATCATACGACGCGGCGGCACCGTTAGACGCTGCACTGCCACGCTACGACAAATTCCTGCCAGATGGAAACGGGCCATTACCGGATCGCGCCAGCGCCGCGCAATAGCGTTAATCCCGAATTCTCCAGCCGACCCGAACGCCGGATCGCAGCTTGGCTGGTTGATCCATCTCAATCCGATTGCGATTGTGAACCCCGGTAGTTCTTTCGAACTACGGCCAAGCGCAACGGCATAGTTCCAATGCCTCGCGCGTGTCCTCCACTCGGCGGATATTCATCCGCGGCCGGGCCGCCCACAATCGTGCTCAACCATTCGAGCGGCGACACACCATGAATCCCTTGCTTAACCCGATTTTCGACCACAGCTGGCCACTGCAGGACGCCGGCGTGCTGATGTTCTGCATGGAGTCTCGGCAAAACGCTGGAAGTCCGTGGAAATGCTCGCCGCGCCGACCGTCATCGTGGCGTTGATTGCCGATGCTCTCGCCGCGCCCTCCGCGTTGATTGTCGCCAGCGCAGGCATTGCAGCCGCGATCCACGCGGCGAGAATCGCAGGCTGGCATTCGTGGCTAGTCCTTTCACGGCCAATTCTCTGGATTCTTCATGCAGCCTACGCGTGGATTCCCGTCGGCCTTGTGATGCTCGCGTTGGCGGCAACCGGAATCGTGCCGCACTCTCTTGCGATTCATGCGCTAACGGCTGGGGCAATGGGCTGCGCGATCATCGCAATGATCACACGCACTGCGCTCGGTCATACAGGACGAATGTTGGTCGCGGGCCGCGCAGAAATCGCGAGCTATTGGCTGATGATCGCGGCCGCCCTTCTGCGCGTCTTTGGGCCCTTGTTAGCCGTTAGTGCAACGGGCGCGTGGGTCGATGCGGCGGCCGTTTGTTGGATAGCAGCGCTGGTCCTTTACCTGTTGAAATACGCGCCTTATCTGACTGCGCCCCGCGTGGATAGGAAATCGGGTTGACATGCGCCGCACCACCATCTGCATGCGACCAGATTGAAAAGGCTGCGCTGCGGGCGGACTTTCAGGTGTCTAGGCCTGCTGCGTTCACAGAGCCTGACGCGACGTGAAAACGAACGCGCGGGTCTCTGACCGTCGGCGACCTACGGCGCTCCGATCGGTTCGCGCTGCGGGAGGAGCGTGCCCTATCGCCGGGCGATATGCGTTGGTTCTCTCGCGACGTCGCACCTCTTGCGTGCTTTGCCGACGTTGACAGGTTGATTGGGCTACTCCAACTTGAATAACCATCGGAAGAACTGCGAGCGCGGTGCGACAGGACTAGGGGTCCAAAAAACGACTAACCGCACATTTTTGGCTACTCGATTCGCGGCTTGGCGTTGTTCGTTTAGTACTTCTGACACCTTCCACTGCCGGAAGTCGACTTTTGTCGGCCGCCTCAGAGGTCCAAGCGGTTTAACTCATCGGGATCGCCCCCCATCGCTTTACATACGTCGCGCATAAATTCCGCGCTCAGCGCGTCGCACTCGGGCGAGCCGAAGGCAACGTCTTCGGGGTTTTTCCTGCCTCTGGCCCGACGCATAATGCGTACTGTTGAAGTCAGGGCCGCCATCTCCTGGAAAAGCGGATGCTCAGGGCCAACACGACGGTGTCTATCCATGATTTATATCCTGTTAGGCTCACGAATACTTTAGACGATTCGTGCCATAAGGCAAACGGAAAAGCGCCGCTGACCTTCCGCATGCGGCTTTCACGCTCTCCGCTCACCTCCCGTTCTTATAGTCGCTTATTGTCGATGTGGGTCACGTGTGTTTTTGCCGCGGCCGCGGCACCATGCGCTCGTCTCTGATATAACGCGTGCTTTCCAAGTGGCGAGAGACGGTCGCGGCTGGCACTCGATCCGGAGAGAGCGCTCAGCATATTGGTCACGCGATGAAATCCCAGCAAACATGCCTCCACATAGCCTGCACCGCACCTCGGGGACGCGAATTGCATTAGCGGGTGGAAAACCGCGGTCACCGTGCATCGGACCTGCTGCCAACGTCCGCTCTTCACGACAAATCCAGCAGCCGGGCCGCGATCTGCATATGGCGCGTCATGGGAGCTGGCGCGTCTTGACTTGACTTACCCGGCAAAAACGCTATCACTGACGTGTGGCACCACTGGACATGCGGCATGCCTTCCGGACCTCGCCATCGAGCAGGACCCGTCGTGCGCCTATGTGCCGCGCAGTACATCCGCATGTCGACCGACCATCAGGAATATTCGCCGGTACTCCAGCGGCAGGCTATCGCCGAGTACGCACGCGCACACAACATCCACGTCGTTACCGATTATGAGGACGCCGGTATCAGCGGGCTGACATTCCGTCAACGACCCGCGCTCGTGCAGCTTCTGCTCGACGTTGAAAACCCCAAACGCAAGTTCAGCAAGGTGCTGGTCTTCGACGTAAGCCGATGGGGACGCTTCCAGGATGTCGACGAGGCGGCGTTCTATGAATACGCGTGCAGGCGCGCGGGTGTCGAAGTCATTTATGTGGCCGAGTCTTTCGCAAATGACGGAAGTCCGGGGCGGATTCAACCGGTCGATGCAACACACTAGAGTCTGCGTAGGCAGTGGAGGTGTTGCAATGAAACAGAGGCCGAGGATCTACTATTCTGAGAGTCAGAAGGCACTGATGTGGGACCGCTGGCGCAAAGGCGAAACAATTCATCAGATTGCCAAACTGTTCGATCGGGGCCACTCTTCAATACAGCGGATACTCGCGGAGGCCGGCGGCATCGAGCCACCGCAAAGGCATCGCGCACTGAAGGCATTGACGCTTGCCGAACGCGAGGAAATTTCTCGCTGCCTGGTAGCCCGCTTGTCGATTCGGTCTATTGCAGCCAGGCTGGGACGTGCTCCTTCCACGATCAGCCGCGAGCTGCAGCGCAACGGAGGCATGCAAGATTACCGAGCGAGTCAGGCGGAGGCGCTCGCCTGGGATCGGGCACGTCGCCCGAAGGTTTGCAAATTGGTGGGAAACCAGACGCTGGCGCGAGTCGTCGCTGCAAAGCTGAAGCTGCAGTGGTCTCCTGAGCAGATTTCTGGTTGGCTCAAGCATGTATATGCCGTCAACAAGGACCATCTGGTGTCACACGAGACGATCTATCGGAGCCTTTATATTCAAGCTCGCGGCGCCCTGAAAAGGGAATTGCTTGAACACTTGCGACGCTCTCGAGTCATGCGCCGGTCCCGGCATCACACATTGAAAACTGAAGACCGCACGAACATTCGCGACGCTGTATCGATCAGCGAACGCCCCGCTACAGCGGAGGATCGCGCAATACCCGGACACTGGGAAGGCGACTTGCTGTTTGGCAACGCTACGAGCCAGATTGCAACTCTCGTCGAACGTCAAAGTCGATTCGTGATGCTGGTAAAGGTAGCCAGCAAGGACTCTGAGGCTGTGGTCAACGCGCTGATACGACACGCCAGCAAGTTACCTCGGGAACTATATAAATCACTGACTTGGGACAGGGGCTCGGAAATGGCCGATCACAATCGCTTTACCGTGGCTACCGACATCAAGGTCTATTTCTGCGATCCACAGCATCCCTGGCAACGCGGCTCGAACGAAAACACGAATGGGCTTCTGAGGCAGTACTTCCCTAAGGGCACCGATCTCTCCGTCTATTCACAGGCTAGACTTGATGTCGTTGCCAGGCGGCTCAACGAACGTCCCCGAAAAACACTAAACTTCGACACACCGGCTGAGCGATTTCATCAAACCGTTGCATCGACCGGTTGAATCCGCCGTCGACAAGCGTCTCTCGCCACATCACCCACGCCCCGTTACTATCTTCATGCCCCGATAATCGGGGCTTTGGCCAGCCAGGCCCGGCATGATTCTCGCCCCCAGTCGCAGTCATGATCCGGGGGGTGTTGTCACCGGGCCTGGTGGGTGGCTGGTGATCGCTAATAGGGGCTCGGCCAGAATATCTTGAGGCCGTCCGTAACGTGGATGCCGAGACTTGCCACCGTTGTTGCAGGCCAAACCGTTCAATCTGCAAATCAACAGCAAAACCTTCGATGCAAGAAAACCAACAACATAGCTCCGTCGATGTATTCGTCGGCGTCGATGTCGGCAAAGGCCACCATCATGCCGTCGCTCTCGATCGGAATGGCAAGCGCCTGTACAACAAAGCGCTGCCCAACGATGAGGCCAAACTGCGCGCGCTCATCTCCGAACTCAAGGCGCACGGCCAACTTCTGTTCGTCGTCGATCAGCCCGCCACCGTTGGCGCGCTGTCCGTGGCAGTCGCCCGTGCTGAAGGTGTCCTGGTCGCCTATCTGCCGGGTCTGGCTATGCGCCGCATCGCCGATCTGCACGCCGGTGAGGCCAAGACCGACGCCCGCGATGCCGCCAACATTGCAGAAGGCGCCCGCTCGATGCCGCATACGCTGCGCTCGCTTCGATTGGCTGATGAGCAACTCGCCGAACTCACCATGCTGTGCGGTTTCGATGACGACCTCGCCGCGCAAATCACGCAAT
>NZ_ABLD01000012.1 GCF_000172415.1 Paraburkholderia graminis C4D1M
CCCATGGCGAAGTTTATCAAGTCCGCGAATTGAGTGGGTGTCGTCGGCTCCCTTCGACTGTAGGGAGCTGCTCAGACCCGAGACAACGTTCAAGGGCGTCCACTCGTACCAAGGAAATCCAATGTCGATCGTAAAAAGCTTCGCCGTGGCAAACGGCGACATGTTCTACATCAAACACAACAGCGATAACTTCACCATTATCGACTGTAACCTTACTGCCGCAACTGCTCCGTTTCGCATCAAGGAGCTCAAGCGTGAGTCCCTCGACAAGGGAATCACTCGCTTCATCTCGACGCATCCCGATCAGGATCACTTCGGTGGAATTGAGCTCTTGAACGATGAAGTGCCGATCACGAACTTCTACGTGGTCAAAAACCAAGCGATCAAGGAGGTGGAGACCGAGTCATTCAAGCGCTATCGCTCGCTCCGCGATGACGCGACGAAGGCCTTCTATATGTACAAGGGGTGTACTCGCAAGTGGATGAATCTTTCCGATACCGACCGGGATAGTTCGGGCATCAATGTCCTGTGGCCGGACACCGGCAATCAGGATTTCAAGAGTGTGCTTGCGGCATGCAACGCCGGCGAGAGCTACAACAACATCTCAGCCGTCATTCGATATAAGGTCGCAGACGGTGCAAGTGTCATGTGGCTGGGTGACCTGGAGCACGAGTTCATGGAAAAAATTACCGACCATATCCACTTGGAGAAGACTACCATCGTCTTCGCATCGCACCACGGGCGGGAATCCGGGAAAATCCCCGACTCGTGGCTCGAAAAATTGGACCCCCAGATCATTATCATCGGCGAGGCTCCTTCGCGTCACCTGCACTATTACACCGGCTACAACACGATCACCCAAAACTGCGCTGGCGACGTCACGATGGAGTGCGTCGACAACAAAGTCCATTTCTATGTTTCGAATCCCGCCTACACGGTAGATCACTTGGTCGACGAAGGCAGGGGGGACACCTTCGACAACTACATCGGCAGCATCACCGTTGAAACCGAGTACACGCTGCAAGTGAAGGCCGCATAAAGGTGATGACGATGAACTGGACTCAAATCTTCGCAAAGATGCTTGACCCGTACGAACTGCGCGCGCGGCTCTTTCCCGGTTTGCTGCTACTTCTCCCGGCGATCACGTACCTCACGCTGCTATATGGCACCAAGAGTCCGATCATCGTGGGGCTTAGCAGTGTGCTTGCGACTTGCGGCGGCCCTTACTTTTTGTCCAGTTTCGTTCGTACGCGGGGGGTGCGAGCGCAGGAGGGCCTATATCGTCGATGGGGAGGACAACCGTCAACGCTACTGCTGAGGCATGGTGATTCGCATTTGCCTCAGCAAACTAAACTTCGTTACCACGGTCTTGTCGCTTTGCGGCTGGGAATCGTCATACCAAGTTTGGAGGACGAAAAGCAACATCCCATCCAGGCAGACGAAGCGTATGCGGCAGCGGCAGATGCGCTGCGGCCGCTCACTAATGACCGCAAGCGCTTTCCCTTCATCTATAAGGAATTGGTCGCTTACGGATTTAACCGGAATGCGTACGGTTCACGTTGGATTGGGTTCAGCATCGCCGTGGCAACGATGATCGCAACCATACTGCACGGCGGCATCGTGCACTTGCAAGCGCCATATTTGACTTATCCGAGCCTGAATCTCGCGCATTTTCTTGTGCTCCTTGTGTCATTTGTGCTTTCGGCCCTGTGGTCTCGTCACTTCACGGCTGACACTACTTGGTTTGCAGGCGTGTGCTACGCAAAACGGCTATGGGAGGCGTTGGAGGAGTTACCGAAGAAACCTGCTCGCACCCGGCCGAAGCGCAGAGGTTCCGACGAGCCTACAGCAACCTCAGTCGATCCGAAGTGAACGCAGCAAGCTGTTGGCCAGTTTGAATGCGGTTACCGTCGTGGGATTACCGTTGCAACCGGAAGTCAGTTGTCGTTCTTGCGAACTCGCTGAAGCCTCGGTCGACGTAGCTTTGCGAGGGACGATGAATGTCATCGAGCATGGCACCTCCTACGCTATCCAGACAATCGCTTCTTGCTTGGCCAATTCGAGGATTAGCCGCCAGAACGCCGCTCCTGCCCCCGCTCCGCACACAGAAACAACAAAGCCGACACAAGGCCGGCTTTGTTATGGAAGCGTTATTTTGCACTTTGTAGTAGGAAGCATATCTCTGCATCTGATGCAAAGTTATGGTTCCTGATTCATGCCATTCAATGAGATGCGAAACCTTTGGTGGAGAGGAGGAGGATCGAACTCCCGACCTTCGCATTGCGAACGCGACGCTCTCCCAGCTGAGCTACCCCCCCACTATCGAAACAATTCTAGCACAGCCCTTTTCGGTTTTGCCAAGCCGCAACGGGCCACAAAACCTCACTTCGACGGCGCCCCCGCAAGCACCCAACCGACTACAGTACGGACATCCGCATCGCTCATCGACTGATGCGCCGGCATGGGAATCATGCCCCACACGCCCGAGCCGCCGTCCTTCACCTTGCGCGCCAATTTTCCGGCCGCCTGCGCATCGCCCTTGTACCGGGCGGCGATCTGCTGGAACGACGGGCCGACCAGCTTGCGATCCACCGCATGGCAGCCCATGCACGCATTCGCATTCGCGACACGCTGACCAGCGGGTACATCGGCGGCAAACGCTTGAGATGCAAACACAAGCGCCACCGAGCCCGCCATCAACGCCATAAAAACACCGCCAACCCCACGCATCACTGCGGCGCCTTCGGATTGCCCGGATGCACCGCGTTCGAATTCGTGACCGGCGCCGGCGCCTGCTGTTCAAGCGGCCGCGCGCTCACCGACGAATCCGGAATCGCGCCCACCGTCGCCGCGCTCGCGTCGGGCTGCGACGCGGCGACCGGAGCCGTTGCCGCAGCAGCGGCCGCCGCAGCGGCTTCCTGCGGCTGGATGTACTGGAACACCTTCACGACCTGCGTCACGCCCGGCACCCGGCTCGCGACGTCCGCGCCGCGATTGCCTTCATCCATCGTGACGAGGCCCATCAGATACACCGAACCGCGCTCGGCCACGACCTTGAAATCGTTCGCCGAAATATCCTTCTCGGCGATCAGCGCCGTTTTCACGCGCGTCTCGAGATACGTGTCGTTCGTGCGCGACGAGAACGAACTCGCGGGCATGATCGCCAGTTCGTTGACGATCGTATTCACGTTGTTCAGTCCGCGCACGATGCTCTCTGCGCGCTGCTTCGACGCGTCCCCCGCGACTTCGCCGGTCAGCAGCACGCGGCGATTGAACACCGTCACGTTGACGTGCGCCGAGTCCGGCAGGTTCTGGCTCGTCTGCGAAAGCGCCTTCACCTGAATCTCGCGGTCTTCGGTCTGCGCGCCGAGCGTGCGCCGGTCGGTAGCCATCAACGCGCCGCCGCCCGCCGCGCCCGCAACGGCGAGAAAGCAACCCTGCAACGTCGCGGACAACCCCGCCGCAAAACCCACCACCAGCACGGTTCTCACCAGTGTCTTCTTGACGCGGAATACGCTCATCAACTAGCTCTCCTTCGGATCGTTCTCAGTCTTCGCCCAGCAACATGGCATCGATGCCGTCGCACAGACAATGGATGGTCAGCAAATGCACTTCCTGGATACGCGCGGTGCGATCCGACGGCACGCACACGTGGATGTCGGTATCGCTCAGTATTTCCTGCATGCGTCCGCCGCCTTTTCCGCTCAGCGCGACGACGATCATTTCGCGCTCATGCGCAGCTTCGATCGCGGCGATCACATTCGCGGAATTGCCGGACGTGCTGATCGCGAGCAACACATCGCCCGGCTGTCCGAGTGCCCATACCTGCTTCGAGAAAATCTGCTCGAACGAGTAGTCGTTGGCGATCGCGGTAAGCACGGACGTATCGGTGCTGAGCGCGACGGCCGGCAAGCCGGGCCGCTCGCGCTCGAAGCGGCCAATCAGTTCCGCGGCGAAGTGTTGCGCGTCGGCGGCCGAGCCGCCATTGCCGCAAGAAAGAATGCGATTGCCGTTGGCAAGCGCGGCGAACATCGTGTCGATCGCTGCAGCGATCGGCATCGACAAGGTTTCCAGGGCTTCGAGTTTGACTGCCGCGCTATCGCGGAAGTGTTGTTGAATGCGTTCGACTGACATCGAGTCTCTATCTTCTACCGCGAGTGGGCCGCAATGCGCAGCCATGTTGTGAAGTCGTATGAATGAAGTCGTGCAGCCTGCCGTGCCGCTGCGGTGAACGTGTTACGCAACGCGTGACGCGACATACGTGAATCCGAAGAACACCTCGCGAAATGCGCTGTACGGAGCACTGTTATGCCGCATGTCGTCCGCCGCCCCGTAGCTCGCACGCGAGCGCAAGTTTATCGCACTAACACGCGTTGTCCGCGCATTGCGTCAGACTTCGTCGGCGCGGAAAGCATCGCGCAGCCACACGAGCCGCCCCGCTTCGAAGGCAATCACGTCGAAGCGGCAAGCGGGCTGGGCGCCTTGCTGCGACACCTGCGTCGCGAGGTAATGCTGCGCGGCGCGCACGATCCGCTGCCGCTTCTGCCACCCGATGCTCGCCGCGGCGCCGCCATACTTGCGTTGAGCGCGCGCCCGGACTTCGACGAAGACCAGTGCGCCATCGCGCTCGCGCATGACCAGATCGATTTCGCCGCCGCGGCACGACACATTGCGCGCGACCAACCGCAAACGCTGGCGCTGCAGAAACTCCTGCGCGTGTGCTTCGAAAGCGGCGCCGACGAGCTTGGACCCGGGTTGCGTGGAAAAGTTGTCGCGCATGGGCGCATGCGGTTTTGGCGGCCTACGCTCCTGCTCCTGCTCCTGCTCCTGCTCCTGCTCCTGCTCCTGCTTCGAGCGAGACGCGCTCCGAGCACGCACGCCGCCAGGACCTGGTGCCCCTGCGTGGCACAATGACGGCCTCATTCCGTCCGTCTGCGTTTTCTGCCTCATGACTTCTCTCTCCGAACTCGCGCAAGGACAGCAGTACCCTGCCGCCGCGCTGTATGTGGTGGCCACGCCGATCGGCAACGTCGCCGACATCACGCTGCGCGCGCTGCACGTACTCGGTCTCGTCGACCGCATCGCCGCGGAAGACACGCGCAACACGGGTCAGTTGCTCGCGCGCTATGGAATCTCGAAGCCGCTCATCGCCGTCCATCAGCACAACGAGCGAGCCGCGGCGCAACGCATCGTCGAACATTTGCAGGCGGGCGAGCGGGTGGCGTATGTGTCCGACGCAGGCACGCCCGGCATCTCGGACCCAGGCGCAAAGCTCGTCGATGCAGCGCGCGAAGCGGGCTTTGCGGTCGTTCCGCTGCCGGGCGCAAGCGCGCTTGCCACCGCACTGAGCGCGGCGGGCGACTGGGTCGCGACGTTCTCGTTCCTCGGCTTTCTTCCGCCGAAAGCCAAAGCGCGCGCCGCCACACTTCAGGGGCTCGCCCATCATCCGCATGCGCTGGTCTTCTACGAAGCGCCGCATCGCATCGTCGAAACGGTGCAGGCGCTGGCCGATACGTTGGGCGGCGAGCGCAAGCTGCTGATCGCGCGAGAACTGACGAAGTTACACGAAGCGCTGCATTGCGGCACCCTGGCCGAAGGGCCAACGTGGCTCGCCGCCGATCCAAACCGGCAACGCGGAGAATTCGTACTGGTAGTGGAAGGCGCGCAGCAGGAAGCGGCCGGCGAACACGATCATGATGCGTTGCTCGAAACGCTGCTCGAAGAATTGACGGTGAGCAGCGCGGCCAAAATAGCGGCGGCGATCACCGGCGCGTCGCGCAACGCGTTGTACACGCGCGCGCTCGAGCTCAAGAAAGAAGAGGACTGACGCGCGAAGCGGCCGCGCCGCAAGCACAGCGGGATACGTCACGCAAAACAAAAGGGCCGCTCATACCGATGAGCGGCCCTTCTTGCATTTACACGCAGCAGCGTGGCTGTTCGTCATGCGAGGCAGCGCCCAAAGCGCCGCCGCAAAATCATTTCTGCGCAGTCGATCCCGAGTTGGACGCCAGCGTTTCGTCGCGTGCGGCGCGCGCTTCTTCCTGCGTCAAACCTTCGATCTTCACGCGCGCCGTGCCGGCGTGGCGCATATCGAGCACGTTCGCCGCCGCCATCGACAGATCGATCACCCGGCCGCGCGCATACGGACCGCGGTCGTTGATTCGCACGACGACCGAGCGCGACGTGGCGGGATTCGTCACGCGCACATATGAGCCGAGGGGCAGCGTGCGATGCGCGGCAGTCAGCGCGTGCATGTCGTAACGTTCGCCATTCGCGGTGCGGCGGCCATGGAAACCGCGGCCATACCAGGAGGCGCGGCCGATCTGATGAAAGTCCGACACGTCGGTGCCGTCATCGGTGAGCGGTTTGGCGTCGGCCAGCGACGAGCCCTGGACGGCGACGTCCGAGGCCGGCGCGCTGCCGTAGGCTTGCGGTCCGAAGGACGCTGCTTGCGCGTTTTTTGTGCGGAGCGGCACAGCGTTTGCAACGCTGTTGTCGGCCCCCGGCGGCGTGGCGCAACCGGCCAGCACAAAAAAGGCGAAAAGAGTCCCCAGACTACGGGATAACCGAGTTTTCATAAGACGTGCAATCACATTGTCGAGCCGCATCACGCGAAGTTGAGCGTGTTGCCTGCGACTCCGGCGGCAAAGGACGACAACGCGCCGCGCAGACGAGCGCAGTACGTCGAAGCCCGGATGCAGCTCACTGAGCCGCTACCGCACGGTTAATTTTCACGTCTGGCGCAACCTGTCCCCGGCAGCCTGACCAGACCCCACATGCCGCCATCGAACGTGGCAAACACGTTCTTGCGCGCGAAAGTTCAGCGCGCAGGAACGGCGGCGTAGGCCCCACCCAGCGTCACGACCGTTAAAGTCGTAGCAGGCGCGCGGCGCCTGGCTGGGCAAGACGTGTGCATCGAATGCATCGATACCTGATGGCCGTCATACCGCGACGGCCCTTACTTGAGTGGCGATCCGCGCGCCCATTTTTGATGGGGACGCATCGCCTTGTGGCAGCACGATTCCTCGTGCATGGGGTCCATTATACCCAAAACAGAAGTCTGCGTTGCTAAGCGACTGAAAACCTTGATGAATCTTCACCATTGCTGCAAGAATCGACAGACAAAAGCCGCAGGCGCGGCGTTTGCGGGGAGGCGACAAGCCTCGGCGCGCGCCGGAAAGACGCCGGTACAATCAACGTTTTCACTGCGGCGCCGTCATCCATGAAAGTCACCTTGATCCCCGTTACGCCGTTCCAGCAAAACAGCTCGCTGCTCGTTTGCGAGGCGACCGGACGCGCGGCCGTCGTCGATCCGGGCGGCGATCTCGACATCATTCAAGGCGAGATCGCGCGGCAGAAGGTGAGCGTCGAAAAAGTGCTGCTGACGCATGGCCATATCGACCACTGCGCCGGCGCGAAGACGCTGGCCACGCATTACGGCGTGCCGATCGAAGGCCCGCATCCGGACGAACGTTTCTGGCTCGACAAGCTGCCGGATCAAAGCACGCGCTTCGGCTTTCCGGCTGCGCAGGCGTTCGAGCCCGACCGTTGGCTCGACGACGGCGACACCGTGCAGTTCGGCGATGAAACGCTCGAGGTCTATCACTGCCCCGGCCACACGCCGGGCCACGTCGTGTTCTTCAGCCGCGCGCATCGGCTCGCGCTGGTCGGCGACGTGCTCTTCGCGGGCTCCATCGGCCGCACGGATTTTCCGCGCGGCAACCACGCCGATCTGATCCGCTCGATCCGCGAAAAACTCTGGCCGCTCGGCGACGACGTCACGTTCGTGCCGGGCCACGGTCCCACGTCGACGTTCGGCGCGGAGCGTCGCAGCAATCCCTATGTCGCCGACGGAGTCGCCGCATGAGCAGCGAAATCTATGTCAGTACCGACGTCGAAGCGGACGGCCCGATTCCCGGCCCGCATTCGATGCTGAGTTTCGCCTCGGCCGCCTACACGGAGGACAAGCAGCTGATCGCCACGTTCTCCGCCAATCTGGAATTGCTCGACGGCGCGGCGCCCCATCCGGTGCAGGAAGCGTGGTGGAAGACGCAGCCCGAGGCGTGGGCGGCCTGCCGTACCGACTTGCAGCGTCCGGACGCGGCGCTCGCGGCCTACGTCGACTGGGTCGAGGCGCTGCCCGGCAAGCCGGTGTTCGTCGCCATGCCCGCCGGCTTCGACTTTACGTACATGTTCTGGTACATGATGCGCTTTGTCGGCCGCTGCCCGTTTTCGTGGTCGGCGCTCGACATCAAGACGCTCGCCTTCGCGATGACCGGCCTGCCGTATCGCAAGAACATCAAACCGCGCTTTCCGAAACACTGGTTCGACGAGCATCCGCACACGCACGTCGCGCTCGATGACGCCATCGAACAGGGCGCACTTTTCTGCAACATGCTGAAGGATCTGCGCACGATGCAGGCCGCCAGCCTTGCGTCGGCGCAAGAAGGGGACGCCTCAGGACAAAATCCCGCTGAGGAACCGGCAAATTAGGTAATCTCCCTCGCGGGAGGCGTTTTGCATTGCGTTTCGTTTTCGCGCCCTCTACCATGCGGTGATACGGCGACGCAAACGGAGGCGCAGTTGACACTCGATACGTTCTCTCAAAAAATTCTGCGCCTTTTGCAGTTAGATGCACGCCGTTCGGTGCAGGAAATATCCGATCAGGTCGGCCTGTCGAGCACGCCATGCTGGCGGCGCATCAAGGACATGGAGCAGTCGGGCGTGATCCAGCGCTACACCGCGCTGCTGGATCGCGAAAAACTGGGGCTGCACGTGTGCGCGCTCGCGCACATTCACCTCACGCGTCACACCGAAGGCGGCGTCGAACAGTTCGAGCGGGAGATCGCCACCTGCCCGGAAGTCACCGAGTGCTACAGCACGACCGGCGAATCCGATTACATCCTCAAGATCGTCGCGCCGGACATCAAGGCGTACGACACGTTTCTGCACGAACGCATCTTCAAGATTCCCGCGGTGGCGCAAGTGCGCACGAGCGTCGTGCTGCGCGAGATCAAGTTCGATACGCAGTTGCCGCTTTGAGGGGATGCGCTTTGATGCGCTTCGCTTCGATGGGGTTTGATGCGCGTCGGTGTGCCAGAGGTGCACGTGTGATGCGCCTGATGGTCCGCAATCCGCCGATGATGCGCCGGCGAGCCGCCGCAATCCATCAAGAGCGCCGTTCGGCATGGCGACGCGGCCCGCCGCGCGTTGCGTTGCTCTCAAGCCTCAGTTAGTGCCATGCGGCACTGTGGTACGGCGACGACCATGGCCCGTAGCGCCCGCCTGCGTGGACGAACCGCTTTGCGTCGACGGCGTGCTCACCTCGCGTAACACCTCCAGCTTGCGCGCACCGAGCCGGCGCTTGAGCGCGGCGAGATCCACGCGCTCGAGCCCCTCTGCGTCGCCCTTGCCGGACCCATGCGAAGGCAGCGCCGGCAGCACGACTTCGACGTCGAGCCCCGTGCTCAGATAATGAATGTTGACCGCGGCCGCCTTCACGCCGCCGGCGGCCAATGCCGCGTTGACGTCCGCGACGATCCGCTCGCGCGGCGGCAAACCGACGGGCGGATGCGCGACGGCATCGTTCTCGGGATCGACGTGAATCAGCGCGTCCAGCACGCGGCTGTCGTTCAGCACGCGCAGGCGCGCAGTCTCCGCGATGTAGTGCCCCTCGGAAACCGAGATGAGCGGATCGACCAGAATATGCGCGTCGACAAGCGCGAAATCTCCCATTTTCCGCGTGCGTAATTCGTGGACGTCGCGCACGCCTGGCGTGGACAGCAGCAGCGCGCGCATGTCGGCGGTGGCGGCATCGTCGAGCGCGCGGTCGGACAGATCCTGCAGCGCGTCCCATCCGAACATCCAGCCCATGCGCGCCACCATGAAACCGACGATCGCCGCCGCGATCGGATCGAGCAGCCGCACGCCCGCAAGGCTGCCGAGAATACCGAGCGCAACCACCAGCGACGACGCCGCGTCCGAGCGCGCATGCCACGCATTCGCGATCAGCATGGCCGAACGCACGCGCTGAGCTTCCCGCAGCATGTAGCGAAACAGTCCCTCTTTGGAGACGAGGACGAGCACGGCCACGATAAGCGCGCTCAGATGAACGGCGGGGATGCTCTCGAGATCGGCGAGACGCGTACCGGCACGCCATAACATGCCGAAGCCGACCGCAATCAGCAGCGCGCCGAGAAAGAGCGATGCGACCGTTTCGTAACGGCTATGGCCGTAATTGTGATCGGCATCCGGCTTTGCGCCGCTGTGCCGATTGGCAAACAGCACGACAAAATCGGAAATGAGATCGGCGAGAGAGTGGATGCCGTCAGCCACCAATGCCTGCGAGTGCGCGAACACACCGACGGCGATTTGCAGCGCCATCAATACCGTATTCAGCGCAATACTGACAAACGTACTTTTGCGCGCGACGCGGTGTTTTTCAGCGGACTCAATGGCGGCGGAAGGCATCATGGAAGCGGTGGGTGTTCAACCTCTCCATTCTACCCGTCCGGTCTTAAGAATGAGCGCCCACGCCAACAAACATCTTTTAGAATCAATCGCTTATGAAAACGAAAAGCATTCGCATTCGAATTGCGCGAAGCGGCAGTGCGCGTGGCACACACACGATTTGAACGGACGACAAAAAAGCCGCGCCTGGAAACTGCGCGGCCTTAGTGAATGAGTCCAGCGCACTCGCGACGCGAGCCTCATTCGTATTACGTTAATGCTACACATGCGAGAGGCATTACACCTGATTAATTCCGGGCAAGCACTCAGTAAGCCTGGCGCCTGATTACTTCTGAATGAGAAACTTGTCGCGATCCATGCCCGCAATCCAGCGCGGCGGTTTGCCGCGGCCCGACCACGTGCTGCCGCTTTCCGGGTCACGATATTTAGGCGCAACGCCGGCACGCGGACGAGCGGCTTTTGCACCCTTGGGCGCGCGCCCGCCGCCGAGTTCGCTCAGCGAAATGCCGTAGTCGGCCATTTTCTGTTTGATTTCGTTCAGCACTTCCGCGTATTCGCGCGACTTCGCCTCTTCGATCTGCTTTTCCAGCTTCTCTCGCTGCGCGAGTAGTTCCTTGTAGGAAGACATAGGTTCCCTTGTGGTTTGGATTAACGACTGCCAGTCTTAAGCCGGCTTGCCCTTTGAAGGTGTTCATGCCTCGGAATTTGAACGCGAGATTAACACAAAATAGAAAGACTACAAACGCGTCCGCGTAAAACTAATACTTGTCCGTTTCAAAAACTTTCGCGGCGAGGCGCTGTCACGCGTCAGCTTTCATTTAGCCACTCCGCGTTTTTTGCAGACGAAGCGTCGCGCGAATCGGTAAATATGGGATTAATTATCAGCGCATGAAAATTAAGACAGTTTCCGCAAGCAAACATTTCATTGCATGAGAGCTTCGACATGAAATGTCGGCACATATTTGAAGCACTTTGGGCCCACCGTTTTCGGCGATAAGGTTTTCCCGAATAGGCAATAAACGCCTAATTGGCCCGCCGTCGAATGCAATCTTCTAGCGCCGCACGCAATGTTTCCATGTCCAGCTTCGCGCTTTCGAATGCGAAACGTTTGCGCAGACCGTTTTGCCGCAAATCGACGCCATATCTGTCGACGCCGATTAGCCGGTAGCCGCAGGCGTCGGACACTGCGTCGGCAAATTCGCCGATCAGCGCGTCTTCCTCGTCGTGCTCAAGCACCGGCAGCGGGTCGAGTTCATCGCCGCCGAGCCAGCCCATCGCGCCGAATCCGCCGATATAACGCAGGCGGTCGAGCTTCATCGTCCAGAACGTGAAGTCGCCGAGGACGAGGTAGCGCTCCGCGTCCGGGTGATAGCGCAGATAACGTGCGACAAGTTCGGGCGCCGGGTCGACCGGTTCGAAAGTGCCGAGCAACGTGACGCGCTGACCGTTGAGCACGTCGCCGTCCGGCGCATCGACGACGAGAAAGCCGGCACGCGGATCGGCGTGCAGATTATGCGTGTGCTCGGCGAGCCGGCTCACCAGAATCGTCGGCCGATGCTGTTCATCAGGCGCAAACGGCAGCACCGACGGATAAGGGAAGCCTTCGGGCTGGCGTGCGTGCGTCGCCAGCGTGCCGACCGCGGCGGTATGCAACAGGTGCAATGGAGCTTGTGCGGGAATGTTCAAGTGTCTTCCTTTCGTCGATGAGCGAATTCTTGCCGTCCGTGATGCGCGGATTGGCGTGACGTGCAATGCCGGCTGCCCGCCAATATATATTGCATGCACCTCGTGGATTCGCGGATTCGTGAGTCGCTGGGCGCGCACATCCGTGAACCGTCTGCCAACGCGCGACGAATCCAGCGAAAGCGCAATTCCGTGGATTCAAGCATAAGACAGCGCCCTTCGTTAGAATCGGAAATTCGCTTTCAGTGCGCTTTCTTCCGCATCTTCCTCCTCACGAGACTCCCGTGTCCGATCGCTCCACCGACTTCGCCGCCATCCCCGCCGCTCACCGGAACCTGTCCGACACCGCGCGTCAGCGAGCGCGCATCGCGACGATGGCGCTGTTTTTCATCGCCGGGATGGTGTACGGCTCGTGGGGCGTGCATGTGCCGACCGTGCGCGACCGCTTCCAACTGAGTCCCGCCTTGCTGTCGGTCGCGCTTCTCGCGGTTGCCGGCGGCTCGATCGGCGCGATGGCCGCGAACGCGTCGTGGATTGCGCGCGTCGGCACGCGCCGCGCCTGCCTCACCGGCGGGCTCGTGATGTCGGTCTGCGTCGCGTTGATCCTCGTGGTGCCGTTCTACTGGATGCTGCTGGCCGTGCTGGCCCTATTCGGCGCGGGCATGGCCACGCTCGACGTCGCGATGAACGCCGAAGCGAGCGCCGTCGAAAAGGCGCTGCGCAAACCGATCATGTCGTCGTTGCACGGCATGTTCAGCGTCGGCGGTATGGTCGGCGCGGCTGTCGGCGGCGCGCTGCTCGCGCATGGGATGGCGCCGGCCGTGCATCTCGGCTTGGCCGCGGCCGTCAGCGCGCTCGTGCTGATCGCGGCCTGCCCTTCCGTGTTGCCGCACGTGCCGCACGACGAACATCCCGACTCGGCGACGCCGCGTGCGAACCGCTGGCGCTCGCCCGCGTTGTGGGCGCTCGGCACGGTCGCGCTCGTCGCGCTGATCGCCGAGGGCGCGATGTACGACTGGGCGACCGTCTATATGCGCGATGTCGTCCTCTCTTCGCCGGCCGCCGCGAGCGCCGCGTATGCCGCGTTTTCGGGCGGCATGGCAGCCGCGCGTTTTGCCGGCGACGCGGTGCGGGCGCGCTTTGGCGCTCCGCAACTGGTGATGGCCAGCGCGACGCTGGCGCTTGCCGGCATGATCGGCGCGCTGTTGGTGCCGACGCCGGTCGCGGCGCTGACCGGCTTCACGCTGATGGGCCTTGGTCTCGCCAACATGATGCCGGTGCTGTTCGCGGCCGCCGCGAGCGTGAAAGGCATCCACGCTGCCGAAGGGCTCGCGCACGTCGCCGGGCTGGCTTACTTCGGGATGCTGTTTGGGCCGGTCCTGATCGGCGCGGTGGCGCAGGTGACGAATCTGTCGATCGGACTGTCCGTGGTCGCAGTGTGCTGCGCGCTGATTGCGATCACGGGGCCGAAGGTGCTGCAGCGGCTGAAGATTTAGCGGCCAGGCGCAGCGGCGCCCTCGCCAGTTTCGCGGATTGGGTGGGGTGGAGGCGCCGGGTCGCGTTGGTTGCGATAGCCGTTACTCCTCTTAGAACGCAAGCAACGCGGGCAACGCGCCCGACGCACGCAACGCGACCAACACGGCTGACGCCGAGCACCAAACCCCACCCCAAAACAAAAGGCACGCGACCGAAGGTACGCGTGCCTTTCCAATCATGCGATCACGGACAGCGCAAGCTGCCCGCACCCATGCGGTATTACATCTTCACCACGTCGAGCAGCGTCTTCTTGCCCGACTTGTAGTTGTACAGCGAGATCACGCCGTGCTTCAGATCGCCCTTCGAGTCGAAGGTCGTCTGGCCGATCACACCCTTGTAGTCGGTGTTCGGCATTGCAGCGAGGATCTTCGACGGATCGGTCGAGCCAGCGCGCTTCATTGCGTCGACGATGATGTATACAGCGTCATACGTGAACGGAGCGTAAATCTGGATCGGCTGACCGAAACGCTTCAGGTACTTCGCCTGGAACGCGGAACCGCCTTCCATCTTCTCGAGCGCCATGCCGGCTTCCGAGCAGACGATGTTGTCGGTTGCGTCGCCAGCGAGGTCCGACAGCTTGTCGGTACACACGCCGTCGCCTGCCAGCACCTTCGCGCGCAGGCCGAGCTGCTTGGCTTGCTTCGCGAACGGGCCGCCGGTGGCGTCCATGCCGCCGTACATGATCGCGTCCGGGTTTTCGCCCTTGATCTTCGTCAGAATCGCGCGGAAGTCGACAGCCTTGTCGTTCGTCGCGTCATGCGACATCACGTTCAGGCCCAGCGACTTTGCGGTCTTTTCGAATTCGTTCGCGAGACCCTGGCCGTAAGCGGTCGAGTCGTCGACGATCGCGACGCTCTTCACTTTCAGACCCTTGGCTGCATAGTTAGCGAGTGCCGGACCTTGTTGCGCATCGGTCGCAACGACGCGGTACGTCGTCTTGAAACCTTGCTGCGTGTAGGCCGGGTTCGTTGCCGACGGCGAGATCTGCACGATGCCTGCATCGCTATAGATCTTCGAAGCCGGAATCGACGTGCCCGAGTTCAGGTGGCCGACCACTGCCACAACCTTGTCGTCGACCAGCTTCTGCGCGACTTGCGTAGCAGTACGCGGGTCGGCTGCGTCGTCTTGTGCGTCGAGTTGCAGCGTGACTTTCTGGCCGCCGATCGTCAGGCCCTTCGCGTTGATTTCTTCAACCGCGAGGCGTGCGCCGTTTTCGTTGTCTTTCCCCAGGTGAGCGATACCGCCAGTCAGCGGTGCAACGTGACCGATCTTGACGACCGTGTCGGCTGCAGCCGATGTTGCCAACGTCGCGAACAGCATCGCCGCAGCGCTGATCGGCAACAGCTTTTGAATCTTGATGTTCATGTAAGTCTCCAGTTTCGGTCCCAAAAACAACGTAATCGCCCTGTGCCCCCGCTTCCCCAACACGTGTCGCTCAGTCCCGTGGACGACCACGCCGGTTGCATCGTTCATGCACTTGGCCAGTACGTCTGCCGGACTGTTTGTGACAGGCGGCAACCCGTACTTGCGCGCAAGTGTAGGCTATCAAATTAATTTGTGGGACTTTTTTGAGGAAGTGGGATGAACACTAATAGCGTTTATCCAGTGGCGCCGGCTTCCGGCTTGCGTCGCGGGCTGGAAAGCACCGGCCCATGCGGGTTTCCGCTATATGAGCAACGCATCGGCGAGTAAGCGCTAAAGGTTTTAGCGAGTCAAACCGTTAATGGTTCGAATGAGGCGGAATACGTCGAAATGGATTCGAGCGGCCGGCACTTTTTTTGAAAACGACGCGCGCCGCAAGCGGGGGCGGCACGCGTCCTGACTCGTCGCGGTTCAGCGTTTAAATCCAGCGACGAACGCCGCGATGCCGGCGCTTGCCGCACGCCATTCGTCGTCGAGTTGGGCCATCAGTTCTGCCGCGCCGAAGTCCTCGCGCCGCGAGCGGCCGAGCGGCGCACCTTGCCCCGACCACAGCGACAGATAATCGCCGTTCTGCGCGCGGCCGGCCGTCTGACGCAACTCCTGCGTCAATGCGTTCTGCACGGGATACGGCGCGATCTTCTGCGGCGCTTCGCTCAGGCGCTGCATCAGCGGATTGCGGATGCCGCGCGCGTGGCGGCCAGTGATCGCGTAGGTCACCGAAGTCGACGTGTCGGAAATCGAGCGCAGCCGGTCTTTCCATGCCTGCGGTATCGCGCTTTCGCGGGAAGTCAGGAACGCGGTGCCCATGACCGCGGCTTGCGCGCCGAGCGCGAGCGCGGCGACGATTCCCCGTCCGTCCATGATGCCGCCGGCGGCGAGCACCGGCAGTCCGGTTGCGTCGACGAGTTGCGGCACGAGCGCCATCGTGCCGACCAGCGCTTCTTCGAATGAACCGATGAACGTGCCGCGATGCGCGCCCGCCTCCGAACCCTGCGCGGCGATCGCATCGGCGCCCGCGTCGCGCCACGCGACGCCTTCCGCAACATGCGTCGCGGTGCCGATTACATATTGACCGTTCGCCTGCAGCCGCGCGACGTCTTCGCGTGACAGCAGCCCGAACGTGAAGCTGACCACCGGCACACGCGATTCGATCAGCGCCTCCAACTGCGCGCGAAAATCCGGCGCGTAGCGTTCGAGCGGCCGGCCCGGCGGCAAACCTAGGTCCGCGCGCACCGGGTCGATGGCTTCGAGCGCGCGGCGCACGGTGGCGTCGTCGGGCGCGGCAGGCTGCAGCACGAACAGATTGACGCCGAACGGGCGATCCGTCAGCGCGCGAATCGCCGCGACGTCGCTCGCGATTTTCTCCGGCGACAGCGCCGCACCGGCCAGCGTGCCGAGGCCGCCGCTATTCGACACGGCCGCGACCAACTCGGGCGTCGTGGCGCCCGCCATCGGCGCCTGCACGACCGGCACACGCAAGCCAAAACGCTCGGCAAACGGCGTCACAAAACTGCCTTCACTCATGATCGATTCTCCTTCGCGCAATCCGCTCGCCATCCCCGCGAGACCTTACCGTGGACTCTACCGGCGCGACGCGCAACAGGAAAATGAATAATCGAGAACGTTCGGATCGTCCAATGAGATTGCCTTGACGATGCCCGTCGAACGGGCTTTCGAAGGCTGTTCGCAAGGCTTTGCCGGGGGTGCCTGCACCGGCTTTCTTTTGGTGGCACACTGACCGCCCGCTTCAGGCATTCGCGCCTCTTGCATTCGTTTTGTCTCAACTCGCCCACTCAATTCATTCGCGCGACCGCGCGCGATTACGGAGGACACCATGAGCATCACTTCGCGATGGATCGACATTCCCGCCGGCAACGACACGTTCGGCGGCTATCTCGCGCTGCCCAAAAGCGGCAAGGGACCGGCTGTCATCATCATTCAGGAAATCTTCGGCGTGAACAGCCATATCCGCTCGGTCGCGGATCAATATGCGCAAGACGGCTACGTCGCGCTCGCACCCGACGTGTTCTGGCGCGTGCAGCCGCGCGTCGAGTTGACGTATGAAGGCGCGGACCGCGCGAAGGGCGTCGAACTGATGCAGAAGCTCGACGCAAACCAGGCCGCCGACGACATCGGCGCAACGGCCGCGGCGCTGCGCGCGATGCCCGAAGTCACCGGCAAGATCGCCGCGATCGGCTTCTGCTTCGGCGGACTGCTTGCATATTTGACGGCCGCGCGCGGCAGCGTCGACGCCGCGGTCGCCTACTACGGCGGCGGCATTCAGAACAAGCTCGACGAAGCCGCGAAGGTCAAGGTGCCGATGCAGTTTCACTACGGCGAACTCGACCAGCATATTCCGCTGTCGGCCGTCGGTCAGATTCAGGAGCGCTTTGCCGGCCGCACCGATGCCGAGTTCCACATCTATCCGAACGCGGATCACGGCTTCAACTGTTCGGACCGTGCGTCGTACAACCAGCGCGCCGCCGCGCTCGCGCATGGCCGCACGCTGACGTTCCTCGGCGAGCGGTTGTAAGTCGGGTAAGTGACGCAAGTCATGCACTGACGCGATAGGCTCGCCGCGGCGGCGCGCGAGTCGGTTACGCTTGAAGGGCGGCGCGCCCGCTCTTTTCGCGTCGATGCACGCGGCGGCAAATCACGGCGTAGCTGTGCCGCCGCGCCGCCGCTTGCGTGCATCGACGATGGACATTCCACATCCGCCAGCGAGGTCCTTTCCGCCGTGCTATCAGACTATCTCGCCCATGACGCCCTCGGCCTGGCCGAACTCGTGCGGACTCGCGAAGCCAGCGCGCGCGAGTTGCTGGACACAGCGATCTCGCGCACGGAAGCGGTCAATCCCGCGATCAACGCGATCGTGCTGAAGGACTACGAGGCCGCCCGCGAACGCGCGTCGCGTTACGACGCGAGCATGGCGAACGGCGGGAACGGCATCAACGGTACAAACGGCGCAAATGGCGCAAATGGCGCGGACGCCGACAGCCCGCAAACCGCGCAGACCGCGCTCGCCGGCGTGCCGTATCTGATCAAGGATCTGGGCGCCGCCGTCGCGGGCCTGCGCATGACGATGGGCAGCCGTCACTATCGCCACTTCATTCCCACCGACGACGCGCCGGTCGTCGCACTCGCCAAAGCGGCGGGCCTCAACATCTTCGGCAAGACGAGCACGTCCGAGCTCGGTCAAATGCCTTATACGGAGCCCGAACTATTCGGTGCGTGCCGTAATCCGTGGAATCTCGACCATACGCCCGGCGGCTCGAGCGGCGGTGCGGCGGCGGCAGTCGCGGCGGGCATCGTGCCGCTCGCGCATGCATCGGACGGCGGCGGCTCGATCCGCATCCCCGCGTCGTGCTGCGGACTGTTCGGGCTCAAGCCCTCGCGTGGACGCGTGCCGCGCATGCCCGCCGCGGTCGCGGCCGGCGAACTCGGCGTCGATCACGCCATCTCGCGCAGCGTGCGCGACAGCGCGGTGTTGCTCGACCTGCTCGCGGGCAACGCGGCCCGTCCGCTCGGCGCGCCGGGTACGTTTCTCGGCGCGAGCCGCGAGCCGTGCAAACCGCTGAACATTGCGTACGTGACCGAGCCGATGCTCGCCCCGTCGCTTTCCGCCGATGCACGCGCCGCGCTCGAAGACGCCGCGCAACTTGCAAGCTCGCTGGGACACAACATCGAGCCTGTTTCGCTCGGGATCGATTTCGACGCGGTCAGGCACGCGTTCCTCACGCTGTGGTCCGTGACGGCGGAAGACCTCGTGCTGAACGCCGAGCGCATCACCGGACGCAAGCCGTCACGCGACGAGTTCGAAATCTCGACGTGGGCGATGGCGCACGTGGGCCGCAAGCTCGGTGAGCGCGGCCTGCCCGGGGCGCTCGAAGAACAGCGCCGCATCACCGAACGTCTGACCGATCTGCTGAGCTGCTACGACGTGATCCTCTGCGCGACGCTCGCCGCGGCGCCCATCAAGATCGGCGAGATGCATCCGACGCAGGCCGAGCGCATGCAGATGCGCGCAGTCAGCGCGATGCCGCTCGAGCCGCTGATGAAGAAGCTGCTCGCCGAGGCATCGAACAAGGCGTTTGCGTGGGCGGGCTGCACCGAACTCTTCAATCTGAGCGGCCAGCCGGCCATGTCGATACCGCTTTACTGGAATGCGCGCGGACTTCCCGTTGGCGTGCAGTTCGCGGCCCGCGACGGCCGCGAAGCCACGCTGCTGCGCCTTGCCGCGCAACTCGAAGCGGCACGGCCGTGGTTCGACAAGCGTCCGCCGCTGATCAAGGCGCGCAGCTAGGCGGTGCGATGTGAGGTGAACGGTTTGCGTCGCGCGTGCGTCGGCATCGACGTGACGATGGCCCGGCATGCAAGCCACTGCGACGATCGACGCAGCCAGTCCGCGCATCAAGTAATAAGTCGGTGGGAGCGGCGAGCCGCTCGCCTCGGTAAGCGACGTGACGACGAACGGTCCAAAGCCGCCGAACATCGTCACGGCAATGCGGTAGACCAACGATAAACCCGTGCAGCGCAAATCCGCAGGGGAACAGTTCGGCGATCAGCGCGCCGAACTGCCCGTCATATTGCAGCGCACTTCAGCCAACGCATGAAGGCAGCGTGAGAACCACGCGATCAGGCCTTCTTGTTATACGCACTGCACCAGCCCTTCGCCGCAACCTGCTTGCCGGCGAACATCGGACACGGCGCGTACGGATCGCTCGCTTTGCCCTGATAGAAGCTGCAATTGCCGCAGTCCTGGCCCGGTGCGTACTTGGCGAACTTCGCCTTGTCGACCTTGCTGGCGTCTTCCTTGTAGCCGAGCGCCTGTGCGGTCGGGTCGCTTTCTGCGACCTTCGGTGCATCGGCGAATGCCTGGCGGGACAGTGCCAGCGACGAGGCCACGCCGATACTGGAAATCAAAAACGTGCGACGGGAAGCTTTCATGGGGACTCACTCCATTTATATTGAACTGATCGCCGTTCTGATGACAGCGGTCCCCAAGGATAGCAATGAAGCCGTCTCAGGTGACGGGTCAAATGATAGAGATAAGCGAATCGCAACGACATCGGGCCGCGCCGCGTGAAGCGCAACCGCGTGCGCTCATGCGCGGCCGCTCAATTCGCACACTCGCTGCGCGATCGCCAGGCAAGCCGTGAGTCCCGGCGATTCGATGCCGAACAGATTGACGAGTCCGCGCACGCCATGCGCGGCCGGTCCCTGGATCACGAAATCGGCGGCGGGTTCGCCGGGGCCCGACAGCTTCGGACGGATTCCCGCGTAAGCCGGCTGCAGCGCGTTGTCCGGCAGCGCGGGCCAGTAAGCGCGAATCGCTGCGTAGAAAGATTCGGCGCGCTGGGGATCGACGTCGTAGTTGATGGCATCGACCCATTCGACGTCCGGACCGAAGCGCGCCTGGCCGCCAAGGTCGATCGTCAGATGCACGCCGAGTCCTGCTTCGTTCGGCATCGGATAGATCAGGCGGCTAAACGGCGCGCGTCCGGAGATGCTGAAGTAGTTGCCGCGCGCGAGGTAGAGCGGCGGCACATGGCGCGCGTCGAGTCCGCGAATCTTGCGCGCCAGCGCGTTCGCGTGCAGCCCGGCGCTGTTGATCACGCAAGCGGCGCTGATCGTGGTTGGCGCATCACCGCCGACCTTGATGATGAAGCGGCCATTGCCCGCTTCGATTGCCTCGACCGGCGAATGGAACGCGAACATCACGCCGTCGCGCTCGGCGTCGCCTTGCAAGGCCAGCATCAACTGATGACTGTCGACAATGCCTGTCTGCGGCGAGAACACGGCCGCCACGCATTCGAGCACCGGTTCGAGCGCCTGCGCCTCGCTGCCCGTAATGCGCATCAGGTCGAGCACGCCGTTGTCGCGGCCCTTGGCCATGATGCTGTCGAGCTGCGGAATCTGATTGTTCGACGTCGCGACGAGCAGCTTGCCGCAGCGCGAATGCGGCACGTTACGCTCGACACAATAGTCGTAAAGCATCTCGCGGCCGCGCACGCATAGCGTTGCCTTCAGCGAGCCGCGCGGATAGTAGATGCCCGCGTGAATCACTTCGCTGTTGCGCGAACTCGTGCCCACGCCGATTGCCTCGGCGGCTTCGAGCACGATCACTTCGCGCCCGCGCGCCGCGAGCGCACGCGCCACCGCGAGCCCGACCACGCCGGCGCCGATTACGACACATTCGATCTGGTCCATGTCCCTCGACGCAGCCGACTTCGCTACGCGCCGCCTCGTTCATCCATGTAGATGGCAACAGCATGCGGCCAACGAACGCCGTACACCGCTCGCTGCCGAACGCACTGCCGTTTTGCGACCGTTTTACAACGGTCATCCGACCGCTGCCTCAAATTGTACGACGCCGCGCGCACGGCGATGCGCTCCCGCTGTTTCCAGCGGCAGCGCATCGTGCGGCCATTCGCAGTTTTTTGGCGGGAATGGACAGTGGCTGCCTAGAAGCCGATCGGCCTGCGACGGTTGCCGAAGTCGAGCCGGATGTCGCCGCCGCCGATCTCGTCGCGTCCGTCGATGCGCGCCGCGCCGAAGCCGTTCAGAATCGCCCGGCGCATTTCGCGAGGCGACGCGTTTTTCAGCGCGTCGAGCGCGTCGTCGCCGAGCTGCTCCGGAAAGCGCAGACCCCAGTTGTGGGCGCCGCGGATCTCCGCGTAGATGGACTGCGCGATGCGGCGCGCGCCGTCGCGATCCGGCGGCGGAATCTCATACACGTTCATCCGGTTCATGATCGGCTCGGGAATCGAGCGCGCGTCGTTCGCCGTCGCAATCCATATCACGTGGCCGGCATTGATCGGAATTTCCGCGAATTCGTCGATGAAACTCTGCGCCGTGTCGTGCTCCAGCAGCGCGTACAGCGCACCGAGCGGATCGTATTGCGAGTCGCCGGTAGCCTTGTCGATTTCGTCGACGGTAATCACCGGGTTCGCGTAGCTGCCGTTCACGAGCGCGTCGAACACCTTGCCGGGCTTGGCGTTTTTCCATTGCGACGACGCGCCCGAAAGAATCCACCCGGCCGTCAGCGAGCTCATCGCGACATACTGATAAGCCGTGCCGAGCAGGCGCGCTAACTGCTTCGCAAAATGCGTCTTGCCGATGCCGGGATCGCCGAGCAGCAGAATCGGCATCAGCTCCAGGCGGTCCTCGGTCTCGAGACAGAGCGCGACCTGCTTGCGGATGTCGTCGAGCGGATCGGCGAAGTTCGGCAATGCGTCGATCAGATCGTCGATCGACGGCATGCGGTTCGGCTTCACGCAGAACCGCAGATTGCCGGTTTTCAGCATCTTTTCGTAGGTTGTGCGCAGCGCGTCGTTGGCGCCTTCGCTCAGATCGTTCAGCGCGGTCTCGACCTGATCGAGGTCGTACACCTGACTGAAAGACGCTACGGCGATTTCCTGTCTGACCATTGCTGTTGTCATTGCTCACCCCGTCTGACTGGCCTTGCTAGGCGGCATCCGATGGACGCCGTTTCAGGTCCAGTTTAACGAGGACAGATCGGCACGCAAGCCAGCAGTCGGGCGGCTCTGCTGCTAACAGCCGGTTATGCTGCAAAGCCGCGCCAGGCGCGCAGCGAGCACGACCGGCGCGCTTCGAAATAGATTGTTGCTGAACCCGGCCCCGTTTAACGTGTCAGAAAAGCGTTGCGCTCATCAGGCGTAAGATGGCCCTCTGACCAGGCTGCCGGACGCAGTCACCGGAGATTCGTTCTATGTGGAAAACGTCTATCGCGGCCGTGCTGATCGGCACTTCGATGCTGGCACAGGCGCAGCAGCGGCCGCAGCAGCAGGTCGTGCAATGGCAACTGCAAGTGCTGCTCAACGGGCAGCAGATCGACACCTTCGACGGCACGACCACGGTCGGCCAGGCGCGCACGGACACGCATCACAAGGTGGTGCAGCACAACGTCGGCTGCAAGGATCAGCCGGCGGGCAGCATCGACCTGGCGCGCACGCTGACGGTGTCGCCGCTGCAGGCGGACAGTAACGAAGTGACGCTCTCCATCGAGGCGCAGGAAACGTTCGAGGACAGCGCCGCGCGCCAGACCGACACCGGCTGCAAACTGCCGCCGCAGCCGCGCCAGGTGAGCGCGAGCCATCCCGGTCTGAAGGTGGCGGCAGGTCAATGGGCGAGCTGGACGATCGTCGACAAAGACCCGGCGCTCGTCTACCGCGTCCGCGCAAATCTGACGAATGGCGCCAATGCGGCAAGCGCGACAAATGCGGCAAGCGCGGCGAGCGCGGCCAGTGCGGTGAACTGACTGCGCTGCGAGCCAGCGACAAACCCGCGGCAAATCAGGCGCAAGCGCGTTCCGTCGACGGGGTTGAAAAGCGAAGCTGAAGAGCCAACCTGAGAGACCCGCGAACAACGCATGAACAATCGAAGCTCCGAAAACAGAACACGTGGATAACGCGGCATGCGAAACCCCGAAGAATTGATCCGCGAAAGCACAGCACCCAAGGATTTCGTGGCGGTGAGCTGGAACCTTCACAAGGGCCGCACGCCGCTCGGCTTTCAAGCCTGGCAAGCCATGCAGCGCTGGGTTCAGTCGACCCACGCGGACGCCTATTTTCTGCAGGAAGCGATGGCGCGCCGCATGCCGTCGCCGGTATTGGCGAGCAGCTTCGGCGCGCCCGTCGCCGATCCCTTGAACGATGTCTGGCATTGCCAGGCAACCGAAATCGCGCAGGCGCTGCAACTGGAAATCGCGCTTGGGCCGAACGTGTTCAAGCCGTCGTGGCGGCACGGCAATGCGATTCTGTCGCCGCATCCGTTGGATCTCGGCGGACGCTGGGATATTTCCGCGCATCGCTTCGAGAAACGCGGGCTGCTGGTCGCACGCGCGACCTTCGGCGGACACTCGGTCACCTTGCTGTGCGCGCACCTCGCGCTGACGCGCTCGGCGCGCTTGCGTCAGATGAACTGGATCGCTCACTGGATCGCGAAGGAAGCGCCGGACGGTCCGCTCGTGCTGGCCGGCGACTTCAACGACTGGCGCAACGATTCGGTGCCGCTTTTCGGCGAGCACGGCCTGCATGAAGTGGCCACGCTGCTCGGCGAGGCGGGCCGCACGTTCCCCGCTTTTTCGCCCGCCCTCGCGCTCGACAAAATGTTCGTGCGCGGCATGAAGCCGATCGAATGGATTCCGCCGACGCAGGAAACCGCGTGGCTGTCGGATCATTTGCCGTACATGGCGCGCTTGCGGGTGGAGTGACGGCGCGGAGCGTGCTTTGGCATGCGGGCCGAAAAGCGCGCTTTCGATCGATGCGATTGCGTTTGCGCTTGCGAACGTCCGGTCACGTAGACACAAATGCAGACGCCGGCCGGGCCTATGCGCTTTCTGCCGAACGCGAGCCTCGGCGCGACGTCACTCGTTGCGTGGTTGCAGCGGGCAAACGCCCACATTCCCGAGCCTGGTTTTCCGCCCGTTTGCCTGCTTTATTGGCAGGGTCTATGCTGCGCCGCACGGCAGCTTTCTGTATCATCCTGAAAATGTTGCCCGCGCGGCGCGCCTACCCGGCGCGAGCCGGACAGCCGGTGGCAGCCGCCCCGCGCGGCCTTCGTCCATCGCCGTACCCTTGGTGACGCGCGGCGGCAAGCACGCCTGGCGCTGCCCGTCGCCGGTCGTAATCGGACCCGGCGGACCCAGCGAAAACCGGCGCCGCGCTCTTCGGCCGGAAATCCGCATGATGAGTTCGACGAACGCCGGTTGATCACCGCCGCTCGACCGCTTGATTCGCTGTTTGATTCGCTTTTCGCGCCCCATCGCCGCGTCTCGGCCCGCTGGCGGCGGGCGCGGTAAAATAACGGATTGCGCGCCATTCCGCCCGCGGGTGAGCGCAGCATCGCCCTTGCCGTGCCGGCCGGCTCCAACGACTGGCCGCCTTTGTTTTCGCACTATCCAAGAAGCCATGAGCAACCTCAATTCACAAACCGTCCTGAGCGTCCATCACTGGACCGATACGCTTTTCAGCTTCACCTGCACGCGCGATCCGTCGTTCCGTTTCGAAAACGGCCAGTTCACGATGGTGGGCCTCGAAGTCGACGGCAAGCCGCTCTTGCGCGCGTACAGCCTCGCGAGTGCGAACTACGAAGAACATCTCGAATTCCTGAGCATCAAGGTGCAGGACGGCCCGCTCACGTCGCGTTTGCAGCATCTGAAAGTGGGCGACCAGGTGCTGATCGGCAAGAAGCCGGTCGGCACGCTGATGGCGGACAACCTGCTGCCCGGCAAGACGCTGTGGCTGCTGTCCACCGGCACGGGCCTCGCGCCGTTCATGTCGATCATCAAAGATCCGGACATTTACGACCGCTACGAGCGCGTGGTCCTCACGCACACCTGCCGTTTCGTCGACGAACTGGCGTACAAGGAATACATCACCGACCACCTGCCGGCGCACGAGCATCTCGGTGAACTGGTGCAGGAAAAGCTGCTGTATTACCCGACGGTCACGCGTGAAGCGTTCGAGAACCGCGGCCGCATCACCGAACTCATCGAGACGGAAAAGCTGTTCGCCGACCTGGGCGTGCCGGGCTTCTCGCTCGAAAACGACCGCGTGATGCTCTGCGGCAGCCCGCACATGCTGCGCGACACGCGCAAGCTGCTCGACGACCTGGGGTTCCAGGAAGGCAGCAACAACGAGCCGGGCCACTATGTGGTCGAAAAGGCGTTCGTCGGTTAAGCGATTTTTCGCGGCTCGCGCCGCGAAACCAGGGAAAAGGAGCCTTCTGGCTCCTTTTTTTTCGCCGTTACAATTGGGCGCCGGATATTTGACATTTTCTGTCGGCAATCTTCCTACAGAACGGCATGAGCGGCATGTCAGGCGTTACGTGAACTAATGCCGCTAAGCCTTGGTGGGCCTGCATCTTTTTCTTTTTTGGGATATGATCGCGGCGCGCCGCCGGGCGATTTCACTGCCGCTCATGGCACGACCCGGTTGTTACTGAATGTAAATTTCGTTACGTTGCTGCGTAGTCATCTGCCCGTCGTAGTCATCCGATGCGGCCATATTGGAGGCCCGAGACCTGATGCGCTCTTTCGTCTTCGCGGCGCCGATGCGCCACCGCTTCGCCGTCCGCGCCGCTTTCTGAGAGAAAGTCATGGATACGTCGACTGTCGTCCGTTTCACCAGCCATGCTTCGGCCTTATTGCCGCGCGCCGCCGAAGACGCGGGCCGCGCGGCGGCGTCGGCGTCGGCGGAACGCGAATTGGCTCGCCTGCGCTCGCGCGTGCGGGAGCTTTCCGCCGAACTGGTCCGGGCGCAGGAAGCGGCCTGCCGTCACGTCGCGCGCGAACTGCATGACGGCGTGGGCGCCGAATTGACCGCGACGCGCTTCGCGCTCGCCGGCGTGGAAACCTGGCTGCCCGCCGACGCTCCGGCGCAATGCTCGGCCGCGCTCGCCGTCGCCAACCGCTCGCTCGACGCCGTTTGCGCCGCGACCCGGCAGGCGGTGGCCGAACTGCATGCGCCGGCGCTCGAAGCCGGCATCGTCGGCGCGCTCGCCCAGTGGACCGGCGACTTCGCCGCCCGCACGCAGTTGCGCACGAGCTTCGTCTGCGCGGCCGACGTGCGTCTCACGCGCCTATCCGCCGACGCCGCGCTCGCCGTGTTCCGGGTCGCCCAGGAAGCGCTGAACAACATTGCCAAGCACGCGCGCGCCGAATCCGCCGACGTGCGGATCGAAACCAGCCGTCGTCATCTGACGCTGATCGTCAGCGACGACGGCGTCGGCGTTTCGCGCCACGCGCATCGCAGACACGGGCATTTCGGGCTGAGTGGGATGAAGGCGCGCTGTGCGGCCTTCGACGGCACGCTGAGCGTGAGCGCCCGGCGCGGCGGCCAGCCGCTGGCGCAAAACCCGGCGCAAAAGCCGGCGCAACGCAGCGATACCGAAGGCCCGCGCGGCACGCTCGTGCGCGCGCGCTTCGCGTGGGACGCGATGCTCGCCGACGCGCAGCCAGGCGGCGGCCTGCGCGCGCTGCAATCGTGAGCGAGCCGTCATGAGCCTGCGCATCCTGCTCGCCGACGATCACGCCGTGGTTCGCCAGGGCGTGCGCCAGTTGCTGCTGGATCGCGGCGTCGCACGCGAGGTCACCGAGGCGCAGACCGGCGCCGAAGCGCTCGACGCCGTCGCGGCCCACAGTTTCGACGTCGTGCTGCTCGACATTTCGCTGCCGGACATGAACGGCGTCGAAGTGCTCAAGCGCCTGAAGCGCAAGGCGCCGCGCGTGGCGGTGCTGATGTTCTCGATGTATCGCGAGGATCAGTACGCGGTGCGCGCGCTGAAGGCTGGCGCCGCCGGCTACCTGTCCAAAACCGTCGACGCCGCGCAGATGATCGGCGCGATCCAGCAGGTCGCGGCCGGCCGCAAATACGTGAGCCCGGCGATGGCCGAGGCGCTCGCCGATTATGTCTCCTTCGACGGCGAGCAGTTGCCGCACGAAAAGCTCTCCGACCGCGAATACCAGACCCTGTGCATGCTCGCGTCAGGCAAACGGCTGACCGACATTGCCGAGGCGCTGTCGCTGTCGGTGAAAACGGTGAGCGTGTACCGCACGCGCCTGCTCGAGAAGATGAAGCTGCGCAACAACGCCGAACTCACTTTCTATGTGATGAGCAACCGGCTCGTCGACCTCAATCCGGCGATGGCGGGGTAAGCTGGCGGCTGCGGCAGGTCGGATGCCGCCGGGTTGCCGCCGGGTTGCCGCTGGAATGCCGCTGGAATGCCGCTGGAATGCCGCTGCGATGCCGCTCGGTCACGCCAGCGCCGCGTATCCAGAGTCCCGTCTTTTTAGTGCGTCCCAAAAAGTTGCATGCGCGCGCATCCGCTAAAATCGCGGGTTTCCCGACATTCGGCGCGCGACACGCGTGCACTACTGGAGACCCCCGCCAATGTCCCTGTTCCGCAAGAAGAGCGTCGAGCACATGCTCGCGACGAGCGCCCAGAACGCCGGCCTGAAGAAAGCGCTCGGTGCGCTCGACCTGACGTTTCTCGGCGTCGGCGCCATTATCGGCACCGGCATTTTCGTGCTGACCGGCACGGGCGCCGTGCACGCCGGCCCGGCGCTGATGATCTCGTTCCTGATTGCGGCCGTCGCGTGCGGTTTCGCGGCGCTCGCCTACGCCGAATTTGCATCGACGATTCCGGTCGCGGGCTCCATCTACACGTATTCGTACGCGACGCTCGGCGAACTGGCCGCGTGGATCATCGGCTGGGATCTGATGCTCGAATATGGGCTCGCGACGTCCGCGGTTTCGGTGGGCTGGTCCGGTTATCTACAATCGCTGCTGTCCGGTTTCGGCGTGTCGTTGCCGGTCGCGCTGACGGCGGCGCCGGGCGCGTTGCCCGGCCATGAAACGCTTTTCAATCTGCCCGCGTTCCTCGTGATGATGGCGATCACCGCGCTGTTGTCGGTCGGCGTGCGCGAGTCGGCGCGGATCAACAACGTGATGGTCGCGATCAAGGTGACCGTGGTGCTGCTCGTGATCGCGGTCGGCGTGTTTCATGTGACGCCGGCGAACTGGCACCCGTTCATGCCGAACGGCTGGAACGGCGTGTTCGGCGCGGCCGCGGTGATGTTCTTCGCGTTCATCGGCTTCGACTCGGTGTCGTCCGCCGCCGAAGAGGTGAAAAACCCGAAGCGCGACTTGCCGATCGGCATCATCGCGTCGCTTGGCGTATGCGCGGTGTTGTATGTCGCGGTGGCCGCTGTGGTGACCGGCATCGTGCCGTCGGCGCAATTCGCGAACGTGTCGCATCCGGTGTCGTATGCGTTGCAGGTTGCGGGTCAGCCGTGGGTGGCGGGCTTCATCGATCTTGGCGCGGTGCTCGGCATGCTGACCGTGATCCTCGTGATGGCTTACGGACAGACGCGCGTGATCTTCGCGATGTCGCGCGATGGTTTGTTGCCTGCACGGCTTTCGCGTGTGCATCCGCGGTTTGCGACGCCGTTCTTCACGACGTGGCTCGTCGGCATTTTCTTCGGGCTCATTGGAGCGCTGGTGCCGTTGAATGTGCTGGCGGAGCTGATCAACATCGGCACGTTGGCGGCGTTTTCGATGGTGTCGATCGCGGTGCTGGTTTTGCGTAGGACGCATCCGGAGTTGCCGCGCGCGTTCCGGTGTCCTGGTGTGCCGGTGGTGCCGGTGCTGGCTGTCGCTTCGTGTCTGTTTTTGATGGTGAATTTGCAGGCTATTACCTGGGTGGCTTTTTTGGTTTGGTTGGTGGTGGGGATGGGGATTTATTTTGGGTATTCGAGGAGGCGGTCGCATTTGGCCCGATGAGGGCAGGGGTTTTTGTTGTTGTTGTTGTTAGTAACCCCCTTGGCCTTTCCTTGATTTCGCGGTGGTCTATTTCGCGTTGCCCCTGTGCGGGGCGGCACTCACTTTCTTTGCCGCCGCAAAGAAAGTAAGCAAAGAAAGCGGGCTCACACCGGTGGCTTATAAATGGGTCCCACTGGCTCGCTTTGGCCTTTCCTTGATTTCGCTTTGGTCTATTTGTGTTGCCCCTGTGCGGGGCGGCACTCACTTTCTTTGCCGCCGCAAAGAAAGTAAGCAAAGAAAGCGGGCTCACACCGCCAGCTTTTAGATGGCTCCCCCAGTTCGGAGTGGGCAGTGGTGCGCCTTACATCCGTGTCCTCGCGCATTCGGCGTTAGTGACAAGGCAGTCATTCTTCCGGCGACGCTTCGCGCGCCGCAGCGGTCGTTCCCAAAACCATCGCGCGTTCGGCCGTGTCGCGGGCCGCGAGTCGTCGCGGGGACTCTGCGGTTCCCCGCGCCGCGGACCGTCGCTGCGCTTCGCGCTCTTCTGGCTCCGCCGCCGCGTTCGTCAAAAGCGCGATTGCAACGCAGGCATTTAGATTCCCGCCAGGCAAAACTATTGCCTTCGAGTGCGCCTCGCCGAGGCGAAGCCGATGGCCCCCACCGCGAAAAAACGCAAGCGGACGGTGTAAGCGAACCCTTCCGGCGAGCACGCAGTGCGAGGCGGGAAGCATGACTGCCTTGTCACGAGCGCCGAATGCGCGAGGACACGGATGTAAGACGCGCCACTGCCGTCTCCGAACCGGTGGACCCATCTAAAAGCTGGCGGTGTAAGCCCGCTTTCTTTGCTTACTTTCTTTGCGGCGGCAAAGAAAGTGAGTGCCGCCCCGCACAGGGGCAACGCGAATAGACCACAGCGAAATCAAGGAAAGGCCAAGGGTGTTAAAAAAAGCGCCGAAAGGCAAAACAACCCCCATAGCGCCCCCGCCCAATTTGTGCTTTACTTTTCGGCAGACTCATAAAAAACCGCAGCACCCTAATCGGACCTCGCGAACGAGCAGCAGGCTGAAGGCAAAACAAAAGCGGTCCGGTTTCCCCCCATCAGGAGACGACTTCATGGCGATCAGCATTAGTCTGACGGTGAACGGTGCGCCCATCAGCGCTTCAGTCGAGCCCGGCACCCTGCTTGTTCAGTTCCTTCGCGATCAACTCCGACTCACCGGCACGCACGTTGGCTGCGATACGGCCCAGTGCGGCGCGTGCACCGTCCACCTCGACGGCCGCGCGATCAAATCGTGCAACATCCTCGCGGCACAGGCGGACGGCGCGCGCATCACCACCATCGAAGGTCTCGCCAAAGACGGCGCGCTGCATCCGATGCAGGCAGCCTTCAAACACTGCCACGGCCTGCAATGCGGCTTCTGCACGCCCGGCATGGTGATGAGCGCAATCTCGCTCGTCGAACGTCAGCCCAATCTCACCGGCGACGACGTCCGCGCGCAACTCGACGGCAATCTGTGCCGCTGCACCGGCTATCACAACATCGTGAAAGCCGTGCTCGAAGGCGCCGCAGGCATGAAGTCCTCGGGCGCGGCTAACGCGGACGCAAACGCGACTGCAAACGCCAATGCAAACGCGAACGCAAGCGCCACCGCGCAAGCCACCGCCTGAGGAGCCGACGATGAACGCACCCGACACTCACAACCTGATCGGCGCTTCCGTCGAACGTAAGGAAGACTACCGATTCCTGACGGGCAACGGCCAGTACACCGACGACATCCTGCTGCCGCAGCAAACCTACGCGGTGTTTCTGCGCTCGCCGTATGCGCACGCGCGGATCAACAGCATCGACACGACCGCGGCCAGGCAGTCGCCGGGCGTCGTCGCGATCTTCACCGGCAAGGACATGGCCGCGGAAAACGTCGGCGGCCTGCCGTGCGGCTGGCTGATCCACAGCACCGACGGCAAGCCGATGAACGAGCCGCCGCATCCGGTCATCGCGCATACGAAAGTGCGCCACGTCGGCGACCAGGTCGCGCTCGTCATCGCCGATTCGATCAAGGCCGCGAAAGACGCCGCCGAACTGATCGAAGTCGATTACGACGTGCTGCCCGCCGTGGTCGACACCGCGCACGCAGCCGACGCCGGTCAGCCGGCCGTTCACGATGAAGTGCCGGACAACGTCTGCTACAACTGGGGCCACGGCGACAAAGCCGCGACCGACGCCGCGTTCGCCAAAGCCGCGCACGTGACCACGCTCGACATCGTCAATAACCGCCTCGTGCCGAACGCGATCGAACCGCGCGCGGTCAACGCGAACTACTCGCCGCAGGACGACAGCTACACGCTCTACGTCGCGAATCAGAATCCGCACGTCGAGCGCCTGCTAATGGCCGCTTTCGTGCTGTCGCTGCCGGAGTCGAAGTTGCGCGTGATTGCGCCGGACGTCGGCGGCGGCTTTGGTTCGAAAATTTTTCTCTACGCCGAAGACGTCGCGCTAACGTGGGCGTCGAAGAAAATTCGCCGTCCGGTGAAGTGGACCGCCGAGCGCTCGGAGGCTTTTCTCTCGGACGCGCATGGCCGCGATCACGTAACGAAAGCCGAACTCGCGCTCGACGCCAACGGCAAGTTCCTCGCGATGCGCATTCACACCATTGCGAACATGGGCGCGTATCTGTCGACGTTCGCCTCGAGCGTGCCGACCATCTTGTACGCGACGCTGCTCGCCGGCCAGTACGCGACGCCCGCCATTTACGCCGAGGTCAAAGCCGTCTTCACCAACACCGTTCCCGTCGATGCCTATCGCGGCGCGGGTCGTCCCGAAGCAACCTACGTGGTCGAGCGTCTCGTCGAAACCGCCGCGCGCGAGATGAAGATCGACCCGGCCGAGATTCGCCGCCTCAACTTCATCCGCGAATTTCCGTACGCGACGCCGGTCGGCCTCACGTACGACACGGGCGACTATGAAACGATCCTCGCGCGCTCGCTCGAACTCGCCGATGTCAAAGGCTTCGAAGCGCGCCGCCAGCAATCGGAGAAGAACGGCAAGCGGCGCGGTCTCGGTTACTCCTGCTATATAGAGGCGTGCGGTCTCGCGCCGTCGAACATTGCGGGCGCGTTGGGCGCACGCGCGGGCCTCTTCGAAGTCGGACAGATTCGCGTGCATCCAACCGGCTCGGTCACCGTGTTCACCGGCTCGCACAGTCACGGCCAGGGGCACGAAACGACCTTCGCGCAAGTCGTCGCAGACCGGCTCGGCATTCCGCTCGATAGCGTCGAGATCGTGCACGGCGACACCGGACGCATTCCGTTCGGCATGGGTACGTACGGCTCGCGCTCGATCGCAGTCGGCGGCTCGGCGATCATGAAAGCGCTCGACAAAATCGAAGCGAAGGCGAAGAAAATCGCCGCGCATCTGCTCGAAGCCGCGGCGGAAGACATCGAGTTCAAGAACGGCGTGTTCCGCGTTGCGGGCACCGATCGAACCAAGGCATTCGCCGAGATTTCACTCGCCGCGTATGTGCCGCACAACTATCCGCTCGAAGTGCTCGAACCGGGCCTCGAGGAAAGCGCGTTCTACGATCCGAGCAACTTCACGTATCCGTCGGGCGCGTATATCTGCGAGATCGAAGTCGATCCTGATACCGGCGTGTGCGAGATCCAGCAGTTCACGGCCGTCGACGACTTCGGCAACGTAATCAATCCGATGATCGTCGAAGGCCAGGTGCATGGCGGCCTCGCGCAAGGCATCGGACAGGCGATGCTGGAGCGCTGCGTGTACGACAACGAAAGCGGTCAGTTGCTATCCGGCTCGTATATGGACTACGCGATGCCGCACGCGTCGGACTTGCCCGACTTCACCGTCGAAACCGCGAAAGGCACGCCGTGCACGCACAATCCGCTCGGCGTCAAAGGTTGCGGCGAAGCGGGCGCGATCGGCTCGCCGCCGGCGGTAATTAACGCAATCATCGACGCGCTCGCGCCACTCGGCGTGACCGATCTGCAAATGCCGGCCACGCCGCATCGCGTGTGGTCGGCGATTCACGCGGCCAACGTGGCAGCCCATTGAGATCCTGAGCGGAGCATTCGACATGTATTCATTCGAGTATCAACGCGCGACGGACCCGCAAGCGGCCGCCGCGGCCATCGCCGCCGACAGCGAGGCGAAGTTTCTCGCCGGCGGGCAGAGCCTCTTGCCGACCATGCGGCTGCGTCTCGCGCAGCCGTCGCAACTGATCGACGTCACGCGCATTCCCGCGCTGAAGTCGATCGCCGTCGACGCCAACACGGTGAAGATCGGCGCGGCCGTCTGTCACGCCGATGTCGCGGAACACGCGGAACTGCGGCGCGTGTTGCCGGCGCTCGCGGAACTGGCCGCGCATATCGGCGACCGGCAGGTGCGCGCGCTCGGCACGCTCGGCGGGTCGCTCGCCAACAACGATCCGGCCGCCTGTTATCCGGCGGCGGCAATGGGTCTGGACGCGACCATCGTCACGCAACGGCGGCGCATTGCATCGAGCGAATTTTTCGTGGGCATGTATGAGACCGCGCTGGAACCGGACGAACTAATCGTCGGCGTCGAATTTCCGGTGCCCGAGCGCGCGGCTTATGAAAAGTTTCGCAACCCCGCGTCGCATTTCGCGCTCGTCGGCGTGTTCGTCGCGAAGTTCGCAAGCGGCGTGCGCGTCGCGGTGACGGGCGCGGCGGCTTCGGTGTTTCGCGTGCCCGAACTGGAAAGCGCGTTGTCGGCAAATTTCACGCCCGAGGCCGCGCGTGCCGTCAGCCTGTCCGCCGCGAATCTGAACGACGACATGCACGCGAGCGCCGAGTATCGCGCGCATCTGATTCCGGTGCTCGCCGCGCGAGCGGTGGCGAAGGCGAATAGTTAGCGATCCTTTGCATGTCCGGCCGGCCTTGAGATGTTGAACGGCACGCTCAGGTCGGCCGCATTCGCTCACCCGCGTCGCTGACCGCGCAGATTCAGGAACGCCATGCACCCCGCTTCAATCGACGACACCCTCGCGCAACTCGCCGCGCAAAACTATTTCGCGAGCCGCGAACTGGCGACGGCGTTGTACCTTGCGTTGCGCATGGAGCGTCCGTTGTTCGTCGAAGGCGAGCCGGGCGTCGGCAAAACCGAACTCGCCAAAGCAGCGGCGGGCATGCTCGGCACGTCGATGCTGCGGCTTCAATGCTACGAAGGACTCGATACCGCGAGCGCGCTGTATGAGTGGGACTATCCGCGGCAGATCATGGCGCTGCGTCTCGCCGAAGCCGCCGGCGAGCGTCCCGATAACGACACGCTGTATCGCGGCGAATTTCTGCTGAAGCGCCCGCTGTTGCAAGCGCTGATGCCCGACGAAAACCATCCGGGCGCGCGGCGCGTGCTGCTGATCGACGAGATCGATCGCGCCGACGAACCGTTCGAAGCGTTTCTGCTCGAACTGCTGTCCGACTTCCAGGTGTCGATCCCCGAGTACGGCACCGTGCGTGCGGCCGTGCCGCCGCTCGTGGTGATGACGTCGAACCGCACGCGCGAAGTGCACGACGCGCTGAAGCGCCGCTGTCTCTATCAATGGATCGGCTATCCCGAGCGTGATCGCGAGCTTGAGATCGTGGCGGCGCGCGCGAGCGCGACGTCGGCGGAATTGCAGCGGCGTGCGGTCGATTTCGTGCACCGGCTGCGCGGCATGGATCTGTTCAAGGCGCCGGGCATCGCAGAAACGATCGACTGGTGCCGTGCGCTCGAAGCGCTTTCGGTGACGGAACTCGATCCGCAATCGGTGCAGAACACCCTTGGCGTGCTGCTGAAGTATCAAGACGACCTCGCGCGCGTCGACGCCGAGCAGATCGCGCAGTGTCTCGCCGCGCCGGGATAGCGGCATGACGACGCCAACTCGCGTTGACAGCATCGGAGACGCCGATACCGCGCGCGTTCAACGCATGACGGACGCCATGAACTCAGCCCCCACCGCATCGCTAACCAACGACACGCCCACGCTTGCCCGCAACGTCGTGCATTTCGTGCGCGTGTTGCGCGGCGCCGGTTTGCCGATGTCGCCCGCGCATGCCGTCGACGCGCTCGCCGCTCTGCATTGGATCGACCTCGGCCGCCGCGACGACGTACGCGCCGCACTCGCCGCAACGCTCGTCTCCGCGCCCGACGAACGCGATCTGTTCAACGCCGCGTTCGAACTCTTCTGGCGCGATCCCGATTGGGAAGGCAAATTGCGCGCGCTGCTGTTGCCGAAAGTCCGCGACGGCCTGCCGCCGCCCAAACGCAACAACCGTCTCGCCGACGCGCTCGCGGTCCGCGCGCCGCCGTCGCCGAATACGCACAAGCCGCAAGAAACCGAGCAGCACGAACTGCGCGCGCACGCGACGTTCAGCGCGGAAGAGCGGCTGCGTCATCGCGACTTCGACACCCTTTCCGCCGATGAATGGCGCACGCTGCGTCACCTGATTCGCGCTCAGCGCCTGCCGCTCGCGAAGGAACCGACGCGGCGCCTGAAGGCCGCCTCGCACGGCACGCACGCGGACTTGCGCGCGAGCGCGCGCCAGGCCGTGCGCGCGGGCGGCGACTGGACCGTGTGGAAGTATCGCGCGGTGGTCGAACGCAAGCCGCCGCTCGTGCTGTTGCTCGACATCTCCGGCTCGATGAGCAGTTATTCGCGCGCGGTGCTGTATTTCTGCCATGCGCTCGTGCAGTCGCGCGAACGCTTGCAGGTGTTCCTGTTCGGCACGCGGCTCACGAACGCCACGCGCGCGCTGCGCGAGCGCGATCCCGACGTGGCCATTGCGGCGCTGACCGAGCAGGTTGTCGACTGGTCGGGCGGCACGCGCATCGGCGCGGCGCTCGCCGAATTCAATCGACGCTGGGCGCGGCGCGTGCTCGCCGGGCGCGCGAGCGTGCTGCTCGTGACCGATGGACTCGATCACGAAGCCATCGACGTGCTCGACACCGAAATGGCGCGCTTGCGCCGCTTCGCGCATCGCATCGTATGGCTCAATCCGCTGCTGCGTTACAGCGGCTTTTCTCCGAAGGCGCGCGGCGTGCTGGCGATCCTGCCGTATGTCGACGCCCATCGCCCCGTTCATAATCTCGAGAGCCTGGCCGCGTTCGGCCACGACTTCGCGCAACTCACGCGCGCGCCGCGTCCGCGCGTTCTTGCCACGCCAACCGCAGGAGCAAGTTCATGGAACTGACCGAAACTCATACGCTGCCGGTTTCGCAGCAGCGCACGTGGGACGCGCTCAACGACACCGAGGTTTTGCGCGCGTGCATTCCCGGCTGCGAAAGCATCGACCCGGACGGCGAAAATGCGTATCTCGTCGCGCTGAGCGCCGCGGTCGGGCCGGTTAAAGCGCGCTTCAAAGGACGCATGCAGCTGACCGACATCGACGCGCCAACTTCATACAACATCGTGTTCGAAGGCCAGGGCGGCGCGGCCGGCTTCGCGAAGGGCAACGCGCGCGTCGTGCTCGAAGCCGACGGCGACGCCGCGACCAAGCTCAGCTACACGGCGAGCGCGCAGGTCGGCGGCAAGCTTGCGCAGATAGGCTCGCGGCTCGTCGACGGCGCGGCGCGCAAGATCGCCGGCGAATTCTTCAAGCGCTTTAGCGCCCAGGTCGGCGGAAACAATGCAAGTGCCGCCGAAGCCGACGACGCCGGCAATGTTCCGGACGCTGCAGCCGCCGACGCGGCGGGGCACAATACTGCATCGACCGACGCCGAGGAAGGCGAGTCCGGTGGCGATGCAACGAAGAGGAAGAAATCATGGACAGCGTGGATCTCGAAGTCCTGAAGTCCAGCGCACGTTGGCTGGAGGAAGGACATCGCGCGCTACTGGTGACAGTGGTCAAGACGTGGGGCTCGTCGCCGCGGCCCGAGGGCGCGATGCTCGTGGTGCGCGACGACGGACTCGTGGTGGGCTCGGTATCGGGCGGCTGTATCGAAGACGATCTGATCGATCGCGTGCGGCAAAGGGGCATCGAACAGACGCATCCCGAGGCGGTGAAATACGGCATCACGGCCGAAGAAGCGCATCGCTTCGGGTTGCCTTGCGGCGGCACGATTCAACTGGTGCTCGAACCGTTGACGCCGCAGAGCGGCATCGCCGACCTCTGTCATGCGGTGGAAGAAGGACGGCTTGTCGCGCGCGAGCTCGACATGACGAGCGGCAAGGCGCAGCTCGGCAAGGCGCTCGCGACCGACGGCGTGCACTTCGACGGCGAGCGTCTTCTGACGATTCACGGCCCGCGTTACCGGATGCTCGTGATCGGCGCGGGACAGTTGTCGCGCTATCTGTGCAACATTGCCGTGGGGCTCGATTATCAGGTGACGGTCTGCGATCCGCGCGAAGAGTACACGGAAGAGTGGAGCATTCCCGGCACGAAGATCGTGCGGACCATGCCCGACGACACCGTGCTCGACATGAAGCTCGACGAACGCTGCGCGGTGATTGCGCTCACGCACGACCCGAAGCTCGACGACCTTGCATTGATGGAAGCGCTCAAGACGCCGGCGTTCTATGTCGGCGCATTGGGTTCGCGGCGCAATAACCAGGCGCGGCGCGAACGGCTGAAGGAATTCGATCTCAGCGAGACCGAGTTGGCCCGTTTGCATGGGCCCGTGGGCATTTATATCGGCAGCCGGACGCCGCCTGAAATTGCGGTGTCGATTCTCGCGGAAGTGACGGCGGCCAAAAACGGCGTTTCGCTGCCGACACTGCTTCAGGTGGAGGGCGCAAAGGCCGCGCGGGAAATCGCGGCGTCGGGCGGAGCGGCCTGCAGCGCGTAGGCTAGTGTCGGGTGCTGGGTCGCGCGCTGCGAGCGTCGGGCGCGCGTCGGCATGCTTACACCAAGCCGCACACCACGGCGGCGATGATCGATCCGCCCACCAGCACCACGCCCACCACGCGTCGTTTGTTCAACTCGGTCCACAACAGCACGCCCGTCAGCGAAAGCAGGATCAGCGAGCCGGCAATCGTGTCGACCAGCAGCATCCAGCCGATGCTCAGGCCCACGCCTTTGTGCAGGTTCGTCATCGTCGCGAGAAAGGTGTTTTGCGTGCGCTTCACGGCGACGAAACCATTGCCGACCCAGTATTCGGCCTGCACGTTCTGCGTCGGCGCGGCGAATGCCACCTGCCAGAATTCCGGCTGAATCGTGCTCTGATCGCCCCACGCCACTGGATGCGCCGGTTCGCGTTTCATCCGGCCCGGCTTGCCGTCTATTTTCAGCTCGCCCTTGAGCCACTTCGCCATGTCCATCGGCGAATGGAATGGCTTGTCGGGCACGGCCATCTGCAATTCCTCGACCTGCGGCTGCCCCGTCGACACCTTCATCGGGCCCGCGCGATGGTTCAGCAGAAAGCCGGTCGCGCCGAACAGCAGTCCGAGCACCGCGCCCCACAGGCCGACCCATCCATGCACCTTGCGCAGCCACTTGATAAAGTTCGCGCGCCGCGAACGCTGACGCCGCGCCGCCTGCTCGGCGCCGTCCATCAAATGACGGCCCGGCGGCTCGTCATGCGCGACGTAGCGCGTGGCGCCATCGGCAGCGGGTTTCATATCGATCGAGTCAGGCGCGTTCACATCCATGCTCCGGTGCAGCAGGTTAAGCCGCCGCCGGGGCGCACGCGCACAGCACGCGCGCGCTCGCAAACCGGCAGCGAAGGAATTCGAAAAAGGAGAAAGCGGACGGCTCCGGCTTGCGCTCGGCAGCCGCCCATTGAGAGGCTGGCTGGCAGTCACAGAGGAGGAGAAATGTGACAGGAAGCTGGCGACGCCCTTCAATTGAGAATGGCTATCATTACACAATTGATGCGTTTGCTCAATCGCGGCGTGCCGGGAATGTGGCGTCGGCGCTTCGGTTCACACGTTCACACGTTCACACGGGCCAGAGCGGCCCTTCCTGCATCGCGCCGAGCTGCTCGCGCATTTCGAGGATGCGGTCTTCCCAGTAACGCTGCGTATTGAACCAGGGGAACGCGGCCGGAAACGCGGGGTCGTCCCAGCGTCGCGCGAGCCATGCCTGATAGTGGATGAGCCGCAGCGTGCGCAGCGCTTCGATCAGATGCAGTTCGCGCGGTTCGAAGTCGCAGAAGTCTTCGTAGCCGGCGAGTAGGTCGGTGAGTGCGCGCGACGCCTCGGCGCGTTCGCCCGGCAGCAGCAGCCACAAGTCCTGCACGGCCGGACCCATGTGGCTGTCGTCGAAGTCGACGAAATGCGGGCCCGCGTCGGTCCACAACACGTTGCTCGGATGGCAGTCGCCGTGCATTCGCAACATGCGAATCTCGCCCGCGCGCTCGAAGGCGCGTTCGACGCCTTCCAGCGCAAGATTGATGACGGTTTCCCACGCGCCGCGCACGTCGTCGGGAAGAAAGCGGTGCGCGAGCAGAAAGTCGCGCGGCTCATAGCCGAAGGTCTGGATGTCGAGCGCGGGACGCTCCGTGTAGTTTTGCGTCTGCCCGACCGCATGAATCCGCCCGATAAAACGCCCGAGCCACTCGAGCGTATCGCGACGGTCGAGATCGGGCGCGCGTCCGCCGCGGCGCTCGAAAATCGAAAAGCGGAAGCCGTCGAACGTATGCAGCGTGCGGCCCTCGAACGTGCGCGCAGGCACGGCGGGAATTTCGCGCGCCGCAAGTTCGGCGACGAACGCATGTTCTTCGAGAATGGCGGCGTCGCTCCAGCGCTCCGGGCGATAAAACTTCGCGACCACGGGCGGCCCGTCTTCGACGCCCACCTGATACACGCGGTTCTCGTAGCTGTTCAGCGGCAGCATGCGCCCGTCGGTGCGAACGCCGACGGAGCCGAGCACGCTGTCGAGCGCGTCGAGTACGACTTCCGGCTGAAGCCGGGCGAAAGGCACAGCGCGCGCGGCGCCGTCCTGTGGATCGAGAATGTCGTTCATGCCCGCATTGTGCGCCGCGCCGCCGTCAAAGACGAGTGGCCCGGTTCGCGGCGCGCGTCTGCGAGATAGCGGCAGACGCGCGAAACCGCAACCGCTTCAATGCATCTGCGCGCTTGACGGACGCACGAGTTCGCCGGTGTCGATAAGGTCTTCGAGGAAAAAGGGTTCGGTGTTCAGTTGCGGCGAAGCGCCGGGCTCGCCGGCGTACCACGCCACCATGGCCATGTCGCCGAGAATGCGCATGACGATTCCGCGCGCGCCTTGCGGCACGGCGATATGCACCGATCGGACAATGGAACCGATTTGCATGATGTTTCCCCGTTCTCCCATAGCCGGCTTTCTGGATTCATGCCGGTCAAGGTGATGATAAAAGCGCCGCTTCGCCGGTAACGTTGCGTACGCACCCAAACTGCTGCGCGTGAATACGCGTGAGAGCATCTCGTCATTGTTCCCGTTTTGCGGGGCCCTTGAAAGCCGGAACTCGGGGCGCTTCGCCCGTCGTTTCGCTCGATTCGTTGCGACGCGCGCATCGCAACGAGACCATCATAAACCCTGCTGGGCGCGGAGATCAAAAACGCGGAGCGTCGGCGCAACGCGCGCAGCGCTCGCACACCAGGGCGCGATTTTCAGCGTATCCTTAACTGCTTTGCATGCGCGGCGTGCCGCGAATAGCGGCCGTGATCGTGGCAATGGACATGACCATGACCATGACCGGCTGATGCTTTAGAACGCTTCGATCATGCGGCCGTTTGCACTTCCGCCTTTTCCGCTTTCGTCTTTCTTCGTCTTTGCCGTGCCCAACGCTCCCCACCTCTCTTACCTCGAACGCGGCACTCGTGCCTATTGGCGCGCCAGCATCGCCTTGTTGTTTGCCGGCTATGCCACGTTCTCGTTGCTGTATTGCGTGCAGCCGCTGCTGCCGTCGTTTTCGTCGGCATTCAATGTGACGCCTGCGCAAAGCAGCCTCACCGTTTCGCTGTCGACCGCCGCGCTCGCCGTTTCCATCTTCACCGCGGGCTTTGTCTCCGAAGGCTGGAGCCGTCACAAGCTGATGACGATGTCGCTGACGGCTTCCGCGTTGCTGACCATCGGCGTGTCGATTGCGCCGCAGTGGCATCAGTTGCTCGTGTTGCGCGCGCTCGAAGGACTCGCGCTCGGCGGCGTGCCGGCCGTCGCGATGGCCTATCTCGCGGAAGAAGTTCACCCCGACGGTCTGGGCCTCGCGATGGGGCTGTATGTCGGCGGCACCGCGATCGGCGGAATGGCGGGGCGCGTGATTACCGGCGTGGTCGCGGATCTGTTTTCGTGGCGCGTCGCGATCGGCACGATCGGCGTGCTCGGCATTCTGTCGATGCTCGCGTTTCGCGCGCTGCTGCCGCCGTCGCGTCACTTCGTGCCGCGGCGCGGGCTCGGCTTCACGCATCATCGCAGCGCGCTGCTGCGGCAATTCACGCGGCCGGGCTTGCCGTTGCTGTTCCTGCTCGGCTTCGTGCTGATGGGCAGCTTCGTCACGCTGTACAACTACATCGGCTACCGGCTGCTCGCGCCGCCGTATCGCCTGAGTCAAACGGAGATCGGCGCGATCTTCGTCGTCTACCTGACGGGCGTGATCGCGTCGCCGTGGTCGGGGCGCATGGCCGATACGTTCGGGCGCGCCCGCGTGCTAAGCGCGAGTCTTCTGCTGATGGGCGTGGGGCTCGCGCTCACGATGCTGAGCGCGCTTGCGGCGATTGTCGGCGGCATTGCATGCGTGACGTTCGGCTTCTTCGCGGGACATGCTGTCGCGAGCGGCTGGGTCGGGCGTCTCGCGAAAGAAGCCAAGGGCCAGGCGGCCGCGCTTTATCTGCTCGCGTATTACATCGGCTCGAGCGTGATCGGCTCATATGGCGGCCATATGTGGGCCGGATACGGATGGAGCGGCGTCGCCGGACTCGTTGCCGCGCTGCTCGTGATCGGTCTGCTGGCGGCGTTCAGATTGCAGCGGCTCGACTCGGCTCACGGCTGAGTCGAACACGACTCGAACGCGACTTGGCCGCGAGGCGCTCGCCGACCGCGCCAACGATTCACATCGCATCGAAAATCGATAAAAAGTAAGGGGTGCGTAAGCAAACGCTTCACTTTTTGCAGCGTATTTTGCTGCGCCGCCACAAGCGCCGCGAGCCTTGCAGGCGTTGGCTTCTGCGGCCTGCGAATAAGCGTCGCGAAGCTCGTGGACGCGGCTACGCCGCTTCAGGCGTCATCTATACTCAAATCGAGCGTTGGCAGTGCACGGCTCTTGAACAGAGCTGCTGTTTGGCGGCCACACGCGGCCAATACAACAGGAGACGAGTATGACGACCTACTTCACGATTGGCGACTTCATCCTGGTCATTCCGATGGCGCTTGCCGGGGCATTGTTCGTGGGCGCGCTGCCTTGCAAGACGGAGTTGCGGCACAACGCGCTGCGCGTGCTGGGCGCGCTGCTCGGCGTCGTCTTCGCAGTCGTGCTGGTCGAAGGCTTGCCCGCGCTCGTCTAGCGAAAAAAAGCCGCCTGTGCGGCGGCTTTCTCTTCATCTGTTGATCTGTTCGTTTGCAAGGCGGCAGCGTCGCCGGAATCAGATCGCCTGATCCGTCGACGGTTTCTCCCACAGATTGACGCCGCCTTCAGTCGCGTAACGATCGATCTCCGCGAGTTCCTCCTTCGAGAACGCGAGGTTCTTCAACGCGCCGACGTTTTCGCGCACCTGCTCCGCGCGGCTCGCGCCGATCAGCACCGAAGTCACGCGCGGATCGCGCAGCGCCCAGGCAAGCGCCATTTGCGCGAGGCTTTGTCCGCGACGCTGTGCGATGTCGTTCAGCTTGCGCACGTGCTCGATGTTCTGCTCGCTCAAATGTTCCTGCTTCAGCGATCCGCCGCCCGGCTTGTTGACGCGCGCGTCTTGCGGCACGCCGTTCAGATACTTGCCGGTCAAGAGGCCCTGCGCCAGCGGCGTGAACGCAATCGTGCCCGCGCCGACCTGTTCGAGCGTGTCGAGCAACTCACGTTCGATCCAGCGATTCAGCATGTTGTACGCAGGCTGATGAATCAGCAACGGCACCTTGTATTCGGCGAGCAGCTTCGCCATTTCGAGCGTCTTGCTTGCCGAGTACGACGAAATGCCGATGTACAGCGCCTTACCCTGCTGCACGGCGCTGGCCAATGCGCCCGCGGTTTCCTCGAGCGGCGTGTTAGCGTCGAAGCGATGCGAATAGAAAATGTCCACGTAGTCGAGGCCCATGCGCTTGAGACTCTGATCGAGACTCGCGAGCACATACTTGCGCGATCCGCCGCCTTGTCCGTACGGACCCGGCCACATGTCCCAACCCGCCTTCGACGAAATCAGCAGTTCGTCGCGATACGGCTTGAAGTCGTCCTTGAAATGGCGGCCGAAGTTCGTCTCCGCGCTGCCGTACGGCGGCCCATAGTTGTTGGCGAGATCGAAATGCGTGATGCCGAGGTCGAAGGCGGTACGCAGAATTTCGCGCTGCGTCGACAGCGGTGTGGTGTCGCCGAAGTTGTGCCACAAGCCGAGCGACAGCGCGGGAAGTTTGAGACCCGTCTTGCCGCACACGCGGTACTGCATGTCCGAATAGCGTTCTGAAGCTGCTTCGTAAGCCATTGCTAGTGTCCTTGATGATGATGTCGCCCGGTGATCTCGGGCATGGGCAAGCGCATTCTGCGGGAGGCGTGCTGCTGCGATCTGTTTTTATAGGCGGCGAGACCGCTATGGTAGCCAATCGACGCGATGCGTGCAGACGCCCGCCATGCAGGATGGACGAGTGCTTGCAGGTCCCCTACACTTTCGCCGACCAGGCTTAGGGAGCATTCAATGGCGAAGGCAATTTCGATTGCGCTGATTGTCGGCGGCGTATTGCTGCTGTACTTCGGCGGACAGGCATTCAATTCGGTGAGCAGCGACGTCTCGCGCGTCTTTACGGGTTCGCCGACGAACAAGGCGATCATGCTGATTGTCGGCGGCGTCGTGGCGACGCTCGCGGGAATTACGGGCATGGCTTTGTCGGGACGCAAGCGCTAGCCGGCTAAGCGGCGGCGCCAGGGTTAAACGCTCTCGCGCGTGCGTTTGGCGCCGTCACAAAGCGCTAGTGAATCGTCGGATCAGAAAGCAATTTCAGGCTTCGCGGCCGACCGCGTTCCGGGCAACGGCACATTGCTCGCGCCGTGATAGGTGTAGACGAGCGAGAACTTCACTTGGTTGCTCAAGTTCTTGCCCGCCGAGTGCAGCGTATTGCAGTGGAAGAACACCACGTCGCCGGCTTTCAGTTCGGGCGAAACGGCCGCGCGAATCCACGCCTGGTTTTCCTCCAGATCGGAGCGGAAGAACTTGGCGTCGTCGAAACGATCGCCGGTGAATGGCGCGCTGTGCGAGCCGGGCACGAGCCATAGCGCGCCGTTGTTGACGGTTTCGTCGCCCAACGCAAGCCACACCGAAACGAGATCGTCGCGTTCGAACGACCAGTAACGCACGTCGCGATGCCAGCCGGTCAGGCTGCCGTACGCCGGGTGCTTGGTCATCATGCAGTTGTGATGCGCGCGCGACAGGCGCGGCTCCTCGCCGAAATACAACTCCATCCAGCCGCGAATCTCGGGCGCGGTCGCCCATTGCGCGAAACTGGGATCGCGGCCGTAGGCGTCGAGCAAACGCCGCACGGTATGACCGCCGGGCGCGAGTTTCGACGACGGCGCGCCGGGATATTGCAGATCCGCTTCGAACTCGATCGGCGCGGCGGCTTCTTCAAGTTGACGTTGCGCGATCTGCTTCATCTGCTCGCAACGCTCGGCCGACACGAGACCCGGCACGACGACAAAACCCTGCTCGCGCAACGTGTGAATCTGCTCTTTCTTCGAATGGAGTGACATGGTGATCCGTGACCGTCGACTAACCGATCTTCGATTGTAAAACGGGCGCGATCATACCGCGTGCTGTTTCACCGTCGCGCGTCGACATGAAGTTGATGCAGGTCCGCAATGCCGCGCACTGTTTGCAGGCGGCATGCGGCTTGCGGACGCACGCGGGCTGTGCGGGCACGCACGGTAACGTGCATGAAGAGGGTCCGCGAAACCCGTGTGCGCTTGTCCTTTGCCGCTCTGCGAACTACGTATGAACCCTCATCCGCAGGGTAAAAACCGACTTTCAGACGTCATGAATCACGTGTAGCCTGCACGCATGTTGATCGCTATTCCCGTCTGTTTTCGCGTCCCACGGGCCATGAAGCCCAAGGCGCAGTTCCCCGCCGCGCAGTTTTCCACCGGATTCCGGGCTCCCGAACCATCTATCGCGAGACCGCCATTGGCACGCTTGGTGCTGCTATTGGGCGCACATTTCGTCGCGCGACACGCTGCCTACTTGTGAAGCCATGCATACTCTTCTGAGCACACGTTTTACCCGAGCCGCCCTCAAAGCCGCCCGTCCGGCGCGCCGCCATGTCGTGCGCGCGCTGCGTCATCACGCCACGCGCACACGCGCCTTGGGCGAACAGTGGCGCGACACGAAGGCCGTCGACGGCATTCGCACCTGGTTCAACACATTCTTCTCGGCCTTGCGCACGCGGGGCGGTTCGCGCCGCTTCTCACTGCGCACGCTGCTGCGCAAGCCGACGCCGCTGCGCCTGACCGCAGCGCAGCGCGCGCCGGTTGCCGTGCCGTCGCAAAGCACGAGCCGCCGCCCGCGTCGTATGTCGACGAACGGCAGCACGGGCTGGTTCGCGTTCGCTTTCGCGAGCCGCTAGGAGCCACCACGAGCGCCAAATAAAAAACCCTGCGCGGCGCAAGCCGGCAGGGTTTTTCGCATTCAGACGCCTGAATCTAGCGTTAGTCCGCCAGCGCAGCGACCGGCTCAGTGCCGGCGGCCTCCGCGAGGGCCAGCGCCTTGTCCGTGGCTTCCCACGTGAATTCCGGCTCTTCGCGGCCGAAGTGGCCATAAGCCGCGCTCTTCTCGTAGACCGGACGCAGCAGGTCGAGCATCTGAATGATGCCCTTCGGACGCAGATCGAAATGCTCCTGCACGAGGCGCGTGATCGTCGCGTCCGACACGCGGCCGGTGCCGAACGTGTTGACCATGACCGACGTGGGCTGTGCGACGCCGATCGCGTACGACACCTGGATCAGGCAGCGCGACGCGAGGCCCGCGGCCACGATGTTCTTCGCGACATAGCGGCCGGCGTAAGCGGCCGAACGGTCGACCTTCGACGGGTCTTTGCCCGAGAACGCGCCGCCGCCGTGCGGAGCCGCGCCGCCGTACGTATCGACGATGATCTTGCGGCCCGTCAGACCGCAGTCGCCTTGCGGACCGCCGATCACGAACCGGCCGGTCGGGTTCACGAGGAACTTGATGTCGCCCTTGATGAGCTCGGCCGGCAGCGTAGGCTTGATCACCTCTTCGATCACGGCTTCGCGCAGCGTATCCAGATCGATGTCCGGCGAATGCTGCGTGGAGAGCACGACGGTGTCGATGGAATGCGGCTTGCCGTCCACATACCGCACGGTGACCTGCGACTTCGCATCCGGGCGCAGCCAGGGCAGGCGGCCGTCGCGGCGCAGATTCGCCTGACGCTCGACCAGACGATGCGACAGGTGGATCGGCAACGGCATCAGCTCAGGCGTTTCTTCGCATGCGTAGCCGAACATCAGGCCCTGGTCGCCGGCGCCCTGATCGAGGTTGTTGTCGTGCGCGCGATCCACGCCCTGAGCGATGTCCGGCGACTGCTTGTCGTACGCGACCAGCACCGCGCAACCGCGATAGTCGATACCGTAGTCGGTGTTGTCGTAACCGATGCGCTTGATCGTGTTGCGCGCGATCTGGATGTAGTCGACGTTGGCAGTGGTGGTGATTTCACCTGCGAGCACGACGAGACCGGTGTTGCACAGCGTTTCCGCTGCAACACGCGAGTACTTGTCCTGCGCCAGGATGGCGTCGAGAATCGCGTCCGAAATCTGGTCCGCGACCTTGTCGGGATGGCCTTCTGAAACGGATTCGGAGGTGAAGAGATAGTCGTTTGCCACGTTGCAGACTCCTGTTATGTGGTTACGGTTAATGTTCACGTAGCCAGCTTCGGGAGCCTGAAGCGGCGACGCTTTAGCGGATTACCTGACTGGCAGGCGCTTATCACATGGATCGCGCCGCCTGGCTTCGCCCCGCAAGTTGTCTATTAACTCGGCGAAGCCCTTATTATAGCGACTTCCGATGATTGTCACAGAGTGTCTACGAGTGCGGTATTACGTCAACTTCTCCGCTTTCCTTAAATGCATCACGCCGAGCGCCTTCCAGGAGGTCACATGCTGAGCCGCCTTGGTCCCCGGCTCGCGATCGGCCTTCTCAAACTGTTTGCACTATTGCCGTATGGTTTCATCGCCCGCCTCGGCGACGGACTCGGCTGGCTGCTCTATCAGATTCCGAGCCGCCGCAAGCGCATCGTCCACATCAATCTGAAACTGTGCTTTCCGGAGTGGAACGACGAGCGCCGCGAAGAAGTCGCGCAGAAGCATTTCCGTCACGCGATCCGCAGTTACCTTGAGCGCAGCGTCCAATGGTTCGGCTCCGCGAAGAAGCTCGAAAAGCTGGTTCAGGTCGACAGCGCAATCGATCTGACCGATCCGAACCTGCCGCCCACGCTGTTCCTCGGCTTTCATTTCGTCGGCATCGAGGCGGGCTCGATCTTCCTCAATTACTCGCTCAAACGTCAGTGCGGCTCGCTGTATCAGCCGATGTCGAACCCAGAGCTCGAGGAGGTCGCCAAGGCCGCGCGCGCCCGCTTCGGCGCGGACATGGCAAGCCGCGCCGACAGCGCGCGCATCGTGCTGCGCTGGCTGCGCGAGCGCAAGCCGGTGATGCTCGGCGCCGACATGGACTACGGCGCGCGCAATTCGACTTTCGTGCCGTTCTTCGGCGTACCGACCTGCACGCTGACCGCGGTCGGCCGCCTCGCGAAAGTCGGTCACGCGCAGGTCGTGCCGTTCATCGGCGAAGTGCTGCCGAACTACAAGGGTTATCGGCTGAGGGTGTTCAAGCCGTGGGACAACTACCCGACCGGCGACGACGACGCGGACGCGCGGCGCATGAACGCGTTCCTCGAAGAACAGATTCCGTCGATGCCCGAGCAGTACTACTGGGTGCACAAGCGTTTCAAGACGCGGCCGCCCGGTGTGCCGAGCGTGTATTGAGGGCGCTCGAGGGGCGCGTCACTTACAATAGCGTGATGAAACTGAAATTCACCAAGATGCACGGCGCGGGTAACGACTTCGTCGTGCTCGACGGCTACACGCAGGCGCTCAACCTGACGCCGGAGCAGGTGCGCGCGCTCGCCGACCGCCATTTCGGCGTCGGCGCCGACCAGTTGCTGCTGGTCGAAAAGCCTACCGTGGATGGCGTCGATTTCAGGTATCGCATCTTCAATTGCGACGGCGGCGAAGTCGAGCATTGCGGCAACGGCGCGCGCTGCTTCGTGAAGTTCGTGCGCGACAGCGGGCTGACCGATCAGCGCAGCGTGCGCGTGCAAGTGCAGAACGGCACCATCACGCTGACCATGCAGGAAAACGGCGAGGTGCTCGTCGACATGGGCTCGCCCGTGTTCGAACCGGAACGTGTGCCTTTCGCCACCAAAGGTCTCCAGGGACGTCGCGAAGGCGCGGATACGCTCTGGCCGCTCGACGTGAACGGCACGACGCGCTGGATTTCGGTGGTGTCGATGGGCAATCCGCACGCCGTGCAAGTGGTGGACGACGTCGAGGCGTTTCCGGTGCTCGTCGAAGGTCCGGTGATCGAGCGGCACGCGCGCTTTCCGCAAAAGGTGAACGCGGGCTTCATGCAGATCGTCGGCCGGAGCGAAATCAAACTGCGCGTCTATGAGCGCGGCGCCGGCGAAACGCTGGCGTGCGGCACGGGCGCGTGCGCGGCGGTGGCCGCGGGCATTCGCCGCGGACTGCTCGACGCGCCGGTGCTCGTTCATACGCACGGCGGCAAGCTCACCATTTCGTGGGACAGTAATAAGGAAAGCGAACCGCTGCTGATGGCGGGTCCGGCCACGACCGTTTTCCAGGGCGAGATCGAACTGGCCGACTGAACGTGTCGCCTTCGATCGCGCATGAACGATTCATTAACTCACTGACCGACGCGTCGCATGAAGGCGTCGTCCTGTAGTCCTTTAGCCGAAACCATGAACGATCGCGAAGTCGCCGAATACCTGCTCGCCAATCCCGAATTCTTCGCCGAACACGCGGAAGTGCTCGCCACCATCCGGCTCGCGAACCCGCACGGCAAGGCCGCGGTGTCCCTGCAGGAGCGGCAGATGGAAATGCTGCGCGACAAGAACAAGCATCTCGAACGGCGTCTCGCCGAACTGCTGCGCTACGGCCACGAAAACGACAGCATCGCCTCGAAGTTCAACCGCTGGACCATCCGCGTGATCGCCGAGCGCGATCCGTACGCGCTGCCGCGTACCGTCGCCAATGGCCTGCGTGAAATCTTCGACGTGCCGCAAGCGGCGCTGCGCGTGTGGGACGTCGCCGAGCCGTATGCTCAGGCCGACTTCGCGCGCCACGTCGGCGAGGAAGTGCGGATCTTCGCGAACAGCCTCGCAGCGCCTTACTGCGGCGCCAACACCGGTTTCGAGGCAGCGCAATGGCTCGTGCCGGCTGCCGGCAGCCCCGACGAAAACCCGTCCGGCGGCGCGGCGCCCGAGCCCGCGCACGTCACCGAATCGATCGCACTGCTCGCGTTGCGCGACCCGGAAGCCAATGAAGAAGCGTCCGCGTTCGGCCTTCTCGTGATGGGCTCCGCGGACGCGCGCCGCTTCCACGACGGCATGGCGACCGACTTCCTCACGCAGATCGGCGCGCTCGCAAGCGCCGCGCTGAGCCGTTTGCTGCCGCGCTGAACGCGCGAGCGCACGCGTCCGCCGTCAGCAAAAGTTAGCCGAACCCAGCTCGATCAAGCCAAACCGCCCATCGTGACCGAAACCGACTTCATCGCCGCGTATCTGTCGAATCTCGAGCACGAGCGGCGGCTGTCGGCGCACACCTTGCGCGGCTACACGCACGAACTGGAGCAACTGCGGCTGCTGGCGAAAGGCCGGCCGCTCGAAAGCCTGACCGCCGTCGACGTTCGCGGCGCCGTGTCGCGCGCGCACGCGGGCGGGCTAACGGCGCGCTCGATCAGTCACCGTCTGTCGGCGTGGCGCGCGTTTTACCGCTGGCTCGCGGGCCGCATCGATCTGCCGGCCAACCCCGTCGCCACCGTGCGCGCGCCCAAGCAGCCCAAAGCGCTGCCGAAGGCGCTGTCCGTCGACGACGCGAACCGCCTGATGGAAAGCCCGCCTGCCGCATCGGCGGAAGGTTTGCGCGATCACGCGATGCTCGAACTGTTCTACTCGTCGGGGCTGCGTCTGTCGGAACTCGTCGGTCTGGACGCCCGTTTCGCCGACGCCGACGGTTATCGCTCGGCCGGCTGGCTGAAGCTCGATTCCGCGGAAGTCGAAGTGCTCGGCAAGGGCAAGCGGCGGCGCATCGTGCCGGTCGGCAGCAAGGCGCTCACCGCGCTGAACGCGTGGCTCGCCGTGCGCGACCAGATGGTCAAGCACGATCCGCATCCGCTCTTTCTGTCGGCGCGCGGCAATCGCCTGTCGCCGAACGTCGTGCGCGAGCGTGTGAAGCGCGCGGCGCTGCTCGCCGGCATTCCGGCCAATGTGCATCCGCACGTGCTGCGGCACTCGTTCGCGACGCACGTGCTGCAGTCGAGCGGCGACCTGCGCGCCGTGCAGGAATTGCTCGGCCACGCGAGCATCACCGCGACGCAGGTGTACACGGGGCTCGATTTCCAGCACCTCGCGCGCGTCTACGATCAGGCGCATCCGCGCGCCAAAAAACGCGAATGACGCCGTCCTTGCGGCTCGCTAGTCACCGCCCTTGCTTCACCCGCCGCGCGCGCCGCAGTTTGCGCGGCCCTTGCTTCTGCTGACACCCTCATGAATATCGTTACGCTCAAACCGTCGAAAGAAAAATCGCTGCTGCGCCGCCATCCGTGGGTCTATGCGAACGCGATTGACCGGATCGACGGCAATCCCGCGCCGGGCGCGACCGTGCTCGTGCGCGCGCACGACGGCCGGTTTCTCGCGCGCGCCGCCTACAGCCCGCACTCGCAGATCCGCGCGCGCGTCTGGAGCTTCGACGAAAGCGAGCCGATCGACCACGCATTCTTCAAGCGCCGCGTGCAGCGCGCGCTCCTCCATCGTCAAACGATGGTGCGCGACACCGGCGCCGTGCGGCTGATTTTCGGCGAAGCGGACGGCCTGCCGGGCCTGATCGTCGATCACTACGTCGCCGAGGACGAAGGCCAGCGCAGCCAGCTCGTCTGCCAGTTCATGGCGGCGGGCGTCGAAGCGTGGAAAGAGGCGATCGTCGCCGCGCTCGTCGGCGCGACCGGCTGTCCGAACGTCTACGAACGCTCGGATGTGTCGATTCGTCAGAAGGAAGGGCTAGAACAGACGACCGGCGTGCTGGCGGGCGAAGCGCCGTCGGAAGCGCTGATCGCGAGCGAAAACGGCGTGCGTTATCACGTCGACGTGCGCAACGGCCACAAGACCGGCTTCTACGTCGACCAGCGCGATAACCGCCTGCTCGTGCAGCAGCTCGCGCAGGACCGCGACGTGTTGAACTGCTTCTGCTACACGGGCGGTTTCTCGCTGGCGGCGCTCAAAGGCGGTGCCAAGCGGGTCGTTTCAATCGATTCGTCCGGCGAGGCGCTCGCGCTCGCGCAGCAGAACGTGGCGGCGAACGGCTTTAACGCCGAGCGCGCGACCTGGCTCGACGCGGACGCCTTCAAGACGCTGCGCCGCCTCTACGACGAAGGCGAGCGTTTCGACCTGATCGTGCTCGATCCGCCGAAATTCGCGCCGTCGCGCGAGCATGTGGACCGCGCGTCGCGCGCGTACAAGGACATCAATCTGACCGGGCTGAAGCTGCTGCGCCCAGGCGGACTGCTGTTCACCTACTCGTGCTCCGGCGCGATCGATTCCGAGCTGTTTCAGAAGATCGTGGCGAGCGCGGCCGCGGACGCGCGCGTCGACGCGCGGATTCTCAAGCGTCTTGGCGCCGGGGTGGATCATCCGTTGCTCACAGCATTTCCGGAAGGCGAATACCTGAAGGGCCTGCTGTTGCAAATCGCCTGATCGCCTATAACTTCACGGTTATTTCGCAGCGGGACGCGAGCGGCGGCGGCCCGGCCGTGCCGGCTGCCAGCGCCGCGTGGGCAGATATGTTTCAATAACCGGCTAGACAGGCTGCGCGCCGCGAGGTTGCCGCGCCCGGCTCATGCACACCGCTATGCATACGCTAAGCATACGATTACGCATCGTTTCACGACTCTATAGGCGAACAACATGATCCCAGTCACCATCCTGACCGGCTTTCTCGGCAGCGGCAAAACTACCCTGCTCAAGCGCATCCTGAACGAAAAGCACGGCATGAAGATCGCCGTGATCGAGAACGAGTTCGGCGAAGAGAACATCGACAACGAGATTCTCGTGCAGGACACGAGCGAGCAGATCATCCAGATGAGCAACGGCTGCATCTGCTGCACGATCCGCGGCGACCTTTCGCGCGTGCTGGGCGATCTTGCGGCGCAGAAGCAGTCGGGCAAACTGGACTTCGACCGCGTGGTGATCGAAACCACCGGCCTCGCGAATCCCGGCCCCGTCGCCCAGACCTTCTTCATGGATGACCAGATCGCCAGCGAATTCCTGCTCGACGCGATCATCACGCTGGTCGACGCCAAGCACGCGAATCATCAACTGGACGAGCACGAAGTCGTGCAGCGCCAGGTCGGTTTCGCCGATCGCCTGTTCATCACGAAGGCCGATCTCGTCGACGAAGCGCAACTGGGCGATCTGCGCCACCGTCTGCTGCATATGAATCCGAAGGCGGCGATCAAGGTCGTCAATTTCGGCGACGCGGACATCAAGGAAATCTTCGACCTGCGCGGCTTCAATCTGAATTCGAAGCTCGAGATCGATCCGGACTTCCTCGTCGAGGACGAACACGCGCATAACCACGCGCACGCCCACGACGAGCACGGCCACACGCACGGCCACGATCACGATCACGACCACGCAAATTGCGATCATGACCACGGCCATTGCGATCACGAAGGCCATGAAGGCCACGATCATGCGCATCGCCATCACGCGCATCACGACGACAAGATCAAGTCGTTCGTGTACCGCAACGATCGTCCGTTCGATCCGAACAAGCTCGAAGACTTTCTCGGCGGCATCCTGCAGATTTACGGCGAGCGCCTGCTGCGTTACAAGGGCGTGCTGTACATGAAGGGCGTCGACCGCAAAGTCGTGTTCCAGGGCGTGCATCAGATGATGGGCAGCGACCTCGCGGCCAAATGGCAGCCGGCCGAGAAAAAGACCAACAAGATGGTGTTTATCGGCATCGAATTGCCGCAAGACCTGATTACCGACGGCCTCGACGCCTGCCTCGCCTGAGCGTCGCGCCTGGCAAAAGCGTATTGGTCTGCTGTTACTCGGGGCGCGGGGGCCAAATGGCCCTCGCGAAATGTGCGGTGGCGCACATGTATGAAAAACGCGTGAAAACCCTGCTGTATTAGTGGACGCTCAACCATCGCTTTTTGACCGTTCGCGCGTTATATTTTCGGGATACCAGTGCGCCGCCGAGGGATTTCCACCAGTTGCGGCGCCGGATTGTGATTCAGTTACAATACGTGCCCACTGGAGAATGAGAACGATTTGCCCGGTCAGTGCGCGGTGATTACATATTGCGCAGTGGGGCGCACCGGGCTTGTAGCGGCGCCGGAAAATCTTGTCCGGGGAACTCGCCGACAATACCCGCCGCAGCAGCCCGAGGAGGCTCGCTGCCCGGGAGCAAATACCTCAGGAGCATTTGAGAACCGGTTTCCAGAGGAGTTCGGCCCCGCATTGGCGTTGCGACGCCCGAGGTGGGCGTGAGGCGCTTCGGCGTCACGACAGTTCATCGTCCGTGTCAGCTTGTGCTCAACGTCCCAGGCGCCTTGCGGGCAATACGAAAGTGCGGGCACTATGTAAGAGTTTTGCCTCACATTGAAGAAGTAAGCCAGATGACGACGAAACGACTCTTGACCGAAGCCGAAATCCTGAAGATGAGCGACAAGGATTACATGAATGAGGATCAGCTCGCTTTCTTCAAGAACAAGCTCGAACAGCTGCAGGCGGAAATTCTCCGCAATGCCGGCCAGACGACCGAGAACCTGCGCGAAACAGTAATCGTGCCGGACCCGGCCGACCGCGCAACGATCGAGGAAGAGCATGCACTCGAGCTGCGCACGCGCGACCGCGAGCGCAAGCTGCTGAAGAAGGTGCAGCAGTCGCTCGCCCGCATCGACTCTGGCGACTACGGCTGGTGCGAAGAAACCGGTGAGCCGATCGGCATTCCGCGTCTGCTCGCGCGGCCCACGGCCACGCTGTCGCTCGAGGCGCAGGAGCGCCGCGAACTGCGCCAGAAGCTGTTCGGCGACTGAACGCCGGCGGCGCGGCTTCGGCGCCGCGCCCACAAACGCTGCTTCGTCGAGAGGCGCACGGTGATCCGTGCGCCTTTTTTCTTTTGTCCTATCCCATTTGCCGGCTCTTGATATGCCCGCGCGCGCCCTAAAATAAATCCGACATGCGCTGCACTAGCGCGCGAGGCGGCTCACTTCCCGCGTCGCGCGCCGTCTGCTTCCAGGATTCATGCGGTCGCGCATCGCGCGGCCGCGTCCTACCCGCTTTGCAAAGAGGAACGCATATGGAGCAATTTCACGGCACGACGATCGTCTCCGTGCGCCGCGGCGACAAGGTCGCGCTCGGCGGCGACGGCCAGGTGACGCTCGGCAACATCGTCATGAAAGGCGGTGCGAAGAAGGTCAGGCGCATTTACAACGGCAAGGTGCTGGTCGGTTTCGCGGGCGGCACGGCCGACGCGTTTTCGCTGCTCGACCGCTTCGAGGCGAAGCTGGAAAAGCATCAGGGCAATCTCACGCGCGCCGCGGTCGAACTCGCGAAAGACTGGCGCACGGACCGCATGCTGCGCCGTCTCGAAGCCATGCTGATCGCCGCCGACGCAACCACCACACTCGTCATCACCGGTAACGGCGACGTGCTCGATCCGGAAGGCGGCATTTGCGCGATCGGTTCGGGCGGCGCGTATGCGCAGGCCGCCGCGAAAGCCCTCGCGGACAACACCGAGTTGTCGCCGCGCGAAATCGTGGAGAAGTCGCTGGAGATTGCCGGCGACATGTGCATCTACACGAACCACAACCGCGTCATCGAGACGATCGAGTAAGGACCCACGATGAGCACCATGACCCCTGCCGAGATCGTCTCGGAACTCGACAAACACATCATCGGCCAAGGCCGCGCGAAGAAAGCGGTAGCGGTCGCGCTGCGCAATCGCTGGCGTCGTCAGCAGGTCGACGACCCGCTGCGTCAGGAAATCACGCCGAAAAACATTCTGATGATCGGACCGACCGGCGTCGGCAAAACCGAAATCGCGCGGCGCCTCGCCAAGCTCGCCGACGCGCCGTTCATCAAGATCGAAGCCACCAAGTTCACCGAAGTGGGCTACGTGGGCCGCGACGTCGACAGCATCGTGCGCGATCTGATCGAGATTTCGGTCAAGCAGACGCGCGAATCGGAAATGCGCAAAGTGCGAACCAAAGCCGAAGATCAGGCCGAAGACCGCATTCTCGACATTCTGTTGCCGAGCGCGCGTCCGGTCGGTTTCGGTTCCAGTTCGAGCACGATCGACACGGCCGACGAAGGCGGCACCACGCGCCAGACTTTCCGCAAGCGTCTGCGCGAAGGCCTGCTTGACGACAAGGAAATCGAGCTCGACGTCGAGCAGCCGCAAGTCGGCATGGACATCATGGGGCCGCCGGGCATGGAAGACATGACCGAGCAGATCCGTTCGATGTTCGCGAACATCGGCGGCGGCAAGAAAACGCGCCGCAAGATGAAGGTGAAGGAAGCGCTGAAGGTTCTCACCGACGAAGAAGCCGGCAAGATGCTCAACGACGAAGAGGTGAAAACCAAAGCCGTGCAGAACGTCGAGCAGAACGGCATTGTGTTCCTCGACGAAATCGACAAGATCGCGTCGCGCAACGAAGCCGGCGGCGGTGAAGTGTCGCGTCAAGGCGTGCAGCGCGATCTGCTGCCGCTCGTCGAAGGCACCACGATCAACACCAAGTACGGCATGGTGAAGACGGATCACATTCTGTTCATCGCGAGCGGTGCGTTTCATCTCGCGAAGCCGAGCGATCTGATTCCCGAACTGCAAGGGCGTTTTCCGATTCGTGTCGAGCTCGATTCGCTGTCGGTGAACGACTTCGAGTCGATCCTCGTGTCGACGGATGCGAGCCTCGTCAAGCAATACCAGGCACTACTGGCAACCGAAGACGTGCATCTGGAATTCGCCGACGACGGCATTCGCCGTCTCGCGGAAATCGCTTATTCGGTGAACGAAAAGACGGAGAACATCGGTGCGCGCCGTCTTTACACGGTCATCGAAAAGCTGCTGGAGGAAGTGTCGTTCGCTGCCGGCAATCACTCGGGACGCACGGTGCAGATCGACGCGGCGTATGTGGATCGCGCGCTGAACGAAGTCGCCGAAGACGAAGACCTGTCGCGCTACGTGCTGTGATGTAACGCGGAAGCGACGAAGCAAAACGGGCCGCCTGTAGAAAGGGCGGCCCGTTTTCTTTGCGCCACATCAAACGATGCGGCGATGAAGGCAACTTACTGCTTGACGGGCCGCTTCGCGAGTTTGCGCTGCAAGGTCCGGCGATGCATGTTCAACGCTCGCGCCGTCGCCGAAATATTGCCGCCGTGCTCGGCCAGCACGCGCTGAATATGCTCCCATTCGAGACGCGCAACGGAGAGCGGCGTGGGATGCTCGATCGCCTCTTCCGCCTGCAACGCACTCGCCTCGCTTTGCAGCGCCGAGAGAATGGTTTCGACGTTCGCAGGCTTAGCCAAGTAGTTGTCCGCGCCGTCTTTCACCGCTTGAACCGCGGTAGCAATGCTCGCGTAACCGGTCAGCACGAGCATGCGCGCGTCGGGTTGCAGATCGCGCAACGGCGCGACGAGCGTGAGGCCCGAGTCGTTGCCAAGATGCAGATCCACTGTGATCTGACTGAACTTCTGCTGGTTCGCCAGCCTGATCGCTTCGTCCGCGTTGTGGGCTTCGCTCACCGTATAGCCGCGCCGCGTCAAACCGCGCGCGAGGATACCGGAGAACACTTCGTCGTCGTCGATCACCAGAAAATTCATCTCGCTCATGCCTGTTTCTCCGTGTTGGATGGCGCGGCGCCTTGGCGGCCCGGGCCGGAACTTTTGCGACCGGTGAGCGGCAGCCGCAAGACTGCGCGCGTGCCACGCGGTTGGGTCGCATTGACGTCCGTCAATTCAATCGATCCTTTCAGGCGCGCCGCCGCCGAAAACGCCAGGTACAGGCCGACGCCGTGCCCGCCTTGCGTGCTGTCCACCGGCATCGCTCCGAGTGAGCCGCGCAGCGCAGCCGGAATGCCGGGGCCCGCGTCGCAGACTTCGAATTCGATCTGATCGCCGCGCGCCGTGAGCCGGCACGACAGCGTGACGTGATCGCGGCTCGCGCGCGCGGCGTTGTCGAGCAGAATCGTCAGAATCTGGCTGACGGCTACCGTGTCGTCGAGACTGACATCCGCGGGCGGAGCGCCAAGCCGCTCGAACTTCACATGCGGATGGCGCAAGCGCCATTGCTCGGCGAACGATCCGAGCCACTCGTCGACCGGCTGGCGATTCGTGGCGGTGGTTGCACGGCTCCTCAACCTCGCGAGCGCGGATGTGCACAAGCTCATCTGCTGTTCGAGCAGTTCGAGATCGGCGCTGTACGGCGCGAGCCCTTTGTCGGTACGCGCCGCGTCGCGCAATTCTTCGGACAGCATTGCAATTGTAGACAGAGGCGTGCCGATTTCGTGAGCGACGGTAGCGGCCTGGACACCGAGCGCGACCGCGCGTTCGTCCTGGAGCAAGCGCTGCTGCGCTTCTCCGAGCGCTGCGTCACGTAGCCGCAGGGCTCGCGACATGCGCGCGACGAACCACGCGATCAGCCCGACGCTCACCATGAAGTTGACCCACATGCCGGCACGGTAGTAGTCGAACAGGTTGGCCGGGTTGTCGAGATTCAGCGGCACCGAATCGAAGCCGAGGACTGCATAGCAGGCCACGGCAAACGCGGCGAGCCACGCCATCAGTCGCCAGGGCAGCACGGCCGCCGCGATGGCAAGCGACGGCAGGTACAGCGAGACAAAGGGATTGGTCGTGCCGCCGGACAGAAACAGCAACGCGGACAACGCGCCGAGATCGACCCAGATCTGGCCGAACAGCTCCATGTTCGACTCGGGCCGCTGCTGCGTGACGCGCCACCATGTGAGTGCGTTAAAGATCACCTCGAGCGCGATGACGAGCAGCATGGCAGGCAACGGCAAATGCACGCCGATGAAGATCTGCACGAACGCGATGGTCAGCAACTGCCCGATGATCGCAAGGCTGCGCAGCCAGAACAGATGGCCGAGATTGACGCGGCCGGTGTTGGTTATACGATGCATGACTTCAGTTCACTTTACCCGTTCGGACGCTTCCCAATAGTGCCGCCGCAGCCCGGTGATACTATAGCTTTCTCTGTTAGCGCCTCGCGCCGATCTCTCGGCCGCAATCCTCATGGTCGACTCCGACATCCCGTCAGCTTTCCTTAATTTTATGCAGCAAGCCGCCGCGGCGCGTGTGAGCGGCGCGGTTGAGCCGGAAGCACAAGCGCTTCGCGCGGCAGCGCAGCTTCATCCGCTGGACGAGGACTCGCTGACCTCGCTCACTCAGAATCTGATCGAGCAACAACGCCTGGGCGATGCGATCGAACTGGCCTCCATTATTGCCCAACTGGATAGCGGCAACGCGCGTGCGCACTTCCGTCTCGGTTACGCGCTTCAGGTCGCGGACCGGCACGGCGAGGCGGTCGCTCCCTACCGCCGCGCGCTCGCACTCGAACCCACGTTGCCGTCGCTACGCAGCAACCTCGCTGGCGCGCTTTCGCTGTCGAATGGCGACCTTCGCGAGCAAACTGCGCTTCTTGAACAAGCCGTGCTCGCACATCCCGACGATGGAAACGCCTGGACCAATCTTGCAAACGCTTATCGCCAGAACCTGGATTTGTCGGGCTCGCTCGAAGCCGGCGAGCGAGCGGTTCAGTGCGCGCCGTCCAGTGCGCTCGCCCACAACAACTATGCGCTGGCGCTAAGAGAGGCACAACGTTGGGACGCGGCTTTGCAGGCCGCCGAAACAGCGTGCACACTCGCGCCCGACCACGCGGGTATGCGTTCGAATCTGTCGATGCTGCAACTGATGCGCGGCGACTACGCGAACGGCTGGCTCTCGCATGAGGCGCGCTGGAGCGGCTCGTCGGAGCTGCGCGGCAATCGTCCCGCCTTCCCGGCGCCGACCTGGAAGGGCGAGCCGCTCGCCGGCAAAACATTGCTCGTATGGGGCGAGCAGGGCATGGGCGATCTGCTGCAATTCTGCCGGTACATTCCAATGCTGGCCGAGTACGTGCATCGCGAAGGCGGCCGTCTCGTGTGGAACTCGTTCCCGCAGATGGGCGGCTTGATGGCACGCAGTCTGGCCGCTCATGTCGATCAGTTTTCGGCGGGCGGCGGCGTGGAATCGCTGCCGCCCTTCGACTTCGAGATTCCATTGCTGAGCCTGCCGCTGGTCTTCGGCACGAGCGAGGCGACCATCCCGTCACGCGGGCCTTATCTTCACGCGGACGCCGCTGCTCTCGAGTGCTGGCGTCAACGGCTCGCCGGCGAGCCGAGGCTCAAGGTCGGACTCGCGTGGACGGGCAGCCACGGGCATCAACGCAATCCGTTTCGGCGTGTCGGCTGGGAACGCTATGCGGAGCACTTTGCGGGCATGCGCAATGTGGCGTTCTACTCGCTGCAACCGGGCGCGAGCGCCGACGTGAATGCAGCCGCGGCCGCCGGCCTGCCGATCACCGACTACACCGCCGAATTCGCCACCTTCGACGACACCGCCGCGTTCGTCGGCGCGCTCGATCTCGTCATTACCGTTTGCACGTCGGCCGCGCATCTGAGCGGCGCACTCGGGCAACGCACGTGGGTGCTGCTCGACGTCAACCCGCACTGGGTCTGGCTGATCGATCGATGCGACAGCCCGTGGTATCCGAGCGCGACGCTGTACCGGCAACCGAGCTTCGGCGAGTGGACGCCGGCGCTTGACGCCGTCGCCCGCGATCTGGAAGCGCTCGCGGCACAGCACGTCGCCGTACAACGCTAAGCGCTAAAGCGAGGAGCGAGCGTGACCGTGACCCTGACCGCCCATAGCAGACGCGTTCACGGCACGTCCGCACCGGGCTCCGGCTGAGCCGTCCGCGCGATTTCCGCAGCGAGGCATTCGGGGCAAAGGCAACGGCCGGCGGGGTCCAGCCGCTCGCGCGGCAGTGCCGGCATCTCGCGGCACCAGCAGTCGAAAGGCTCTGCGTGCATCGCGCAATCGAACGCGTTGCCGCAGCGCGGGCAGCGCGCGCTGCCTGGTGGGCGGGAAACAGACGGTTTCATGACAGGCGGACGGTCTCGCGGGCATCGACAGGGAAATGATGCCACGGCTTGCGTCCTACCGTGAGTCGTCCATTCGGCTAGTTCACAGGCACACGGAAGACGCGCTACGCTTGACTCCGAGTTGCCGCTGCAAAGCACGGTTTCATAGCACGCAAACGCGGCGTTGCACGCCGCCGCCGCACGCGTCGAAAACCCTGTTGCAGCGCGCCAGTCCTGTACAATTCGCCCTGTTTTAACTGTTCCGTGCCCGAGCCTGCCGCCATGTCCGAGCTTCCCGACCTTTCGCAGATTGCGCCCACCCTGAAGGCTGAAATCCTGGCCGAGGCGCTGCCCTACATTCGCCAGTATCACGGTAAGACCGTGGTCATCAAATACGGCGGCAACGCCATGACGGAGGAGCGGCTGAAGCAGGGCTTCGCGCGCGACGTCATTCTGCTGAAGCTGGTCGGCATTAACCCGGTCATCGTGCACGGCGGCGGTCCGCAAATCGACCACGCGCTGAAGAAGGTCGGCAAGCAGGGCACGTTCATTCAAGGCATGCGCGTGACCGACGAAGAGACGATGGAAGTCGTCGAATGGGTGCTCGGCGGCGAAGTGCAGCAGGACATCGTCACGCTGATCAATCACTTCGGCGGTCACGCGGTCGGTCTGACGGGCAAGGACGGCGGCTTGATCCACGCGCGCAAGATGCTGATGCCGGACCGCGACAATCCCGGCCAGTACGTCGACATCGGCCAGGTCGGCGAGGTCGAGGCGATCAATCCGGCCGTGGTGAAGGCGCTGCAAGACGACGCGTTCATTCCCGTCATCTCGCCGATCGGCTTCGGCGAAGACGGGCTGTCGTACAACATCAACGCCGATCTCGTCGCGGGCAAACTGGCGGTCGTGCTGAACGCCGAGAAGCTCGTGATGATGACGAACATCCCCGGCGTGATGGACAAGGAAGGCAATCTGCTGACCGATCTGTCCGCGCGCGAAATCGACGGGCTCTTCGCCGACGGCACGATCTCGGGCGGCATGCTGCCCAAGATTTCGTCGGCGCTGGATGCCGCGAAGAGCGGCGTGCGCTCGGTGCACATCATCGACGGGCGTATCGAACATTCGGTGCTGCTCGAAATTCTCACCGAACAGCCGTTCGGCACGATGATCCGCTCGCATTGATGCCTGCGTCACACCGGGCACACGGGGCGCGCCGCTGCACCGCGCCTCGTGTGTCCATCACGCCGCTAGCCGCAGCGCCCGGCGCCTGAACAGCACTCTTCCCATGCGCACTCCGACTTCCCGGCGCCGTCGTCCGCAGATCGCAAGTGGCGGTCCGGTCTGGCTGTTCGATCTCGACAATACGCTGCATCACGCGTCGCACGCGATTTTTCCCGCCATCAATCAGGCGATGACGCAGTACATCATCGACGCGCTGCAAGTCGAGCTCGACGAAGCGAACCGCCTGCGCACCGGCTACACGCAACGTTACGGCGCGGCGCTGCTGGGCCTCACGCGCCATCATCCGCTCGATGCAAACGACTTCCTGAAGGTCGTCCACACGTTCCCCGATCTCGGCTCGATGATCCGCCACGAGCGAGGCGTCGCGCGTCTCGTCGCGGCGCTGCCGGGCCGCAAGATCGTGCTGACCAACGCGCCCGAAAGCTATGCGCGCGCAGTGCTCGCGCAACTGCGAATCGAGCGTCTGTTCGAGCAGGTGATCGCCATCGAGCATATGCGCGACCGGCGCCGCTGGCGCGCGAAGCCCGATCACGCAATGCTGCGCAAGGCGATGCGCGACGCGCATGTGTCGCTGAAAGACGTGATCCTCGTCGAAGACACGCGCTCGCATCTGAAGAACTATCGGCGGCTCGGCATCCGCACCGTGTGGATTACCGGCCATCTGCCGCGTAAGCCGCATATGGACGGCGTGCCCACGCGTCTGCCGGGCACCGGCCGGCCGCATTATGTCGATCGCAGCATTCGTTCGTTAAAATCGCTACGACTGAGCACCCGCTCGGTTCGATTGAAGCGCCAGCAGACGGGACGACAGCCATGCAGCCGATCGACAAGCCTGACGAAGCCCTAGCCGAACCCGACCCCGCCGCGGCGGCTGTCCCGCGAGCGCAGCGTCTGAAGCCAGGCGAGCGCCGCGTGCATATCCTGCAGACGCTCGCCGCGATGCTTGAAGCGCCGAAAAGCGAAAAGATCACCACCGCCGCCCTCGCCTCGCGGCTCGGCGTGTCGGAAGCGGCGCTTTATCGTCACTTTGCGAGCAAGGCGCAAATGTTCGAAGGACTAATCGAGTTCATCGAACAGACCATCTTCGGCCTGATCAATCAGATCGTCGACAAGGAAAACAACGGCGTACTTCAGGCGCGCGCGATCGCGTTGATGCTGCTGAATTTCTCCGCGAAAAATCCTGGCATGACGCGCGTGCTGACATGCGAGGCGCTGGTCGGCGAACATGAGCGGCTGACGATGCGCGTGAATCAGATGCTCGAGCGCGTCGAAGCTTCGCTGAAGCAATGTTTGCGCTTGGCCGCGGTGCGTGCCGATGCGTCCGCGCAAGAAGCGTCCGCGCCTCTCCCGGCGGACTACGATCCTGCGGTGCGCGCGAGTCTGCTGTTGAGCTATGTCATTGGACGCTGGCATCGCTTTGTCCGTAGCGGCTTTGTGCGCATGCCGGCCGACGACGCCGATTCGCAATTGCGAGTGATCCTTCAGTAGCGTTCTCGGGAAGCCCCGTGGGCTGTCGGCCAGACGTTGCCGCCCGGAATTTTCCGCTATACTTTGCGCCTGACTGCGGCCTTGCATTACCTGAAAGCACATGACAGGTATCGAGGGAACCGCGCTCCAGAACACACGTACTACGCGCCGATTTGCTGACTCGATTGCGGGCGCGCGAACCAGTGGAACAATTCCGCGGTTCACTATAAATGCGGCTAAAGAGGTCGTCAGCCGCGCACAAGTCGTTCTCCTCCGTGCTTTGCCGACGCCGTCTAGCCGCCCTGTCTTTGTCAAATGGCGGAATGAATGGAATCGATCGGTATCGTCGCTCCACAAAAAATGCATTTCACCGAGCCGTTGCGTCTGCAAAACGGCAGCTCGCTTGCCGGCTACGACCTGATGGTCGAGACCTACGGCACGCTCAACGCCGCGCGCAGCAATGCGGTGCTCGTGTGCCACGCGCTCAACGCGTCGCATCATGTGGCGGGCGTCTATGCGGACAATCCAAAGGACATCGGCTGGTGGGACAACATGGTCGGCCCAGGCAAACCGCTCGATACGGATAAGTTCTTCGTGATCGGCGTGAACAATCTCGGCTCGTGCTTCGGTTCGACGGGGCCCATGAGTATCGATCCGGCCACCGGCAAACCGTATGGCGCGGCCTTCCCCGTGGTGACGGTGGAAGACTGGGTCAATGCGCAGGCGCTCGTCGCGGACCGGTTCGGCATCGAGCGCTTCGCCGCGGTCATGGGCGGCAGCCTCGGCGGCATGCAGGCGCTCGCGTGGAGCATGATGTATCCGCAGCGTGTCGCGCATTGCATCGTGGTGGCGTCCACGCCGAAGCTGTCCGCGCAAAACATTGCGTTCAACGAAGTGGCGCGCTCGGCGATTCTGTCGGACCCCGACTTCCACGGCGGCAACTACTACGCGCACAACGTCAAGCCGAAGCGCGGCTTGCGCGTCGCGCGCATGATCGGCCACATCACCTATCTGTCGGACGACGACATGGCCGAGAAATTCGGCCGTTCGCTGCGACGCGCGGAAGGCGCGCTCGACGCGTACAACTTCAACTTCGACGTGGAGTTCGAAGTGGAGTCGTACCTGCGCTATCAGGGCGACAAGTTCGCCGACTACTTCGACGCGAACACGTATCTGCTGATCACGCGCGCGCTCGATTACTTCGATCCGGCGAAAGCCTTCGAAGGCGATCTGACAGCGGCCCTTGCGCACACCACAGCGAAATATCTGATTGCCAGCTTCTCAACCGACTGGCGTTTCGCGCCGGCCCGCTCGCGCGAACTCGTGAAGGCGCTGCTCGATCACAAGCGCACCGTGACGTACGCGGAAATCGACGCGCCGCACGGCCACGACGCCTTCCTGCTCGACGACGCGCGCTATCACAACCTGATGCGCGCCTACTACGAACGCATTGCGAACGAGGTGAACGCATGAACCAGCGAGCACTCGATTATCTGGCGCTGCGCCCGGACTTCCGCGCGATCGCCCGCTGGGTCGAACCGCGCGCCACGGTGCTGGACCTGGGTTGCGGCGACGGCTCGCTGCTGTCGCTGCTCACCGAGGAACTGGACGTGCAAGGCTACGGCATCGAAATCAACGACGCGGGCGTGCTGGCCGCGACGCAAAACGGCGTCAACGTGATCCAGCAGAATCTCGAAGACGGCCTGCGTCTTTTCGAAGACGGCAGCTTCGATTTCGCGGTTTTGTCGCAGACGCTGCAAACCATTCATCAGACCGCGGCGATTTTGCGGGAAACCGTGCGCGTCGGTCGCGAATGCATCGTGTCGTTTCCGAACTTCGGCTATTGGGCGCATCGGCTTTCCGTAGTTCGGGGACGCATGCCGGTGTCGAAGTCGCTGCCCTATCAATGGCACAACACGCCGAACGTGCGCGTGCTGACCATCAAGGACTTCGAGGCGCTCGCGCCCGAAGTCGGCATCGAAATTCTCGACCGTGTCGTGCTGCACGACGGTCAGACGGTGCGGTGGGGCGTGAACTGGCGTGGTAGTCTTGCGGTCTATCGCGTCAAGAAAAGCTAACGCAAGCTATCCACATGTCGAACCCGCCGCACGAGGCGCCTGCACTTACCGCTCACGAAGAACATCCCGGCTGGCGCGCGTTTTTTAATACGCGCATGCTGATCTGCGTCTTTCTCGGCTTTACGTCGGGATTGCCGCTGTTCACGCTCGTCTATCTGGTGCAGGCATGGTTGCGCTCCGAAGGCGTCAATCTGAAGGAGATTGGCCTTTTTGCGCTGATCCAGTTTCCCTATACCTGGAAGTTCATCTGGGCGCCGCTGATGGATCGCTACGTCCCGCGCTTTCCGGGCTGGCGTCCCGGCAGACGGCGGGGCTGGATGCTCGTCACGCAGATTCTGGTCGCGGGCGCTATCGGCACGCTTGGGTTCGTGTCGCCGCGCGACGCGATCTGGACCGTCGCGGCATTGACGGCGCTCGTCGCGTTTTTCGGCGCAAGCCAGGACATTTCAATCGATGCCTACCGGCGCGAGTTGCTAAGCGACACGCAACAGGGTCTCGGCAATGCGGTGCACGTCAATGCCTACAAGATCGCGGCACTGGTGCCGGGTTCGCTGGCGCTGATTCTGTCAGATCATTTGCCGTGGACTACCGTGTTCATCGTGACCGCTGCGTTCATGGTGCCCGGCATGGTGATGACGCTTGTCGTACGCGAGCCCGAAGTGCACGGCACGCCGCCCAAGAATTTGCGCGACGCGATCGTGCAGCCGTTCCGCGAATTCGTCGAGCGCGATGGCTGGCGCGGCGCGCTGTTCGTGCTCGGCTTCATCTTTCTGTACAAGCTCGGCGACACGATGGCGACGACGTTGTCCACGTCGTTCTTTCTCGACATCGGTTTCTCGCGCACGCAGATCGGCGTGATCGCGAAAACGACGGCGTTTGGCGCGAGTCTCGCGGGCGGAATTGTCGGCGGCATCTGGCTGATGAAGATCGGCATCGGCCGCGGCTTGTGGATCTTCGGCATCCTGCAGATGGTGTCGACGCTCGGCTTTGCCTGGCTCGCGCATCTCGGACCGGCATCGCCTGGCTTGACGGCGATTTACGACATCGCCGTGTGGACCAGCGAAGGCACGACGAAGCTGCTGTCGTGGGTCGGCATCGACTGGTCGGTGCAACTCGAACCGCGCTCGGTCGCGCTCGCGCTCGTCTACGGTTTCGAAACTTTCTCCACCGGTCTGACGATGGCGGCCTTCACCGCGTACATCGCCAGCACGACCGATCCACGCTATACGGCCACGCAGTTTGCGCTCTTTACGAGCCTCGCTTCGGTGCCGCGCACGTTGGCGTCGGCGGCGAGCGGCTATGTGGTCGCGAAGATCGGCTGGTTCGACTACTTCATTGTCTGTACCGCGTTGGCTGTGCCGGGCATGCTGCTTCTGTTGCGCATCGCGCCGTGGAGAGTGCGGTCGTGAAGGTGCTTTTCGCAAAACAGCCATTGCGCTTCGGTGCAAGTCGCGGCGTCGCGTTGCGCGATGCTGGCCGTGGTGCGCTTCGCGCAGCGTTGTGGGTCGGCTGTTCGGGGTTTGTGAGTTTGATCGCGCCGTCCGCTGCTGTTTACGCAGCCACTGGAGCGCCGGCCGCCGCCGCGCCGACCACCGCTGCACCGCCCGCCGCTAACAGCGCCGCGACCGGCACGGCGCTCAACGCTGCAACGGCTGCTGCGCCGCAACCGCCCGCGCCCGCGGCCAAATCCGCGGCGGCGGCCACGAACGCCGAAAGCGCGCCGATTGCACCGCCGGCCGCGAACAGCGCGACGAGTTCCGGCAACGCGCCGCCAGGGCCAACCGCTCAACCATCCCCGAGCGCGAAAGCCGCGGCGCCGACGTCATCGCCCGCTGGCGCTGCAAAGCCGGCTGCGTCGTACGGCCCGAGCAACCAGTTGCGTTACGGCGGCTATCTGGTGTTCCGCAACCTGATTCCGTCGCCGATGCTCGAGGCGCAAGCCGCCGAAGAGTTCAGCCAGATCGCGTACGGCGCCGAGCACGCCAACCGTCTGTACGGCGACGCCGATGCACACGTCACGCGCGTGCGCTCGATCGTCGACAAGATGGTTCCGTACTCGCTCAAATGGAACGAGCGGGCGAAAGGCTGGAAGTGGGACGTCGCCGTCGTGCGTTCGCCCGACATTCGCATGTACTGCCTGCCGGGCGGCAAGATCGTCGTGTACGGCGGGCTGCTCGACCGCGCGCATCTGAATGACAACGAGCTCGGTATGCTGATTGGCCATGAGATCGCGCATGCGCTGCGTGAACATGCGCGTGAGCGGCTCGGTCAGTTGCAGGCAAGCCAATTGGATTCGTCGGGCACGATCCCGCAGCTCTTCGGTCTCGCGGACCTGGGCGCGGCGCCGCTCGGCATCGGTTCGCGCCTGCTCGAAATGAAGTACGAAAACACGGACGAAACCGAAGCCGACGTGATCGGCAGCGACATCGCCTCTCGTGCGGGCTTCGATCCGCGCGCGGCAGTCACGCTGTGGGACAAGCTCGCGCAGGCCACGCGCAGCAATCGCGAGCAGGGCTTTATCTACGTGCATCCGTACTCGCCCGCGCGCCGCCAGGACATCGTCAAGCGTCTGCCGGACATGCTGCCGCTTTATGCCAAGGCCATCGGCAAAACCGTGGATGCGCTGCCGGACTATGCGGGCATGGGCCGTCCGCGCCGCAAACTGGCGCGCGATTAACGGGCGTCACGCTTCACGCCTCCGCGATCTCGAGCGGGCGTCTTGCGGACGCCGCTCAAGCGCTCTTACCGACGCGGCGCTTCAACTCAAGGCCGCCGCGCAGAATCTAAAACTCACTTCTTCGTCACGTCGTGGTCGTAGTCGACCGTCAGCGGCGCGTGATCGCTGAACTTGATGTCGCGAAACACTTCAGTGCGTTTCGCCTTGCTCGCGATGCCCGGCGTCGCGATCTGATAATCGATCCGCCACCCCACGTTCTTCGCATACGCCTGGCCGCGATTGCTCCACCACGTATATTGCTCGGGCCGCTGATCGAGCGTGCGGAAGACGTCGACGTAACCGACTTCGTCGAACAGTTTGGTGAGCCACGCGCGCTCTTCCGGCAGGCAACCCGAATTCTTCTGATTGCTCTTCCAGTTCTTGATGTCGATTTCCTTGTGGACGATATTCACGTCGCCGCACAGGATCACTTCGCGCTCGCGCGCGAGCTGCGCGAGATGCGGCATGAACTCGTCCATGAAACGATACTTGGCCTGCTGACGCTCTTCGCCGCTCGACCCTGACGGCACATACACCGACACAACCGACAGCTTGCCGAAACGCAGTTCGACATAACGCCCTTCGGGATCGAATTCCTCGCTGCCGAAGCCGATCACAACCTCATCCGGCTCGTGACGCGTGTACACACCCGCGCCGCTATAACCCTTCTTCACCGCGTGCTGGAAATAGCCGGTGAAATCATGCGGCGCGAGGAATTCCGGCGTCATGTCGTCCTGCGAACATTTGATTTCCTGCACGCAAAGTACGTCGGCATTCTGCTCGCCGAACCAGTCGAAAAAACCCTTTTTGGCCGCTGAGCGGATGCCGTTCAGGTTGGCGGTAATCACACGCAACATGTCGTTCCTTTGTGTTCGATTCGTTTGGAGATTCGTCTTCGAGATGGTTTTCCGACGACGCCGAAAGTCATTCGATCTTCACGCCTTTCAGCGATTCCTTGGCCGGCGGGAATTCCAGCTTCAGGTCCTGGAAAGTGCGCAATAGCAACTCGGCGACCATCACATTGCGATGCGTTTTCGAGTCCGCGGGAATGACGTACCACGGCGCGTATTCGGTCGAAGTCGCGGCCAGCGCGTTGCGATAAACGCCCTGGTATGTGTCCCACTGCTTGCGTGCGTCGAGATCCGCTACGTCGAACTTCCAGTGCTTGGTCTCATCGTCGACGCGCGCCTGAAGCCGCTCGCGCTGCTCGTCCTTCGAAATATGCAGCATGCACTTGATGATCGTCGTGTCGCTATCGGCAAGCAGTTCCTCGAACTGGCGAATGTGGCGGCAGCGCACGTCGAATGCATTCGCGTCGATGTTGCCGAGCACGGTCGGCACCAGCAGGTCTTCATAGTGGCTGCGATTGAAGATTGTCAGTTCGCCCGCAGCGGGCGCTTGCGCATGCACGCGCCACAGGAAGTCGTGCGCGAGTTCGTCGGGCGTCGGCGCCCTGAACGGCGCGATGCGCAGGCCGAGCGGGTCGACTTCGTGAAATACGGCGCGAATCGTGCCGTCCTTGCCGCTCGTGTCCATGCCTTGCAGGACCAGCAGCACGCGGCGTTTTCGTTGCGCGTGCAAGCGTTCCTGCAAGACGTCGAGCTTCGCGCCGATCTCGGAGAGCCGCTCGCGGTCGGAATCTTTCGATCCCGTGGAAAAAGGCTTCGACGCGGGATCGAAATCGTCGAGCGAGAATTTGCCGTTCTTTTTGCCCTCGAAATAAGGCACGCGGAAATCGTCGAGGTCGGGTCGCTTCGCCATCCACACACTCCGTAATCTGCGTTCGGGTTCGCAAAAGCGGGCCCGCAAATGAAACGGGCCGTTGCCGCACTTTCGTTTCCGGCAACAGCCCGCGGTCGCCGAAGCGCAAACAATGCTTCGGCTATAGACGTTCGACCGCACGTCGGCCAAATTTCAGCCTGGCCCGAACGAGGCGTCAGCCCAGCTTCTTCTTCAGCAGTTCGTTCACCTGCGCCGGATTCGCCTTGCCCTTCGTCGCCTTCATGGCCTGGCCGATCAGCGCGTTGAACGCCTTCTCCTTGCCCGCGCGGAATTCTTCCACCGACTTCTGGTTCGCCGCGAGCACCTCGTCGATGATCGCTTCCAGCGCGCCGGTATCCGAAATCTGCTTCAGGCCCTTCGCTTCGATGATGCGATCCGCGGCGGCTTCGTCGGTCGCCTTCTCTTCCCAGATCGCGAGGAAAATTTCCTTCGCGATCTTGTTGGAGATGGTGCCGTCGGCGATACGTTGCAACAACAGCGTGAGTTGCGCGGACGACACCGGGCACCCGGCAATGTCGAGACCTTCGCGATTCAGTTGCGACGACACTTCGCCCATCACCCAGTTCGCCGCGACCTTCGCGTTGGCCGCGCCGAGCTTCTCGACGACCGCTTCGAAATACGCGGCCGTCGCCTTGCTCGACGTCAACACGTTTGCGTCATACGGCGTCAAACCGTATTGCGACACGAAACGCTGCTGGATCGTTTCCGGCAACTCCGGCATGTCGCGCTTCACGCGCTCGACCCACGCTGCGTCGATCACGAGCGGCATCAGATCGGGATCGGGGAAATAGCGGTAATCGTGCGCGTCTTCCTTGCTGCGCATCGAGCGCGTTTCGCGCTTGTCCGGATCGTACAGACGCGTTTCCTGCACCACCGTGCCGCCGTCTTCGATGAGTTCGATCTGACGGCGCACTTCGTACTGGATCGCTTCTTCGAGGAAGCGGAACGAGTTGAGGTTCTTGATCTCAGCACGCGTGCCGAATTCGGCCTGGCCGACCGGACGCACCGACACGTTCGCGTCGCAGCGGAACGAGCCTTCCTGCATGTTGCCGTCGCAAATGCCGAGCCACGTGACGAGCGTGTGCAGCGTCTTGGCGTAGGCCACTGCTTCGGCCGCGCTGCGCATTTCCGGCTCGGTGACGATTTCGAGCAACGGCGTGCCCGCGCGATTCAGGTCGATGCCGGTCATGCCCGCGAAATCTTCGTGCAGCGACTTGCCGGCGTCTTCCTCGAGATGGGCGCGCGTCAGATTGACGACCTTCGTGTACGCCGCCGTGCCCGCCTTCTCGTTGGCCGGCACCTGGATCGTCACCTGGCCGCCCTGCACGACGGGAATCTCGTACTGGCTGATCTGATAGCCCTTCGGCAGATCGGGGTAAAAATAGTTTTTACGCGCGAAGATGCTGCGCGGCGCGACCGTTGCGCCGATTGCAAGACCGAACTCAATTGCGCGCTCCACGGCGCCGCGGTTCATGACCGGCAACGTGCCGGGCAAGGCCAGATCGACGGGGCAAGCCTGCGTGTTCGGCGCGGCGCCGAATTGCGTGGGGGCGCCGGAGAAAATTTTCGATTGCGTGGACAGCTGCGCGTGGGTCTCCAGACCGATCACGACTTCCCATTGCTTGGTCATGGTGCTCACACTCCTGCCGGTGCCTTGCGGTGCCAGTCGGTCGCGCGCTGGAACGCGTCGGCCACCTGCAGCATCCGGGCTTCATTGAAATAGTTGCCGATGATCTGCAATCCCACCGGGCGCTGTGCATTCGTGCCCGCGCCGAAGCCGCACGGCACGCTCATGCCCGGCAAGCCGGCGAGGCTCACGGACAGCGTGTAGATATCGGCGAGATACATCTGCACGGGGTCGTCGCCCTTCGCGCCGAGATCCCACGCCACCGACGGTGCGACCGGTCCCATGATGACGTCGCACTGTTTGAACGCCTCCTGGAAATCCTGCGCGATGATGCGGCGAATTTTCTGCGCTTGCAGGTAATACGCGTCGTAATAGCCGTGGGAAAGCACGTAAGCGCCGACCATGATGCGACGCTTCACTTCGGGCCCGAAGCCTTCGGCGCGCGACTTCTTGTACATGTCCAGCAGATCGCGATATTCAGCGGCGCGATGGCCGAAGCGCACGCCGTCGAAGCGCGACAGGTTCGACGATGCCTCCGCCGGCGCGATCACGTAATAGACCGGAATGGACAGCTCGGTCTTCGGCAGCGATACGTCGACGAGCGTGGCGCCGAGCGCCTCGTATTGCTTGAGCGCGGCGTCGACCGATGCGCGCACGTCGTCGGCGAGACCGGCGCCGAAATACTCTTTCGGCAAGCCGATGCGCAGGCCGTCGAGCGGCTTGCCGGCGCCGTCCTGCTTCCATGCCTGACCGAGGTAGCGCGTGTAGTCTTCGTCGTCGCGCACGAGGCTCGTGGAATCGCGCTGGTCAAAACCGGCCATTGCGTTAAGCAGCGTTGCACAGTCAGCGGCGCTTTGCGCCATCGGACCGCCCTGATCCAGCGACGACGCGAACGCGATCATGCCGTAGCGCGACACGCGGCCGTAAGTCGGCTTGATGCCGGTGATGCCCGAGAACGACGCCGGCTGACGGATCGAGCCGCCGGTATCGGTGCCGGTTGCAGCAGGCGCGAGGCGTGCGGCCACAGCCGCCGCGGAGCCGCCTGACGAGCCGCCCGGCACTGCCTGACGATCCCACGGGTTCTGGACGGGGCCAAAATACGAATTTTCGTTCGACGAGCCCATCGCGAACTCGTCCATGTTCGTCTTGCCGACGCACACCATGCCGGCGCTCTGCAGACGCTCGACCACGGTGGCGTCGAACGGGCTTTCGTAGTTCGACAGCATTTTCGAGCCGGCCGTGGAGCGCCAGCCTTTGGTGACGAACACATCCTTGTGCGCGATCGGTACGCCGGTCAGCGGGCCGCCGTGGCCCGAGTGAAGCAGCGCGTCCGCGGCTTTTGCCTGAGCGAGCGTGAGATCCGGGTCCACCTGGATGAACGCATTGAGGCCGCGCGCCGCGTCGATGCGTTTTAGATAGAGCTGAGCCAGCTCGACTGCGGAGCATTCCTTGGCGGCCAACGCGGCGCGCAGTTCGGTCAAATTTTTTTCATGCATTGCGTGTTGTCCTGGAAAGCGCGGCAACGCGGATCGCGCTGCCGTGGAAGCGTTCGGTTGCGGGCCGGCGAACCGGGCCGAGGTGTCGACGAACATATCGGCGAACATACCGGCGACAAGCGAAGCTGCGCGCGCCGGATTCGGCGCGGCATGCCGCTCGCGGTGGTGGCTCGCGGCCCGCAAGCCGCGCCGCGCCCGCCGCGCGCTGTTATCGCCGTTATTCGATCACCTTCGGCACGAGATACAGACCGTCCTGCACGGCCGGTGCGGGACGCTGGAAAGCCTCGCGCTCGATCGTTTCGGTCACCGCGTCGTCGCGCAGACGCAGCGCGACGTCTTCGATCTGCTCGATCGGATGGGCAAGCGGTGCGATGCCCGTGGTGTCGACCGCCTGCATCTGCTCGACGAGGCCAAAAAACTCGTTGAGCTGGACAAGCGTGTGTTCGGCGTCGGCGTCGGCCAGTTCGAGCCGCGCGAGATGCGCGATGCGCTTAACATCGGTCAGGGTCAAAGCCATGCAGTCACCGGAAAAAGTGGCGGACCGCCGCAGCCGGAAAAGCGCGCTGCGACAGCGAGTTAGGACGCTGGAGGAAGACCTCGAAAAAGGGGCCGGCGGCGGCAAAAAGTGCCGTCCGTTTCCTTCAAATCATCCAAAATTATAAGGTATCATTACGCGTTCGACCCAAACCCGGACCGACTTACCCAGGCCTTTCTGGACATTTCGTAAAGAGAGTTCGGATATTTCTGACCTGGCTTTGTATCGGCCTCCGGTAGACTCCCCCGCAGCTTCAAGTTCCAGTGGCGCCGCTTCGCCAGGTTGAAGCTGTTATTTTTTTCCGCTGCCGCCCTGCGCAACGTTGCGAGGCCCGGCCCCAAGCGAGACAGGATTTTGAATGTTCGGTTTTTTGCGCAGCTACTTCTCCAACGATCTGGCGATTGATCTAGGCACCGCCAACACGCTTATCTACATGCGTGGCAAAGGCATCGTTCTTGACGAACCGTCGGTGGTGTCCATCCGCCAGGAAGGCGGTCCCAACGGCAAGAAAACCATTCAGGCAGTCGGTAAGGAAGCCAAACAGATGCTCGGCAAGGTGCCGGGCAACATCGAGGCCATCCGCCCCATGAAAGACGGCGTGATCGCCGACTTCACGGTGACCGAGCAGATGATCAAGCAGTTCATCAAAACGGCTCACGAATCGCGCATGTTCTCGCCGTCGCCGCGCATCATCATTTGCGTGCCGTGCGGTTCGACCCAGGTCGAGCGCCGCGCGATCAAGGAAGCCGCGCACGGCGCGGGCGCGTCGCAGGTCTATCTCATTGAAGAACCCATGGCCGCGGCAATCGGCGCAGGCCTGCCGGTGTCGGAAGCCACCGGCTCCATGGTCGTCGACATCGGCGGCGGCACGACGGAAGTCGGCGTAATCTCGCTCGGCGGCATCGTGTACAAGGGCTCGGTCCGCGTAGGCGGCGACAAGTTCGACGAAGCCATCGTCAACTACATCCGCCGCAACTACGGCATGCTGATCGGCGAGCAAACCGCCGAAGCCATCAAGAAGGAAATCGGTTCGGCCTTCCCCGGCTCCGAAGTCAAGGAAATGGAAGTGAAGGGCCGCAATCTGTCGGAAGGCATTCCGCGCAGCTTCACCATCTCGAGCAACGAGATTCTCGAAGCGCTGACCGATCCGCTGAATCAGATCGTGTCGTCGGTGAAGATCGCGCTCGAGCAAACGCCGCCGGAACTCGGCGCGGACATCGCCGAACGCGGCATGATGCTCACGGGCGGTGGCGCACTGCTGCGCGATCTGGACCGCCTGCTCGCCGAAGAAACCGGCCTGCCGGTGCTCGTCGCCGAGGACCCGCTGACGTGCGTCGTGCGCGGCTCGGGCATGGCGCTCGAGCGCATGGACAAGCTCGGCAGCATCTTCTCGTACGAGTAAGCGAGCGAGTTCGATGTCAGCAGCGCGGATCTGGCAGACGGCCCCTTGCGGGCCCGTTTGCCGTTGGCTGCGCCGCCCAGCGTCCGTACGCTGAACCGCGTTTTCAGCGCGCCGCCGCCTCACCCAACCGCTTACGCCCCCGGCGCCGACCATGGAATACAGTCCGCCGCCTCTGTTCAAGCAAGGCCCGTCCGCCCTCGCACGACTCGTGTTTTTCGTCGTGCTGGCGCTCGCCCTGCTGATCTCCGACGCACGCTTCAAGACGCTCGAAATCGTTCGCGGCGTGCTCGGCGTGGGTCTCTATCCGTTGCAGCGCGCAGCGCTGGTGCCGCGCGACGTCTTCATGGGCGCCGCCGATCTGGCCGTGACGAGCGCAACCTTGCGCAGCGACAACGAAAAGCTGCGCACCAGGAATCTTCAACTGTCGCAGCAGGCCAATACAGCCGCCGAACTCTCCGCTGAGAACGGCCATCTGCGCGCATTGCTGCAACTGTCGCAGCGCGCGACCACGCAATCGTTGCCCGCTGAAATCCAGTACGACACGCGCGATCCGTTCACGCAAAAGGTCGTCATCAATCGTGGCGCGCAGCAAGGCATTCAGAACGGCTCGCCGGTCGTGAACGAAGACGGCGTGATCGGTCAGGTGACCCGCGTGTTCCCGCTGCAGGCCGAAGTCACGCTGCTGACCGACAAGGATCAGGCCGTGCCCGTGCAGATCGTGCGCACCGGCTTGCGCAGCGTCATTTACGGCACGCTTAAGGGCGATACGCTCGACCTGCGCTTCGTGCCGATCAGCGCCGACGTCCAGACGGGCGACGAACTCGTCACGAGCGGGCTCGACGGTGTGTATCCACCGGGGCTGCCGGTCGCCAAGGTCGTGCGCGTCGACAAGCAGGCGGACACCGCCTTCGCGCGCGTGATCTGCCTGCCGATTGCGCCGGTGCGCGGCGCGCGTCAGTTGCTGGTGCTGCATTATGTGAACGACGTGCCGCCGCGTCCCGCCGAAGAGCCCGACCCGGCCGCAGCCGCCAAAGAGGCGGCCAAAGCGAAAAAAGGCGCGAAGGCAGACGGCAAGGCCGCCGCCGACAAATCCGCGAAACCGGCGGAAAAACCCGGCGCGGACAAAAACGCCGCGGCCAAACCTGCGGACAATACGCCAGCCCAAGCTGCGCAAGCAGGCAAGCAAGGCGCCGCCGACCAGAAATCCGCTGCATCGAAGAAACCCGCCGCCGCCGAAAAAGCGAAGCCGCAAGCCGCGCCCGGGGCAAAGCCATGAACCGCCCTCAATACATTCTGCAGCCGGTCAATCCCTACTTCATCGCGTTCAGCCTCGCCGCGGCGTTTCTGCTGAATCTGATGCCGTGGGGCCGCATGATCGGCGTGCCCGATTTCGTCGCGCTCGTGCTGCTGTTCTGGAACGTGCACCAGCCGCGCAAGGTCGGCATGGGCATCGCGTTCTTCCTCGGCTTGCTGATGGACGTGCACAACGCGAGCCTGCTCGGCGAGCACGCGCTGGCGTACACGCTGCTCTCGTACGGCGCGATCACGATCCATCGCCGCGTACTGTGGATGTCGCTCGGCGTGCAGACTTTTGCAGTCATGCCGCTGCTCGTGACTGCGCAAGTAGTGCCGTTCGTGATCCGTCTGCTGACGGGCGCGGCATTTCCCGGCTGGGGCTATCTGGTCGACGGTTTCGTCGAAGCCGCCCTCTGGCCGGTCGCGAGCGTGCTGCTGCTGATGCCGCAGCGCCGGCCCGCCGACCCCGACGATACGCGGCCGATTTAACCAGGCGTCGAGCGCGCCGGCCGTCCATGGAACGTATGTTTTCTGCCCGCCCGACGCCTACTGCCGTTCATGCCTTCCGGTTCCGCCCGGATCAGGCGCACACTCATGATGGCCGTCGCCCGGCCTTTTGCAGAATCGCATGACCGAATTCAAGGACACTCAGCAACAGCTCTCGAAGTTCCGCCTGCGCGTCGCGGCGGCGGGCCTGTTCGTGTTCGTCTGCTTCGGGCTGATCGGCTTTCGCTTCCTGTTTCTGCAGGTCTGGCACTACAGCAAGTACTCGCTGCAAGCCGACGAAAACCGCATTTCCGTCGCGCCGATCGTGCCGAACCGCGGCATCATCACCGACCGTAACGGCGTGGTGCTGGCCAAAAACTATTCGGCCTACACGCTGGAAATCACGCCGTCCAAGCTCGGCGCGCCGCTCGAAACGGTTATCGACGATCTGGCCACGGTTGTCTCCATCGACGCCCGCGACCGCCGCCGCTTCAAGAAGCTGCAGGAAGACTCGAAGAACTTCGAGAGTCTGCCGATCCGCACGCGCCTGACCGACGACGAAGTCGCGCGCTTCACCGCGCAACGCTTCCGCTTTCCCGGCGTCGAAGTGCGCGCGCGCCTGTTCCGCCAATATCCGCTCGGCCCGACGGCCGCGCACGTGATCGGCTACATCGGCCGGATTTCGCAGCGCGACCAGGAGCGCATCGACGACGCGAGCGATCAGAACGACAGCGATCCCGAGCACTACGATCCGCGTCTGGACGCCAACAACTACAAGGGCACCGACTACATCGGCAAGATCGGCGTCGAGCAGAGCTACGAGACCGAGTTGCACGGGCAGACCGGTTTCGAGGAAGTCGAAGTCACCGCGGGCGGCCGGCCCGTGCGCACGCTGTCGCGCACGCAGGCCACGCCGGGCAACAATCTCGTGCTGTCGCTCGACATCGGCCTGCAACAGGTCGCCGAGCAGGCGTTCGCGGGCCGGCGCGGCGCGCTGGTCGCGATTGAACCGGCAACCGGCGATGTGCTCGCGTTCGTGTCGGCGCCGAGCTTCGATCCGAATTCGTTCGTCGACGGCATCGACCAGCAGACCTGGGACGAGCTCAACAACTCGCCCGACCATCCGCTGCTGAACCGGCCGCTGCACGGCACCTATCCGCCCGGTTCGACTTACAAGCCGTTCATGGCGCTCGCCGCGCTCACGCTGCACAAGCGCACGCCGGGCTGGGGCTTCCAGGACCCCGGCTCGTACACGTTCGGCGGTCACACATTCCGCAACGACGTGCGCTCCGGCCAGGGCTGGGTCGACATGAACCGCGCGATCGTCGTCTCGAACGACACGTACTTCTACATGCTCGCGCACGATCTCGGCGTGAACAACATCGCAAACTTCATGAAGCCGTGGGGCTTCGGCCAGATTACAGGCATCGACATCGCGGGCGAGGCGCGCGGCATCCTGCCGTCGACGGAATGGAAGCGCAAGGCGTACCGCAAGCCCGAGCAGCAAAGGTGGTACGAAGGCGAGACGATCAGCCTCGGCATCGGGCAAGGCTACAACTCGTTCACGATCCTGCAGCTCGGGCACGCGACGGCCACGCTCGCCAACAATGGTGTCGTGATGAAACCGCACCTCGTGCGCGACATCGAAAATCCGATCACCAAAGACACGCGCCCGGTCGTGCGCGATCCGAGCGACAAGATTCCCGTCAAGCAGTCGGACATCGACATCATCAAGCGCGCGATGGAAGGCGTCGTGACGAACGGCACGGCGTCGAAGGTGTTCATCGGCGCGCCGTATCTGGCGGCGGGCAAGACCGGCACGGCGCAGGTCTACTCGCTGCAGGGCGCGAACTACAAGGGCCACGCGATCGCCGAACATTTGCGCGACCACGCGCTTTTCATCGCTTTTGCGCCGGCCGAGCAACCGAAAATCGCGCTCGCGTTGATCGTCGAAAACGGCGGCTGGGGCGCGGAGTCGGCGGGGCCGATCGCGCGCAAGGTGCTCGACTACTACCTCGTCGGCAAGAACAAGCCCGGCGCTCAGGCGGCGGCTGTGGCAGCGGCGGCATCGGCGACCGAGGACGCGTCCGCGCCGGAAGTCGGTGGTGCGCCGGCGCCGCAGGAGGCGGCGCAACCGGTGAAGATCGCGGCGGGGTATACGGCGTTGCCGATGCCGGGGGTTGCGGCGGCGGGTGCGAGTGCGAGTGCGGCCGTGAATGGTGCGTCTGGGGCGGCGGCATCGGTGAACGGCGCCTCGGGGGTGAATGGTGCGTCGGTGAGCGGTGCGCCGGCGAATGGCGCGCAGGTGAACGGCGCACAGGTGAGCGGAGTGCCGGCGAAGGGCTCGTCGGTGAACGGTGCGTCTACGAACGGTGCGTCTGCCGCCACAGCAACGCCTGCCGCTTCAGCTCCGGCAGCGGCGACATCAAAGTCTCCTGCACTCACGGCGCAAACCGGCGCAGCGCGCAATCTGCCGGCATCGGCGACATCGGCTGCGGCCACACCAGCCTCAGCGACAAAAGCCCCAACCCAGCGCAAACCCGCCGCCCCGCGTCAGCCAGGACCAGCAAGCGAGCCGGCGCCCGCTGCCGCCGCACGCTCCACGCCCCACCCGGCCCGGGAATCATCGCGCGACAGCGGCACTGAGCCCGCGCCGCCACGCCAGCCGGTTTCCGGCGGCATCGACGAATAAGGAGAAAGGCATGCAATTCGACAAGCGCGCCTGGCTCGACCGCATCAAGCGGATGTTCGCGGGCTTCGATCGCCCGCTTGCACTGATCGTGTTTCTGCTGCTGTGCGTCGGCATCGTCACCTTGTACAGCGCAAGCCTTGACGTGCCGGGCCGCGTGGAAGACCAGTTGCGCAACATCATGCTGACGTTCGTGCTGATGTGGGCACTCGCCAATGTTCCGCCCACCACGCTGATGCGCTTCGCCGTCCCGCTCTATACGTTCGGCATTGCCTTACTCGTCGCGGTCGCGCTGTTCGGCCTCACGCGCAAGGGCGCGAAGCGCTGGATCAACGTGGGCGTGGTGATTCAGCCGTCGGAGATTCTGAAGATCGCGACGCCGCTGATGCTCGCCTGGTACTATCAGCGGCGCGAAGGCGTGATGCGCTGGTACGACTTCGTGGTCGGACTGCTGATCCTCGCCGTGCCAGTCGGTCTGATCGCCAAGCAGCCTGACCTCGGCACTGCGGTGCTCGTGTTCGCGGCCGGCTTATTCGTGATCTATTTCGCGGGCCTGAGTTTCAAGCTGATCGTGCCGGTGCTGATTGCCGGCGTGATCGCGGTCGGCTCCGTCGCGGCATTCCAGGACAAGATCTGTCAGCCCGACGTGCAATGGCCGCTGATGCACGACTACCAGAAGCACCGCATCTGCACGCTGCTCGATCCGACTTCCGATCCGCTCGGCAAGGGCTTCCACACGATTCAGGCGGTGATCGCAATCGGCTCCGGCGGGCCGCTCGGCAAGGGCTGGCTCAAGGGCACGCAGGCGCACCTGGAGTTCATTCCTGAGAAGCACACCGACTTCATCTTCGCGGTGTTCTCCGAGGAATTCGGGCTCGCGGGCGGCATCGTGCTGCTCACGCTTTACATGCTGCTCATCGCGCGCGGGCTGTATATCGCGGCAAACGGCGCGACGTTGTTCGGACGCCTGCTCGCCGGCTCGCTGACGATGGCGTTCTTCACCTACGCGTTCGTCAATATCGGCATGGTGAGCGGCATCTTGCCGGTGGTCGGCGTGCCGTTGCCCTTCATGAGTTACGGCGGCACCGCGCTGACGACGCTCGGCGTCGCCATCGGCCTCATCATGAGCGTTGCTCGCCAGAAGCGGTTGATGCAGAGCTAGCGTCCCGGCATCGCGAGCGCGAACGCGAACGCAAGCGCTGCAAAACAGAAGGGGCGCACCGCAAGGCGCGCCCCTTCTCGTTTACTGCGTCGACCGCATGCACTGCGCTCACTGCACCTACTGCGGCTTCACTTCCTTGTGATCCCGCAACTGCGCACTCAGTTGCTGATACTTCAGGCGCGCCGCCGGATCGCCCTGCGCGGCGGCCGCTGCGTAATACGCTCGCGCCACGTTCAGATTCTTGTCCACACCGTCGCCGCCGCGCTCATAGAACGAGCCGGTCACGTACTGCGCGGTCATGTCGCCGCCCTCGGCCGCCTTCTTGTACCAGACGAACGCCTGCTTGTTGTCGCGATCGGTGCCGCGTCCATCGAGGAACTGATTGGCGAGCGCCAGTTCCGCCTGCACATGGCCCTGCTGCGCGGCCCTGAGAAACCAGCGGTGCGCCTCGACCGGATCGCGGCCGACAAACTCGCCATCGTCGTACATCTTGCCGTACACGTATTGCGCGTGAGACATGTTGGCATCCGCGGCCTTGCGCAGCCATTTCTTGCCTTCGTCGACGTTGACCGCCGTGCCCTCGCCGTTGAGCAGCATCATCGCGTAATTGAACTGCGCGAGGCGGCTGCCGCGCTCGGCCGCCTTGCGGAATTCGGCAAGCGCCGCAGCGAAATTGCCGGCGTTGTAGTCGGCAACCGCCGTTTGCGTCTCGGGATCGTTCGGTTTCGCGAGGCGATCCTGCGCCTGCGCCGCCATGCCCGTCATGCCCGCCGTCAGCGCCGCCGCGACAGCCAGCCGCACGACGACGCCACGCATCATCCACTTCATGCTCTTACCTCCTGCAACGCCTGGCGGGTTGCGCGCAACATCCACATGACGTCGGCGGCCAGAGCGATAAAACGAAAACCGCTGTCGCGATGCTGCCTTGCGCTCGCGGCGTCCATCGAAAAAATGCCGGCTGCGATGCCCGCCTTGTCGGCCGCGCTGACGATGCGCGCCATGGCCGCCTGCACGTCGGCGTGCTTCGAATCGCCGAGATGGCCGAGGCTCGCCGCGAGATCGGCAGGGCCGACGAACAGGCAATCGACGCCCGGCGTCGCCGCGATCTTTTCCACTTCGTCGAGTCCGCGCGCCGACTCGATCTGCACGATGGTCGCGATCTGCGCGTTAGCCGTTTGCACGTAGTCGCGCCGCATGCCGTAGGCCGCGGCTCGCACCACTCCGGCGACGCCGCGCAGACCATCGACCGCCTCGGCGCTCGGATATTGCGTGAGCCGCACCGCGTGCGCCGCTTCTTCGGCGGACTCGATGTTCGGAAACATCAGCGTGCGCGCGCCGGCATCCATCACACGCTTGACGAGCCACGCCTCGCTGGCCGGCAGACGCACCACCGGTTCGCTCGGCAAATGCGCGGCGGCGATCGCACGCAATTGCGAGGTCACGTCGCCGCTGTCGTTGGGCGCGTGTTCCATATCGATCAGCAGCCAGTCGAAGCCGGCGTGCGCGAGCGCCTCCGCGGCGGCATCGCTGCCGAGCGACAGCCATAGCCCGAACAGCGGATCGGCTTCTTTAAGACGTTGCTTGAGGGGATTCGTGAAAGTGCTCATCGCCCCGCTCCATGACGGTGAAGGCCGCCGCAGATGGGCCCGCGGCAGCCGACGAGCGTGCCTGCCGGATGATGAGTGCGGCGAGAAGCCTGGCCCGGACGCGGGTGGCCTCTTTGCCTGCTGCGACGCAATGCTGTGACCGGCATGTCTCGCTCCGTGTGGTTGTGGGAGCGATCATACCGTGACAATAACGCGGCAGCAGGGCCGCGCAGCCGCAGCGTTCGGAAGCGTTAGTCGCGGACCACGTCGGCCCAGCAGTTCGGCGTCTCGTACAGGCGCACCTTATGCAGACGCAGATTCACGCCGTAGTGCGCGTCGTAGACGTTGGCGAGCACGTCGAACGCGACGGCCGCGAGATTTTCCACGGTCGGAATACGGTCGAGCACGACCGTCTTGTGGCCCGCCATGGTTTCGAGGAAGCCGCGCACTTGCGAGTCGCATTCGTAGACGAGGAACGCGTGGTCCCACTTGTCGACGAGATGCTCGACAGCCAGCGACTTCACGTCGGCGAAGTCCATCACCATGCCGCGATCGGGCGCGCCTTCGGTGTCGACCAGGTCGCCTTGCAGCGTGATTTCGAGCACATAGCGATGGCCGTGCAGATTACGGCACTGGCTGCGGTGATCGGGGATGCGGTGACCCGCGTCGAATTCGAGTTTTCGTGTAATCGTCAGCACGGCAAATCAGGGAATGTTCAGATACTTGTGGGTCTGCATCGACAGGCGCCATTGCGGATGGCGTTTGCACCAGTCGATCGCGAGCCTGGTGTTGATGTCGCGCGACGGGCCGTCCATCGGCTGGACGAGGAAATAGTCGAAGTCGAGCTTCGCGTAGTCGGACAGGCGCTGGTTGTCCTGCGGAATCACGACTTTCAGTTCATTGCCCTTCGTGACGACGAGCGGCGCGTCGGCCTTCGGGCTCACGCAAATCCAGTCGATCGTCTCGAGAACCGGCAACGAGCCGTTCGTTTCAATGGCGATTTCGAAACCGGCCGCGTGCAGCGCGTCGACGAGCGGCTGGTCGATCTGCAGCATCGGCTCGCCGCCGGTGCACACGACAAAGCGCTGGCCCTCGCCCTCGGGCCATTGCGACGCGATCATCTGCACGAGGTCGGCGGCGGTGCGGTACTTGCCGCCGTTCTCGCCATCGGTGCCGACAAAATCCGTGTCGCAGAAGCGGCACACGGCGTCCGCGCGATCTTCCTCGCGACCCGACCACAGATTGCAGCCGGCGAAGCGGCAAAACACGGCCGGGCGTCCGGCATTCGCGCCCTCGCCTTGCAACGTGTAGAAGATTTCCTTGACCGCGTACGTCATGCTGCTTTCCGCCCTGTACCGTGTGCTGGTACTTTCGTACCTTGTAGTGCTTGTGTACCTAACAATGATTGCCAAACCCGCGCCGCTGCGCGGAATTCTCACGCCGGCTCGGTTACCTTCTCGCCGGCGAGATAGGCTTCATAGCCACGCTTGCGCAAGCGGCACGCCGGGCATTCGCCACAGCCGAAACCCCACGCATGCAGTTCCGCGCGCTCGCCGACGTAGCAGGTGTGGGTCTCGACGCGCACCAGTTCCACCAGTTCGTCGCCGCCCAGTTCATGCGCGAGCCGCCACGTGTCGGCCTTGTCGAGCCACATCAGCGGCGTTTCGAGCGCGAAGCGCGAGTCCATGCCGAGATTCAGCGCGACCTGCAACGCCTTCATCGTGTCGTCGCGGCAATCGGGGTAGCCGGAGAAATCCGTCTCGCACATTCCGCCGACCAGCACCTCCAGACCCCGCCGATAAGCGATGGCCGCGGCGATCGTCATGAACATCAGGTTGCGGCCCGGCACGAAGGTGTTCGGCAAACCGCTCGCCGTGGCCTCGATCTCGATTTCGCGCGTCATTGCCGTTTCGCTGATCGCGCCAAGCACCGACAGGTCGATCATGTGATCGTCGCCGAGGCGCTCGCCCCATGCGGGAAACGTGCGCGCCACTGCATTGCGAAAACCCTCGCGGCATTCGAGTTCGACGCGATGCCGCTGACCATAATCGAAGCCGAGCGTCTCGACCGTGTCATATCGTTCAAGCGCCCATGCGAGGCACGTGGCGGAATCCTGGCCGCCGGAAAACAGCACCAGAGCGCTACGTTTAGCGTCTTTGCGGATCACCGTGAAACTCCGTGAATGATGAGTGCCGCGTCGCGCTGCGCGAGGTGCGCCATGCAAGCAACGCGGCGCGACGCGAGCCGGCACTGCTGCCGGCCCAAAGCAGTATAGGCCGCGCCTTTAGCCGCAAAGCTGCTGGGCGCTTATACCGTTGATCGTCGGGCGAGGGGTTCGGTGCGGATCGCGGCGTGGTCGCACGCGCTTCGACACATTCGGCGGCGGGCGACGCACTCGCATGCAAGTCATTGAACTGGCGCGATTTTATCACGCGATGCCGAAACTCGCCGGGCGCCCCAGCCTACTGCTGACGCCACACGGATGACGCAATGAAACCCACCGCAAAAGGAAAAGCCCCAGGAATCTTGCGATTTCCTGGGGCTGAATCCTGGTGGCCTGGGACGGAATCGAACCATCGACACGCGGATTTTCAATCCGCTGCTCTACCAACTGAGCTACCGGGCCAACGAAGAACGAAATGATATCAAAGGGTCATCTACTGGGCAAGCCCCCTTGTCCAAAAAATCTGCGAAAGCAAAGTCGGCCCGCGATCCGCGGTCTCCGCTCGCCCTTTCACTCACCTTTGTTCTTGCCGAGATCGACGCCGAGTTGCTTGAGCTTGCGATACAAATGCGTGCGCTCCAGTCCGGTCTTTTCCGCGACGCGCGTCATGCTGCCGTTCTCGCGCGCGAGGTGATATTCGAAGTACGCGCGCTCGAATGCATCGCGTGCATCGCGCAGCGGAATGTCGAACGAAATGGACGCCGTTTGCGCCGCAAGCACGCCGCTGCCGTGACCGTCGGCGGACAGCATCGGCAGAGCCGCGGCCGAAGCCACCGTCGACGAATTCATCGGCAACGGGGATTTCGCCGCCACGCCGCCAGGCGCGACCGCCGCCGTGCCGCGCGCGAGGCCCTGTTCGACGGCTTTCAGCAGTTTCTGCAACGCGATCGGCTTCTCAAGAAAGTTGAGCGCGCCGATCTTGGTCGCTTCGACTGCCGTGTCGATGGTCGCGTGACCGGACATCATGATCACCGGCATGGTCAGTTGCCCTTGCGCAGCCCATTCCTTGAGCAACGTCACGCCGTCGGTATCGGGCATCCAGATGTCGAGCAGCACCAGGTCCGGCGCCTGACGCAAGCGGAACTCGCGCGCCTGCTGCGCGTTTTCCGCCGCCTCCACGACATGCCCCTCGTCGCTTAGGATCTCCGAGAGCAATTCCCGGATGCCCATTTCATCATCTACCACCAGGATGGTTGCCATTTACGCTGCCTTTGTCTGCACTGTTGCTTTTGTCTTTCCCTGCGACGTACCGCCGTGCGCAGGACGCGGTCCCGCTTCGGGAGCCGCGGCGTCGTCTGCCAGTTGAAGGAAGAGAATCGAAATCTGCGCGCCTTCGATCACATCGCCCGCTTTCATGCGGTTGCGAATGTCGATGCGCGCGCCATGTTCGTCGACGATCTTCTTGACCATCGCAAGACCCAGGCCCGTGCCCTTGGCCTTGGTCGTCACGTAAGGTTCGAATGCACGCGTGAGAATGCGCGTGGGGAAACCCGGTCCGTTATCCGACACTGTCAGCCGCACCGCGATGCGCGCCTTGCCTTGCGCATCGGGGTCTCCGTATTCTACTGTCCTCGTCTCGAGCAGCACACGCGGGCGCTCGACGTCGGCCACCGCGTCCTGTGCATTCTGCAGCAGGTTGTGGATCACTTGGCGCAATTGCGTGGCGTCGCCGCGAATCGCGGGCAGTTCGGAGAGCTCGACCTGAATGGCGCCCTTGCCTTCTTCGATACCGTACAGCGTCAGCACTTCGCTCACGAGTTCGTTCAATTGCAGATGCGCGAGCACAGCGGGCGGCGTGCGCGCGTAGTCGCGGAAGTTGTCGACCATCTGCTTCATCGCCGCGACCTGGTTCACGATCGTGGTCGCGCCGCGCTTCAAGACATCGGCGTCGGACGGCGTCAGCTTGTCCGCTAGCTTCATCTGCAAACGCTCGGCCGAAAGCTGGATCGGCGTGAGCGGATTCTTGATCTCATGCGCGAGCCGCCGCGCCACTTCGCCCCACGCAATGGAACGCTGCGCGGAGATCACGTCCGAGATGTCGTCGAACACAACGACGTAGCCCGACGTCTGCATGTCCTGCGCGTCGCGATCGGTTGCGGACACAAGGCGCGCGCCGCGCACGAGCAGCGTGAGCGGCTCGGATTCGCCCGCCACCTGAACCGAAAACTGTTGCTGCCAGTGACCGCCGTCGTCGTGACCGTCGCCGCTTGCCGCTTCGCGATCGGCAAAGGCCTTGCGCACCATGCCGCCGAATTCGCTTAGCACGCCGATCTGTTCGAGCGCCGAGCCGAGCACTTCCTGGAACTGCTGACGGAAGATGCGCTCGGCGCCGCGATTCGCGGTAGTGAGGCGGAACTGCCGGTCGAACACGAACACGCCGGCCGTCAGGTTCGCGAGAATGCTCTCCAGATACGCCTTCGAATGCTCGAGCGCGATGCGGTTGTTCTCAACCGCGGCGCGCGCCTCGGACAACTGCCGCGTCATCGCATTGAACGACTGCGTGAGAAAGCCGAGTTCGTCGCGCGACTTGATTTCGCGCTTCGGCGTGTAATCGCCCTCGGTGATTTCCTTCGTGCCTTGAGCGAGCAGGAAGAGCGGCCGTGCGAGCTGATTGCCGAGCGCGAGCGCGAGCATCATCGCGATGAAGGTCGCGAGGAACAGCGCGAGCGTCAGCGTGCCGATGTACATCTTGCGCAGCCCCGTACGTCCGAGCGCTTTCTCCTGATACTCGCGATACGCGCGCTGCACGGCGTCGGCATTGCGTGCAAGCGATTGCGACACCGGCTGCGTGAGTTGCAGGAAGCGCTCGGTGGGCTGCAGCAGCGAAGCGTTCGAATCGGGAATGCGCTGCACGACGCGCAGCCGCAGCGCGCCCTTGCTGCCGTGGGCGCGAGGATCGCCGTCGACTTCGCCTTCAATCGCCGCGTAGCCGCGCCCGCGCGCCGCGTCGACCATCAGCGGCGTGGGCAGATCGTTCGGCACGAGCGACGCGTAGTTACTCGATGCCTGCGCGACCACATGCATGTCGGGCGTCGCGCCGGACATGCTGCGCGTCGGTTCGACGATCGTCGCCTCCTGCACGCCGAACTGATCGCGCAGACGCAGCAACGTGAGCGTCGTGCCGGCGGCGTCCGCGCTCGCAAGCTGCTCGGACATCAGGCGGCCCTTGGTTTGCAGATCGGACAGCGACGCGTCGAGCATGCCGCGCCCGAGATTCAGGCCCGACGTCAGCGCGGTTTCGACATTCACGTCGAACCACGATTCGATGCTGCGCGACACGAACTGATACGAGACCACATAGATGATGCCGCCCGGCACCACGCCGACGAGCGCCATGAAAAACGCCAGCTTCGCAAGCAGCCGCGTGCCGAACTTACCCTTTCGCAATCGCACGATGATGATGATGACGAGCGTCGCCACCACCAGCAGAAAGATCATCGCGACCACCAGATTCGCGGCATACAGCCACTGGTAATAGCGGTCGAAGAATTCGGTATTCGCGCTTGCCGCGGCGAGCAGCACGAGCAGCAGCACGGCCGTCACGGCGACCGTAGAGACCAGCACGCGCACGACGATGCTGCTGACACTGGTGGCGGAGCGCACTTTATTTAGCACGTTCGGTCACCGTGAAAGTAAAGCGCTTCCATTCGGAAGCGAGGTTCCAGTCGCGGTTATTCACCGCGTCGATCTGAAACGGCTTGGGCATCAACGCGATGTCGAGCTGCATGCGCACCGACGCGTTGTACGTTTCGCCGGCATGCACGTCGTTGCGCTCGATCACATGCCACGACGACACATGCTTGATGACCGCGAGCGCGTCTTTCAGCGTGGAAAAGCCAAGCTGCAAACCGCCGGACGACACACTCGACACGCGATATTCGCGCGTGAGCGGCTGGAACGACAGACGCAGACTCTGCGACACGTTGACCGGCTGTTCGTCGAACCAGTACCAGCGCGGCCGGCTCAGTTCGAAGTCGGTCGTGAAGTAAAGCGGAATGCCTTTATTGACCGCGTCTTCGAGATTGCTGTTCAAATCGAAGTCGAAACGCGCGTCGAGGCTCCAACCGGTGTTGTCCGCTTGCAGCGAAGCGCGCTGCACGGCGATCGAGTCGGCGTGCGCGGCGCCGGGTGCCGCAAGCCAGACGGCCAGCGCGACCCAGAGCACGGCAGCGAGCCGAAGCGGGAAGAAGCGTTTGATGGTCACCGTTTCTGAAAGCGCGCGTAGAAAAATCCGTCGTGGTCTGAGTTCGCGCCGGCGCTGATGTCAGCGAATTCTCCGGCATGGGAACCGGCCGATGTGTCGGCGGGCGCGCGGGCGACTGAAGGTAGAAGTTGCCCCGGCGCGTCCAATCGTACCGCATCCTGATATTTGTTTCCAAACCACTGCGCCTGCAACTCGCCTTCTTCGGGAAAGATCGAGCACGTAACGTAAAGCAATTCGCCGCCAGGTTTCACGAGCGGCCAGAGCGCGCCGAGAATGCGCCGCTGTTCGTCGACGAGCGCGGGAATATCGGACGCGCGGCGCAACCAGCGAATGTCCGGATGACGCCGCACGATGCCCGACGCCGAGCACGGCACGTCGGCGAGAATGCGGTCGAACGGCTGGTCGATGTCGTCGTGCCATTTGGACGGCGCGCCGGCGTCGCCGATTCGCACCTCCGCTTCGAGCTTGAGCCGCTGCAGGTTTTCGCCGATCCGCCGCGCGCGCGACACGTCGCTTTCGAGCGCCACCAATTGCAGGTTCGCGAGTTCCAGCAGATGCCCTGTCTTGCCGCCCGGCGCTGCGCACGCGTCGAGCACGCGCATGCCGTCGCGCACGCCGAGCAGTTGCGCGGCGAGCTGCGCGCCCGCGTCCTGCACGGACACGACGCCCTCGTTAAAGCCAGGAATGCGATCGACCGGCATCGGCGTGGCGAGCATCACCGCGTAGTCGCCGACCTTGCTCGCGCTGATGTGATGGTCCTCGAGCACTTGCAGGTACGCTTCGACCGTCGAATGACGCGCGTTCACGCGCAGCGTCAACGGGCCTTGCGTATTGCCGGCCGCGAGCACGTCTTGCCATGCTTCGGGCCATGCGCGTCTCACGGCGTCGATCCACCATGTCGGGTAATTCCAGCGCGCGACTTCGTCGGCTTGCGCTTCTGTCAGCAGCGCGTCGCGTTCGCGTAGGAAGTTGCGCAGCACGGCGTTGACGAGCCCCTTCGCGAAAGCGAATTCACGGCGAGCCGAGATCGCCCCGACCGCCTGGTCGACCACGGTGAACGGCGTATAGGCGGCGCTCGCTTCGTCGTCGATTAATAGCGCGAGCGCGCAGGCCAGTACGTGACCGACATGCGGCGGCGGCGCTTTCTTAACGAGCTTCGCGATCAGCCACTCAGCCGTCCCGAGACGCCGCATCGTGCGATACGCGATGTCCTGCACCGCGCCGCGCGCGGCAGCGGCACTGCCCTCGGGCGCGGCCACGAAAACGGTTTGCAGCGCGGCCGGCAAAGCCGCGCCGAGGCGCACGGCGCCGACGGCCTGCGCGGCGCAATCGAGCGCGAAGCCGAGCGATTCCGGCGCGAGATGCAGCACGGACAAGCGGGATTCGCGCGGACGCGCCGACGAAGAAGCAGAACGCGAAGAAGGCTTTGGGATCATGGAAGAACAAAGGCAGGCCGCGCGGTAGGCGCGGCACAATGAGCACACATTGTAGCGTGGCGCGGCGTGTGGACCGCGAGCGGGCGTGTGCAGTGCGCGCGGCCGCGTCGATCACCGCGGCCAGCAAATAAAAAGGCGAGCCCGAAGACTCGCCTTTTGTCACGCCGCGCGCTACGCGCTTATTCGAAGCGCCCGGTGCGGGCCATTTCCATCAGGCGCGCAATGCGCTCTTCCGTTGCCGGGTGCGTCGAAAACAGATTCGCGATGCTGCCGCCCGCGAGCGGGTTCATGATCATCATCTGCGCGGTGGCCGGATGCTGTTCGGCTGTGGGAAACGGAATGCCGCTCGCATAACGATGAATCTTGTCGAGCGCCGACGCGAGCGCCTGCGGGTCGCCTGAAATCTGCGCGCCGCCGCGGTCGGCCTCGAATTCACGCGCGCGCGAAATCGCCATCTGGATCAGCGCACCGGCGATAGGCGCGAGCAGCGCGACCGCGATGCCGGCGATCGGGTTCGTGGTACGCCCGTTTTCGTCGCGGCCGCCGAAGAACATCGCGAAGTTCGCGATCGCCGAGATCGCGCCGGCCATGGTGGCCGAGATCGTCGAGATCAGAATGTCGCGATGCTTGACGTGCGCGAGTTCGTGCGCCATCACGCCGCGCATTTCGCGCTCGGACAGCACGCGCAGAATGCCGGTGGTCGCGGCAACCGCCGCGTGCTCCGGATTGCGGCCCGTAGCGAACGCGTTCGGCGCATCTTCGTTGATCAGATAGACGCGCGGCATCGGCAAGCCGGCACGCGTGGAGAGTTCACGCACCATGCGATAAAACTGCGGCGCACTGGTTTCGTCGACTTCCTGCGCGTTGTACATGCGCAGCACCATCTTGTCCGAGAACCAGTACGAGAAAAAATTCATACCGAGCGCAATGACGAGCGCGATCGTCATGCCGCGCGACCCGCCTATCATTCCGCCGATCACGATGAAAAGGGCCGTGATCGCGGCCATCAACATCGCGGTTTTGACCCAATTGAACATGTCTGCAACTCCTTGCCCTAACGCGGGGTTCATATCCGTGCCGCATCATCGCGGCGCCTGATTATGCCTGACTGTAAGCGAAATGTTAGATATGGACGCGCGCGAAAAATTCAATCATCTCGATGCAGTGGCGAGCTTGATCCCCAGGCCGACAAAGGCGCTGCCGACACCGCGGTCCAGCCACTTCTTGACCGACGGCTTGCCGGAGAAGCGCTGCGTGACGCTGCCGGCGATCCACGCGACAAAGCTGTTCCACAGCATGCTCATGACCACGAAGACCGCGCCGAGCGTCAGAAAGGCGAGCGCCTTCTGATCCGTGCCGGCGGTAACGAACTGGGGGAAGAACGAAACGAAGAAAAGCACCACCTTCGGGTTCAGCACGTTGGTCCAGAAGCCTTGCAGGAAAAGCTGGCGCAACGACTTCGGGGCACCGGCCCCGCGTGCCTGGCCGCGGGCCTCGTCGGCGGCTGGCTTCGCAAAAATAAGGCGTACGCCGAGATAAATCAGATAAATCGCGCCGACGAACTTGATGACGGTGAACGCAGTGGCCGACGCCGCGAGCAGCGCCGTCAGGCCGAACGCGCACGCGAGCGAGTGCACGCAGCAGCCCGCCGAAATGCCCAGCGCGGACATGAGCCCCGCCCCGCGCCCCTGTGCGACGCTGCGCCCGACGATATAAGCCGTATCCGGCCCGGGCGTGACGTTCAGCAGAAAAACGGCGACGACGAAAAACTCGAAATGGGTGATGCCGAACATGGGAATCCTCGAAAGCTGGGCCTTTGCATGACGGATTCTAACGCGCGGCGGACGCGCGACGGGGCCGCTCGCCATCGGCCGAATGGACGATGGGCAAGCGCCGCGAGGCCGTGCTAGTTTGCGTCGGGAATGTGGAAACGCTGGCCTGCGGCGAGTCCGAAGCCAGCCAGGAATTCGCGCGCCGGGAGCCGCTTGCCGCCGGGTTTTTGCAGTTGCGTGAGACGCAACGCGCCTTCGCCGCAGGCCACGACGACGCCTTCCGGCGAAACACCGGTGATCGTGCCGGGCGCCGCGTTGTTTGTGCTGTCTTGGGCGGCGGCCGCCCAGATCTTGATCGCGGTTCCGTCCTCGAGCGTCGCCACGCCGCCAGGAAACGGATCGAATGCGCGCACCTGGCGCGCGAGCACCGCGGCCGGCCGGCGCCAGTCGAGCGCGGCCTCGTGCTTGCCGATCTTTTCGGCGTAGGTCACGCCGTCGGCGGGTTGCGGCGTTGAGGCCAGCTTGCCGCTGCGTTCGAGTTCGACGAGCGCCTCGACGATCAGCTTCGCGCCGGCCTGCGCGAGGCGGTCGTGCAAGGTGGCGGTGGTGTCGTCGGCGGAAATGGGCGTGCGGATTTCGGAAATCATCGCGCCCGTGTCGAGGCCGGCGTCCATCTGCATCAGCGTGATGCCGGTTTCGGCGTCGCCCGCCTCGATCGCGCGATGAATCGGCGCCGCGCCGCGCCAGCGCGGCAACAGCGACGCGTGAATATTGATGCAGCCGTGCGTCGCGATGTCGAGCACTTCCTGCGGCAGGATCAGGCCGTACGCGGCCACCACCATCACGTCGTGCGGCGTGGCGCGCAACTGCTCGATGGCCGCCGCCGCCTCAGCCGGATACTTGCCCGCGCGGCGCAACGAAGGCGGCTGTGCGACCGCGATCCCATGTTCCACGGCGTAGCGCTTGACGGGACTCGCCTGCAATTTCATGCCGCGCCCCGCCGGCCGGTCCGGCTGCGTGAGCACGAGCGGCACCGCAAAACCGGCGCCGTGGATGGCCGCCAGCGCAGCCGAAGCGAATTCCGGCGTGCCGGCAAAGACAACGCGCAACGAATGACTCATGAGCGGGAGGGCGAGCAGGTAGCGGAATGGGCGCGCATTACATTGCGTGGGCGAGCTTCTTCATCTTGCTCTTGATGCGCGTTTGCTTGAGCGGCGACAGATATTCGACGAACACGTGGCCCATCAGGTGATCCATCTCGTGCTGGATGCACACGGCAAGCAGTCCCTCGCAGTCCATCTCGAAGGTTTCGCCCTTTTCGTTGAGCGCCCGCACGCGCACTTTCTCCGCACGCTCGACGTTGTCGTAAATGCCCGGCACGGACAGACAGCCCTCTTCCGACAGCTTCTTCTCGTTGCTCGACCAGACGATTTCCGGGTTGATGAACGCGAGCAGTTGATCGTGCGCGTCCGAGACGTCGATCACGATCACGCGCTCATGCACGTCGACCTGGGTGGCCGCGAGGCCCACGCCCGGCGCGGCGTACATGGTTTCCGCCATATCCGCGACGAGGCGGCGGATACGGTCGTTAACCTCTTCCACCGGCTTTGCAACCTTGTGCAGCCGTTTGTCCGGGTAATTGAGGATGTTCAGTAAAGCCATGATTTCGAGAGTGATTTTTAGACGCCGCTGACCATGAGAAGGCCCGCGTTGGCCATTCGGCCAGGTTGTCGGCACGTCGCAATGCGCACACGATAGATGGTGTCGAACCGGTTCGATTCAACGCGCCACACGCGCTAGACGACGAGCCCGCGCGGGTGGGCGCGGCGCTGCAGTTATTTCGGATGATGAAAATTTTAGCATGGCGCCCGCCTGCCCGCTGGCGCTGCACGAGGATCGACCCGCAATGCACACCTTGCCTTCAACGGATCTTGAACTCGCCGCGTGGCTGCGGCTCTCTCTCGCGCCGGGGCTCAAACCCACCGCGCTGCGCCTGCTGCTGGGCGCTTTCGGGCTGCCCGAGGCGATTTTTCGGCAGGAGCATGAGACGCTCGCCGCGATTGCCGGCGACGCCGCGGCGCGCGCGGCGCTGGCGCCGACCGGCCCGGACTTCGACGCCCAACTGGAAGCGGTGATCGCATGGCGCGAGCTGCCCGGTAACCAGGTCGTCACGCTCGACGACCCCGCCTATCCGCCGGCGCTGCTGACCATGCCCGATCCGCCGCCGCTGCTATATATAAAGGGGCGGCTCGAGCTGTTGCACACGCGCGCGGTCGCGCTGGTGGGCAGCCGCAGCGCGACGCCGCAAGGTGAGGAAGACGCCGAACGCTTCGCGCGGACGATTTCGGCGGCGGGCGTGACGGTTGTGTCGGGGCTCGCGAGAGGCATCGACGGCGCGGCGCATCGGGGCGGGCTCGCGGGCGTCGGCAGCACGGTCGCGGTGATCGGCACCGGCGCGGATCTCGTTTATCCGGCCGCGCACCACGCGCTTGCGCGGCAAATCGCGCTGCAAGGCGCGATTCTGTCGGAGTGGCCGCTCGGCACGCCGGCGCGCGCGGCCAACTTTCCGCAGCGTAATCGGCTGATCGCCGGACTCGTCAGCGGCGTGCTGGTCGTCGAGGCGGCCATGCGCTCGGGCTCGCTGATCACCGCGCGGCTCGCCAACGAGATGGGCCGCGATATCTTTGCGTTGCCGGGCTCGATCCACGCGCCGTTGTCGCGCGGGTGTCATCGGATGATCAAGCAGGGCGCGAAGCTGGTCGAGACGCCTGAGGAAGTGCTGGAGGAATTGGGGTTTGCGAAGACTGCGGCTGTGGGCGTTGCAGGCGTTCGCGGGCAGCGGGCGCCGACGCGCACGTTCGACGACGACGCAACGGCGGCGGACTGCACGGCGCCGGCGCGACGTTCGGCGCAGCGCGACGAGGCGGCGACATACGCGCAGTCCCAGGCGAAGGCGCAGGCAAACGCCGAGCCGCAACCCATAGCCGCCGAAGCACGCGCCCCGAACGTACGCGATGTACCCGACCCCGACGCGCAAAAACTGCTCGCCGCGCTGGGCCACGCGCCGACTAGCCTTGAAATTCTCGCCACGCGCACCGAGATGGAATACGCGGTCCTGCAGACGACGCTGCTGCAACTGGAACTCGCCGGCCACGTCAGCGCGCTGCCCGGCGGGCGCTACACGCGGGCAAGCCACGGCTAACGCATGTTGACGCCCCTTGACCACTCTCCGGGATCGGCCATGCTACATTCGCGCCAACGCATCCGCCAACGCATCCGCCAAAGCATTCGACAAAGCACTAGAGGAACCACCATGCCCGCGCTGAATCTCGACACCGACCACGACCGGATCGCCGAGCGCGTCAATGAGCCCGACACGCTGTTCGTGGCCTGCCTGTGCGCGGAATGGTGCGGAACCTGCCGCGAGTATCGCGAGGCGTTCGACAAGCTGGCCGAGCGGCATCCGCAAATCTGCTTCGCATGGATCGACATCGAAACGCATGCGGATCGATTCGACGATCTCGACGTCGAGAATTTTCCGACCATCCTGATCGAAGACTCGGTAACGACACGTTTTTTCGGCACCGTTTTGCCGCAAGCAGGGATTGTCGAGCGGATGCTCTCGGACCTGACCGCGCTGCCGGGCGTCGTCGGCGCGCCCAAATTGCGGCCCGCGCTGGCGGCTGCCTGAGCGCCAGATTCACGGCTTCGTCGACAGCGCCGAGCGGATCGCGACGGCCTCGGCGGCACGGCGGTTGCGAGCGGCGCACAGCGCGTTTGCCGCAGGTTGTCGGAGCGCCGGACGCGCAATCATGATGGCGCGCTTTTAGGGCCGCTTTTATGCCCGCTTTTATGGCAGTTGACACGCCGCTTTCGCGCCGTGTGCTATAAAGCGGTCGTTAATGGGTAGCAAGGTCGCAAACGAGGGTCGCGCCAACTGGGCGCGCTCAAGGCCACCAACCCGGATATACCAACCTCACATCGAGTCATGTCTAAAGCACTGATCATCGCCGAAAAGCCTTCCGTCGCGAACGACATCGCGCGCGCTTTGGGCGGTTTTACCAAGCATGACGAGTACTACGAGAGCGACGAGTACGTTCTCTCATCGGCAGTGGGCCATCTGCTGGAAATCGCCGCGCCCGAAGAATACGAAGTCAAACGCGGCAAGTGGAGTTTCGCCAATCTGCCCGTCATTCCGCCGCATTTCGATCTGAATCCGATCGCGAAGAGCGAGTCGCGCCTGAAGGTGCTGACCAAGCTGCTCAAGCGCAAAGACATCGACCGGCTCATCAACGCATGCGACGCGGGGCGCGAGGGCGAGCTGATTTTCCGCCTGATCGCGCAGCACGCGAAAGCGAAGCAGCCGGTGCAGCGCCTGTGGCTGCAATCGATGACGCCCGCCGCGATCCGCGACGGCTTCGCGCGTCTGCGCAGCGACGAAGAGATGCAACCGCTTGCGGACGCGGCTCGTTGCCGCTCGGAAGCGGACTGGCTCGTCGGCATCAACGGCACACGCGCGATGACCGCGTTCAACAGCAAGGGCGGCGGCTTCTTCCTGACCACGGTCGGACGCGTGCAGACGCCGACGCTGTCCATCGTCGTCGAGCGCGAGGAAAAGATTCGCCGCTTCGTGCCGCGCGACTATTGGGAAGTGAAGGCCGAGTTTGTCTGCGCGGCCGGCTTCTACGAGGGCCGCTGGTTCGATCCGAAGTTCAAGCGCGACGAGTTCGACCCGGAGAAGCGCGACTCGCGTCTGTGGGCGCTGCCCGCGGCGGAGACGATCGTCGCCGCTTGCCGCGGTCAGATCGGTGTCGTCAGGGAAGAGTCGAAGCCGTCCACGCAACTGTCGCCGGCACTGTTCGACTTGACGAGCTTGCAGCGCGAGGCCAACGGCCGCTTCGGCTTCTCGGCGAAGAACACGCTGGGTCTCGCTCAGGCGCTGTACGAAAAGCACAAGGTGCTGACCTATCCGCGGACTGACGCGCGCGCGCTGCCCGAAGACTATATGGACACGGTCAAGCAGACGCTCGGCATGCTCAAGGAGAGCAACAACTACTTGCCGTTTGCCAAGCAAGTGCTCGACAAGGGCTGGGTGAAGCCGAACAAGCGCATCTTCGATAACTCGAAGATCAGCGACCACTTCGCAATCATCCCGACGCTGCAGGCGCCGAAGAACCTGTCCGAGCCGGAACAGAAGCTTTACGACCTCGTGGTGAAGCGTTTTCTGTCGGTGTTTTTCCCGGCTGCCGAATACCGCGTGACCACGCGTATCACCGAAGTCGTCGGTCATCACTTCAAGACCGAAGGCAAGGTTCTGGTGGAGCCGGGCTGGTTGCAAATCTACGGCCGCGAAATCAGCGGTGAAGATGCCAACCTCGTGCCGGTGCAGAAGGACGAGAAGGTCAAGACCGACAAGATCGCCGCGCAGCAGCTCGTCACCAAACCGCCGGCACGCTACAACGAAGCCACGTTGTTGTCGGCAATGGAAGGCGCGGGCAAGCTCGTCGAGGACGACGAATTGCGTGAGGCGATGGCCGCGAAGGGGCTCGGTACGCCGGCCACGCGCGCCGCCATCATCGAAGGGTTGCTGGGCGAAAAGTATCTGGTCCGCGAAGGCCGCGATCTGATTCCGACCGCCAAGGCATTCCAGTTGATGACGCTCCTGCGCGGGCTCGGCGTGAAGGAATTGACCGCGCCCGAACTGACGGGCGAATGGGAATACAAGCTGTCGCAAATGGAACGCGGCAACCTGCCGCGCGACGCGTTCATGCAGGAAATTGCCCGCATGACGCAGACCATCGTCAAGCGCGCGAAGGAATACGATTCCGACACGATCCCCGGCGATTACGCGACGTTGCAGACGCCGTGTCCGAACTGCGGCGGCCAGGTGAAGGAAAACTATCGCCGCTTCGCGTGTTCGAAGTGCGAGTTCTCCATCTCGAAGATTCCGGGCGGCCGCCAGTTCGAGATCGAGGAAGTCGAAGAACTGCTGAAGAACAAAACGATCGGGCCGCTGTCGGGTTTTCGCAGCAAGATGGGCCGTCCGTTCTCGGCGATCCTCAAGCTGTCGCTCGACGACGAGATCAAGAACTACAAGCTCGAGTTCGACTTCGGCCAGGACGCGGGCGGCGAAGACGGCGAACCGCCCGACTTCTCCGATCAGGAACCGGTCGGCGCATGCCCGAAGTGCAAGGGCCGCGTGTTCGAGCACGGCATGAGCTACGTCTGCGAGAACTCGGTTGCGAACCCGAAGACTTGCGACTTCCGCTCGGGCAAAGTGATCTTGCAGCAGGAGATCGCTCGCGAGCAGATGGCGAAGCTGCTGGAAGAAGGACGCACGGATCTGCTGACGAACTTCAAATCGTCGCGCACGGGCCGTAATTTCAAGGCGTTCCTCGTCAAGCAGAACGACGGCAAGATCGGCTTCGAGTTCGAGAAGAAGGAGCCGTCGGCCAAGACCGCAGCGAAGACGGCGGCGGCGAAATCGGCTGCGAAGGCAGGCGGTTCGGAGTTCGAGTCGGATGACGGCGATGCGGCGGTCGCGGTGAAGGCAGCGCCGGCGGCGAAAAAGGCTGCGGCGAAGAAAGCGCCTGCGGCTAAGACAGCGGCTGCGAAGAAGGCGCCGGCCAAAAAGACTGTAGCTCGCAAGACCGGTTCGTGATTCTTCGGTAAGCGCGACGGGCGCCTGCGGTGCATATCAAAGCCGATGACAAAAAGCGCGATCACCTGCAAGGTGACCGCGCTTTTTTATGCGTTCAGCAGCCGCGCTGGACGCGCCGACATCCTACATCGCGCCTGAACCGCCTCTACAGCGGCGTCAACGCCGCCGGCCGCGTACGACTTCCGGGCTTCGCCAACGTCTTCGGCACCGGCGATAACTCGCTGTCCAGCAGACGCGACAGCGGCTCGGCGCCGTCGAATGCTTCCGGCGGCATCGACGCATCCGCCGGTTCAAACGACGCCGACGCCGGACGTCCAACGCCGTCCTTGATCCATTGTTCGCCGAGCAGACTATTCGGCGTCTGGCTGAAATGCTCGACCAGATGATCGATGAACGTGCGCACCTTGGCCGGCAAATGACGACGGCTCGGATAGGCGATGTTGATCTCGACTTGCGGCAAACGGTAATCACCAAGGAGGCGCACCAGCCTGCCGCGCGTCATGTCGCGCCCGATCAGATAGCTCGGCAGAATCGCGATGCCCATGCCGAGCAGCGCGAACTGACGCAGCATCTCCGTGTTGTTCGCGACGATCACATTCGACGGACGCACACGCACTTCGCCTTCGGGACCGGTAAACACGCGCTCGTCGCCCCAATACTCGGAGGGCAGGCTCAAACACGGATGCTCGAGCAGATGCTCGGGACGCGTGGGCGTGCCGTGCTTCTCCAGATACGCCGGAGTGGCACACACGGTCATGCAGCCCGTGGTCAGACGCCGCGTGACGATGCTCGCGCTGCGCATCTGCCGCGCGATTACCACGCCCACGTCGAAACCTTCTTCAACCAGATCGACCTGACGATCGACGAGCGTGACGTCGGGAATGACCTTCGGATAGCGCTCCGCGTACGTTTGCAGCACCGGAGCGAGATTGTGCAAGCCGAACACGACCGGCGCGACGATGCGCAACGTGCCGACCGGCTCGTGATTTCGCGCGACCACCATCTGCTCGACGTCTTCAAGCTCGTCGAGAATCTGGCGCGCGCGTTCCAGATAAACCTGACCCGATTCGGTCAGGGACAAACTGCGGGTCGTACGGTTGAGCAGCCGCGTGCCAAGACGCCCTTCGAGGTCGGCAACGTGACGGGTGGCAACTGCGTTGGAAATATCCATCGCGCTCGCAGCGCGGGCAAAACTGCCGAGATCCGCCACTTTGACGAAAACTCGCATCGACTGCAAATGATCCATATCACAACTCCTGCCGTGTTACGGCTCCCTGACAATTGGTGATAACCAGTGGAAGCGAATTAGGGATTCTCCTACGACTCGCGCAATCGTGCAGAAGTTGCCCGCAAAAGCGGAAATTTCGTCAATTTTCGTGCGACTGTATGCCCGAATGTGGGGCATCGGGGGCGATTGTTCCGTCGTTAGAAACAATGTGCTGCGGCGCAGCTTGCCCACGCGTGCCTTTCGAACAGATGAAAGATCAGTGTGTCGAGCGCTGAACGCGGCTCTCGCCCGGCTTGGCGGCGCTGAAAATGAAAAAAGCCGCCCGAAGGCGGCTTCTGCGAGTTAGCGAACACTCACGTCGTCAAGCCGCGAGCTTGCTCTCCAATTGGCTCTTGGCTTTCGCCAGCGCGGGCGGAAGGCCGTGCTGCAGCGTGTCAAAGAGCTCCGTATGCAGCGCGAGTTCGGCGCGCCAGGCCGCGTCGTCGACGGAAATCACCTGCTCGAACTGCTCGCGGCTGAAATCCAGACCGCTCCAGTCGATGTCCTCGTAATGCGGCGACACGCCGAACGCGTGCTCCTCGCCCTGCGCCGTGCCCTCGATGCGGCCAACCATCCAGCCGAGCACACGCATATTTTCGCCGAAGCCCGGCCACACGAACTTGCCGTCCGCGCCCTTGCGGAACCAGTTGACGCAGAAGATTTTCGGCAGCTTCGCGTTCAGTTGCTGCAGCCGCTCGCCTGTCTTCAGCCAATGGCCGAAGTAGTCGCTCATGTTGTAGCCGCAGAACGGCAGCATCGCGAACGGGTCGCGCCGTACGACGCCTTGCTGGCCCGCCGCGGCGGCGGTCGTCTCCGAACCCATGGTCGCGGCCATGTAGACGCCCTCGACCCAGTTGCGCGCCTCGGTGACGAGCGGCACGGTCGTCGAACGGCGGCCGCCGAAGATAAACGCGTCGATTGGCACGCCCGCCGGATTCTCCCAGTCGGCGTCGATGGACGGACATTGCGACGCCGGCGCCGTGAAGCGTGCATTCGGATGCGCCGCCTTGCGGCCCGTTTCCTTCGCGCTCGCGGGCGTCCAGTCCTTGCCTTGCCAGTCGATCAGGTGCGCGGGCGGTTCGTCGGTCATGCCTTCCCACCAGACGTCGCCGTCGTCGGTCAGCGCGACGTTCGTGAAGATCACGTTTTCCTTCAGCGTGGCCATTGCGTTGAAGTTGGTTTTTTCGCTCGTGCCGGGCGCGACGCCGAAGTAGCCGGCCTCGGGGTTGATCGCGTACAGGCGGCCGTTCTTGCCTGGTTTGATCCACGCGATGTCGTCGCCGATGGTCGAGATCTTCCAGCCGTTCAGCCCTTCGGGCGGAATCAGCATCGCGAAGTTCGTCTTGCCGCACGCCGACGGAAACGCGGCCGCCACATGGTGTTTGCGTCCTTCGGGCGAAGTCACGCCGAGAATCAGCATGTGCTCGGCAAGCCAGCCTTCGTCGCGGCCCATCGTCGATGCAATGCGCAGCGCAAAGCATTTCTTGCCGAGCAATGCGTTGCCGCCATAGCCCGAGCCATAGCTCCAGATTTCGCGCGTCTCCGGGAAATGAACGATGTACTTGGTCGGATTGCACGGCCACGGCACGTCTTTGGCGCCCGCTTCGAGCGGCGCGCCGACCGAGTGCACGCACGGCACGAACTCGCCGTCTTCGCCGAGCACGTCGTACACCTTGCGGCCCATGCGCGTCATGATGCGCATGTTGGTGACCACGTACGGGCTGTCGCTCAGTTCGACGCCGATATGCGCGATCGGCGAGCCGAGCGGGCCCATCGAGAACGGCACCACGTACATGGTGCGGCCGCGCATCGATCCTTCGAAGAGGCCGTCGAGTGTCGTGCGCATTTCGTCCGGCGCGACCCAGTTGTTGGTCGGACCGGCGTCCTCACGACGTTGCGCGCAAATGAAAGTGCGGTCCTCGACGCGCGCGACGTCGGAAGGATCGGACCATGCGAGATACGAGTTCGGACGTTTCGCCGGATTGAGCTTCCTGAGTGTGCCGGCTTCGACCATCTGCGCGCACAGGCGGTCATACTCTTCCTGCGAACCGTCGCACCACACGATGTTGTCCGGACGGGTCATAGCGGCAACGCGCTGGACCCAGTCGATCAGTTTCCGATGTTTCACCCACGCTGGCGCTTCTACTGCCGCCTTGACTGCGGGCTGTGCCTCGAATGATGGAAGATTCATCGACTTGTCTCCGTTTGTAGGGATTGGAAAACGGTACAAGCCCGGCGACGCTGCATGCGAGAGGCATTTTGTTCGTTGCGCCAGTTTCTACAAACCGACGCGCAACTGCACAGGTCATCACGGGCTTCAACGCAGCTTGTTGGGCCAGGGCGCATGGGACGGGCGTCTGCAACCGTCTGTAAAGCGGCTTGCCTGTACACTCAACAAACTGTTAAAAACGATGTCAATTGGCCTTGCTGTAGCGCTATCGTTCTACGCGGTAGTTGCTACGGTAAGGCATTCAGCTAAACCGGCATGTGACTTGGGTCACATGATGGGACAGTCAGCATAACACTCCGTTCCGCACCGCCATGGTGCGCCGCAAGACACATACCATGAAGATTGCCATCCTCGACGACTATCAGGACGCCGTTCGCAAGCTCGACTGCTTTCAATTGCTCGCCGATCACGAAGTCAAAGTTTTCAACAACACCGTCCGCGGACTCGGGCAACTCGCGAGCCGTCTTTCGGAAGTCGACGCGCTGGTCCTGATCCGCGAACGCACCCGCATCAGCTCGCAACTCCTCGACAAACTGCCGCGTTTGCGCATGATCAGCCAGACGGGCAAAGTGTCCAGCCACATCGATCTCCCGGCCTGTACCGAGCGCGGCATCGCCGTGCTCGAAGGCAGCGGCTCACCGATCGCGCCCGCCGAGCTGACGTGGGCTCTCATCATGGCGGCGCAGCGGCGCATTCCGCAATACGTAGCGAACCTGAAGCAGGGCGCCTGGCAGCAGTCGGGGCTCAAGACTTCGGCGCTGCCGCCAAACTTCGGTTTGGGTCAGGTGTTGCGCGGTCAGACGCTGGGCATCTGGGGCTATGGCAAGATCGGGCGGCTTGTCGCCGGTTACGGCAAGGCCTTCGGCATGAACGTGCTGATCTGGGGCCGCGAGCATTCACGCGAAGCCGCTCGCGAGGACGGTTATGGCGTGGCCGAGAGCCGCGAAGCCTTGTTCGAGCAGAGCGATGTGCTGTCGCTGCATTTGCGGCTGCACGACGACACGCGCGGCATCGTCAAGCAGGAAGATCTGATGCGCATGAAGCCGACCGCACTGCTCGTGAACACGAGCCGCGCCGAGCTGCTCGACGACAACGCGCTCCTCGGCGCGCTGTCGCACAATCGCCCGGGGATGGTCGCCATCGACGTGTATGAAAGCGAGCCGATCCTGCAGGGCTACAGCCTGCTGCGTATGGAGAATGTGATTTGCACGCCGCATATCGGCTATGTCGAGCGCGAGAGCTACGAGTTGTACTTCAGCGCGGCGTTCAAAAACATTCTGGCTTTCGATGCCGGCGACACGGCCAGCGTGGCGAATCCCGAAGCGTTGCAGGGTGGACGTCGGCGCTAAGCGATAGCCGCGGGCGTCAGGCGTCCTGCGTCAGGCGGCAAACTCCAGCAGGTCGGGCATGCGTTCGAGGAAGGTCTCGCCGTCCGCGCGGCCGAGGTTGTACGCATGCACCATCTGCGAGGGGCTCGTGTAGTCCCAGCTCGAGATCGGCACTTTGCGCGACGGCTGCACATACAGGCGCTGCTGCACGCCGTGAGGCACCACGAACATCTGCGGCCGCGGATAAAGGCGCGTCACCATGACGAGCACGTTGCCGGGCGCATCGGCGTCAAGCGCGCCGACCGGCACGTTGTCGACCATGCCGCCGTCGAGCACCGGGCGGCCGTTGCGCCGCAAGACCGGCGTGAAAGGCGGCGTGCTCGACGATTGCAGAATCAGATCGGCGAGATCTTCGACGGTCGCGCAGTCCTGCGCACGCACGAATTCCGGATGAAAACCGAGCGTCTGACCAAGCGTCGGGTGCAAGGTCTTGCGCACATATTTTTCGATGTTGTACGCGATGAGTCCGGCGGCGACTGCGCTGCGCGCGCCAAGCCAGCGCGGCAAATGTGAAACGCCGATGCGAATCTCGGGCGCATCGGCAAGCGACGAAAACTTCTCACCGTAGATGTCGAGCAATGCCTGACGATAGATGCGGTAATGCGGAAACACCGACTGACCGCGCAGCAGGTTGCCCCAATAGGCGTTGCGCGAATTGTGGCGCAGCGCGTCTTCGTAATAGCGCATGACCCACTCGGAATCGCGCGTGTAGAGCATGCAAGCGGTGGCCGCGCCCGCCGAAATGCCCGTGATGACGCCTGGACGGATGCGCAGTTCCGGTTGCACGACGTCCCAGAAACCCGCCTGCCACCAGCAGCGATTGCCGCCGCCGGCGAATACGACCTGATCGAACATCTTATTTCCTGGTGCCTTGTCTTATGATGCGCGCCGCTTTGCTTATTCGAGCAGCGCGTACGTCGTGGTCGCGTGGACGGCCATGTTGCCGGTCTCGTCGAACAGCTTCACTTCGCCGAAAACGAGGTTGCGGCCGAGGCGCAGCACGCGCGCGGTGACGAGCACGTCGCCCTTGCGCACGGCGCGCATGAAGCTGATGTTGAGCGACACGGTGGTCATCGGCTTGAAGCCGCCTAGCGCCGCGGAAATCGCCACGATCATCGCTGTATCGGCGGCGGCCATGAACACCTGGCCGCAAATCACGCCGCCTGAATGACGCAGCGCGCCGGCGAAAGGCAGGCGCAGCGTGGCGCCTTCCGCATCGGCTTTGACGGGCGTGAGCGCCAGTTCGCGGACCCACGGCGCGAGGATGCGGTCGAGCAGATCGATAGTCTCTTTGTCGTCCATGGCGATTCCCGTCGAAGGCCGCGCGGAGCGTGAGCGGCAAGTGTCCGCGAGTCCGCGACATGATACCGGGATGCCCGGCGCAGCGCCTTTTCGGAGGCAGCGCTTTCGTTGAGGGATGACTCGAACGGGGGACGGTTTTTTTAAGAAATCTGCTAAGGGGGCTTGGCAAGCCCAAAAACATCCTGCATAATTTCGCTTCTGTTGGGGCGTTAGCTCAGTTGGTAGAGCAGCGGACTCTTAATCCGTAGGTCGAGTGTTCGAGTCACTCACGCCCCACCAAAGAATTTCGAAGGGTTACAAGCGATTGCTTGTAACCCTTTTTGCATTGGATCTGCGTCCCAAGCAAACCCGTCAGTCGTAGCTGACCACGACCGTCACCGGTTTGTTCGCCGAAGGCACATTGCCGCTTTTCGCGCCGAGCGACAGTACGCCGCCCGCGCCGCCCACGTGATACTGACCGTCCGCTCCTGGCCGGGCCATACGGCCTGTGCCGTCGATGAAAGACGTCGCGACGGTATCCAGCGCGGCGGCGCCGATGCGTGACGCCGCGCCGTCGTTGATCCGCAACGTCACATCAGCGCTTGGCGCGCCGCCGGGTGGCGCCGCGAACGTCACAGTGACCGCGGACCCGTCGTGTCCAGTCCAGAGCGTATCCGACCGCGGCGCAGGTGTTTGTCGCACGGTCGTGATATTGAACTGCGGACCGACGAGCGCGCCGGAGAAATGTATCGTGCCGCCATTCGCCGCGGATGCCGCTCCCGGAACCGCCAGGAACGCCACCGTACCCCATGCAACCACGCGGGCCAACCGCCCAATTCGCCGACTCTTCGCTTTCATCACGACCTCCGTGCGGGCAATCCTCTGTGCCGCCTTGCGGCGGATCCAGTGCATCAAGCCTTGTTTACGGCATGTCACGAATCTGTCTTGAATATGACGAAATATAGTAGGCAAATCGTAAGACGGTGGATCTTTTCACCATCCGCCGACAGCGCCCAAGGTTGAGCGCGTCATGCGCCGTCATTCCCACATCCCGCCAAACCCCCGCACATTCCCCCCGCCGCCGTGTTACCGATGCGTAACGAATTATTGCGAACTATTATCATCCGTGTAATGATACTGATTCTCATTTGAGAACAAGACGATGGGTCCAGCCCTTTGACGCAGACAGTCCGGCTGTCGGTGCTGCAACGGGCGCTGGCGTCCGTCGAATCAGAACAATAGCGACAACGACAGGGTATTGAGATGTTCCGAAACACGCCTCTCGCGGCGGCCGTTCTGGTCGCGTTCGCGACGCCGCTTTACGCTCAAACGACGACAACGCCCGCGACCGGCGCCCAGCCCGCGTCATCCAGTTCGACTCCGACTCCGACTTCGACTTCCACGCCCACCCAGACCGCCGACAGCGCCACGCTGCCCGCCGTCAAGGTGACCGGTCAAAACGGCGCGTCGGCGGAATTCGCGGCTGACGTCTCGAGCGTCGGCGCAAAAGTGCCGACCGCCCTGCGCGACATTCCGCAAGCTGCCGTCGTGGTGCCGAAGTCGGTGCTGCAATCGCAAGCCGCGAGCTCGTTTACGGACGCGTTGCGCAATGTGCCGGGCATCACCATCGGCGCCGCGGAAGGCGGACAGATCGGCAACAACATCAACCTGCGCGGCTTCTCGGCGCGCACCGACATCTATCTCGACGGTTTCCGCGATCGCGGCCAGTACTATCGCGACACCTTCAACCTCGAATCGATCGACGTGCTGTACGGCCCGTCGTCGCTGTACTTCGGACGCGGCTCGACGGGCGGCGTCATCAATCAGGTCAGCAAGCAGCCCACACTGAAGCCGCGCGCGGACGTGTCCGTGCAAGCGGGCACGCACGACCGCTATCGCACGACCGTCGACCTGAATACGCCGATCACGTCGACGTCCGCGTTCCGCATCAACGCGTTCGGCCAGGACCTCGGTTCGTCGCGCGACGTGATGAAGAGCAAGGATTACGGCGTCGCGCCCGAAGTCAAATTCGGCATCGGCACGCCGACCGAAATCACGCTGTCCGCGCTGATCCAGCACAACCGCGATCAGCCCGACTACGGCATTCCGGCGCTCAACGGCCACCCGGCACCGGTCAATCGCGGCACGTTCTACGGCTTCACCGACGACCGCACGATGCAGGACGTGCAAACGCTCAACGCACGCATCGAACACCGCTTCAACGACAACCTGAAGGTGCGCAATCAGACGCAGTTCAGCCACTACAGCACGGAAGCCCGCGCGACAAACGCGGCTTCGGTGCTGACGGGTCCGCTGCCGACATCGACGGCGCTGACCAACGGCAATTTCACGAGCATCGATCCGTCGAAACTGTTCGTGAAGCTGCAAGGCAAGGACCGCAACATCAATGACCACTCGGTCTACAACTCGACGGACGTCGAGGCAAAATTCAACACCGGCTTCATCAAGCATGAAGTCGTCGCGGGCGTCGACCTGAGCCACGAGACGTACAGCAACCAGAGCTTCACGACGACGACGCCGGGCTTACCGTCGAACACGATCGCCATCGTGCCGCTCGTCGATCCGTCGTACACGAAGCGTCCGTCGAATGCGAAAACCGTTGCGACGAATCTCGCGGAGTCGAGCGCGAACGGCGTCGGCGTTTATGCGAACGATACGGTGTCGATCGGCGAACACTGGAAGGTCGTGGGCGGCCTGCGCTGGGACCGCTACGAAGCGTCGATTCACAACTCGATCAATGTGCCTTCGTATGCGACGCAGACGAACTACTTCACGAGCGTGCGCGGCGGCGTGATCTGGCAGCCGACCGACTGGCAGTCCTACTACGTGTCGTACGGCACGTCGTTCAATCCGTCGCTCGAAGCGCTGACGCTCACGAACCAGCAGCAGAATCTGCCGCCGGAGCATAACAAGTCGTATGAAGTCGGCGCGAAGTGGGACCTGCTCGGCGGCGGTCTGTCGGTCACGCAATCGCTCTTCAACATCGAAAAGACGAACGCGCGGACGTTGAACTCGGACGGCAGCTACACGCTCGACGGCGACGTGCGCGTGCGCGGCTACCAGCTCGGCGTGGCCGGCCACATCACGAACAAGTGGCAAGTGTTCGGCGGCTACACGTACATGGACGCGACGATTCTGAAGGCGCTCGACGGCACCGCCGGCAAGACGCCCGCGAACACGCCGCGCAACATGCTGACGCTGTGGACGACCTACGCATTCACGCCGCACTGGGAAATCGGCGGCGGGCCGATCTACACGTCGTCGCGTTACGCCGCGAACAACAACTTCGTGAAGGTCGGCGGCTATACGCGCTGGGACGCGATGGCCGCGTATCACGCGAAAAAGTACGACGTCCAATTCAACGTGCTCAACCTGACGGACAAGAACTACTACGACGCGCTGATTCCATCGGACGGCGGACGCGCGGTGCCGGGCAACGGCCGCACGTTCCTCGCGACGCTAAACTATCGGTTCTTCTGATCGCCGAGGCGGCGATCAGCAGCACAACGCGCGGTTTCGCAGGAAAGTCCAACGATGATTGTCTCGATTCCCGATGTATTCAGTCCCGCCGACACCGCCGCGATGCGTGCGCAACTCGAAGCGGCCACGGACGCATGGGTCGACGGCCGCGCGACCGCGGGCTATCAGGGCGCGCCCGTCAAGCGCAACCAGCAGATCGCGGAAGGCTCATCCATCGCGCTCGAAATGGGCGACAGAATCATCGCGGCGCTCGAACGGCATCCGCTTTTCATCAGCGCCGCGCTGCCGAACAAGGTTTATCCGCCGCTCTTTAACCGCTACGAAGGCGGCATGCATTTCGGCAGCCATGTCGACGGAGCGATTCGCCTCGTGCCCGGCAGCGGCGTACGCGTGCGCACCGATCTATCGGTCACGCTGTTCCTCACGCCGCCCGACGAGTACGACGGCGGCGAACTGCTGATCGAAGACACCTTCGGCGTGCAGGAAGTGAAGCTGCCCGCGGGCCATGCGATCCTTTATCCCGGCACGAGTCTGCACCAGGTGCGGCCCGTGACGCGCGGCGCGCGCGTGTCGAGCTTCTTCTGGGTACAGAGCCTCGTGCGCGACGACACGCAGCGCGCGATGCTGTTCGACATCGACGGCGCGATCCAGCGTTTGAACGCCTCGAACGCGGACGATGCCGCGCGCCGCACGCTAGTCGGCTGTTATCACAACCTGCTGCGCATGTGGAGCGAAACGTAAATCGGCAATAGCGGCGGATTTGCCCTGCAAGGTGGCTAGAGCGATGCGCATTTTTGTCCTACGCTTTAAGCGCGACGCGTGGCGCATCCGTGTGTTTGCGCACCACAGCAATCCGGCGAGCACTCCGCCTTCACGCGTGCGCAAGGTCCTCCCGCACAATCACAGTCCAGGTGGCTGGAGGCTGATCGTGAGTCAAGCAATCGCCTGATCGAAGATTCAGGCAGCCCGGGGATTGCAGCTCCGAGAACCGGTGCACCTCCCCGGCGCATTCTCATGGAGGATGACGATGTCGATTCGACTTGGAGAAGAAGCGCCCGATTTCACCGCGGAAACCACCGAAGGCACGATCCGTTTCCACGAATGGATCGGCGACCATTGGGTGATCCTGTTTTCGCATCCGAAGGATTTCACGCCCGTCTGCACGACCGAGCTCGGCTACATGGCCGGCCTCAAGCCCGAATTCGAAAAGCGCAACACGAAGATTATCGGCCTGAGTGTGGACCCCGTCAGCGATCACGAGAGGTGGGTGAAGGACATTGAAGAGACGCAGGGCCACGCGGTCAACTATCCGCTCATCGGCGACGCGGATCTGAACGTCGCGAAGCTCTACGACATGATCCACCCCAATGCGGGCGGCGGCACGCGCACTGCGGCGGACAACGCGACGGTGCGCTCGGTGTTCATCATCGGGCCGGACAAAAAGGTCAAAGCCATGCTCGTGTATCCGATGAGTTCCGGGCGCAATTTCGACGAAGTGCTGCGTCTGCTCGACTCGTTGCAGTTGAACGCGAAGCATACGGTGGCCACACCCGTGAACTGGAAACCGGGGGATGATGTCATCATTCCGACATCCGTCTCGAACGATGATGCGGCGAAGAAATACCCTGAGGGCTTCAAGACCTTGAAGCCGTATCTGCGGTACGTTGCACAGCCACGGTGAGATTGCGGCGCAGTAAAACCGGGCGCCGCCACGCGCCCGGTTGTCTCGACGATGCGCGCCACGGAGAAAACAACCTTGCTGATTTTCCGCCAACTAATCGACCCGCAATCGTCCACGTACACGTATCTTCTCGCCGATAGCACGACGCGAGAGGCCATTCTGATCGATCCGGTATTCGAGCAGGTGCGCCGCGATACGGCGCTGATCCAGGAACTCGGGCTGCGCCTCCTCTATACAATCGACACCCACGTCCACGCCGATCATGTGACGGGTGCGTGGATGCTCAAACGCCGCACCGGCAGCGCGATCGCCATATCGGCGGCAAGCGGCGCGGAAGGTGCGGACCGCTATCTGAATCACGGCGACCGATGCGAGTTCGGCACGCACTGGCTCGAAGTGCGCGCGACGCCAGGCCACACGAACGGCTGCATCAGCCTCGCGCTCGACGACGGCACGATGATGTTCACCGGCGACTGCCTGCTGATCCGCGGCACGGGCCGCACCGACTTTCAGAAGGGCGACGCACGCGCGATGTTCCGCGCGATCCACGGCGAGATTTTCAGCCAGCCCGAAAGCTGCCTGCTTTATCCGGCACACGATTATCGCGGCTTGACCGTGACGAGCGTCGGCGAAGAGCGGCGCTTCAATCCGCGCCTCGGCGGTGAACTGTGCGAAGACGACTTCGTCGGCTATGTGACGAATCTGCGGTTGCCGCATCCGAAGCAGATCGACATTGCGGTGCCCGCGAATCTCAAGTGCGGCGTTGCGGCCAGCGATCCCACGCAAGCGGCCGAACCCGATTGGGCGCCGCTCGTCTACACGTTCGCGGGCATCTGGGAAATCGGCCCGCAATGGCTCGAGGACAATCTGCGTTCCGTGCAGATAGTCGACGTGCGCGAGCCCGATGAGTTCAACGGGCCGCTTGGCCGCATTCCGGCAGCGCGGCTCATCTCGCTCGGCGAGCTTGCCACGCGCGCCGCCGAGCTCACGAAAGAGCAGCCGATCGTGACCGTGTGCCGTGCCGGCGGCCGCTCCGCACAAGCGACGGTGATCCTGCGCCAGGCCGGATTCGACGAAGTCGCGAACCTTGCGGGCGGCATGCTGCGCTGGCGCGCGGAAGGCCGCGTCGTCGAAAATGCCGGCATGTAGCGCACATAGCAATTTCCTTCAATACACACCGCCCTGCCGCCGATACCGTTGAACCGCGTCAATCCCGCGCATTCACGTATCGAGGCACCGATGTCCGCTTTGCTTTCCATGGCCGCGTTCGCGCTGGCTTCGTCGATTTCGCCAGGTCCCGTCAACGTCGTCGCGCTGAGCGCCGGCGCACAGCATGGCTTCGCCGCGAGCATGCGGCATGTGAGCGGCGCGACCGTCGGTTTTACCGTGCTGCTTCTGCTGATCGGCCTCGGACTGCATGAACTGCTTGTGCATGTCCCCGCACTCGTGAGCATCGTCAAATGGGCCGGCGTCGCGTTTCTGCTGGTCATGGCCTACAAGCTCGCCGTCGATGACGGTCAGCTCGGCGCCGATAAACCATCGCGCGGCCCATCGTTCGCCTATGGCGCGGCGATGCAATGGCTCAACCCGAAAGCATGGCTCGCGTCGCTGGCCGGCATGGGCGCGTATGCCGCCGATGGCGACGGCAAACTCGTCTGGCAATTCACCGTGATCTACTTTGTGATCTGCTATGTGTCGATTGCAAGCTGGGCCTACGCCGGCACGTTTCTACGCAAGTACTTGCAGGCGCCGCAGCGCGTTAGGTTGTTCAATCGGATCATGGCGGCGTTGCTTGCGGCGAGCGCGCTGTATTTGCTTGTGACGTGAGGCGCCGAAAACTGCGGCAACCCCGCAGTCAACTGCGATATTGCCCCGGCGTCGCGGCGACGAGCCGCTTGAACGTGCGCTGCAAATGCGCCTGATCGGCGAAGCCGGCGTCGAGCGCGACGTCGGCGATCAATCGGCCGCGCCTCAGTTGAGCGCGGCTGTACTGAATGCGCCGATTGATCAGATACGCGTGCGGCGTCATGCCGTAGCGCTCCTTGAACGCGCGAATCAGATGCGACGCGGACAGGCCCGCTGCCTCGCATATGTCTTCAAGCTTCAGCGAGCGCGTGCAATTGTCGGCGATGAATTCGGCCGCTCGCGCGAGTTGACGGCTGGCGTCGTCGTGTGAAAGCGGCGCGGGGTTCAGGCGCTGCTGCACCTCAGTGAAAAACGCCACGGCGGCGCTTTGTTTGCGCAGCAAATCCGCATCGTTGTCGACCAGAATTCCATGCAGCCGATTGAGGCCGTCGAAGAGTTCGGCGTCTGTCGTCATGGTCTGCGAGAACGCGCGAAACGCGTGGTTCTCGCTGAAGCCGAGTTCGTGTTGCAACGACGTGAGCCACGCGACGTCGACGTGAAGCATGCGATACGACCAGCGCTCGTCGGCGATGGGATTGCATGCATGAACGTCGTCGGGATTCATCAGAACAACCGCGCCCGCGCCGGTCCATTCGCGCGAGTGGCGGTTCACGTACACGCTGCGTCCGCCAGTGACCGCGCCGATGGAGAAGGTTTCGTGAGAGTGCTTCGCGTAGCAGATTTCGCGGCCGTCTTCGATGGAGCGCGCCTCGATGAACGGCAACGCCTCGCTACGCCAGAAATGCGGCTCGCTTGCGCGCTTCGCATGAATTGCCGCCGCTGTCGTTCCGCTCATTCGCGCGCCCTCCTCCGGTGTACGTGGGCCTCGCGGAAATGCGCGGCTGTCAAAAGCCGCAAGTTCGGCGAGGCCACTTATCGTAGCCGTCAAACGCGCGGCCAACAAGCGGACTTATGCGTGCGCTGCGGATGTTGCGCACCGCAAGCGGTTACTTCGCGGAAACGTCGATATTGCCGAGGTATTTCGCTGCGAGCGTCTTCACGGTGCCGTCCGCCTGCACCTTCGCAATCGCCGCGTTCAGGCGGTCGCGCAATGCCGTATCGCCCTTGCGGATGCCATAGGCGATACCGCTGCCGAGAATCTTGTCGTCGCGCACCGGTTGTCCGACGAATGCGTAGTCCTTGCCGTTCGGCTTCGACAGAAAACCGGTTTGTCCCGCGGGCGCGAGCACGAGCGTTGCATCGACACGCCCCGCGACCAGGTCCGTGTACACCTGATTCTGATCCTGATACGGCACGACGGTGACGCCCGCGGGTTCCCAATGCGTCTTCGCAAACGTCTCCTGAATCGACGCCTGCAACACGCCCACGCGTTTGCCCTTCAATGCTTCGGCAGTCGGCAGCAGACCGCTGTCGCGCTTTGCGATCAACTGCGTCGGCACGCGATAGACGACCGTCGTGAAGTCGATCGCCTGGCGACGCTGTTCGGTCGCATTCATCGCCGAGTTGATCGCGTCGAATTTGCGGCCTTGCAGCGCCGGAATCAAACCGTCGAACGATGTCTCCACCCATTTGCAGGTCATCTTCGCGGCGGCGCACACTGCATTGCCGACGTCGATGTCGAGACCTTGCAGCTCGCCGCCCGGTCCCTTCGATTCGAACGGCGGATACTGCGCTTCGAGCCCGAAACGCAGCGTCGATGTGTCAGCGGCAACGGCAGCGGACGATGCCGCCACCGATGCAAACGCGCAAGCGAGCGCCAACAAAGACTTGAGCAGTTTCATAGCAGGTCCCTTTCCTTCGGTTTCGTTGTAGTACGCGTTGTAGTACGAATGCGTAGCGTGTGAATATGCAATGGCGCGACGATCATACTGCGTTCAAAAATGACAGCGCCGCGCTCACGCGCACGCAGTTTCATATCTCGCACAAACGGCGCGCGCCTTCGATCAGCGTCGCGTCGTCTTTCGAAAAACTCAGGCGAATCAGGCCGGAATCCGTACCGTCGCTGTAGAACGCCGAGAGCGGAATCGTCGCGACGCGCGCATCGCGAATCAGGCGCAACACGAAGTCGCTGTCCGTTTCATCGGAGAAGCCGCGAAAGCGCGCGAGCATGAAAAAGCTGCCTGCACTCGGCAGCAACTCAAAGCGTGATTCGCGAAGCCCGTGTGCAAGCAGATCGCGTTTTTGCTGATAGAACGCAGACAAGCCGAGATAGCTTTCGCGATTCGCCAATACATCGACGAACGCGTACTGCATCGGTGTATCGGCGGAAAACACCATGAACTGATGCACCTTGCGGATCTCGTTCATCAACTCGGCGGGCGCGAGGCAATAGCCGACGCGCCAACCCGTCACGTGATACGACTTGCCGAACGACGACACGATCACGCTACGTTCGGCGAGTTCGCTGTGGCACGCCATGCTTTGATGTTTTGCGCCATCGAACACGACATGCTCGTAGACCTCGTCGGCGAGAATCACGATGTCGGTGTTGCGCGTGAGCACCTTCAGGCGCGTGATGTCGGCGTCGTCGAACACGGTCGCGGTCGGATTGTGCGGCGTGTTGATGATGATCATGCGCGTCTTCGGCGTGATCGCGGCGGCGACCTCGTCCCAGTTCACGCGAAAATCGGCGAGCGACAATTTGATCGGCACGGGTGTCGCGCCTTGCAGCCGGACGATCGGTCCATAGCTGTCGAACGAAGGCTCGAAGTAGATCACTTCATCGCCCGGATGCACCAATGCGCTGATCGTCGAATAAAGGCCCTCGCTGGCGCTCGCGATCACCGTTACTTCGCTCGCGGGGTCATAGCGCACGCCGTACAGCGTCTCTACTTTATCGGCGAGCGCTTCGCGCAAGGCCGCGATGCCGGACATGGGCGCGTACTGGTTGTGGCCCGCGCGCATGGCGTTCGCCACGCCGTCGATCAGCTTCGCGTCCGGCGCGAAATTCGGCGCGCCTTGCGACAGATTCAGCGCATCGTGTTGCGCGGCCAGTTGGCCGATCACGGTAAAAATCGTGGTGCCGACATCAGGCAATTTCGAGCGGGCTTGCATGGCGCTCTGCATATGGCTTCTCCCTATCTTCATCCGGCGGCGGACTGACGGCGGCGAAGTATGCAGCCGTCCATTGCGCTCGAGCGCCGGTTGAATGATTAGGCATCAGCCAAAGAACCATCACAATCGAAACTTTGTCATGCAGCGCATGCGTTTATTTCATGGCTTAAACGCACGCGCGATCGTGACGGCGACGCGGCGGGGAAAACGGCACGCGCCGCTTTTCGCACGCGCGCCGCCGCCCAGGCCACGAGATCAGGCGTCTTCCATCAGCCGGACCTTGACCTTCTTGCCCTTCACCTTGCCCGCACTGAGCTTGCGCACCGCTTCGCGCGCAATGCTGCGCTCGACGGCCACATAGGTCGACATCTCCGTCACGTTGATCTTGCCGATCTGCGAGCCGGCGAAACCGGCGTCGCCGGTGAGCGCGCCGAGCACGTCGCCGGGACGGATTTTTTCCTTGCGGCCGCCGAGAATCTGCAGCGTTTCCATGGGCGGCAACAGCGGCTCATTGCTCTTTGGCGTGAGCTCGGACAGCTTGTGCCATTCGACGTCGCGCTTGTGCGCCTGCTCCAGACCGCCGACGCGCCCCATTTCATTCATGCTCGCGAGGCTCAATGCCCAGCCTTCCTGATCGGCGCGACCCGTGCGGCCGATACGGTGCACATGCACTTCGGGATCGGGCGTCACGTCGACGTTGATTACCGCCTCGAGTTGCGCGATGTCGAGGCCGCGGGCGGCGACGTCGGTGGCGACCAGCACCGAGCAACTGCGATTCGCGAACTGGATCAGCACCTGATCGCGCTCGCGCTGATCGAGCTCGCCGTGCAGCGCAAGCGCATGAAAACCCTGCGCGCGCAGCACGTCGAGCAAATCGCGGCATTGCTGCTTGGTGTTGCAAAACGCGAGCGTGCTGACCGGACGATAGTGGTTGAGCAACAGACCGACGGCATGCAGACGCTCGTCTTCGGTCACTTCATAGAAGCGTTGGCGGATCTTCGTATTGTCGTGCCGCTCGGCCAGCTTCACTTCCTTCGGATTCCGGAGGAATTGCTGACTCAACTTGACGATACCCTCGGGATACGTCGCCGAGAAAAGCAGCGTTTGCCGTTCCTTCGGGCATTGCCTGACCACCGTCGCGATGTCGTCGAAGAAACCCATGTCGAGCATGCGGTCGGCTTCATCGAGCACGAGTGTATTGAGCGATTGCAGCGGCAGACTGCCGCGCTCGAGGTGATCCATGATGCGGCCCGGCGTGCCGACCACGATATGCGCGCCGTGTTCGAGACTCGCGGTTTGCGGACGCATCGGCGTGCCGCCGCACAAGGTCAGCACCTTGATGTTTTCTTCGGCGCGCGCGAGCCGGCGGATTTCCTGCGTGACCTGATCGGCGAGTTCGCGCGTGGGACACAGCACCATCGCCTGCACGGCGAAGTTGCGTGTGTCGAGACGCGCGAGCAGCGCGAGAGAAAACGCCGCGGTCTTGCCGCTGCCGGTTTTTGCCTGCGCGATGAGATCGTGGCCGGCGAGTGCGATAGGCAAACTCGCGGCCTGAATCGGCGTCATCTCGACATAGCCGAGTTGCGTGAGATTCGCGAGCGTGGCGGCCGGCAGCGGCAGTTGGCTGAACGGCGCGCCGGCCGTAGTGGGACTGTTCATAAATGGTTGGCTCGTGATCGGCTAAAGGCTAGGGACTATTCGGCGATGGGTCCGGGCGACGGACGGCCGTCCATCTGCTCGTACAGCACCGCGCCGTCGTCGCCTTCGAAACGCTCGACGTAATTGCGCGCGCCACACAGCGGGCAGCGGAACAGAAGCCCTTGCCCTTCGTTTTTGATGATGACGTCCGACTGCTCCCACTGCGCGCCGCAGGACTGGTTTCTACATGTAAACACGTTGCTTCTCCAACTGGATTCGATTGTTGATTCGACTGGCCGCATCAACCGAGATGCGTGTGCCGTGTGCACGGCGCGCTGACGTCCATTTCGCTGAGACCTTGCACGATGCCGCAGTCTTCGACCGCCTGTTCGCCGTGGCATTGCTCGCGCAGCACGTGCAATTGCGCCTTGAGCTGTTGCAGTTCGTCGATACGCGTATCGACGTGCGCAATATGCTCGTCGATGAGGTTATTGATGCCGCCGCAGCCGTTGGCCGGCGCGTCGGTCAGACGCAGCAGCGCGCGAATTTCGTCGTGCGTCATGTCGAGCGCGCGGCAATTGCGGATGAAGCGCAGCCGCTCGACGTGCTTCGCCGTATAGCTGCGGTAATTGGCCTCAGTGCGCTCCGCTTCGGGCAGCAGCCCTTCTTTCTCGTAGAAGCGGATGGTTTCGGTCGTGCAATGGGCGATTTTCGCCAATTCGCCGATTTTCATGGGCCCTCCGATACCGGCCTTGACCTTGTAGTGGCTTCAAGGTGTTTACTAGACCACAAATCGAACGAGGAAGCCACCATGCAGCACGCGCACGACGCGAAAGACGACCGTCTGGAACAAGCGGAAGCAAGCTCCTGTGAGCAAGGGCATGAACATGAGCATGGGCATCGGCACGAAAAGCGCGCACATGACCATGCGGGCGGAGGCTGCTGTTCTGCTGCCGCCGATGCTTCCTTGCCATTGCCAGCCGCAGATTTGCCGCAATCCGAACGAGTGCAAGGCGGCGATGTGCGCACGGCGATCCGCATCATGCAAATGGATTGTCCGACCGAAGAAGCGTTGATCCGCAAAAAATTCAGCCGCATGGCGGACGTGCACAGCATGGAGTTCAACCTGATGCAGCGCGTGCTGACCGTTGTGCATGCACCGAATGCGCTCGACCCCATTCTCGACGCGCTGCGTTCGCTGGACTTCACGCCGGAACTCGCGGATACCGACTCGCCGAATGCATCGGCAACGACGCGGAACGCTGCGCAAGATCAGCGAAAGCGCGTGTCATGGTGGCCGCTCGCCTTCGCAGGCGTCGCCGCGGTCGCTTCAGAGGCCGCTGGCTGGCTCGGCGCGCCGGCCTGGATGGCAGCGAGTCTCGCGATCCTCGCGATCGTCTCCTGCGGGCTCACGACCTATCGCAAGGGCTGGCTCGCGATTCGCCACGGCAACCTCAACATCAACGCGTTGATGAGCATTGCCGTGACGGGCGCGCTGATCCTCGGGCAATGGCCGGAAGCGGCGATGGTGATGGTGCTTTTCACCGTCGCCGAACTGATCGAGGCGAAGTCGCTCGACCGCGCCCGCAATGCGATTCAGGGACTGATGCAACTGACGCCCGAGCAGGCGAGCGTGCAGCAGCGCGACGGCGACTGGCGGCTCACCGATCTCAAGGCAATCGCGCCGGGCGCGCTGGTCCGCGTGAAGCCGGGTGAGCGGATCGCGCTCGATGGGGAAATCATCGCGGGACGCTCGAGCGTCGATCAGGCGCCGATCACAGGAGAAAGCCTGCCCGTCGACAAAACCGTGGGCGACGCGGTGTTCGCGGGCACCATCAACCAGGCCGGTTCGTTCGACTATCGCGTGACGGCCGCGGCGAGCAACACGACGCTCGCGCGCATCATCCATGCAGTCGAAGAGGCGCAAGGCACCAAAGCGCCCACGCAACGTTTCGTCGATCAGTTCGCGCGCGTCTATACGCCGCTCGTGTTCGCCGTCGCGTTGGCGGTGGCGCTCGTGCCGCCGCTCTTTTTCGGCGGCATGTGGCACGCGTGGGTGTATAAGGCGCTGGTGATGCTCGTGATTGCGTGCCCGTGCGCGCTCGTGATTTCGACGCCGGTGACGATCGTCAGCGGGCTCGCGGCGGCTGCGCGTAAAGGGATACTCATCAAGGGCGGCGTGTACCTTGAACAGGGTCGCAAGCTGAGCCGTCTCGCGCTCGATAAAACCGGCACGATCACGCACGGCAAACCTGTGCAGACCGATTTCGCGATGCTCGCCGGAATGCTCGCGGATGCGGATGCGGACGCAGCGCGTTGCCGTACGCTCGCCGCGAGTCTTGCGGCGCGCTCCGATCATCCTGTTTCGATGGCGATTGCAAGCGCGGCGCAAAAAGACGGCGTGACGAGTCTCCTCGTCGATTCCTTCGAAGCGCTCGCCGGACGCGGCGTGCGCGGCGAGATTAACGGCGCGACGTACTGGCTCGGCAATCATCGGCTCGCGGAAGAACTCGGGCGTTGTTCACCGTCCCTCGAAGCGCGGCTCGACGCGCTCGAGCGTCAAGGCAAGACCGTCGTGCTGCTGAGCGACGCGCAACGCGTGATTGCGCTATTCGCCGTCGCCGATACCGTGAAAGAGACGAGCCGCATGGCTATCGGCGAGTTGCATCGCGCGGGCGTGCGCACCGCAATGCTCACCGGCGACAACCCGCACACGGCGGCGGCCATCGCGGAACAGGTTGGCATCGACGAAGCGCGCGGTAATCTTTTGCCGCAAGACAAACTCGACGCGGTCGCGCAGTGGTCGGCCGAGGGCGCGACAGTCGGCATGGTCGGCGACGGCATCAACGACGCGCCCGCGCTGGCCCGTGCCGACATCGGCTTTGCGATGGGCGCGATGGGCACGGGCACCGCAATCGAAACCGCCGACGTCGCGTTGATGGACGACGACCTGCGCAAGATCCCGCTGTTCATCCGCCTGTCGAAAGCGACGCATTCGGTGCTGGTGCAAAACATTACGCTCGCGCTCGGCATCAAGGGCGTCTTTCTGGTGTTGACCGTGATGGGTCTCGGCACCATGTGGATGGCCGTGTTCGCCGATGTCGGCGCGAGCTTGCTGGTGGTCGCGAACGGTTTGCGGCTGCTGCGTAAATAGTTAGCCATCCAATGCAATGTGCCGCACCGCGCTGCACATCCAAAGCCGCTAGTGCGCGAACGAGCGGGTATTCGTTGCCGAATGCGTGCCGATTGCGGCCTTCAACGTATCCGAAGGCCGCATGCCGAAGAGCTTGCGATAATCGGTTGCGAACTGGCTCATGTGCCAGAAACCCCAGGCCGCCGCCACATCTTGCACCGAGCGCGAATCGCGCGATGCGTTGCAGAGATCGCGCCGCGCGCCGTTCAATCGGATTGCCCGCACATAAGTAGCGGGCGCCATGCCGAGCACGTCCTGAAAGCAGTATTGCAATGTGCGTCGGCTCACATGCAGACGCTCGCACAACTCCGGCACGCTGACCGCGCGATCGCGATTCGCGAGCACATAATCGCGCGCCTCCGATACGATCGACTGACGACGTGCACGCACCGGCATTGCAATCGGTTCGGAGCACGCGGGCAACGCGCCCACGTCGAACAGGGAAGCAAGCACGGCGGCCTGCAAGTTCTCGCGCGCAGACGACGACAACGGCGCGGCACTTGCGGCGCTCTGCTGAAGTAGCTCGCGCAACGAAGCACATAAACGCTCTTTGCGCGCCATGCCGATCTTCACGACCTCAGTGTCTGCCCACTGCTCGGCCAGCCCGACGCGCTCCACTTGCGCTGCATAGCGGCGCAACACTTCGCCCTTCACGACTACACCGAAAATCTCATAGTCCGCCGACGTCAGCAATTCGAATTCGATGCCACCCGGACGAAACGCGAGGGCATCGCCGGTAATGATCTGCGCGTCGATGCGGCCCGATCCGGCGCGGCATGTCGGAATGCCGAACCAGTACGCGTCTTTCTGCACTTCGCAGGTCTGCCGCAACGTGTGGCTCGTCGTTTCGACGAACACCTGCATATGGTCGAGGCACAACTCCGTGAGACCGCCGACAAAGCTGCCCGCGGTCAATTGGTCGTAGGTCTGATGCCAGCCGTGAAGATTGCGCGCCTGCTCGTCGGCGTCGTGAGCGATGCGGGTCTGTACGCGAAAGCTCGGCTGCGGCGCACGCGTCGAAGCCGCACAGATGGCCGAGGTGGTCGGGGTTGTCGCGCTGTCGCTGAGGGTTTCGATCGTCATGGCCAATCCGCGCGATGGAGTATCGAAGAGAAAAAACAAGGCAAGTCCCATGCCGATCGCGAACGCCCATTCAACACGCCGATTGCTCCAACCCGTGCCAAGCTCCTGTTCAATTGATGAACAGCAACAACTGCACTGCTCACAAACGACGCGCGCACGACCGCCGATTCGACCTTGAAACACAGGCTGCGGTGCGCGCGTGCTTGCCGTGCGTGCACGCCTCACCAGCCAGGTGCATTGGCATGGTTCTGGCTCTATGGGTCACGCGCCCGCTTCAACGGATTGCAAACCGGTCGCGACATCGCGCCGACTATAGCCCATTCAAACATGTGAGGAGCACACAGATGAATCACGCGGAGATGCAGTTTCTGACGACCGAATTCCCGTTCAAAAAGCAGTATGCGAACTTTATCGGCGGCGAATGGGTGAAGCCCGTGGGTGGCGAGTACTTCGACAATGTGTCGCCGATTACGGGCGAACCGTTCACCTCCATTCCGCGCTCGCGCGAAGCGGATGTCGAGTTGGCGCTCGATGCCGCGCACCGAGCCAAAGCTGCGTGGGGCAAGACGTCGACGACGGATCGCGCGAACATTCTGAACCGCATTGCCGATCGTATGGAAGCGAACCTGCAGCGCCTTGCAGTGGCGGAAACGATCGACAACGGCAAGCCGCTGCGCGAAACGATGGCCGCCGATATTCCGCTTGCCATCGATCATTTCCGCTATTTCGCCGGCGCCGTGCGTGCGCAGGAAGGTTCGATCTCCGAGATCGACAACGACACCGTGGCCTATCACTTTCATGAGCCGCTCGGCGTAGTCGGTCAGATCATTCCGTGGAATTTCCCCATTCTGATGGCTGTGTGGAAGCTCGCGCCCGCACTCGCCGCCGGCAATTGCGTCGTGCTCAAACCGGCGGAGCAAACGCCCGCGTCCATTCTCGTACTCGCCGAACTAATTCAGGACTTGCTGCCCGCAGGCGTGCTGAATGTGGTGAACGGCTTCGGTCTCGAAGCTGGTAAACCGCTCGCGTCGAGCAAGCGCATCGCGAAGATCGCGTTTACCGGCGAGACGACGACAGGCCGTCTGATCATGCAGTACGCGAGCCAGAACATCATTCCGGTCACGCTGGAACTCGGCGGCAAGAGCCCGAATATTTTCTTCGCCGACGTGATGAATCAGGACGACAGCTATTTCGACAAAGCACTCGAAGGCTTCGCGATGTTCGCGTTGAATCAGGGCGAGGTGTGCACGTGTCCGTCGCGCGTGTTGATCGATGAAAAGATCTATGACCGCTTCATGGAACGTGCGTTGAAGCGCGTCGCGGCGATCACGCAGGGTCATCCGCTGGATACGAAAACGATGATCGGTGCGCAGGCTTCGCAGGAACAATTGGAGAAGATCCTGTCGTATGTCGATCTCGGCAAGCAGGAAGGCGCCGAGTGTCTGATCGGCGGCGAACGCAATACATTGAGCGGTGAATTGAGCAAAGGCTATTACGTGAAGCCGACCGTGTTTCGCGGCAATAACAAAATGCGCATCTTTCAGGAAGAGATCTTCGGGCCGGTGGTTTCGGTCACGACGTTCAAGACCGAAGAAGAAGCACTCGAAATCGCCAACGACACGCTTTACGGTCTCGGCGCCGGCGTATGGACACGCGACGGCACGCGCGCCTATCGCTTTGGCCGGCAAATTCAGGCGGGCCGCGTGTGGACCAATTGCTATCACGCATATCCCGCTCACGCGGCGTTTGGCGGCTACAAGCAATCGGGCATTGGCCGCGAGAACCACAAGATGATGCTCGACCATTATCAGCAGACGAAGAACCTGCTCGTCAGCTATAGCGAGAAACCGCTCGGCTTCTTCTAAGCATTCAACCGTAGCGATTCTATTGAAGCGGGCCGCTTTGCGCGGCTCGCTTTATTTCTGCGAGGACCTATTGATGGCCGACGAAAAAGAAGTGGCTCGCGTGATCGCAACGCCCGCCGCAAAAGAGCTGATCAACAAATTGCGCGCGGAACATGGCGATGTACTGTTTCATCAATCCGGCGGATGCTGCGACGGCAGCGCGCCGATGATGTTTCCGCAAAGCGAATTCATGGTCGGTTCTTCCGACGTGAAACTCGGCACGCTTGCGGGCGTGCCGTTCTACATGAGCGAATCGCAATTCGAGTACTGGCAGCACACGCAGTTGATTATCGACGTCGTGCCAGGCAACGGCGGTATGTTCTCTCTCGAGCGGCCGAGCGGTCTGCGCTTTCTCACACGCTCGCGACTCTTCGACGACGATGAGAATGGGTGGCTCGCAGTGCATCCTGTGCAACGCGCCGATGCGTGAAAGTGCTTTTACTTTACGTCGGAGTTTGAGTCTGGTTTTGCATTCGCTTCGCCGCCGATTGCGGGCGCTATCGGCGCAGCGGCGAGCAGCGCGTCGCTGTCGTCTTTCAAACCAACGCCGGTGAGGCCGAGGCGCCGCGCATGCGTCAGCAGATAATGCAGCTTGTGCGCGGCCAACGGATAGTCGAGTCCTTCGGGACGCACGTTCGAAATGCAATTGCGCTGCGCGTCGCTGCAACCCACTTTCGGCGCGTACGTAAGGTAAATGCCGAGGCTATCGGGCGAACTAAGTCCAGGCCGCTCGCCGATCAGCATCACGACGATCTTTGCATGCAGCAACTCGCCGATCTCGTCGCCGAGTGCAACGCGTGCCTGCCGTGCGACGACGACAGGCGCGATCTTCCAGTCCGCGAGTTGCGGAGCGACGGCTTGCAATAGCGGCACCGCTTGCTTCGATGCAGCGAACGCCGACAAACCGTCGCCGATCACGAACACCACGTCCGGCGCTTCGTCCGCCAATTGCGCGAGCGCGACGCGACTCTCTTCCGACAAGCGCCGGCCGAGATCGGGGCGGCGCAAGTAGTGCTCGCGATCGGGCGCAGCGCTATGCACGTCCAGCGTCTTGAAGTTCAGCACATGCAACTGCTGATGCAATGCTTCGGTGTCCAACGGATGATGCACCGCGTCCCGCGCTTGCGCATGCGAGAGATTGAACGCAAGTAAAGGCTCAGTGGGCACGCTGTTGCCCGCGCGACCCAACGCAATGCGCGCATTGGTGAACTGACGCAGCGCATTCCACGAGTTCTTTTCGACAAAGTCGCTCATGCGATGCCCATCCAGTCGCGCGCGCCCTCGAGCAGCGGTTGATGTGTCGACGCACTCAGCAATGCGCCGCGCGCGTCGGTAATCTGCATCGACTCGAGCCACTCTTCGAATTCCGGCGCGCGGCGCAAGCCGAGTACGTCGCGCACATAGAGTGCGTCGTGGAAGGACGTGCTTTGATAATTGAGCATCACGTCGTCCGCGCCCGGAATGCCCATGATGAAATTGATGCCCGCCACGCCAAGCAGTGTGAGCAGGTTATCCATGTCGTCCTGATCGGCTTCCGCGTGATTCGTGTAGCAGATGTCGCAACCCATCGGCACGCCGAGCAGCTTGCCGCAGAAATGATCTTCAAGGCCGGCGCGCGTGATCTGCTTGCCGTCGTACAGATACTCGGGGCCGATAAAGCCGACCACGGTATTCACGAGAAACGGATTGAACTTGCGCGCGACCGCATACGCGCGCACTTCGCAAGTTTGTTGATCGACGCCGAAATGCGCGTCCGCCGACAATGCGCTGCCCTGCCCCGTTTCGAAGTACATCAGATTGCTGCCGACCGTGCCGCGTTTGAGCGACAGTCCCGCTTCATACGCTTCTTGCAGTAGCGCGAGCGAAATGCCGAAGCCGGCGTTGGCTTTTTCTGTGCCCGCAATCGATTGAAACACGAGGTCGACGGGTGCGCCTTTTTCGATCGCGGCAATCGTGTTGGTGACGTGCGTCAGCACACAGGATTGCGTGGGCACCTGATAGCGTTGACGGAAGTCGTCGATCATCAGAAGCAGTCGCGTGATCGCGGCGAGGTTGTCGCTGGCCGGATTGATGCCGATCATCGCATCGCCGCAACCGTACATCAGGCCATCGAGCATCGAGGCTGCAATGCCTTTGACGTCATCTGTCGGATGATTGGGTTGCAGGCGCACCGACATGTGGCCCGGCAAACCCACCGTGTTGCGAAAGCGCGTGATCACCGGACGCTTGCGCGCCGCTGCGATCAGATCCTGGTTGCGCATCAGCTTCGAAACGGCCGCCACCATTTCCGGCGTGAGGCCCGCGGTGATACGTGTGAGCGCGTCCGCATCCGTCGACGTGCTCAGCAGCCAATTGCGAAAGTCGCCTACCGTGAGATGCGAAATCTCGGTGAATGCCTGCGGCGAATGATCGTCGATCACGAGACGCGTGACTTCGTCGCTTTCGTACGGAATCAGCGCTTCGTTCAGGAACGTGCGCAACGGTACTTGCGCCAACGCCATTTTTGCGGCGACGCGCTCCTCTTCGCTCGCTGCCGCGACGCCCGCGAGTTGATCGCCGGAACGTTGCGGGCTCGCCTTCGCCATGAGTGTCTTCAGATCGGCAAACCGATACGTGCGGCTGCCGATTGTCTCCGTATAGCTCATCTTTACGACTCCAGCTTACGACTCAAACGCCGCTGCGCGCGCAGCGGCTTCGACCGTCATTCTTCGAGCAATGCGTCGGCCGGTGCGGCCTCGCGTTGATGGCGCGTCATGAGGAAATAGACGTAGCCGAGTGCGAGGAAGATGGCGAACACCACTGCCACCAGAAAGTTAAAGTACACCATAGTGGCCAGACAGATCACCGCGGCCACCAGCGCGAACGCCGGAAAGAACGGAAAAAGCGGCGCGCGAAACGGACGCTCCATGTTCGGCTCGGTGCGGCGCAGCTTGAACAGCGACAACATGCTGATGATATACATCACGATAGCGCCAAACACGGACATCGTCACGATGTTCGCCGTGAGCGTCTGGCCGCCGAACTGAATCAGCTCGTCGCTATAGATCGCGGCGATGCCGATCACACCGCCGGCGAGAATCGCGCGATGCGGCGTCTTGAAGCGCGGATGCACACTCGAGAGCCACTCCGGCAAATAGCCCGCGCGAGCCAGCGCGAAGATCTGCCGCGAATAGCCGAGGATGATGCCGTGAAACGACGCGACGAGCCCGAACAGTCCGAGCCACACGAGCATATGCATCCAGCCGCTATGTTCGCCGACGATGTACTTCATCGCTTGCGGCAGCGGGTCGTTGATATTCGACAGCTTGGTCCAGTCGCCGGCCGCGCCAGCAAACACCATCACGCCGATGGCGAGCACCACGAGCGTGAGAATGCCCGCGACGTAGGCGATCGGAATCGAGCGCTTCGGGTTTTTCGCTTCTTCCGCGGCCATCGCGACGCCTTCGATCGCGAGGAAGAACCAGATCGCGAACGGGATCGCTGCGAACATGCCGTTGAATGAGCCCATGCTGAACGTGTCCGCGCCGGCCCAGCCGCCCTTCATAAAGTTCGACCATTGAAAGCCCGGCGACACGACGCCCATGAAGACGAGCAATTCGAAAATCGCGAGCAACGTCACGCACAATTCGAATGCCGCGGCGATCTGTACACCGACGATGTTCAAGGCCATGAAGACGAGGTACGCGCCCATTGCCGCGTGCTTCGGTTCGAGACCTGGGAACTGCACGTGCAGATAGGCGCCGATGGCGAGCGCAATGGCCGGCGGTGCAAAGACGAATTCGACGAGCGTGGCCGCGCCCGCGAGATAGCCGCCCGTCGGGCCGAATGCGTGACGCGCGTAAGCGAACGGACCGCCGGCATGCGGGATCGACGTGGTGAGTTCGGTGAAGCTGAAGATGAACGTGGTGTACATCGCGGCGATAAAGACCGCCGTGACCACGAAGCCGAGCGTGCCCGCGCTTGCCCAGCCGTAACTCCAGCCGAAGTATTCACCGGAAATCACGAGGCCGACCGCGATTCCCCAAAGTTGCCACGTGCCGAGCGTCTGCTTCAACTCGTGATGCGTGACTTTGCCGACGTGCTGACTGGTTGACTCTGATTTCATCGGACGCTCCCGGAGTTTGCCGCTTGCTCGGCGCCGCAAGGTTTTGCGGTGCGTGGGCGGGCAGGCTTTCGCCGATGGTAGTGAGCCAATATTCGAGGTGTTATCGAAATTCGGCAAAGTTTGGGGGGTGGTTTGTGGGGGGAGTGCTTAATTCGGGGGGCACTCGTTTTGGCTAGGGTGTGTATCGGGCTGGCGAGGGTGATTGTGGTTCTTCTGGTTTTTATAGTCTTTGTATATGTATACGTAGTAATAGTTAACAAGCGGCGTTCGCGGTTGTGGATAAGCGATGGGCTCAGCTCTGCGACTTATTCCGTCAGGCTCTGGTCACGCGAGTTCTCACTGCAATGGAACAGCGCGACCCAGGAACACCAAGCCGCTTTTACAGCGATGCGATCAACGTCGCACCGCACTCGGTCGGGTCCCCGTGGTAGGCAACCGCTTTGCCGAGATGTTGGCGAGTGCTGTCCTTCGGCAAGATGGCGTAGGTGCCCTGACACTGCGGGCACCACGTCTTGTCGCCTTCCAGTGCGACGGGCACACCCATTACCTCGAAGTCGTCGCTGGCGGTCGTAACATGCCCGCCGTGTGTCGTCTTGTCATTCAGGCGGATCACGCCGCGCCCTGCTTCGTCCTTCATCTGTGGCCTCGCATTGTTCTTTCTGCCGCGTCGCCGGCCGGATGAAACCAGTGCCGGCTTCGTTTTATCCAACGCTTTCCGGAGCAACGCCGCTGAAAGTTTTGGGATGCTGGCCATCGGCACACGATCGGTTCCATCCGGTCAGTTCGAATGAAGTCACATATTTACCGCCATTTTCCTCATCACGAATCCCGTAATTTATATCGGGCTTCTCCACGCTCAGAACATGTCGACCGGCCTGCGATGGATCGTCCGAATGAGAAAGATAGATGAAACGCGCCTTGACGGATCTCCCTGCCTCATTCTTATAGGTATCAGTCTGGCCGACTGCGATTTTTGGATGAGGCCACGAAGGTCGACGATCGAGCGGACTCACGCTTGGGACGCCCGCTGTCGACGTTCCCTAACCGTGTGCGGGAAAGGGCTATCCGAAAAAAAGAATACCTCGACATGCTGCTCGCGCGCGGCCCGATAGTCTCGACGCCGGCAGTGCTTGCGCCGCTTATCGAGGAATGCGCGCGAGAATTGAACGACCCTAATCCGCCGAGCGTTATCAGTGTCTAGATAAAAACCTCGATCGAGGAGGTAGGCCTCATAGAACCGCTCTGTGTAACAGCTGCGGACCAGTCGTCCGGACAGCATGTTCTACTGGATGGTCATCTGCGCTTACTCGCCATCCAGGGGTTGGGGCACGAGCGGGCTGCCTGTCTCGTCGCGACCGACGATGAGACCTACACATACAACAATCGCGTCAATCGCCTTTCGACAATCCAGGAGCACTATATGATTCGGCGCGTGATTGACCGAGGCGTATCGCCCGAACGATTGGCGAAAGCTCTTTCCGTGGATGTATCCCAAATCATGAAGAAGATGTCGCTGCTCGACGGCGTGTGCCCAGAGGCGGCTGAACTTCTCGGGGACCGGCAGTTCTCGCCGGAGCTTGTTCGCGCTATTCGCAAAATGAAGCCCACACGGCAGGTTGAATGCGTTGAACTGATGGTGGCCGCGAACAATGTGTCCGTCTCTTACGCCGAGGCATTGTTGGTAGCTACGCCGACAGCACTTCTCGTGGAGGGCAAAAAGCCACGCAAACTGACTGGCGTTAGCCCCGAGCAGATGGCGAAAATGGAGCGGGAAATGAGCAATCTGCAGGGGCAGTACAAGCTCGTTGAACAGAACTACGGTCAAGATGTGTTGAATCTTGTGCTTGCGAAAGGGTATCTCGCCAAGCTCCTCGAAAACGAATCTGCGCGGCAATACATTGCACAACGCCATCCGGATTTAATGGCGGAGTTCGAGTCCATCATTGCAACCATCTCTCTCGACCAGCAGCAATTCAGCGTGGCAATTTAGTCGCGTCCGCACAGAGTTACCGTCCACGTTATGTCGCCGTCTCGCGAACGCGGCAATAGGCTGACAGCAGTTGCGCGTTCCTACTGTCTGCCTTAAAGTTTCCGCGCAAGCCGGCGACGCAGTGATTGCCGCCCGTTCGATTTTGGCAGTGTTAATAGCAGCAGCATTTTGGTCGCGAGCGACCTTCTCGATGAAGCGTCGGCCCAGCATCATTCCATTCATAATGCATAGGACAGAACTTTCAGATTATCAGGGAGGCCTTATACGGCATCGTCCGGTTAGTACTGTTGGAAGAACAGGTGGCTTGGCTAGTATCGAGGTCGACGGCCAATCGACCGGGTTGGAAAGATGACCCATGGCACAGCCAGTTAATGGCTTCCAATACATAAAATGCGCGAGCGCTGACCGGGTGGCGCGAAGACTGTCGATTCGCAATAGCGGCCCCGCTGGCCACTCGTGACGACGCGAGTTGGGTGGTCACAATTTCGACGCATTCGGCCGGCACAGGTGCTGGCCGCTACTTGACTATCTTGTTACGGCAGGCAGTCGTCGGTGGAGCGGCAAAAAATACCTTTTATATTCCCTGGTTAGTAAATGGTGCCGAATTGGTCCCTGCCACACGCGTTTTACAAAAATTGTCCGCCGCGGATTTTCATCATATTATTCGGCGTGGCAATTTGGGGCTTACTCGGAAATGACGGTAAATGACCTGGCAACAGTGCTGAGCGCGGGGATGGACCAATCCCGACGCTTGTTGAAACTCGATACTGCGTTGGGCGCAAATGCGCTAGTGCCAGTCCGCGTCGTCGGCACTTCGCGCATTGGCCGCAACTACGACTTTACTGTCGATGTCGCTTCGCTAAAAGATTCGATAGAGCTCAAAACCCTCATTGCGAAACCGGTCACGCTCTGGACGCAACAGACTGACTCTTCGTATTTACCGCGTCACGGCTACGTTCATACTGCGCGATTTTTGGGCTCCGACGGCAGCGTTCAGCTTTACCAGATTAGTTTTTCGTCGTGGCTGCATTTCCTGAAATTTCGCAGTGACGCGCGGATATTTCAGGACAAGACGGCAGAAGACATTATTTCGACGGTATTCGACGAGCATCCCCAGTCAAGCGGCGCGTATCGCTTTGACCTGCGTAACCAGCTAGCTCCACGGTCGTTCTGTGTTCAATATGAAGACGACTGGAACTTCGTGCACCGGATTATGGAAGCCGAAGGTCTTTTCGGCTATTTTGAACAGGCGGGCGATGGCAAAGCGCACACGCTGGTCATCACCGACGACCTCTACACCGTTAAAGCTCTAACGCCTCAAGAGGTACCGTTTTATCGCGCAGGCGCTGGAAGCGAAACGGACGCGATAGTTCAGTGGGGCGGAGCGCGCACGTTGCAGAGCACGAGCTACACCACGCGCACATTCGACTATAAGAATCCAACTTTTAACAAAGAGCTGTCCACACCGACAGTTGACAGGCAGGGCGACCTGCCCGACCAGGCGGAGGTGTATGAGTACACGGGCGCCTATACCTATGGCGACAGTGCTCGTGGCAACGCTTTGTCCAAGACCCGGATGGAAGAATGGGAGTCCCGCGCGAAGCGCTTCTTTGCGACAGGCAGCGTACGGCGGGCCGATGTGGGTCGCTGGTTCCAACTTGACGGCGCAACCGCTCTCTCGTCGGATAGCGCGGAAAATCGTCAGTTCGCGATTCTGGCCGTCACTTGGTACATCGAGAACAACCTGCCCGTTTCGACGGGAACACAGTTCCGCCACAGCCTCCAGTCACAACTTGCTGAAGCTCGCTCATATCACGCGGGTTCGTCCGACGTCTTCAATGTAAAGGACGCGTTGGGTGGCGAAGGTTTCTTCCTCGTCGAACTCGAAACGCAGAGACGCACCGTTCCGTTTCGTAGCCCCTTCGAACACCGTAAGCCCCTGATGCATACCCAGACCGCGACGGTGGTCGGCCCGAATCAGGAGGAGGTCTTCACGGACAGCCTCAATCGGGTCAAAGTGCAAATGCACTGGGACCGCATCAGCGACGCAGATGAAAAGGCTTCCTGCTGGCTGCGCGTCATGTCACCAAATGCCGGTGGGACGCTCGGCGGGGTATTTGTCCCGCGTGTGGGACATGAAGTGGGAATCGTCTACCTGGACGGCGATTGTGACCGACCGGTCGTCAGCGGCAGTCTGTTCAACGGACAGCAGACACCGCAATGGCATTCCAACGGCTTGCTGTCGGGTTACAAATCGAAGGAATTTCAGGGCACAGGCTACAACCAGCTCGTAATGGACGATTCGACGGGCCAGAACCGCGCTCAGCTTTTTAGCAGTACGTCCGAGAGCTACTTGCATCTTGGATACCTCATCGACCAGCAAGGTAACACTCGTGGCTCCTTCGTCGGGAAGGGCTTCGACCTCAAGACGAATTCTTACGGAGCGGTACGTGCCGGACAGGGCATGTATCTGTCGACCTATGCGCGGGGCGGCACGTCGAGCCAGCCGCTCGATGTGAAGGAAGCGCGTCAGCATCTCGTCGATTCGGGCGGCGTAGTGGAGCGGCGTTCAGAAGTGGCCACCAGTAGTCAGGCGGAAGGGCTTCAGGATGCGCAGGACACAATCAACGACTTCGCCGCCGCGACACAAAATGCCGTTCAATCGAACACAGGCGGCGGCAACACGGGCGGGGGTGGGACAGGCGAGGCGAACGGTTTCTCCCAGCCAGTGATGCTGCTGGCAAGCCCATCCGGTATTGGGCTGTCGACACAGAAATCCATTCAGGCCGCGGCGACCGAGCACGTCAACATCGTGAGTGGCGCCAGCACGCACATTGCCGCGTCCAAGTCACTCATTGCAAGCGTGGGCGAGAAACTTAGCTTCTTCGTGCAGAACGCAGGGATGAAGCTATTTGCGGGTAAAGGAAAGGTCGAGTTGCAGGCCCAGTCGGATAACGTGGAAATCACGGCCGATAGGACGGTTATGGTCGTTTCGACCTCTGACGCCGTCAATATTACTGCGCAGAAAGAAATCAAACTGACAGCGGGAGGTGCCACGATTCGCATCGCCGGCGGCAACATCTACGTACACGCGCCAGGTCTCGTCGAAGTGAAAGGCAGCCAGCATTCATTCGAAGGACCGGCGAGCGAGAACAGTACGGCCCAACTACCGTCCACTGAAGCCTGTGCGCAAAAGTTCGCTTCCGCCGCGCGGGCCGGTGCCGCCATTGTTGACTAGGCGCTCCCATGGACCTTTATCTGATTGTTGAGCCGGACAATGGGCATGTCGACCTGGGCGCGGCGCCTCGAATGTTTGAGATTGGCGAGATTGTTCCCCCCGCCATGCCTGAGTTGAAGGGCGTGATGCCGATTCTGTATGCGATTGAGCATCCGGAACAGCAGGTACCGGTCATCCAGGCTATCGCCAGCAAGGACTTCGAAGCTGGTCGGCCGCCACGCGCGTGCGCACTCCTCGAGACTCAAGCGAGCGCCGGGGACCTGATGGCCTCTCTCAGGAGCACCATCGCGTTGGCTCGCGAGTCCGAGGGATATTCCGTGTTTCGCTTTTACGACCCTCGAGTCTTCCGGCACCTTCCGTGGGTGCTTCAACCGGAGCAGCTTTCGGCGCTTTTCGGGCCGGTCAATCGTTGGCGCTATCTTGACAATAACCAAGGCTGGGCAACAGTCGAGCGTCCACTCGAACCTGTGTTGCCCTTCAAGCCGACGGCGGAGCAGCGCGCGACGTTGACGCGGCTTCACCTCATTGAGAAGGCGTTGAAATCCATCGGTGAAGCGGGCGAGGCTACCGACCATCGCACGGCGCGCCAACTTGATTCGCTCTTTGAAAAAGGCGCCCGTTACAGCCTCACCGACGAGGACCTTGCGGTATTCGTTGTTCAGGGCGCACTCGTTTCCCCTCACTTTGACCGACATCCTAAGGTTATCGCGGCCCTGCAACGCAGCGCGTCTTCGTCCTATGCGGAGGTCACGACACAATGGTCCGACGAAGAATGGGCGCAAATTTTCCATGACACCCAGTCGTACGTGTGACCGCGACAGCGAATAACGAAAAGAGAGAGCCATCATGGCAACCGCAAGCAACATTCCCAAGGTACAAGCCGCGTCAGCGAACGCGAAAGCAAATGCGGCCGGGCCGACTAGCTGTGACATGTGCGAGAAGAAGGGCCTTCTTATCTTGCCCGTCCGTTACGCCGCAGCTGCGGCAAGCGGTGCGCACAATCTCGGCGGGGCGACCGCGCTCGCGTTGCCCAAAGGGCAATTTGGCGACGGTGTGACAGCAGTCGGCGCAAAGAAGGCCAGCTACTTCCTGCGCTCGGTTCGAAAGGGTTTCATTCACGTCTACTATCCGTCCACTAACAAGTGGCAGATTTACGGTGTCACGACGGAAGGCTACGTCTTCAACTACCCGCTTGATGCCGACCTCAGTCCGGCCCAGGAAAAGGCGTTCAGTTGCAAGCAGGCGGGGCATATGCAACTCGCGCAGTGCATCAGCATCGAACAGCCCAAGAAGGCAGGTAAGGTTTATCTCGCGTTCAGCGATGTGCGGTGGACTGCGCCAGTACGCAAACGCTATGAGACGAACGAAAGCGGCTGTCGTGACCATCGGATGCAGATGCTCGACGCTGCGGGTTGGGCGGGCGGCAACCACACTCAGAAGCACGCAGAGAAGATTGACCATCTTGCAGACTTTGTGCTCGAGTACAAAGGTGGACTTGCCATTGCAGCTTCCGGTTCGCCCTTTCACTTCATGGACCGGACAGGGCAAGCCCAGGCTCTCAAGGATTCCATGGATTCGCATGTCAAAGGACAAGGGCTTTTCTTTGCGCTGTGGGACCCCGCTGGTATCACGCAGGAAATCAATACTGAACAGGTTCTGGCGTATGGGGCCGCGATGGCGCCCTATCAACGCAAGCTGTGGACCGCTAGCGCCATTGAGGGGCTTAAAACCGCAATCGAAGAAAGCGCAGAGCAGGACGAAAACGCTGCGGCGGAACAACTCAAGGGGCAGGCGGCTGAATCCTACGCGCTGTACTCACTATTCGATGGCGGGAAGGCGTACGAGCGGCAAGTACAGTCCATCGATACGCAGACGGAACGCGAGATGGAGTCAGTGAAGACGGCCGCCTGGAAGCCGTACACCGAGTCTTACAGTCCGAATGCGGTTACGCAGTTCCGCAATGACATGAAAAAAAACATGCAACAGGTGGAAGACAGCACACTCAATCCAATCGCGGATGACCATGTAGCCTGGTTAAAAAGCACTGCCCTGAAGACCGTGTTCGCCTTCGACTACCATGAACACGACCCGGTCAAAGGCATCGACTACGCTGAGCTCTTTCATGCGTGCATTGCTGATTCTGCCGACCGCAAGCAGGTGTTTGACCTGATTCTCCAATGGGCACAAGGCGATGTAATGGATAGACACAACCCGTTGCTGCGCTCCTTGGTGCTTAACCACAACCCGACCGCGGAAAAAGTTAAGGAAGCGGCCGCATTTCCTTTGACTGAATTGCGCGAACCGCTCGCAAAGCTTATCGAGTCCAACAACGTCACCAACGAGATTCTCGAGCGCGAGGAAGCTGGTCTTTTGCTGCGCGCGGACAAGGTCGGCGCCAGCATCATCCATCAGGTCGGTGGGCCGGTTGCAAACTTTATTGCACGCGGAGGCGACGCCGTCGGCACGAAGGTCTTCATCGCCTGCATGTGTCTGCGCACGAAAACGACCGTCGTCTATAAACCCGTGGAAGGAAATCTTAACCAGTGGCTTTCATACATGGCTCGAGAGATTTATGAGCAGATGCCAGCGAATCGGCGGCCAAGCCTGAATTCCCTGAAAGACAACCTTCGCAAGTCGTTCAAGGCCTCATCTCCTCAGGATGGACCCATTAAAGTCCCACAATACGTCCTTTTCAATGCCGACGAAGCTCTCGCAGCATCAGCGGAGGCGAAGTCCGGTCGGGCCATTGGAAATGCGATATTCGGGCCGGGTGTGCGGGCAGTGCTGACGGAAGAGAACGTGACGTCCAGCTTCCTGCCGAAGTTCCGAGCCGTGACGCAAGGCGAAGTCGGTTATGGTGCGATTGGTGTCATTTTCAATGGTGTGAACTGGATGCTCGCCAGCAAGGAGCTTGAAAAGTCGAGCGCGTTGAACCGGACGGAAACCCAGCAAAAATTTTGGGCTGCAATTGTGTCTACCTGGGCTGCTGGCGGCCAGACCGTAGGAAGTGGTTTCAAGGCGCTCGGCAAACTGGAGCTCCGCTACTCTGCAGTTATGGCTCGCTATGGTAAGTTCATCGAAATCGCTGGTCGTACGATAGGTGCTGTCGCCGGACTGATAGGCGCGTGGTATGACTACAAGCAATCCCAGTCGGAAATGAAACAGGGACATGCGATGCTCGCGCGCTTATATGGCGCTTCCGCTATAGCGAGCGCGATTCTCTGTGTCGCGACAATCGCCGGCGCGACGAGCCTCGTTCTCCCGCTCATGATTATTCTCATTGTTATTGGAATCTTGATAGCATGGAAAAAGCATCGCGAAATCGATGAATGGCTAAGCAAATGCATCTTCGGCACGGGCGACGAGCACTTCTCTGCCGAGGACGAACGTAAGCAGTTTGAGGCCTTGACCTCGTGAGCGAGATGATATGGCATATGACTACATGACGCGGATTGCCTTCAACCGCCCCGTCACCGAGAAGGAAGCTTTGAGACGCGTAGACGTTCGCAAGCCGGTAGCAGACGAAGCCGCAGACGCCTACACGGTCTTTGGCATGAACGACACATACCTTGAAATTTGCGACGCATCCTTTTTCCAGGTGGGCTGGTGTCTTATGGCTTTTCTGGTTGGGTTCCCGGTCCTGCTATTTCTTGCCATCTCGAACGCGATGGACTCGATAGAGGTGCCGGCGGCGATTGTCCGCAATGGGGACGCGGCCTGGTTCAGTGCATCGGGTTGGGCTCTGTGTGCCGTCGCGCTTGCCGGCTGCGCCTTTACCATTGTCCTACTACTCAAGGATTGTTTTAACTATCGCCATAAGTCGGTCAGGTTCAACCGCCGAACACGGATGGTCTATGCGTTCCGCCACAACGGCCCGGGCGGTGTCGTTCAGGTTCCGTGGGACAAGGCATTCTTCTATGTGCACAGGCAGGCTTCCAACTCCATGATGGGCGGAGCGCCAACGATGATGCGATGTCTTGTGCTAGACGACACCAGTAAGGTAGTCAATACATTCAGTTTCGGCTTGCGCACCGTAAATGGTGCCAACGAGTCTTCCGAATATGGACGACAGGTTCTCTATCAGGTGCAGGCAAACTTCGAGTTCATCCGGCGATATATGGAAGAAGGCAGGACCGCCGTTCCGCCGGTGAAGAAGTATTTGCCGCGGGAACCGTCCTTGCGCAACTCAATGAGCGTCTGGTTCTACGGGCTAGGCGATATTGGTCGCGCGAGCTCGGCGTTGCGAGCCTTTTCCTTTGTGATGAGCGGACCGGTTTTCTTACTATCAGTGCTTCATTACATCGCGCAGCTAACAAGTCGAGAGCCCGTCTGGCCCGCGGAAGTCGAGGTCGCCTGCCGTGATACATCAGCCGCGCCGCTTGCGCGCGCCTAGCGCGACACCCGTACCGAAAACATTGCTCTCAGAGATAAAGACATGGGACGTAGATTCATCGTTCAGGGCGACACAACTGACCGTAACGGCGTCGTAATGGACGGCATAAGTGGGTCATCGCTGGACGGAAAACCACTGGCTTACATCGGCGGCGTCGTCAAATGCCACAGCTGCGACAAAGAGGGTGTCATCATCACTGACGGTACGCCACATACCGTATCAGTAATGGGTAAGCAGGTTGCGTTGGAAAATGACGTCTGCAAATGCGCTTGCGAACCGTTGCCCAAGCTCGTTGCATCTCAGACACGTGGCTCTCTATCCACTTAGTGACGAGTGCGGTATCTGCGGCGTAGCGAATTCGAGAAGGCGGATGCGTACGCGTGGCGACGTTTCGAGACCCATCCGACGGCTGAAGCATTTCCGGCTTTAATGGAGGTCGCGACTGCCACCGGCAGACAGGCAGAAACCCGGGAGCGTGCACTCAAACATCTCTGGGCGCTGGTCAGCGAAGAGGAAGCGACTGCAAAATTGAAGCGCACCGTCTGGCAACGCGGCACGCGAACCGAACTGGTCAGGATTTTTCTTGCTGGCAAGGAGAACGAGGTCGCATGGGAAACATTCACCGGCGGCCCGGTCGCCACGCAGCTATGGCCTGAAATGGCGTCGGTCCGTGGCAAGACTCATCCGCACGAGGCCATCGCCTGTATCACCGGCTGCTTCCGGTAGCGGCCGAGGGCGGTACGCGCAACGCCCGATATGACGAGGCGTTCGAAATCGTGCGGGCTATCAGCATGCTGCGGGCGCGGGTGGATGAACGTGCAGAGTTCGCGAGTGAACTGGAGGAGATTCGGGCTGCGTATCGCGCGAAGCGCAACTTCATCAAGCTGCTCGCCAAACTGTCGTGAAGTCGCCCGCAGAAAACGGATGCATCTGCCGGCTACGGATTCGTGCGCGGTAACGCGGCGGCGAACGACCAGAGCTGATTCACCCTTGTTGTTGCACGTCGAGAAGGAGTCGCTGAACAGCAAGAACGGATGGTGCCTGTCATTGACGAGCGGTATCGCGTCGGGCCGGGCTATTGTTTGCGCGGCGCCGGCACCCGGTGTTTCGGCGGAAGCCTGCATGCTGGCCAGGTATTCGTCCGCAGTCATCGTTGATGCGAACCGCCGATTCACATTGAGGTTCACCGGCGCACCGGAGACTGGCTTTTCAGCGCGCATTGGGGCATTCACTGGAAGGCGGAAGTTGCGTCGCGCGCCCGGAAGCGCGGTGAGGGCGGGACTGTTGGAGGGGCATTCATAAACGAGAGGCGCCACGCCCATGGGGTGGTAGCAGCACTCAAGACGCGCGGTGTAGTACCGGCCGCCCTGGTCAGCAAGACGTCGACCGAGGATTCAATTCCGGTTCTCGTAGCGGATGGCGTTTGCGATGACCGTCCGGTTGCCTGCGAACTTGGGCGTGACAGGAGACTCGCGGGAGGCACGCCTTGCTGACCAGGGCGGTGACTGGCGCTTGCATTCACGATGAGTCGCGTCGCATCGCCGTTTTCCTTGAACATCGGGCGATGTCGCGCGACTAAAAAATGCAGGCCGAGTCGGCTGGAGGCATCCGCGCCGCCTCGGAGCACCGGAAGTCAGTTGACGAAGAAGCTCGCCCGCCTTGGGCTGCACTCGCCCGGCTATCTCGATTACAGAGTCTACAGATATTAGGCCATGCGGCGGCCGGCGATAATTTCCTGACTTCAGTGGTTATTCTTCGCGTCGGCCACGCGGAATGCGATGCAGAGTACACGATGCGGTGATGTGGGGTACGCGTGCCGGCGATGCAGGGTGCAAGCCGCGCCGATGCGGAGTACAAGTCGCACAATCCGCAGCCGAAGCGGAGCTACCCTGATTTTTTTGGGATATTTGGGCTGGTAGTGCTGCAAGGCCCATCGTCGTGATGCCATGGTCGTCCGGCGCGCATATACACAGGTATCACCAACCTGCACGTCCTCGTCATGACCAGACCAGATTTACGTTGCCCGCTTCGACCGGTGCGCTATTCGAGCGGCCTGCGCTTTCCGCGGTGCACAGCTCCCGAATTATTCCGATTCCACGTCGTTGACGCCGCGATGTCGCAGACAACGAAAGCCATGGTCCAGCTCCCGGAGCAGCACAATGATTAGGCCGCGGGGGACAAAGCATCCGGGGGGCAACGTCGCCGACCTGCGTACTCTTGCGCATCTCACGGCCGACGCGGCATTGACTGCTGCTCCCGACCGGCAGCGTACTGTACTCGACGCGGCGAAGCGGCTCCATGACATCGCCGACGGACTCGAACGCCGGAAGAGAAAGTCGCTCGAACAAGTCGCGGTCGCCGAACTTCCCGCAAATGCCACGGCGTACGAGATTCATCATTCTCGGCGGCGACAGGCTACCCGCGTGGGCGCGGAAGTGTATCTGCCGGGCTGGTCCGCAACAGCGCGAGCGCTGCCGAACGTGTTTCTCCGCTCAGCCCTGTTTGCGGCGACGCGAGGTGTGCAGGCCGACAGCGCAGACCTGCTCGCGGGCGGCTCGACCGGTCCGGTGGCTGAAGAGAAAATTGGTACGTTCAAAGACACCACCATGATGTTCAGCGGGTACCGCCTTTGTCAGTTCGACCGGCTGGTCTACTCGACCTGCCTCGAATACTACCGTGACCTACCCATTTGCCCTGAAGAGAGTCTGCAGTATCAGCGAACCACGTTCTATGAGTTCGCGAGCCGCTTGGGAAACAGTTACAGCGTCAAGGCGCACAGGGCCATACGGGCCAGTCTGCTGCGCTTGAGCTTTGCCCATGTGCGCATTCGCCAGGAGCGCATGAACATCGAGGTGCCCAGGCTGCTGTCGGTGAAGTTCGAGGGTAGTGAGTCCGTTGAAGGTTTCAAAGGCCGTGACGCGCTTTTGCTTCGGGTCACGACTTCCGTGGCGGAGCTGTTCGGACCGGGCGCGTGGACAGCTGTCGAAAATGACGCCGCAAGATATGATGGACTGCGAGGATGGCTCGCAAACTTTTACGCGGGGCACGCTCAGCCGAAGCCGCTGCCGGCTGAACTGTTGCATCAGCTCTGCGGATACGGGCCCAGCAAGAGTAATTTCAGGGCCAGTCTCGTGCGCGCATTGGAAAAGCTCAAGGACCCATTCACGCCTGCATGCTGCCGCGTGGCGAGCTATCACTTCTCCAAGGAAAGCAAGACCATTTACGTAGTTCGCACCGCGTGGGTGGCATGACCTCCTGATAGGTGACGTAACGATAGTGCTCGCGAAGTTCAGCCGCTATTTCGAGCAAGCATGGCGCGACATCGTTCCAGCTCTTTTGTGAGGAAATCTATTTCGGCTTGCATATCACCTGCTCGCCGTAGAAGCTGCCCGATTGCGTGCCAGTAGGCGAACCCTAAATCGCCGTCTGCGATAGCCAGCTTGTGAATCTTCCGAAGCGCAATATCCAGGTCCAGACTGTTTGGCGAAGACATATTTCCCTCCTCATTAGCGGCGAGCGATGGTTAAACGGTCGGGTACCCGAATCACAGGCCGACGTAACCCACTCTCATAGTCCCAACGGGTCGCTGTCCTCGGTCTGCGAATCGACATAGGCGCGCATCGCGGCGTCCCTCGCAGTCCGGTATGACTCTACGGAAAAAACGTCGATATTGATGCGGCCAGTTGGGTCTCTCGGCAACACCTCAGTATGTTTTCCTGCGGCGAAGAGCTTGCGAACGTGTGGACGACTGACGAACAGGTAGTTTGCTGCTTCTGCGATAGTCACAACGGCCCCCTCGGCAATCATCCCGGAATCCATACTCATAACGTGAGAACGTGCGGTGGGCGCGTATTGTTACCAACCCCCCACTGCCTCCTATGCCATTTCGCGCTGCCGACAGCAGCTTATGCAAGCGATTCCACGTCCACGCTATCTCTGCGCGAGAAAAATCCCACTGGCCGCCATCCACCTTCGCTTTCAGACCTTTCTCGACCCGCTCCAGTGCATCGTCCAACGACAGGCCAGACGCAGACATCTTTCGCGACGCGTACTCCGCGAGCTGACCCGCCAGGTCCTCGCACGCGTCATAGCGTGTCCACAGCTCTTCGTCCGTGAGACCGGTGTAATACCGCCCGTGCGTCTTGCGCACAAGAAGCTTTGGCTGCGTACCCGGCACCAGTCCGGGCGATGGCTCTCTCGGGAAGTCCTCAGGAACCACATGCCGTCTGGCCATCGTCGGTTCCTTGATTGCGAATCTCATCAGCTTCACTGCGACTGGGAATGGGTGTTCGACGTTCTATCGCTGATGTAGAGCAAGACCGTCGGCGTTTCGGCGCGGCCCAGATTTCGGGTGATGCAGCGGCCGACACGTCCAGGTCGATGTCGAGCGGATAGTGCCTGAGCAGGCCTAGCGCCACCGTCTGGACAAGACCGCCGATGGTTATTTCGTCGGCACGGGCGAGCATCCGCAATAGCTCCCGGGTATCAGTCACGGCTTTCGTACGCTCAAGTGGGGTCGTCATCACCAGCTCCGTCAAGCAGACGTTCGGTGACGTCGGTGTACGACATCACCTCGTACAGTTCGCACCACCGCATCCAGACGTAGTCAACGTTCAATGACGAGCCTTTGCTGCCGACCAGCTCGTAAATGCGTCCAGTGTGAGTCGTGCCCTGCATAGTGACCGGGTCGAACGTCACTATCGGGGAGCTAACGCGTCCCGACCGGTCAAACATATCCACGCCAACAAAATGACGACTCCCATCCTCGGTCTCGAATATGCGCCAACGGGACAACGGAATCCTTGGAATCTCGGAAGCGGGTCGCGGTTTCCAGATGGGCATCGCAGTCTCCTGATGGTGGTAGAGAGCCATACGCTTCGTTTAGACGGAGAGACAGGGTGGCACTCCGTGCGGGCCCGACCACGTCCCGACCGGCGCACAATTCGCCGGCCGGAGCATGCCGGTCATTCGACGTGTCGCTCGCTGGTTCATGGCGTCAACGATGCAGGCACAAAAAGGTCATGCCCTGCTCTCGCACCGATAACCGCCAGCCGGCCGAGCTCGGCGATACGCAGCAGCGCGCCGCGCGTGGCGCCGTCAGGAAGCTGCTTCGCACCGACCAGTTCGACGCCGGGGAGCGAGCGGGACAGTGCCGATGACCTCGAACCCATGGCACGGGCAAGGTCCGCTAGCGGAACGTAGGCCTGACAGAACTCCAGCAACTGTGACGGCAGCACGACGCGACAAGGCTGACCGCGCCGTTGAATCAGTTCCGATGCCAGCAGTCCTTCGTCCACCCAGTTCTGGATGGACTCCCATTTCCATCCAGTCGCTTTGGCCAGTTGCTGAATTGACATGCCGGCCTCAAGCAGCGGAGTGCCGAAATACTGCGACACATCTGTCGTCAGAAAGGACATTTCGCCGAGATTCCTGCCGCGCGCGACAGCTTTCACCTTGCCAGTTGCGATGGCTTGCATCAGCGACTCGATTGCCTTTCTGTCACCCATACGCCGGCTGGTCAACTGCGCCCACGTGAGCGTCGCGTCGTCGGCCAGCGCAATGGGCTGCGCCCATCGTTCCACACGCTCATACAAATCCAGGATGGATTGACGTTCAACCGGACCACCTTTCATGAGGTCTTCGCGCCAGCGCTTGTCTGACCGGACCACCCCGCCGGTTTTCATGCGTTCGAGCACGATGGGAGGCACGCCCGCCAGTTCGCTGGCGTCGTAGTCGGAAATCCACCCGGCGCGTTGCCGCTGTATGCGCTCTACCTCAGCGCACGGAATTTCGAACAGTTGGCCGCGGGTGCCAGTGCGTCGCGCGCGGTGTTCGCACTCGCCAGCGTCTATCGAGTCACGCAAACTTGAAACGCTGACGCCGATAGCCTTCGCAGCAGCTGGCGCGCGCATGTAGCCCGTCGCATCTTCGGCCATGCCTTTGGCCGAATCCATGCCCAGAACACACTCGGACTTCTGCGCGGCGACGTCGATGACAATTTGAATCAGAGGTTCGAGCGCAGTGCCGAGGCAGAGCTTGCGCAATCTGATGTACCAGTCGCCGAGCAACGTGTTCAGCGTGCGGGCATCTTTGCGACCGGCAGCAATGCGCTGCTCGACGTGACTTCGGAAGCCCGTCGGCCAGTCCACCAGCAACGCTTCGAGCGGCGAAAGAAACTCGACCGCATCGGCGATAAATTTCGGCAATGCCGCGCTGCGCGGCAACCCGGGGCTCGTCGGGTCCGCGTACTGACAAAGCGTGCGGATGACTTTTACCAGCACGTTGATGTCCACGCCGTGCACAGGCGGTTTGACGCTGCCAGACTGCTGACCGTTGCTCGCAATCAGCGTCGATAGCCACTGCTGACCGCGAGTCGCCCGCACACGCGGCAAGTTGCCCAGGTCATGACCGCACGAGCACAATCCGATGTAGAGCCGCTCCTGCGACAGGTGCTTTCCGCAGGCGTCGCACTGGTCGACCAGCAGGATTTGATGCTGCGAACACGCGGTGACATAGGCGTGCTCCCAGTGGTGTCGCAAGTAAGGCGACTCAGCGAGGCACGCGGGACACACGGCGTCAGATTACGCACGGTGCAGCCCTCCCCAACCCCGGCAGAGGTCTTCCTGTTGCCGGCTGAATTCGGTCCACGCTGATTCCAGGCCGAGGTTACGGGCCACGTCGGCTGTGCGCGTTAGCAAGGCGCGGCGATTACGCTCGACACCCGCCGTACTTGCAAGGTCGCGCCAACTGAAAAGCGCATTGCCCGCGGCGAGGCGTCGGTAAAAGCCCATTCCGGACTCATCGTCCTTCGGCGCGTAGGTGATAACGAGGCTCATTGCTTCACTCCTGAGTTTTTACGAATTGGTACGGACGCTGCGTTACTGGTCAGGACATGAACGTATGCCTGCTTCAGCGCCGCTGGCTCCACGACTGCGCCGAGGCCAGAGTCCTGAAATGACAGTCTGTGCGGTGACCCCGCGTGACTGACATCCTTAAGCGCCTCGCGACAGTCAGCGTACGTAATGGCACGCGGCGCTTCGTTCGCAATCCAGCTGGCCAGCTCGCGCATGAAGTCGGCGAGCACGCCTATGAGGCCGCCGGTGAGCAGATAGCATTGCTGGGTGAGTACGTCTGCGGGCACGTCGATGCGATAACCCGCCGCAGAGAACAGGCGAGCGTAAGCGACGACGCAGTCGCCATAAGCGGTCATCTGGTCGGCGTCGCTTGCGTCGTACGGAACAAAGTTGCGCGGTGGGCAAGCGCGGCTGCGCAGCTGTTCATTGGCCAAGAAAAGCCGCTCGAGTCGCGGAATGCCGAAGAGAATCAGCGTCATGCGGAGCGTGTCTGAAAGGGTCTTGAGCCAGTCGCCTGCTGCGCGAGGAGGCACTCGGGACCCTTCGTCAACGAGGTGCGAAATCTCGTCGAAAATCACCACGCGAGTGCCAGCCAGGCGAAGTTGCTCCGCCATCAGGTCGAACATCGCGCCCGCAGTCATGCTGCGGGGAACCTGGATGCCTAACGCAGCCAGCACGCTATTAGGAAGTAGTTTGACCGTCGCAGACGGGGGTACCTTCACGACCAGAATGGGCACATGGCGCCGGCCGTCGATGCGGTTGGCGGGGTAGTCGCGCGCCAGGCGCGCGATGAGCGAGGATTTGCCCGCCCGGCTGGGCCCCGGAACGCGAACAATTTTGGGTGCAAATTCGGCGAGGGCGTCATCGACGCGCCGTTTGAGCGCAGTGAGGTGCGCCATGAACATAGGATGTCCAAGTTCGCATTCCTCAATTCTTTTACGCAGTAGTTGGGCTGGCGTCACAGCAGTTTTTCTCCAGTGTTTCTGTCTACGATTTCCATTGACGGCGCGTTGTCGTAAGAGATGACGACGCGCTTAAAATCTTCCGTCGGCAATGACGGATTCGTCGAAGGTGCAGGTCCAAACGGCGCTTCCGCTGAGAGCGGCCGGTCGATGGCTCGCTGAATTGCCAGGCCGTCTCTGGCGCGACGCACGGATTCCCTGTTTTCCTCGCGCTTACCGCGGGTCTTGCGCTTGCTGGCTTTTCCGTTTCCGGTGACCGCCTCGTCCATGTCGCGCTCGAATTGGACCTTTGCGTCCGGAGCCGTCCAGTTTTTCATGCCCGTATCGATTCGGGCCTTAGCTTCTGCGAAAGTCCAAGCCGGTGTGTCCGGGCGAACGTGTTCGTGCGTTAACGTGACGAGCGGACGGTCACTTCCCTCGTATACATACACCTGGCGGAAATCGTCAGGGTTGTAGACCACGTGAAGTTCAGCATGGTCGCCATGCGTGGCCAGCAGGTACGAAATGGTTTCGCCCTTGTACCTGAATCCATGCTTGAGGGTGATACCTGTGTGGGCGTGTTGATTTGCACTGAATCCTGACCCACGATTTGCATTGAATTCTGACCCACCCGTTGGACCAGCTTTGCGGGTTATTCGGTGGGTATCTGGGTCTTCTTTCTCTCCTTTTTGGGCTGTGTCGTGCTGTTTCTGAAACGATAGCTATCGTTGCCTGTTTCTACAATGTGGCAGTGGTGCGTAAGCCGGTCGAGCAGCGCGGTCGTCATCTTGGCATCGCCAAACACACTGGCCCACTCGGCGAAGCTCAGATTGGTGGTGATGATGATGCTGGTTCGTTCGTAGAGCTTGCTAAGCAGGTGGAACAGCAACGCACCGCCGGTCTGGCTGAAGGGCAGATAGCCGAGCTCGTCCAGCACCACAAGATCGGCATACATAAGTCGTGTGGCGAGCTGTCCGGGCTTGCCCACGAGCTTCTCCTGTTCGAGTGCGTTGACCAGCTCGATGGTGGAGAAGAAGCGCACCCGGCGGCGATGATGTTCGAGAGCCTGCACACCGATCGCGGTTGCCAGATGCGTCTTTCCCGTACCGGGTCCGCCCACCAGGACGATGTTGTGCGCCGAGTCGATAAACTCGCACTCGTACAACTGCCGCACCAGCGCCTCGTTGGCATCGCTGCAGCTGAAGTCGAAGCCGCCGATATCGCGATACGCCGGGAAGCGCGCCACCTTCATCTGGTAAGCGAGTGAGCGCACTTCCCGTTCTGCAATTTCTGCCTTGAGCAATCCGGCAAGCACCAGTGAAGCCGCCTTGTAGGCCGGCGAGTCCTGAGCGGCGAGCTCGCCCAGTGCCTGAGCCATACCGTGCAGCTTGAGTGACTTGAGCATCTGCATCATCACGTCAGGCTGCATGATTGTCCTCGCGGTCTCTTAGCCGATCATACCGGCCGACATTGGCCTGCGGCTCGACGGTCAGCGTGAACGCCTGTGGCGTCTGCAGCGGTGGCACAGGCGGGCTGTCAAGCAGGCGGCTCAGGATGTTCAGCACCGTCTGCTTGTTCGGCGCGCCAGCCTCGAATGCCAGCTCGACGGCAGCGAGCACCATCTGTTCGTCGTGCAGCAGCACGAGCGCCAGAATCTCGACCATCTCCCGGTCGCCCCCCGGGCGCTTGAGCAGCACGCCCTGCAGCTTGCGGAAGCCAGCTGGAAACTCGGTGAAGGGTGCACCGTTGCGAAGCGCTCCCGGTTTGCGCTGCAGGACTGCCAGGTAGTGACGCCAGTCGTAGATGGTCTCGCCGTGGTTGTGGCTGCGGTTGATACGCCGTTCGTGCTCGGCGATCACCTGACCTCCGGCGACGAAGACAAGCTTTGCGGCATACACGCGCAGGCTGATGGGCCGGTTGGCAAACGACGCCGGTACGCTATAGCGGTTGCGCTCGAAGTTCACCAGGCAGGTGGGCGAAACGCGCTTGGTATGTTCGACGAAACCATCGAATGGCTGGCCCACCGGCATCAGGTGTGGACGCTCGGCCGCCCACGCATCCCAAATGGTCGTGTCGTGCTCCGGGTGCCGCGTCTGTTGCCACAGCAGCACGCACTGGTCGGCCAGCCAGTCGTTAAGCGCGGCGAGCGAGCCGAACGCCGGCGCTTTCTGCCAAAGCCGGTGACGGCTGTCCTGGACGTTCTTCTCTATCTGCCCCTTCTCCCAGCCCGAGGCGACATTGCAGAACTCGGCGTCAAACAGGTAGTGACTAACCATCGCGCTGAAGCGCGCGTTGACCTCGCGCACCTTGCCGGGTCGCACTCTGTCAACGGCGGTCTTCATGTTGTCATAGATGCCGCGGCGTGGAATGCCGCCCCAGGCGACGAACGCGTGATAGTGCGCGTCGAACAGCATCTCGTGAGTCTGAAGCAGGTAGGCGCGCAGGAAGAAGGCGCGGCTATGGCTGAGCTTGAGCTGTGCGACCTGCAGCTTGGTGCGCTCGCCATTGATAACGGCCCAGTCCTCGCTCCAGTCAAACTGGAACGCTTCGCCAGCGGCAAACCGCAGCGGCACGAACGTTCCCCGTCCCGTTGTCTTTGCCTGCTCGTGCTGCTCCTGCCGCCAGCGCCGAGCGAACGCCGCCACCCGGTCGTAAGAGCCGGTGAAGCCGAGCGCGCACAGATCTGCGTGGATCTGCTTCAGGGTTCTTCGCTGCTTGCGGGGCCGGTTCGCTTCGGTCTTCAGCCAGCTCGAGAGCTTCGCAGCGAACCCGTCGAGCTTGCTGGGACTGTGTCGTTCCGGATAGGCGGGCAGGACCGTACCGGCCCGAATGTAACGCCGGACCGTGTTTCTCGACACGCCCAGTCGTTTGGCAATCTCGCGCAACGAGACATGATCGCGAAAGTGCCAGCGTCGGATGATGCTCAATATAGCCACGTCGATCACTCCGTTCCCCTGCCCGTTCCCGAGCAGGTCAGTGTTCTACGTGGGTCAATATTCGATGCAAATTACTGCGTAGGGTGGGTCAGGATTCAGTGCAAATCAACAGCTAGCTTTCCGTTTCGTCCGTGCAGTCGCGATGGCATGCAGCTGTTGAGCTGCTTCTGCCATGCGGAAAATCAGCGGGACGATATCCTGAGCTTCTTAAACGGCGGGGTTCTACACATAGTATTTGAAGTTCGCGCGCCACTTCTCCGGCCGGAAACTACCGTCCCAATCGTGCGCCTGCGGCATATACTAAATTATTGGTAAGATGTCGCGCTTGAAGCGTGCGTCAGGATTCTCTAGCCAATGGCTTGCAGCTCCCCTCAAGCTCGCGCAATCCATCAAGACGATGACACTCGCCATGCGAGCGTTCAGGCGGGCCAGCTTCTCGGCCGCCGGCATAGCCAATAAGATGCCCATAAAACTGGCGTTTCAAGACGAGAGGCTCCGGAAGGTGTGTGAGAGCACGGTTTCGGCAAAACGGAAGTACGGGGAGGTCGCCGGACCGTCAATCCATGCTCGGCTAGCGGACTTGCGTGCGGCGAACTCGCCGATGGAGTTCGTTGAGATTGGCTTCGGACGTTTTGACGAGACAGTGCACGACCGGATTGTTATCTTCATCGCAGGGGGTTACCGTATGCTTGCGGTGGCAAACAATAGACCTCCTCCTGGTGCTCCGGGAGCGTTGGACTGGGCGCAGGTGACGCGGGTGAAAATCCTATCAATCGAGCGTACACATGAGAGCTGAAGCCGAATTCGCACCGATGTGGGCGGTTCCGCCAGGTCACACCATCAGCGATTTGATGCAGTCGCGAGGCATAGCTTCGGCGCGCATGGCGCATTCGGTCGATATGTCTGACGAAGACTTTGATAGTCTCCTTCAGGGTAAATGTGCTCTTACGGCTCACATAGCCGCTCGTCTCGCGGCCGACCTTGGCGGTTCGGCTGGATTCTGGCTGAGTCGTGAAGAGCAGTATCGGGAGCAGTTGGCTGAGCTTGCAGATAGTGTCGACCCAGAAGGCGACGAGTGTCAGGCGTGGCTCAGGAGCCTTCCGTTAAGGCAGATGCAGGAATTCGGTTGGGTCGAGCCAACCAGGGACAAGCGGGAGAAGCTTCGCCGATGCCTTGAGTTCTTCGATGTGCCGAACCTGGATGCTTGGCGTCGTACGTATTCAGATACGAAAGGCGCAGCTGCGTTTCGTACGAGTGCAACGTTCGAGGAGGATGAGGTCGCGACCGCAGCGTGGCTGCGCCGTGGTGAACTTGAAGCAGAAAAAATCGCTTGCAAAAAGTGGAGTCCCGCGCTCTTTGAATCTCAGCTTTCGAAGATTCGGGCACTGACTAACATTCCCAACCCATCGGAATTTCTACCGAAGCTTCAGCAGCTTTGTGCTGAGGCTGGCGTCGCAGTTGTCGTTGTGAAGGCCCCGAAAGGTTGCCGCGCGAGCGGAGCTACTTTTTTTGGTGGCCCCGACAAAGCGGTCCTACTGCTGTCGTTCCGATACCTGAGTGATGACCAGTTCTGGTTTTCCTTCTTCCATGAAGCGGGACACCTAGTTTTGCATTGGGACGCAGACCTGATGATTCTCGAGACCTCGGACGGGCCAATGTCTCCCCAGGAAGATGAGGCTAATAAGTTTGCTACGGAGCAACTTATTCCCCTTCATCTCCAGGCACGTCTACCGACGGCGTCGAAGTCGCTCAAGGGCATCATGCGTCTCGCTCGGGACGCTGGCGTATCGTATGGCATTGTCGTTGGACAGATGCAGTTCCGTGGACTGGTCAGCCAAAAAATCTATAACAATTTGAAAAATCGTTATAAGTGGAACGCCGTTTAACCCCGGAATGGTTCGTACTTCGCAGGACTCTTTTGCCAGTTGCAAATTGAGTCTTCAATCACTTGCATACCGACGCCCAGAGCGTTTCCGAGTTGGATTGCGAGTACATCCAGCTCTTTCTTCGAATATGTCTTGTTGTCGACCGCTCCGCTGAAAAGCAGGCGTGCACCGCGCTCAGGGCCCGTTGCGCCGACCATGTAAGCTGACGGCGGCTCAATGTCGATAAGCCCGACCTTGCCAATCATCGTCAGATAATCAAACTTACCTGCTCGACCAAATTGCTTCACCGCCTTCATTTTTTTGTACAAATAGTCGAACAACTTCTTCGGGTCGTTTCCACATTTTGCCTTTGCTTTTGCATCTGCGATGAAGGCTGCATGTGACCGTTTTGGGCCAATCCATTCGGCGTAGCTCTTGAGAACGATGTCAAGCTCCCGTCGACTCTCAAACTTGCGGTGGTTCCCGAACGGGAAGTCTTGCTTCTGAGCTTCGATGTCATCCAGATGCTGATGAAGCCACAATGTGAATTGGCCTGGATCCTTCGAGAATTTCTCCCAAGTCCAAGTGAATTTGTCGTTGTAGGCGCCGTAGACCATTCGCAGAAGACCATAGCCTTTTGTCAGGTGCTTGCCGCAAACAACGAAAAGAAATACCAGCCAAAACGCCTCGTCAACGTTGCCATTGCGCATGTGATGAATGGCAGCGCGCAATGGGTCAAACATCTCGGCGTTCTTTGGGTCAAGACGCATGAGCGAGATTGGGCGCTTTGCGATTAGCTTCACGTAGTCGATGCGTGCGACGCTGTCGACGATTTGGGCGACCAAGGCCTCGCGCTCTTCAACTTTTGATATTCCCGGTAGAACTTTACCGTCGAGACGGTAGGCGGAAAGGATAGCGTCGAGCTTTTTCGTGAGAACAGGATTCTTCATGTGTGAGCCGTCGAACGTGTGGTTTCTATCAACTATCGTTTATTTGAGTCGGCGCTCGCTGGCTGCCGAGCATCAAGTGCTGCGCCATCAAACAACAGCGGGGTAGACGGAACAGGCATGGGCGCTTGTCGCTGACGCTTTGCGATGTGCAAGTCGTAGACGTCGGTGGTCATTTGCGCCTTAATGTCGGCCAGCTTTTCTCGGTCAGCTTGGCGGGCCCCTTTGCGGGAATAGCGATATACCTGCAACAACCGCGCTAGGTCCGCCCAGTACGACGGAAGCTGGTCGAGTTCTGGCTGCTTCCCTTGTCGGACCATGCGCTCTGCCTCCAGTACCTTCGCTACCGTCGGCCAAGGGTCTTCTGCTGGCATGTGAGGCATCAAAACGCGCTCTTGATAACCCTCGTCCAGGTAGTCGAGCACGGACTGTATGTCCGTTGCATAAAGATGAAGACTGCCGACCGCGTGCTTGTATTGTCCGACCTCAACTCCCAAAGAGCGGGCGATGAGTTCTTGCAGCATCGTGAAGGCGAAGATGTCGTGCGGCAGTCCCATGAACGCATCGTTCGAACGCATCATGACCATTGCGTGTAGTTGATGGTCTCTGACTGTGAATTGCAGCGTGCATGTGCACGGAAGGTCCTTGCGCCTCTTCTCGAGATTTTGGGCAAGGTCTTCGCCATGGTAGAGCTGAATGGCGGCCCGGCGAGATGTGGAGCTTGCTCGGAGCGTCTCAATGACGTTCTGTACTTGGTTCGGGGCCTTATCGGAGCCGAATAAGCGTGGGCCGTAGGCGCCGAAAATCGTCTCGTTGTCGTCAGAAAATTCCGAGTATGACTTGATGTAATACTGGATGAAGTCCAGTTTGTTAGACCCGGATAGGTACCAGAGGAATTCGCCGAGGCAGCTGAAAACAGTATTTTTTCTTTCGCTCTGGCTTAGCCTGGCCCGCGGGTTTTTTAAGAGTAAAAGCGCACCGTATATTTCGGTATTGGTGCCTTTCGTGGGAACGATGTCACCGGCACCGCGCTTTCTCAGAAGGCGACGATAAACCTTATTGAGCAGGTCATCGATTGTGTCTGCAGTCAGGTACATGGCGAGGGCAGCAAGCTAGGCGCGGTCTATCGCCTGCGAAGCCGAAAAAATTAGACAGCACGAAACTCAAATCTCAGTCAAACAGCCTCAACTGAGCATTTGCTCTTGCGAGCGATTCATGAAGTTCGAGTTTCAATTGGCGGCCACGCGAGACGAGCGTGCGTCGGTCGGCCTGCATGGCACCCCGACTCATCGCCAAGTCTCTAACTTCGACAGTCACGTCGTAGTGTGGCAACGACGCTTTCGCTTGAAACCAACCGCGCTTCAATCCTAAGGACTTCGCGAAGCCATGCAGCTCATCGAGCGAATCGGCAACCAAATGGCACCACTGGCGGCCACGCCACGCTATTCGAGCGTTATCTACATAGACCGCCACGGTCTCTCCCTCGCAGAAAGCTTTTATTTTTCCCTTACTCTCCGGAGATGATACCCGAAACCGGAAAAAACGTCCTAACGCTTATCCGTATCCGCAGAATGATGCATGCCTGCTCGGCCTAAAGAGAGTTCACACCCGAGGAACTCATCCATGAGCATACTCAGGGCAGAAATCTACATCAACGCTTTCGTTGGAGTCACCAGCGCCGCACTTTGACCGCATCTTGTGGCGAGTCGGGTGCGCGACTGACCCAGAGATTTATCGAGAGCTAGCGAAGAGCTGCACCGCAGTTCTTTACCTCGGCCCACCTGACAGGCAGAAGGAATTCACGCAAGACATAAAAGTTTATGTCGGACCCGTTGCAGGCTGGCAGCCGCCCCGTGCTCCCAGTAGAACCTGATTGGATTGGCTCGTTTGCCGCACTAACTAGCTGAACTTGTTCGAGGCGCTGGCACGCTCGGTCAAGGTGTCACGCCTAATCCGATGCGGAGGTATCAGAGCATCTCTGCCTGAAGCTGATTGGCTTGAGCCGGGTTCACCGAGTCTACATACCCGAGGATGGCTTGGTGTCGATGGGGATTCCCGTCTTGACGCATCGCATCGAGAAACGCGTGCCACCTGTCAGGCAATACATGCAGAGAATTCTGCGACAACTCGATATTGAAAGCGCTGATTTTGTCAGCCGGTCTCTGCTCTTTCTTTTGATTTAAATCGAAACCGCTCTTCTCGGCCATGCGCCTAACGTCAGCGAAAATATTTTCCGCCAGTGCTTCGTCGTTCAGAGAAATGATTATGTCATCAACATAAACGCTTACCTCAATGCCGTCGGTCGCAGAGAGCTGTTTCAGGTAATTGCCCAGTGCACTTTTACGGAGGCAGATGCTCGCAAGCAAAGTGGATTGAACAAATCCATACGGCAGTATGTAGCGCTTTTGCGCATCCTCAGGCAATCGGACCGTCGAGAGATTCGCAATATCTCGAGCTTCTGCATAGCTGTACATCCCTTTCAGGACACGAGTTACCCGGCTGCGGTTTATACGCTGAAAGAAGTTCTCGATGTCGACGTGAATAAAACAGGTCTGCCCAAGGTGGGCCTTCAACGCTGCAACGTGGCCACCCTGACGAAGATGGTAGTAGTACGCGGGCGCCTTCCAGCGTTCGCGTAGTTCGTCTTTGATTTTTGCCCCAAGCTCTATCGTGTCGCCATTGGGAACGAAGACCCACTTCCCAGGCTTCAGCTCAAACTTGGAATCCCAACGAGGTTCCATAATTTTTATAATTAGCAGTCATGTTCTTGACGATGTCCTCTGCGAGCCGAACGAGTTCGGTCGCAAAGGGAATCAGAGCAAGAACTAGACGCTGTACGAAAGTAAATTTTTTCATAGCAGCTTTCTCCATTCAATCCCGGCTTGTCTAGCGCTGTGCGCAATGACTACAAATCAAAACTGATATGCATATTGGAAATATTATCCGCAATGCTATATCGCGATATCACATAGTGACGCAATGGAGGATAGGCGCCAACATGGTGCCTATCGCCGGGAAGATAAACACTACCAAAATGCACCGAAACACGCAAGTAAATATGACTTGAAAAATGCGCAATCGGTAAAAACGCGTGATTTTAGGTGCGGGCGGGCTGATTACGGGTGCGGAAGGTAGGTAGTCCCTGCAGTGCTCGGGTCACCACCGCGTGGTCTTGTGGGGAGCGGCTAGCGAGGCACCGCCTTCCGGGAGCGAGCAAGCTGCGAAAGGAAATCGAGGGTGTGAGCGCAAAAAAAGGCGCTGGAAAAAGCTCCAGCGGCCTTTTTACATTAATTCTAGCTACGTCCTGTCTGGTAAGGCTCAGCGGCAGGTAAGAGCCCCCGTAACCGAAACTAAATCGAGGCCTCGTAACCGAAATTAATGCAACTCAGCAAGCAGCAGCCCCCCATCGCCTCACTCACTCCACCGTCACCAACTTCGCCACATTCCACGGTTTGTCGACATCGGATTGGAAGACGTCGCTATTTTTCCGTCGTCGACAAACCCAAGCTATTAAGAAAAAAGCCACCTAGCTTCATCTGACATTAGGCCATCGCTATGACTAGGTAGCCGGCGGCAGTGTTGTTCGAAGGCGAGACCGCCGGCGACTATCGCGAACCCCAGTCCGGGACTTCTCACTAAAAACACAACGGCCACCTCATAAAGGTGGCCGTTTTTCCTTTCGGAATAGCGCTTAACGGGACGTCATCAGCTTGAGCTATCGGGACGCATCATTCAATAAAAGTCTCAATGGATGCCTCCCAAAATCTCACCTTATGGTTCCCGCTACACCTACCCTCAAACATCAATATTCCCCGCCCTCAACGCATTCGACTCAATGAAAGCCCGCCGCGGCTCAACATCATCCCCCATCAGCGTCGTGAAAATGCCATCAGCCGCGATAGCATCCTCAATCTGCACACGAAGAAGACGACGCACGGTCGGGTCCATCGTAGTCTCCCAAAGCTGCCCGGGGTTCATCTCACCGAGCCCCTTATAGCGTTGCTTCGAGATATTGCGTTCGGCATCAGCCAGCAACCACTTCATCGCAGACTTGAAGTCAGTAACAGCCATACTCCGCTCACCGCGCTTGATAACGGCGCCAGCGCCAATCAACCCCTTAAACGTATTCGCGGTGTTCACCAACTGCTGGTAGTCGGCAGTCAATTGAAACTCTTCATCGAACACGGAGATTTTCTGATTGCCGTGATGCGTCCGCGCGACCTTCAGCGAGCGCAATTCACGCACCGGGTCATACATGGTCGTAACCCTAACCTCGGGCTTCAGAGCATCATCGCGAAGCTTAGCCTCAAGCGCTTTAGCCGATGTCTCAGCGGCCGCCTCGCTGGAAAGGTCAATAACGACCCCGTCCATCACAGCCTCTAGCGCGCCCGCGTCATACAAGCGGCTCAACCGGTTCACCACCGCCTGCGCCAGCAAATAAGCCCGAGCCAATTCGCCCAACGCATCGCCGGTAATCGGCGTTGCATTCTCAGAAGCCAACAGTTCCGAACCCTGCAACGCGAGCTTGAGGATGTGAGCATTAACCTCGCTCTCGTCCTTCAGATACCGCTCGTCCTTGCCCGCCTTGATCTTGAACAACGGCGGCTGCGCGATGTAGATATACCCGCGCTCGATCATCTCCGGCATCTGCCGATAGAAGAACGTCAGCAGCAGCGTGCGGATGTGCGCGCCGTCCACGTCAGCATCGGTCATGATGATGATGCGGTGATAACGCAGCTTATCGAGGTTGTAGTCTTCCTTGCCGATACCGCAGCCGAGCGCCGTGATCAGCGTCACGATCTGCTCCGAAGAAAGCAGCTTGTCATAACGCGCCTTCTCGACGTTCAGCACCTTGCCGCGCAGCGGCAAGATTGCCTGGAACTTCCGGTCGCGCCCCTGCTTCGCCGAGCCGCCTGCCGAGTCGCCCTCGACGATATAAATCTCCGACTTCGCCGGGTCCTTCTCCTGGCAATCCGCGAGCTTGCCCGGCAAACCGACGCCATCGAGCACGCCCTTGCGGCGCGTCATCTCACGCGCCTTGCGAGCCGCGTCACGAGCGCGCGCGGCGTCGACGATCTTGCCGCAGATGATCTTCGCGTCGTTCGGCGTTTCCAGCAGGAATTCCTCGAGCGCCTTCGCGACCACGTCTTCCACGGGCGCGCGCACTTCCGACGACACCAGCTTGTCCTTCGTCTGCGCGCTGAACTTAGGCTCGGGCACCTTCACCGACAACACGCACGAAAGCCCTTCGCGCATGTCGTCGCCGGACGTCTCGACCTTCGCCTTCTTCGCGACTTCGTGATCGGCGATGTACTTGTTCAGCACACGCGTCATGGCCGCGCGCAGGCCGGTCAAGTGCGTGCCGCCGTCGCGCTGCGGAATGTTGTTCGTGAAGCACAGCACGTTTTCGTTGTAGCTGTCGTTCCACTGCATTGCCACTTCCACGCCCACGCCGTCTTTCTCGCCGCTCACGTGGAAAATGGTCGGATGCAAGACACTCTTGGTCTTGTTGATGTACTCGACAAAACCCTTCACGCCGCCGACAAACGCGAAATCATCCTCTTTGCCCGTACGCTGATCGGTCAAACGAATCCGCACGCCGTTATTCAGGAACGACAGTTCGCGGATGCGCTTGGCCAGAATGTCGTAGTGATATTCGACGTTGCCGAAGATCGTCTCGTCGGCCATGAAATGCACTTCGGTGCCGCGGTTTTCGGTATCGCCCACCACTTGAATCGGCGACACGGCCACGCCGTCGATCTCTTCGATCACGCGATTCTGCGGCACGCCACGGTGGAATTCCATGAAGTGCTTTTTGCCGTCGCGGCGAATCGTCAAACGCAGCCACGCCGACAGCGCGTTCACGCACGACACGCCGACGCCGTGCAAGCCGCCCGACACCTTGTAGCTGTTCTGGTCGAACTTGCCGCCGGCGTGCAACTCGGTCATCACGATTTCGGCGGCGCTGCGCTTCGGCTCGTGCTTGTCGTCCATCTTGAGACCGGTCGGCACGCCGCGGCCGTTGTCGGTGATCGAGATGGAGTTGTCCGCGTGAATGATCACCTGGATGTCGTTGCAATAGCCGGCCAACGCTTCGTCGATCGAGTTGTCGAGCACTTCGAACACGAGGTGGTGCAAACCGGTGCCATCCGATGTATCCCCGATGTACATCCCCGGCCGCTTGCGCACCGCCTCCAGACCTTCGAGGATCTGAATGGACGAGGCGCCGTAGCTGTTGTCGGGTTGCGTATTGTTCGTTTCAGTCATGGATTTTTTCCGGTTCTGCATTACTGCTGGGTTGCTGCTCGGGACTTTTCAAAACACCATAAAAATGCCAAAGGGGCGCTGCGCCCCTTGGTGTGTTCTTGGTGTTGGACGCGTTAGATGCGCATCGGCATCACGACGTATTTGAATTCGTCGTTCTCGGGAATCGTGATCAGCGCACTCGAGCTGGCGTCGCCAAGGCTCACTTGCAGCGTGTCGACCTTCAGGTTCGCGAGCACGTCGAGCAGATACGTGACGTTGAACCCGATATCGACGCTGTCGCCGTCGTACGCGATTTCCAGTTCTTCCTGCGCCTCTTCCTGGTCGGCGTTGGTCGACATGATCTTCAACTGGCCCGGCTCGATGATGCAGCGCACGCCCTTGAATTTGTCCGACGTCAGAATCGCGGCGCGTTGCAGCGAACGCTGCAATTCTTCACGGCCGATCACGAACTGATTCTTGTGCGACTTCGGAATCACGCGCTGGAAGTCGGGGAATTTGCCTTCCACCAGCTTCGACACGAGTTCGACCTGGCCAAACGTGAACTTCACCTGCGTTTGCGCGATGTCGATCTTCAGCGTGTCGTCGATGTCTTCCAGCAGACGCTGCAACTCCAGAATCGTCTTACGCGGAATGATCACTTCCTGGCGCGCAAACGAGCCTTCAATCTTCATCGACGAAAACGCGAGGCGGTGGCCGTCTGTCGCGACCGCCATCAACTGGTCGCCGTCCACCACCAGCAGCATGCCGTTCAGGTAGTAGCGAATGTCCTGCTGGGCCATCGAAAAATGGACCATGCCGAGCAACTGGCGGAACGTCTTTTGGGGAACCACAAGGTTCGCGCCGTAGTCTTTAGCTTGCGCGACGGTCGGGAACTCGTCCGCGGCGAGCGTTTGCAGCGCGAAGCGGCTCTTGCCGGATTGCACCGTCAGACGCTTGTCGTTCAGCGTGAGCGTGACCTGGCCGTCGGGCATGGCGCGCAGGATGTCGAGGAGCTTTCGCGCTGCCACCGTGGTCGCCACGGTATCGCCGCCCACGCCGAAATCGGCGCGCGTGGTGATCTGCAACTCCAGGTCGGTTGACAGGAACGACACGTCGGGACCGTTCTTGGTAATCAGCAAATTGGCGAGGATCGGCAACGTATGGCGGCGTTCGACAATGCCGCTCACGGTTTGCAGCGGCCTGAGGAGGTTATCGCGTTCGGTCTTGACCAGTTGCATAGAGTTCCTTCGTTGATATAACGGCCTGCGCGCCTTCGAGCCGTTCAAGGCATTTCCGGCATGCTGCCGTGGCTCCCCGCCGGCGCCACGCAGCGCCCGTCACGGCGTGAAATCCGCCCGCGGCCGCGCCGGGCGGTTAAACCTGTATTGTGCCTGAAAAAGGAACCGCCTCACTAAATTGGGGGCGACTTTGGAAATAAACAGGTCGATTTTCCCGCCCACCACCTAGCCCTTGCCTAGCCCTTCAGCGTCTGCTCCAGCACGTGCAATTCGTGATTCAGCTGCGCGTCCTTGCTGCGCTCGTCGGCGATTTTGCGCACCGCGTGCAGCACTGTGGTGTGGTCGCGTCCCCCGAAAAGCTCCCCGATTTCCGGCAGGCTTTTCTGCGTGAGCTCCTTCGCCAGATACATCGCGATCTGCCGCGGCCGCGCGATGTTCGCCGGACGCTTCTTCGAATACATGTCCGCGACCTTGATGCTGTAGAAGTCAGCGACGGTCTTCTGAATGTTCTCCACCGAAATCTGCCGGTTCTGTACCGTCAGCAGATCTTTCAGCGCTTCTTTCGTCAGTTCGATCGTGATCTCGCGGCCGTGGAACTTCGAGTACGCGAGAATTTTCCGCAGCGCGCCTTCCAGTTCCCGCACATTCGAGCGCAAATGTTTCGCGACGAAAAACGCCACGTCCTCATTCAGGCTCACGAATTCCGACTGCGCCTTGCGCATCAGAATCGCGACGCGCATTTCCAGCTCGGGCGGCTCGATGGCGACCGTCAGGCCGGAGTCGAAGCGCGAGATCAGACGGTCGTCGATACCCGAAATTTCCTTCGGATACGTGTCGCTGGTGATGATCACCTGCGCCTTGTTCGCGACGAGCGCCTCGAACGCGTAGAAGAACTCCTCCTGCGTGCGCGACTTGCCCGAAAAGAACTGAATATCGTCGATCAGCAGCAGATCCAGCGAGTGGTAGTAGCGCTTGAAGTCGTCGAACGCCTTACGCTGGTAAGCCTTCACGACATCGGACACGTACTGTTCCGCGTGGATGTAGCGGATGCGCGCGCCGGCCTTGTCCATCAGCAACTGGTTGCCGATTGCGTGGATCAGGTGAGTCTTGCCGAGGCCCACGCCGCCATACAGGAACAGCGGGTTGTACGAGATGCCGGGATTGTCCGCGACCTGGATTGCCGCGGCGCGCGCCAGCTGGTTCGCCTTACCGGTCACGAAGTTGTCGAAGGTCAGAACCGGGTTTAGCTTGGAACGCTCGTACATGGAGTCGTTCTCGCCGTTGCCATTCGAACTCGCGCTCTGGCCCGGACGCCATGTGCGGCGCGCCGCGGCGGCTTCGTTCGCGTCGAGGCTCGGCAGATCGAGGTCGGCGGCATCTTCGGCCGCCGCGCGTGCGTTGGCGTTGTGCTCGGCTGCCGCGCGGGCATTCGCGTTGAGGTTGGCCATTGCGCTGTTAGCGCTGTTCGGGCCGTTCGCGCGCGTGGCCTGCGCCGCTTGCACGGCGCCAACGGCCGCGTCCACGGCAGCGGCATTGCCCGCGCTGCCGCCCATGGAATTCGGCGCGGAAGCCGGACGCGCCGGAGCCGGCGCCGCTGCCGCAGGAGCGCGCATGCCGGCTTTCGGGTCCAGTACGAATTGCACGTCGACAGGCGCCTGCCAGAAATCGCGGGCCATATCAGCGATGCGACCGGAGAACTGGCTCTTGACCCAGTCGAGCTTGAAGCGGTTCGGCGCGGCAATGCTGAGCGTGTTCGCAGCGGCGTCGAAGGCGACCGGGGCCAACGGTTTGATCCACGTCACGTACTGCTGGGGCGTGAGCTCACGCTCCAGCAATGCGGAACAGTGTTGCCAGAATTCGTTCATCGAGTGCTGTCGTTATGGTGTGCACGCGGTTCGCCGCAGCCCCCGTCGCGCGCACGCAACAAGGCCCGGAGCAGCCAGGCGTAACAGCTCCAGGCGCTTGCGCCACAAGGGTTTGCGGGACAAGCGAGCCGGAGCGGCGTGCAATATTTTTGGGAAGTAAGGCGAGATTCTAACGCCAAATCGGAGGCGAAAGGGAGTTATCCACAGGGACGGATCATCCGCCGAAGCGGGCCGCGCGCTCGCGCCGCGCCGGCTAAACTATTGACGGTCAACGAAAAACGGGTTTAAATAGCGGGTTCCGCGAAAACCAATTCAGTAAACCTCCGGCCATTGCGCTTTCAGCGATGATCGCGCGGTTTTTTTTCGATCAAGTGAGAGCAACATGAAACGTACTTACCAACCTTCCGTTACCCGTCGCAAGCGCACCCACGGCTTTCGCGTTCGCATGAAGACCGCTGGCGGCCGCAAGGTCATCAACGCACGTCGCGCGAAGGGCCGCAAGCGCCTCGCCATCTAAGGCAGGCGAGCGGATTGCGCGCTCTGTCCGTGCCAGGCGACAACCGCGGCGAAGCGGAATCGGCAGAGGCGCCGCAGCAGGGCTCCGTACCGTTGCGAGCGCAAGCCGCCTTTCCCAAAGCCGCAAGGCTACTGAAAACGGATGAATTTTCATCCGTTTTTCGTTTGCGCCCCTGGCGCCGCACCGCGCACTTCGTCGTGTACGGCCGGCCCACCGGCAATGACGCTCGCCTCGGCCTCGTGATCGGCAAGAAGTATGCGCCGCGCGCGGCCACGCGTAATCTGGTGCGCCGGATCGCGCGCGAAGCCTTCCGGTTGCGTCGCGCGGAATTCGGCGGTTGGGATGTGCTGCTGCGTTTGCACACGCGCTTTGACAAGAAGGCTTTGCCGAGCGCCGCGTCGCCGCCGTTGAAGGCGCTGTGCCGCAGCGAAATCGAGGCGCTGCTCGACAAGGCAGCGCGCGAAATCACCCGTCGTCAGGCGCCGCCCGCGGAAGCGCCCAGGACGGAATGACGTTCAGATGACCGCCCGCCTTTTCGCTCGTGCCGCCACAGCTTCGGCAGCCACGGCCAGCGGGCGTCGTCCGGTATTTCACGTTGCGCGGCGCCGTCCGGCCGCATGAGCCATGCAAACGGTACTCATCGCTTTATTGCGCTTTTACAAGCTTGCCGTCAGCCCCATGCTCGGCAACCGGTGCCGTTTTTACCCTTCCTGCTCTGATTACGCGCGCGAAGCAATCCAGTATCATGGCGCCGCGCGCGGGACTTATCTCGCCGCCAGGCGTATTTGCCGCTGCCATCCGTTTTCCGCGGGCGGCATCGATCTCGTCCCGCCTCCCACTTCTGAAAAGCGCTGATGCGCCGTTCCATCGACACTGAGACAACGCATGGATATTAAACGCACCGTCCTATGGGTCATCTTCTTCATGTCAGCGGTCATGCTGTTCGACAACTGGCAACGCGACCACGGACGCCCGTCGATGTTCTTCCCGAGCGCCACGCCGACCAAGACGGCCGGCAGCGCCGCACCGGGAACCACGACGCCGGGAACCCAGCCCGCCGATTTGCCGGCCACCAACGCAGCCGCGCCGGCCAACACGCCGGCCGCCACGCAATCGCAGCTCGTCAAGTTCAGCACCGACGTCTATAGCGGCGAAATCGACACGCGCGGCGGCACGCTGTCGAAGCTGTCGCTCGTCAAGCAAGGCGACGGCAAGCAGCCGGATCTCGTCATCACGCTGTTCGACCGCGCGGGCAATCACACGTACCTCGCGCGCACGGGCCTGCTCGGCGGCGATTTCCCGAATCACAACGACATCTACACGCTGATGCCGAATCAGCAGACCGAGCTGAAGGGCGATCAGAAATCGTTCAGCCTGAGCTTCGAGTCGCCGGTCAAGGGTGGGCTGAAGGTCATCAAGACCTACACGTTCACGCGCGGCAGCTACGTGATCGGCGTCGACACGAAGATTCAGAACGTCGGCACCGCGCCGGTCAGCCCGTCGGTGTACATGGAACTGGTGCGCGACGACCAGCCGGTCGAAACGCCGCGCTTCTCGCACACGTTCATCGGCCCGGCTGTCTACACCGAACAGAATCACTTCCAGAAGATGACGTTCGGCGACATCGACAAGAACAAGGAAGACTACGCAAAGCAGGCCGACAACGGCTGGATCGCGATGGTGCAGCATTACTTCGCGTCGGCGTGGATTCCGCAGCAGGGCGTTAAGCGCGACATCTACGTCGAGAAGATCGATCCGGCGCTGTATCGCGTCGGCGTGAAGCAGCCGGTCGCGGCCATCGCGCCGGGCCAGACCGTGGACGTTTCCGCACGTCTTTTCGCCGGTCCCGAAGAAGAGCGCATGCTCGAAGGCATCGCGCCGGGCCTCGAACTGGTGAAGGACTACGGCTGGGTGACGATCATCGCGAAGCCGCTGTTCTGGCTGCTCGAGAAGATCCACAGCTATGTCGGCAACTGGGGCTGGGCAATCGTGTTGCTCACGCTGCTGATCAAGGCGGTGTTTTTCCCGCTGTCGGCCGCGAGCTACAAGTCGATGGCGCGCATGAAGGCGATCACGCCGCGCATGCAGGCGCTGCGCGAACGCTTCAAGGGCGATCCGCAGAAGATGAACGCCGCGCTCATGGAGCTGTACAAGACCGAGAAGGTGAATCCGTTCGGCGGCTGTCTGCCGGTCGTGATCCAGATTCCGGTGTTCATTTCGCTGTACTGGGTGCTGCTGTCGTCGGTGGAAATGCGCGGCGCGCCGTGGGTTCTGTGGATTCACGATCTGTCGCAACAAGACCCGTACTTCATCCTGCCGGTGTTGATGGCCGTCTCGATGTTCCTGCAGACGAAGCTGAACCCGACGCCGCCCGATCCGGTTCAAGCCAAGATGATGATGTTCATGCCGATCGCGTTCTCGGTCATGTTCTTCTTCTTCCCGGCGGGTCTCGTGCTGTACTACGTGGTGAACAACGTGCTGTCGATCGCGCAGCAGTACTACATCACGCGCATGATGGGTCAGTCGAAGGCAAAGCCGGCCTGACGCCGGTCTGAAAAGACGCAGCAAACGTAGCCGCAAAAACGAAGCCGCCCGGTTCAACGAACCGGGCGGCTTTTTTCATGGACGCATGCGTGCGCATGAGACGTGTCCGCTACTCTTCTTCGTTATCCTCACCGTAGAAGCGCACAATCATTTCCTCGACGAGAAAGCGGTCCTTCGGCGTCAGCGACTGAATCTTGGAAGCGAGTTCAATGATTTCCGGCGATGGCGGATACTTCTCGCCGCGCGCCATGGGTCTGGCGCTCGCACCGGGCGAAGGTCCATAGTGGAGCCAATGCTCTTTCACGTTCAACCACTCGGCCAGCGTGCGTAACTTGTCCGGCTTCGGAATGGTCGTGCCCGTCAGCCACTTGTGCGCGGTTTGCGGCGTGACCGGACGATCGCCGCGATAGCGAAGGTTGAATTGCTCGGCGAGTTTGGTCCCGCCGCGAATTTTCAGCGGCTCCAGGCTGTCCTTCAGCCTCTTGGCGAAGGCGGCTTTTTCTTTTGGGGTTGGCATGGGCCAGATTGTGCAATTCAGCGTCCTCCCCGTTGACAACCAAACAAGTTCATGTTTAGCGTATTTGAGATACTTTTAGCTTGACGCGCCCAAGGCATCGGCAGTTCGGCGCGATGTCAAAATTTGCGAATTTTCCATGCTCGGCTTGAGTTCGTGCGATTCGCGTATCGCGTCGAATGTGTGGATTTGTCCTAATGCCGCAGTAACAATCCTAGCTTGATTAAGATCAATCTTACGCGGGGCAAAAAAAGCGCGCGCGGCGACCGGTAGGCGACCAACAGGCGGCTCCTCGGCAGGCTTGCCGCAGGCCCCGCGTTACAATGCCCAGCGCCGCGCAGCTGTGCGCGCCGCCCTCCCCGTTCTCCGATTTCGCCGCCCTTCTCTCATGCTGACCACCGACTCCGATCCCATCGTTGCCATTGCCACCGCGCCCGGCCGTGGAGGCATCGGCGTCGTGCGAATCTCGTTCGGGCGCGCGGGCGATGCTGCCGCGCAGCCGCTGATGCAGGCGCTCACCGGCCAGGCGCTTGCGCCCCGCCACGCGAGCTACGTGCCTTTTCTCGACGACAACGGCAACCCGCTCGATCGCGGCATCGCGCTGTACTTTCCCGCGCCGCATTCGTACACCGGCGAGCACGTGCTCGAGTTGCAAGGTCACGGCGGCCCGGTCGTGCTGCAACTGGCGCTGCAACGCTGCATCGACGCCGGGCGCGCGTTCGGTCTGCGGCTTGCCGAGCCCGGCGAATTCACGCGCCGCGCGTTTCTGAACGACAAGCTCGATCTCGCGCAGGCCGAGGCCGTCGCCGACCTGATCGAGGCAAGCACGGAGGCCGCCGCGCGCTCGGCGGGCCGTTCGCTCGACGGCGCGTTCTCGCGCGACATCCACGCTCTGGTCGAAGAAGTGATCACGCTGCGCATGCTGGTCGAGGCCACGCTCGACTTCCCCGAAGAAGAGATCGACTTCCTCGAGGCCGCCGACGCCCGCGGCAAGCTCGCTCGCATTCGCGAGCGCCTCGCGAGTGTGCTCGCCGAGGCGCGGCAAGGTGCGCTGCTGCGCGAGGGGCTTTCAGTGGTGCTTGCGGGGCAACCGAATGTCGGCAAATCGTCGCTATTGAATGCGCTGGCGGGCGCCGAGCTCGCCATCGTCACGCCGATTGCGGGCACCACGCGCGACAAGGTCGCGCAGACCATCCAGATCGAAGGCATTCCGCTTCATGTGATCGACACCGCCGGCCTGCGCGATACCGAAGACGAGGTCGAGAAGATCGGCATTGCGCGCACCTGGAGCGAGATCGAGCGCGCGGACGTGGTGCTTCATCTGCTCGATGCACGCACCGGCATGACCGCCGAGGATGAAACCATCGCAAAGCGCTTTCCCTCGGGCGTGCCAGTCGTGCGCGTGCTGAACAAGACGGATCTGGTTGGCTTGCCGCCGCACACGCGCGCGCTCGACGCCGACCTTGAACTCAGCGAAGTCCGGCTGTCGGCGAAACAGGGCGACGGCGTGAGCCTTTTGCGTGATGAGTTGCTGCGCATCGCCGGCTGGCAGGCGGGCGCCGAGAGCGTCTACCTTGCGCGCGAGCGTCACCTGATCGCGTTGCGCGCGGCGCAGGAACACCTGGCGACGGCCGCCGCCCATGCCGATCAGAACTCGCAGGCACTGGATCTGTTCGCCGAGGAACTGCGGCTCGCGCAGGATCAGCTCAATTCGATTACCGGCGAGTTCAGTTCGGATGATCTGCTGGGAGTGATTTTTAGCAGGTTCTGTATTGGCAAGTGAAGCCGAAGTCGAATGCACCTATAGAGGCACTGTAAACGGCGGCGCACGAGGGAACTCCGCCATTGCGAGCCAAGCGCGCCAGCCGCGTTTGTAGACCATCAGTGCCGCGATTACTTGGTACACAGCACCAAACAGTTTAAACTCGCGCTGTCGCCTCTCAGCCCTCCGAGCATGCCCCGCCGAGCCGTTCCCCTCACCGAATCCCAAGTGCGCGGGCTCGAACCGCGCGCCGCCCGCTACAGCCTCGCCGACGGCAACGGCCTCGTGATCGAAGTGATGACCACAGGCACCAAAGTCTGGCGCTTTCGCTATTCGCTGAACGGCAAGCGCCAGCCGCTCGCCACCATCGGCGATTACCGGATGATTTCGCTGCGCGTCGCGCGAGCCAAGGCGCAAAAGTATGCGGAACTGGTCGCGCAAGGCATTTCGCCGGTCGCCACTGCGCGCCGCGATCGCGGCGCCGAAGCGAAAGCGGAGCTCTTGCGCGAAGCTGCAGAACTCTACATGGCGACCGAAATGGCGGGCAAATCGGACGAATATCGCCGCACCACGCGTCGCGCGCTCGACAAAGACGTGCTGCCCGCAATCGGCGGCCTGCCGGTGAAGGCCGTCACCGCGGAGCACGTCGTCGCCATCTGCGACAGGATCAAAAGCCGCGGTTCGCCCAAAATGGCGCTGCATACCCGCAACGTCGTCAAGCGCCTGTACGAGTATCTGATCGCGCGTCAGCTCGCGACGGCCAACCCGGCGGAAGTCGTGCCGGCGCGCTCCATCGCGACTTTCGAGAGCCGCACGCGCGTGCTGTCCGGCGACGAAATCGGCGCCATGCTGCATTCGATCGAAACATCGAGCATCCGCCGGCCGCTCAAAATCGCGCTGCATCTGCTCGTGCTGACGATGGTCCGCAAATCCGACCTGGTGGAATCGACGTGGGACGAGTTCGACCTCGATAAAGCGCTGTGGCGCATCGGCGCCGCGCGCCTGAAGAAGGACGCCGATCAGCTCGTCTACCTGCCGCAGCAAGCGGTGACGATGCTGCGCGAACTGCATCGCACGCGGGCGAGCGCCACGTTCGTCTTTCCGAGCGTGAGGGGCGACGACCGGCCGATCGCGAAGAGCACGCTGAACCAGGCCGTGAAGGCGCTCGGCCTCGACGTCGAGCATTTCGTTCTGCACGACTTCCGGCGAACAGCGGCCGCACATCTGCGGGAGATGACGGAGCACGCGCAAACGGACAAAACTTCAGCGAAAACGCGACAAAGCGCGTCACGCGAGGACAGCTCACGCGATGCCGCGGAACAGCGGCAAATCGCACAGCGTTGGGCAGACTTTGTCGACGCCCAGCTTGACGCAGCGCGGCAAAGCGCGAGCCGCACGGGCTAACGAACGCCGCAGCGCCACGCGCGGACATGCAGTGGTCGCAAGCCCTCATTTTAGGTACACAGCGCCACCACGCCACGCGGTAACGCGTTGTCCGTAAGGAGAAACCGTGTGCGTTCATCAGGTTACTAAAACACTGCTCCGAGCCGCGAAGCACCCTGGCGGCCATAGCGTCACGCGGCACTTTTCTCCTGCAATTGATCGCCTACACTGGAGCAACGATGCAACCTTTCCAAGGAGGCTGCCATGTCCGAATCGTTGATCGCTTACCTGCTTGGGCCTACCGTGATGCTGCTGGTCGGCGCGGCAATCTGGGCGACGTCCCGCTATTTCCACAAGGCGGAGCCACCCAGGCTTGAGCGCTGGCTCGATACGCATTACGCGGAGTGGCTGCATCACAGGCACTGACTCGTAACGCCACGTAGCGCCACGCGGCGCTCAAAATGAAAAAGGCCGTCGCAGTGTGGCGACGGCCTTTCTGTCTGCGGCGCGCGGTCATGGCGCGACTACGAGCTACCACCTAGGGTCCGCATACTCGTATTGCCGCGGCTGCGCTCCGCATGCCACATACGCGCGCTGGTACTGGTCGTAGCAGTAGCCCGGCGGCGGGCCGTCGTAGGCCGGCGCCGGCTGATACACCGGCTGCGCGTAAACCGGCTGCGCATAGACAGGCTGCTGATAAGCCACCGCCGGCGCCGGATTCAATACCGACGTCACCACCGCGCCGAGCACGGCGCCGCCGATCAGCGCACCGACCAGATCGCCGCCGTCATGGCCATGAGCCGACGCTTGTCCCGCGACGCTCAGGCTGCCCACCATCATCAAAGCCACTGCTAACTTTTTCATTTTTCGCTCCCGCCGTTGAGGCATGGAACGGATTGTCGGCGAGCCGCACGGAAATAGATGCTGCAAGTGGTAACGACACATTACCTGTGTAACTTCGATCCGTGCCTGTCGGTACGCGCCAAGCAGCGCGGGGAATGTCGCGAACGCGGTCGAAAATCGAACTGACGCCGATCTGGCGGACAATAGGCGCGAATGCCCTGCCCGCACCCAATCTGCAATGATCGATATGGAGAAAAAAGCGATGACCTACGACGACAGCAACCCGTTCGCGAAGATTCTGCGTGGCGAACTACCGTGCATCAAGGTCGCGGAAACGGATGCGGCGCTCGCCTTCATGGATCTGATGCCGCAAGCCGACGGCCATCTGCTCGTCGTGCCGAAGGAAGCCGCCGCGGAAATCTTCGATCTCTCGGACGCGGCGACGGTCGCGTGCATCCGCATGACGCAAAAGCTGGCCATCGCCGTGCGTGCGGCGTTGCGTCCGGATGGCGTGTTCATCGGCCAGTTCAACGGCGCGGCAGCCGGTCAGACGGTGCCGCATGTGCACTTCCACGTGATTCCGCGTTGGGAAGGACAGCCGTTACGCATGCATGCACGCGACATGGCCGACGCCGACACGCTCGAAGCGCTCGCCAAACGCATTCGCGCGCATTGGCGCGCGGACTGACGAACTGCGCTTGCGCATTCGAGTACGACGCCGCTGCACCGTCATCGCCCTAGACGAACACCGCTTATAGCCGATGCCGCGAACGACGCAGCGGATGACGCCAGTCGAGCCGCCGCGGCTTCGCGTGCATGGGTCGCATGTCGTGCAGATGCCGGTGTTCCTGCCACAATTCGTCGGAGAAAAGAAACGCGACGATGAGGAGCGGAAGGACGAGAAAAACGCCCAGTATCAGGTTCTCGATCACGGTGGCCTCCGTTTGCACGAGCATCGAATTCATTTTAGAGCAGCGCACGTACCTGCGCTGCCGGCCACCGCGCATTAACTCTGGCGCATAACGCGCGACGTCGCCTGGCATCGTTTATCTTCTGCACGTGCACCGTTATTTCCCAATTTCGACGCGAGTAAACAAATGACTTTGTGTGCAATGCACCAAGCGCATTCCCGCTTGTAGTAATTCGCTTAAATCGAATATCGCGTTTACGCTAATGCCGCATCGCAAAGCTTTACTGGTTAAAGCGCTGCACGATATAAGTCGCTTAGGTATCCGTCGTATTTCAACTGGTTTGCCGCGCTGCCTAAGGCTTAAGCACATGCGGCGCGCGGTGCGACAATTCGCCACTGTTGCAACCGCACACAAGATGTGCTTGTTGTTCTGCCCAGTTCTCCTAGAGTGCAAGGTGCGGGTTAGACGATGGAGTTAAACACATAGCTAACCTGAGCATTTGGCCCGCACCGGAGGAACCTATGAAAGCTCGACTCGCCCTTGTTTTCGCCATTGCAAGTCTGGCTGCCGCAACCGTTCAGGCGCAAGACGCCGTGATCAAGCCGCAGCAAACCATTCAGTTCAAGGCCAACGCGTACGGTTGTCTGTCGAAAGACAAGCTCGACGCCGTCAGTCAGCACGCGCAAGCCGGCGAACAGCAGAAAATGCAGGAGTTCTTCTCCGGATATCAATGCGTTTCCACGCCGGAGAATTCGAGCTTCCGCGTCGTGCGCGTTGTCGGCCACGATTTCGAATTCGTGAATGCAGGCAATAGCGACACGCAAGGCCTCTGGGCGAACGATCGATTCATCAAGCAGTAATTTGCAGCACGCCAGTATGCGGACGTTCCGGTAAAACGCCGGAACGCAATTGGCTTAAGCAAATTCTCTGGCTTTAAACGCCGGAGACGCTGAGCTTGCGATTAAAAAACCCCGGTTGGACATTTCGAGTGTCCAACCGGTTTTTTTTTTTTGCGCGGAACGATTTACGCAGAGCGCGAAAAAAAGCCGATGCGGCATGTCGATCCGCATCGGCAGTACGCCTTCTCGCAAAGCGCAGGAACAACCGTTTATCTCGTCGGAATCGCTCGCGACGTTCAGTGAGAATCGCGCGGCACCGGCGCGCCGCTCGAGCCGACGAGGAAGTCGAGATCCGCGCCCTGATCCGCTTGCAGCACGTGCTCGACGTAGAGCTTGTAGTAGCCGCGTTTGGGCGCCTCGGGCGCCTGCCATGCAGCGCGTCGGCGTTCGAGTTCCTCGTCGCTGACTTCGAGGTGCAGGCGCCGCGCTTCGACATCGAGTTCGATCATGTCGCCGGTCTGCACGAGAGCCAGCGGGCCGCCCGCGGCCGCTTCCGGCGAGACGTGCAGCACGACCGCGCCATACGCGGTGCCGCTCATGCGTCCATCGGAAATGCGCACCATGTCCGTGATGCCTTTTTGCAGCACTTTTTTCGGCAGCGGCATATTGCCCACTTCCGCAAAGCCAGGATAGCCCTTCGGCCCTGCGCCCTTCAGCACCATGATGCAGTTTTCGTCGATGTCGAGCGCTTCGTCGTCGATCTTCGCGTGCAGCTCCTCGATGTTCTCGAACACCACCGCGCGGCCGCGATGCTTGAGCAGCTCCGCAGTCGCCGCCGACGGCTTGATCACCGCGCCATTCGGCGCGAGATTGCCCTTCAGCACCGCGATGCCCGCCTTTGCCTTGAACGGCTCGGCGAATGTCGTGATGACTTTCTCGTCGTAATTCGACGCGTTGCGCACGTTGTCCCAGATCGTCTTGCCGTTCACGGTCAGCGCTTCGCGATGCAGCAGACCTTGTTCGCCGAGCTGCTTCAAAACAGCGGGCAAACCGCCGGCGTAATAAAAATCTTCCATCAGGTATTCGCCCGACGGCTGCAGGTTGACGAGACACGGCACGTTGGAACCGAGCTCCCAGTCTTCCAGCGAAAGCTCTACGCCGATGCGCTTGGCAAGCGCGATCAGATGCACGACCGCATTGGTCGAGCCGCCAATCGCGGCGTTCGTGCGAATCGCGTTTTCGAACGCCTGGCGCGTGAGAATCTTGTCCATCGTCAGATCTTCGCGAACCATGTCGACGATGCGCCGGCCGGCCAGATGCGCAAGCACCTGACGGCGTGCGTCGACGGCCGGAATCGCCGCGTTCTGCGGCAAGCCCATGCCGAGCGATTCGACCATCGAAGCCATCGTCGAAGCCGTGCCCATCGTCATGCAATGGCCGCGCGAGCGGTTCATGCACGACTCGGCTTCGGTGAATTCTTCCTGCGTCATCGTGCCGGCGCGCACTTCCTCGGACATCTGCCAGACACCCGTGCCCGAGCCGATATGCTTGCCGCGAAAGCGCCCGTTCAGCATCGGTCCGCCCGACACCGCGAGCGACGGCAGATTGCACGACGCCGCGCCCATCAGCAGCGCGGGCGTGGTCTTGTCGCAGCCGACGAGCAGAATCACGCCGTCCATCGGATTGCCGCGAATCGATTCCTCCACGTCCATCGATGCGAGGTTGCGAAACAGCATCGCCGTCGGTCGCAGATTCGTTTCGCCGAGCGACATTACGGGAAACTCGAGCGGCAGGCCGCCGGCCTCATGCACGCCTTTTTTTACGTACTCGGCGAGCTCGCGAAAATGCGCGTTGCAAGGCGTCAGTTCCGACCACGTATTGCAGATGCCGATGACCGGGCGGCCGTCGAATTCGTCGTGCGGAATGCCCTGGTTTTTCATCCACGAACGATGCAGAAAACCGTCGCGGTCCTTGAGGCCGAACCACGCCTGGCTGCGCAGCGGCTTTTTAGTCTGGTTGGAATCAGCCATGAAATCTCCTGTTGGCAAACGTGTAGAGCGGGGCGCCTGTCAGTGCACGCGCTTGCTGCGGCGGAACTGGTCGAACAGCACCGCGAGCAGCAGAATCCCGCCGCGAATCAAGTATTGATAGAAAGTCGGCACGTTCATCAGGCTCATTGCGTCCTGCACCGAGCCCATGATCAGCACGCCGACCAGCACGCCGGAAATCGTCGCGACGCCGCCCGTCAGCGACACGCCGCCGAGCACGCACGCGGAAATCACGCCGAGTTCCAGGCCGACCGATGTTTTCGGATCGCCGAGACTCATACGCGACGCAAGCATCACGCCCGCAAAACCGGTCACGAGGCCTTGCAGCACGAACACGGTGATCTTGATGCGCGTGACGGGCAGACCGGCAAGCAACGCGGCCTCGCTATTGCCGCCGACAGCCAGCACGTTCTTGCCGAACACGGTCTTCTTCAGCAGAAAACCAAACAGCACGAAGCCGACGATGTTGCTCCAGATCGGAAACGAAATGCCGAGGAACGAGCCGCCGCCAAGATCGAAGAAGCGTTCTTCCGAAATCATCACCGCGTCGCCGCTCGACGTGATGTAGGCGAGACCGCGGACGACTTCCATCATCGCGAGCGTGACGATCAGCGAGTTGATCTTGTAGCGCGCGACCAGCACGCCGTTGACAAGCCCGACCGCGCCGCCCGCGAGCACGCCCGCGGCCACGCCGAGCATCACGCTATGCGTCGCCGTGATGAGCGTGGACGCCACGACGCCCGCAAAGGCCACGATCGACGCCACCGACAGATCGACTTCGCCGAGCGCGAGCACGAACATCATCGTCACCGAGATCGAGCCGATCAGCGTGACGGAAAGCAGCAGGCCCTGAATGTTTCGCGAGCTCAGGAAGTCCGGCACGGTGAACGACAGCACCGCGAACAGAATGATGAACACCATCACGATGCCGGACTTATTGATCAGATCCCACGTGCGCGCCGCGCGCGCGCTCAGGCCCGCGGAAGCGACGGCCGGCGTGGAGGATTCGGTTGAAGGTGTGTTCATGATGTGTGTTCCGTTTCAATGCCGCGGTTTCGATTCAGCGGCGCGACTCAGTTTGCGTTCGGTTGCGTTCGTTCGGTTGTATGCGGCTAGCGGGGCAGGGCGAGCTTGATGAGCACATCGGGCGTGGCCTGCGCCTTGGGCAGATCGCCGACGAGGCGTCCTTCCTTCATCACGATCACGCGGTCGGCCACGCCGATCACTTCCGCGAGATCGCTCGACACGACGATCACCGTGCGGCCCGCTTCAGCGAGCCCATACAGCAGCCCATAAATTTCGCTGCGCGCGCCGACGTCGATGCCGCGCGTGGGCTCGTCCATCAGAAATACGTCGATCTCTTCGGCCAGCCAGCGCGACAAAATCACCTTCTGCTGATTGCCGCCGGAGAGCGTGCCGATCGGCGTCTCGCCGTTGCGCGTCTTGATCGCGAGCTTGCCGATGAACTCCTTCGCGGTCTGCGCTTCCTTGCGGCCGTTGAGCACGTTAAAGCGGCTGAAATGGCGGCGGCAACTGATGTTGAGGTTGTCCGATACCGAAGCGATCGAGACGATGCCTTCCTGCTTGCGGTCTTCCGGACACAGCGCGACGCCCGCGCGCACCGCGTCGCGCGGCGTGGCGAAACGCGCCGGCTTGCCTTTGAGCGTGATGTCGCCGGCGGTCGGCTTGACCGCGCCGTAGATGAGCTTCATCAACTCCGAACGCCCGGCGCCGACGAGCCCGAAGAAGCCGACTATCTCGCCCTTGCGCGCGGAGAACGTGGCCGGTTCGCGCAGCCCCTTACCCATGAGTCCCTTGACGTCGAGCTGCACGTCGCCGAGTTCGCGCGTGCGATAGCCGTACACGTCGGCGATCGAGCGGCCCACCATGCAACTGATCAGACGATCGCGGTCGAGCCCGGCGCCTGCATCGAACGTATCGATGCGGCGGCCGTCGCGGAACACGGTCACGCGATCGCACAGTTCGTAGACCTCGTCCATCCGATGCGTGACGTAGACGATCGCGCGGCCTTCGGCCCGCAACGCCCGGATGATCCGAAACAGTTGCGTCGTTTCGCGCGACGACAGCGAACTCGTCGGTTCGTCGAATGCGATCACGCGCGCGTCGCGCATCAGCGCCTTGCCGATCTCGATCATCTGCCGCTGACCGATCGACAGATTCTTTACCTGCTGCGACGGGTCGATTTTTTCGCCGAGCCTTTCGAGTTCGCGCAGCGCGCGCGCAACCAGCGCCTTTTCGTCAAGGATGCCGAAGCGATTCGGCAGCGCGCCGAGCATCAGGTTTTCCGCAACCGTCAGCTCGGGCACCAGATGCAATTCCTGATAGATGATCGCGACGCCCGCCGCGATCGCCGCCTTCGTCGTAGTGAACTGCTGCTCGACGCCGCCGAGCGACAACGTGCCCGCCGCCGGCTGATTCACGCCGGACAGCACCTTGAGCAGCGTCGATTTGCCCGCGCCGTTTTCGCCCATCAGGCCATGCACTTCGCCGCGCCGCACTTCCAGCGACACCTGGTCGAGCGCGAGCACGCCGGGAAAGCGCACGGTGATGCCGTCGAGTTGCAGATACGGCTCGCTCGACGCAAGCGCCACGGCAGGCGAGGGCGCTTGCACCGGCACAGAAGCATCGCCGGTGGAAGGCGCAGTGTGTGTGGACGTCATCGAAAAAAACCTCGGTAGTGATCAGGCTGGGCGGGCCGCGCGCGCTTCAGCGCATGAGACGCGGCCCGCCGCGTGCAAGGTCGAACGCGGCTTAAATGCCGAGTTCCTTGCGCACGTCCTGCCAGTTGCCGCGCACCATCAGCTTGCCGGTGGTTTGCGTATCGGCGGGCGGCTGCTTGCCGTCCTTGATCCACTGCACGAGGTTCTCGGTGCTTTCGCGGCCGTGCATCGTCGAGCTCACGGCGATCGTGCCGTAGAAGCCCGTCGGCTCCTTCTTCTGGAATTCGGCAAAGGCTTCGCCGGCGCCGTTGATGCCGACGCCGATCACGTCCGCCGCCGGAATGTGCAGTTGCTCGGTGGCGCGCACGCCGCCCAGCACGCTTTCCTCGTTCAGCGCGAAGATCACCCACTTCTTGATGTTCGGATGCTGCGCGAGCACCGGCGACGAAGCGTTGAAGCCGCCCTCGTCGTCGGTCGTCTTTTGCGGAGCGTCGAAGATGTTTTCTTTCTTGAAGCCGCCGGCGAGCAGCGATTGCGTCGCGCCGTCGGTGCGCAGCTTCGCGGTCGGCAGCTCGTAGTTCGTGATGCGCAGCGCGCCGACTTCTTCCGGCTTCCAGCCGCGGCGCTTCATTTCCTCGGCGATCGCCGTGCCGACCTGATTGCCGATCTTGAACGCGGACATGCCCAGATGCGGCACGTTCGGCAGCGGCTTGCCGCTCGAGTCGACCAACTGATCGTCGACGGTGACGAACTTCATGTTGTAGCGCTTCGCGCGCGCCTGAATCGCCGGTCCGAGACGCACGTCGGGCGCGCAGATCACAAAGCCCTTCGCGCCTTGTGCGCCGAGATTGTCGATGGCGGACAGCACTTTTTCACCGTCCGGCGTGCCGATGTTCACCACCGAAAAGCCGTCCTTCTGACCGAGCGCCGTCGCGGCTTTCTGTTCGTTGATGAACCATGCCTGTTCCGGCATCTTCACGAGGAAGCCGACTTTGAGCGGCTGATCCGCATGCGCGGAAAGTTGCATCGCGAAGGGCGCGGCGAGGGTGGCCGCGGCGATCGCGGTGAGCGTCAAACGACGAAGCTTGCTGGTCATGTCTGTCTCCTGAGGTTGAAAAGCTGCATTGATTTCGTTTATGTGCAGCGAGGCGATACACGGCGTTAGCCGGAACTTGAAAACTGAGCCAGGAAATCCGATGCGGAATCGATGCGGGCGGCGACGTGCATATGAGTCACCGGGATCAGCTCGCGACGTAGGCCGTTTTCACGGCCGTCCAGAACGCCGCGTCGGTCGAGCCATACGCGGATGCCTTGCGCCCGCCGCCAGGCGCGTGATGCTCGACTGCCGTCGTCGGCAGATTGATCGTGACGAGGCCGCTATGCACATGGCGGCGAAAATGCCGGGCGCGGCTCAACGAACGCGTGCAGATGCCGGCGCACAGACCATAGGCGGTGTCGTTCGCGAGATTGAGTGCGTGCTCGTAATCGTCGGCGCGCAAGACGACCGCGAGCGGTCCGAAAATTTCTTCGCGCGCGATCCGGTGCTCGGCTTCGCCCGCGAACAGCGCCGGTTCGAAGAAGTAGCCGCGCGTCGCGCGTTCGAGCCGCCGGCCGCCGCGCAGCAGTTGCGCGCCTTCCTGCGCCGCGATTCGCACGTAGTCGAGATTGCGCTCCAGTTGCGCGGCGTTCGCGACGGGGCCCACGTCGGTGCCGTGCTTCAGCGCATGGTCGACGGTGAGTTTCGCGAGCCTTGCCTGCAACGCGTCGACGAACGGCTCGTAGATCGCGCGTTCGACGATCAGACGCGCCGCCGCCGTGCTGCGCTGGCCGGTCGAGCCGTAGGCGCCGGTCAACGCGGCATCGACCGCAATGTCGAGATCGGCGTCGGCCAGCACGACGACGAGTCTGCGCCCATCTCATGCACGCGCGCCTGACGCGCCGCCGCCGCTTGCAGCACACGCGTGCCGGTTTCCGCCGATCCGCTGAAGCTGATGCCCGCGACGAGCGGATGCGCGACGATCCGCGCGCCGACCTGCCGGCCGCTGCCCATCACCAGATTGAACACGCCCGCCGGCAAACCCGCGCGGCTCACGATGGAAGCCAACGCCGCCGCGCAAGCCGGCGTCGATTCCGCCGGCTTGAAGACGACGCAATTGCCGTGCGCCAGCGCGGCGCCGATCTTGGCCGCGGCAGTCGCGAGCGGCGCGCTCCACGGCGCGATGATGCCGACCACGCCGAGCGGCTCGCGCGTCATGTCGATTTCGACGCCGGCACGCGCCGACGCCACAGGCTCCGAGTACGCGCGCTGTGCATCGGCGGCGAGCAGCTTGAAGGTCTGGCCAGCGCGCGTGGCTTCGCTCAGCGCTTCGGGCAAGGTCTTGCCCACTTCGCGCGCTAGCAGACGGCCGAGTTCGTCGCGGCGTGCGAGCATTTCGCTGCCGATTGCGTCGAGCGCGTCCGCGCGGCGCTGGCCCGAACTCAGCGACCATTCGCCGAAAGCCGCATTGGCCGCTTCAATCGCGCTGTCGGTCTGCCGCACGTCGGCGCGAACATATTCGCCGACGGGGTCGTCGAGATCCGACGGATTCAGCGAAACACCCGTGGTCGCGCCCGTCTCCCAGCCGCCATTGATGTAATGGCGCAGCGGGCTGGCAACGAGCGGGACGAGCGGATCGCGGTTCATCGACGGAATGGCGCCATAGGAGAAGCCTGGAAAGTCCACGAATGGTATGAGCGGGCGCAATAACTTTCCAATCCCTTTTTAGGCTATCCCGATAACAATTCCGGTATGGCATCATGGCGCCAACGATAATGATGTTGGAGACAGGCCATGACGCGTAGCTACTCGAACTGGTTCGTGCGTGCGCGGCTAAAGACGCGGCAGTTGCTGCTGCTGGCCGCGATGGAGGAAGAAGGCAACGTGCGGCGCGCCGCCGACGTGCTGGGCATGACGCAGCCGGCGGCTTCGCGGCTCCTCAAGGAACTGGAGGACATGCTGGGCGTGAGCCTCTTCGACCGCACGCCGCACGGCATGCACGCGACGCTGTACGGCGAGGTGATGATCCGTCATGCGCGCATGGTGCTCTCGAATCTGAGCCACGCACACGACGAAATCTCGGCGCTGCGCGCGGGGCTCGCCGGGCAGGTGCGCATCGGCGTGATCGCGGCGGCGGCGGCCACGATGGTGCCGCGCGCGATCGCGAGCGTGAAGGAGCGTTATCCGCAATTGCAGATCTGGGCGGAAGTCGAAACGTCGGACGTGATGTTGCCGCGGCTCGCCGAAGGCGAACTCGACATCATGATCGGCCGGGTGCTCGAGCGGCAAAATCAGTTCAAGACCGAAGTCCGCTACGAACCGCTCGCCGACGAACCGCTGTGCGTGGTCGCGCGGCCGGGCCATCCGCTGGAAAACGAGAGCGGGCTGACGCTGCGGGGAATCGTCAACGCGAGCTGGGTGCTGCATCCGCCGGGCAGCGTGTTGCGGCATCGTTTCGATCTGATGTTTTCGCAGATCGGCCTGAATCCGCCGCAGAACGTGGTCAACACCAACAACTTTCTGGCGATTTCGAGCCTGCTGCTTCAGAGCGACATGTTGGCGGTTTTGCCGAACGAAGTGGCGGGCCAGTACCAACAGTACGGCGTGCTGAAGCGCCTGCCGATCGATTTGCCATGCAGGATGGACACTTTCGGTATCATCACGCGCCAGTCGCACCTGCTTTCGCCGGCCGCGTCGGTCGTGCTGGAAGCGCTGCGCGAGGCCGCGGGCGAGGTGTACGGCGCGCCGTCGGAGGCGGCCATGGTTCGATAAATGCTTCCTCCCTTCATGAGATGGCCGGCTGACGGCAGGGAGGGACGCAAAATGTACAACAAACACGGAAGACGGCAACGCGCCGTCGACGATTCATTTTCCGTTCGCTCCGGTGGGGCGAGCGTCTGGTTTAGCAACGGCATGGCTCTCAAATCGACGATTTACAAGGCGGAACTGCAGATCGCCAACATGGACCGGCACTATTACGCCGACCATTCGCTCACCATCGCGCGTCATCCGTCCGAAACCGACGAGCGCATGATGGTCCGCGTCGCCGCGTTCGCGCTCTTCGCGCAGGAACGGCTCGAATTCTGCAAGGGTTTATCGGATGTCGACGAACCGGATCTCTGGCAAAAGGACCTGACCGGCGCGATCGAAACGTGGATCGAAGTCGGCCAGCCCGACGAGCGGCGCATCGCGAAGGCGAGCGGCCGTTCGAACGAGGTGATTGTGATGCCTACGGCGGCCGGACTTCGGACATCTGGTGGCAGGGCGTGCGCAACAAGGTCGAGCGCATGCGCAATGTGACGGTGTGGTCGCTCGGCGAAAACATCGCGGCCGAACTCGGCTCGCTCGCGGAGCGCACGATGCGGCTGCAATGCACCGTGCAGGACGGCGAAGCGTGGCTCGGCAGCGCTGAAGCCGACGCCGTGAAAATCGAGTGGACGGTGTTGAAGGCGCCCGCGAACGCTTGACTTTGCGCCGGCCCGGCCGCCCGCGACGCGCGAGGTTCAGAGCGACGTCACGCGCGCCGCTTCGGGCGGTCCTTTGAGCTCGACCATGTTGCCCTCGGGGTCGAACAGATACAGCGACGGCCCGTAGCCGTCCGCGCCATAACGCACGCCTTCTTCGCCGAGCCGCGCGCCTTGGGCGGCCAAGTGCGCCTTGAGCGCCTCGGCGTCGAACGGCTCGACGCGCAGACACAGATGATCCATATTGCGTCCCGCGCCGGGCGTGCCGTTTTCCGGGCGATCGATCTTCGCGCCCACCTGCAGCAGGTCGATCAGCGAGCGCCCCGCCCGCAACTGTGTGAGACCCAGCTCGCGCTGCTCTTTTTCGACGCTGCAACCGAGCACGTCGCAGTAAAAGCGCGCCATCGCGGCGACGTCGGTCGCCCGAATCACGACGTGGTCGATCTCGCGGATATGAATCTTCATATTGAGCGCCTCCCGTGGCTGATTTATCAAACGGAGAACAGCCAGTTTATGGGAAAGCGGGGCGGGTGTTGACGGGCTAGATGCCGTCCAGCGCCGGCCGACACGCAAAACGTATAGACGAAAAAAAGCCCGCTCTATGTGGAGCGGGCTGAATCCATATCAGGAGGAGACATGGAGGAGACAGGTACTAATATACACATGCGCTTGGTGCGACGCAATAACTTTTTAGGGGAAAACCCGACATCGTGCAAAATTGTCGCACCTTGAGGCAAAACGAGCCGTCAG
>NZ_ABLD01000011.1 GCF_000172415.1 Paraburkholderia graminis C4D1M
ATTAATGCGATGCGGTCCGCAACCCGTCAACCCCTTCTCTGCAATTATTTTCGAAAAGTTCAGAAGTGCAAGAAAAAGCGGCAACAAGCCGCACTCTTCTCCGGCGAATAGAATAGTTAGTTATCCAATGAAAATATTTGTCACTGAATAGGAGCCTGGTCGTCGGCAGATCTTCTCGCCCTTCAGCCGATCAATTCTTCCGGCGTCAGGTGCCGCGCGCCCCAGGCGGTAGCCAGTCTCTCGCAGCGGCCAAGCCGTATCGTGCCGTGCTCGAAGTCGACGAATACGATCTCGTCCGCGTGAGGAGGCCGTGCCGCCTCATCTGTTGTGCGTCCATCGGTGAGTATCCACACCCAGCGCTGCTGCGCGGGCTTGCGCCGCGCGCTGCGCTCGAGCAGTTGCGTGGCGCACTGAACGCCCGCTGCGAACGGCGTACCGCCGCCACCGCCGACCGGCTCGAGCCATCGCTCGTTCCACCAGCGCGGCACGGCGGGACCGAAACGCAAATCCGCACCCGCTCCACCGAAGCAGACCAGCGCAGCTTCCGCACGCATCGCGCTCGCGCGGTCGAACAGCGCAATCAGCAAACCCTTGGCAAGCGCGAGACGCTCTCCGGCCAGCATCGAGCCCGAACAGTCCAGCACGAAGCAATGCAGCACACCGCCGCGCGGTACATCACGCATGAAGCGCAGATCTTCGGCACTCAGCGCGCGCCGCCGTTGTTTCCCCATCGCGGCGAATGTCTGCGGCCATGCGATACGCCGGCTCGAATTACCACGCATCTCAAGACGCGCATCGCCACGCGAACGCAAGACCGCATCCGCCTTTTGCCGCCATCGAAAACCGCTGTCCAACTCAGCGGCGGCGCCCTTCCGATGGCTCAGCGTTTTTTTACGTTGAGCGGGATAACGCCTTTGACGTGCGTCGTCGTGGCCGGCTGCGGTGGCAGATAACCCCAATCGCCTTCGCCGCGAGCGGCCTCGTCTGGCGAAGGTGAAGAGGAAGACGAAGGCGAATGCGCAGTCGAGCCCCGCTGCGACTCACGCGAGGACTCCGTCTCGCTATCCCGCGCACTACTCGCAGACGACGCTCCCCGCTCACGCCGCCGATGCATCAGCACCGCATCCGCGACGCGCTCGACATGCTGCGGCGTCACCGCGTCCGCAAGCTCGAACGCCGCGAGCGCACGTGCCGCGCGAAGCATCACGAGATCGGCGCGCAAGCCATCCACGGCGGCGTCGATACACAACGCACTGACGTGCGCGTGCACTGCGTCGTCGAAAGAAAGCTGCGGCAGCGCCTCGCGCGCCGCATGAATCCGCTCGACGTACCGCGCCTGCTCCTGCGCATAAGCCGCACGAAAACCAGCAGCATCCAGATCGAACGCGAGCCGTGCCTTCACGATCTGCTCACGCACGCGCGGCTCGAAACAGTTTTGCAACTCCACCATCAGGCCAAAACGGTCGATCAATTGCGGCCGCAACTCGCCCTCTTCAGGATTCATCGTGCCGATCAGCACGAAGCTCGCCTCATGACTATGCGATACGCCATCGCGTTCGACGGTATTCACGCCGCTCGCCGCCGCATCGAGCAACGCATCGACGAGCGCATCGGGCAGCAGATTCACTTCGTCCACATACAGCACGCCGCGATGCGCCTTCGCGAGCAGCCCGGGCGAGAAGCGCACGGAGCCGTCGCGCAGCACCGTTTCAATATCGAGCGTGCCGATCAAACGATCCTCGCTTGCGCCGAGCGGCAGGTTCACGAGTTGCCCTTCCGGCAGCAACTCGGCGAGCGCACGCGCTGCCGTCGATTTCGCCGTGCCGCGCGGCCCGCTGACCAGCACGCCGCCGATGCCCGGATCGATCGCCGCGAGCAGCAATGCCTGCTGCAACGCGGGCTGTCCGATCAACGCGGCAAACGGAAACGCGGGTCTTTTCTGCGGCGCGCCGTCGCGTGCATCGTGCGTGGCGGCATTCATGATTGCATTCCTTCGATCTGCTGTTCGCTCGCGAGCAGATGCTGTTCGACCTGCGCGCGATAGTCGCCAGGCGCCTGCCACAAACCGCGCTGCATCGCTTCGAGCAGACGCTCGCAAATCGAATGCAGCGCATGCGGATTGTGCTGTTGCAAGAACTCGCGCGTGTCGCGATCGTTCAGATAAGCATCGGCGACGAGCGCATATTGATGATCCGCGACCACGCGCGCGGTCGCGTCATAGCCGTAGAGATAATCGACCGTGGCCGCGATTTCCGAAGCGCCCTTATAACCGTGGCGCTTCACACCGTCGATCCATTTAGGGTTGACCACGCGCGAGCGGATCACGCGCGCGATTTCCTCATGAAGCGTGCGAACGCGCGGCGCGGCCGGATTGCTGTGATCGGCGTGATAGACGCTCGGCTGATTGCCCGCGAGATGCCGCACGGCCGCCACCATGCCACCCTGAAACTGATAATAGTCGTTCGAATCCAGCAGATCGTGCTCGCGGTTGTCCTGATTCTGCAAGACGACATCCATTGCGGCGAGGCGTGCGCCGAACGCCTGACGCGCCTCTTCGCCCGCACTCTTCTGCGTGTACGCATAACCGCCCCACGCCTGGTAAGCATTCGCGAGGTCCGCGTCGGTCTGCCACTGTTGCGAGTCGATCATGTCCTGCAAGCCCGCGCCATACGCGCCGGGCCGCGCGCTGAACACGCGCCAGCCGGCGCGCTTGCGTGCTTCGGCGGCGTCCATGCCGCGCGCGATCAACGCATCGCGTTCACGCAGAACACGCGCGCGAATCGGATTGAGCTCCGCGGGTTCGTCGAGTTCGGCGACGGCCTGCACTGCCGCATCGAAGAGGTGCATCACGTTGGCGAAAGCGTCGCGGAAAAAACCGGACACGCGCAACGTGACGTCGATACGCGGGCGGTCGAACGCTTCGATCGGCATGATCTCGAAGTCGGTCACGCGATGGCTGCCAGGCGCCCACTTCGGCCGCACCCCGAGCAGCGCAAGCGCCTGCGCGATGTCGTCGCCGCCGGTACGCATGGTCGCGGTGCCCCATACGGAAAGACCGATCGCGCGCGGATAATCGCCGTGTTCCTGCAGATGCCGCTCGATCAATTGCTGAGCCGACTTGAGCCCGAGCGACCAGGCGGCTTGCGTGGGAACCGCGCGCGTGTCGACCGAATAAAAGTTGCGCCCTGTGGGAAGCACATCGGGCCGGCCACGCGATGGCGAACCGCTCGGCCCCGGCGGCACGAAACGCCCTTCGAGGCCGCGCTTCAGATGCAGCATTTCCTGGGGGCCGCATGCGTCGAGCCGCGGCAGCACGTCGTTGCGCAAACGTTCGAGTACGCGTGATGCTTGCGGCAGGCTGACTTCGGCGAAAGCGTTTGAAGCGTCGCCTTGCTCCTTGCACATTGCACGCAGCATGTCGGCTGCGAGCAGTTCGAGACGCTCGCGCGTATCGCCGCAATGCCGCCACGGCGCGTCGCTCACGCGTTGCAGAACATCGGAACGCGGACCCGTCCATGCCGCCGACCAATCGACAGACAACGGATCGAAGAACCGATCGATGTTCAGATCGCGCGCCAACGCATCGATCAAACCTGCGTTGCCGCCTTGCCCATCGCCGACGGGAAAGCGCCCCAGCGCGAGCAACGTATCGCGCCGTTGCACGCCGTGCGGCGATTGACCGAACGTATGCAACCCATCGCGAATCTGCGCCTCTTTCAATTCGCAGAGCCACGCATCGACGCGGGTCAACAGCACATCTTCATCGTCCTCGCCGTTCGGCTCCGACAGGCTCAGCTCTTCATGCAACCTGTGTTCTACGATGGTCGCGAGAATCGTGCGGCGCAACAGCTTCGAGCGGCGCGGATCGACCATCAATGCTTCATAGTATTCATCGACCTGGCGCTCGAGATCCTGCAGCGGCCCATAGCTTTCCGCGCGCGTGAGCGGCGGCATCAGGTGATCGACGATCACCGCCTGCGCACGGCGTTTCGCCTGGCTGCCCTCGCCCGGATCGTTAACGATGAACGGATACAGATGCGGCATCGGCCCGAGAATCAGATCGGGCCAACAGGTGTCGCTCAATGCGACGCTCTTGCCCGGCAGCCATTCCAGGTTGCCATGCTTGCCGACATGCACGATTGCGTCGATGCCGAACTGATGACGCAGCCAGAAATAGAACGCCAGGTACGCATGCGGGGGCACCAGTTCGGCGTCGTGATAGCTCGCGTAATCGCCCTGGTCGCGTGAACGCGACGGCTGAATGCCGACGAACACATGACCGCAGCGCCAGCCCGAAATCATGAAACGGCCGCGCCGCACGGTCGGGTCCTGGTCCGGCGGCCCCCAACGCGCGTTCAGCGCATCGCGCGTCTGAGCAGGCAGCGCATTGAAATGCGCGAGGTAGTCGCCAAGCGCAAAGCTTTGCAAAGCGGGCCGCAGATCGCGCACGACGGGATCGTTCGTCACACCTTCGGTCAGCTTCTTCAGCAGCGCGTCGCCGCCTTCGGGCACGTCGGCCACGCGATAACCTTCGTCGCGCAGCATCGACAGAATGCCGACCACCGACGCCGGCGTGTCCAGCCCGACGCCATTGCCGATGCGTCCCTCGCTCATCGGATAGTTGGCGAGAATCAGCGCGAGCTTCTTGTCCGCGTTATCGAGCGAACGCAGCCGGCACCAGCGGCGGCTCAGTTCAGCGAGAAAACGCACGCGTTCGACATCCGGCTGATAGCGGACCACGTCGACTTCCGTATGCGGACAACGATAGGCGAGTCCCTTGAAACTGATCGCGCGCGTGATGATGCGGCCGTCCACTTCCGGCAGCGCGATATGCATGGCGATGTCGCGCGAATTGAGGCCCTGGTTGTCCTTCACCCAGTCGTCGCGATTGCCGCCGCTCAGGATCACTTGCAGCACCGGCGCATCGCCTGCGAGCGCGAGCGGCTCCGGATCGTCGATCGCAGACGCGGCGAACGCAGTGGTGTTGAGCACTAGCGCGGCATCATGTTGCGCGCACAACGACTGCACGACTTCCCGGCTCATCGCATCTTTCAGCGACGTGATCGCAATCGGCAGCGGGTTCATGCCTTCGGATTCCAGCGCGTCGATCAGCGCATCGAACACCGCGGTATTGGCCGCCTGGAGATGCGCCTTGTAGAACAGAATCGCGGCAACGGGCGCGGCATGCCGCCAGCGCGCCTGCCAGTCGGCGATAGTCGGCGTATCGCATGCGGGATGGTAGAGCGACGCGGCTGGCAACGCGCGCGGCGGCGCCGGTTCGCGGCCCCACCCAAGCGCGCGATGCGCGATGCAGCGCAGGAACGCCTCGGCGTTCTGCGGCCCGCCTTCGCGCAGATAGCGCCACAGTTGATGGCAGAGATCGGCATCGGCGGTACTGCGTGCGAGCAGGTTCGGATCTTCCTGCAGATCGCCGGAGAACATCGCGAGCGTCTGCTGTTTGCGCTCGGCAAGCGCGACCACCTGCTCGATGCCGTATGGCCAGTACGCCTCGCCGCCAAGATGATCGACCACGACGACGCGCGCATGTTGCAACACGTCTTCGACGTAAAAGTCCACGGAGGCCGGCTGCCGCAGATACGTGACATTCGCGAGGCGCACGCTCGGAAAGCCGTCGCCGAGACGGGGAAACGCGCTCGCGAGCAACGACAGCGTCGTATCCGCGGAACTCAGAATGACGATGTCCGCGGGCCGCTGATCGATGCGGATCACGCCTTGCGTATCGTCGACGAAACCGCCCGGCGTGGTGCGCAGCAGATGCATGTGTCTATACCTGCTTACGTCTGTTGCGCGGCGACAGCGGCTGCAACGCCGAGCCCCGCGTCGAACGCGCGTTGCAGCGCAGCCTGGTCGAGGTCTTCACCGATCAGCACGAAGCGGCTTTCGGCGCCTTCGCCTAGTTCTTCCAGTTCACCTTGCTGCCAGCGTCGATCGAAATAACTATCGAAGCGCCGGCCCACGCCTTGAACGACGAGCCGCATCGGCGCGCCCGGCAACGCCGCGAAACCCTTCACGCGATAAATCGTGTTGTTTTCCACGAGTCCTTGCAGCGCGGCGATCACCGCTTCACGCGACTGTGCCTTTGCATTCACGACCACCGAATCGAACTCATCGTGATGATGATTGGCGTCGTCGGCCGAACCGTGGTGATCGTGGCGCAAGTGAATGGTTTCCTCCGACGCCGCTTCAAGCCCGAACAACGCATGCAGATCGAGTTCGCCTTTATGCGCGCGCACGATCTTCACCTGCGGCGGAATTTCGGCGCGAATCACGGCTTCGACCGCGTTCTGGCCTGCTTCGTCGAGCAGATCGGTCTTGTTCAGAATCACCAGATCCGCAGCCGACAACTGATCCTCGAACAATTCGTGCAGCGGCGACTCGTGGTCGAGATTCGGATCGGCCTTGCGTTGCGCGTCGACAGCAAGCGGGTTTTCGGCGAACTGACCGCTTGCCGCAGCGGGTCCATCGACCACCGTAATCACCGCATCCACAGTGAAACTGTTCTTGATCTGCGGCCAGTTGAACGCCTGCACGAGCGGCTTCGGCAACGCGAGCCCCGACGTTTCGATCAGCACATGGTCGATCTGCTCACGGCGCTCGACGAGTTTTTCCATCACCGGAAAGAACTCTTCCTGGACCGTGCAGCACAGGCAACCGTTCGCCAGTTCATACAATTGGCCTTCGGTCTCGACGCCGTTTTCATCGCAACCAATGCCGCAACCTTTGAGGATTTCACCGTCTATGCCGATCTCGCCGAACTCGTTGACGATCACCGCAATGCGCTTGCCGCCCGCGTTCCGAAGAATGTGCCGCAGCAACGTCGTCTTGCCGCTGCCGAGAAAGCCCGTGACGATGGTGACGGGAATCTTGCGCATCTGAACTTGCATGGTGAGTCCATCCGTGAGAGTTGCATCTGCTGGCCGGCCGAATCACGCGCTTTGCGCATGACGTCGCATCGCAAAACGCGGGGACGCACGACGGCCTTGCCGCTACACCAGGGAAACGCAGAATACGGGTATGAGGTCATGAGCGCAGCGCCGCTTCCCCGCGGCGTTCGCCCTTCGTGTTCCGGCCGGTATCCGGGCTGGCGAAAGCGCCGCTTCCCCTTCCCGGACGAGTGATTTCTCGCCCAGTGGTGATATGCCGACGCGGCCTTGCGCGTGGACATCGAAGCCGGCTCCGCGGCGCCATGCAAACCGCCATGACGTCGCTTTTCGCTTACCGTTGCGGGGGCAGCACAGGTTGACCCGATCCATGCGAGGCGGGCGCCCTGTTTCCCGTTTAACTGCATGCGCACGAGCGCGCACACGAGCACCAGAAGTGCGTGCGAGTGTAGGCCGCGCGCCTTGCGCCGTCAAGAAAACGCAAGCCCCGCACGCTTATCGGACGGGCTTGCCGTGTGCTATCGTATGCGCGCGTCTGGTGCCCGCACATGCGCTCGCGTGTGCAGTTAAACGGGAAACAGGCAGCGCGCTTGCGCTCAACCTGTGCTGTCCCCGCAACGGTAAGCGACCGGCGGCGCGATTATTTTTTGCGCCGCACATGCGTTTTCAGTGCCACTGTCCAGCACATTCGAACGAATGTGGGCGGGAAGGCAAAGCGCATGAGGCCGCCAGCCCGGATACCGGCCAGACGCGGAGGCGGCCGTGCGTTCTCAACGTCACGCCGCCGGCCGCCGGAATCCGCGAGGGACGGATGTGAAGGCGCTCAAGCACGACTTAGGGAAGCGGTCTGCAATCCGCGTTTGCTGTCGTGCGCGAATGCACAGTTTCGAATGACTTCAATTTCCATCACATTGCGTGTATGTCGACGCTGCATGATTGCATGTGCGCCGACGCGGCGCATGCCGCGATGAAACGCGCATGGCTGATCGGCGCAGGCCCCGGCGACGTCGAACTGATGACGCTGAAGGCAACCCGCGCGCTCGCGCAAGCCGACGTGATACTCGTCGACGATCTGGTGAACCCCGACGTGCTGCAATTTGCGCGCGCCGATGCGTGCATCGTGTATGTCGGCAAGCGCGGCGGTCATCCGTCGACGCCGCAACACGGCATCGTCGAACAAATGCTCGCGCATCTGAACGAAGGGCGCAGCGTCGCGCGACTCAAAGGCGGCGATCCCTTCGTGTTCGGCAGAGGCGGCGAAGAGCAACAGGCACTGCATGCCGCGGGCGTCGATGTCGAAATCGTCAGCGGCATCACGGCCGGCATTGCGGCGCCGGCGGCCATCGGCATTCCGGTCACGCACCGCGATCATGCGCAAGGCGTCGTGTTCGTGACCGGCCACGGCGCGGGCACGAGCGAGCCGGATTGGGCCGCGCTCGCCGCCACGCGCATGACGCTCGTCATCTATATGGGCATGCGGCGGCTAAACGACATCGTCGGCGCGTTGCTGGCAGCGGGCATGTCGGCACAGACTCCGTGTGCCGCGATCGAATCCGCAACGCGCCCCGAGCAGCGGCATGCGCTCGCCACACTCGGTGATTTCGCCGATGCCGTCGCGCGCGCGGGACTCGGCTCGCCCGCGATCGTGGTGATCGGCGGCGTGGCGTCGCTGGCGAAGGATGTCCGATGAAAACGCTTAGCGTGGGCATCGGTTGCCGCTTGCAGACGTCGGCGGAAGAAATCGAAAACGCTGTGCGCGCAGCGCTCGGCTCGCATTCATTCGAAGACATCGCGGCCGTCGCCTCGATCGAAACCAAAGCGCAAGAACCCGGCTTGCTTGCGTTCTGCGCGCGCCACAAATTGCCGCTGCAACTCTTCACTCGCGAGCAGATTGCCGCGCTGCATGTCGCCGAGCCGTCGGCGGCGGCGCGCGAGCATCTCGGCGTCGACGGCGTCTGCGAACCTTGTGCGTTGCTTGGCGCGTCGATCCACGCTGCTGCTCACACGCCCTATCTCGTCGCTCGCAAAACCGTCCACGCGGGCGTCACCGTGGCGATTGCATCGACCGAACACGCGCTGCCGCGCAGCGCCACCTTCACTGACCAGGACCTTCCATGAAGACCGACCCCGAATCGCATCAACGCATGACCGAACGCCGGCGCGAAGGCCACGAAAAGAAACAGGCCAACGCGACCGTCGAAAAGGGTCTGCTGATCGTCAACACCGGCACCGGCAAAGGCAAGACGACCGCTGCGTTCGGCATGGCCGTGCGCGTGCTCGGCCACGGCATGCGTCTTGGCGTCGTGCAGTTCATCAAGGGTGCGCTGCATACGTCCGAGCGCGACTTTCTCGGCGCGATTGCGAATTGCGATTTCGTCACGATGGGCGACGGCTACACCTGGAACACGCAGAACCGCGACGCCGACATCGCGACCGCGCGCAAGGGCTGGGACGAAGCGCGCCGGATGATCGAAAGCGGCGACTATCAGATGGTGATCCTCGACGAGCTGAACACCGTGCTCAAGTACGAGTACCTGCCGCTCGACGAAGTGCTGTCCGTGATCGCCGCGCGTCCAGAGATGCTTCATGTGGTCGTGACGGGCCGTCATGCGCCCGAGGCGCTGATCGAAGCCGCCGACCTCGTCACCGAAATGCGCATCGTCAAGCATCCGTATCGCGAGCAAGGCGTGAAAGCGCAGCGCGGCGTGGAGTTCTGAACGTGCCCGCCTGCCCCGCGCTCTTCATCAGCGCGCCCGCGTCGGGCCAGGGCAAGACCACGATCACCGCGGGTCTTGCGCGCTACCATCGGCGGCTCGGGCGGCGCGTGCGTGTCTTCAAGACCGGGCCCGACTTTCTCGATCCGATGATTCTGGCGCACGCGAGCGGCGCGCCGGTGTTGTCGCTCGATCTGTGGATGGTCGGTCAGGACGCGTGCCGCAATCTGCTTGCCGAGGCGGCGGCCGAAGCCGATCTGATCCTGATCGAAGGCGTGATGGGTCTGTTCGACGGCACACCGAGCAGCGCCGATCTCGCGAGCGCTTTCGGGGTGCCCGTGCTCGCCGTCATTTCTGCGAAGGCGATGGCGCAGACCTTCGGCGCGGTCGCGTTCGGGCTCGCGAATTTCAGGCCGCACGTGCCGTTTCATGGCGTGCTCGCTAACCGCGTCGGCTCGGCGCGTCACGCGCAGATGCTGCAAGAAGCGTTGCCACCGACGCTGCGCTGGTGCGGCCACCTCGCAGCAAGCGATGAAATCGAATTGCCCGACCGTCACCTCGGCTTGCATCAAGCGGCCGAAATCGACGACCTCGACGCGCGCCTCGAACGCGCCGCCGATGCGCTCGCCGATACGGCGTTAGCCGACCTGCCGCCCGCCGTCGAATTCGGCGCGCCCACGCCGCTGGCGCTGCCGCCGCTTCTGCAAGGCAAGGAGATCGCCATTGCGCGCGACGCAGCGTTCTCGTTCATCTATCCGGCCAACGTCACGCTGCTGGAAGCACTCGGCGCGCGCGTGCAATACTTCTCGCCGCTCGCCGACGAGCCGTTGCCCGCGGGCACGGACGCTGTGTATCTGCCCGGCGGCTACCCCGAACTGCACGCGGCGGCGCTCGCCGCCAACATGCGCAGCGCCGCTGCGGTCCGCGCGCATGTGGCAAACGGCAAACCGCTCGTCGCCGAATGCGGCGGCATGCTGTATCTGCTCGATCGACTCACCGACACGCAAGGCGTCAGCACGCCGATGCTCGGCCTGCTGCCCGGCCACGCGACGATGCAAACGCGTTTCACCGCGCTCGGCATGCAGCAGATCGACAGCCTGCATGGCGTGATGACCGGTCACACGTTTCACTACTCGAAGGTGAGCACCGCGTTAGTGCCGCTGCGCTCGGCCACGCGGCCTCAAGGCGATGCGCCCGGCGAGGCGCTATATCGCGCCGGCTCCATCGTCGCAACTTATATGCACGCTTACTGGCCCTCCAACCCGGCTTTCGCGGCCGCTCTCTTCAATGGCCAAGCCTTTTAACGACGCCGACCGCGATGCGGTCTATCGCGCGATCCACGAACGCCGCGACATGCGCCATTTCGTGCGCGATCCCGTCGATGCCGCCGTGTTGCAGCGTCTCCTCGACGCCGCGCATCACGCGCCGAGCGTCGGCTTCATGCAGCCGTGGCGGATCGCGCGCATCACCGATCCCGCGTTGCGCGCCGCGCTGCATGCAACCGTCGAAAGCGAACGGCTTGCCACCGCCGACGCGCTCGGCAAACGCCGCGAAGAGTTCATGAAGCTGAAAGTGGAAGGCATGCTGGAATGCGGCGAGCTGCTCGTGATGGCGCTGATGGACGGCCGCGAGCGGCACGTTTTCGGCCGACGCACGTTGCCGGAGATGGATCTCGCGTCAGTCGCGTGCGCGATCCAGAACATGTGGCTCGCCGCGCGCGCGGAAGGCCTCGGCATGGGCTGGGTGTCGCTCTTCGACGTCGATGCGGTACGCCGGCTTCTGCATATGCCCGAAGGCGCGCGGCCGGTCGCGATACTGTGTCTTGGGCACGTCGACCGGTTCTATAGCGAGCCGATGCTGCAGACCGAGCGTTGGGCGGATCGCATGCCGCTCGCCGATTGTGTGTTCGAAAACCGCTGGCCTGAGAACCTCTAAGCGCAGCAGCGGCGTTACTTTTTAAGCGGCTCGACGGACACGACATCCGGCACGCCGCGCGCTTTATCCATGCGCAATTTGACGCGCCAGTCGGCCGGTGCGTCGAAGGGAAATTGAGCCAGCGCGCTTTTGATCAGCGACGGCGTCGCGCGCAGCGGATCGGCGTCGCGATCCGTGCTGGCCGCGCTCACTTTGTAGATCTCGCGTCCGCTCGCGCGCTCGAAAAAACGCAGCGTCAGCGTATGCCTATACGCACGTGCCCCGAACAGCGAGAACGGTGCGCCGCTCTGCGGACCGCAATCGCCGGCCGTGCAGTCGCTGCGATCCACGCCGATTTCGGCGGGACGCGTTTCGTATCCGACTGACAGCACGTAGTGCGCGGGACGGTCAGCGGTATCGGCAAAGCCCTGCTTCGCCAGCTCGTCTCGCAGTTGGGTTTCGACCTGCGCGTGGTCGCTCTGCGCACCCTGCGCGCCCTGCGTCGGCATGCGCGCGAAGCTATAGGTCCGCTCGCCTGGCAGTGCAGTTGCAGGCGTGGCGGTATGCACGTCGGCGTGCATGCCGGTGCAGCCGGCGAGAGTCGCCGCCGTGAGCAGCGCGCCGATAAGGATCGCATTCAGCCCTTTCACCGCTTTCACCGCTTTCACCGTTCTCTCCTCGCTTCGATAGGTTGCGTGCTCACACGCCATGAAGAGGCCTCGTGGGCAACTCCGATTGTTCGTCGTCCAGTGCCGGCAGGCGGATCGTTACCGCCGTGCCGCGGCCAGGCGCGCTCACGACCTCGACATCGCCGCCGTGGCGGGTGACGACTGTCTTCACGAAGGCCATGCCGAGCCCCGCGCCGCCCACGTCGGGCCGCTCGGTTTCATGGAATCGCCTGAAGCGCTCGAACAAGCCGGCCTGCTGTTCCTCTGGAATGCCATAACCCTCGTCGCGGATCGTGCACGACACGCCGGCAGACTTCACATACGACAGCTCGCAGGCGATGCGCGTATCCGATGGACTATATTTGACCGCGTTGTTGAGGATGTTGACGAGCGCGCGCGTCATCAGCGAACGGTCCGCGCAGATCCAGTGGCCGTCGTTGTCGTTCTCGTCGCGGCCGCTGCGGCCTGTCGCGCTGTCCGTTCCCGTATCGAGCGCGATGCGCTTCGCGTGCGCCTGCGGCCAGACTTCGTCGCTCGCGTCGATCATCAGCTCGGCGAGATTCACCGGCTCCAGCATGTAGGTTTGCGATTCGGCGCGCGCGAGCTGCACGAAGTCATCGGCGAGCGTCAGCGCGCGTTGCGCATAACGTTCGATGCGCTCGAGCACGCCGCGCGCGAGCGCCGGCGTCTCGCGTGCGCGCTCCATTTCGACGAGCGCGAGAATCGACGCCTGCGGCGAACGCATGTCGTGCGACAGCAGCCGCAGCGCGTCTTCGCGTTGACGCTCGGCTGCGTGCAGCGCCGACACGTCGACGAGACCCGCGATCCAGCCGGTCGTCTCGCCTTGCGCGTTGGTGCAGTTTGCATAGCGCAGCAGATGATCGCGTTCGTCGGCGTCGCGCACCTCGACGCCCTGCGCCATCAGCGCGGCGAATTCGCTGCGCGCGGGATCGAGCAGCGCGGGCCAGTGTGCGCGCGCGAAGAGCGTTTGGTCGGCGTCCGACGCCGCGCCGCTGTCGATCGCTTTGACGAGCGTCAGCCCGCCGAGCACGGCCTGCATCGCGCGTCCTTCCGGCATGGGCGCGCCGAGCCGCGCGAAATGCGCCTTGGCGGCATGATTGGCGATCAGCACGATGCCGCGCACGTCGCTGACGAGAATCGGCTCCGGCACGCTGTTCAGGCTGTCCCACACGAAGCGCTTCATGTCCTGCACGCGTTGCGCGGCTTGCGCCATCAGCGCCATGTGCTGCTCCAGCACGTCGCCGCCGAATTCGCGGCGGCGTTGCGGCGTCTGCGGAGTCTGCGGCAGCAGGTGCGGTTCGTCGGCGAGACGCTGCAGTTCCTTGCGCAGATAGGCCATCGTCATTTCGAGGCGACGCCAGTTCCAGATCGGATAAACGACGACCACGCCGATGATCGCCGGCACCGGCGACAGCCACAGCCGCGCGCCGTAGAGCAGCACGGCGCTGCCCGTCAGCGCGATCACGCACAGCGCGCCCGTGAGCAGCAACGAGCGGCGCGGCGACAACACGAGGAAACCGGCCAGCAGCGCGGCAAGCGACACCAGCGACACCGCGAACAGCAACCATCGCGCGGCCGGCAGGACCTGGCGACCGGTCAGCAGCGTATCCAGCACGTTTGCATGAATGTAGACGCCGGGCAGCGGCCCCAACTCGCCGGACACCGGCGTCGCGAACCGGTCGTAAAGGCCCGATGCGGTCACGCCGATTACGACGATGCGGCCACGCAGTTTATCCACGGGGACGTCGCCGGCAAGCACGCTCGCGAAGCTCAGCTTCGCATAGCGCTGCGCGTTGCGGCTGAATGGGATGAGGAAGCGGCCGTCGGTGGATGCGTCTTGGTTTGCGTCGGGGTTTGCGTCGGGGTTTGCGTCGGGGTTTGCGTCGTTGCTTGCGTCGCCGCGCGCTGCGCTCGCCTGGTTCATCGGCTGCGGATTCAGCACAAACGCGCCCCGCTGCGCCGCCCTTGCGACCGTCACCATCAATTGCGGCCAGCGCGCGTCGGCGTCGCCTTCGAACTGGGCGACGCTGCGCACGATGCCGTCGCTGTCCACCTCGAGGTTGATATGCCCGAGGCCGGCCGCGGCGCGCGCAAGCGGCGCGACCGGCTCGACGACCACGCGCGGCGCGTCGCGCCCCGCATCTTCGAGCAGCACCGGCAGATAAGTCGGACTCAGCGCGATCGCGCGGGCAAGCGCGGCGTCGTCGGCATTGGGTTCTGTGAAGAGCACGTCGTAGACGACGGCGGCAGGCTTCGCTCTCGCGATCTGCTCGAGCAGCTTTGCATGAACGCTGCGCGGCCACGGCCAGCGACCGAGTTCCGCGACGCTTTCATTGTCGATTTCAAGCACGACGATGTCGGGCAGCACCGGTTGCGCGCGCCAGCTCAGCAAGTGGTCGTACACCAGGTGATCGACGCTCGCGCTCATGCGTCCGATCGAACAGAGCAGGATCACGATGAGGCCGAGGCTCCCGATCGCCGCCCATTCGATCAGAAAACGCCGACCCGCGCGCCGTCCGAGACGGGCGCGCGGGTCGAGGCTCAGGCGCGTAGATGTGTTCAGCAAGGCGTGCGCGTAGGGTCTGTTGGGCGTGCGAGTCCGGGAGCGTATCGTATGCGGCTCCGTGAATCTACCAGCGAATCCGCCAACGTCAGCGCGCGAGCGTGAACGAGCGGACCGCGCTCGTCGTCTCGTAGAAGCGGCCGTTGTCGAACTGCTCGGCGACGATCGTCCAGTAATAGACGCCCGGCGGCAGATCGCTCACCACCAGTTGACCGTCCGTCAGATCAGCGCGATCGACGATCGGATGACGCAGATCCGCTGTCGTCGCCATGACGAAGCGAAAGCGCGTTTCGCCCGACGCCGGCGCGCGGCTCACGAACCAGCGGAACTCGTACTCGTGACTGCCGGCGCGCGGCGCGGCGGACGCCGTCAGTCCGAACTGACGCCGCTCGAAGCCATACACCTGCGGCAAACCTTCGAGCCCGTTTGCGTCGATGGCGGCGATGCGCAAGAAATACGTGCCGTCGGCGAGATCGCCAAAGTCCGCGTGCGGCGTGCTCACGCGCAGGTCGCGAATCAGGTCGAGCTGGTCGGCGTCGCGCGAAATCTGCACGCGATAGGCCGCGGCCTTGCGCGCCGTCTCAGCGGAGCCACCGGCGGCGGCCGGTATCAGATCGAAGGCCACCGTCTTGCCGTCCTGCACGCGGGCCGGTTGAACAAGCGCGGGCGCGGCGAGCAGTTCGACTGCTTCGCCTGGCGCGCCGCCGGCTCGCGTGACGCTGCCAAAGCGCGCCGCCAGCAGTTGCGCCGACGCCTGCAACGGCAGGCCGGGTGCAGGCGCACGTGACAGAGCCGAATCGGGATCGACGCCGACCGCGCCATCCAGCACTTCGACGGCGGTGGTTTGCGCGTCGCCGTCGTAAGCGACCCGGAAGTGCGTGCCGCGCACGCCCGCGACCACCGACGGCGAGCGGATCTGAAAGCGGTCGTCTTTCTTCGTCGCGTGCGTGACCTCGCTTTCGACACGCCCACGGCGCAGCTCGAGTTGCCGGTCGCCCGCGCCCGTCAGTGCGGTTCGCCGCAGCTTGCCGATGTCGAGCATCGCGTCGTCGGTCAACGTCACGTGCGAGCCGTCGGACAGTTCCAGCGTGACGAAGCCGTTGGTTCCGGTGCGGATGCGGTCGCCTTCGCCGAGCATCTCGCCCGCCGCAAGCGGCACATACGGCCCCTTGCCGAACGCATGTTCGGCGGGGCCGCTCGTCGCAATCACGCGCGCGGTTTCCGCGTCCTGTTTCAGTTTGTCGGCGGGCAGGCGCAGCGCGACGCCGGCGTGCATGCGACGCGGCGCGGGCACGTGGTTCAGGCGGCTTAACACCGCCCAGTCGCCGCCGTCGATCAGATAGCGGCTCGCGATTTCATAGAGCGTGTCGCCTTCGCGCGTCACGTAGGAGACATAGGCGGGCGGCGCGGCTTTCGCGCGCTGCCTGGGCGCGCGCGAAGACTGCGCGTGCGCGTCAGGCGGTGCGAAACAGGCAATCGCGAGCATGCCGGCTGCCGCGAGCCACGCGCTCGCGCGGCGGCTCGCCGACGCTGCACTGCCGCGCTCCGCCGCGGCAAGATCGACGGCAAAGGTCACGCCTGCCCCGCTTCCCGACGGTCGGCCGCGGCCGGCGCGTCGCTCGCGGATTCGAGCCGTTCGAGCCGGTAGCCATAGCCGTAAATCGGCGTCAGACGGTAGCCGTGTTCGGGGCGCAGACCGAGCTTGCTGCGCAGCATCGAGACGTGCGTGTCCATCGTGCGCGACGGGATGTCGGTCGCCTGCTTCCAGATGACGTCGAGAATATGCGCGCGCGACAGCGGCCGGCTCAGATGCTGGAACAGCAGGAGCGCGAGCTCGAACTCCTTCTGCGTGACCGCGACCTTCGTGCCGCGCACCACCACATGCTTCGCGTGCAGGTCGAATTCGAACTCGCCGAACACTTCTTTCGCCGACGGCGGCTTCAGATGATAGGCGCGCCGCAGCAGCGAACCGACGCGCGCAAGCAGCACGGCGCCGGAGACCGGCTTGACGACGTAGTCGTCGGCGCCCGTATTCAGAATCGACGTGATGTCGCTTTCATGGCCGCGGCTCGTCATGAACAGGACGGGCAAGCGCTCCGACAGACTTTCTCGCACCCAGCGCAAGACATCTTCGCCGGACATGTCAGGCACGTTCCAGTCGAGCACCAGCAGATCGAAGGTCTGGCGCCGCAACTGCCGCACCAGTTCGCGACCCTGGCCATAGGCATGACAGACATGGCCCGCCGCCGACAGCGTTTGGCAAACTAGATCGGCCTGCGCCGAATCGTCATCCAGGACAGCAATTCTCATAAAACCCCGCAACGCGACTTACGTTTGTTCGTCATCTATAACTGGGGCCAGCGCACGAGCACCGTCAAACGGTGCCGCAAACCGGCGGATCGGCCGGGATGCCGGTGCTCGCTGGCACCGACGATCCGGCTTTCCACTCATTTCGAAGTTTCTTCCACTTTCTTTCAACTAATGGTCCTTCGCCTCGCGCCCCGTAAAGCTGTTGCCGCCCCGTCTCAAAATTTGTGCGCATTTTCTTTGATTTAGGAGCGGCGATTATCAAACCGGCGATAATCATAATCGAAAAAACGCGCGTTTATGCTCGCATCATTAAACGTCGCGGCAGCGGCGGCCTTTGCATTGCATCGCCCTTTCGAGCAACGCTTTGGCACCGCTTAGGTACCGTTTTGGGAGCCGCCTGCATGCCGCAAAATGCCGCCGAATGCCGTTCGGTGCGGCCTTGCGCGCCGCTCCGACGTTTTTCGTTTTTGCCTCTCAGGTGCTGCCGATTAGCGCTTCGCCCACTGGGCTCGCTATTGGATTAGTTGGTCTCTCTCGCGCGGTGCTGGCCCCGCCGCCTTGCTTTTCAAACCGCGGCCGGGAACAGAAAACAGCGCGGAAACAGCGATTTGACATTCGTGAGTCAGTATAGGAACTGTCTCAAAATAAATCGTTTAAGCTTTGTCAAATCCGCCAGGCGTTGCCGGCGCCACCGCTTATCGCCGTTGTTGCGCGCAATTAGCCCGCGTGCAACTCCACCACCCCGCGCGCCTCCCGGCTCAGACGACGCACCGCCTGAGGCGGCTGCCCGATCGTGCGCAGGAACGCGCGCCTCATTCGCTCGCGGTCCGTAAAGCCCACTTCGTCCGCGATCACATCCAGCGACAGGCGGCCCTTTTCCAGCATCAGCCGCGCCGCTTCGACGCGCAAATGCTCGACCGCTTTCGCAGGCGACTGCCCCGTCTCGGCGCTGAACGCGCGGCTAAACTGGCGCGGGCTGAGTCCCGCCACCTCGGCGAGTTCTTCGACGGTCAATGCGTTGCGCAGATTGGCGTTCGCGTGATCGATCGCCTTCTGGATCTTGTCGGACTTCGGGTCGAGGTCGAGCAAGGTCGAGAACTGCGACTGCCCGCCCGCGCGCCGGTGGTACACCACGAGCTTGCGCGCGACCGTGCGCGACACGTCCTGGCCGTGGTCCTTCTCGATCATCGCGAGCGCCATGTCGATGGTGGCCGTCATGCCCGCGGACGTCCAGATCGGCCCGTCGACGATAAAAATCTGATCTTCCTCGACGGCGATCTTCGGAAAGCGGCGCTGCAGATCGTTCGCGAACCGCCAATGCGTGGTGGCGCGCCGGCCGTCGAGCGCGCCCGCTTCGGCAAGCACGAACGCGCCTGTGCAGGGCGCTGCGATCCGCCGCGATGTTTCGAGCGAGCGTCTGACGAACGCGGTCAGCGCGGGCGACCGGAGGTCGATGTCGACGCCCGATCCGAACATCACCGTATCGAATGTGGCGTCGCCGAAAGGCTGGGTCTCCACCCGAATTCCCGCCGACGACGGCACGAGCCCGCCCGTCTCCGACAAGAGCGTTATGTCGTACGCCGGCTCGTCGAGCACGCCGTTGGCGAGTTCGAACGCCGTGACGGCCGCAAAACCCATCAGATAGAAGTTGGGAAAAACCACAAAACCGATCGTATGCATGCGTGGCTCCAGCCATGTCCTGAATTGATGGTATATACGACATTTGAGACGCGGTCAACGAAGGCTATGCTTGGTCTATGCATCGCGCCGGCCGTCCGGCGCAGACAGGACCGCATCGCCGCGCCAGGGCCGCGCGGCCGTGCATCGGAACGCAACAGGCTGGCTAAAAAGTAGAGAACCTTCACATGGACCGTCGATTACTGATACTCGCGCTCGGCATGTTCGCGATGGGCACCGACAACTTCGTGGTCGCCGGCATTCTCCCCGGCGTGGCGGCCTCGCTGCATACCTCGGTCGGCGCGGCCGGCCTGATGGTGACGTTTTATGCGCTGACCTACGCGATCGCCGCGCCGGTGATGGCGGCCGTCGCCGGCGCATGGCCGCGCAAGCCGCTGCTGGTTGGCGCGCTGAGCGTTTTCGTCGTCGGCAACGCGATCAGCGCGATGGCCACCGACCTGCACTGGGTGCTGTTCGCCCGCGCGCTCGCAGGCTTCGGCGCCGCGCTCTTTTCGCCTACTGCGTTGGGCGTCGCGTCCGCGCTCGCGTCGCCCGAAAAGCGCGGCCGCGCGCTCGCCACGGTGACGGCGGGCCTGACGGGCGCGACCGCGCTCGGTTCGCCCATCGGCACGTTTATCGGCGGATTCGGCACCTGGCGAACGACGCTGTGGTTCGTCACGCTGCTCGGTCTCGTCGCGATGATCGGCGTGTGGACGATGCTGCCCTCCGTCGCGCAGCCGCAGCCGATCAAATTGCGCGACCGGCTCACGCCGGTCCGCGACACGCGCGTCGCGCTCACGCTGCTCACATCGCTGTTCGCGTTCGGCGGCTTCCTGATGGTCTACACCTACGCGGGCGTCGTGCTCAATCGCGTGACGCACGGCGACGAGCGCATGCTCGCCGGCCTGTTCCTGGTGTGGGGCGTGGCGGCGACGGTGGGGAATCTGCTGGCCGGACGCCTAGTGGACAAGTTCGCGAGCCGCCACATCATCAATGCGATGCTGTGCATTGCCGCGATCAACTTCTGCGCGCTGCCGTGGACTTCGGCGCACGTCGTCAGCGCTGTCGTTGCGCTGATCGTCTGGGGTCTCTGCGGATGGGGGCTCATCGTTCCGCAGCAGCACCGGCTCGTGCAAGTCTCGCCGCAGGTCGCGCCGTTGCTGCTCGCGTTGAACAACACGGCCACGTATATCGGGCTCGCGTGTTCGGGCGTGCTCGGCGGCGTCGTGCTGCAATCGACGGGCGGGCGTTATCTGAGCGTCGTGGCCGCCGCGCTGATTGCGCTCGCGTTGATCCTCGCCGAGGCGGCGTATCGGCGGATCGAACGGCCGCAAGCAGCGCATCGCGCGGCGCCCCGTCGCGAGACCGAGGCGGCGTGAGCCTGGCAACGGTGGTTCGTTTGCGTCGATAATCGCGATTTTCCGCTCATGCGGGATAGCCCGCGCGGATCGCTGCGCAATCGAATCGAGGAACGCATGGACCGCTTGACTGGCATGGCCGTGTTCGTCGCCGCCGTCGACGAAGGCAGTTTCGCGGCGGCAGCGCGCCGCTTTGGCCTATCGGCTGCGATGGCCGGCAAGTATGTCAGCGCGATCGAAGCGCAATTGAACGCGCGGCTGCTTCAGCGCAGCACCCGCCGCTTAAGCCTGACCGATGTCGGCCACGCGTATTACGAGCGATGCAAGCGCATTCTCGACGCTTATGACGAAGCCAACCGCGAAGCCAGCGACGCGCACGGCATCGCGCGCGGCGTGCTCAGAGTCGCCGCGCCGGTCACGTTCGGAGCGATGCACCTGGGCGAAGTGCTCGCGCGATACATGGAGCAATTCCCGCACGTCAACGTTGAAGTTGCGCTGTCGGACCGTTACGTCGATCTGCTGGAAAGCGGTGTCGACGTCGCCGTGCGGATCGGTCGCTTGCGTGACTCCGCGCTGATCGCGCGGCGGCTCGCGCCCTGCCGCATGGTGATCTGCGCGTCGCCGGACTATATCGCACGCAACGGCATGCCGCGCAGCCCCGACGACTTGCGGCAAGCGCCGCGGCTCACGTTCAGCGAAGCCGTGTCCGTCGGCGACTGGACGCTCTTCGACAGCGAACGACGCGCGCACGTAATCGACGGGCCCTGCCGGCTCGCCGCCAACAATACGCAGATGCTGCTTGCAGCCGCGCTCGCCGGTGCGGGCGTCGTCTACGGACCGACGTTCGTATTCGGCGAGCAGATCGCATGCGGAAAGCTCGTCGAACTGCTGCCCGAGTATCAGGCGTCCGAGCTCGCGATCCAGGCGGTCTATCCGAGCGCGCGCCATCTGCCGCTGAAGGTGCGCCACTTCCTCGACTACCTCGCGGCTGCTTTCGGCGACGAGCCGCCGTGGGATCGCTTCAGGCAAGCACCGCCGGCACGCCCGGGCCAGCGCCGCTCGCTCGCTACGAAGCGCCCAGTTCGCCAACGAACTGCCGGATGATCGCCGCAAGCGCCGACGGCGCTTCGAGTGGCGACAGATGTCCGGTGCCCGCCAGCACTTGCAGACGCGAGCCGGCAATTCGCGGCAGCAACTCCGCGCGCAACGTGTCCACGCGATCGACCTGATCGAGTTCGCCGGCCACCACGAGCACGGGCACGTTGATCGAGCTGACCTCGTGCGTGATGTCCTCGAGCATCGCGGCGTTCGGCCAGGCTGCTCTCGCTTGCGGCGCACCACGCAGGCTGTCGGCAATCACCTGCTCGCGCAGCGCCGGCGTGAGTGGATTCGCGCTCAGCACGTTATCCAGCACCCATTCGATCGATTCACGCGAGTCGTACGCCGCCGCCATCGCGGCGCGCTGCTCGTCGGGAAGCACCATCGGCGAAGGCGGCGACGGCGCGACGAGCACGACGCCCTGCAGTCCTTCGGGCCTGCGCGACGCGAGCAGTTGCGCGACCTTGCCGCCCATCGAGTGCCCGACGAGCACATAGCGCGAGAGCTTCAGTGCTTCGATGACATCGTGCGCATCGTTGGCCAAGTCCGCGATCGTATAGCCTTGCTCGGGCGCCGCGGAATTGCCCCATCCGCGATGGTCGACGGCAATGCTCCTGTGCGCGCTCGACAGTTCGCCCACAACCGCGTCCCACGTGCGCGACGATCCGCCCCAGTAGTGCAGAAACACGAGTGCCGGTTCGCCGCTGCCCCGCTCTCTGACATGAATCGTTGTTGCCCTCGTCCGGATATCCATAGCAATGCTCCTTGCCAATGCTCGTTGCGCGTAAGTGAACGGTGCGGGCTTGCCTGCAACCGTGGCCACATTGTGGATTTCGTCGAGCCATCCGATAAGCGCTGTTCTTCTTTATACGGTCGATCGCCGCGCGATCGGATCGGACGTGGAGCGAACGCCGGCGCAAGGCGTCGCGCGCAAAAAAACGGCATCGTCCCGCATGAGACGATGCCGCTCAAAAAACACCACACGCTCGCGGGGGCTACCACACGAGTGCTCAAAAAATAGCTGCTAAGAAAGTCTTCCTCAAGATGAAAGAAGTACTTTTGTAACGACGCAGGCGGTAGTTATTACGCACGCCGTAATAGCTGTGAGCCCGCAAGCAATGCTGCATGCGGCATCAAAAAACTTACGACCAAAGAGCCGCAAAACAGCGCGTTTTACACAAGCGATGATTTGTTACAGTCCGCTGTTGCGTATAACACCGCGGAAGACCGGCCGCCGTCACCCATACGTAAGCCCGCTGAAACCAACCGGCAGGCATGAGCAACGCGTCACATCAGACCGGCTGATCCATGCAGCGACGCGTGCCGTCGGCCCCGCGCACCGGCGCGATGTGTTCGAGCGTGACCTGTGCATGGCCCGCCGCGCGAACGCCGAGCGCTTCTGCGGCGGCATACGAAAGATCGATGATGCGACCGCGCGCGAACGGCCCGCGGTCGTTGATGCGCACCACCACCGAGCGCGGCCGGCCGTGCGCCGTCACACGCACGCAAGCGCCTAGCGGCAACGTGCGATGCGCCGCCGTCAATGCATGCATGTTGTAGCGTTCGCCGCTCGCGGTTCGGCGTCCGTCGAAGAGCTTGCCGTACCATGAAGCGAAGCCCGTCTGCTGAAAGCCCTTGCCGCAGGCGCAGGCCGGCACGATGGGCGAATCGTCGGCGCTGGACTGAGTGTCGGTGTCTGCATCGGCGTCGGCATCGGCGTTCGCGTCTGCGTCTGCGTCCGCGTGCGGCTGCCGGTGCGCGTGCGGCTGCGGGGCCGACGCGAGCGGCACGCCGGCAGCGTCCGCACCGACGCCGTCGTTATGTTTCGAGCGCGATCCGCCCGCGCCTCGCAGCGTGTGAATGGCCGGGGCGTCGAAGCCCGACGGGCTTACGCCCGCGTCGGGTTGCGCGCAGCCAGCCAGCACGAGCGCGGCGCCTAACAATGCAAGCGCCGATGAAAGGCGGCCTGTCGAACAACTGCGGAAATCAGAAATCATGAGCGTCGTCGCGCGCGCCGCGCTGCGTGAACAGCGTCGCGCGTCGTGTGCGGTCTGGTGGGTTCGGGGAAACAAACGCCGGCTTAATGGCGCTTGGGAAGGTAGGCGAGCGGATCGACGGGTTTGCCGTCCTTGCGCACTTCGAAATGCACGGACGCATCGCCGGCGGCGTCCGCGGAAACTTCCGCAATGGCCTGCCCTTTCTTGACGGGCGTGCCTTCCTTGACGAGCAGCGCGCGGTTGTTGCCGTAAGCGGTCAACAAATGCGAGTCGTGCTTGACGATGATGAGCTGGCCATAACCCGCGATGCCGCCGCCCGCATAGACGACGCGGCCGCTCGCCGCGGCTTTGACCTGTTCGCCGGCGCGCGTGGCGATCGTCACGCCCTTGGTCTTGCCGGCCACGAACGGCTCGGTGACCGCGCCGCTGACGGGCCAGGCAAGCCGCGCTTTGGCGTCGGCGGCGGTGGTCAATGCGGCATCCGTGTGCTTGTCCGCTGTTGTGGCCGCGCGCTGATCCGTTGCGGCCGCAACGTTCTGCGTTGCCGCGGGCGGAGCGACGCGCAATATCTGCCCGGCACGCAGCGAGCCATCCGCGGAAAGACGATTCCATTGCGCGATCGCCGACGCGTCGCGGCCGAAGTCGTGCGCAATGGCCGTCAGCGTATCGCCCGGATTCACGCGATAAAACCCCGCGGGCACGGTCGGCGGATTCAACGCGGCCGACGCATTGCCGGCCGTCCAGGCCGAGATCGGATCGTAGGACGAACTGACCGGCGCTTCGAGCAACGGCGTGCTCGGCGAAAGCAGCGAGCAGCCGCTCAGCGCGCCGGCCAATGACCATGCGAGCAGCTTCAGAACGCGCGGCGCTGCGCATCGGGGCAAACAGATTTTCATTAACGGATGAGAAGAGATCGTGATCTTGCCGAGCGGCGTTTCAGCGCTCGCGTTTTTGTGTGTGCGCTAATGCAACCATGCAATCATGCAAATCGGCGTCGCGGCCGGATGGCGCTCTTCATGCCGATGTGAAGCGAATGCGGCGATGCGGGCCGATGCGCTCGCACCGGCCCGCTTCTTCGCAGACTCGCTAACCGACGGAAAAATTACGGCTTGGCAGGCGCTGCTTCGTCGGCTACGGGCGCGCTGTTGTCGTCGCCCTGTGCCGTCGATACCGCGTGCTTGTGTGCATGCTTATGCGCGTGCTTGTGCGCGTGCTTGTGCTGCTTCTTCGCGTGATGATGCGGGGCTACCGGCTCGCCTTCGTGCGTTGCGGCCGAAGCTGCATGCATCGGAGCCGCTTGCGGCGCGGAAGCAGCTGCGGGCGCGGAGGCTTGCGCGAAAGCGGCGATCGAGAACAGACCAGCGACGGCGGCGGCGAGAAGTTGCTTGTTCATGACGGTGTTTTCCTTAACGTATGCGTTGACTGACCGATTAATGGTCGCGTGTTCAACGAGTGCGAAAAGAAACCGTTGACGGCATCAGGTCAAACTCAGCAATCCTTGACGATTTGTGACGCCTTTGAACAGTAGCGAGTCAGATGTGACGAGATTTGAATACGATGAAAAGGCGGGCTTCTAGCGCGGCACGGCGTTTTTGAAAGACGCGCGGTTTTGATCGACACGCACGGTCGTTGCGACCGCGCGCGTCACTTCGAGCCTTCCAGTTCGGGCATCGGCGCAAAGAGCGCGTCGAGGTCGTCGTCGGAGAATTTGGCGGCGCCCGCGGCGTCTTCGGAGAGAATGCTGTCGGCGAGGCCCGCCTTCTGCTCCTGCAATTCCACGATCTTTTCTTCGATGCTGCCTGCCGCGATCAGCTTGTAGACGAACACAGGCTTGTCCTGACCGAGCCGATGCGCGCGGTCGGTGGCCTGATTCTCGGCGGCCGGATTCCACCAGGGGTCGTAGTGAATCACCGTGTCGGCGGCGGTCAGGTTCAGACCCACGCCGCCCGCCTTCAGGCTGATCAGGAACAACGGCACTTCGCCTTGCTGAAAACGCTGCACGGGCGTGACGCGGTCGGTCGTGTCGCCCGTCAGGATCACGTAGGGAATCGCGGCTTCGTCGAGCGCTTGCGCGATCAGCGACAACATGCCGGTGAACTGCGAGAACAGCAGAACGCGGCGGCCTTCGTCGATCAGTTCGGGCAGCATCGAGAGCAACAGATCGAGCTTGGCCGAACGCACCCCCTTCTCTGTTTTATCGGAAGCTCGTGCGGTCTGAGTGCTCGAACCTTCGCTAACTTCGCCGACGTTCTGAGCAGTCCGCAGCGTGCGCACGAGACGCGGATCGCAACACACCTGCCGCAACTTCAGCAGCGCATCGAGCACGATGATGTGGCTGCGCGCGAGGCCCTGCGCGCTCACCGCGGCGCGCACCCTTTCCTGCATCGCCGTGCGCACGGTTTCGTAGAGATCGCGCTGCGCGCCTTCGAGATCGACGGAACATACAATCGTCGTCTTGGCCGGCAGTTCTTTCGCGACCTCGTCCTTGCGACGCCGCAGCATGAATGGCCGAATGCGGCGCGCGAGCAACGAGCGGCGCACGCCGTCGTTATTCTTTTCGATCGGATTGCGCCAGCGGCGCGTGAAGTCCTTCTGGCTGCCGAGAAATCCGGGCAGCAGAAAATCGAACTGCGACCACAACTCGCCGAGGTGATTCTCGAGCGGCGTGCCGGTCAGACACAGACGATGGCGCGCGCTCAAACCACGGATCGCCTGCGCGGCCTTCGTCGTGGCGTTCTTCACGTACTGCGCTTCGTCGAGAATCAGCAGGTGATATTGATGTTCGGCGAGCACCTTCTGATCGCGCCACAACAACGCGTACGTCGTCAGAATCAGTTCGTGTTCGCCGATCTGCTCGAAGCGCTCTTTGCGTTGCGGGCCGTTGAGCACCAGCACTTTCAGCTCGGGTGCAAAGCGTCGCGCTTCCTCGCGCCAGTTGTGCACGAGTGTGGTCGGCACGACGATCAGCGCGGGCTTGTCGAGCCGTCCGGCCTCTTTCTCCGCGAGAATGTGCGCGAGCGTCTGCACGGTTTTGCCGAGGCCCATGTCGTCGGCGAGCACACCGGCAAGACCTTGCTCGCGCAGATACTGCATCCAGTTCAGGCCCTGCTGCTGATAAGCGCGCAATTGCGCGCGCAACGCCGCGGGCACCGGCACCTCGCGCAAACGCGGACCGGCTTGCAGACGCTCGGCGAGCTGGCGGATCGAATCGTCGCCGCGGAATTGCCAGCGGCCCGTGTCGCTCAACGCCTGCAAACGGCCTGCGTCGACGGACGGCACGCGCAGCGGCGCACCATCGGCGAGCGACCCGCCGAGCGAATCGAACAGATCGACCAGCACACGCACCACCGGTTTGAGCCGGTCGGCGCGCAGCCGCAAGCGCTTATTCTCTTCGGTCTTGAGCTCGATCGGCTCGTCGTCGGCGATGGCTTCGAGCGCGCCGCCAAGCCAGCGCCGGTCGCGCCGGAACAGATCGGCGAGCAGCGGTTCGAGCCGCACGTTGCGCTCGCCGATGCGGATGCCCATTTCCAGATCGAACCAGCCGTCGCCGGCCTGATGCGCGGTGCCGTCGATTGCATCGATCTCGATCACGTTGTAGCGGAACTCGGGCGCCATCGTCACGCGCCAGCCCTTGCTGACGAGTTCGGGCACGGCGTCGTTGACGAACGCGGACCACGCTTCGGCATCGGGCAAGCCGAGCATCGTGTCGGGTAACAGACGCGACGCGAACACGCGGCTCGTGGGCACCTTCTGCAACCCGGTCTTGCGCAGTTCCAGCAGGCGCTTTTTCTCGGCGTCGTAGCGGCGGCGAATATGGATGACGTCGCCGCCCGGCATGGGCACGAGGGTGACGCTGCTGTCCACGTTGATGCTGACGCCGTCGTAGTCGAAGCTCACGCCGGCCAGTTCGACGGCCTGGCTTTTGGCGACGTTGCCCGCCTTGCCAGGCTTGCTGGTCTTTGCAGCGAACGGCAGCGCGTGGCTGTTCAGCGTAAGCACGGGCACGGGTTCGACATCGATCACGCGAATCGCCGATGTGTCGTGGGTGGGCGGCAACGGCAACTCGGGCGCGACTTCGCGCAGCACGGACGCGACGAGCGGCGCTTCGGCCAGCGAGATCGGCGGCATCGCGAGGTAGTCGGGCAATTGCTGGAACGGCAGCGACGAGCGCACGATGCCCGCCTCCCGCGCGTCGCCATCCACGTACCAGACGGGCTCGGTCGGCAGCACCATGCTCGCGCGCGGCTCGGTGCGCAGCACGGGACGCAGACGCTGGTCGGCAAGCGGTTCCCATTCGATGCGCCCCGGCCGGTCGGCGGCGCGCGCGAGCGGCGTCGGCGCGTCATCGCCGGGCGCGAGCTTGAAGTCGAAGAAGAGGCGCCCGGTGGCGATCAGCTTTTGCAGCATTTCCGCGCCGCTCGTGCCGCGCAGAATAAATTGCCCGAAGTCTTCGCGCGAACGGCCCAGCCACAGGCCGCGCAGAATCGACAGATCTTCGTCCGACACGAACCTGGGTTGCTTGAGCAGCGCCGACTCTACATTGCCCCACGTCTCGCCGACCTCGACGATGCGGCCATCCGCATCGCAGCGCGCGCGATACAGCACGACCTCATGACGCATGTGGAAGTCGGACCAGTTGAGCCGGTAGGCCAGCGTTTCGGTGCGGGCGGCAGCCGTTTTCTGAGCGGCGGCATCGGCGGCTTCGGCGCGCGCACGGAAGCGTTCGAGCCAGCTCACGAGCTCGGGGCGCACGCCCTGCGGCGGACCGAAGCGTTCCACCGACGCACGTTGCGTTACGAGCGGCGCGCTGTCGCTGCGCTCATCATCGTCGACGCGAATGATGTGGTCCATCTCGTCGTGATACTCGAGCTCGGCGAGCAGCAGCGCGGCCACATGCTTGCAATTGCGGCCGACCGGACAACTGCAATCGCTCTGCGCCCACGGCGTGCCACCGTCCGTGCGAAAGCGCACGCGGGTTCGGTAGGGCTCGGGCTGGCTGCCCTGCACGTCGCCCGTCAGCGTGGCTCCGTGCCATTGCATGTTGGTGACCGGGCCGACCGCGCGCGCCTTGGCGACGGTGGGATCACCGAGCCACTCTGCAATCCGTTCGCGATCAAAGAAAACTGACGACATCAGCGTGCATCCTCTTCAAGCCGGCGAAGGCAAGCGGCGCGATGGAATCGATTCGGCGGACGGTGCGTTGTCTACCGCCACGATTTTTCGAAGCGTTGCTTGCCAGTGATAACCGGCCATTTTACGCGTTGGCGGGATTTGGCTGTGCGAGGTGGCGCTCGTGGGGAATGGGTTGTGGGCGGGGATTGTTAATGGCTCGCGATGCAAGTGGCAACGCGCGACGCCGCACCAATTTGGACAGCGGCGCTTATTCGCCGAGTGGGTCGTCGCTGCCCAAGGCGCTGTCTATCTGGCGGCGCGCGTCGTCGAGCGCCGCGCCGATTGCGGCCGCGCCGCGAAAACGCGAGCGGCTCTGGCGCGGCGCGGCCCACTCGCCGTTGTCCGGTTGACCGCCGTCGTCACGTTGTATTCGCGTGGTCACCGTCGAGCCGCCTGCGGGATCGTCTTCCGCGAGAACGGTCACCGTGAAACCGCGATGAGTGTGCACTTCCTGCATCCGACTGCTCCTTCCGATCGGTGAGCCGAGGTAAGACCGGCCGCACTTCTCGAGCATTAAAGGTTGGACGGATTGCCCGGATCGACCTTGCCTTTCTCGATGTTGTCCGTCTGGTCGCCGAGCTCTTTACGGTTATCGCCGGTCGTAATCTGCGCCTCGCCCTTCGCCTTGCGGCCCTCGTTTCCGGTGATCGAGCCAACGCCCTTGTTCACGAAGCCTTTGAGCTCTTCCTTGATTCCTTCACGCTGATCCTTGTTCATCTTCGTTCCTCCGGTAAAAAATCCGCCTCTTAAAGCGGTTTGGGCCAGCGCGCAACCTATGGAGGTTGCCTTGCGTTAGGCGCCATCGTTCGTCACCGGAGGCGAGCAAACCCCGTACCCGCTTCCCGCAATGCGACACGGCAATCGGATCGATTGTGAAAATCTTTTGGAATAAGCACGCGGCGCCCGTGTTTGCCCCCATGTAGACCAAAGCCGAACCGATAATCGACCGTTAATCGAAGTCACCCGAGAACCGATCCGGCTTGTCGTTATCACTGTCCCGCTGGCTAACTCATGGTCCAGCAAATTTTAAATTTATTTAGGAGTTCCTATCATGTCGAAACTGTTCGTTGCTCTTGCACTCGCCGCTGCCACGCTTGGCGCTCCCGTTCTCAGTTTTGCTCAGTCGAGCGCCCCGCTGACGCGCGCAGAAGTTCGGGCGGATCTTGTTCGCGTCGAGCAGGCGGGCTATAACCCGAGCCGAGGTGATGACGTCAACTACCCGGCTGATGTCCAGGCGGCAGAAGCCAGGATCGCCGCACAGAACGACGGGCAACTGACTACGCAAGCTGTCGGCGGTGTCGCGCAGCGTGGCACTTCCGCTGCGGGCACGCGGCTCCAGACGGCGATGAGCTCCAGCTGCGTCGGCCCGGTTAGCTACTGCAATATCTACTCCGGCAGTTAAGTGAGCCCTGCTCAGCGACTCCGTCGTGCATTGACACGCGATGTCGTTTAGCGTCGCCCGCTCTTCAAATCAAACCTTTGTCGTTGGAGTTTCAAAGTGAAGATTTTTCCTTTCGCAGTATCGACCTTGACCTTGGCCGCCAGTCTTTTGGGATCCGCTGGCGCAATGGCGCAAACCACGCAACCCGCTACGGCGCCGATCAAGAACATCGTTCTGGTTCATGGCGCGTGGGTCGACGGCTCGGGGTGGAAGCCGGTCTACGACATCCTCACCAAAGACGGTTATCACGTGACGATGGTGCAGGAGCCGCTGACGTCGCTGGACGACGACGTGGCCGCCGCGAAACGCGTCATCGATCTGCAGGATGGCCCCACCATTCTGGTCGCGCATAGCTACGGCGGCTCGGTTATCACCGAGGCGGGCGTCGATCCGAAAGTGGCCGGTCTCGTGTACGTTGCAGCGCATGCACCGGCAGTCGGCGAAGACGAAAGCGACCTGGGCAAGCAGATGCCCAGCTATACGTCGAAGCAGGCAGGCGCGATCAAGAAAACGGACGACGGCTACACCTATCTGAATCCCGCCGACTTCGCGAAGGATTTCGCGGCGGATCTGCCGCTGAAGGAAGCCGAGTTCGAATCACGCTCGCAGATTCTGACGGCCGCGAAAGTTTTCTCCGCGCCGATGAAAGTGGCCGCGTGGACCATGAAGCCGAGCTGGGGTATCGTCGCGGCCGACGACAAGATCATCAATCCGGATCTCGAACGCTTCTATTACCAGCGCGCGCATAGCCATACCACCGTGTTGGCGGGTGCAAGCCATTCGGTGTACGAGTCGCGCCCGAAGGAAGTGGCCGCGGTGATTGAAGACGCAGCAAAGCATGCGCAGCAGTAATGCATCTGGCGGCGCATGGATACGCTGCGCGTTATTCGACGCGCGCACAAGTGGCTCGAACGCGATTCAGCTTTTGCATATGAATGGCACCTCGATGGTGCGGAGTCGACATCACAGCAAAAGCACGATCGCGTTCATCGCCAGAGAGGATAGACATGCCGCGCATCACGTTCGCATGACGCGATCGTTCTCTCTCGCGAAAGGGGCCACAGTCGCACCAAAATTCCGCATTGCTAAACGGTAGCGACTAACCTACGCTTCCTAACACTTCATGTAAGCGGAGGCTCGACGGCCATCCGTTTCTCTACTGAGGACCCGGCATGAACTGTGATCCAACCGATACGGCCGTGGTCTTCATCGACCCCCAGAACGACGTGTTGAGCCCGACGGGAAAGAATTGGGGTGCGGTGGGTGCGAGCGTCACGGAAAACAGAACCGTCGAAAACATGCTGAGAATCTTCAAGGCCGCAAAAGCCGCGAAGATCAATGTATTCATATCTCCGCATTACTTCTTTCCGACCGATCGCGCGTGGAAGTTCAACGGTCCACTCGAAGCGGACGAGTTCGCAACCGGTACGTTCGCGCGAGAAGGCGCTCTGAACCTTCAGGGATTCGAAAGCTCGGGCGCGGATTGGCTGGCTGAGTTCAAACCTTACATTGATGACGGCCAGACCATCGTCGTGAGTCCGCACAAGGTCTTCGGTCCGCAAACTAATGACCTTGTACTGCAATTGCGCAAACGTCACATGAGCAAAGTCGTGCTCGGCGGCATGCTCGCCAACATGTGCGTGGAGGCGCATTTGCGGGATCTGCTCGAGCAGGGCTTTGAAGTGTCGGTCGTAGCCGATGCGACCGCGGGGCCTCGTCATCCCGTCTGGGGTGATGGCTATAAAGCGGCCATGATCAACTATGCGTTTCTCGCGCACGCGGTGGTATCCACTGACGACGTCGTCGCCGCAATGACTTGATCCTGGTGTCGGCGTCCGAACTTCCTCGCTTCACATGCCTTTCTTGCAGCGTATTTCTGTAGCTCTCACACAGTGCTGAGCCGCGGCTCGACATCCTCGAGCAAAGAAGGTGATCGCGGACCGGCCATCCGAACAAGGAGCATCGCAATGGCCAGTCCAGCCTCGAGTACTTCGTCTGCTGCCGACCGCACCGGTCCTGCCGTTCCCGTCACCTATCATCGAACCGCGGTGGTGGATGGATTGAAGATCTTCTACCGACAGGCCGGACCGCTCGACGCTCCCGTTGTGCTGCTATTGCATGGTTTTCCAACCTCGTCGCATATGTTCAGGAACCTGATTCCTGCACTCGCCGACCGCTATCACGTGATTGCACCGGACTACCCCGGCTATGGTCAGAGCGACATGCCGGATCGTGCCGAATTCGCCTACACGTTCGACCGCTACGCTGAATTAGTGGACGGCCTGCTCGACCAGCTCGGCGCGGATCGGTACGCGATGTATGTCATGGACTATGGCGCGCCCGTCGGCTGGCGGCTTGCTCTGAAGCATCCGGATCGCGTGGCGGGTTTTATCGTCCAGAACGGAAACGCCTATGACGAGGGCCTCAAGGCATTCTGGGACCCCATCAAGGCGTATTGGGCCGACGGCTCGAACGCGAGCCGCAAAGCATTGCTGCCGCTGCTCACGCTCGAGACGACCATCTTTCAATATACCGATGGCGTGTCCGACCGCACGCGTGTTTCTCCGGACAACTGGGTCCATGACCAGGCGCTGCTCGATCGCCCCGGCAATAACGACATCCAGCTCGACCTGTTCTATGACTACCGGACCAATCTGCCTCTTTACCCGAAGGTGCAGGCGTATTTCCGTGAGTTCAAGCCGCCGATGCTGATCGTCTGGGGCAAGAACGACGTCATCTTTCCGGCGGATGGCGCGTATCCGTACAAAGAGGATTTGCCGCACGTCGAGACGCATCTGCTCGACACGGGTCATTTCGCGCTCGAAGACAAGGCTGACGAGATGGTGCCGCTGATACGCGACTTCCTCGCCCGAAAGATCGACTCAAGAACGTAATTGAGGCTTGCATGGCTCAACTGCTATCGGTGAATGTCGGGCTTCCGCGCGACATCGACTGGAATGGCCGCACTGTCCACACCGGGATCTGGAAGAACCCGGTGCCGGGTCGCCGTTGGGCCAGGCGGCTGAATCTCGATGGAGACGGCCAAGGCGATCTCGCTGGACACGGCGGTGAGCAGCGAGCCGTCTTCGTCTACCAGATGGAATCGTATCGATACTGGCAGGAGCAGTTGAAACGATCGGATCTCGTCTACGGCCAGTTCGGCGAGAACTTCACGATCGAGGGAATGCCCGACTCTGCCGTGTGCATCGGCGACCGTTATCGGATCGGCGACGCACTGTTCGAGGTCAGTCAGCCACGGGTCACCTGCTACCGCGTCGGGATTCGAATGAACGAGCCGCGGATGCCCGCTTTGCTGACATCCAGCGGACGGCCGGGCTTCTACTTGCGCGTCCTGCAAGAAGGCGAAGTCGGCGCGGGCGACGAGATCGTCAAGGTCGGAGAGGCAACGGAGCGGATGACAGTCGCAGAGGTCAACGCGCTCCTCTATTCGCCCGATCATCCGCGCGATCGACTCGAACGCGCATTGCGAATCGAGGCGCTTTCGCCGGGATGGCGCTCTTCGTTCGAGGCGTTACTGCAAAGCCGCATGAGCGGCGAGGCGAGCGGTAACGCGGGTGGTAACGCGGGCGGTAACGCGGGCCTCGCGCCCGCAGCGGCGACGCATCCGGCTCCGCCCGGGTTTCGACCGCTCACAGTGGCGGCCATCGAGCCGGAGTCCGCGGACGTCCTCTCTCTCACGTTGACGAGCGCGGACGGCCAGCCGCTCCGACCCGCTCTGCCCGGCCAGTATGTGGTGCTGCGTCTTCAAAGGACCGTCGACGGCCCGCCGCTTTTTCGCAGCTACTCGCTCTCGGGTGCTGTGTCGACGGAACGCTATCGAATCAGCCCGAAGATCGAGCCGAATGGCGCGGCTGGGAACTATCTGAGGGAGCATGTGCGTGTTGGCGATGCACTCGATGTCAGCTCGCCGCGCGGGAGCTTCACTCTGCAGGAAGGACAGCGGCCCGTTGTGCTCGTCAGCGCGGGAATCGGCGCGACGCCTCTTCTGGCAATGCTCCACGCGCTGTCGACGGCCCGCTCGACGCGGCAGGTCTTGTGGATGCATGCCGCCCGCGACGCGCAGCACCATCCATTCGCCGCCGAAGCGCGCCGCCTGGTGCTGTCGCTGGCTCACGGCCGCAGTCACGTCCGTTACAGCAGGCCCGGCTTGGGCGACCGGATGGGCGAGGATTTCGACGCGACCGGTCGCCTGTCGCGAGCGGTCCTGGACGAGGTCGGCGTCCCGCGAGACGCGGACTTCTATCTCTGCGGACCGACTGTCTTCATGGCGGACATGAAAGAGGCACTCGCGGCCTTCGGCGCGCCGCCCGAACGGACTCACGTCGAAATCTTCAACGGCGGGGAGTCGATGACGCCTGGCATCGCCGGCGTACCCACGCGAGTTCCACATCCACCTGAAGACGCTGTGAACACCGGTCCGCTGGTATCGTTCGCGCGCAGTGGCATCGCCGCGCACTGGAACGCATCGGCCTATCAGAGCATTCTTGAACTCGCCGAGGCATGTGACGTGCCAGTCCGTTGGTCGTGCCGCAGCGGCGTCTGTCACAACTGCGAGAGCGGGTTGATCTCTGGGTCCGTCGCGTATGAGCCCAATCCGCTGGATTCACCTGCGGCGGGGAATGTGCTGATTTGCTGCGCGAGGCCGCATGGTGATGTGGTGATCGATATTTGAGTGGCGTGAGCGGTGGGTCGTTCGGGATGGTAAAACCGTTCTACCGATCGCGCTCCAACAGGCGGGCACGCTTGACGACACCGGACTCGATAAATTCCGAGTAGTCGGTGTTGTCGAAATACGGATATGGCATCACACGAAGGACCACCTGTTGCTGGGTGTGTATCAGTCGTCGAATGATTATTCGTTGTCGATGGTTCGTTTGCGTCTCATCAATATCAAAGACTGGCAAATCGATAAAGACATGAAATTCGACTGCGGCGCGGTCTCCACCGTCCGATCTGACAAACGTCGATTGCCCGCGCCGGATCGCCGTATGCGTGTCGCATGAGACGTGGTTCGGCCAACTCCGTACCGTCGACGCGCCCACATAAATCCTCGACAATCAGGGCTCTCGTAGTCCCGATTGACATTGATTTATGAGGCTTAGTGTGCCCCTTCTTTCGACGGTGGGAAATCAGACAACGTCTTTGCGCAGCATCTGCTTGATACTCGTTTCGATGTTTTGCTTCGCCGTTGTTGACGCACTTGGCAAGTCCGTCGCGCTCCAGTACCCGGCGAATGAAGTGACATTCTTCCGGATGCTATTTGGGTTAGTCCCTGCTATCGCGGTGTGCTTGCGTGGTCGTCCCCTGACCGACAGACTGCGAAGCATGGACGTACGCGGACAGCTTGTCAGGTCGTTGACTTTGCTTGGCGCATCGGCGTGTTTCTTCGCTGCCTTGCCTTACGCTCCGTTGAGCGAGGCGGTCGCGATCGTCTATTCAGAAACATTATTGGTTATCGTGCTCGCTCCAATGTTGCTGCAGGAAAGATTGATGCGCCGGGACGCGCTTGCGGCACTAGTCGGGTTCGTGGGTGTTCTGTTCGTAGTTCGTCCCGATGGATCTCACTCAAGTTGGCTCGGGCCGGTGCTTCTTATCGTCTCTGCAATTTTCGGCGCGTTATCGATTATTCAGATCAAGCGAATCCGGCCGACCGACGACTCCGGGACGACTGTCCTGTTTTTCACGTTTGTCGGCACAGTTGTAATGGGCGCGTCACTGCCGTTTGCATGGCGTACGCCATCGATTGAAGCTTTGGGCTTGATGGCGTGGCTTGGCGCATTCGCCACAGCAGGCCAGCTCCTGATGACCATGGCATTCCGTCAGGCCGACGCCGCAGCCCTGGCTCCGTACAATTACACCAGCATCGTCTGGGCAGTGCTGTTCGGCTACGTCTTTTGGGGCGAGACCGTCAGCGCCGTCTCGCTGGCGGGAATCGCGATGATCGTCGGAAGTTCGATAGCCGTCGCGCTACGAGGGCGGCAGGCCGAGGGACCTTCTGTTTGACGGGGCATTAAGGAAGCAGCCCTACCCCTTATTGAACACGTTCACCACCCGCGACATGGATTTCGCTGCCAGCACGAGCAGAGCGCTGGTTGGACTGTAGTCGACGTTGTACATCAGGTCGATAAAGTAGAACATGGATAGTGCGATGAGCGGGTGGTACATCGCGCGGCTTATCAGGCGTTTCATCGGCATCTCACGCTGTCTCTTTTGCACGAACCGATAAGCCACTGTGCCTAAACCGATCTGCGCAAGTCTGGTGGCGCGCCAGGATTCCGGAACCGGTGGAAGGTTTGGCTGCGAACGACGGATGACCTTGAAATGTCACGTCCCATCCTGTGACGGACTTTGCCTCGCGCAGGCCGTTGCCGTCCTGCCCGTGCGTCGACATTTTTTGCCCGATCGTCCAGGTGTTGCCGACGCTTCGCCTGCCCGTTGCAGCGCATCCAGGAAGATTGTCCGGTCCTACTGAAAAAGCGCGCCGTTTGTTGCACGCAGTTCATCCACACACATCAGGCTGCGCTCGCCACGTTGCAGTGGATGTCCGTCAACGCCGTCCGTCAATCAAGGGGACCACGATGCGCAAGCTGTTCTTCACGACAGGATCGCCCTTCGCTCGTGCCGTCCGTATCGTGCTTGTTGAGAAGGGACTCGATTTTGAGCGCGAGGAGACCTTCACGACACCCAGCGTCGAAGAGCGTGCGAAGGTCGCGCCGACGCTTCAGGTTCCTACGCTGGTCGACGGCAACCTGACGCTTTGGGATTCCGCTGTGATCATCGATTACCTCATGTCCACGTATCCAGGCGCGCCTGCGCCCCCAGGCATGGAGCCCCTGGCATCCGACTATGTGCGCGCGACGGAACGCTGGCACGACAAGCTCGTTCTCGCGACGTTACAGACGTTCGGCGTATCGACGACGATGGTGTCGCAGTTGCAGTGGTCCGGCGTCAGGCATGAAGAAAATGTTCACGCCGCGCGATGTGCGATGCGCAACCAGTATCTTCTCGACTGGTTCGAGACCCAGCTTGTCGGCGCTGACGGCGCTTTCGTCCCCGGTGTCATTTCGGCTCAGGACATCCTGCTCACCTGCGTTTGCCAGTTCATCGAAACGCGCCCATTGCGATTGTCCTGGCGCTCCCCTGCCCGACCCAGGCTTGCGTCGTTGGTCGCTCGAATGGAAAAACGACCTTCTGTGCAACAGGAAGCGGCACTCTGGTGGGAGCCGGGGGTGACATACGCGACTGCTGCCGAAGTGGAATGGGCAAAACATAAAACCATTCGTGACGGGCTGAGCTTCAGCGAATGGACGTCGCAGTCGGCAAGTTAAGGTTGTCGACAAACCGCCTGATGTTGTCCAGCACCGGTTGCTGGTCGCCCGCGAAGACCCAGTGATCCGCACCGTCGAGCCCGACGAAGCGCGCCTGCGCGATGTGGCTGGCGAGATGCCGGCCGGCGCCGATGCGAACTTGAGATCGTTCGCTATGAGAATCGGTCGCGACATCGGTTGGAGTTCGATCGGAATGGACTACGAAAAAGCAAACGGAAACCGTCGGCCGAATACGTTGGAGAGCCCTTGACCTCAAAACGAGTCCCGGTCTAACCCATTCGAGATACCAGCACTGCTCTACGCTTCCCCACCCGCCGGTACGCCCACAACCACCTCCACCCCCGCCGCCGCCAGCAATTGCCCAAGCGCCGGCGCCGGCGCCTCATCCGTCACCAGCACGTCGACGCAATCCGCGCCGAACGCGTGCAGCAGCGCGCTATGGCCGAACTTCGCGTGATCGGCGGCGACCACGCGGCGCTCGGCCTGCGCGAACGCCGCCAGCGAAAACGCGACGTCTGCCGGCAGTGCATCCATGAAATGCCCGCGCATGTCGATCGCCGTCACCGACACGATCGCGTAGCGCACGTGGAACTGGCGCAAGAAAGCCTGCACGCTGTCGCCGACTGCGGCGGCGTCGTCGGCCCGAACTTCCCCGCCCGCGATGAACACGCGGTTGCCGTTGTGCGGCGCGAGCAGCCGGGCCACTTCGATCGAGTTGGTCACGACCGTCAGCCGCGAACGCGCCACTAAGGCCCGCGCGATGTGCACGCAGGTGCTGCCGCCCTCGAGAATCAGCGAATCGCCGTCGCTCACCAGTTCGGCGATGCGCGCGCCGATGGCCCGCTTGCCGGCAAGGCTCGCGGCCATGCGCCGTTCGAACGGCGGCTCGTCGAGGCGCTCGGGCAGCATGATGCCGCCGTGAACCTTCAGCAGCAGACCCTGCTCGATCAACGGCTTGATATTGCGGCGGATGGTTTCGTCGGACACCTCGAATCGCGCGGCAAGTGCCGTGATCGTGCAGGTGCGCTGCTCGCGGACGAGCCGCAGGATTTCGGCCTGGCGTTGGGTCGAGAGCATGGAGTCGGGCGGATGAAGGGTGCGGTGAGTTTAGCAAAACGACGGGCTGATGTGGGATTTCCCACATATTTCCACAGTCGGCTGCAGAGCCCCTATTTCACGGCGTGCGGGGCGCAAGAGCGACGCCCGACGCTAGCTGCAGACCGCCCGCGTTCACAGCCGAATGTGCAAGCGGCTTCGCCGCACCTTCGCTGCATTTTTGCCAGCCGCCTTGCCAACGCCCTTCGCAATGCCCTTCCCAGCCGTTTTCCCAACCGACCTCACAGCCGTCTTCGCTGCTGTCCCGGGCGGAAGATAACTCGCCCTCAGACTGATCCGAGCGCACGTCGATCGCTCACCTACCGCCAAAATACGACCACCACATGACACCACCCCAACCACCACAAAGCCTCACCTCTCACGTTGCATTCCGTGCACTTATACGGCAATCTACGCACACCAACGCCACCAACAACCACATATGTCCACACCTCTCTCCCAACAAACCCGCGTCGTCATCATCGGCGGCGGCATTATCGGCTGCTCGGTCGCCTACCACCTGACCAGGCTCGGCTGGGCCGACGTCATCCTCCTCGAACAAGGCCAGCTCTCTTGCGGAACGACATGGCACGCAGCCGGCCTCGTCGGGCAGTTGCGCGCGCAGGAAAGCATGACGAAGCTGATCCGCTATTCGACCGCGCTTTACGCCGAACTCGAAGCGGACACCGGCCTTGCCACCGGCTGGAAGCAATGCGGCTCGCTGTCGGTGGCCCGCACGGCCGAGCGGATGACGCAACTCAAGCGCACCGCCGCCGTGGCCCGCGCGTACGGCGTCACGTGCGAGGTGATCGGCGCGCGCGAAGCCGGCGACCTGTGGCCGGTCATGCGCACCGACGACCTGCTCGGCGCCGTCTGGCTGCCGGGCGACGGCAAGGCCAACCCAACCGATCTCACGCAGGCGCTCGCCCGCGGCGCTCGCATGCGCGGCGCGCGCATCGTCGAAAACACCCGCGTCACAGCGATCCACACGCGCGACACGCACGGCTCTCGCGAAGCAACCGGCGTCGCGTGGCGCAACAAGGACGGCGACGAAGGCTCGATTAGCGCGGACATCGTCGTGAATTGCGCGGGCCAGTGGGCCAAAGCCGTGGGCCGACTGTGCGGCGTCACGGTGCCGCTGCACTCGGCGGAGCACTACTACATCGTCACGGATCGCATCGAGGGCGTGCACCCCGATCTGCCGGTCATGCGCGATCCCGACGGCTTCATCTATTTCAAGGAGGAAGTGGGCGGCCTCGTGATGGGCGGTTTCGAGCCCGACGCCAAACCGTGGGGCATGAACGGCATTCCGGAGAACTTCGAATTCCAGCTTCTACCCGACGACTGGAATCAGTTCGAAATCCTGATGACTAACGCGCTGCAACGCGTGCCCGCGCTCGAAACCGCACAGGTCCGCCAGTTCTACAACGGACCCGAATCGTTCACGCCCGACAACAACTTCATGCTCGGCGAAGCGCCTGAATTACGGCGCTTTTTCGTCGGCGCGGGCTTTAACTCGATGGGCATCGCTTCGGCGGGCGGCGCGGGCATGGCGTTGGCCGAATGGATCGTCGCGGGCGAGCCGACCATGGATTTGTGGCCCGTCGATATTCGCCGCTTCGCGCGCTTTAACGGCAACGACGCGTGGCTGCACGATCGCGTGAAAGAGACGCTCGGCCTGCACTATGCAATGCCGTGGCCGAATCGCGAACTCGACAGCGCGCGGCCGTTGCGCCGCTCGCCGCTGTACGCGCTGCTGCGCGAGGACGGCGCGTGCTTCGGCAGCAAGATGGGTTGGGAGCGCGCCAACTTTTTCGCGCCGACGCCCGGCGAAGCGCGCGTCGACTACACATTCGGTCAGCCGGACTGGCTGCGTGCAAGCGGCGCCGAACACCGCGCCTGCCGCGAAGGCGTGGCGCTTTTCGACATGACGTCGTTCTCCAAATTCCTGGTCAAAGGACGCGACGCGCAAAGCGTGCTGCAAAGCCTCGTCACGAACGACGTCGACGTACCGCCCGGCACGGCCGTCTATACCGGCATGCTCAACGAACGCGGCAATTACGAATCGGACTTCACGCTCACGCGCATCGCCGCGGACCAGTACCTGCTCGTCACCGGCACCGCGCAAACCACGCGCGACTTCGACATGATCGAGAGAGCGATTCCGCGCGACAAACATTGCGTGCTCGTCGACGTGACCAGCCAATATGCGGTGCTCGCCGTGATGGGCCCGCGCTCGCGCGAACTGCTGCAAAGCGTATCGAAAGCGGACTGGCGCAACGAAGCGTTCGCGTTCGGCCAAAGCCGCGAGGTCGACATCGGCTATGCGACGGTGCGCGCAACGCGCCTCACCTACGTCGGCGAACTGGGCTGGGAACTGTACGTGCCGGTCGAATTCGCCGTCGGCGTGTACGAGGCGTTGCGCGAAGCGGGCAAAGCGTTTGGCCTCGTGAATGCAGGCTACTACGCGATCGACTCGCTGCGGATCGAAAAAGGCTACCGCGCATGGGGCCGCGAACTCACGCCGGACACGAATCCGTTCGAAGCCGGCCTCGCGTTCGCGTGCAAGCTCGACAAGGACATTCCGTTCCGCGGCCGCGACGCCCTGCTGAAACTGCGCGACGAGCCGCTGCGCCGCCGCATGGTCGTGCTGAGCGCGGACGGCGCCGCGGATCGCATGCTATGGGGCGGCGAAGCGATTTTGCGCGACGGCAAGCCAGTCGGCTTCGTGAGCTCGGCGGCGTTCGGCCACACGCTCGGCTGCCCGGTCGCGATGGGCTACGTGAACAATCCCGATGGCGCAGCCGACACCGCGTATCTGACGAGCGGCGCCTACGCGATCGACGTGGCCGGCGAATCGCTGCCGGCCACGCTTCACCTGAAGGCGCCGTACGACCCGCGCGGCGAACGCGTGCGCGCGTAGCCAGGCGTTTGTTCACGAGCCGCGCCGCTCCTCGGCGCGCGCCGCGGTTCAATTCATGCTGTCCGTCGACGCGCTTTCGCTTGCCATGCGGCTTGCCGCCGCTTCGGCGGCGAGCGCCAGCTTGTGCTGCTCGACCTGATGCGCGAACACGGGGCTGACATCCGGGTACGATGCGTCGGTCACGTAGTCGAGGCCGTTCTGTTGTGCCTCGATCAGTTCCTGGTAGACCTGGGCGCGCGTTTTTCCTTCCGCGAAAACATTCGACGATGCGGCGAGGACGACGACGGACAATGCGGCGAAAGCGATCTTCTTCATGATGAACTCCGGTGAGTTGTGTGCGGGTTTGCATCAGGGAGAACCACGCTTTGCCGGCTTTTATTCCTGGGCGCGGCGCAAGTAAAAAACATTTCCGCGCGACGGAATAAAGCGCGCCGCGAACCGGTTTGCCCGGGTCTGGACGACGCCTTGCTCACGCGGTAAAAGAACTTCTGAAAGACGCCGCGCGAGCGGAATAAACCGGCGTACAACCGTGTTTGCACCTCAACAGCCGAACCCCGGCCGGAGAACTTGCATCATGAAACCGACCGACGCCCCCGCCGATTCACCGCTTTCCGAAGCCGACGTTCAAGCCTACGCCGACGGCACGCTGTCGCCGGCGCGCGCCGCGTTTTTGCGCGACTATCTGGGCCGCGATCCCGCGGAAGCCCGCCGCGTCGCCTTTTACGGCTCGCTTAACGAGCAGATTCAGCGTTCGTTTCAGACCGCCGACGAACCCGCGTCCACGGCGTTCAAAGCCCGGCGCGGCGCGGCGAGCCGCTGGCGCAACGCTGCCGGCAGGCCGCGTGTGCGCAAGGCGGTCAGAGCGCTGGTCGCCGTCGTCGTCGCGTGTGCGGCGGTGAGCGGCTGGTTTGCGGCGACCCAGGTGACGCAGCAGGCGCTCAACAATGCCGCCGTGATGGCGCTGGCGGAAACGGTGGCCGCTCCTTATCCGGCGGCATCGCCGACTCGCCGGGAGCCGTCCGCGCCCGACCTCGAGGCGATCGGGCTGCGGCTCGTCGATGAGCGCGTGCTGTCGCTCGGCCTGTTGCAGCGCGCCACCGCATTCGTCTACCTAAACGGCGACAACCAGCCGGTGATCCTGCTGTCGACGCTCGCCCTGCTCGCGCCTGCGCAGCCGCAGTGGTCCGCGCGCCGCATCGGCGATGTGCGTCTGTTGACGTGGACCGCGCAGCGGCAACGCTTCGTGGTCGCGGGCGACGCGCGCACGCACGGCCTGATGCGCGCCGCCGACGTCATGACGATGCCATGAACGCCCACGCAGTCGTACACGCGCTATGACTCGCCGCATCGACGGGAATAGAATCCGCTCACGCGTGTTCGCCCTACAACCGCCCTACAACACGAGCGACGCTCCGACGCAGCGCCGCGCTTCCTGCCCACGAGAGGCCCCATGACCGGGATCAAGAATGGATGTCCGTGACGAGTTGATGGAACACGTGCCGCGCTTGCGGCGCTACGCGCGGGCGCTGATCAACAATCGCGACCTCGCGGACGATCTGGTGCAGGACACGCTGGAACGCGCGCTCGGCCGCACCGGCATGTTCCAGCCCGGCACCGACCTGCGTGCATGGCTCTTTACGATCATGCACAACGTGTTCGCCAATCAGGCGCGCAAGGCATCGTCGCGCGCGGTCCATGTGGCGGTCGACGACGAAAGCGTTCACGAAGCCGAGTTCGCCGTGCCGGCGCCGCAGACGCGCTCGCTGGAAATGCGCGATCTCGACTACGCGTTGCAGCGTCTGCCGGTCGACCAGCGCGAAGTGGTGCTGCTCGTCGGCCTCGAGGAAATGAGCTATGCCGACGTCGCGCTCGCGCTGAACGTGCCCATCGGCACGGTCATGTCGCGGCTTTCGCGCGGACGCGAACGGCTTCGGGCATTGATGGCGGGCAGCCAGCCCGGTGCGAAATTACAGGTGGTGCGATGAGCGACCAACATACCCCGATCACTGAAGAAGAGCTGCATGCTTACGTGGACGGCACGCTGTCCGACGAACGGCGCGCCGACGTCGAGCGCGCGCTCGAACAGAATCCCGAACTGGCCGCGCGCATCAGCGATTATTTTTCGCTGAACAGCCTGTTCCACGATCGCTACGACCGCGTGTTGAACGAACCCGTGCCGAAGCGCTTGCAGCCGGCCGCGCCGCCGCATTCGCGCCGCTCGCGCATCGCCGCCAACTGGCCGCAATTCGCGGGGATGGCGGCGGCGCTGGTGATGGGCGTCGGCATCGGCGTCGGCACGCATATGGGGCAGGACGCGATGCAGTCGGTGGCGGGCTTCTCCGTGGGTTCGTCGACGGGTTCTTCCAATACGCGCCCGGTGAGCGCGGACCGAGCCGAGGTGTTCGCCCGCCAGGCTGCGGTTGCGCACGTCGTGTATATGCCGGAGGTCGACCGCCCTACCGACATGAGCGCCGATCACGAGCAGGATTTCGTGCAGTGGCTCGCGAACCGTCTCGGCACCAACGTCCATCCGCCGATGCTGGCGAAGCAAGGCTTCTCGCTCTCCGGCGGGCGCCTGCTGCCCGGCCCGGACGGCCAGATGGCCCAGTTCATGTATCGCGGACCGAAGGGCGAACGGGTGACGCTGTGCATCTCGCGCCGCCAGGTGAATGCGAACACCACGGCGTTCAAGCTGTACCAGGACGGACCCGTCAACGTGTTCTACTGGGTCGACGGCGACTTCGGCTATGCGGTGTCAGGCGGCATCGACCGCAAGCAGTTGCTGCAGCTCTCGCATGACGTGTACGCACAATTGACCGGCGCGACGCAGACGGATTGATGCGCCTGCGCTGGTGAACCACCGCGCACGTCAGCGCGCGGCCGACTTCACCAGTTCGCGCGGCGTCACGCCGAGCAGCCGCCCGATCCAGTGCGCCATGTGGCTCTGGTGCGAGAAGCCGGCCTCCAGTGCAATCTGGCTCGCGGAGAGCCGGCCTTGCAGCAGCATCGTTCGCGCGCGTTCGACGCGCCGCTGCACCACGTACTGATGCACCGGCACGCCGAGCGTCGCGCGAAACAGCACCTTGAAATGCGGCACGCTCAGATCCGCCTGCGCCGCGAGTTCGCTCAGCGTGAGACGGCGGTCGAGATGCGCTTCGATGAAGTCCGTCACGCGCGCCGCCGTTCTCGGAGCGAGCGTGCGCTCCTTGCCGTCGAGCGACGGCGCCCCGCCGATCAGCCGCACCACCATCGCCGTGCACAGGCTTTCGGCGTATAGCGGATCGGACGCGTCGTCGGCTTCCAGTTCGGCGCGCAACGCCCACGCGAGATGCTGGAAGCGCGCATCGCGCATCTGGAATTGCGGGCGAATCTGCGCGTCGCTTGCCTTGACTGCCAGTTGCTCGGCCGTCTTGCGCGCGAATTCCTCGCCGATCCAGACGCTGAAAATCGTGCAGGCCGATTCGTCGCTCCATTGGCCGTCGAGTCCCGCGGGAATCACGTCGGCGTCGCCGTGCGCCTGAATGCGCGAGTGCGGCTTCTCGTTGCAAAGACAATGCGCTCTGACCGGCCCGCCCACATGCACGCCGACCCGATGATGCTTGAGCGCCGGTATCCGGTGCAAACCCGCCGACACGTTGACCAGCTCCGCGCCGAAGCCTTGCCAGCCGAGCGTTTTGCTCGAGCGCAGCGCGATGCGGGAGCCGCTGTGCGCGGGCGGAATCTGAGTCGGGACAGGTATGACGGCGTTCATCGTTTGTCTCGCGGATGGCAGTCGATCTGCGGGCATTGTGCCGGGTTTTTCGCGGCTTCGCTCGATGGACGGCCATCGTCAAACGACCATCCGAATCTGTTCATTTGCATCCGCGCATGCGCGTTTTTTGCAGCACCTGTCCTTATGATCGGGCCATGACGATCCAATAAGGAGCCTCACGTGTTCGTGATTTTTGGAGCAGGCGGCAAGGTGGGCAACGCAAGCGCGGCTGCGTTGCGGCGCGCGGGCTGCGCTGTGCGTGCCGTGGTCCGCAACGCCGCGCAGGCCGCGCCGCTCATCGAGCTGGGTTGTGAGGTGGCGATCGCCGATCTGCACGATCCGGCGTCCGTAGCGCGCGCCATCGACGGCGCGCACGCGGTGCAGATGCTGTGTCCGGTGCCGCGCGATCACGACGACCCGGCGAGCGCGATGCGCCGCATGATCGACGCCAGTGTCGACGCGTTGCGCGCGAATCCGCCGCAACATGTGCTCGCGCTTTCGGATTACGGCGCCGAGCACGCGAGCGCGACGGGCATCACCACGCTGTTCCACTACCTGGAGACGCGGCTCGGTACGCTCGACACTCGCCTGACGTTTCTGCGCGCCGCCGAGCATATGCACAACTGGGCGCGCGTGCTGCCGGTCGCGTTGGCGAAGGGCGTGCTGCCGAGCCTGCATCATCCGCTGGACAAGCGCTTTCCTACCGTGGCCGCGCAGGATGTCGGCGCGCTGGCGGCTCAACTGCTGATGGACGGCAAGCCGCCACGGCATTCGCCGCGCGTGGTGAGCATCGAAAGCGAACAGCGGGTGAGCGTGATCGACGTCGCGCGCACGATTGCCGATCTCGCCGGCCGCACAGTCACCGCCCACGCGGTGCCGCGCGAGCAATGGGCGGCGATGCTCGCCGGAGCCGGTCTCGGCGACGGACACGCGCGGCTGATCGTCGATCTCTACGACGCGCATAACGCCGGCTGCATCGACGTGCAAGACGGCGTCGGCGAACGGCGTTTCGGTCCGACGACGCTGACGCAGGCGTTAGCGGCAATCGTGCCGCGCGGCGCAGCGCTCAGCGCCTGACGGGAGGATCGATATGTCGACCTGTGTTCTACGGCATGCAACGAGCAAGCGACGCGTGAATACGAGCCGCCTGCTCGCCGTCGCGTTGGCGCTGGCGGGGCTGATCGGCTGGCGCGCGGTTCGCGATCTCCTTGCCGCGATTCCCGACAGCAACGACGACTTCGGCTTGTTTTAGCGCCGAAGCAATGACCTCAGCCCGCGAACGACTGTCCGCACCGCGCGGGCGCTTGCGCATTGCATCGCGCCGCGACACCACGCCCCACGTCTTAAAACTCGCGCAACCCTCAGCACTGGATTAAACTTTGGCGGCTCGTTCGGCCGCCGCGCTCAAAGTTTGGTTCACCGAACGACTTATCGGCTAAATCTTTCTCCCCTATTGCCGTTAACGAGGTGAAAGGTTCTTAAGTTTGCGTCGGGTGCATGGAAGTCATAAATTCAAGACGGTGGGCGCCGCGGGGCCGGAACAGGTGGATCGCCGCAGCCGCGGCACTCGGTGCCGCCGCGATCATCAGAGCGATCCTGCATCCGCTGCTCGGGCCGTTCATGCCCGGCACTGCTTTTCTGATCGCCGCGGTGCTCGTCGAGTACTACTGCGGCCTCGCGCCCGCGTTATGCGTGATGCTGCTCGGGCTTTGCCTTGCCGATTATCTTTTCGTGCCGCCGTACGGCCACATCGACGTGATCGACGCGTCGGATCTGCATCTGCTGATCTCGTACCCTCTGCTCACGATTCTCATCATCAGCCTGGTTGAACGTTTGCGGCGCGCGCAGTATCGCGCCGAACTGCTTGCGGCCGTCGCGCAGTCGCGCTACGAAATGCTGCTGCGCCATGACAACGAGCGGCTGCTTGCCCGCCGGGCTACCGATGAAATGCACCGCATGCTGCGTCATATCGCGCAGTACAACCGCTCGCTGATTCTCATCAAGGCGCTCGATCCGGCCAACAGCTTGCCGCCCGGCAGCTTCGTGGCCGCGGCCGCCACGGCAACACCCCATGCCCTCGTCGACGACGCATCGTTGCACGCGGGCATCGCCTATTGCGCGAAGCACACGCAAGTGCACGAGGAGGATCTCGCACACGTGCGCGTCCATCTGACGCCGGGCCATCACCGTATGCGTTTTCTCTCCGGCACCCGCGACGACTGGCGGCCGGTCGAATGCGTGTGCGATCGCTTCACCACGTCGTCCGGTGAATTCCTGGTTTTGCGCGCGGATGACTGACATGAACGCCACGCCATTTTCAGGCATCGACGGCAGCGATCACGCGGTCCTGTTGTTGCATGGTCTGTCGAGCTCGCCGCTCGAATTGCGCTTTCTCGCCCGACTGCTTGCCGACGAAGGCTTTGCCACGCATACGCCGGAATTGCCCGGCTACAGCGCAGGCACCGGACATCAGCCGATGGAGCAATGGATCAGCGCGGCCGTCGCGGAGTTCGACCGGCTCGCCGCACGGCATCGGCACGTCTCGATCTGCGGTCTCTCGATGGGCGCGACGCTCGCGGCCGCGGTTGCGCACGAGCGGCCCGCCGCCCGCGCGTTGCTGCTGCTGTCGATCACGCTCAACTACGACGGCTGGGCGATTCCCTGGTATCGCTTTTTGCTCGACTACGTGTATTACACGCCGCTGCGCTCGCGTTATCGCTATCGTGAGCAGGAACCCTACGGGCTGCGCAACGAGGCGTTGCGCTCGAAGATCGCGCGCGCGATGCAGAAGAACGACATCAGCGAAGTCGGACCGGCGTTCATCGGCTTGCCGGCGCTGCACGAGGCCGGCCGCCTGGCGGGCTCGGTAAAGAAGAAGCTCAAGAGCATCGGCACCGATTGCCTGATTATTCACGCCATCGACGACGAAACCTCGAGCCCGCATAACGCGCGATTCGTCGGGACCACCATCGGCGCGTCATTCTTGCGAACCATCTGGCTCGACGACTCCTATCACATGATCACGTCCGACAACGAACGCGAAGTCGTGGCGCGCGAATGCGCCCTCTTCCTGCGCGAAAGCGTGGCCGCCACCGTGTCGAGCCATAACCCGGCACCCGTGGTTTCTCGCGCGCTCGCACGCCGCCTGCGGCAACTCGCGACTGTGGCGAGGAAAGCATGAAGCGCACATTCGTGCTCAAGGCGGCAGTGTGCGGCTTCGCGGTGGCAGCTTGTGCCGGCGCGGCTCACGCCGACGAACAGCAAGCAGCAAGCGACTGGAAAATATCGGTCGGGCCGGGCCTGTATGTGTTTCCAAAGTACCCAGGCTCATCGCAGATCCAGGTGTTGCCGTTTCCCGTTCAGGACATTTCATGGAAGGACCGTGTGTTCTCCCAAGGTCCGGACGTGCTGGGCGTCAATGCGCTCGCGGGCGAGAACTATCATGCCGGGGCCTCGCTGAGCTTCGATTTCCAGTCGCGAAAGAGCTCCGACGATGCGCGGCTCAAAGGCTTGCCCGATGTGCACGTGGGACCGAAGCTGCGGCTTTTTGCGGACTATACGTGGTGGGCTTTCACGGGCTCGGCGGCGGTCTACAGGGACATCGCCGGAACCGGGCAAGGCCTGACCGCGATGGCGGATCTCTTCGTATCGGCGCCGCTCGGCAAATTGCTGCTGTCCGCAGGACCTGGCGTGACATGGGCGAACGCGACATACACGCAAACCTTCTTCGGCGTGAATGCGCAGGAAAGCGCCGCGTCGGGCCTGCCTCAATATGCGACGCATTCGGGCTTGCGCGACGTGCACTTCAACGTCAACGCGCTTTATAAATTCGACGCGCACTGGTCGGCGAACGTCGCGGCTGTCGTCGGGCGTCTGCAAAAGTCGGCCGCCGGCAGCCCGATCACCGAGCGGCGTCTCGATCTGAACGGCATGGCTTCGGTGTTGTATCGGTTCTAGCGCACCGTTCGTTAGTGTTGTTCGACCTGCCAGCGCAGCACAGGATGCGTTGCGCCCGCAGGCATCGTCCACGCCCCGTTGCTGCTGAAGTCCCAACCGGCGAAGCTCGCGGGATCGCTCATCTGCGCGGTCGTCAATCCGTTCGACGGCGGCAGATTGCCGCCGCTCGTCGCCACGCCCGTCGTCTCGGCGTTCCAGTACACGTTGCTGCCAAGCCCCGAGCAATAGGCGCAGACCCCGCCTACCTGGCGCAAGCTGTACGCGGAGACCTTGCCGGTTGCAAACGACTCCGTGACCGTGCCGCTGTTGATATTCACGAGTCCCCCGGACGAGCCGCGCGACTCGTTGGCCGACACATTGCCGGTCGCATACGACTGGGTGATCGTTCCTGTGTTGTTGAACACGAGGCCGCCGCCACCCGAATCGGCGACGACATCGGCACTGCTGCCCGAACGCGCGATGGTTCCCGAGTTATCGCCGACCAGTCCGCCGATCGACGCGCCTGCACCATTGGTCGGCGCCGAGATTCCGCCGGAGGTGAACGTATTGACGATCAGGCCGTGGTTACTGCCGGCCAGAATCCCGATGGACCTGAACGACGGCGCGTAGATATGCGAGTTCGCGTTGATGTTCACGTCGCGCACCACGGCGTTTGCGGCGATATCGCTGAACACCGCATCCGAGTCGGGCGAGATGTTCAACACCGTGTGCCACATGCCGTCGAACTGCCCGGAAAACGACGTATGGTCGGTAAAGCCCAACGTCTTGAACGCATAGCCGTTTGCGTCGATGTCCTTGCCTAGCGCGTAGTTGCCGGCCATGTCGTTGGCTATGTTCTGCAGATCCTGCGCCGAATTGACGAGCTTATAGCCGGTGGCCTGCGTGAGCAGGCCGCTGTACTCGGGCGCGCGCCAGGCGCTATTGCTCAGCACGACGCCGGGCGTATAGCTGCCGTTCATGTCGTAAAGCGCGCTGACGGTGCCGGTACTCGAGGACCAGTCGATCATGCCGTTATTGGCGACGCTGCCGCCGTTGTCGATGCCGCCCGCGTCCGCACGCAGCGTGAGTGCGCCGCTGCCCTGGTTGCCGAGCGTCGCGCCCGAGGCGATCGAAACACTATGCGCCGCGTTCAGCGCGAGCGATGCGCCGCCGGTCCATTGAATGCTCTGCGCGACGTCGATATCGCCGCTTTGGCCCGCCGCGCCTGTCGTCGTCATGTTGATGGAGCTGCCCGCGCTGAGGCTGCGGGCAAAGGCGCGCGACGCGCCGTCATCGAACGTGTATGCGGGCAGCGTAACGTTCCATTGCCCTGCGGTGACTTTCGTGAGATCGCCCCAGAAGGTCAGCAGTCCCGTCGTAGTATCGACGATGCCGCCGGTTCCATCGGCGCGCTGCGCGCCGACGTTGCCCGCGAGAATTACCTGGCCCGCGGTGCCCGCCACCAGCCACACATGGCCGTCGCGCGTCGCGGTGCCGGTTGCGCGCACCGCATCGTTGCGGCCGGCGAGCGCATAGATGTTGCCGTCCACGGCTTGCAGGTTCACCTGCGCGGCTTCGATTGCGCCGGTATTGACGATCGCGCCGCCGCTTGCGGTCTGCACGAACATCTGCTGCTCGCTCGACGAATCCTGCAGCAGCACCTTGCTGCCCACCGCGATCTCAGCCGTGCCTTGCGGCGCGCTGATCGTGCCGTAGTTGTCGACTTCCTTCGCGGCGATGAGCAGCACATCGCCGTTCGTCGAGCCGATGTGGCCGAGGTTGACCACACGCTGATCCGACTGGCCGGAGAACGTCAGCGCTCCGCCGTTCATGAACGACGCGTTGTCGGTGTCGAGTGTCGAAGCAACAAAGCGGCCGCCCGTCGTGACCACGCCTTGCGGCCCGACCACGACGCCTTGCGGATTGATCAGATAGACGCTGCCGCTCGCGTTGAGCTTGCCGAGAATCGACGATGGCGATCCGCCTGTCACACGGTTTAGCGTCGCACCGGAACCGTTGTTGAAGACGACCGTGTTGTTGCCGCCGATCGAAAAGCTGTTCCAGTTGACGACGCCGCGCGTCGAACCCGGTTGCGTGACGGTCAGCGTATTGCCGGCGCTGGCAATCGAACCGCTGCCGCTCACATAGGCTCCGCCTTGCGGCAAGGTGCCTTGCGCAAGCACCGGGGCCGCGCACGACATGCCAATGGACAACGCGAAGACAGACAGTGAGATAGAGACGGGGACGGCGGGCACGTTGCCCGAGGCGCGCGGCGGGCGCATGGAGAACATATCGCGTGACATACTTTCCCCTCTTTTATACAAGCGGAATGGCATGCCACTCTGCCGGGCCTTTGCCTCTGTTTTCAGGGCGTGGCCAATGCAGCATAGGCCATAAATTGTGCTCTTAACTAACAGGAACTCTCAGCGTTTTGTGCCTTGATGCCTGCGTTTTGTGCCGACTCCGAATCCGTCGACCGCGTGCACACGCACCGCGGCCCCTGCACGGTTCGTTCGCTCACTGCACGACACACTCGAAAGAAGCAGCCTGATTCACGTCGCCGCCCTGATAACGCGGCCATTTCGGATAATCGCATAGCGGCCGCGTGCGACCGGGAACGCCGGCGGTGTCGGTAGTCACTTGCCCGACCGGAGCCTTGCCTCTTTCGACCCATTGTTGCAGCGCCGACAGCGAATCCCAGGTGGCGTTAAAAGTACTGCTTGCCGCATGGCCCATTCCGGGAATCTCATAGAAGCGCACGAACGACTCGACCTGGCGAACGCCGAATTGCGCTTGCAGCCGCCGATAATATTGCTCCGTTGCACGCGTGCTGACTAGTACATCGGATAATCCATGAACGAGCAGCAGCTTCCCGCCGCGTTCCTTGAACGCAGCAATGTCGGTGCTTGCGTCGAGTTGCGAACTGAGCTCGCTGATACGGTTCGCCCATACGCCCGGCTGCTCCGGATCGAGCGATAGCGAATTGAAGTTCGGGTCGCGCGTGACCGAGTACTTGATCCACTGATCGGTCAGCACGCTGATATACGGTGCCGTCAAAGGCATCGGATTGGCCGGCTGTGATGTACCGAACGCGAGGAACGTAACCACAGGCTCGACGGGAGAACTGCGCGTGACGATGCCGAGGTCGGCGCCCCATACGTTGTAGCCAGGATATTGAGTCTCGCCGCTCGCGAGCCGGAAGCGAAAGTGGGTGGACGTATTGATTGCTTTCAGCGCTTCGATTTGTGCGTCCGACAGGCAATTGTCGCCGGTGTCCACGCCTTTCGCGCAGCGCAACGGAGCACCGTTGAGCGTCGCAATAGACGGATCGAATCGCGCGTTGCATTGCTGCTGATCGCTGATCAGGCCGTCGGCGACGCCGTCGAGCGCGTCGCATGCCTCAATCGCCGCGTCGTACAGTGCCTGGCGTTTGCCGACGGAAAGATAAGCGCCCGGTTTCGCCAGCGCACGGTTCATGCGTTGACCGCCGAGTAGCGCCGCTGCGTCGTCCCATGCCGGATACCATGCAATCGCACCGTCCCAATCCGACGGCCAGCGCTGGATCGCCGTGACGGCTTCACGCCCGCCCGTGGAGCCGCCTGCGAAATAGGCCTTGCGTGGCAAATGCGCATAGCGGGCCTTGATGATCGCAAGCGCTGCGTCGTGCGTTTTCTTTAATGCGTCGCCGCCGAAATTCCTGACCGCCTCGTCGTTCAGGCCAAAACGTCCATCTTGCGAGGCGAGCGCGTTCGCCTGATGGCCCGAGTCGCTTGCGAACGTCGCATAGCCGCGGCCAAGCGGTACGGGTTGGTCGACCGGGCCATTGGGCACGTTGCCGGCCACATTCGGAATGGTCCCGTCAAAACCACCGCCGCCGAACATCACGACTTTGTCGTTCCATTGCGCGGGCAACGCGACCTTGAATTGAATGTCGGGCGCGGATCGGTCGAGTGGCGAGATCTTACCGGTGACCTCGCAGTATTCCGGTAGAGCGGTTGCTCCGCTTCCGCTGGCCGCGACTGGCTTTACGGCGGTGACGGCCGCTCCCGAGGTCGGCAAGCCTATTTCCGAAGCCGACACGATAACGCCTTGCAATCGCTCGCACGCGGCCACATGACCGGCGGGCAGAGTCGCAGCTATGCCGGATGCGGAAATCGCCGATGTACTCAACAGCGCGGCAACGAGCGCGGCAGGGAGCGCGACGGCGCGCGCGACTTTCAAATTGCGAAGGTGAACTCGAATCATGATGTCTCCGTTATGACCGACTTTTTCGCAACGCAAATGCCGCGCGCTGCTTGCACGTTGTGCCGCTACAGCGTCATGCCGCCAGACGCTTCGATAACAGCGCCGTTGATATAACTCGCTTCGTCGCTCGCGAGAAACGCGTAGATGTTGGCGATTTCTTCGGGCTTGCCCAGGCGCCGCAATGGAACCTGGTTTCTCATCTTCTCGAGTACTTCGCCGGGTACGGTCGCCAGAATCGGCGTGTCGATAAATCCCGGCGCAACAGCGTTCACGCGGATGCCTTTAGGGCCGAGTTCACGGCTCCATGTCTTCGTGAATCCGATAACACCGAACTTGGACGCCGCGTAGTTCGTCTGCCCGTAATTGCCGTAGATTCCGACGACCGAACTCGCATTGAGAATCACGCCGGCCTGCTGCCCGATCATGCAGTCGAGCACGGCTTGAGTAGCGTGAAAGACGCCGCGCAGGTTGACATCCATGACGTCTTCGAATTGCTCGACCGTCATGTTTTGCAAGCGTGCATCACGCGTAATGCCCGCGTTATTCACCAGCACGTCGATGCGTTTAAAGCGCTCCTGCACGCCGGCCGCCATATCCTGAACGGCCTCACGATCGGCCACGTTGACGGTGAAGCCCACCGCTTGCGCGCCCGCCTCACGGCACGCGCCGACCACCGATTTCACCGCATCGGCATTCACGTCGCATACCGCGACGCTCGCGCCTTCGCGTGCGAATTTGAGTGCCGTCGCCGCGCCGATTCCCTGGCCCGCGCCTGTGACGATTGCAACCTTGCCGTTGAGTCTCATTGGATCTGCGTCCCTGGGTAGTGAGTTGTTTTGATGTCGGTATGCCGTCAAAGATATTCGACGTTGCCATCCACGCTGATGGCTTGCCCGGTGATGTTGTAGCCCGCCGGCGATGCGAGGAATAGCGCCATCGCGGCAATGTCGTCGACGGTCACCATCCGGCGCAGCGAAATCTTTTTCAGGTACTGCTCTTTCATTTCGTCGAACGACACGCCCGTCGACTCGGCTCGCGCCGCGATCACCCTGTCCATTCGCTCGCCTTGCACGACGCCGGGCAGAATGGCATTCACGCGAATGTTCTCGGGCCCAAGCTCGATTGCCAGCGACTTCACCAGTCCGACAATCGCCCATTTCGTCGCGGCGTATGGCGTGCGAAACGCGTACCCGAGCCGCCCCGCCACCGACGACATTGCAATGATCGCCGGGCAATCCGATGTCTCTTTCAGCAGCGGTACGGCCTTATGCAGGAAGTAGTACTGGCTGTTGAGATTCGTCGAAATGGTTCGTTCCCAGTCGTGCGGTTGAATGGATTCGACGTCGCCCGTCGGACCCGCGATGCCCGCATTGTTGATAAGAACATCGAGTCCGCCGAGCCTCGCGCGCGCGTCGTCGATAATCTGGTCGACCTGCTCGCGATTTGCCACATCCGCGACGCCGGTGTAGAGCTTTGGGTTCCTCTCTTTGGCCTTTTCAACCGCCGACGCATCGACATCACAGATATAGACCTGTGCGTCTGCTTGAACAAATGCATCGGCAATGGCTGCTCCAATTCCCGCGGCTGCGCCGGAGATAAGTACGCGCAGACCGGGCCTCGGTTTGAGAAGCTCGAAAGTATTCATGTGTCGCACCAACAAAATGAAATGGAATGGGGAATAAAGCCGTTTCCGGGCTTATACGCTTTCATAGCGATGCCGGCATTCAGCTTTTGGATGTGTTGAGTTGCGCGCCCTTGGCCGTCGCCGGGATCGGACGATCCGCGGCCTTGATGGCTTTCGCAAGAAGCGGCACGAGACACAGGCCGAGCACCGATGCGACCACCACGACGTTAAAGCCCGAGTCGCTTCTGCCGGTTATCGTTTCGGCGAGCCCGAAAAGATAAGGTCCGACAAAGCCGCCCAACAAGCCGATCGTATTGATGAAAGCAAGTCCGGCCGCAGCCTGCACGCCTTGCAATCGCTTCATCGCCACGGCCCAATACGAAGGCAGAATGCCGCCTGCGAAAAAGCCGGTGATGCCAAGCAGCGTGATTTGTGCCGCCTGATTTTTCGTCGCGATAAATGCGCACGCGGTGATAACCACGCCCGCAGTCAGCACACCCAGGAAGCCGCAGTCATTGCTTATCCGGCGGTGAATGCGCGGCAGCGTGAGCACGCCAAGCAGAAAGCCAATGCCGACACTACTCGACAGTAAGCCGACGAGAAGCGGCGACTTCACATGCATCTGCCCGACAATCGACGGAGTGAAAAAGTACAGGCCCACGAACGCTACCTGATTCAGAAAGTAAATCAGTGCAATGAGTACCGTGGTCGGACGTTTCAGTGCGGCGATCCAGTGCGCCGACGTGAGTTCGGCGTGACCGTGCGTGTCGATGACCGCGTTATCCTCGAGCGCCTGTGCTTCCTCTGGAGTGAGCCACTTCACCTCGGTGGGCCGGTTCGGCAGCTTGAAAAAGAGGATGATGCCGACCACGATGGTGGGCAGACCTTCCAGCAGAAACATCCACTGCCATCCGTGCAGACCGCCGATTCCGCCCAGTTGCATCAGCCCCGCACCGAGCGGATTGCCGATAATGAGCGCAATGGAAGGAGCGGTATAAATCCAGCCCACGGCGACCGCCCGGTCCTTAGGCGCGAACCACAGCGTCACCATGTACATCAAGGCCGGAAAAAGCCCTGCTTCCGCGACCCCAAGCAATACCCGCAGAACGTAGAAGGACAGTTCGCCTTGCACAAACATCATCGCCGTGGATAACGCTCCCCAGGTGACGGCAATACGCGCAATCCAGGCCCGCGGACCGACGCGGTGCGCCGCCAGATTACTGGGCACTTCGAGAAGCGCATAACCGATAAAGAAGATGCCGGCGCCCAGCCCGTAGGCCGCCGCACTAATGCCGAGATCGGCCGCGAGTGCGCTCTTGGCCAGCGCAACATTCGTGCGGTCGATAAACGACATGAAGTAGATCGCGCACATTAACGGAAGGAGCCTCGCCATCGCCTTGCGAGTCGCTCGCCAGTGCGTGTCGCCGAGGCGGGGGTCAATAGTAGCTGCAGTCATGATGTCTCCGGAAATTGTCCTGCCTGTTTTTTCTTGTGTTGCGCGCCGGGCGATTGCCAACCGGCGCGGCAGGATAAAAAGTACTTCGGCTTGCGAGCCTTTTGCGCGCAATGCCATCTGCTCAATGCTCAATGTTTAAAGCGAGACGCTTTCGCGCCCTTTCAATCCGAGCATGGCGCGGGCATCGGCCGGCGTCGCGATTTCGAAAGAAAGCTCTTCGAGGATTCGGCGAATCTTGCGGACTTGCTCGGCATTCGATCGCGCTTTCACGCCACGCGACAAGTAGACGCTGTCTTCCAGACCCACGCGAACGTTGCCGCCCATGATCGCGCCCATCGTCACGAGCGACATTTGATGACGGCCGGCGCCAAGAACGGAGAATTGATAGTTCTCACGTCCGAATAGACGGTCGGCGGTCGAACGCATCAATGCAAGGTTCTCTGGATCAGGACCGATGCCGCCGAGAATGCCGAACACGGACTGAATAAAAAACGGAGGCTTGATCAGTCCGATGTCGATGAAGTACGCGAGGTTATACAAATGCCCGACGTCGTAGCATTCGAATTCGAAGCGCGTGCCGTAGTCATGAAACTCGGTGAGGATGTTCTTGATGTCGCGGAACGTGTTCCGGAAGATCATGTCCTCCATGCCTTCGACGTATTCCTTCTCCCAATCGAATCGCCAGGAAGAGATTCGGGCCGCGACCGGATGCAGCGAGAAGTTCATCGAGCCCATATTCAGCGAGCACATCTCGGGTTTGGCGACGCGTGCGTAGGCCAAACGCTCGTCGAGCGTCATGCGCGTGCTGCCGCCAGTGGAGATGTTGATGACCGCGTCGGTCTGCGCGGCAATCGCGGGCACGAACTGGCGGAACACTTCGGGCGCAGGCGTTGGCCGTCCGTCTTGCGGATTGCGTGCATGCAGATGAAGAATCGCCGCGCCGGCCTCGGCGGCCTCGAGTGCTTGAGTCTTGATGTCATCGGGCGTGAGCGGCAGATATTCCGACATCGACGGTACATGCGCCGAGCCTGTCACTGCGCACGTAATGATGACTTTACTGGTCGAATTTCCCATTTCAATACCTATCGTGTTGCGGCTGATGCAGAGTGCTCGGAAGCCGGGGCGAATGAGGCCGCTGACGCAATGACGCACGTCAGGCCGATTGCCACGAGCGCCATAGGCGCGAGATCACGGGGATGGTGGATTTGCATGCTTGTCTCCAACAGGTTTGCGAGTCGCACAACTGCAATGCGGACCCGTCTCTTGTCCCATTGATAGTAGTGAGATACGATTCAGTATGTAAGGTCAATTTCGGACAAGCTGATGTCCCACGAGGACATCCACGGGAGGCACGGTGTCGGCGAAATTTCCGCTGTTGAACGAGCGCATCTACGCGCCGTACAAGATCGCGGCGCTGGTGGAAGTACTCGCGGAGCAAGGCATTGCCCCCGAACAGAGCCTCAAGGGAAGCGGCGTCGAGCCCGACCAGATCTACGACGCGTCGGTCATGACCTCGGTGCGGCAATACGCGATGGTATGCAGAAATGCCGTCAGTCTTTCATCCGACCCAAGTACTCCTTTCAAAACGGGAGCACGTCTTCATCTCGCCGCCTATGGCATGTACGGCTATGCGCTGATGTCGTGCCTTTCCTTGCGCGACTACTTCCGGCTCGGCGTCAAATACCATCGGCTCGCCACGCCGACTATCACGATCGAGTGGACCGAAAACCCCGATACTTCGGTGTGGACTTTTCCCGACGCCTTTTCTTCGAATTTGCCGCACGACGTCCAGCAGTTTCTTCTCGAACAGCAGTACACGCAGCACGTCACTCATCTTCAGGACGTTGCGGGAAGAAGCTGCCCGCCGGTACTTGCGCGCTTCTCTTATCCCGCGCCGGAGCATGCCGCGATATACGGCGAGTACCTGGGTTGCCCATGCGAGTTCGACGCCGACGAATGCCAGTTGATCTACGACAGCGCCATACTCGAAGTTAAGCCGCACCTGGCACATCGGCATTCGGCTGCGCTTTTGCAGGAGACGTGCGACAGATTGATCGGGCAAGCGAAAACATCATCGGGTGCATCCGGCGAGGTGTATCAGCTTTTAATGCGCAAGCCCGGCGTTTTTCCGAGCATGGAAACCGTGGCCGAAGCACTCAAAATGACGAGCCGAACGTTGAGGCGCCGACTCGAATCGGAAGGCACGTCGTTCGTCGCAATTGTCGATGACGTCCGCTGCTCGCTCGCCACCGAGTACCTGAAAACCACCAAGCTCAGCACCGACGATGTCGCGATGCTGGTCGGCTTTAGCGACACCGCTAACTTCCGCAGAGCAATAAAGCGCTGGACCGGCAAGGGACCTGGCGAGATTCGCGACGAGTCATGAGTCGCTTTATGGCTGTTTTTATAGTGGCTTTGTAGTTCTTTTCAAAGGTTTCATTCTGTCTTCTCTTCGACTTTCGGCTTCTGCGGCAATTGCACCGCCGATTCCCATCGCATCGAACGACACGCGGAGCACGGTTCGGTCGGCCGGTTCTCGGTATCGACGGTCGCGCCGCAACTCCAGCATGCGAAGTAGCCGTCGGCGCCGATCGCATCGAGAAGCGAGCACTCCATGTCTGGTCGAACCGTCAAGCCGGGGCGTTCGTGCTTTCTCCACACGAGGCTATTAGAACCGGACGACTCCAGATAAACGCGGCGCAACTGTCCCAGATGCGCGACGTTTGCAGCACGAAGTTCCGACGCGAGCATTTCGCGGGACACCTCGCTGGTCTTGAGTTCGTCGAGAAGAATTCTGCCGTCTTTTACGAGCATGGTCACGTCGCCTTCCTGCGCTACCTGAAATTTGCGCCACCGCAGGCCGGCTCTCGAACTCATGCGCTGAAGCGCGACGACGGTAAATAGCACGATAGCCGCCGGCAAAATGCCTTGCGACGACACCTGAATAGGAACGCCAATCGCGGCGCCCAGCATGAGAATCACCGCGAGTTCAGTAATGCTCAACTGTGCGGCAACACGCTTGCCCATCATGCGCATTGCCACTAGCAGCAGCACATAGACAAGCGCCGCGCGGACCACCACTTCCAATAAGAACGCCCAGGGTCCGTCGCCGATCAGGATTCGCTGAACGAGCTGCATCAAACCTCCACTTCCCTGACTGCACATGTCCATTCAGTCGAGCCGCAGTTCTCGCATCGCAAATTGTCTGTGTGTTCCTTTTCAATCGTGTTGCCGCAATGACGACATGCCGACCAGCCTGGCAAGTGGCCTTCTTCCTGCAGTTCCTTGTCGATTGCCGGCAGCACGGAGAGGCCCGGCTTCGACGGTCTCGCGGGAATGAACGAGAAAGAACCCGAGGGCTCCATATAGAGCCGGCTAATCTGTCCGAGGTGTTGCCAGCCCTTGATCCGCATTGCTTCGAATACTTTTTCGCGCGGCATCGCGGCACGCGCCAACTCGTCCATTTCGAGCCGGCCTTCGCTGACGAGCAGCGTGACGTCGGTTGAAATAAGTGTTTCCAGCCGCCGGTGTGTGGTGCCGAGCCGGGCAATGAGACGCTGCAATACGATTGCGACGAGTGCAATCACCAGCGGCGGCAGCATCCCCCGGTTCGACGCCTGCAACGGCACGCCGATGGCCGCCGCGAGTGTGACCACAATTGAAATCTCGAACAATGTGTATTGAGCCGCCACGCGGCGCCCGAGCAGACGCATTGCGATGACGAGCAGTACATAGGTCACGCCGGTTCGCAGCAGTACTTCAAGCAGGAACAGCGATGACGTGTTCCCGAAAAGAAAGCGGTGCCAATCCGTAAGGCTGAAGGGATGGTTTTCCACGACGGTATGCGCAGCAGTGGCCTGGTGGGACACGTAGCGCATGGCGCATGCCTGAAGACCGCGCAAGGCAATTCAGGCACTTTCCATCTGCGAGAGCGCCGCTTCGGCCACTCGTCGCCCATTGTTCCAGTGCTCGTCGATGGCGGTCTTGCCGAACTGCGAGTCCTTGAAGTGCGCCTCGCATTGCGAGCGCTCGTAATCCACCGGCACGATGCGTACATTGTCCGGCTGCGCAAGCGCCGCTGCATTGATCAGTTGCGGGTCGCTCTGCCGCTTTTCGCCGTCGATGCACTCGAGCGCGTACGCAAGCAAAGACTTCAAACGTTGCGATTCCTCACGCGTTTCGTTGAAGAACGCCGCTCTGCTTGCGTGCTGAATGTTCTTGAGGCGAATGTCCACGTCGACGAGATTGTCCGCAAGCGGGCCATCGCAACTCCATAAGTCGGCGCGCAAAATGGTGGTGCTCACACCAGGCGATGCGCTCGCCAGCAGATGGCGCACGGGCGCGCCGGTCACGAGCGAACCATCCCAGTACCAGGCGCCGTCTATTTCGACGGCTGGAAACCACGGCGGCAGCGCGCCCGACGCCATGATCATGGCGCCATTGAGTCCGTCGTCGTGATTGACGAAGTAGCGCGCCGCGCCCGTCGCCACGTTCGCAGCCACCACACTGACCTGGACGGGGCTGCGATTGAGCAGTTCGAAGTCGCATAGGTTCGACAGCGTGCGGACGAGTGGTTGTGTGTCGAATACGCTCGCATCGCCCGGATTGCCTGTGCCTGCGACCCACGGAATATCCACGCGCCGCACGAAGAACCCCGGCAACCCGAATTGCAGCGCGTACGTTTGGTCGGCTTCGGCGAGCATGCGTCTCACCGTTCGATGTTCGAGCGCGCCGCGCGGCGGCCATAGTTGCAACGCGTGCTCGCGCAGCGCGGAGCCGGGCACCGACACGCTATTCCAGAAGGTTTTGAGCCGCTCTATCCTGCGCGACGGCTCGTTGCCGAAATACAGCGCCGCATTGATGGCGCCAATCGACGACCCGCTGCAGGCGTCGATTTCGACACCCGCGTCGTGCAACGCTTCGAGCACGCCGGCCTGGAACGCGCCAAATGCGCCGCCGCCTTGCAATGCAAGTGCAATCCGGTGAGCAGGCTTTTTATGTGCAATCGTCGATGGCGGCATGCGGCTCCTCGTCTTCTCCGCACGCAAAGCGGATCAGGATAAAGAAAGCATGCAGCGCCGCAACGCGCGTTCCTGCCGCTCGCGCCGGACTGCGGCCGCAAAAGTACCGCGCGCGCAAGATCGAGCCAAGCGCCGTTCAGTGCTGACCCGCGTTCAGCACCATCCAGATTTGCCGGGCCTCTGGCCCCGCAAGAATTCGCGCAAAGACCGCGCGACATCGGCTGCACGTGTAGTGCTCTTCGCGGCGCGTCTCTTCCACTGAACCGACGCCGTTGAGCGTCAGGTCCGAGTGCGGAGGCTCAGCCGCCGGTTTGCCATACAGTTCCGCGCATTGCGCGCAAGGTTGAATCCAAAGGTCCATGTGTCGGTCGTCGGTACTTTTTCTGTTCGAGGCAAGCGCTTAGTCCTCAAACGGATTGCCGCTGCTTTTCGCCTCAGTACTGAGATTGTATTCCGCACGCACCGCCTTGAGGACCGCTTCCACGTCGCGCTCGAACCCGACCACATTGCCGAAGTGAGTCATGTTCCAGTTGCAGCCTGTCTTGTCGACTTCCTGCAATTGCGGCCGCGGCACGCGAATCTTCACGCCGTCCTCGACGATTTCCTGCAACCGATGGATTCGCCGGCTGACCTCCTGCTGAAGCTGCGAGGCATTGAGCGTCTTGCGTATCATCCAGGTCCCCTTCCGTTTATTCGCGCCAGTCTAGCGCAACCGACGCGCGCCGCGACGTGGCGCCGGAATGGAAAGCTGGACCTGATGAGTGTTGGTATCGGACGAGTAAAACGATGCGAGCTGTCTGGGCAGACCCAACATCGATTTGCCGTTACGCTCCCGCCCTTCCCATGGAATGCCCGCCCACTCTGGCTCGGCGGGCGGTGAGCATAAGCGCATCGTTGTCGGCACAGTAGTTGCAAATGTTAGCCGCATCACCAGGAGACAGTCATGATGCGGCTCTTTGCAAACTCATTCCGAGCGAACGCGGCCTATAAAAACGGAATCGTCGTGATCGGCGCATGCGCGGTCATCGCAATCTGCGTAACCGGACTTGCGGCACTTACAGGCATGCTGCCGGAATCGGAATCGGTCGCCGTCACCGTGACTGCCATGCCGTTGGTGGACCTGCAGACTGCGCTGTCACGCGACATCGTCAGCCCATGACCTAACGCGCGGCAGTGACGCCGCCCGGTTCCGCGTAGTCTTCGGCATCGATGTCGTAGCCCGACGGCTCCCAGCGGATTGCGAGCAGCACGAGCAACGAAGTCAGCGGCGCGATGGCGATCAACCAGAAGACCTTCGTACCGAATGCGGCAGCGAGCACAGGAAAAAGAAACAGCGAGACCGTCGACGCCGAACGCACCAGCGTCTGGTTAAAACCGACGCCGATTCCCCGCAGCGAGGTCGGATAGCTCAGCGACGCATAAGTCATCGAATGCGAGCCGGGTCCGAAACCTTGTCCGAACAGATAGCCGCCAAGCAGAAGAATCGCGACCACCACGAGCGCACCGCTGCCCGGTTTGCCGATCAGCGCGAGTCCGATCAGCGACGCGAATTGCAGCGCGTGCCCGAGCACAGTCATTTTCCACGCGCCGACGGTCGGCGCGGTGCGCACGCCGATCAGCCCGCCGACGAATGCAAATGCGAGATTCAGCGCGAGCGCCGCGACGATCGTCGTGAGCGGCCCCTGCTGGAAGAAACTCGTGATAATGACCGGCAAGCCGAAGATGATCGCGTTATAGCCGAATGACGAAGCACTGCCGATCACCGCGGCAAGAATCGTGCGGCGACGGTAAGTGGCGTTGAACAGAACCCCGTAGTTGCGCCACGATGCCGCGCGCGGCGCCTTCTGCGGCGTCGCGCTTCGTTCGACTACTGTGTCGATGCCGTAAGAGCGCTTCAGGATGCGCGCGGCCTCTTCGAGATCGCCCTGATTCGCGGCCCAAACAGGCGACTCGCTGATATAACGGCTACGCACGAGAATGATCGCGATGGCCGGCACCGCGCCGAATGCGAGCGTCAAACGCCATAGCCAGCCGAGTTGATGCTCGGGCAGAATCGCATACAAGCCGAGAATCAGCAGATAGCAGGTGCTCGTGGCCGCATACCATGCGGGGCACCACGCAGCGACGCTCGCCGCCTTGTTGCCCTTGCCCGCCACCCGCGAGAACTCGGCGAGAAACGCCATCGCCACCGGCAGATCGAGCCCCACGCCGAAGCCCATCAAAAAGCGCGCGCCGCCGAGCACCCACGCATTCGGCGCGAGGCCGGCCGCGATCGCCGCGACCACGAAGAACAGCATGTCGGCCATGAACACGCGATAACGGCCGATGCGATCGGTCAGATACCCGCCGAACAGCGCGCCGAGAATCGCGCCGAACGTGATGGCCGACGACACGAATCCCACCTGAACCGGCGACAACGAAAACTGGCGCGCGATGTCCTTGATCCCGTAAGCGAGCGACGTCAGATCGTAAGCATCGAGAAAGACACCGCCCAATGCAATCGCAATCACGATCCGCGCATTACTGCCTTTCGCGGCGCCTGCGCTGACGATGCGTGACACGTCCTGCGCATTGCGAATGACGGTGGGACGCGCCGCGTTGCCGGCAGACGTTTGCGGATCGGCTTCGGCGGAGGGAAAAGCAACAGTGGACATGATCTCGCGTTCGCATGAATGGCTGAAGCGTCGCATGGTAGCCATGCAATCCATGCGGGCAAAACGACGAATTTAACTATGCAAATCGGGAATTGCGTACTTGCATGCCGCGGGTGCGGCATGCCGGCATTCAGTCACGCGATTCGAACTACTGCAGATTTTCTTATCAGCAATGATTGGTTGGATTCGACGGCACGCGAATCTAACGTGTAGTGCCAGGTCTCTGCCCGCCAGAGCATTCGCACTTCTTTTCCCTTCCATCGACCGGTATTGCCGCATGCGCTATTTCCGTCTGCTGAAATCTTTCTTCGCCGTGGCGGCGCTGTCGCTCGCCGCGGTTCACGCCTATGCCGACAAGCCGGCGGTGATTCGCATCGGCGTCGCGCAACAGGGTAATGGCGACCCGCCTACGTTTGGTGGATCGCCCGCGGCCACCGTGCAATTGCAGCAGTCGCTCGAAAAAGAATTTGCCGCCGACGGCATCAAGGTCGAATGGCTGTTCTTCAAGGGAGCCGGCCCCGCCGTCAACGAAGCGATCGCCAACAACGCGCTCGACTTCGCCTATCAGGGCGATTTGCCCTCGGTACTCGGTCGCGCCAACGGTTTGAAGACGCGCCTGCTGCTCGCCTCGGGCGTCCGCGTCGGCATCAAGATCGCTGTGCCGACGGATTCGGACATTCGTTCGATCAAAGACCTGAAAGGCCGGCGCGTGTCGATCTTTCGCGGCACCAATCTGCAGCTCGTCGCGGACAATGCGCTCGCCGCCAATCAGCTCGATGAGCGCGATCTTCGCGTGATCAATCTCGATTCCGCGAGTTCGCTGGCGGCGCTGGCATCCAAGGGGATCGACGCGTCGGTCAACGATTACCACCTGTACAAGCTGCGCGATCAAGGCCTCGCGAAGATCGTCTACGAGTCGCAGAACGATGGACCGCAATTCACGCGTCAGGCGCATCTGCTCGTGCTCGACGACTTCGATCGCGCGCATCCCGATGTCGTGCAACGGGTCGTCAACGTGCTCGTCAAAGGCGCGCAATGGTCGTCCGATGAAGCGAACCGCGATGCGCTCTTCAAGCTGTGGTCCAAGAGCGGCGTGCCGTATGCGTCATGGCAGGCGGAGTTCGCGAATCAAACACTCAAAGACCGCAACTCGCCGTTGATCGACCCGTTCATCGTCGCGCGCTACAAGGCCGTCGCGGCCGATGCGCTGAAACTCAAGCTGATCCGTCAGCCCGTCGAGGTCGATAACTGGTTCGAGACCAAGTATCTCGACAACGCATTGCGCACGCAGAAACTCGACCATTACTGGACGCGCTACGACGCCGCCGGCAAGCCGCTCGGCTAACACGGGAGCGATCACGATGAGCGAAACCGCACTTGATGCCGGCAACGAACGGTTCGGCCACGACGCAGCGGCGCGCGAGTTGCCCGCGGCGTCGCCACGTCGCAATGCGCGGCTGCGCGCGCTTGCCTGGCGCCTTGCACCGTGGGTCTTGCCCGCCGTGCTGCTCGCCTTATGGGCGACCGGTTGCGAGCGCGGCTGGATCGCACCGCAGATCTTGCCGCCGCCCGAGCGCGTGTTCGACACCTTCGTCGAACTGGCGAGAAGCGGCGATCTCGCAAGCAATACGTTGATCAGTCTGCAACGTGTGCTGGTCGGCTTCGCTGCGGGCACGCTGCTCGGCTTCGCGCTCGGCGCGGCGCTCGGCCTGTCCCGCACTTTCGAAGCGTATGTGCTGCCGAGCTTCAATGCGCTCGTGCAGATTCCGGTGCTCGGCTGGCTGCCGTTTCTGTTGCTGCTCGTCGGCGTCGGCGAGCCGCTCAAATACATTCTGATCGCGCATGCCGCGCTCGTTCCGGTGACGTTGAGCACGCTGCAAGGGTTTCGCCAGACGCCCGCATCGCTCGATGAAGTCGCGCGTGTCTTTGCGTACAAGCGCTGGCAACGGATCGTCTATCTGGTCGTGCCCGCCGCCGTGCCCACGCTCGCGACAGGCGTACGGCTCGCGTTCACCAAAGCCTGGCTCGCACTGGTGGTGGTCGAACTGGTCGCGTCTTCGGAAGGGCTCGGCTATCTGATCGTCTACGGCCGGCAACTGTTTCAACTCGATCTGGTGATGGCGTCGGTGGTCGTAGTCGGCGCTATCGGTTACGCAATGAATCGTTCGCTCGACGCACTCGAAGCGCGCTTGCGGCGCGGTCAACCGTCGGCGTTTCGCGAGTAATGACGAGTAGCGACGACCCAGTGCCGGGTCGCATCGCGTCGCATCGCCCATGAGGTATTCACGATGAGTCTTGCTGTCTTTAAGCGGTCCGCCGAAGCATCTAAGCAGTCGACGAAGACGTTGTCGTGCGACTGCGGCGACAACGTGCCCGCCGCCTTCGCGCGTGCCGCGCGACCGCGCAAGCCACTGATCGCACGCGTCGACTGGCGTGGCGCCGTCTTGCCGATTGCAGCCATTGCAATCTGGTGGGCGATCTCCGAAGCGCACGTCGTCAAGAGCGGCTTGCTCGTCAGCCCCGCGCAGGTGCTGGCCACCGCCTCGCAGCAAATCGTCAGCGGCGCGCTGTTCAAGGCGCTTTCCGCGTCGCTCGCGCGTGAAGCAAGCGGCTTCGTGATCGGCACGCTAGGCGGCCTGCTGCTCGGCAGCGCGCTCGGCTTCTCGCGGCTCGCCACGCGCATGATCGGCCCGAGCTTCGACACGTTCAAACAGATTTCGCTGTTCGCGTGGATTCCGTTGATTTCCGTGTGGTTCGGTCTCGGCGATGCAGCGAAGGTCGTGTTCCTCTCGCTCGCAGCGTTGCTGCCCGTCGCCGCGCATACGTGTGACGGCATTCATGCGGTGCCGCGCGCGTACATCGAAGTCGCGCGCGCTTTTCGCTATTCGCGCTGGCAACTGATCCGCGCAGTCATTCTGCCGGCCGCGCTGCCGTCGATTTTCACGGGCCTCTATCTCGCGCTGATCTATTCGTGGCTCGCGACGCTGGGCGCGGAATATCTGCTCGTGGCAGGCAGCGGAATCGGCAATACGCTGATCGACGGCAGCGAGCAGTTCCGCATGGATCTGGTGCTGTTCGGCGTGGTCGTGGTCGGCGTGACCGGCTGGGCGCTGAACGCATTGGCGCGCGCGGTCGAACGGGCGATGTTTGCGCGCCGTTCGGAGGCGGCCGCCCGATGAACACGCCACACATTGCATTGCACACCGAGGTCCGCACATGACGTCTTCCACGCTGTCCGACAGCATCGACATTCTTCACGTCAGCAAGCGCTATGCGCGGCAAGACGGTACGCCGCTCGCGGTTCTCGACGACATCAGCCTGCGGGTACGCCCCGGCGAATTCGTCAGCGTGCTCGGATCGAGCGGTTGCGGTAAATCGACGTTGCTGCGGTTGATCGCGGGACTCGACACCGATTACAACGGCGAGATTGTCGTCGCCGGAGACAAGGTGCGCGACACGTCGCTCGAGCGCGGCATCGTGTTTCAGGATCATCGACTGTTTCCGTGGCTCACGGCGTCGCAAAACGTCCTGGCCGCGTTGCGCAATGCGCCGCTATCGGCGAAACAGAAGCGCGATGCGGTCGCGCAGCACATCGCGCTCGTCGGCCTGAACGGTTTCGAGCATGCGTATCCGCATCAGTTGTCGGGCGGCATGGCGCAGCGTGTGGCGATCGCGCGCGGACTCGTGAACCGGCCACGCGTGCTTCTGCTCGATGAGCCGTTCAGTGCGCTCGACGCGCTCACGCGCGGCCGTTTGCAAGACGAGTTGCAACGCATCTGGGAACACGAAGGCATCACGATGATTCTTGTCACGCACGACGTGGACGAAGCGCTTTATCTCGGCGATCGGGTCGTCACGATGGCGCCGCGGCCGGGCCGGATCAAACGGATCGTGGATGTCGCGCTGCCTCGTCCGCGCGACCGCAACGATCCCCGCTTCATTCGTTTGCGCGAGGAAGTGCTGGCCGATTTCGCCGGGCACGAGGACGATACGCCGCACGGCGGCACGCGCATTCCGATAGTCAATCCGCCGATCACCGAATGGCGGCTCGCGTGGTGACACCCGCGGCATTCCCACACCTGGATCATTCACGGAGATCACGATGAGCGGTGAAAATCGCCACAAGCGGCAAATCAAACTCGGCGCGTTCCTGATGGAGACGGGCCACCATATCGCCGCATGGCGGCATCCGGATGCGCACGCGAGCGGCGGCCTCGACTTCGCGCACTATGCGGAACTCGCACGGATCGCCGAGCGCGCAAAATTCGACGCGGTGTTTTTCGCCGACAGCGTGAGCGTGCGCGACACGAATCTGCCCTCGCTATCGCGCACCGCGCGCGCCGATCATTTCGAACCGTTGACGTTGCTCTCCGCGCTTTCGGTCGTGACGAAAAACATCGGCCTGATCGCCACGGTCTCCACCACGTTTAACGAGCCGTATAACGTCGCCCGCAAATTCGCGTCGCTCGATCATCTGAGCGGCGGGCGCTCGGGCTGGAACCTCGTCACATCGAGCACCGAATCGGAGGCGCTCAATTTCAGTTTCGAGCGCCATCCGGACCACGCGGTCCGCTATGAGCGCGCGCGCGAGTTCTACGACGTGGTGGCCGGCCTGTGGGATAGCTGGGAAGACGACGCGTTTGTCCGCGACAAGGACAGCGGCGTCTATTTCGACCCGGACAAGCTGCATGTACTCGGTCACACAGGCAAGCACTTCAAGGTGCGTGGACCGTTGAACGTCGCGCGTTCGCCGCAAGGATGGCCGGTCGTCGTGCAGGCCGGCGCATCGGAAGCCGGGCGCGAGCTCGCCGCGCAAACCGCCGAGGTGATCTTCGTCGCGCATCAGACGCTCGAGGAAGCGCAGTCGTTCTATCGCGACATCAAAGGCCGCCTCGCGAAGTATGGCCGTGCGCCGGATCATCTGAAGATCATGCCGGGCATTTTTCCGATCGTCGGCCGCACGCAGGAAGAGGCCGACGCGAAATTCGCCGCGCTGCAGGACCTGATTCATCCGACCGTCGGGCTATCGCTGTTGTCGAACATGTCGGGCGGCGTGGACCTGTCGCAGTATCCCGTCGACGGCCCCCTGCCCGAGCTGCCCGAAACGAACGGCGGCAAGAGCCGTCAACGCCTGCTGTTCGATCTCGCGCGGCGCGAGAACCTGACGATCCGCGATCTCTATCTGCGCATTGCCGGCGCACGCGGACACCAGCAGGTGGTCGGCACGCCGCAAAGCATCGCGGATCAGTTGCAGCAATGGTTCGAGGAAGAAGGCGCCGACGGCTTCAACATCATGTCGCCGTGGTTGCCGGGCGGCCTGACGGAGTTCGCCGAACACGTCGTGCCGGAACTGCAACGGCGTGGACTTTTCCGCACCGAATACGAGGGGCGCACGCTGCGCGAGAACCTCGGACTGCCGCGGCCTGCAAACCGCTATACCAACCTCACAAAACAGGTGCCCGCGGTCGCGGGATATTGACGCAACCTGTTCTCTTTTCCAGGAGCCTAGCATGAGCGCAGCCGCATTGCAGGACACGCAGTCGATTCAGGTGAACCCGCTTTCCGCGCACATCGGCGCGGAAATTCATGGTGTCGATCTCACGCAAAAACTCGATGCGCGGCAAGTCGCGGAAATTCGCGCGGCGCTTCTTAGATGGCGCGTCGTGTTCTTTCGCGAGCAGTTTCTGACGCACGAGCAGCACATCGCTTTCTCGGCGCAGTTCGGCGAGCTGACGGTGGGGCATCCCGTGTTCGGCCACGTCGACGGTCATGCGGAAATCTACTCGATCTCGAAGTATCGCCAGGCAACGCGTTTCGAAGGGCAAACGCTGCTGCGTCCGTGGACTGGCTGGCACACCGACGTGACGGCCGCCGTCAATCCGCCTTGGGCGTCGATCCTGCGCGGCGTGACGATTCCGCCGTATGGCGGCGACACGCAGTGGACCAACCTCATGGCTGCGTATCAGAAGCTCTCCGCGCCGTTGCGCGCGTTCGTCGACGGTCTGCGCGGCCTTCACCGCTTTGCGCCGCCCGCCGGCGCAAGCGGAACGGAAGCATTCGTCAAAGCCGTCGAGCAACGCATTCTCGTGACCGAGCATCCGCTCGTGAGAGTGCATCCGGAAACCGGCGAGCGCGCGCTCTATGTGAGCCCGAGCTTCCTGAAGTCGATCGTCGGCGTGACGCCGCGCGAGAGCCAGGCGCTGCTCGAACTGCTCTGGGAACATGTGACGCGGCCGGAGTTCACCGTGCGCTTCAAATGGGAAGCAGGCAGCGTCGCGTTCTGGGACAACCGCGCGACGGCTCACCTCGCGCCCTCCGATATTTTCGATCTCGAGTTCGACCGGCAGTTGTACCGCACGACGCTGGTCGGCGATGTGCCGGTCGGGCCGGACGGTACGCCTTCGGTGGCGATTGAAGGCTCGCCGGTGAGCGCTGCGGCCGCGGTCGCGTTGAACTGAGTGCGATGCCGAGCCGAGGCGACGCGAGGAAAGACGATGCGCTCAGAGGTCGCGCGTGCGCGGAATCACGACCGCCTGGCCATGCAGTTTGCCTTGCTCATCGAGAAGCTGCCACAGCGTGGCTTCCTCGATCATGAAGCGCCGGCCTGACTGTGTCACGCGCACGCCCTTGTAGCCCGCTTCATAACCGAGCCGCTCCACGCGTGCAAGGAACTGCTGCCGCTCCTCGCGATTCGGGGCTTCTGCCGAGAGCCGGGACGGCAGCCTGGTGATTTCGTCCCAGCTATATTCGAAGCGGCGCTGCGCCGCCTTGTTGCCATAGATAAAGACCGGATCGGGATCGGTGTTGTGCGCAAGCACGGCGAACGGCGCGTGCTCGTAAAGCCATTCGGCGGCGTCGGCGGCAGACATGGGCTGCGGCACCAGCGGGACGCCGAGCAAGCGGGTGTAACTATCGCTGAGAAGCTGGTAGAAAGCGGGATCGCGGTGGAGTGGGGTCATCCAGGGCATCGTTACGGAGATCGGGGTCTCTGGGCAATGAAAGGCGTCTACGATACAGCATGCCCGTCACGTCCGTCATGCCGGCGAGCGCCCCGCTCGGCAATTGAAACTCATCATCAAGCCCACACCATCAGTGCACGCATGCGGTGCGATTCCGGCATGCGCCGGTGCGCGCAATCACCGGAACGGGGCGCAAACGCACTGTGACATCGCCAGATACGGCGATTTCCGCGTGGCACGCTTCTCGCTCTAAAAGGAGCGCAAGGAGCCGGCGCCTCATCCGGTTCAACACAATCTGGAAATGGACGGCTAGGGTTCCGGCCTGCTTCACGCAGGCGCTGGTCCGAGAGCTGTCGACCTCAGGCGAGGTTACACGGCGGGACAAAAGCCCGGGAGAGAACGCGATGTTTTGCGCTGCTCCCTGCCGTCGCTAACCGTCCCTTCCGAGGTCAACCTCATGCGCAAGCTCGTACGCTTTCTCGGCATCGCCGCCGTCTCCCTCGCCGCTTTCGCTTCCACCTCCGCCTCCGCCGCGGGCCGCACCGACTTCAAGGTTTGCTGGACCATCTACGCCGGCTGGATGCCGTGGGGCCAGGCGAAGACTCAGGGCATCGTCTCCAAGTGGGCCAAGAAGTACGGCATCAATGTCGATGTCGTGCAACTGAACGACTACGTCGAATCCATCAACCAGTACACCGCCGGCAAGTTCGACGGCTGCGCGATGACCAACATGGATGCGCTGACCATTCCGGCCTCGGGCGGCGTGGACTCGACGGCGCTGATCGTCAGCGACTACTCGAACGGCAACGATGGCGTGCTCATCAAGGGCAAGGGCAAGCAGATCGCCGACCTGAAGGGCAAGCAGATCAACCTCGTGCAGTTCTCCGTCTCGCACTACCTGCTGGCACGCGCGCTCGAAAGCGCGCATATGAGCGAGCGCGACCTCAAGGTGGTGAACACGTCCGACGCCGACATCTCCGGCGCATTCGCAACGCCTGCCGTGCAGAACACGGTGACGTGGAACCCGATGCTCGCGGACCTGAAGGCGCAGCCGAACGTCACCGAAGTCTTCGACTCGAGCAAGATCCCCGGCGAAATCATGGACATGATGGTCGTCAACACGAAGACGCTGCACGACAACCCCGCACTCGGCAAAGCGCTGACAGGCGCATGGTTTGAAATGGTCGCGCTGATGCACGCGAACAACGCTGACAGCAGCGCCGCGCTCACCGCAATGGCCAAGGCTTCGGGCACCGACCTCGCGGGCTTCAAGGGTCAACTGTCCACCACCGCCCTCTTCTACACGCCGAAAGCCGCACTCGATTTCGTCACCAGCCCGGAGATGCCGAAGATCATGACGCGCGTCGCCAGATTTTCGTTCGATCATGGCCTGCTCGGCCAGGATGCGAAAAGCGCGGACGTGGTCGGCATGGCGTTCGACAAAGGCGTCGTGATCGGCAACAAGAGCAACGTGAAGCTGCGCTTCGATCCGACCTACGTCGAAATGGCCGCGGCCGGCAAGCTCTGAGCGAGACATTCACGCATTCGACAAGGCGGCCATTCATGCGACTCATCAATCGACATCCCAGCCGAAGCGGCGGCCTCATGCTGCTGGTGATGCCGTTCATCGTGCTGATTGCGGTGTATTTCACGGGGTCGTCGATGCGGCTTGCAGTCAATCCCGACGACAAGCTGCTGCCCGCCGCGACGCAGATGAGCGAAGCCATCAAGCAAGCCGCTTTCACCGAAGACAAACGCACGGGCGAATACCTGCTGTGGGCCGACACGGTTTCGAGCTTGCGGCGGCTCGGTATCGGCCTCCTGGTGAGTGCCGTGATTGCACTGGCAGCCGCCATCGCGACCGGCTCGTTTCCGCTCGTCAGCGCGACGTTTTCGCCGTTCATCACGGTCGTTTCGATGATCCCGCCGCTCGCCGTGCTGCCGATTCTCTTCATCGTGTTCGGGCTCGACGAGTTGTCGAAGGTGGTGCTGATCGTGGTCGGCATTACGCCGATGATCATTCGCGATCTGCATTCGCGCGCCCGCGAAATTCCGGCCGAATTGTGGGTCAAGGCGCAAACGCTCGGCGCCAATAGCTGGACGTTGATTCTGCGTCTCGTGCTGCCGCAGTTGCTGCCGCGTCTGCTGGTGGCGATCCGTCTGTCGCTCGGTGCGGCGTGGCTTTTTCTGATCGCGGCGGAAGCGATCGCGTCGACCGACGGCCTCGGCTACCGCATTTTCCTCGTGCGCCGCTACCTCGCGATGGACCTGATCCTGCCTTACGTCGCGTGGATCACGCTGCTCGCGTGGCTGATCGACGAGTGCCTGCGCCGCGTGACGCAGTGGTCGTTTCCCTGGTTCGGAGGCGCACGATGATCGAAGTCCGCAACGTGTGGAAGGAATACGGCGATCAGGTCGTGCTCGAACGATTGAACCTGCGTATCGAAGCGGGCGAGTTCTGTTCGCTGGTCGGCGCGTCGGGTTGCGGCAAGTCGACGTTCCTGCGGCTTCTGCTCGGCCAGGAGCGCGCGACGCGCGGCGACATTCTGCTCGACGGTCAACCGTTGCCCGCAGAGCCCGACGCGCATCGCGGCGTGGTGTTTCAGCGCTATTCGGTATTCGATCACCTCACGGTGCTTCGCAACGTGATGCTTGGGCTCGAGCTGCCGCGCGCGACATTCACCGGCCGGCTGTTCGGCGCGCAACGGCGTGCCGCGCGTGACGAGGCCGCGGCGATGCTCGACCGCGTCGGCCTCGGCGCGGCGTTGGACAAGTATCCGCAGCAACTGTCGGGCGGCATGCAGCAGCGCCTCGCGATCGCGCAGGCGCTGATGATGAAGCCGCGCGTGTTGCTGCTCGATGAACCGTTCGGCGCGCTCGATCCCGGCATCCGCAAGGACATGCATGACTTGCTGCTGAGCCTGTGGCGCGAATCGAAGCTCACCGTCTTCATGGTCACGCACGATCTGAAGGAAGGCTTCACGCTCGGCAGCCGCGTGCTGGTATTCGACAAGGTTCGCGTCGATCCGCAGGCGCCCGGTGCCTACGGCGCGCGCATCACCTACAACATTCCGCTCGACCACAGCCGCGATTCGGCCTCGTCCCTCCATATGGCTCAGGCCGTGGTGGAAGGTGCATCGCGTGTCGAAGCGGTCTCAGCCTGACAGGAATCTCAACATCATGGATCTGCTACTCGAAGAAACCGTCCCCGGCGGCGGGCATGCATCGCTGATCGTCAAGCGCGGCCAGTCGTTGCGCGTGACCGATCTGCGCGGCGGCGCGAACGTCAGCGTGTTGCTGTTCAATGCAACGGAGAAAAGCGAACGGCTCAACCTGCCCGATACGCTGAAGTGCCAGCACACGGCGAAGCTCACGGCCGGCCATTGCCTGTACTCCGACATGGGCCGCGTGCTCGCCGCCATCGTGGCGGATACGTGCGGCTGGCACGACAGCATCGGCGGCGTATCGAATGCGGACGAAGTGCAGGAACGCTATGGCGTGGGCCGCTATCAGGAACGACGCAATGCGTTCTATCGAAACGGCGCCGACAACCTGCTCGTCGAAATGGGCAAGTGGGGACTCGGCATTCAGGACCTGCTGATGACGCTCAATCTGTTCAGCCGCGTCGACGTGACGGATGCGGGCGCGCTCGACTTCGTAGCGGGCAATTCGAAGGCCGGCGACTACGTCGATCTCTATGCGCCGATGAACACGCTCGTCGTGCTCACCGCGATCCAGCATCCGCTCGACCCGAATCCGGAATACGCGCCGAAGCCGGTCAAGCTCGAGTTGAGCCGCGCCGAGCCAGGCGTCGCCGAAATTTGCCGAACCGCCTGCGAGGAAAACGTGCGCGGCTTCATCAATACCGATCGTTTCTTTCTTTGAGCGGAGCGCGACACCATGACAACGACGCTGACCGTCAGCGATAAACGCCCCGAACACGCGGTCTTTCGCGAGACACTCGCGGCCGGCGAGCCGTGGCTTCACGAACTCAAAGCCGGGCAGACGCTGCGCATTCTCGATCTGGAAGGCAATCAGGCCGTCGATACGCTGTTCTACAGTCTCGCCGATCCGCGCGAGCGCTTCGATCCGCAACGCACGCTGCGTCGGCAGAAAAGCCTTTATCTGACGACCGGCACCGTGCTGTATTCGAACCTGGGCAATCCGCTGCTGACGATCGTCGCCGATACCTGCGGCCGTCACGACACGCTCGGCGGAGCGTGCGCGCAGGAAAGCAACACCGTGCGTTACGCGCTCGAAAAGCGCTACATGCATAGCTGCCGCGATAACTACCTGCGCGCGTGCGCGCACGACGGACGTTTGTCGAAGCAGGACATCGGCGCGAACATCAACTTCTTCATGAACGTTCCGGTGACGTCCGAAGGCGGCCTCACATTCGAGGACGGCATTTCGGCGCCAGGCAAGTACGTCGAATTGCGCGCGGAAATGGACGTGATCGTGCTGATCTCCAACTGCCCGCAGTTGAACAATCCGTGCAACGCCTACAACCCGACTCCCGCGGAGCTGCTGATATGGAACTGACGCGTGTTCGCCACTGGCTTTACTACGTCATGCTGGTTCGCTCGGGACGATGCTGTCGCTGCACGCGCGAGCAACTGACTCGAGCGGATCGATAAAGCCTCTTTGAAGCCGGTCTCTGCCGCGGACGACCGCGGCATGCATTCCCACGTGGCGGGACGGCCCGCCCACGAATCAAGCTCCCTTCATGTTCGAGAAAATCCTGATCGCGAATCGCGGCGCGATTGCGTGCCGCATCCTTAGAACGCTGCGCGAACTTCAAGTAACGGGTGTCGCGGTTTATGCCGAAGCGGATCGCGCGAGCCGTCATGTGAGCGAGGCGCCTATTGCGCATGGTCTCGGCGACGGACCAGCAGCGGCGACCTACCTTGATGTGCAAAAGATTCTCGAGATCGCTCGCCGCGAGAACGTTCAGGCGATTCATCCGGGCTATGGTTTCCTGTCGGAGAACGCGAGCTTCGGCGAAGCGTGCGAAGCGGCAGGCATCGCGTTTATCGGACCGACGCCCGCGCAATTGCGGGCATTCGGCCTCAAGCACACGGCTCGCGCGATCGCGGCGGAACAAGGCGTGCCGATGCTCGAAGGCACGGGCCTGCTCGACGATCTTCCGGCGGCGCTCGATGCAGCGGCATCGATCGGCTATCCGGTGATGCTGAAAAGCACGGCGGGCGGCGGCGGTATCGGCATGCGGGTGTGCTGGAACGTCGACGAACTGAGCGCGCATTTCGACGTGGTCAAACGGCTCGGCCAGAACAATTTCAGCGACGCCGGCGTGTTCCTCGAAAAGTATATCGAGCGGGCGCGGCATCTCGAAGTGCAGGTCTTCGGCGACGGGCACGGCGATGCGATTGCGCTCGGCGTGCGCGATTGCTCGGTGCAGCGGCGCAACCAGAAAGTACTCGAGGAAACGCCTGCACCGTGTTTGCCGGAGGGCATGCCGGCCGCACTCTGCGATGCCGCCGTGAAGCTCGCTAAAGCGGTGAGTTATCGCTCGGCCGGTACGGTCGAATTCGTCTACGACAGCGCCGCGCAGCGCTTCTACTTTCTCGAAGTAAACACGCGCCTGCAAGTCGAGCATGGCGTGACCGAACAGGTCTGGGGCGTCGATCTCGTACGCTGGATGATCGAACTCGCTGCGGGCACGCTCGCGCCGCTGCAAGAACTCGCAGCAGGACTGAAGCCGCAAGGACACGCTATTCAGGCGCGTCTTTATGCGGAGGACCCAGGCCGCGATTTCAAGCCGAGCCCCGGCCTATTGACCGACGTCGCGTTTCCAACCGCCGACGGTCGCGCGCTGCGCATCGATACATGGATCGAAGCGGGTTGCGAAGTACCGCCCTACTTCGATCCGATGCTGGCGAAGGTGATCGCGTGGTCGCCGACGCGCGACGAGGCACGCCGTTCACTCGGTCAGGCATTGCAGAACACGCGCATCTATGGCGTCGAAACGAATCGCGACTATCTCCGGCAGATTCTCGACGACCAGCCGTTTGCGTCGGGCGAACCGTGGACGCGCTGCCTCGAAGGCCTTCACTATCGCGCGACCACCGTCGAAGTGGTGAGCGGCGGCACGCAGACGACCGTGCAGGATCATCCGGGACGTCTTGGCTATTGGGCAGTCGGCATTCCGCCTTCGGGTCCGATGGATGACCGCGCGCTGCGGCTCGGCAACCGGCTGCTCGGCAATGCGGCAGACGCAGCCGCGCTCGAAATCACCATGAGCGGACCGACGTTGCGCTTCAACACGGATGCCGTCGTGGCGGTGACGGGCGCGCATCTGTCCGTATCGCTCGACGACATCGAGCAGCCGTTGAACACCACGCTGTTTGTTCGCGCCGGTTCGACGCTCGCGCTCGGCACGATCCGCGGCGCCGGCGCACGCGCGTATCTGTGCGTGCGCGGCGGCTTCGATGTCGCGATGTATCTCGGCAGCCGCAGCACGTTCACGCTCGGCCAGTTCGGCGGACATGGCGGGCGAGCGTTGCGGGCGGGCGACGTGCTGCATCTTCACGCGTTGCGCGACGACAGTGCGGGTGTTGCGCTTGCCAATGTTCCGAAGCTGGAAACCGTGCGGACGCTGCGCGTGATTTATGGTCCGCATGGCGCGCCGGAGTATTTCACGCCGCGTTATATGGAACGGTTCTTCGACACCGAATGGGAAATTCATTTCAATTCGAGCCGTACCGGCGTGCGGCTGATCGGACCCAGGCCCGAGTGGGCGCGCGAGGACGGCGGCGAGGCCGGGTTGCATCCGTCGAACATTCACGATAATCCGTATGCGGTGGGCGCCGTCGATTTCACCGGCGACATGCCCGTGATTCTCGGTCCCGATGGTCCGAGTCTTGGCGGCTTCGTTTGTCCGGTGACGATTATCGAGGCGGACTTGTGGCAAATCGGCCAGTTGAAAGCCGGTGACAAAGTGCGCTTCGTACCCGTTCGAATCGATGAAGCGCGCGAGGCGGCACAACAACGTCTGCGTGAATTGCAGACGCTCGAATTCGATGCGAAGCCGGTTCCTATCGCGAACGCAGCACCGCTCGTATCGCCGGTCGTGCTCGATACCGGCGCGGATCGCGAACGGCTCGTCGCGCGAGTATCCGGCGACACGCATCTGCTGCTCGAAATCGGTCCCGCAGAACTCGACCTCGTATTGCGTTTTCGCGGTCACGCGTTGATGCAGTCACTCGAAGCGATGGCATTGCCCGGCGTGATCGATCTGACGCCCGGCATCCGCTCGCTGCAGATTCACTATCAATCTGAACGCTTGCCGTTGCAGCAGTTGCTCGCGATCGTCGAGCGTGCATGGCAGCATGTTCTGTTGCAGAAGGACTTGCGCGCGCCGTCACGCATCGTGCATCTTCCGCTGTCCTGGGACGATCCCGCGTGCCGGCTCGCCATCGACAAATACATGACGACGGTGCGCAAGGACGCGCCGTGGTGTCCGAGCAATCTGGAGTTTATCCGCCGCATCAACGACCTCGATTCGATCGACGCCGTGAAGCAGATCGTCTTCGATGCGAGTTATCTTGTGATGGGACTCGGCGATGTCTATCTCGGCGCGCCGGTCGCGACGCCGCTCGATCCGCGTCATCGGCTGGTGACGACCAAGTACAACCCGGCGCGTACGTGGACGGCCGAGAACTCGGTGGGCATCGGCGGCGCGTATCTGTGCGTGTATGGCATGGAAGGGCCTGGCGGCTATCAGTTCGTCGGCCGCACGTTGCAGATGTGGAATCGCTATCGCGACGTCGCCGAGTTCGCGGGGCGCCCGTATCTGCTGCGCTTTTTCGATCAGATCCGTTTCTACGAAGTCACTGCCGACGAATTGCAGCGTATCCGCGCGGACTTTCCGCTGGGGCGTTATCCGCTGAAGATCGAAGAGACTGAACTGTCGCTGGCGGATTATCAAACGTTTCTCACGCGCGAATCGGCCGGCATCGAGCAATTCCGCGTGCGTCAGCAAGCGGCGTTTCAGGCCGAGCGCGAACGATGGCGCGAAGCGGGATCGGCGGAGGAAAGTTTCGAGCCGCCTGTCGCTGACGATGCGGAACTCGCGCCGCTGAAAGACGGCGACATCGCCGTGGACAGCGAGATCGCGGGCAGTCTCTGGCAAGTGCGCGTGAATTCCGGCGATACGGTTGAGGCCGGCGACGTGCTGCTCGTCATCGAGTCGATGAAGATGGAGATCTCCGTTTGCGCGCCGTGCGCGGGCACTGTCGGCGAGATTTATGTGGCGCCTGGCTCCGCGGTGCGGGCGGGGCAACGCGTCGCGGTAATCGAACGCCTTTGAACCTTCCTGGAAAATTATCCATGTCTTCATTCGATTTGCGCCTCTCCACGCTGCGCGCCGCTTACCTTAACGGGACGATGACGCCGCGCAAGCTGATCGGCGAACTGCTGGCGAAAGCGGCTGCACTGAATCCCGAGTTTCATCTGTTCATCCACCTTCTGAGCGAGGCGGAAATCGCGCCATATCTGGAGTGGCTCGATACTCAGGATGTCGAATCATTGCCGCTCTACGGCATTCCGTTCGCGATCAAGGACAACATCGATCTCGCCGGTATTCCGACTACCGCAGCGTGCCCTGCTTTCTCCTATACGCCCGCCGAGTCGGCGACGCTCGTCGCGCAGTTGATCGCGCTCGGCGCCGTGCCGCTCGGCAAGACCAATCTCGACCAGTTCGCTACCGGCCTGAACGGCACGCGTTCGCCGTACGGCAAGTGCCGCAACAGCGTGCATCCCGAGTATCCGTCGGGTGGATCGAGCGCGGGGTCGGCGCTGGCCGTCGCGCTCGGCGTCGCGAGCTTCGCGCTCGGCACCGACACAGCCGGCTCGGGCCGCGTGCCGGCGGGCCTGAACAATCTCGTCGGGCTCAAGGCGACCAAGGGTCTGCTATCGACAGCCGGCGTCGTGCCGGCCTGCCGCACGCTCGATTGCGTGACCTATTTCACGGCGACCGCGCGCGAAGCCAGCGAACTGCTCGCGCTCACCGCGCACGCCGATCCTCGCGACGCATACAGCCGCAGAAATCCGCAATGGAATGACGCGCGCGCGTTCGGCAACCTGACTCGCTTCCGGTTCGGCGTGCCGTCGAAGCTCGAATTCGCGGGCTGCGCCGAAAGCCCGGCGTTGTTCGCGAAGGCCCGCGCGATGCTCGAAGCCGCGGGTGGCGAAGCCGTCGAAATCGACTTCGCGCCGTTCGTCGAAGCGGCGAATCTGCTTTATCAAGGGCCGTGGGTCGCGGAGCGCTACACCGTCGCGGGAGAGTTGATCGAGGCTAATGAAGAGGCTGTGTTACCGGTGATTCGCGACGTACTCGCGAAAGCGCCCGGTGCCACCGCGGTCGAGCTTTTTCGCGCGCAATATCGTCTGCAAGCGCTGAAGGTCACGTGCGACGCCGCGCTTGAATCCGTGGACTTCGTTCTCACGCCGACCTATCCGCGTCCCGTTACGTTAGCGGAACTGGAGCGCGACCCGATCGGACCGAACTCGCTGCTCGGCTACTACACGAACTTCATGAATCTGCTCGACTATGCAGCGGTGGCGACGCCGACCGCATTCATGAAAAATGGCTTGCCGTGGGGCGTGACCGTGTTCGGTCGCGCGTTCACGGATCAGTATCTGTTGAGCGTGGCGGACACGTTACAGCGAATGAGCGGAGTCGAATGCGTGGGAGGCAATGCGCCTGATGCGAGCAACGGGCGAGCAGCAGCCAACGACCGCATACGCGTCGCGGTATGCGGCGCTCACATGCAGGGCCTGCCGCTCAATCGCGATCTGCTTCGTCGTGGCGCGCGCCTGGTGGAAGCGACGCAAACCGCTCCGCACTACCGCTTATCCGCACTGGCCGCCACGCCGGACGGCACGAGGCGGCCCGGCATGTGGCGAGTGCCCGATGGAGGCGCCGCGATCGCCGTCGAAGTATGGGAGATGCCGAGCCTGGAACTGGGCTCGTTCATCGCAACCATCCCGTCGCCGCTTGGGCTCGGCAAAGTCGAACTCGCGGACCGCACGTGGGTCACGGGCTTTGTGTGCGAGCCTTATGGCGTGGAGTCCGCGGTCGACATCAGCGAGTTCGGCGGCTGGCGAGCGTGGCTCGCCAGCGAGCGCAAATAATGCGCTTAAAGCACGCCCCGCGACGCCAGATTGCGATACAGCGCGCGCACCCCGAAAGTCCACGGGGCGACCTCGGTACTCAGGCGCACGGTGTTGATTAGCGCACCGAGTTCCGGCGTCGAGATGGTCACCTTGTCGCCAAGGTGATGCGTGAAGCCGCCGCCTTTCGTGTCGCGGTCCTTGATAGGCGAAAACATCGTGCCGAGGAACAGCATGAAACCATCGGGATACTGGTGATGGCGCCCCCACGTCTGCGCGACGAGATCCTCGGGGTCGCGACTGATCTCGCTCATGTGGCTCACGCCCTCGAGGACAAAGCCATCGTCCGACCCTTCCACGCGCAGCGCAACGCTTGTCGCGCGGATCGAGTCGAGATCGAACGATTCGTCGAACAGACGCACGAAAGGACCGATCGAACAGGACGCGTTGTTGTCCTTGCATTTGCCCAGCAGCAGCGCCGAGCGGCCTTCAATGTCGCGCAGGTTGACGTCGTTCCCTAAGGTCGCGCCGACAATTTCTCCGCGGCTGTTGACCGCAAGAACGATCTCCGGCTCCGGGTTGTTCCAGTTCGACGCAGCCAGCAATCCGACGTCTGCGCCGAAACCTACTGCGGACATCGGCTGCGATTTCGAAAATACTTCGGCATCCGGACCAATTCCGACTTCCATGTACTGGGACCACGCGCCGCGTCGTTCGAGTTCCGCCTTGAGCTTCATCGCTGCTTCCGAACCCGGCTTGATTTTCGACAAGTCGGTTCCGATAGTCGCGGCGATGGTTTGCCGCACTTCTTGCGCTTTGCTGGCGTCTCCGCCCGCCTGCTCTTCAATCACGCGCTCGATGAGGCTCACCGCGAACGTGACGCCGCATGCCTTGATCGCCTGCACGTCGTTGGGCGCAAGCAGTCGCGGTGCGTGCTCCTGCACGGCGCCAAGGTTTGCTTCCACCAGCGTCTGCACAGAGCCAAGCGCTTCACCCGCAACCGTCCGCGCAAACTGAACGACGTCTTCACGGTCGAACAGGTCGGCCGTGGTCGACGCGCTCGCAGTTATATCCAGCACTTCGCCGTTGCGGACCACGACGACCGACGGCCCTTCATACGCGGCGGTTTTGCGCCAGACGCGGCCGACAAGCAGCGCCCGCTCGACATCGTGCGGCAGATAGTTAGTAGCGAATCGTGAAGTCATGGTAGCGATTGTCTCCGTGTATGTTGGCAGATCATGTCGGCGCAACGTATCGCCGATTGAAGTCAGTGTCGATAGTCTAGTGGGAATGCCGCGGGTTGCCGCGCTCTTCGATGACTTTCAGATAGAGCGTCGCGGGCTCGAGGCATCCGCCCGTGGACAACTGCCCGACGGTTTGCCGATATAGCTCTTGCCACGGGGTCTGTGCCGGCGGAATCGAGATGCTGACTGTCTCGCGGCGGCGTGCAAGCTCTTCGTCATCGACCAGCACGTTCACCGAACGCGCGTTCAGGTCGACACGCACGCGGTCGCCTGTTTGCAGCAGAGAGAGTCCGCCGCCCACGGCCGCCTCGGGCGACATGTTGAGGATCGAAGGACTCGCCGAGGTTCCGCTTTGCCGGCCGTCGCCCATCGTCGGAAGAGACGTTATGCCCTGGCGCACGAGCGCGGCGGGAGGCGCCATGTTGACGACCTCGGCGCTGCCCGGATAACCCACGGTGCCCGCGCCGCGGATAACGAGAATGCAGTGCTGGTCGATCTCGAGCGACGGGTCGTTGATGCGCGCGTGATAATCCTCGGGTCCCTCGAACACGATTGCCCTTGCTTCGAAGGCGTTTTCCGCACCGGGCTCGCTCAGATAGGTATTGCGGAAAGCATCGCCGACGACCGACATCTTCATGATCGCGCTGTCGAAGAAGTTGCCCGACAGCACGATAAAACCAGCGCCATGCTTGAGCGGCTCGTCGGTGGTCTTGATGACTTCACGGTCCGGTTCGGCTGCACGATCGGCGATAGCACCAACGAACTCGCCCGACACGGTCAAGCACTCACGATGCACGAGGCCAGCGCGGTCCAACTCGCGTAGTACTGCGGGAACGCCGCCCGCGCGATGGAAGCTCTCGCCGAGATACTCGCCGGCGGGCATGCAATTGACGATAAGCGGCACGTTTTCGCCGACGCGCTGCCAGTCATCCAGACTCAGTTCGATACCCATATGACGGGCAATCGCGATCAGGTGCGGCGGACAATTACTCGACGCGCCCAGCGCCGACGCCACGACAATCGCGTTCTCGAATGCGGCCTTCGTCATGATCTTCGACGGCCGTACGTCGTCCCGCACGAGGTCGACGATACGCTTGCCGGTCGCATACGCCATCTGCCCTCGCTCCCTGTACGCTGCCGGGATGCTCGCGCAGCCAGGCAGCGACATGCCGAGCGCCTCGGCGAGACTGTTCATCGACAACGCCGTGCCCATCGTATTGCAATGACCAATGGACGGCGACGAGGCGGTGGTCAGTTCCATGAAGCCTTCGTAGTCGATCTCGCCCGCCGCGAGCAGATTGCGCGCGTGCCAGATGACCGTTCCCGACCCGACCCGTTTGCCGTGATGCCAGCCGTCGAGCATCGGGCCGCCCGACAACACGATGGCCGGCATATCGACCGTTGCGGCCGCCATCAGGCAAGCCGGCGTGGTCTTGTCGCAGCCCGTCGTCAGCACGACGCCATCCAGCGGGAAGCCGTGCAGGATTTCCACCAGACCGAGGTACGCGAGATTGCGGTCGAGCGCCGCCGTGGGACGGCGGCTCTGTTCCGCGAGCGGGTGAACCGGAAACTCCATCGGAATGCCGCCGGCGTCCCGAATGCCCGCCTTCGTGCGCGCCGCGAGTTCGATGTGGTGACGGTTGCACGGCGCGAGATCGCTGCCTGTCTGCGCAATACCGATGATCGGCCGGCCCGACTGCAATTCCTCGCGCGTGAGGCCATAGTTCATGAAGCGCTCAACGTAAAGCGCGGTCATGTCCGCATTGGCGGGGTCGTCGAACCATTCCTGGCTGCGCAACCGCCTTGAATTGAGTTGAGTCATCGCTTGTACTCCTCGTTCGATGTCTTGACGATATGGTAGCCACTATCGCCGTGATTGCCGCTTGCCTCTAGCTTCGTCGCGACATTTTTTGCAGGCGTTGTTATCGGTAACATTTTTGGATGTTATCACGCTGCGCGGGCATCGTGCAGCAGAAAAGGCTACGCGCTTTCGCGTGCAATGACGGTGTAATCGATGGTTAATTTGCGGCGCTGCGGCACCGCTTGTGCGCTGACCGAACCGAGCGACGACAGCAGTAGCTTGCCGGTGCGTGAGCCGATGCCATACGCGTCGACGGAGACCGTGGTAATGGTCGGATGACAGCAAACGGCAACTTCGAAATTGCCGAAGCCCGCCACTGCGATGTCCGCGGGAACGCTGAGCCCGCGGCGGTGGCATTGCATGATGGCGCCGAACGCCGACATGTCGCTCACGCACATGACGGCGTCGGTGTCGGGCCACTGTTCGAGAAGCGCGTCGAGCGCCGGAGCGCCGTGGCTCATCGTGATAGGCGACTCGCCGAAGCGGATCACGCGAGGCTCGCCGAGCCCTTGCGCTTTCATCTCCTGCTGATAGCCCTTCAGGCGCTCGAGACCGCGTCGATCGAGGTCGCTGGCGCCGGCCAGAAAACCTATCTTCCGGTAACCACGCTCCTTCAGATATCGGACCATCTCGCGCGCTGCGCGGGCGTTCGAAAAGCCCACTGCCATATCGATCGGATTCGCCGGCAAGTCCCACATTTCCACGACGGGTATGCGCGAGCGCTGGAGCAGTTGCCGTGTCCCTTCAGTGTGCTGCGAACCCGTCAGCGCGATGCAGCGAGGCTGGTATCGGAGCATTGAGCGAACCAGCCGTTCTTCGCGAACGAGGTCGTAGTCGGTGTCGCCTATCAGGAGTTGCAAGCCGTGTGGTTCGAGTGTGGCCGATAGTCCGCGCACCGTATCCGAGAAGTTGGAACTCGCCAGAGACGGCACCAGTACCGCGACAAACTCCGACCTGCCGGACGAGAGTGCGCCTGCCGCGGCGTCGGCCACGTAGCCGAGTTTGTCGATTGCCTGCTGCACGCGCTCGCGGGTTGCCGGCGCGACGCTGTGCCCGGCGAGTACGCGCGACACCGTCATCTTCGAAACGCCCGCGATGCGCGCAACGTCGGACATGCGAGGCGGGCTCGCTTGCGGGTCGCTGACGACACGGTCGTTGATGCGGGTAGTGCCCATCGGTCTCGGGGTTGGGTTGCCTGAATGTTGTTCGAATGTTGCCTGAATGCGCGAGTCGGCGGAATACGGCAGCACCGGCTGGCAGCGACTGAGCATGATACGACACTCGGTACGGGGCGCCTAAGTAGATTCCCCTGGCTTGCCGTTTTGGGCCGCGTCGTGCTACCTTCGTTACCGATAACATTTTCGCCGCCAGCAACGTTTCGTCCCGATATGTTATCGGTAACATAAATAGCAGCGCACGGCGAGCATGTATGAGCGGCACGACGTACCGGTGCATGACAACGAGATGCTAAAAGCGGTCTCCGCTTTAACGGGACCGTTCGAGACACACCAAAAAGGAGACAGTCCCATGCCAACCCTCACTCAGGCGGCAGCCGCGCCGGCGGTAGCCAACGAGGTCGAAGAACAGTTGTATCGCAAGGTCTTGAAGCGCATCCTGCCGTTGCTGCTTCTATGCTATGTCGTCGCGTATCTCGACCGCGTCAATGTCGGATTCGCGAAGCTGCAGATGCTCGACTCGCTCGGCTTCAGCGACGGCGTCTATGCCGTGGGCGCCAGCATTTTCTTCTGGGGCTACTTCTTCTTTGAAATGCCCAGCAATCTTCTTCTGCATCGCTACGGCGCGCGTTTCTGGATTGCACGGATCATGGTGACATGGGGCATCGTCTCCTCGTCACTCGCCTTCATTTCCCCGCTTTCGCACTTTTTTCATGTCGAGACTTCGACGATGTTTTACACGCTCCGGTTTCTGCTCGGAGTATGCGAGGCTGGGTTCTTTCCCGGCATCATCCTGTATATGAATTACTGGTTTCCGGCCAGGCGCCAAAGCGTGGCGATGTCTGGGTTCCTGATTGCCATTCCGGTCAGCCTGACGCTCGGCGGCATCGTCTCCGGCTGGTTGATGGAAAACACGCACGGTCTGCTCGGCATGGGAGGCTGGCAATGGATGCTTCTACTCGAGGGCATTCCTTCTATTCTGGTCGCGTTCGTCGTGCTTTTCCGTATGGGCGACGGAATTCAATCGGCGACCTGGCTCACATCGTCCGAGAAAGCACTGCTTCAAAGAAATCTCGAACAGGAAAGTTCTAAAAAGACACACAAGGTTGGCGCAGCGCTGAGAAGCCCGCGCGTCTGGTTGCTGACGTTCATTCTTCTCACGTTCAATACCGGCTTTTACGGGTTGGCCTTCTGGCTACCGTCAATTATCAAAGCTTCGGGTGTGAAGAGTACTTTGAACATTGGCCTGTTGACCGCCATTCCCTACCTTAGCGCCGTCGTGGCAATGCTTTGGAACGCATCGCACTCGCGCAAGACCGGGGAGCGCAGATTGCATGCGGCTATTCCTGCGTTCATCGGTGGCGTCGGTCTGATTTTGAGTGCGCTGTTCGCGAACAATGTTCCGGTGTCGATTGTGTTTCTGACGATTTCGACCTGCGCGATTCTCGGCCTGATGCCGATTTACTGGACCTTCCCAGGACAGATTCTTTCGGGCACCGCTGCCGCTGCGGGCATTGCGCTCATCAACTCCGTCGGCAACCTGTCCGGCTTCACGGGCTCGATGATTACGAGCATCGCTAAAGACCTGACCGGCAATATCAACAATGGTACGTATGCCTTGGGCGCATGCCTGCTTGTCAGTTGCGTGCTTATTTTGTCGATTCCGAAGAGCATGCTGAACAAGGACCCGGTTCAAGACGCATGAGCGAATCGTCGCTGGCGCGATCGGGAGTCACATCTTGGTCACACCTATCTCAGACCGGAGTGAAGACGATCGCGCCATCGTTCTCGACTTGCGTGAAGGTGCGCAGGAATCGATAAGGTTGCCCGCCAATCAGCAGGTCGTTCCGGCCAGACTGCGTCGCTTCCAGTATCGAGCTCACCGCGGCGTTGCTGATTGAGCCGGAACGGGTCCATTCGTCGGCGGGCACGCTCGCGTCGCCGATGTATAGGGCGCTCGAGTCGGAGAGCCCCGTCGCACGACGATGAAGCTGACGCCTTTGCTCAGCGCGAGTTCGAGGTATTCGCCAAGCGCCGCGAGCGCCTCAGGGCTCGATGATGGGGTCTCCGACTGATACGTGGTCATAATGCCGCCCGAGGTAGTTCGACTCAATGTCCCATGCTACCAGCAGCAGCGTGACAGATGGAATCAGCCGCTTGCGAACCGCGTCGGGCGCGAGAGGATCACACTTGATTTGATGCTATCTCGACGGGCGTCCGGCGCGTCCTTTGAGTGATTTTGCCGCACCACGCGCGTGTCGCTCGACGTCCACGTCCCACGGCGCCGGCGACGGAAAAACTTCTTGCAAGAAAGCGATAAACGCTTTCACCGCGGGATTGCTCCGGCGACTCTCGGGCCATATCGCGTGAAGCTGAAACCGGTCGTAAGCGTACTCGAACAGCACGGGAACGAGTTCGCCACGTTTGACGTACGGGGCCGCGATATAGGTGGCCGAAATGCCGATGCCGGCACCGGCTGCGAGCGCCGTGGCGATGGCATCGCTCAAGTCCATCGTCAGCCCTGACGGCGGCGACAACTCCAATAGCTTGTCTCCCATCCAGAACGGCCGGACGGCTGGCTGCCCCGTCGATTGATAGCGGAAGTTCACGCAATCGTGGCTCTGCAGGTCGCTCGGGTGCCGGGGCGTGCCGCGCGCCTTCAAATAATCCGGCGACGCAAACGCGCATATCCGATGCGGAGCGAGCCGGCGTGCAATCAGTCTCGTGTCGCCCGGATCGCCGACGCGAACCGCAACATCGATCCCCTCCTCGATCAGATCGACAATCCGGTCGCTCAGTCGAACGTCGACGTTCACCTTCGGAAAGCGCTTGCGAAATTGCGGCAACGCGGCAGCAAGAATGTGCACGCCAACGGGAAGCGACGTCGCCACCTTGAGCGTGCCGGCCGGCTCGGCGCGAGCCGCGGCCACAGCCTGCTCAATGTCTTCCGCTTCGCGCAGCAGACGTTGCGTCCTTTCGAGCAGATCGCGGCCTTCAGGCGTCAGCGTCAACGAGCGCGTTGTCCGGCTGAACAGCTTGAGCCCGAAGTGCTGCTCGAGCCGTTGCACGCTTTTGCTGATCGCGGACGGCGAAACCGCGAGCGAACGTGCGGCGGCCGTATAGCTGCCGAGCGACGCGGCACGCGCAAACGCCATGAGCCCGGTGAGTCGTTCGATTTGTTCCATGATGGCACTATTAAAGCGATGTCCGGCCCAATTATCAAGCTGTGCGTCGTCAATTAATCTTCTTTCCAACGACGCCAACGGGCGTTCATCCCTGGAGAAGAAAATGACTAACGCAGTGCAGGCAGGCAACGCGGCGCAACTCGCGGACAAGACGGTGCTGGTTTTCGGCGGCACTTCGGGTATCGGGCTCCAGGCCGCGATTCAGGCCAAGCAGGCAGGCGCGCAGGTCATCGTTGTGGGCCGCAACGCGGCTGCCGCCGAACAGGCGGCGAAAGACCACGGTTTCGCGGGATGGCGCGCTGCGGACGTCACCGACGCCGATTCGCTCCAACGCGCCGTGAAGGACATAACTCGCGTCGACCATCTGGTGCTGCTGGCCGGCACATTCGTCGCGAGCAAGGTGCGCGACGCCGAGGTGGCGTATCTGCGTCAGGCGTTGGAGGAGCGTATCTGGGCCGCCGTCCATGTGATCCGCGCATTGGGCGATCGCCTGAGCAAGGACGGCTCGATCACGCTGATCTCCGGCAGCCTCGCGGATCGTCCGAACGCTTATGGGACTGCGGTACTCGGCGCGGCGTCGGCGGCAATGGAGGCGCTCGCTCGCGGTCTTGCCCTCGAGTTGGCGCCGGTTCGCGTCAATGCGCTGTCACCGGGACCGATCGACACACCCATCTTTCACAAGGCGCTGGGCGAGGCCCGCGACGGCTTTATCGAAGGACTCAAGCAGACTCTGCCGCTGCACCGCTTGGGCACTGCCGCCGAGGCGGGTGCGGGCGTGGTGTTCCTGATGACCAATGGCTTCATGAACGGCGTCACGCTGAATCTGGATGGCGGCGCCCGACTGGTTTGAATCAAGAAAGCCTGCGCAGCGGCGGCTCGCGCGCTATAAGGAACCCGGGAGCGTAAGCACAACGCATCACGCGCCCACCCGCGACTTCGCCCGCCCGCGCGGCGCGGCATTGCGCGACGGCGGCACGACTTCCGCCAGCAATTCGTCGTGCAAGCCGCGCAACACCTCGACGAACGCCGACGCGAGCCGCTCCCGCGGCCGATGCGGCGGAAACAGCAAATAGGTCTGAAAACGCGTAGCCGGCACAAACGGCCGGATCGCAATATCAGGTCCGGCATAGTCCCGCGCGACGATTGGATGCGCGAGCGTCACGCCCATGCCATGACGGACCATCTCGCAGCACATCGCGGTGTACTGCGCCTCGATGGCGAGCACGCGCTGCACGCCGGCGCGCAGGAATACCTCGTCCATCAAGGCTCGCGTGCCGTCGCCGTGGCAGAGCGATATGAACGACTCGCCCTCCAGGTCCTCCGGCTTGATGCTGCGCTTCGCAGCGAGCCGATGCGCCGCCGGCATCACGCAGACGGCCGCAACGTCCGATAGCTGCTCGACCTCGCAATCCGACGCCTCGCTCACGTAGACCGCCACGCCGAGATCGCAGAACTGCGATGCCGTCCAATGATTGACCGTCGCCGACGTATTGACGTGCAGCGACACCGTCACATCGGGAAACAGCTCGACGAAACGTTTGATCGCATGCGGCACGAGCGTCATGCCCGCCGACGGCATCGCCGCGATCCGCAAGCGCCCGCTGCCGAGATTGCGAATCTGCGCGGCCGCATTCGCCAGTCCCTGCAAGCCGACGAAAGCGCGTTCGACCTCGCGGAAAAAAGCCTCGCCCTCGCTAGTGGGAATCAGGCGCACGCCGCTGCGCTGAAATAGCTGCAGGCCCGTATCGCGCTCCAGTTGCGCAATCAGACGGCTCACGTTCGGTTGCGACGTGAAGAGCGCCTTGGCTGCGGCGGTCATCGACCCCGACACCATCACCGCGCGAAACGCCTCGATGTGCTTGAGATTCATGCGTATTTTCCCCAGGAGACGGTCTGCCTATCCATATCATCCATGTATGGATAGGTATTTTATTCGTATTGGACGACATAGCCAGCCGGCGCGACACTGCATTTCAGCGACGGGCAGCGAAGCCCGCCCCACACATACCGGAACTGGAGATCGTCGTCATGAAAAGAGCGTTGCATCGCCGTCTGTCCGCCCCCGCCCTTGCGGCCGTTTCGCTCGCCGTCAGCCTCGCCGCGCCGCTCATCGCGCAGGCCGAGACCACGCTGTATGTCGCCAACGTCGGCGGGTCGAACGAACAGCTCTATCGGCAGAAAATCATTCCGCCGTTCGAGAAGGCGCACAACGTGAAGATTGTGTACGTCGCGGGCAATTCCAGCGACACGCTCGCGAAGCTCCAGGCGCAGAAGGGTCATCAGCAGATCAACGTCGCGGTGATGGACGACGGCCCGATGTACCAGGCGATGCAGCTCAACCTGTGCGCGAAGCTCGACGACGCGCCCGTGATGAAAGACGTCTACCCGCTTGCGAAGCTGGGGCCGTCGGCAATCGGCGTGGGCATGGTGGCGACGGGCATCGGCTATAACGAGGAAGCCTTCAAGAAAGCCGGCTTGCCGCCGCCCGACTCGTGGAAGTCGCTCACTGACAGCCACATCAAGGGCAAGCTCGGCGTGCCGCCGATCACCAACACGTACGGCCTGCATACGCTCGTGATGCTCGCGCGCCTCTCGGGCGGCGGCGAAAAGAACATCGACCCCGGCTTCACCGCGATGACGAAGCAGGTCGCGCCCAACGTGCTGTCCTGGGCGCCGACGCCTGGCGAGATGGACGGCCAGATGCAATCCGGCGACGTGATCCTCGCTCCGTACGGCAGCGGCCGCGCGGTCGCGTTGCAGAACACCGGCTTTCCGCTGAAGTTCATCTACCCGAAAGAAGGCGCGGTCGCGTTGCAGGTGGCCGCGTGCGTGGTCGCTGAAAACGCGCAGCCGCAGTTGTCGCAGCAATTCGTGCAGTACCTGTTGACGCCGGAAGTGCAGATCTTGCAGGCGCAAGGCATCGGACTCGGTCCGGTGAACAAGACCGTGAAGCTGACGCCTGAAATCGCTGCACGCGTGCCCTACGGTCCCGATCAGATCTCGAAGCTGACCGCGATGGACTGGACCACGATCAACCAGCATCGCACGGAATGGACGGAGCGCTGGAACCGTTCGGTCGAGCGCTGAACATCTTCGGCACTGGCAGATTCCTCGCGCGGCGCGCGATCTGATGAAGGAGCGAGGCGCATGGCCTTTCTGACTCTGCAAGGCATTTCGAAACGCTACGGCGATTTCACGGCGATCGAGCACATCGATCTGGACGTCGAACGCGGCGAGCTGCTTGCGCTGCTCGGCCCGTCCGGCTGCGGCAAGACGACGACGCTGCAGATGGTCGCCGGTTTCGTCTCGCCGACCACCGGCCGCATTCTGCTCGATGGCCGCGACATCACGAACGAGCGCCCCGAGAAGCGCGGCATCGGCGTAGTGTTTCAAAGCTACGCGCTGTTTCCGCATATGACGGTGGCGGGCAACGTCGGCTTCGGGCTCGAGATGCGCAAGGTCAGGCGCAAGGAACGCGAAGAGCGCGTTGCCGAAGCGCTGTCTCTCGTGCGGCTGAAAGGCCTCGGGCATCGCTATCCGAAGGAACTGTCGGGCGGCCAGCGTCAGCGCGTGGCGATTGCGCGCGCCATCGCGATGGAACCCGAACTGCTGCTACTCGACGAGCCGATGTCGAACCTCGACGCCAAGCTGCGCGAGGAGATGCACATCGAACTGCGCGCAATCCAGAAGCGTCTCGGCATCACGACGATTCTCGTCACGCACGATCAGGTCGAGGCGATGACGATGAGCGATCGCATCGCGATGATGCATCGCGGCGTGATCGCGCAACTGAGCACGCCGTACGACGCGTATGAGCGCCCCGCTACGCCGTTCACATCGACGTTTCTCGGCCGCACCAACGCATTGGCCGGCGAAGTGTTGCGGCGCAATCCGCGTTGCGCCGAAGTCGATGTCGCGGGCACGACGCTGCATGTTCCGCACGAAGGCCGGCACGTCGACGGCGCCGTGCATGTCTATATCCGCCCCGAAAAAGTCCATCTCGCCAACGGCGATGCGCGCGTGCGCGGCCGTATCGCGACGCGCGTTTTCGTCGGCAATCAATGGCTGCTCGAAGTCGAGACGGAGCTCGGCAAGCTGCGCGTCGCGCAACCGAATCACGGCGCGCCGCCGCCCGAGGAAGGCGACGAAGTCGGCCTCGCATGGACCGACGACGACCTGCGCGTACTGACGCAAGACCGGCCGGAGGGCGCTCATGGCCACGCTTGACGACGACCGCCCAGGCGCAGCGCCGTGGCTGCTGTCGGGGCCGGCGCTGCTGCTTTTCATTGGTCTCTTACTGGTGCCGCTGCTGCTCACGCTGATGTTGTCGTTCCGCGTGTTCAGCGACACGGCCGGCGTCACGTCCGCTTATACGCTCACGAATTACTGGGAGGTCGTGAGCGATCCGTACTACGGCACGATCTTCCTGCGCACCGCCGGTCTCGCCTTCGCGGTCACGCTTCTTTCGATCGTGCTCGGCGTGCCGGAAACCATCGTGCTCGCGCGGATGAAGCGTCCGTGGCAATCGCTGTGTCTGCTCGTCGTGCTCGGGCCTCTGCTTATTTCGGTGGTGGTGCGCACGCTCGGCTGGCAGATTCTGCTCGGCAACAACGGTGTGCTCAACAACGCGTTGCAGTCGCTGCATATCACCGACGAACCCGTCCGCCTCGTCTTCACGATGACCGGCATGATCATCGCGCTCACGCATGTACTGGTGCCGTTCATGGTGATGTCCGTGTGGGCGACGATGCAAAAGCTCGACCCGCAAATCGAATGGGCCGGACGTTCGCTCGGCGGCTCGCCGTTCGCGGTGTTTCGCCGCGTGGTGCTGCCGCAGATCATGCCGGGCGTGCTGTCGGGTTCGATCATCGTGTTCGCGCTGTCGGCGTCCGCGTTCGCCACGCCCGCGCTGATCGGCGGGCGGCGCCTCAAAGTGGTCGCGACGGCCGCCTACGACGAGTTCCTCGGCACGCTGAACTGGCCGCTCGGCGCGAGTATCGCCGTGTTGCTGCTGATTGCCAACGTGGCGATCGTGATGGGCTGCAGCCGCCTCGCCGAACGCCGCTTCCGGCATATCTTCGATTGAGCGAAGGAGAGCGATCATGAAACAGAACGGCATTCTCGGGCTCGTCTACAACGCGTTCTTCCTCACCTTCATTCTCGCGCCGCTCGTCGTCGTGATGCTCGTCGCGTTCACCGACAAGGGCTTTATTTCGATGCCCTTCGATGGCGCGTCGCTGCGCTGGTTCCGCGCGATCATCGAGAACGGCGACATCGTCTCGGCGTTCTGGCTGTCGGTGCGGCTCGCGTTTGCCGCGGCGACCATCGGCGTGCTGCTCGCGGTGCCCGCGGCGCTCGCCATCGCGCGTTATCGCTTTCCGGGCCGCGCTGCGCTGACCAGCTTTTTCCTCTCGCCGATGATGATTCCGGCCGTCGTGCTCGGCATCGCGTTCCTGCGTTTTCTTTCGCTGCTGCATCTGTCGGGCTCGTTCTGGTCTCTCGTTTGTGCGCACGTGGTCATCGTGCTGCCGTATGCGCTGCGTCTCGCGCTGTCGTCGGCGGTCGGGCTCGATCGCGATGCGCAACGCGCCGCGCTGTCGTGTGGCGCGAGCCGCTTCACCGCGTTTCGCCGCGTCGTGCTGCCGATGATCCGCACGGGCGTCGCGGGCGGCTGGGTGCTGTCGTTCATCCAGAGTTTCGACGAACTGACGATGACCATCTTCGTCGCGACGCCCGGCACGACCACGCTGCCCGTCGCCATGTACAACCAGATCGCGCAGACGATCGATCCGCTCGTCGCTTCGGTGTCGGCGGTGCTGATTGTCGGCACGGTCCTGCTGATGGTCCTGCTTGACCGCATGGTCGGACTCGACCGCATTCTGATCGGAGAAGCTCGATGACATTGACAAGCACCGCCGCGAGTGCCGATAAGCTCGCGGACGTGGTAGTCGTAGGCGGCGGCCTCGTCGGTTCGGCCGTCGCTTACGGGCTCGCCCGCGAAGGCGCGCGCGTCACCGTGCTCGACGAGGACGACGGCGGCTTTCGCGCGTCGCGCGGCAATTTCGGCCTCGTCTGGATTCAGGGCAAGGGCTACGGCCTGTCGCCCTACGCACGCTGGTCGCGAAGCTCAGCGACACGCTGGCCGCAACTCGCGCAAGCGCTGCAACAGGAGAGCGGCATCGACGTCGCGTTGAAACAGCCAGGCGGCTTCCACTTCTGCTTTAACGACGACGAACTCGCCGAGCGCGAAAAACGTCTGTCGACGCTGCGAGCCGAACTGGGCGATTACCCGTATCAGATGCTCGATGCCGCCGAAGTCCGCGCGCGCATTCCGCAAGTCGGGCCCGCGGTGATCGGCGCGAGCTACACGCCGATGGACGGCCACGTGAACCCGCTCAAGCTGCTGCGCGCGCTGCACACCGCGATGCAGGCACGCGGCGTGAAGCTCGTCTCGGGCGAGCGCGCGGCGCGCATCGAAGCTCAAGGACACGGCTTTGTCGTGCATGGAAAACGCGGCACGTATCGCGCTGCTAAGGTCGTGCTCGCCGCAGGACTCGGCAATCGCACGCTCGCGCCGTTCGTGGGACTTCATGCACCGGTTGCGCCGAATCGCGGGCAAGTGCTGGTGAGCGAGCGCGTCGCGCCGTTTCTCCACTATCCGACGCTCAACGTGCGCCAGACCGACGAAGGCAGCGTGCAGTTCGGCGATTCGATGGAGGAAGTCGGCTTCGACGATTTCACCACGACGCATGTGCTCGCCGACATTGCCCGGCGCGGCGTGCGCGCTTTTCCGATGCTGCAACACGTGCGGCTCGTGCGCATGTGGGCCGCGCTGCGCGTCTATAGCCCTGACGGCTTTCCGATCTACGACCAGTCCGAAGCGCATCCGGGCGCGTTCGTCGTTACGTGCCATAGCGGCGTGACGCTCGCGGCCGCGCATGCGCTGCGCGTCGCGCCGTGGATCATGGGCGCGGCCATGCCCGACGAGTTGCCCACCTTCTCCGCGCAACGCTTCGAGCACGCGAGAGAACTGATTTCCGCACACTGAATCCGACATGACTACTCAATCGACTCACACACCGGCTCACACGCTCTTCAAGGTGCTGCCCGGCGCTGAAGGCGCGGCCGTCACCAACGTCGCCATCTGGTTCAACGATCAGCCGCTTACCGTGCCCGGTGGTCGTTCAGTGGCCGCGGCCCTGCTCGCGGCGGGCGTATCGCGTTTTCGCGCGACGCCGGTTTCCGGCGCACCGCGCGCGCCGTTCTGCATGATGGGCGCGTGCTTCGATTGCCTCGTCGAGATCGACGGCGTGCCGAGCCGCCAGGCCTGCATGGTCGAAGTCAAGGCGGGCATGCGTATCCGCTCGCAGGAAGGCGCGCGCGATCTGCCGCCCGTGAGCTTCGCCGACGCACCGATGGAGAACGCACATGGCCGCTGATTTCGCTTCCGAATTCGCTTCCGAGTTCGCTTCCGAGGCTGTCGACGTCGTCGTGGTCGGCGCCGGTCCCGCCGGCATGAGCGCGGCCACGCGCGCGGCGCGCGCCGGCCTCAAGACTGTGTTGATCGACGAGCAGGACGCCGTGGGCGGCCAGATTTATCGCGCGATCGGCCGCGCCGATGCGCGCCGCAAGGAGATTCTCGGCCCCGACTACGCGGCGGGCGCGGCGCTTGCCGAGGCCTTCGCCGCCTCCGGCGCGCGTCATCTGACCAATGCGACCGTGTGGCAGGTCACGCGCGAGCGCGGCGTCAATTATCTGAAGGACGGCAAGATCGGCAGCTTCGACGCGCAGCGCGTGATTCTCGCAAGCGGCGCATTGGAACGGCCCTTCCCGATTCCGGGCTGGACGCTGCCCGGCGTGCTGACGGCGGGCGCGGCGCAGATTCTGTTGAAGAGCGCGGGCGAAGTGCCCGCCGCGCCGCCCGTGCTCGCAGGCTGCGGACCGCTGCTGTATCTGCTCGGCTGGCAGTATGTGCGTGCGGGCGTGCCGATCCGCGCGCTCGTCGATACCACGCGTCATGAAGACCGTTGGCGCGCGAAACGTCACATGTTCGCCGCGCTGCGCGCATGGCCGTTTCTCAGCAAGGGCCTGCAATTGATTCGCACGTTGCGCGACGCGGGCGTGCCGATCTTCGAGGCCGCCGACGATCTGCGCGTCGAGGGGCGCATCGGTGAAGATAATGTGGAGCGTGCCGCCGCGCTGCACTTCACGAGCCACGGTAAAGCGCATCGTATTGAAGCCGATGTGATCCTGCTGCATCAGGGCGTGGTGCCGAACACGCAGTTCACGCAGGCGCTGCGCGCGGCGCATCGCTGGGACAACGCTCAACTGTGCTTCACGCCGAAGGTCGACGCATGGGGCGAGCTCGACGTGCCGGGCATCTTCATCGCGGGCGATGGCGCGGGCATCGGCGGCGCGCAGGCGGCCGCATTGCAGGGCACGCTCGCGGGCCTCGCGGTGGCCGCGCAACTCGGCGCGCTGACCGCGGCGACACGCGACGCCGAAGCCGTCGAACATCGCCGCGCGCTCGCCGGTGTGATGCGCATTCGGCCGTTTCTCGACAGCCTGTACCGTCCGCGCGACATCAACCGCATTCCGCGCGACGAGACCGTCGTGTGCCGGTGCGAGGAAGTGACCGCGGGGGAATTGCGCCAGTTCGTCGAACTCGGCTGCGTCGGACCGAATCAGGCGAAGTCGTTCGGACGCTGCGGCATGGGACCGTGCCAGGGACGCATGTGCGGTCTTACGGTGACCGAAGTAATCGCCGATGCGCGCCGCGTCTCGCCGGCCGAAGTCGGCTATTACCGCATCCGTCCGCCGATCAAGCCGCTCACGCTCGGAGAACTCGCCGGTGAATGACACGACCGTCACGCAGGAAGCCGATGTGCTCGTGGTGGGCGGCGGGCTGCACGGCACGAGCAGCGCGTTTCATCTGGCGCGTCGCGGCGCGAAGGTGATCGTGCTGGAAGCCGATTATGTCGCGCGTCATTCGTCGGGGGTCAACGCGGGCGGCGTGCGGACGCTGGGCCGTCCGCTGCCTGAGATTCCGCTTGCGCTGATGTCGCGTGAAATCTGGCACGGCATGACCGATCTGCTCGGCGAAGACGGTGGGTTTGTCGCGTCCGGCCAGTTGAAGATCGCCGAAACCGACGACGAACTTCAGGTATGCCGCGAGCGAGTCGCGCTACTCGAATCGCGGGGCTTCACGCATGAAAAGGTCATTGACCGCGAGACCGTGCTCGAACTCGAACCGGCGCTTGCGCGGCATGTGACCGGCGGTATCTGGGTGGAGCGCGACGGCTACGCGTTGCCTTATCGGACCACGACGGCTTTCCGGCTCGCCGCACAGCGCCTTGGCGCGCGTTTTCTCGAAGGCACCGCCGTGCGCCGCATCGAACAACGCGGCACGCGCTGGCTCGCGCACACGCCGCGCGGCACGTTCAGCGCGGAGAAACTGCTCGTCACCGCAGGCGCGTGGTCCGGCGAACTGGCCAAGCAGGTGGGCGAGCCCGTGCCCGTTCATCCCGAAGGTCTGATGCTGATGGTCACGCATCGCGTCGCGCCCTTCTGCCGCGCAACGCTCGGCGCAACCGGCAGGCCGCTGTCCTTCAAGCAGTTCGACAACGGCACGGTCGTGATCGGCGGAAAACTGATCGGCATTGCCGATCTGGCGAATCGTCACGGCGAAGTCGATTTCGTGCGGCTCGTGCGCAGCGCCCGAACCGTGACCGACCTGTTTCCGCATCTGCGCAATCTCGGCGTGAATCGCGCATGGGCCGGCGTCGAAGCATTCACCGAAGACGAACTACCGGTGATTTCCGCGAGCCGCGAGGCGTCGAATCTGTATTACTCGTTCGGCTATTGCGGCAGCGGTTTTCAGTTGGGACCGGGTTGCGGCAAGCTCGTGTCCGAACTGATGCTCGACGGCACGCCGAGCCTTTCGCTCGACGCGTTCGCGATCGATCGTTTCGAGCGCAACGCGGCGCCCTCTCACGCCGGCGCCGCGCAACTCGCGACGCATTAAGCGGTTCTGTTTTTTGTTCCGTCGTGCGCGCTTCGCGAGCACGCGCGGCGGCTTCGTTCGACCTCAACCTGAGAAACTGTCATGACCGATATTGTTCGTATCGAAACCAATCAACGTATGAGCCGCGTCGTGAAGGCTGCCGGCCTCGTGTTTATCGGCGGCCAGACTTCCGCGGATCATGCGCCCGACGTGAAGATTCAGACCGCCAAAGTGCTGGAGAAAATCGACGGCTTCCTGGAGAAGGCCGGCATCGACAAGACGCGGCTCGTTTCCGCGCAAGTCTGGCTCGCGGATATTTCGCGCGACTTCGCCGGCATGAACGAGGTCTGGGACGCGTGGGTTCCGCAAGGCTGCGCGCCGACCCGTGCGACGGTGCAGGCCAAACTTGCCGCGCCGGAGCTGCTGGTCGAAATTGCTGTTGTCGCGCTTGGCTGAGGCAACGCGGTAGGGGAAACGTGGGAGCGGCCGCGGTGTCGGGCAAGCGCTGAGATAGGAGCTGTGCGGATCACGGCCACGCGTTTAGCAATGCAATGCGCGTGGCCGCTGCGACTTTCCCGCGACGCGCCGCTATTTGAACTTGACGAGATCCTTGAAGATCAGTTCAGCCCACGTATTGCCCTTGGCCTGCACGAGCGAGCCGCCATTCTTGAGCGGTCCGAGCGCGATCGGCGCGAAACCGAGTTGTTCGGCCAGAGCCGCGACCGGTGCCACCGCCTTTTCGTCATCGCTCGACAGAAACACGACGCGGCTGCCGCCGTTCACGTTCGGATCAGACGCAAGAACTCCAGCGGGCAGATGGTTAAAGCCCTTTACGAACCGGGCGCCGGTGAACGCTTTGGCGATAACCGCGGACGACGGCTGACCGTCTAGTTCCTCAACGGGAACACCGAAAGCGTTGGTCGCGTCGATGATCGTCTTGCCCTGCCAGTTCGGGATCAGCTTCGCGACTTCGCGATGTTCCCAGAACGGAATGGCCAGGAAGATGATGTCGGACGCGATGGCGTCTTGCAGCGTCTTCGGGACAACGGTGGGGCCGATCGCTCTTGCCTGCTGCGTCAGGCTCTCGGGCGAGCGCCGGCTGGCGACGGTCACTTCGATGTTCTTTCTTGCAAACGCTCGGGCGAGCGCCTGGCCTACCGCGCCAAAGCCAATAATCGAATAGCTCATGCGAAAACTCCATTCAATATGATAAGGAATCCGGATTTATGGAAGTACTTGGACCACCTTCATCAAGTCGATAGCTACTTCTACACGTGTATCGGCGCGATCTCAGATAGCCGACGTGCCGCCGTCGACATACAACTCCACGCCATTCACGAAGCTCGAATCGTCTGAAGCGAGAAACAGCGCAACCGTCGCGATTTCCTCGGGACGACCCATCTTCCCGCGCGGCACCAGCGATTCGAACTGCCGCTTCGTCTCTTCGTCGAAGACTTGTTCCTGAATCGGCGTGGCGATCTGCCCCGGGCTCAGCACGTTCACGCGGATATTCCTGCCCTTCAGTTCGTTGAGCCAGCCGCGTGCGAACGCGAGCAGCGCCGCCTTGCTCGCCGCATACACGCTGAAACCAGGGAAACCTTTGATCGACGCAATCGATCCGGTCATGAAGATCGATCCGCCATCGTTGAAGAGCGGCAACGCCTTTTGAACCGTGAACAGCGTGCCGCGCGCATTCAGGTCGAAGGCCGCATCGAAGTGCTGCTCGGTAATCTGACCCAGCGGCAGCGCTTCGCCCGTGCCGGCGCTTGCGTACAGGATGTCGATCTTGCCCTTCTCCCGCTTGACTGTATCGAACAGGCGGTCGAGGTCGTCGAGATTGGCCGCGTCGCCGCGCACGCCGGTCACGTTGCGGCCAATCTGCTTGACGGCCTCGTCGAGCGCCTCTTGCCTGCGGCCCGTGATGAACACATACGCGCCTTCTTCAACGAACCGCTTCGCGCTCGCCAGCGCCATGCCGCTCGAACCGCCCGTGATGACTGCAACCTTACCGTCTAGCTTTCCCATGACTTCTCCTTTCGTGGTGTCGGGCAGCGCCGCTATTCCCATTTGAACAAAAGCGCTGTATCTTATGGATCACTGATCCACATCCTGAGTCAAATATATGGATCACTGATCCACTTGTCAAGAAAATCATGCGAGCCGACGCCAGAAAGAACTACAGCCATCTACTTGAAGTCGCGCGCGACGTCATCAGCGAACATGGTGCCGATGCGTCCATGCGAGATATCGCGCGCCGCGCCGACGTCGGTCTGGCGACCGTGCTGCGCCATTTCCCGACGCGGGAAGCGTTGTTCGAGGCGTTGCTGCGCGAGCATCTGGACGCGCTGACGCAAAAGGCGGCGGAACTGGAAGCGTCGAGTCCACCTGACGAAGCGTTCGTGTCCTGGTTTCGCGAAGGCGTCGCATTCGTCCATAGCTATAACGGCGTTGTCGCGTTGATGGCGAGCGCCCACGCGGACCCTGAGTCCGCGCTTTACGCGTCATGCGCAGCGGTGCACTCGGCGGGCGAGCGGCTATTGCTCCGCGCTCAGGCCGAAGGAACCGCGCGCGCCGATATGAACGGTATCGACCTGTTCGCGCTGATGTCGGCGCTCGGCTGGGTCGTCGACCAGCCGTCGTTCGCGCCACGCGCCGATTATCTCTTCGACTTTATCGCGGGCGCGATGCTGACGAACCGGTCGAGCAAGGATGTGAAGAAGGCAACGTGAGATTCGTCGCAAGCTTCTTAGAGGTACGTGGATGCGTTGACGCGCTGCAAATGCCAATACGGCAATTGCATATCGATAGAAATTGGAACGGCGCACGCGCGCGGCCTTTAACATAGGCATCCTTCCTGTTCCGTCCTCGGGGTTACTCGCGCAATGTCCCAACCTCTCCGCTTCGGCGTCTGGGCGCTCGTACATGGCAGCCGTGCGGCGCTGCAGGACCCCGCGGAACCCTACGACGCTTCATGGGCGCGCAACAAGGCGCTCGTGCTGGAAGCCGAGCGTCTCGGCTACGATTCGGTGCTCGTCGCGCAGCACACCATCAATCCGCACGATCCTTCGCTCGATCAGCTCGAGGCGTGGACGGCATCGGCTGCATTGGCGGCACTGACTTCACGCATCGAGATCATCGCCGCGATCAAGCCGTATCTGTACCATCCGGCCGTGCTCGCGAAAATGGCGCAGCAGATCGAGCACATCAGCGGCGGACGCTTCGCAATCAATCTCGTGAACGCATGGAATCGCCCCGAGCTTGAGCGCGCCGGCATCGGCTTTGCGGAACACGACGAACGCTACGCGTACGGCCGCGAATGGATCACCGTCGTCGATGCGTTGCTGCGCGGTGAAGCGCTCACGCATCGCGGCGACAACTTCCGTATCGACGACTATCAGTTGCGTCCGGCCGATCCGTTCCGCGCGCGGCCGCGCATCTATGTCGGCGGCGAGTCGGAGCCTGCGCGTTCGCTGGTGGCCGCGCATGGCGATGTGTGGTTCATCAACGGACAGCCGCATGACGACGTGGCGGCTCTTATCGCCGATGTCTCCGCGCGCCCCCGTCCGGCCGGCCACGATGCGTTGCGCTTCGGCCTGTCGGCGTTCGTGATTGCACGCGAGACGCAGTCCGAGGCCGACGCTCATCTCGAGCACCTGTTCGCACTGGCCGAACTCGACAAGCCGCTACGGGAACGGCAAAAAGCCAACATCGATCCCAACGCGGTGATGCATCAGACCTTCGCGCGCTCGGCGCGCGTCGGATCGAACGGCGGCACGGCTGCGGGCCTTGTCGGCGATTACGATACGGTCGCGCGGCGCATTGCGGAGTTCCATCGCGCCGGCATCGAACTGTTCATGCTGCAGTTCCAGCCTTTCGAAGCCGACATGGCCCGTTTCGCCGAGGAAGTCATGCCGCGCGTTCGCCGCCTGCTGGACTGAACACAACGCCACCGCCGAAAGTCAAACGCCCGCCCGTCATGTCACGTCGTGGCACGCGCGCGGGCGCTTTCATGCACGCCTAGAAAAACGCACCGGTAGGCGGCAACTGACCGGTCAGCAAATTCTGTCCAAGCAAACGCTCCTTATAGAGCCGCGGATTGTGCGAGGCGATGACCTTGATGTTGCGCCAGTGCCGGTCGAGCGCACCGATACGCGAGACGACCGAGCCCGAGCCGAGATCGATCAGCCAGCTTGCGATCTGCGGCGCGAGGTCGTCGATCACGACCTTGGCTTCGGACGCTGCAAAGGTGGCAGCGAGCGTGGCCTCGTATTCGCCGTCCATGCCGTAAGCGTCGCAGGCGCGCTGCAAGGCAGCGACAGCGCGATCGGCGGTTGCTTCGACGCTCGCCGTATACCCACGGATTCGACCGAGTTGCGACTGAAGCACGGCTTCGTCGGCGGGATGCTCGGCTTCGCCGTGATAGAAGTTGCGGCCGCGCGTGCGCAGCACGTCGACGGCGTCCAGCGCAACGCGGCGCACGATACCCGCAATGCAATTGGTCAGATAGACCTGATGGAACGTGAATCCCCACGGCGCGGCGTGTTCGGACGCCGGCGGATCGAGCGGATAAAGATGCGCCGCCGGCACGGTGACGTCGCGAAAGCGGGCCGTGCCCGAGCCGGTCAGCCGCTGGCCGAAACCTTGCCAGTCGTCGTCGTTGCTGACGCCTGCGCTTCGCTCAAGCACATATTGCACGGTTCGCCCCGCGCGGCTCTCCACCGCGAGGCCGACGAACGCGTCGTTGTACAGATTGCCCGTCGCGTACACCTTCTCTCCCGAGCCGACGTACAGGTCGCGCGAAGCGTCCCATTCGAGCCGGCTCAACACTTGAGTCGGACGCGCGCCGGCCGCCTTCACATCGCTTTCGGTAAAGCTCAGGCCGACGGTTTTTTTCTGCGCGCTCAGTGCGAGGACGTGTGCATGGAACGGATGATCGCGCTTCCTGAGCGCCGTTTCCACCTGCCACAGATGATTGCGGAATGCATGCGCGATGTTCGAATCCGCGGCGGCCACGTCGCGGGCTACGACCAACAATTCGCTGAGCGACACGCCATGCCCTCCTCTATCGGACGGCAGACGCAACGCGCCGAAGCCGATCGCTTTGAGTCTCGCGATCTCGTCGTGCGGCAGACGATGCTCCCGTTCGCGCGCCGCGGCAGTCGCGGCGATGTCGGCAATAATCTCCGCGAAGCCGAGCGTTACGCTCAGCGGCGAAATCCACTGCGTGGGCCTCGCGTCGTTGATGCTGCTGGTGTCAGTCATGCGCTCGCCCGTGTTCAAACTCTGATGCTGTAGTCCGCGACCTTGATGCGCGAGTTGATGATCTTGCGCTCCGCGAGCCAGTCGGCGGCGCGCTGAAACTGCGCGATGAAGGCGGCGTCGTCTGCTTCGTGGAACTGGTTCACGCGCTTGAGGCCGGCGAGATAGTCGCGCACCTGATCCGGATACTTGCCCTCGCGCTGCACGAGCTGCTCCGCTTCGACGGAGTGCGACGACTGCCATGTCCCTTCAACGTAATACGCATCGATGACCGCGCGGATCAGCTCGGAGTTCTCTTCGGTGAACTTGCGGCGCGTGACCAGCGAGCTATAGTCGATCAGGAAATCCAGGTCGCGGCCTTCGTTGAATATGTCCTTCGCGTCGTTCGAGAAGCGCGCGATGTCCACGCCCGGCGACCACATCGACCAGGCGTCGACCCGGCCTTGCGCGAACGCCGGTGCGGCGTCGGGCGGATTCAGATAGACGAACTGCACCTTGTCCCGGTCGATGCGATGTTTCTCCAGCGCGGCGATAAGCAGGAATTCGCCGAGTCCGGAGCGGTTGACGGCGACCTTGCGGCCCGCAAGATCCGCAATCGAGTTGATGCCGCTCGACTTCTTCGCGATGATGGAAGTGGAGCGCGGCGAATAGATATCGAACGCATTGAAGACGATGGGCGAGCCGGCGAGCATTGCGGCGAGCGCGGGCGTCGTCGATCCCCAGAAGCCGAAGTCCGCGCTGCCGCCGACCACGGCCTGAATCGACGGCGCATGGTTCGGGAACGGCCCGATCCATTCGACCTTGATGCCTTTGGCGGCGAGCGTTTTTTCGAACACGCCGCGCTGTTTGGCGATGTCGGGCAGGCTGCCGTAGCCCCAGCCGATTCGTACGGTGTCCGTATTACGTGTGAGCTTGCGCGGTTCGGCTGCCTGCGCCGGAACGAGACCACCCACGGCGGCGCCGGCCAGCAGGCCGCCCGCCGCGCGCAGCAACTGGCGGCGGCTCAGCAATGAATCATTCATCCTTTGAGATCCTTCGGTTTGACGGGAAACGGGTCAATGAGACTGAACGCCCAGCTCTTCGAGCAGAATGGACCGCAGCGTGCCGGCGTGGTCTTTGGGGCGGAACGAGGCCGCGATGCGGCCTGCGCGCATGACGATGATCCTGTCTGCAAGGGTCAGCGCTTCGTCGACATCGTGAGTGACGATCAGCACGCCTGGCTGGTGGAGCGCGACAAGCTCTTTGACGAGTCCGTGCATCTTGATGCGGGTCAGCGCGTCGAGCGCCGCGAACGGTTCATCGAGCAGCAGCAGCGCGGGATCGGGAACAAGCGCGCGTGCCAGCGCCACGCGCTGAGCCTGGCCGCCCGAGAGGTTGCGCGGCCAGTCGTCCTCACGGCCGGCGAGTCCGACTTCGGCGAGCGCGCGCGCGGCGCCGTCGCGGCCAATCGTCCTTTCGTGACCGAGCGCGACGTTCTCCCACAGCGGCGCCCACGGCAAAAGGCGAGGTTCCTGGAACACGACGGACGGACGTTCCGGCGCGCGGATCGTCCCCGCGTCCGGCTGATCGAGTCCGGCCAACGCGCGCAGCAGCGTCGTCTTGCCGCAACCGCTTTCACCCAGCAGCGCGACGAATTCGCCCTTCTGGATGTCGAGGTCGAGCGAGTCGATCACGACGCGGCTGCCATAGCGCCGCTTTAGTCCACGGACGGAAACGGCCAATGCTTGAGTACTGATGCGTTCGCGTTCGCGTTCGTGTGAAGGCGCTGCCGCAGCGCGATCGCGAGATGGAGCGGTAGGCTGATTCACTTGCGCGCTCCTTTCGTGTAGTTCGCGTGCCACGAGAGGAAGCGGCCTTCGAGCAGACGCACCAGCGCGTCCGCGACGACGCCGATGATCGCGTAAATGATCATCGTGAGGATGATGACGTTCGTATTGAGGAATTCGCGTGCATCCATCGCGAGGAAGCCAATGCCCTTCGTCGTTGCGAGCGTTTCGGCGATGACCAGCGCGAGCCACGCATGCGCGAGCGCGTAGCGCACGCCCGTGAGAATGGACGGCATCGCGCCCGGAAGAATGATCCGCCGCACGATCGCGGCCCGCTCGAGTCCGACCACGCGGCCAAGCTCCATGAGCTTCGGATCGATCTGGCGAATGCCGAGCATCGTGTTGATATAGATCGGAAAGAGCACCGCGAGCGCCACCAGGAAAATCTTCGCGACTTCGCCGACGCCGAACCAGACGATCACGAGCGGCAGCATGGCGAGGAACGGAACCGCACGCACCATCTGAACGGAGCGGTCGAGAAGCGCCTGCGCGAGCGGCGAAAAGCCGACGATGACGCCAAGCGCGAGGCCGAGCGTTCCGCCGATCACGAACCCGCCCGCGGCGCGCAGCAGCGACACACCGAGATGAACGAAAAGATCGCCGTTACGTGCCAGGTTGACGGCGGTTTCGAGGACGCTGCTCGGAGCAGGCAGCACTTGCGGCGCAATGAATCCGACGCGCGCCGCGGTTTCCCACAGCAGCACGACGACCGCGGGAATTATCCACGAGAGCCAGATGTACAGCGTCGCTTGAGAAACGCCTACGCGGGACGGTTGCGCGGCGACATAGCTGTTGCGGATGGAAGTCAGGTCGGCCATGCGGCGGGAGACGTCATGAGTCATCGGGAAGGAGTGTGGAGATACATCCGGCAGCCTAAGTAAAAACTTTGCTGTTCTCCAACGAATCAATCCTTCTAACGATATGCGCTGCGTATGCAATGTGCACCGGCATGCCGTTATAACGACGAATTCCGTCCGTATTGCGTCACCCTCCCATGCGATGTTGTGTACTTTGAAAACATAACGACGTGCTTAGCACTGCGCCGTCATAGCAAAGCATCGAATATTGTTAGCCGTTTTCTCCTCTCAGAAGCCGGCGGGCTACAGACGCCTGCGTAACCATCTCGCCACGCTGAGACCGCCCAGCATCATGCCGGCCGTAAGCGGCGGCGCTGCGCGAACCACGCTTGCCTCAGGCCATTCGGAAATCATCGGCTCGCCATCACGCGCTACCAGTCTCGAGATCCACTTGCGCGCGCTGAGCGGCAACGGAGGCGCGACTTGCCCAAACACGTTATGCAACTGATCGCTCGCATGCGGAAACGAGCCTAGCGCGATGGCCTCTTTACGTGACGGCGAGCCTATCACCTGGCTCGTCACGACGGCCGCCCCGCGCGCCAAGCCGTCCATACAATCCAGTATGTCGATTTCAGCCGCCGTCAGGACGGCCAGCACATCATCGACATAAGCGTTGATGACATCCTGTTGGATTTTCAAACCCCATTCCAGCGCCTGCGGATTGTCGCGAGTGAGAAGCTTTGGAAAGACAGAGCCGTCGTCTGCCCGCGTGTATCCGGTCGTCGTGCCATGATCCGCCGCGCACAAGGCTTCGAAAATGGGCGCGCGAATCAGCGGCCTGATAGGCTCTCCCACGGACTCGCTGAGATAGTCATCGAGGCTGCCGCAGTTTTCCGGACGATGATAGAGGCCAAAGTAAAAGCCCGAGAGGCGTCGGTCGAAGCCTGCTTCCCGGCTGCATGCAACCTTTGCCAGCGAGCGCTGCAAATTTGCGCGCCATCCAATATCGACGACACCGACGTTACCGTCCGCGAAGAATGCGTGCTGCTCCAGATAGTCGAGCAGTAGCCGTCGCGCAGAAGAAGCGGACGCGTTGATCAGATCGCGAACCTGATCGTCTGTCTGGATGTACCGGATCAACTGCTCTACTTCAGCGCGACTCATCGCGGCATGCGGGGAGCGAATACCAAGACGTTCCTGCAAACCGGCGATGGCCGTGTGATTGATATCCAGATCGAATTTCCTGAACACGTCCGCGAGCGAATTGCCTGCCTTGAAACCGAAATGACTCAGGTCGCCTTCCGATATGTCCAGAACAGCAGGCAAGTGAAGCGATTGCCGCGACACGTGCAGATACCGCAAATCGATCGGCAAGTCGTATGCGCTTACTATCTTTTTCGCAATCGATAAAAGTATCTGGCCGTCACGCGCGAGGAAGAACAATCGATCGACTTTCCTGCGTCTCGCCTCTGTGAGAATCCACACGACAAACGCGAGCAGCAACGGACCCACGAAGCCAGCCGATACCTCTGCGAGCGTCTCGTCGTGGTCGCTGACGGGCTTGACGCGCAGCCGCGCCGTGCGCGCGCTTCCCGACAGAGCAGACCCAAGCAGCGGCGGCTCGATCGCGGCCTTGTCGAGTTCGCGCTCGAGCCGTCCGGGCGCCGTCTTGAAGAACGGCGCGGCACGACCGCCTACGCGCCATACCTGGAATACATCGGAGAATACGTTGTCTCCGACGTGCAGGTGTTTGACTCCACTGCCTTTCGCATCCGAAAAGAGAGTCCCACTCCTCTTGGTACGACGGTTCTCGCATGAAATGAACAACTGCCCCGGCTGCACGCGCACGCCGCAACCGCTGAGCATGCTTTCCAGATCCGATCGTGAAAAGTAGATATCCGAAATAATTGCCGTTCTTCCCAATGCCGACAAGCGATTGAATATCTCGACCATGCCGGTTATGGGACGTAACAAGCGCTTTTCGAGCGCGACTTCGATGGCCTGCGCCGCACACAGGAATTCGCGTGGCAAATCCACCGACTCTGCGATCTCCGCATAAATGTTGTCGAGCGTCACTTCACGCTCGACACGGGCCTTGCGTGCCCTCCACTCCGCCGATTGCCTGATCGCCATCCATTCGCCCGGCTCGACGACAGAACCAAATTCGCGTTGCAGCCGATATCCCGCCACGAGGAACAGATCGGAGGGTCGCCGCAAGGGCCTTGTTATTAAAGTGTCGAACGCATCGAAAGAGACGAGGCCATCGCCGGTCCAGATTCGCTGTGCATCCAGGTCGTGTAGTGGATTCATCCCCGCAAAAAGTTGCTGGATGCCAGCTGATACAAATCGTTGGTTGATGACGCGTTCGAGAAGGAGGTTCGTCGCATTCATCGGTGCCTTCCGCCTTAAAAGAGAGGGACTACTTTCGACCGCGCCGAGTTTGTCTGCTCGCTCGCCCGGCATGGGTCTTCCGCACGCCGGTTCAACACTAACGATCTAAAAAACGCGCGCCGTCAGCCATGACTCATCAACCATGACTCATCGTCAACGCAAGCGGTTAAAGCTACCCGGTCGCAGATCACGACGATCTCCGCGCCATATGACGGCTCGATCACCAGCAGATTCCAATCCCCACTGGCGATGCTCGTCTCGTACCTCGTCATGGAGGGCGAACCAAGGCGGACCTCGGTGCCATCGAGTGAATTTGCCCAGTTGACTTTCGCCGCCAGTTCACCCTCCGCGAATCGATGCCACGAAGATAGCAATACCCTCGACACCACGTTGTGACGAATGATGTCTGCCGCCCTCAGCGCATGTATTCCTTCGCAGGTTATTGCTCGCACGTTGTCGCCCCTCAGCGCGAACGTCGTGCGTAATTCGGACCTGGCGCGATCATGTGTCACGGACAGTAGCTCCGCGTCATGAAAGCTGCGCGCCACGTCTTTCGTCAGTAATTCGTCTTTCATAGCGATCCTCAAAGCCTTGAGGTGTTCACGGTGTAAAGCACGGCCGGGTTCTGTGACGCGCCTCGCTCCTATAAGTGCGTCGCTCGTGCTTCGCTAACAACACGAACTCCTTTTTTAGCGGTGTGATTGCGAGCTAACGGGTTGCAAATATAACGGACTGCGTAATCAGCAATAGGCGAATATGGAACGAGACAAAGACTGGAAAGCGCGAGCGTCCCGAGCTTTTTCTTCAGGCTCCAGAACGGATTTGCCACGATCGCATGGAGATAAGCATGCGAATGTTTTAACATCCAGCGCCAGCGGGCCGTCAGCGGCGCGTTGTAGACACTCGCGCAGAAATACGCCCTTTCAAGCGCGAAATCGTGAAAGTCCCGTGGCAACTGCATGCCCAGGCGGCGCGATGCTATTTCGCGCAGAGTCGCCCACCGCGACGTGAATGCTTTAGGCGCCCTGTCGGTCTGCTCCGAATTAGCAAACGTAGCGCCTCGCGCTCCGCAATACACGCGGTAACCGCCGAGCGACTTTGGAATGCTCAATACTGTTCCAACCAGAGCCGCCCCGTAAATCGCGTAGAAATCCGCGCCATACCGGCTCTTGGCCGTCTCTGGTACGGGGAAGATTTTTCGCAACGCACTGACGCTATACGCGTTGCCGGACGCAGGCGGTGACGGGTACAGCCATCCGTCGAGCAGAGGTTTCAAACAGTCGCCGTCGGCTAACGAGTGAGGTACATAAACTCCCGTACATTTGCTGGTGCAGTCGATCACATCCAGCCGGAACTGCACCTTTGCCACGTTTTCTCTCTCGAAGCTCTGCATCACTTCGGTCACTGCGCCGGGATAGAGTACGTCGTCCGAATCGAGAAACAGAACATAGCCCGTCTTGAGCCGCTGAAGCGCCAGGTTGTAGGCAGAGACCTGCCCGCCGTTGTCCTTGAAAATAGTCGTTATGCGCGTGGCGTAGGCTTGCATGATGGCGCGCGATCCATCCGTCGATCCGTCGTCGATGACGATGACGTGTGTATTCATGTAGTCCTGCGCGAGCGCGGAATCTATTGCCTGTGCCAGATACTCTTCATAGTTGTAGTTGCAGATCACAACGTTCATTTCTTTCATGGTGACTTCCCGGCAAGAGCTCAAGGCGATCTGACCGACCGGATACGTTCAAACGAATCGGCGCCGGATGAGCGATCTTGCAATGTTCATGGGGGCGAGCAACGTGACGATGCTCCATCCCGCAATCAGGCAACGAAACGCGGCTCGCTCGAAGTTCGGGCGAAAGGGAATGGACAATGCGTCGCGCAGGGCGCGCAATCGGCTGTCGCCGGGCAGCGGATGTTTTTCCGGTGTCAGCCGCAAAGAAGCAACTCGCAATTGAAGCAAATGCGGTGCGCAGAACAGCGTGCTAATCGGCGGTGGCGGCCTGCCGGTCATGGCGCAGGCTTTGCACGCGGCATGGTGTCGCTTGAGCGCGCGCGCAATCTCGCGGCCGAAGTTATTCGTGTTCGCGCTCATCGCGCTATCGTTCTCGCCATGCATGCGATAGAGCACCAAAGGCGCGGGAATCGTCTCGACGTCGCCCATATAGGGAGCCATCGCGATGCATGTCGAATCCGTGAACGAATCGCAACTCGCGTCCAGTGGAAAGATCTTTCTGAGGAAGCTGCGCGCCCACGCATTTCCCGAACCGGGCGGCGTGGGATACTCCGACGTCCTGTATGCCCACTGACGGATCGCCTCCGGCGAGAGTCCCGGCGGGACCTTTGGAATCACGTTTCGAATCTTCGGAATGGCGTTGTCATTGTGTATGGGACGCCCGTGTGCGTCGACTCGCTCCATCAATACCTGCACTTTGGTGAGGCCGGTGCGCCACACCGAGGCGATCGAGCGCAGTGCGCCGGGCACCAGAACGTCGTCCGCATCGAGGAAGATAACGACGTCGCCCGAACTCTTCGCGAAGCCCATGTTGTTCGCTTCACGCTGACCACCGTTCTCCTTGAAGATGGCCGTAATCGCTTCGCCAAACGAGTCAATGACTTCCGCGGAGTTATCGGTCGAGCCGTCGTCGACGACGATGACTTCGACGTGCGGCCAATCCTGCGTCAGCGCGCTTTCCACCGCTTGCCGGAGAAAGCGACCGTAGTTGTAGTTGGCGATCACGACCGAGAAGAACAGCTCGGAATGGTTCGCTGGACATTCGCTGTATCGAACTCTCATCGACTACCTCCAGCCCGCCTGGATGAATACATCCTGAACACATCCGTTTTGCGAAGCCGCTCACGGTACGCTTTTTCGTTGATTCAGCCACCGGCCCGGACGGTAGGTTGCGTTACTTCGCCCGAGCCGGATTCGCGCACCCTGCCCTCGCGCAGCAACAGAGTGCCTGGCGATATTCAAGTTATGCGTTCATATAATCAGTGCAGTCGGCGCGGCCTAAAGTCGAGTAGTAATGTCGCGAATCGCTGAATCGTCGATAATATCGTCGTACGAAATAATCGTATTTAGTCGTCCGTAGATGCGCTTATTCGCACTGCGCTACTTTTCGCACAATCGCTTCGCAGAATGGGAACAGGTTATGCAGACTGCTCTCTGCACTACGCGGAAGGCGGCGGCTGTTTCGTCGATTGCAGGATGCACGCTGTAAAAAGCCGAGCTGATCGAAGACGTGCCGTTGCCGCCGTAATCGGCCAGTCGTTTATGAATCGAGCGATACGCGTTTCGCGTACATTGGGACGGCGCGGCTAAATTCGCGCTTCGAGAATAGCGGCTAGAAACGTTACGGCTGCGCCACCTTTCGGACCGCGCTGGTCGCTGCATTCAGCAAGCGGCCATCGTCGTGCCTCAATGTCTGCTTCTTGATTACGCGTCCCGTCTTGCGGTCCACCAGTACCGAGTGCTTCTCGCCCGGAGCAAACAGATTGGCCTCGCCCCATTGACGCAACATCACAATGACAGGGAAAAGCGCTTCGCCCTTCTTTGTCAGGACGTATTCCTGGTGTCCGGAACCATCCGACGCTGGCACAACCTCGAACACCCCGCCTTCAACGAGCATCTTGAGGCGGTCGGCCAGAATATTGCGGGCGATGCCCAGGCTGGAAACGAACTCACCGAACCGGCTCACGCCGTCGAAGGCGTCTCTAACTATCAGCAGTGCCCACCTGTCTCCCACGATGTCAATCGCCCGGCCAACCGGGCACGATAAATCAACAAGACTTCTCTGTCTGGCCATCTGGCGCTCCTCGATCCCAATGCGAACGTCCGAGCCCGACCGACATTACCGACGGTCGCACGTAAGCTCAATCGTAAGTTGCATTTTAAAACAACTGTCCCTACACTCTTCGTAGTTGCAATTTGAAACTACACAAACCGACTTTTCCATGAGCACGTCCTGTACCCCCGAAGTGCAGCATGATCCGCCCACTGACTCAATAGAGCGCAAAGAAATGCCCACGGGCCTCGTCGCCCTGATGTCGGTGTGTTGTGCGGTGAGCGTTGCCAACGTCTACTACGCCCAGCCGTTGCTCGACGCCATCTCCCACGACTTCCATATTTCTCATTCCGATGTGGGTGGCGTCATAACAGCGACTCAAGTGGGCTGCGCGCTTTCGCTGATGTTTGTCGTGCCGCTCGGCGACCTGCTCAACCGCAAGCGGCTTATCGTCTGCCAGCTGGTTTTGCTCGCCATCGCGTGCGTAGCCGTGGCTCTATCAGGATCGCAGCATGCGTTGCTCGCTGGAATGATTGGCGTCGGATTGCTCGGCACGGCAATGACGCAGGTTCTGATCGCATGCGCAGCCGCACTTGCCAACGAAAGCGAGCGCGGCAGAGTAGTCGGCACGGCACAGGGCGGTGTTGTCGTTGGCTTGCTGATGGCTCGATCGCTCGCCGGCGTCGTGGCAGATGTGGCTGGCTGGCGAGCCGTCTACCTCGTGTCTGCAATTTTCGCTGTCGGCATGCTGATTGTGCTTCTTCTCTTTCTACCGACTCCGCGGCCGTCCCGAGTGCAATTGAGCTACGCCGGCCTGCTGCGTTCGATGATCGAACTCCTGCTGCGTGAGCGCGTACTGCAGGTACGAGGTTTCCTTGGTCTTCTCATGTTCGCAGCATTCAGCATTTTCTGGAGTGCACTTGTTCTACCGCTAAGTGCGCCGCCTCATGCAATGTCACATACGGGCATCGGTGCATTCGGTCTGGTCGGGGCACTCGGCGCGATGGCGGCGGCACGTGCCGGGAGCTTGACCGACCGGGGCCACGGTCAGACCACAACGTGCGTCGCGCTAGTTCTTCTCTGCGCGTCATGGCTACCGATCTCGCTTATCGATAAGTCAGTGATCCTATTGATTGTTGGCATCATACTTCTTGACATAGGCGGGCAAGCGATACACGTCGTCAACCAGAGCATGATATTCAGCACGCGTCCCGAGGCGCATGCCCGCCTGGTCGGCTGCTACATGCTTTTTTATTCCGCTGGAAGCGGCTTGGGCGCGATATCGTCGACGGTGATTTATTCGCGTGCAGGGTGGCCAGGCGTTTGCGCACTAGGTTTCGTCGTCAGCATGACTGCATTCGCATTCTGGGCAGCGACGGTCCGGCATGCCGGGAGATAAATGCCGCTTGCCGGAACGTCTGTGCCCGTTCCTGTCGAAGCCGGACTGTCGCGGCCTTCGCGACTCGTCGCGAAGGCTCCTGCCCGGCGAAGTACTCGTCAGCCGTGTGGCGGAACCGCCTCGGGATCCATCCACATCACTTCCCAGATATGACCGTCCGGATCCTCGAAACTGCGACCATACATGAAGCCGAAATCCTGCACAGGCGTAGGGTCTGCCTTGCCGCCCGCCTTACTCGCCTTTTCGACAAGGCTGGATACCTGCTCGCGATCATCCGCAGACAGACAGAGCAGCACCTGCGCGTCGGTGTGCGCATCGACAATCCGCTTGCTGGTGAACTGGCGCCACTTGTCGTGTGTGAGAAGCATCGCGAAAATGGTATCGGAGAGCACCATGCACGCTGCGGTATCGTCACTGAATGCGGGATTATTGACCGCGCCAACTGCCGCGTAGAAGGCTTTCGACCGCTCCAGGTCCGTCACTGGCAGGTTAACGAAGATCATCTTGGTCATCATTTTTCCTTTGAGATCTAGCCGCGGCAGGATTGCCGCCACCATACATACCGACGAATGACATGGAGAAGAATCGACGAAAGCCGCGAAGAAATTTTTGAACGCGCAACGCGCACTCGGAAATAGCATGTCTGCTTTCGACGGTCTCGCGGATTAGGCCGACGTTGGTTCGACCTCTTACCCCGGCAATAAGCCGACTGCCCTGTAAGTGCCGATCAAGGTGTCGAACAAGGCAATGTCCGCCCGCCCGCGCGCCATCAACTGAGCTCCCGCGACTGCGGCGTAAATCGCGCACGCGCGTTCGCGGCTCCCCTCGCCGGTGACGACGCCAGACGCCTCCAGCGACCGACGGAGCCAGGCCACGTTGACGTCAGCGAAGGCCTGCACTTCCTTTTTGACCGCTTCAGGCAGATCGTCGTATTCCGCGGCCATAAAGCTGCTCAGGCACATGCGGTTGTCGCACTCCAAAGACCGGCGAAACGTCTCCGGGTATCGACGCAAACTGACGAGCGGATCGCCTGATGCCGCCGAGAGTTCTTCCAGCGCAGCGGCCGCGTCCTCGTAGTAGCGTCGCGCGACTGCCGCCGCGAGGTCCGCCTTGCTCGCGAAGTGATGGTAAATGCTGGCAGCTTTAATGCCGACATCCTGCGCCAGGTCCCGAATATTGAGCCCGGTATAGCCGTGCGCCTGCGCCATTCTTGTCGCAGCAGCAAGGATGCGGTCCCCTGAGCCGGTGACGGCTGCAATGGTCACGACGGTCTCCTCAAAAGTTGTTGACCTGACGCATTGTATCGCCTAAAGTTGCCCCTAACAAACGTTAGGTAGGCAACCCACATGTCGCATCGCAAGAGCGGCATTTTTTTGATAATCGTTGCCTAACTACTGTTAGGTAGTCTCATCAGTTTTGACTCAATCCGTCCCACAAGCGCCAGGGAAAAACCATGACCTCCGAACTCCTTTACCTCGATGCCACCCGACTGGCCGAACTGATCCGCACACGCGAAGTCTCGCCCGTCGAGGTCGTGAAGGCACACCTTGACCGCATCGACGCGGTCGATCCGAAAATCAATGCGATCGTGACGGTCGCGGACGATGCGCTGGAAGCCGCCAGGGCCGCCGAAACGGCAGTGCTGTCGGGCAAGGCGTTGGGGCCGCTGCACGGAGTGCCCTTCACCGCAAAAGATTCGATCGACACGGCGGGCGTGGCTACGCAACGTGGCTCGCCCATCTTTAAAGGACGCGTTCCTGACGCCGACGCAACTAGCGTGGCCCGGCTGAAAAATGCAGGCGGCATCCTTCTCGCAAAAACGAACTTGCCCGAATTCTCGTACTGGATCGAAAGCGACAATCTGCTCAGTGGCCGATCGAATAATCCGTGGGATCTGGAGCGCACTCCGGGCGGCTCCAGCGGCGGCGAATCGGCGGCCATCGCAGCGGGTATGTCGCCGCTGGGGCTCGGCACCGATCTGGCGATCTCTGTGCGCGGACCCGCTGCGCAGACAGGCATCGTGTCGCTAAAGGCGACTCACGGACGCGTGCCCATGACAGGGATCTGGCCGCGCGCCCCACGCCGCTTCTGGCACGTGGGTCCGATGGCTCGCAGCATCCGCGACCTGGCGCTCGCGTTCTCGCAGTTGTCCGGTCCCGATGGGCACGACGCTTTTGCAAGCAGTACCGTCCCGTTCGATGCCGGCGTGGGCCGCTCACCAGACCGTCCGCTGCGAGTGGGCTGGATGGTTGAACCGGGCTTCGGGCCCGTCGATCCGCAAGTCGCGGCAACGGTGCAGGCGGCGGCGGAAGCGCTCAAAAGTTTGGGGCTAGTGGTGGAGCCTGTACGCATTCCTGCCCTCGAGCGTGACTTCGCTCTCGACGTATTCAACCGCCTGCACGTCATGGAAATGAAGCCGGCCTTTGCGGAAGTGACAGCAGGCCGCGCTGAGGACGAACTCTACAAGATGGCCAAGACGATGCTGGCGCTGCCCGACACTTCGATGAGGGACTACATCGACGCTGAACAGGCGGCCGAGCGTCTGCGAGACGGATACGCCGAATACTTCCGGAATTACGACGCGCTGATTACGCATGTGCTTCCGATCCCGGCTCACAAGCACGGCGTGGACACGTTCTCGATCAACGGCCACACAGTGGATGCCACCTATCTGCAGGGCGCAACTGTGCCGTTGAACGTCACGGGCTTGCCTGGCATCTCGATGCGCTTCGGCACGAGCAAGGAGGGCCTGCCGATCAACGTACAGATTGTCGGGAGTTGGCAGGCTGAGTCAACCATTCTTCACGTGGCGTCACTGCTCGAATCGGTCAGCCCTGTGCGCGATCTACATCCGCATATTTGAGCCTTCAGCTCTGCGCAAACCGACCATCGCCGCCCTGGATCAAGCGATCAAAGCGGCAAAAGTTTAGACTTCGCATCTGGCCGCAAACATGTACGACGCGCTCGACGGCCCGCAGCAGATCGAGAAATCGGCCTCGCCGATTTGCCTGCCTGAAGCGCGTTCGCCGATGTGCTAAAACCTGCGTGGTCGCTCAACGAACTACTGCTCAAACTGCGGCGCGGCATGGGGCCAACCCGCACTAACTACACTGACTATTGAAACGGGACGATGATGACGATGTCAGAAAATCCAACGATCGCCCTGGTTGGGCCGGGAGCAATCGGCACGACCGTAGCGGCGGCGCTTCATGAAGTCGGACGCACGCCGGCCATTTTCGGCCGCTCGGCGCACGAACAGCTGGAACTGCGCTTCGACGGCGGCCGCATCGCGGTGCCGGGACCTGTGCGCACCAATCCGGCCGAAGTCGACAACACGTTCGACCTGGTTTTTGTCGCGGTGAAGTCAACGCAAATCGACGCAACAGCGCCGTGGCTCTCCGCGTTGTGCAACAAGAACACCGTGGTCTGCGTGCTGCAAAACGGCGTCGAACAGAAAGCGCTTGTCGCGCCGCATGTGCCCGGCAGCCCAGTCTTACCCTCGGTGGTTTGGTTTCCTGCTCAACGCGAACCGGACGCCTCTGTCTGGCTACGCGGCAAAGCTCGCATTACGTTGCCGGACACGCCGGAAACCAGCCTTGTCCTTGCGGCATTGAGTGGCACACGGTGTTCGGTCGACGTAGCAGCCGATTTCACATCCGTCGCGTGGCGCAAGCTTTTGCAAAATGCTGTCGCAGGTTTAATGGTTCTGGCGGGCCGCCGTGCCGGCATGTACTCACGAGCCGATATCGCCGGCCTGGCTCTCGCCTACTTGCAGGAATGTCTCGAGGTTGCCCGTGCGGAAGGCGCGACACTCGGCGACGAAGTCCCGCAAGAAATCGTCGATGCATTTCGTGGTTATCCGGCCGACCTGGGCACTTCGATCCTCGCCGACCGGGAGGCTGGCCGCCCGCTCGAATGGGACAGCCGCAACGGCGTCGTGCAGCGACGTGCCCGGTCTCACGGTATCGCCACACCGATCAGCGATCTGGTCGTGCCGCTCCTCGCGGCCGCGAGCGACGGACCGGGCTAATACTTCCACGAAGGATGTGACGGCGCGACGCGCCCACTCTCGGACTCATCCGCCAAACAGGTTGTGCCGGATCTGCTTCAAATGTCCGGTCAGCAATTCGCACGCGAGGTCGGCGTCGCGGTCGCGCAGCGCATCGACGATCGCGCGATGCTGCGCCTCATACTCGGCGCGCCGCTCGGCCGTCAGCGACTTGCGTTTGAGCCGGCCCCACTCGCCCTGCTCGCGCACTTCGTTGGTCAGTTCGAGCACGCGCAGAAAAAAGCTGTTGTGCGTGGCCAGCGCGAATGTCTTATGCAATTCGCCGTCCCACTTCTCGAACTCTTCGATGCTCTGCGCGGCTTCGGAACGCTCGATGCATTCGACCATCCGCGCGAAATCGGCCGCGGTCGCATAACGCACGATCAAGCCGGGCATCAGCGGTTCGATCAGCAAACGCGCTTCCATCAGCTCGGCGGGACTGGTCTGCACGACCTCTTGTGAGCTATGCATGACCTGCGCGTTCTGCGCTTCCACACGCACCGCCGCTGCGGCGACGTCCTTCTGCGGCAGCACGAAAGTGCCGCTTCCCACCACCTGCGTGATGAACCCGCGCCCCTTCAGATCGGCCAGCACGCGCCGCACCGCCCCGCGTGACGCGCCGAATTCCTCGCTCAATTCGCGCTCGGCGGGAAGCTTGACGCCCTCTCGCAAACGCCCGGTGCGGATGGCCTCTTCCAGATAGCTCGCAAGCGCACGCGCGCCCTCCGCTCTCACAGAAATCTTGCCGGTCTCAACGTCGCCCATGACTTTCTTCCTTGCCGGTGAAGCCTCTTGCATAGAACCAATTGGTACTTACTTTTGGTTAACCCTGGTTGGTTGTGGTCGCATTTGGTCCTACAGTGACACAAATTCTCACCAACTGGACCTAGATTAAAGGCTCGACATGAAATTGGCAAATTTGCTGGTAAACGGCGCGAAAACCGTTGCTGTGGTAGATCCAGAACGGCAACAGTATTGGCCCGTAGCGGAATTGAGCGACGGCTTTCGCGGCGATATGATCCAATTGGTACATGACTATTCGTCGATCAGGAGCGCGCTGGTGCCGAAGCACGACGGCCGACCCTTGAGCGGCGTCACGGTTCTGGCGCCGATCGACCAGCCGCGTCGCAACATCTTCTGCGTGGGCAAGAACTATCACGACCATGCGGAAGAGTTCAGCAAATCCGGCTTCGACAAAAGCGCCCAGGCCGGCGAACACATTCCCGAAGCACCGGTCGTCTTCACCAAACCCGCGACGACGGTGATCGGCCCAGGCGACAAGATTCCGCGTCACGCCGCAGTCACGCAGCAACTCGACTACGAGGTTGAGATCGGCGTGGTGATCGGCAAAGCGGGCCGCGGTATTCGCAAGCAGGATGCACTCGCGCACGTGTTCGGCTACACGCTGATCAACGACATGACCGCGCGCGATCTGCAAAAGCTGCATCGCCAATGGTTCCTCGGCAAATCGCTCGACGGCTTTTGCCCGATGGGCCCGTATCTCGTCACCGCCGACGAACTCGACGCCAACGACATCGACGTGCGCTGCTGGGTCAACGGCGAGCTGCGTCAATCGTCGAACTCGCGGCATCTGATTTTCGACATCCCCACGCTGATCGAAACCATTTCGGCCGGCATCGAACTGCAACCGGGCGACGTGATTGCAACCGGCACGCCGGCGGGCGTCGGCATCGGTTTCAATCCGCCGCGCTTCCTGCAATCCGGCGACGTCGTGCGGATGGAAATTCCGCGCGTCGGCGTCCTTGAAAACGAGGTGGCATAAATGGCAACAACTCTGGTCCAGGGTCTTTACATCGAAACGCAAGGCGACGGCGCGCCCGTCGTGTGCATTCACGGTCTCGGCGGCTCGTCGAATAACTGGACGCCGGTGCTCGGCGCATTCGAAGGCAAGCGGGTAATTCGCATCGACCTTCCTGGCAGCGCGCGCTCGGAACTGCCGGCGCAGAAGCTGTCGATCGACGGCTACGTGGACGTGATCGCCGCCGCGCTGCGCGAGATGAAGATCGAACAGGCGGACGTGGTCGCGCATTCAATGGGCACCATCGTCGCGCAGCATCTTGCGATCAGACATCCGCAACTGGTGAAAAGCCTCGCGCTGTTCGGGCCGCTGCTCGCGCCGCCCGATGCCGGCCGCGAGGGCATGCGTCAGCGCGCGGCGCTCGCACGCGACAAGGGCGTCGCGGGCTTGCAGGAAATCGCCGATGCGATCGTCAAAGGCGCGACGAGCGACGAGACCAAGGCTCAGCGCCCCGTCACCCTCGCGCTGGTGCGCGAGAGCGTGATGCGCCAGTCGCCGGAAGGCTACGCGCAAAGCTGCGAAGCGTTGGCTGGCGCACAGGCCGCGCCGGTCGAACAGATCAAGGTGCCCACATTGCTCGTCACCGGCGATCAGGACGGCGTGGGCAAGCCCGAAGCCGTGCAGGCGATGGGCGAGCGCATCGCGGGCGCGAAGGTAGTCGTGCTGAGCGGCTGCGGACACTGGACGACGTTCGAAAAGCCCGCGGAATCGCAGGCTCAATTGCAGGCGTTCTACAGCGCCGCCCGCTGATAAAGAAGTGACCGACAAGGCCCAAGCGGGTGATACGTCTTTAGCGAAACATAACCCTTAGGGCGAGATGCGCGCCAGTCGCAGTCCGCCCGCCTGGAGGAGACACATGAGCTCGATCGTATTCACGAACGTAACGGTTTTCGATGGCAGCGGCGCGCAACCCTTCAAAGGCGAAGTGCTCGTCGAAGGTCAACGCATCGCCAAGGTAGGACGCGAAGGCGAGCCGGTCAGCGCGCCGCACGCGCAACGCATCGACGGCAAGGGCGCGTTCCTGATGCCCGGCATGACGGAGGCGCACACGCATTTCTCATGGAACGATCAGCCTTCGTTGTCGGCGATTCAGTTCATGCCGCCGGAAGAACACATGCTGTGGTGCGTGCGCGTCGCCAAACGCTATCTGGAGATGGGCTGGACTTCGGCGCTCGGCGCGGCGGCCGCGAAGCCGCGGCTCGATGTCGTGCTACGCAACGCGGTCAACGCAGGCGAATTCCCCGGCCCGCGTTATCTGGCCGGCAGCCAGGAGATCACGATACTCGGCGGCCTCGCCGACAACACCCTGCCGCACATGCCGTTCAAGGAACTGAACTTCGGCGCGGTGGTAAGCGGTCCCGAAGAGATGCGCGCCACCACGCGCATGTTCGTCAAGTACGGGGTCGATCATCTGAAGATCAATCTGTCCGGCGAGTACATTGCCGGGATTTCGGCGGAATCGTCGCCATTCTCGGAAGAAGAAATCGCCATGCTCGCCGCCGAGGCCAAACGCGCAGGCAAGCGCGTCGCCGCGCATGCGCGTTCGAGCGAGTCGGTCAAGCAATGCGTGCGTCACGGACTGGAACTGATCTTCCACGCAAGCTTCGCGGACGAAGAAGCGCTCGACATGCTCGAAGCGAACAAGGACAAGCACTTCGTCGCGCCGGGAATCGGCTGGCTGATCAGCACGCTGTATCACGCGGAACCGTGGGGCATCAGCGAAGCGGCCGCCACGCAAATGGGCTATAAACGCGAGCTCGAAACCGCGGCGATCACGCTGCAGAAGATGCACAAGCGCGGCATCCGCATCCTGCCCGGCGGCGACTACGGCTTCGCATGGATGCCGCACGGCACGAATGCGCGGGACCTCGAATACTTCGTGAAGTACATCGGCATGACGCCGATGGAAGTGCTGTTGGCGGCCACCCGATATGGCGGTGAACTGATGATGCGGCCGCATGAACTCGGCCAGATTCGCGAGGGATATCTGGCTGACATCCTGCTCGTCAATGGCGATCCGCTGAAGGACCTGGCCGTGCTGCAGGACCCGCAAAAAATCACGCTCGTGATGAAGGACGGCGAGATCTTCAAGACCTCGCACGACGTCGTACCGCCGCGCGGCGAACTGCATGCGGGCGCGCCGTTGCCGGCCGATGCCGGCGTCGCGCAGACGACTCACGCGCCGGTTCACTGAGCGGCGCGGACTTCGGCGCGGCGGCGGGCCCATCAAAACAGCAACCCCTGTTCACGGGACGGGAGACAGCATGAAATCGCTTGCTCTGCTCGCCGCTTGCGCGGCGAGCTTCGTGTGCGCGTCGGCCTGGGCCGCCGCGCCGGATATCGGTTTATCGAACGGTTATTTCGGAACCGAATGGCGCAACCAGATGGTCGACGGCGCGAAGGAACAGTTTCAGACCTACAAGTCCAAGGGTCTCGCGGGCAATCTCGTGATCCAGCAATCGGGGACGAATACGGGCCAGCAGATCCAGGACATGCGCAACATGATCCGCCAGAAAACCGGCGCGATCATGGTCGACGCGAATTCGGCCACCGCGCTAAACGGCGTGATTTCCGAAGCGCAGCGTAGCAAGATTCCTGTTGTTTCGTTCGATCAGGCCGTGTCGAACAAATACGCGGTGAACGTCACCGTCGATCACTACAAGTGGGGGCAGCGCTACGCCGAGTGGATCGTGCAGCAATTGAACGGCAAGGGTAACGTCGTGGTCCTCGACGGCATTCCCGGTCATCCGGCAGCCGAAGCGCGCAAGAAAGCGGCGCTCGACACCTTCGCGAAGTATCCCGGCATCAAGGTCGTGTGGTCCGGTTATGGCGAATGGGACGAAGCGAAGGCGCAGGCGGTGATGGCAACGGTGATCGCCGCGCAACCGAAAATCGACGCGGTCTTTACCGAAGACGCGATGGCGCTCGGCGTGCTGCGTGCGTTCGAGAACGCGAACCGGCGCGTCGCGGTGATGACCGGCGAAGCGCAGAAAGGCTTCCTCCAGGAATGGAAGAAGCAGCGCGACGCGGGCAATCCGATGAAGGTGTTCGTGCAGGTGAATCCGCCCGACATCAGCCGGACCGCGCTCGGCATCGCAGTGCGGCTCGCGCAGGGCCACAAGCTCAAGCCGCTGCCGGACAACACCTACTACTTCCCGATCACGAAGACGGTCACCGCCGACACGCTCGACGCCACGCTTGCGTCGATGAACGGCAAGCCCGATAGCTATTTTCTGGGGCAATGGCTGAGCGAGCCGGAGCTCGACGCGCTCTTCACGCCCTGACGGAACGCGCATGCCTTTACTGACTGCCACAGGAATCACGCGGCGCTATGGCGGCGTGGTCGCGCTCGATAACGTCAGCATCGAAGTGAATGCCGGTGAAGTGCTCGGTTTGCTCGGCGCGAACGGCTCCGGCAAGTCGACGCTGTCGAGCATTCTTGCCGGCGACAATCGGCCCGACGCGGGCACGCTTTCGCTCGACTCGCATCGTCTGCCGCCCGGCGAGCCGCGTGCGGCTCGCGCGGCGGGCATTGCGATCGCGCATCAGCATCCGGGGCTCGCACCCGATCTGCCGGTCTGGGAGAACGTGTTTCTCGGCGCGGAAATGTGCCGGCGTGGGCGCTTTCTCAATCGCACGGCGGCAAGGCGGCGCGCGGCGCAGTTGCTCTCGAGCCTGCGTGCCGGCTGGAACCTGGACCTTCCCGCGGGGCAACTCTCTGTCGCGGATCAGCAGCTCGTTGAAATAGCCAAGGCGCTGGCGCTCGAACCGCGCGTGCTGATCTTCGACGAACCGACGGCTGCGCTCGCCGCCGCCGAAGTCGAGAGCCTGATGCGCGTGATCCGCGCACTGGCCGCGCGCGGCACAGCGATCGTGTTCATCTCGCATCGAATGGCGGAAATTCAGGCGCTGTGCGATCGCGTGATGGTGTTGTGCAACGGAAGGCATGCCGGCGAAATTCCGGTGCAAGGCAAGCTCGACGAAGCGCGCGTGCTTGCGTGGATGGGCGGCGCCGCTGACGTGGATATGCACGGTGAAAGTGCGGCCGCTCGCCGGCATTCGCAACACAGTCCGCGCATGAGTGCCGTGATTACAGCTAGCGCGCCCAACGACATCAGCCCTATCGCGTTGAGCGCGCGTGGCCTGCGCGCCGGCGCCCGCCTGCGCGGCGTGGAGTTCGAATTGCGGCAAGGCGAAATACTCGGCGTGGCCGGACTGCAAGGACACGGCCAGGAAGAATTGCTCGATGCGCTCGCCGGATATCGCAAGCTCGATGATGGCGAGATAACGCTCGACGGTGCACCGATCGCTGTCCGCTCGCCGCGTGAGATGATCGACGCGGGCGTGTGTCTGGTGCCGAACGATCGGCATCGGCAGGGACTGTGGCTCGATCATTCGGTCGAGTTCAATCTCGCGCAAGTGGCGGCCAATTTTCAGCGCGAGCCGTGGCGTTTGCGAAGTGCTTCCATTCGCCAGTTGGTCGATTTTGCCGTGAAGCGTCTGCGGATCAAGACGTCCGACGCGCGACAACCGGTGCGTGCGCTGTCGGGCGGCAATCAGCAAAAGGTCGTGATAGGCCGCTGGCTCGATCGCCGAATCAAGGTGCTGCTGCTGAGCGATCCGACCAAGGGCGTCGATGTGATCGCGCGCAAGGAGATCTACGAAGCGATCGGCGCGCTGACCGAAGCGGGCGCGGCCGCGATCGTCTACGCATCCGACACCGATGAACTGCTCGCCGTTTGCGACCGCCTGATCGTGATGTACGAAGGCCGCGTGGTCGCGCAACTCGAAGGACCCGACATGAACGAAGCCCGCGTCATGAGCGCGCTGTTCGGCAGGAGCGCCGCATGAAAGCCGGCCTGACCGAACGACTTCAGCCTGCGCGCGAGCAGCCCGTCCACGGTTTGCGTCAATGCATTCACGCGATCACGTCACGCAACAGCAGTGCGTTGCCGGGCGTCGCGATGCTGCTGATCGTGCTGGCCTGCAATGCGTTTCTTCAGCCCGATTTCTTCAGCGCCGATTCGCTGTCGAGCAACCTGCAAACGCGGCGCCCGTGATTCTCGTCTGCATGGCGCAGGCGGTGATCGTGCTGCTCGGCGAGCTGGATCTTTCAGTGGGGTCCGGGATCTCGCTGATCAATTGCGTGCTCGCCGCGGTGCCGTCGCTCACCGGCTGGGGCACGGCGGCGACCTGCGTCGCGGCGCTTGTCATCGCGGTTGCGGCGGGTGTCTGCAACGGCTTGCTGGTCGGCTACCTGCGGCAAAGCGCGCTGATCGCGACGTTCGCCACCGGCGCGATCTGGTTCGGCGGCGCCCTGCTGCTGATGCCGCAGCCCGGCGGCGCAGTGCCGGAAATACTCGGCGAGTGGTTTGCGATGCGCGTCGGCGTGTTTCCGCTTGCGGCCATTCCGGTGCTCGCGGCGTGCGCGTTGTGGGCGCTGCTGCAACGTCATCGCTTCGGACGCCGATTGATCGCGACCGGCAGTTCGGCGGATGCGGTGTTCAAGTCCGGCGTCGATACGCGGCTTGTCAAGCTGCTCGGCTATGTGCTCGCGTGGCTGTTCGTGTTCGGCGCGGCGCTTTGCATCTCCGCGCAAACCTCGTCGGGCGATGCGCGCCTCGGCTTGCCGTACACGTTGAATTCGGTGGCAGCGGTCGTGATCGGCGGGATTTCGCTCGCGGGCGGACGCGGCTCGATGCTCGGCGCGATCTGCGGCGCGCTGGTGCTCGTGCTGATCGGCAACGTCGTCTACTTCGCGGGCATTCCGAGCAACTATCAGGAAGTGTTCAAGGGCGCGGTGATTCTGCTCGCGCTCGGTTGCACTTTCATCGGCGCGAGGAAACCGGCATGAGCGCGACGCTGACTTCCCGGCGCATGTTGCTGCTGGTGCTCGTCGTTCTCGTGATGGTCGGCGGACAGTGGGCGGTGCCCGGCTTTACGAACGCGGACCAGTTGGGCAACCAGTTGAAGATTGCCACTTTCCTCGGCCTCTTCGGCATCTCGCAGACGCTCGCGATGATGGCCGGCGGCCAGGGGCTCGACCTCTCGGTCGGCGCGGTCGCGACGTTGGGCGGGATCATCGGCGCGGCGGTGATCAATGTGGGGCCAGCGGGTTTGCCCGTTGGCTTGCCGCTCGCGTTTTTTGCGGCGGCGTTGTGCGGCGCGGTGGTCGGTGTGATCAACGGTTGCGGGATCACGGTGTTCAAAGTGCCGCCGCTGGTGATGACGCTCGCAATGGCGAGTCTGGTCGACGGCGGTTTGATCGTGTGGTCGTCGCTCATGCATGTGAATACCGCGGCCAGTGCGACGCTCGTTGCGCTCGCCGGACGTAGCGTGGCAGGCGTACCGACCGTCGCCGTGTTGTGGCTCGTCGCCGGCACTGCGGTCTGGTGGTTTCTGGATCGCTCCGCATGGGGACGCCGCCTGATGGCGACCGGCGCGAATCCCACCGCCGCCCTGCTCACCGGCACTCGCGTGCGAGCGGTGCGCATCGCGGCTTATACGGCGAGCGCGATGATTGCCGCGCTGACCGGCGTGCTGCTGGTGGGCTACGTCGGCCAGGCGTTTCTCGGACTCGGCAGCGGCTATGTGCTGACGAGTGTCGTGGTGGCGGTGATCGGCGGCGTCTCGCTGGGCGGCGGACGCGGCGATTACATCGCGGTGGCGATTGCCGCGCTGTTCATCACCGCGCTGACCAGTTTGCTGACCGCGCTGCAGATCGGCGAGGCCGGACGTCAGTGCATCTTCGGCGCAACGCTGATCGTGTTTCTGACGATGAACGGCTGGTCGGTCGGACGTCGGGCGATGGCGGCTTGATGCGGGCATCGTCCTGCGGGCGATGCAGCGGTTTTCTACGGCCAATACCACATCCATCACCGCGGCGTTTGGAGAAACCGGCGCACACATTTAAGGCACGTAGGGTCGCTCACAACCATTCACCGAACCAGGCCGCGCCGCAGCCGAAACCAGGACTAAAAAGCGCGCGAAAAAAAACCCGCCGGGTGGAGTGGCCGGCGAGCCCTTAGATCCAAACCTCGGTGACAAGTCCGGAGAGTTCGGAAGGATAACGAACTAGGGTGACTGGATCAACCGCTTGGTCCTGCCACTACGCTCCCCTTGTTATGAAACGGTCAACGAGACAGCGCGCGCTATCCTGTCGACGACGCTTGCCGCCCCCGACGCTGCGGAAAGCCCGCGTCACGCGATCGGGCCTTGCCCCTTGGGCGCAACGCTCAATCCCTTCGACTCATGCCTTCGCGAACTGCAGACCGCCGAAATTCTGGATCGTCGGAATCTCGACCTTCGTGTACGTGTCGATCTGCGTGACCGGTGCGACGACGATAGCAGGGCTGGCGAAGCCGCCGCCATAGGCAGCATTGAAGTTGCCGAAGTTGAAGTTGCTGCCGCCGCGTACAGCGCACAGGGCCTTGGCGGAGAGGTGTTCGGTATGGGCGATGTCTTTGATGGTGAGCGAGGTCATGGTAGGTCTCCTGGAGCTGTTTCTCTGTTTCGGTTTGGAAGTACGGTCGGCGTGCCGTCAGGGAGAGCGCTGCTCTCCCTGACGCTTAACTCACGCCTTGGCGAACTGGAAGCCGCCGAAGTTCTGGATCGTCGGGATCTCGACCTTCGTGTACGTGTCGGTCTGCGTGACCGGTGCCACGACGACGCCCGGGCTGGCGAAGCCGCCGCCATAAGCAGCATTGAGGTTGCCGGCGTTGTAGTTGCTGCCGCCGCGTACAGCGGACAGAGCCTTGGCGGACAGGTCTTCGGTGCGGGCGATGTCTTTGATGGTCAGTGAGGTCATGGTAAGTCTCCTGAGATGTTTCTCTGTTTCGGGTTGGAAGTACGTTTGGCGAGCTAGGGGGAGAGCGCCACTCTCCCCGGCGCTTAACTCACGCCTTCGCGAACTGGAAGCCGCCGAAATTCTGGATCGTCGGGATCTCGACCTTCGTGTACGTGTCGGTCTGCGTGACCGGTGCCGCGACGACGCCCGGGCTGGCGAAGCCGCCGCCATAAGCAGCGTTGAGGTTGCCGAGGTTGTAGTTGCTGCCGCCGCGTACAGCGGACAGAGCCTTGGCGGACAGGTCTTCGGTGTGGGCGATGTCTTTGATGGTGAGCGAGGTCATGGTAAGTCTCCTGAGATGTTTCTCTGTTTCGGGTTTGGAAGTACGGTTCGGCAAGCAAAGGGAGAGCGCCGCTCTCCCCGGCGCTTAACTCACGCCTTGGCGAACTGCAGGCCGCCGAAGTTCATGATCGTCGGGATCTCGACCTTCGTGTACGTGTCGGTCTGCGTGACCGGTGCGACGACGACGCCCGGGCTGGCGAAGCCGCCGCCATAAGCGGCATTGACGTTGCCGACGTTGTAGTTGCTGCCGCCGCGTACAGCGGACAGAGCCTTGGCGGACAGGTCTTCGGAATGGGCGATGTCTTTGATGATCAGCGAGGTCATGGTAAATCTCCTGTGAGGGTCTTCAGTCTGGAAGGAAGAGCACTATTCGTTGCGCTCACAGGGGTATTTGCACAGGGTATGCCAGGCTTAATCGCGCAAGGCGGATATAGGCATCCAAGCCGCTGAAAACAAAGGGGAATTAAAAATTTACCAGCAGGCTTTTCAAGCGCTTTCGGTATGCGACGGGGAGAAAGGTGTCGTGCCGTAGCAAACAGGTTTTTGAGGACTGTCTGCGTTGCGAAAACAGCGGCGGGGTTTTGGTAATTCGCGACGCACCCGGTGGTGTGCGCATATCGTTCGTGCGACGTGACACGGCGCGCTTGCCGTCTTGCTTATTCCTTGCTCTCAGGAAACATACATCCGCCATTGCGGATCAGCGCCTTCACATCTTCGCTCACCTGCATGGGGTTTCGATTTAATCGGGCAACGAACTCCTTGCAGCGCCGCACGTACGACTTCGAATCGTGCTTCGCGCTCCAAACGACTATGTTAAGCACGACGGGAATGAGGTCCAGGCCCTTCTCGGTCAGCGTGTAAAAGTCCTTCCGCCTGTCGTCGGCACTGGGTGCCCTCGAGAGAATTCCTTGCTCCTCAAGAAACGCAAGGCGCGAAGCAAGGACATTGGTCGCGATTCCCTCCTCCGATCTCAGGAACTCGCCATACGTCTTCTTGCCGGCAAAGACGATGTCGCGAATGATCAGGAGCGACCACCGGTCGCCGAAAACCTCCACGCCGTAGTTCACTGCGCAATGGGACCGAATGTCTTCTTTAGATGTCGTCTTCATGGATGTCGTCTTCATCGCTCGATATTAACATCGCTTGCATAACGCAAGTAATTTGCGCCGTTTACTTGTTTTTTGCAAGCAATGTGTTTAGCATGGTTGTTCGGGAGTACGAGCAGCACCCAACAAACCAGGAGGCTGCATATGAGCACTATCAGCATCATCGGCACAGGCGGCATGGCCGCAGCGATCGGCGGCCTCGCCGCGAAGGCGGGCCACACCGTCGAGGTGACGAGTCGCGACGCCGTCAAGGTGCGGACGCTCGCCGCGCAGATCGGAGCCGGCGCGACGACGGGCGCGTTCGGCGCCGCCCCGGCCGGGGACATTGTCATCCTGGCGGTTCCCTACTCCGCCGTTCTCGACGTGGTGAAGCAGTACGGCGAAGGGCTGGCAGGCAAGGTTCTTGTCGACATCACGAATCCGGTCGCCTCCGATCACACGAGCTTCGTGACCCCTGGAGACAGTTTCGGCGCGAAGGAGATCACTAAGGCCGCCCCTGCCGATGCGAAAGTCGTCAAGGCGTTCAACACCCAGTTCTCCCACGTCCTCGCGGCCGGTCCCGTCCCGGGCCACGCATTGGATGTGTTCATCGCCGGAGACGACGCGCACGCGAAGGCACGCGTCTCGGCGTTCATCGAGAGCCTCGGACTGCGTCCAATGGATACCGGGCCATTGCCAATGGCTAGGTCACTGGAGCACGCGTGCCTGCTGTCGCTGGGCCTCCTCGCCCACTCGGTCAAGCACACGAACTTCTCAATCGGCGTCAGCCTTCCCGGCTGAGTGCACCGGTATCACCGCTTCCCGCATCACATTACTGATAAGGAACATTCACATGCAGGTTTTCGTCACCGGCGGGACCGGCCATTCCGGCCCGTACATCATCTCCGACCTCATCGCCGCAGGCCATCAGGTCACAGCCCTCGCTCGTTCGGACAAGGCGGCGGCTGCGGTGTCCGCACTTGGCGCGAAGCCGCGTCTCGGTAGCCTCGAGGATCTCGACGGCCTTAAAGAAGCGGCCGCCGCCGCCGACGGCGTCATCCATGTCGCGCACCGGCAAGACCTGATTCCGGTCGGCGGGATCAACGCCGTGGCCGATGCGGAGCTTCAGATCATGCTCGCATATGGCGAGGCGCTGGCCGGAACCGGAAAGCCGCTGGTCTCATCGGGAAGCATCGGCTCGCCCGGCTGGGACAACCTGGGCCGGCCGGCCACCGAGGAGGATCCGCCTCTTCCCGGCGGCGATCCCTACAGGAACACCTTGCGGGTCCGTAACATCGTGGAAACTACCGTAATCGGACTCGCGGAAAAAGGCGTGCGGTCTTCAGTCGTTCGGATTCCTGAAATCATGCACAGCGCGACCGATAATGCCGGCTTCCTTCCGCTGCTAATCGGGCTGGCGAAGGAAAAGGGTGTCGTCGGTTACCCCGGAGACGGTGCGAACAGGTGGGCCGCCGTGCACACGCGCGACGTCGCCACCGTGTTCCGCCTGGCGCTTGAGAAAGGCGCCGCCGGCAGAAGCTGGCACGCGGTTGCAGAGGGGAGCATTGCGTACCGCGAGATCGCCGAGGCCATCGGCAGTCGCTTGAATCTGCCCGCCGTACCCATTCCCGCGGACGTGCTGATGCTGCCTGGGTACTTCGGATTCCTTGCAAATCTGGTCACACTGGATACACCGGCGTCGAATGCGATCACGCGCGAGACGCTCGGCTGGACACCAACGCAGCCCGGCCTGTTTGCCGATATGGACAATGGTCACTACTTCCCTGCCGGCTGAGTTGAGCGGACGGCAAGAACTCCCCCATCGCGCCGAGCCCGTCACGGAGTAGCAGGAAGGTGACGCAAGTGGCTCGGCGCACACGGAAAACATCATGGGCGAAGCCTCGTACAGATCACGGGCATACCCCAACTCAGAAGGATATTTGACATGAGCACGATTAGCATCATTGGCGCAGGAACCATGGCCACGGCCGTCGCCGGCCGTATCGCCAAGGCAGGACATACCGTCGAGGTCCTGAACCGCGACCCAGCCAAAGCGCGGGCGCTGGCCGATAAGCTCTCAGCGGGAGTGACCACGGGGACTTACGCCGCCGCGCCGACAGGCGATATCGTCATCCTCGCCGTGCCGTACGGCAGTGCGGCGGCGGTCGTCGCCGATTACGGAAACGCGCTCGAAGGCAAGGTGATCATCGACATCACCAATCCGGTCGCCCCGGACCTTTCCGGCCTCGTCACCCCGCACGGCAGTTCCGGCGCGCAGGAGATCGCCAAGGGTCTTCCCGCCACCGCACACGTCGTAAAGGCGTTCAACACCGTCTTTGGCCACGTACTGGCCAAAAACGGACGCCTCGACGCGTTCATCGCAGCCGACGATGCACAGGCCAAGGCGCGCGTCTCGACCTTGATCGAGAGTCTCGGACTGCGTCCGTTGGATGTGGGTGGCCTGCACATGGCCGCGACGCTCGAGGCGCTCGGTCTGATGATGATCGGCCTCGCGAAAAACGGCGCCGGCACATGGGATATCGCGTTGAACGTCGAGATTGGCTGAATCACCGGCGCGACGTCCTCCGGCGGCTTTTCGGCCACATGAAACAGAAACGGAGAATTTCAATGAGCACGCAAGAGAATGTCCAGATTGTGAAGGATTTTTTTGCAGCAATGGGCCGCGGCGATAAGCAGGGCCTGCTCGCGATTTCCGCCGAAGACATAGAGTGGATCATTCCGGGCGAGTGGCCACTGGCCGGCACCCATCGCGGACACGCGGGGTTGGCAGATTTGCTTGAGAAGGCTTCCGACACGGTTGAAACGTCATACCCAGCCCCTTTCGAATTCGTCGCGCAGGGCGACCGGGTTCTGGTCGTCGGCTTCGCCACGGGCAGAGTCAAAGCGACGAACAGGACGTTCGACGACGATTGGGTCTTCGCCATTACCGTTCGAAATGGCAAGGTGACGAACATCCGCGAGTACATCGACACACTTGCACTGGCACGGGCCTGCGATCTTTGAAGCTGAAGGTCCCGCAGCTTGCGACATGCCCGCCCGCCGCGAATCCGGACCCGGCGCTCATGGCGCCGTAGATGGCGTCCTATCGACAAGCGTGCGGCGCCCCACCTCCAGGATCTCGTCGGCGAAGGCGGGATCGGCGCTCACGACCGCACGCGACAACACGAGTGCGCCGACCATCTGACTGAACGCCGCAATGGCATCGTGACGGCTCTGCTTCGCCGTTGCGCCTTCCGCGGAAATCATGGCTTCAAGCCGGCGGAGATACGCCGCCAGGCCGCGCGTGTAGGACGCGCGCGCCGCGTCGCTCATACGGGGCACGTCGCCCGCGAACCCGGACAGCGGACAGCCGGCCTCGATGTTGCCGCGGTGCCGCGTCGACAGGTAGCGCGCCGCCTGCTTTGCCAGGCTCCCGGCGTTCGGCGAATCTGCATAGTCTTCCATCGCCTTTTCCATCACCGCGGCGACCAGCGCGTCTTTCGACTTGAAATGGTTGTAGAAGCCGCCCTGTGTAAAACCGGCTTCCTTCATCAACTCCGCGAGCCCCACAGCGTCGACCCCGCGCGCGCGGAACAGCCGCTCGGCGGCCGCGACGATCGCGCTGCGGTTCTCGGCGGCCTGCTGTCGTGACACACCCATCGATTCCTCCTTTGTTCAGGCGATCGCATCGATTAATAAACACAATGTCGATCACCATTGACACGCCCGTGTTGCGTCGACACAATGCGTCTTAAGACGATGGCGATCGACATTGAGATAAGTTTAGCCGACTTTGGCCCATGACGCGAAGCGACGCGGGACAAGGTGCAAACGGCAATGTGGGTCATGCCGTCTTTGATGCCGATGTTTCATCCGATTGTTTTCACCCGATTTCTTGCGCCCGGCGAGCCCGCGCGCCGGCGATCAACCCCAGGAAAGGATGCGTCATGAAAATCGAAGGTTCTGTTGTTTTGGTGACGGGCGCGAACCGCGGGCTTGGCCTCGAGTTCGCGAGACAGGCGCTCGAACGAGGCGCGCGCAAGGTCTATGCGGGCGCGCGCGATCCGGCCAGCGTGACGCTGCCGGGCGTCGTGCCTCTCAAGCTGGACGTGACTGATCCGGCGGCTGTGGCCGCTGCCGCGGAAGCCGCGCGCGACGTCACGCTGCTGATCAACAACGCGGGCATTGCGCGGTTCAGCAGCCTGACCGACGACGGCGCGCTCGACGTGTTGCGCGATCACTTCGAAACCAACGTCTTCGGGATGCTCGCGATGTCGCGCGCGTTCGCGGGCCACCTCGCCGGCAACGGCGGCGGCGCGATTCTGAACGTGCTGTCGGTCGCGAGCTGGATCAACCGGCCGATCCTTTCCGGCTACGGCGTGTCGAAGTCGGCCGCGTGGGCGGTGACCAACGGCCTGCGTCATTCGCTGCGCGAGCAGCGCACACAGGTTGTCGGGCTGCATGCCGGCTTCATCGACACCGATCTGACGCGCGGGCTTGAAGTGCCGAAGGCGACACCGGCCGACGTCGTGCGTCAGGCATTCGACGCGATCGAGGCCGGCGCGGAGGAAGTGTCCACCGACGAGTTCACGCGAGAGGTGAAAGCCGCGCTGTCCGCGGGCGTCTATCTGAACGAGCCGGCTCCTCGCTGACGGCGTCGCGGCGTTCACCCGAAACCGAGCGCGGCTATCAACCCGCGCTCAGTTCCTGCTGCCGCCGCAATCGCGCATCTTCCTCAAGACGCGTCTCTTCGAGTTCCTGAAGCACGCCATCGAGATCCACCGGTCGCGTGTCGACTTCGATGCGGCCGGTCAGTTCGATATCGACATGCAGCTGCCCCGATTCGAACAGCGTCCAGATCTCCGCGCCATAACTCGCGGTGAGAATTTGCGGCGCAAACCGTCCGAAGTATGCGGCCAGGTTGTCGACGTCCCGCTTGAGCATCGAGGCGGCTTCGTTGTTGCCGGCGGCGTCGACGGCCTGCGGCAGATCGATGATCACCGGGCCGTCCGCTGCGAGCAGGATGTTGTATTCCGACAGATCGCCGTGAATCATGCCTGCGCAGAGCATGCGGACAACCTGGTTCAGCAGCAGCGCGTGCAGTTCGAGGGCGCGGGCTTCGGTCATATCGACGTCGTTAAGCCGCGGCGCGACGTCGCCCATCTCGTCGATCACCAGCTCCATCAGCAACACGCCGTCGGTGCAAATATAGGGTTGCGGCACGCGCACGCCTGCCGCGGCGAGCCGGAACAGTGCGTCGACTTCAGCGTTCTGCCATGACGCTTCCTGCATCTGACGGCCGTAGCGCGTGCCTTTTTCCATCGCCCGCGCCTGCCGGCTGTTCTTGACCTTGCGGCCGTCCCGATACGACGCGGCTTGCCGAAAGCTTCGCTGCTTCGCGTCCTTGTAGACCTTTGCGCAACGCGTCGATTCGCCGCTGCGCACGACGTAGACCGTTGCCTCCTTGCCGCTCATCAACTGGCCGATGACTTCGTCGATGAGCCCTTCTTCGAGAAGCGGGGCAAGCCGTTTAGGTATTTTCATGCGACCGCCGACTGCAGCTCGACGAACGTGGATTCCGCACGAGTGGAGGGTGAATGGACCGGGCCGATGAAACGCGCAGCCGGTGCCGCTGCGCGCAAGCTTACTGCTGTGGGGATGAATTGAGTCATGCCGGATTATACGGGGGCCGCGGATAAGCCGATTTAAATTCCCCGGCGACTGCTCCTTCGACCCTGCTGCTTCCCCCGCCGCGCCTTTATGTATCTCAACGTAGCCACGTCCGACAGCGATACGCACGCTTACAAACAACCGACTTCCGGACACAAGCGAGATACGTCCGTCCGCTCAAATACGCCCATCGCGAGCAAACACCGCTCCGCAAACTGAAGGTGGTGCATATGCAGCATAAGTGGAACGAACCCGTTGAATCCGACCGCACCGCGCGTGAAGTGCCGAGCAGACAGATCGCGCGCAGTTGTTTGCTGACGCGCGCCCGGCAGATCTCCCGTTTCCTCACTTCGATCTACGACGACGCGTTGCGCCCGTTCGGCATTGTTGCTTCGCAGTTCTCATTGCTCGTGATGATCGCGGAGTTCGGGCCGATGAGCCGCTCGGATCTGGGCCGACGCAATTATCACGAGCGCTCGACGCTGACACGGAACCTGCAACCGCTGATCGCCCAGGGCTGGGTTGCCGAAGGCGCGCCAGGCAGCGATGGTCGCAGCCGCCCTCTTTCGCTCACGCACGAAGGCAACGCGCTGCTCACGAATGCCGCTAACGCGTGGGCCGCGGCGCAGAGCCACGCGACGCGCGTCCTCGGCGAGGGCGGCGCACATGGCCTCATGAATATCGCGCAGCAATTGCCGCCGCGCATCGTTTGAAGTTTTTCGGTCGATGTTGCATGTGCAAGATCGACCAACGCCTCGCACCCTTCCCCGCATCAAGGAGTTCGTCATGAAAGTTGTCAAAGCCGCCGCCGTCCAGTTCAGTCCGGTGCTTTATAGCCGTGAAGCCACCGTCGCGAAAGTGGTGCAGAAGATCCACGAACTGGGCCTGAAAGGCGTGCAGTTCGCCACTTTTCCCGAAACGGTCGTGCCTTATTACCCTTACTTTGCGGCAGTCCAGACCGGCATCGAACTTCTTTCGGGATCCGAACATTTGCGTCTGCTCGAGCAGGCTGTGACTGTGCCGTCCGCTGCGACTGACGCGATCGGCAAGGCCGCGCGAGAGGCAGGCATGGTCGTGTCGATTGGCGTCAATGAGCGCGATGGCGGCACGCTGTACAACACACAATTGCTCTTCGATGCTGACGGTACGCTGATCCAGCGCCGCCGCAAGATCACGCCGACGCATTTCGAACGCATGATCTGGGGCCAGGGAGATGGCTCGGGCTTGCGTGCAGTCGACAGCGCCGTCGGCCGCATCGGCCAGCTCGCATGCTTCGAACACAACAACCCGCTCGCCCGCTACGCAATGATCGCCGACGGCGAGCAGATCCATTCGGCGATGTACCCCGGCTCTGCCTTTGGCGAGGGGTTTGCGCAGCGCATGGAAATCAATATCCGCCAGCATGCGCTCGAGTCCGGCGCATTCGTCGTCAACGCGACGGCATGGCTCGACGCCGACCAGCAGGCGCAGATCATGAAGGACACCGGTTGTGGAATCGGTCCGATCTCGGGTGGCTGCTTCACCACCATCGTCTCGCCTGACGGCATGTTGATGGCCGAACCGCTCCGCTCGGGAGAAGGCGAGGTGATCGTCGATCTCGACTTCGCGCAAATCGACCGCCGCAAGATGCTGATGGACGCGGCCGGCCACTACAACCGCCCCGAATTACTCAGTCTGATGATTGACCGCACGCCGACCGCGCATGTTCACGAACGCGCTCCGCACTCGTTGCCTGTCAGTGACAAGGCTGACGACGATGTGCGCACGCAGGCGGCCGCTGTTGCAGGTTCGCGCTGACCAGAGGATGCTGGTTCGCAAATTTCAAATGATGTGTGTATTCGTGAGGCCGCACGCCGCCGACTTCACCGCAACACAACACGCTGATCAAGCAGGAGACAATCTCATGTCACAAGACACGCCCCAATCCTCATCCCGCCGCCACTTCGTCAGTGCGGCCGCCGCAGCCCTGGCTGCCGGTTCGCTCAGCCGGCTTGCTTTCGCGGACACCAGCCCGGCAATCGGCAGGATCACCGAACCCGCGAACGGCGACAAGTCCGCAATTCGCCCGTTTCGCGTTGAAGTGCCCGAGGCACAACTCGTCGACATGCGCCGCCGTATCAAGGCGACCCGCTGGCCTGATCGCGAGACCGTGCCCGACGAGTCACAAGGCATTCAGCTCGCCATGATTCAGACGCTTGCGCAATACTGGTCGACCGGCTACGACTGGCGCAAATGCGAAGCACGGCTCAATTCGTATCCGCAGTTCATCACGGAGATCGACGGGCTCGATATTCATTTCCTTCATATCCGCTCGAAGCACGAGAACGCAATGCCGCTGATCGTGACGCACGGCTGGCCCGGCTCGATCATCGAACAGTTCAAGATCATCGACCCGCTCGTCAATCCGACTGCGTACGGCGCACCGGCTTCGGATGCATTCCACCTCGTGATTCCGTCGTTGCCCGGCTACGGCTTTTCGGCACGGCCCACAACGACCGGCTGGGGTCCGGAGCGCACCGCCCGTGCGTGGGTCACGTTGATGAAAAGGCTCGGCTACGAGCGCTTTGCATCGCAGGGCGGCGATCTTGGCGGCATCGTCACCAACATCATGGCGAAACAGGCGCCGCCCGAACTGATCGGCATTCATGTGAACTTCCCGGCGGCCGTTCCGGCTGAGATCCTCAAATCGCTGGCGGCCGGCGATCCGATACCTCAAGGCTTATCGGACGAGGAGAAGCACGCTTATGACCAGTTGAGCGCGAACTTCAAGAAGAAGCGGGGCTACGCGGTCGAAATGGGCACGCGGCCACAGACGCTCTATGGACTTGCCGACTCGCCCGTTGCGCTGGCGTCCTGGCTGCTGGATCACGGCGATGGCTACGGCCAGCCCGCAGCGGCGCTGAGCGCGGCCGTGCTCGGGCATCCCGTCAATGGACATTCCGCAGGCGCGCTGACGCGGGACGACATTCTCGACGACATCACGCTTTACTGGATCACCAATACAGGTGTGTCGGCTTCGCGGTTCTACTGGGAGTCGCACGCGAATTTCTTCCTTGCGGCCGACGTCAACGTGCCTGCCGCAGTGAGCGCTTTTCCGGGAGAAAACTACCAGGCGCCGAAGAGCTGGACCGAAAAGGCCTATCACAATCTGATGTACTTCAACAAACCCGAAACCGGCGGGCACTTCGCGGCATGGGAAGAACCGATCATCTTCGCGAATGAAGTGCGAGCGGGGTTAAGGCCATTGCGTGCGTAAAGCGCGAAACGCTCCGACCCGCATGCGTTGGAGCACTCATTGCAGGAGAGTCACCATGTATTTTTCAGCATCATCAGCGCCCGCGCGGCGCACGCTTGCTGCGTTTGTCGCAGCCTCTTTGGGCCTTACGCTAGCGACGGCTTTCAGCTCTGCGTACGCGGTTCCAACACCGGATGTACTTCCGGCAACACAGCATGCAAGCGTCCAGGACGAGTCCATCCGTCCGTTTGCACCGGTTCATGTGCCGCAGGTCGCGATCGACGACCTGCGCAGGCGTATCGCCGCCACGCAATGGCCGGAAAAAGAGACCGTGGCGGACTCGTCACAGGGCGTGCAGCTTGAGACGATGCAGAAACTCGCGCGCTATTGGGCAACGGATTACGACTGGCGTAAAGCGGAAGGGGCGCTCAATGCGTTACCGCAATTCGTGACGACCATTGACGGCGTGGACATCCATTTCATCCATGTTCGATCGAAGAACCCGAATGCGCTTCCATTGATCATCAATCATGGCTGGCCCGGCTCGGTGCTGGAACAGGTCAAGCTCATCGGGCCACTGACCGACCCCGTCGCGTATGGCGGAAAAGCCGACGATTCGTTTGACGTCGTCATCCCGTCGATGCCCGGCTACGGTTTCTCCGGCAAGCCGACGACGACCGGCTGGGGTCCCGAACACATGGCGCGCGCGTGGGCCGAGTTGATGCGCCGTCTCGGCTATCAGCATTACGTCGCTCAAGGCGGGGACTGGGGTGCGTTCGTCGTCGATCAAATGGGCTTGCAGGCACCTCCGGGGCTGCTCGGCATCCACACCAACATGCCCGCGACAGTTCCTGCGGACATAGACGAGGCGCTAAGAATCGGCGCCCCGGCGCCAGCCGGTATGTCAGCGGATGAGAAACGCGCCTACGGGCAGCTCGCCCAAACGTTCAAGCAAGTGGACTACGCCCGCTTGATGGGCTCGCGCCCGCAGACGCTCTACGGCATTGACGATTCACCCGTCGGCCTGGCGGCCTGGCTACTCGATCACAACGACGCCAATGCTCAACCCGCCGCGGCAGTCGCTGCAGCGCTGAACCGGAGTGCGAGCGCAACAGGCGAACTGACGCGCGACGAAGTTCTCGACAACATCACGCTGTATTGGCTGACTAATACGGGCGTGTCTGCGTCGCGTCTCTATTGGGAATATAAGGGTGGATTCTTCAACGCAAAAGGCGTCAAGGTTCCAGTCGCCGTCAGCGTATTCCCCGGCGAGCAATATCAGGCGCCGCGTAGCTGGACCGAGAAGGCCTACCCTCACCTCATCTATTACCATCAGGCCGAGAAAGGAGGCCATTTTGCAGCGTGGGAGCAGCCGACGATATTTGCTCAGGAACTGAGGGCGGCTTTCCGGTCGCTACGGTAAGTGGCGTGCCCTCTCCCGCCGTCCGCACTCGCCGTCATCAATCCAGTTCAGCCGTGCCGATGCCCCGGATCATTGCAGGTGCACGCGTAATTCGAGTCGTTCCAAGCGTTTCCAAGAATGATGCTGCAAAAGTTCTTGCGACGGAAACCGGGGTCCTTCAACGCAAGCACGTCGTCGTTGACCGTACCGAATGTCGAGTCCGGCCGGTGCTTCATGCCCTCGTTAAAGGCGTTGATAATCTGCTCCTTGAAGTTCTCCCCGCGAGGGTGAGCCGCCACCACCACCTTGCGCTGTTCCTCGGTGAACTCGTCATACGCGAAGCCCAGCACGTCCATCTCGACGCCTGCCGTCACGAGTTGAACCACTGGCTTCTTGAACGGCGGAATACCCGGTGTGGTATGCAGCGCGATCGCGTCCCACACGAGCTCGACCTCGCCTTCGGGAATGCCGTGCCCCTGAAGGAAGCTGCGTGCCGCATTTGCGCTGTCGACCTCGAAGCGGTTCTGCGATCCGCGAAACTGTTCGCTAAGACCCATGTCATGGAACATTGCGCCTATATACAGAAGCTCGGGGTCATACTTCAACCGCTTGCGCTCGCCGGCGAGAGCGCCGAAAAGAAATACGCGAGTGGAGTGATGGAAAAGCAGGTCCGACTCTGTGTCGCGAACCAGTTGAGTGGCTGCGCGTGCCATTGCGCTGTCGGGAATCTTGATTCCTGCAATCGTCGTCATGTTCGTTGCTCCAATGTGTGCGTAGTTGCCGCGCATTCCGGGCGGCTTGAGATAGCTACGTTGAGAAGGAAAGCCCGCACCCAAAGTATCGGAGTGCGGCAAGCAACTTTCAATTCGATCGATGCCTGGAACACAGCCAACCAGACGGCGTTTTCTGCCAACTGCGGCGCCTACGACCGCGTAGGTTATCCTGCGCATACCGACGACAGACACCATCGCCATGAACCTTAGGGCTCTACAGTGCTTCGTGATTCTTGCAGAGGAGCTCAACTTCAGCCGCGCCGCGGAGCGCTTGCATATCGCGCAGCCCGCGCTCAGCCAGCAGATCCGTTCACTCGAAGACCGGCTCGGCACGCAGCTCGTCGATCGCGCGAGGCGTCCGCTCGCGCTCACAGAAGCCGGCCACTATCTTTGCACCGAGGCTCGCCAGATACTCGGCGCATTGGAGCAGGCCGGCCTCGCGACGCAGGAAATCGGCGTGGGCCGGCGCGGCTGGCTCAGCGTCGGCTTCACGCGCTCGGCGATGTACAGCATCTTGCCGCCCGCGCTCAAGGCATTTCATCACGCGTATCCGCAAGTGGAATTGAAGCTCTTCGAGATGCTCACCGAAGAACAGACCGATGCCTTGCGCGACATGCGCATTCATATCGGCATCGGCCGGCAGCCGCTGGCCATCGACGGTTGCACGTCATATCCGCTGCTGCGCGAACGGGTCATGGTCGCACTGGAGCCCGGTCATCCGCTCGCCGCGCAGAAGAAAGTCAAAATCGCCGATCTCGCGGATACGCCGTTGATCCTTTATCCGAAGCATCAGAATGCGCAGTTCAAGCGCTCGGTTCTATCGTTGTATCGGGACGCCGGTCTGACGCCGCTCGTCGCTCATCAGGCGTATGAAATCCAGACCGCTATCGCGCTCGTGGCGGCCGGACTCGGCGTCACCTTCATCGGCGAATCCGTCGCGCGGCTCGGCCGCAGCGACGTCGTGTATCGCCATCTGACCGGGCCCGGTTCAACGCATCGCTCGACGCTCGCCGCAACTTTTCGTACAGACGACGCTTCACCCCATTTGCGTGCATTCCTCGCCTGTCTGCCGCCGCCAATTGCGGACGCAGCACTATAAGCAAAAACCTATAGAAGCATAAGCAACCCGTCTTGGACTCATCACCGCCGCGTTCTTATCATTGATTCCACACATGACAAGAACGCAGGGACGGCAACTTCGCCGTCGCCGCAAGGTAGGAGACAGGATGAATCCGATCGACGAAGCCGCCACCATGCGAAAGGTCTATGGGCGCCTGATGCCCCTGCTTTTCGCCATGATGTTTTTCAACTATCTGGACCGGATCAACATCGGATTCGCCGCGCTGGATATGAACAAGCAGCTCGGCTTCAGCCCCGCTGTGTTCGGATTTGCAGGCAGCATTTTCTTTGTCGGCTACATGCTGCTCGAAGTGCCGAGCAACCTGCTGTTACATCGCGTCGGCGCACGCCGCTGGATCGCGCGCATTCTTCTGACATGGGGCGCTGTGGCCGCGGTCACCGCGTTCGTCTTCAACGACACGAGCTTCTACGTGCTGCGTTTTCTGCTCGGCGTGATGGAAGCGGGCTTCCTGCCGGGCGTCGCGGTCTATCTGACGAAATGGTTTCCTGTACGTTACCGGGCGCGCGCCGTGGGCGGCTACATCATTGCCGGTTCTTTTTCGGCGGTGCTGGGCGGTCCCATTTCCACCGCGCTGATGACTTACGCGGACGGCGTTCTCGGCCTGCACGGCTGGCAGTGGATGTTCATTCTGGAAGGCGTGCCGGCGATGCTGCTCGGCCTTCTCACACTGCGCATCATGACCGAGCGCCCCGCCGACGCCGCCTGGCTTTCCGCCGATGAAAAACGCTGGCTCGAATCGACGCTCGCCGCCGAGCGCGAGGCCTTGGGAGGCAACACGCATTTTCCGCTGCTGCGCGTGGCGGCCGACATCCGCGTGTGGAGTCTTGCATGCCTGTTCGGCTGCGCGCTGGTCGGCATTTATGGATTGTTCCTGTGGCTGCCGCAGATCGTCAAAAGCCTTGGACATCTAACTAATCTCGAAGTCGGTTTTCTGTCCGCCGCGCCGCCGTTGCTCGGCGTACTCGGGACTTTCCTGATTAGCCGCAGTTCCGATCGTACCGGCGATCGCAAGAAACACCTCGCTTTCGTCTATGGCATGAGTGCACTTGCCATTGCCGGCAGCGCGTATGCGCCTAACCCCGTCATCGCCTATGTGCTGTTGTGCATCACGGGCCTGTTCATCTACGCGGGCAATCCGCTGTTCTGGAGCCTGGCGTCATCGTTCAGAACGGGAGCCGCGGGCGCCGCGACGATCGCGCTCATCAACACCATCGCGCAATTCGGCGGGCTCGTAGGGCCGTGGAGCATCGGACTCGTGCGCAGCGCGACCGGCAACTTCAAGCTTGCGCTGCTGACCATTGCCGCGTTCCTTCTTGTATCGACGATCATCGCGCTCGTGATGCGAGTCACGGCATCGGACGACGAAACCGCCTCGCTCACCGCCGGCGATGCCGCGCCGCGTGCTTGACGAATAACCCTTGCGACAACCAGAACGAAGGTACTTGCAGACATGATCATCGATTGTCACGGGCATTACACGACCTCGCCGCCGCAGCATGAAGCATGGCGCATACAGCAGATCGCCGCGCTAAAGGACGGTCACATGCCACCGGCACGCCCCAACATTAGCGACGACGAAATCCGCGAAAGCATCGAAACGGGCCAACTGCGCATTCAACGCGAGCGCGGAACGGACCTCACGATTTTTTCGCCACGCGCCGCAGGCATGGGTCACCATCTGGCCACCGCCGAAGCGAACGCGCACTGGTCGCGCGAATGCAACGACCTCGTGCATCGCGTGTGTTCGCTGTTTCCGCGCAATTTCGTCGGCGTATGCCAGTTGCCGCAAGCGCCGGGCGTGCCGCCCGCGAACTGTATCGACGAATTGCGGCGCTGTGTCGAAGAACTCGGCTTTATCGGCTGCAATCTGAATCCCGATCCATCCGGCGGACACTGGTCCGGACTGCCGCTCACGGATCGTTCGTGGTATCCGCTTTATGAAGCGATGGTGGAACTGGACGTGCCCGCGATGATCCACGTGTCGTCATCGTGCAATCCGAATTTCCACGCGACGGGCGCGCATTACATCAACGGCGACACGTCCGTGTTCATGCAGTTGCTCACCGGCGATCTGTTCGCCGACTTTCCCACCTTGCGCTTCGTCATTCCGCACGGCGGCGGAGCAGTGCCCTATCACTGGGGACGTTACCGCGGTCTCGCGCAGGACATGAAGCGTCCGCTGCTGCGCGACTATCTGCTGAACAACGTGTTCTTCGATACGTGCGTGTATCACCAGCCGGGCGCGGAATTGCTCGCGAAAGTCATTCCGGTAGAGAACATTCTGTTCGCGTCGGAAACGATAGGCGCGGTGCAAGGCATTGATCCGGAAACCGGCCACTATTACGACGATACGCGCCGCTACATCGATGCAATCGGTTGGCTCAGCGACGCGGACCGGCAACGTATCTACGAAGACAATGCGCGAGCGGTGTACCCGCGGCTTTCGCGTCAACTCGATCGACAATTCGCGGCGCAAGGAGCGATTGCATGAACCCAATAGGATGGCGGGAATTTGAGTCCGCACCGCAGGCTCGGCCCGCGACGCTCGACGCATTGCGCGAGCTCGCGGTCTCGCTGCTCAGCGACAACATGGCGCGAGCGAGCGGCATGATCGGACTGCGGCCGTATCATCGGCCGAAGCCTCTCGCGGGCACGGCGGTGACCGTGCATACGCGGCCCGGCGATAACCTCGCGATTCATCGCGCGTTCGATTTTTGCCGGCCCGGCGACGTGCTGGTGATCGACGGCGCGGGCGACCTTACGCAGGCGCTGATGGGCGAGATCATGGCGAGCTTCGCGCAAAGCCTCGGCGTCGAAGGACTCGTGATCGACGGCGCAATCCGCGATGTCGGCGCGTTGCGTCAGCGCGATTTTCCGGTGTATGCGCGCGGCGTCACGCATCGTGGTCCGTACAAGAACGGCCCTGGCGAAATCAATGTGCCTGTCACGGTAGGCGGCATGGTGGTCCGTCCAGGCGATATCATTGTCGGCGATGAAGACGGCCTGCTCGCAATCGCGCCCGCCGATGTCGACGCCGTTATCGAAGGCGCGCGCCGGCAACATGCGAAAGAAACGGCCGCCTTGAAGTCGATTGCGGAAGGCAATTTCGACCGCTCGTGGGTGGCCCCGCAACGCGACAGGATGATGAACACCTGAATGTGAGCCTCATGGCGCAATATCTGAACGCTGCAACGCTTCTTGAACTCGCGCGCGCCGCGGAAGCACGCGCAAGCGCGCCCTGCCCGTGCATGAAGACGCCGCTCGACGGCTGGCAATCGCAACCGCTGTCACTCGATGAAACGCAGTTCGGGGAAATCGGTACGCTTTCTACTGAAGACTATATAGAGCCGACCTTCAGCGAGTATCTCCCCGGCAAGACGACCTACTGGTCCGTCGATGCGCCTATTGCACCACGCTACTTTCCATACAACCGCTGCGCGGTATGGGAATGCAAGTTATGCGGACGTCTCTATCTGCACTACACGGAAGGCGGCGGCTATTTCGTCGATCGCAGGATTCGCGCTGTAAAAGCCGGGCTGGTTGAAGACGTGCCGCTGGAGTCTTAATCGGCCAGGCACTCACCAGCCGCCAAACTCATAACTGCTATGCATCCCTCGCAATGTGCAGCGCAAACGGCAACCGCATAATGCCGTGACGCAACGCTCACATTGAAGCCGCGTTTGTCCCGCGAACCGGCAACGAGGAACCCCAATCCATGTCTGACAATGCAAATGCAAATGCCGTTGCACAACCGCGCAATGGCGGACGCATTCTCGTCGATGCGCTCGCGCGCAACGGCGTCGATACCGTCTATTGCGTTCCCGGCGAAAGCTATCTGCCGGTGCTCGACGCGCTGCACGACGCGCATGGCATCCGCGTGATCACGACGCGCCATGAAGGCGCAGCGTCGAACATGGCCGATGCATACGGCAAGATCACCGGCCGCCCCGGCATCTGCTTCGTCACGCGCGGCCCCGGCGCCACGCACGCGAGCAACGGCGTGCACACGGCCAGTGAAGACTCCACGCCGATGATCCTGTTCATCGGCCAGGTGGAACGGGACTTCATGGGCCGCGGCGCATTCCAGGAAGTCGACTACCGCCAGATGTTCGGCGGGATTGCCAAGTGGGTCACGGAAATCGACAGCACCGAACGCATTCCCGAGATTCTCGCGAAGGCATTCAGCATCGCGATGTCGGGGCGCCGCGGTCCAGTGGTGATCGCGCTGCCCGAAGACGTGCTGTTCGGATCGGCAACCGTAGCCGATGCCCCCGCGGCACGTGTCGTCGAGGCGGCGCCCACGGCGCACGCGCTGAGTGAACTGCGCGCGCTACTCGAACGCGCGTCGCGGCCGCTCGCGATCGTCGGCGGCACCGGTTGGGATGCCGACGCAACCGCCGCGTTCGGACGCTTCGTCGTATCGAACGATCTACCCGTCGCCGCCTCGTTCCGCCGCCAGGACCTCTTCGATAATCGCGATCCGCACTATGTCGGCCAGCTCGGCCTCGGCGTATCGCCGAAGCTCGCCGAACGCGCGCGCACCGCCGACCTGTTGATCGTGGTCGGCTCGCGGCTCGCGGAGACGACGTCGTCGGGCTATACGTTGTTCGAAAGCCCGACGCCCGCGCAGATGATGATTCATGTGCATCCCGATCCGGAGGAACTCGGCCGCGTCTACCAGGCGCGCTTGCCGATCAACGCCGGCCTGCGCGAGTTCGCGCTCGCGCTGGATAGCGTCGCGCCGGTCAGCTCGCATGCGTGGGCGCAATGGACGAAGGACGCGCGCGCCGACTACGTGGCTCATTCGACGCCGCCCGCGCCATCGCCGGAAATTGCGGGTGTGGATCTCGCGCATGTGGTCGGCCACCTGAACGAAGTGCTGCCCGACGACGCCGTCATTTCGAACGGCGCGGGCAACTACACGGTCTGGGTGCACCGCTACTACCGCTACAGGATGCCCGCGACCGAGCTCGCTCCCACGAACGGCGCAATGGGCTACGGCTTTCCCGCCGCCATTGCCGCCAAGCTGCGCGATCCGCAACGCAGCGTGGTCTGCTTCGCCGGCGACGGCTGTTTCATGATGTACCCGCAGGAGCTCGCCACCGCCGTACAGTTCGGCGCGCCGCTTATCGTCATCGTCGTCAACAACGGGATGCTCGGCACGATTCGCATGCACCAGGAACGCGAGTATCCGGGCCGCGTCTCGGCGACCCAGCTCGCGAATCCGGATTTCGTCGCGCTAGCCAAAGCGTTCGGCGCACACGCGGAGCGCGTCGAACGTACCGAGGATTTCCCCGCTGCGTTCGAGCGCGCGCAACAGGCCGGCGTCGCGGCGCTGATCGAACTGCGCACCGATCCGCGGCAGATCACGCCGGTTAGCCGTCTGAGTGCATGAGCGTGGCCGCGTGCAACGTCGTATTCGGCCACGTGCCGTCGCTGACGAGATCCGCGGCAAGATCGCGGATCATCTGCGCGACGTTCCATACGCCTTCCGGCATCACGCGGTTTTGCGGCCACGCGATGGCGACTTCCCGCTGCACGACGGGGTCCGTCAACGGAAAACATTTCACCGTGCCCGATGCCACTTCGTCGACGACGGCGGCTGCGGGCAGCGCAGTCGCGCCGCATCGTTCGATCACGAGGCGCTTCGTGATGGATATCGAGCCATCGCATTCGAGGGCGATCATAGGCGCAAAGCCGTGCCGCGCCGCAAGCGATTCCACGAGCACGCGCAGTCCGTGATGCGTGCTCGGCAGAATCAACGGAACGCCGGCGAGCCCGCTGACCGCAAACGGCCCGTCGGGCACCGGCGATGCGGCGGGCGTCACGAGGCACACCTGCTCCGACAGCAGCGCATCGAACTGGCTTGTGCCCGGATGCTCGGGCACGTACATGATCGCGAGATCGATCTCGCCGTCGTTCAGCAAGCCGAGAAGATGAGTCGCGAGTCCTTCGACGAAACGCACTCGCGTGGCCGGATAGCGCGCCTTCAGACGATGGCCGAGACTGCCGAACATCATGCGCGCGATGGTGGGCTGCGCGGCAACGGCGAGCGTGGCCGGCCCGCGCGCGGCGCTGTCCTGCATCGCGACGCGAGCTTCGTCGAGCGTCTTTTCCATCGCGAGCGCGTAACCGAGGAGTTGTTCACCACGCGCGGTGAGCCCGACTCCGCGGCCGCTACGGCGAAAGAGCCGCACGCCGAGCTCCGCTTCGAGCATGCCGATACGCCGGCTGACGGTCGACTGATTCGCGCCCAGCTCCATCGCGGTGCGCGAGATGCTGCCGGTTTTCGCGACGCGCGCGAACAGTGCGAGATCGTCTGAGTTCATGGACGCGGAGTAGTTAGCCGGAATAGTTAGCCGTACTGCGCGAGTGCGTCGTACCGTTCACCGCGTTACAAACGCTATGCTCACAGGAGACGGCACGCTCGCCGATTGCCCGGTCTGCGACAGCATGCCAGAAGCATTGTCGATAGCGAGCACGTTCACTGTGCCGCTGCGCTGATTCGCGACCAGCATCCACTTTCCGGACGAATCGATCGCGAATGCCCACGGCTTCTCACCGCCCGACGAAATGCGCTGAACCAGCGACAGTTCGCCGGAGGCCGCATCGACGCGATAGACCGCGAGCAGATTCTCCGCGCGATTTTCGGCGTACACGAAGCGTCCGTCGCCGCTGACCGCGATTTCCGCTCCGCTCGGCGTGCCCTTGAAGTTTTCGCCGCTGACCGGCAACGACTGCCGCAACGTCAAGCGCCCTTGCGGTGCGTCCCAACGAAACACCAGCACCTGCGCGGGCAATTCGCTGATCACATAGACAAACTGACCGTTCGCGCCGAATGCGATATGACGCGGCCCGCTGCCCGGCGGCGCAGCGAACGATCGCGGAGGAGTGGCGTCGTCGGCCACGAGCGCGTGCGCCGCGCGGTCAAAGCCGTAAACGAACACGCGATCGGCGCCGAGGTCGGGAACAAGTGCATACCGCCCCGAGGGATCGACTGCCGCGCTATGCGCATGCGCGCTTGCCTGCCTGCGGTTCGGGCCCGAACCGGTCTCCTTAACCGTGCTGACGACCGCGCCCAGGCTTCCATCGTCATTGACCGCGATGCTCGATACCGAACCGCCGCCGTAGTTCGCAGCGAGCAACGTCATCGACGGGATGTCCAGGTACAGGTTCGTGGTGCCGCTGCCTCTCGTCGCAACCTCGTTGATCCTGGCGAGCGCGCCGTTCGAGCGATTCACCGCGTAGGCGATCACGCGCCCTTCTTTCGTGTTGTCGTCGTCGACCGCGTAGAGCACCGGCAAAGCCGGATGCGCGGCGACCCATGTGGAGCGCGGCCCCTCGGCGACCTTGCCGATCGTCGTGAGGCGGCCCGTGGACGTATCGAAGCGCATGGCGTGAATCTGGCGGTCCTGCGTGCCGATGTAGACGAGTTCCGTGCGCGCGTCTTGCGACGATGTACCCGCACTGCTGCACGCACTCAATGCCGCCGCGAGCGACATCAGTACAGCGAGCGCGCCGGTTTTAACGTATCGCGTACGCGTGATTCTTGTTAAAGGCTGGGTCATGGGCGACAAATCTGGAGACCTGAATGAACTAGAGATGTTTCCAGACTATTCGATTCACCGCGGTGCGTCCCTGCATAAAAGCACGATTCGCCGGCATTTTTCGCTGCACGCGCTGCGTTGTCCAGGCGCTTACTGCGACGAAGCCTTGCGATGAGGCTGCTGCCGCGCGGCCGCACGAAACTGGCTGGGCGCCTGACCGACTTCCCTGCGAAAGAAGCGCGTGAAATACGCGGCATCGGCGAAACCGAGGCCAAAAGCAATCTGCTCCACCGACATGTCGCCGAAAATCAGATTGCGCTTCGCCTCCGTAATGATGCGGGCGTGGATCATCTTGGTGGGGCTTTGCTCAGTCGCCGACGCGCACGCTGCACGCAGTTGCACGAGAGACACCGCCATCATCGATGCATAGTCCTGCAGCGGCAGATTCTCGCGGAAGTGTTCATCGATCAGCTTGCGAAAACGTTCGACGAGCCGAATGTCGTTGCGAGTCGAGCTTTCGTGCGCCGCATCGAGGCGCGCCTCGCGAACCAGCTTGAGCAAAAGCATGGTGAGCAGCGCTTCGGTGCCGACCACATGGCCGGTCGCATCCGATTCCACTTCTTCCTTCAGGCTGTGGATCAAGCTGCAGAACTCCATTCCCGCTTCTGCGGAATGGGCAAGCGGAATCACGCGCGGCGCAGCCCACAGTGCGATGAATTCGTGAAGCCTGGCGTTCACCTGCGCCAGATAGGCGACCTCGATCGTGACGACCCAGCGGTCGGCATCGACTTCATAGTCGAGACCATGCACGCACTCGGTCGGCAACAGCAATGCGCACGGCCCTTCGAACGGCACGCTGCTGCCTTCCAGATTCATCACGCCGCGCCCATTGCGCACGAATATCACTTGCCCGTAGGCCGGATGTGCGTGAGGCTCGGTTCGCCAGCGGCCTCGTTCGGTGACATGTCCAACATGCACGAACCAGTCCCGTTCTTCAGGGCGCTCAACGTACAGACGAACCTTCGGAACAGTTGTCAGCTTCGCCTTGGAACCGGACCGCGTTTGATACTTTGCCGACGCACTGTTTGTCATAAAGTCTCCTTGGCCGCTACGGATTCACGCGCCTATTGATTCACGCGCCCACTATCAGCATTCCGGTTTCGCGAGCCATCGGGCAACGCGATGCGGATAACCGCATGCTGCTCGTGGCGTATGGCGAGTGGAACCGCGAAGTGCGTGAGAAGATGGACGCGGCACGAATTGCGGTGCGCATGCGCGAGTTTGCAGCAGCGCTAACAGCGGAAAAAACCCACGAGAGCGCCGTAGATTTTTGCATATCTTCGAACAGCACGCGCCCTGCTATTTACCCGAACGCGCAGCGCGGCGGCGATCAGAATCGATGCACCATGCCGATAATCGCGCCGCGCGTGTCGGCGCCCGGTGCGACGGCAAGGCCCGTATAACCGGTGCCGTTGAGCGTGAAGCGCGCCTGATTGCGGTTCTGGATGAAGCCCGCGGAGCCGTACAGCGTCGTGCGTTTCGACAGTGAATAGGCGTACGTCAGACCGACCTGCTGCGCATTATTGCCCTGCCCGGTCCGGTCATGCGCATAGCCATACATGACTGAAAACTGCGCGGCCGGACTGAATGCATAAGAACCGGATGCCTCATACACATCGCGTTTGATACTGTTATCGGTCTGGTGTTCGGTGTGGTACGCCAGATAGAACCGCGCGGCCCCTACAGCGACAGACGCCCCCGCGTTGAACAGTTTGAGTGTGGACGTTCCCGCGGCGTTTGCCGCCTGCTCGTAGCCTGCGGCGATGCGAAAAGGTCCGTTCTCGTAGCGAAGCGCCGCGTTATAGAACTGGAATCCGTTGGTCGGCTTCGTGGTGGAATCGCGCATTGCCACCATGAACTGCGCGCTCAGGCCGTACACCGTCGGCGTGAAATAAGAAATCGCGTTGTTCACGCGCACGGTCAGGCTGTTGAAGTTATTCATTGGCGAGCCAATGCTCATGACCGCCACAGGGTCGAGCTCGGGGTTGATAAAGATGTACTGAGGCGTGTTTTGCAGGCCAAAGCGCGTCTCGCCGAATGCGCCGGATAGACCGACCCACGCCTGCCGGTTAAAAGCGGCGGCCGAATTTGAAGCCGCGCCTGTCACGCCGGAGAAGCCCTGCTCCAACTGGAAATTGACGTGCAGACCACCACCTATGTCTTCACTGCCCTTCAAGCCATACCGGCTTGCGAACAGTCCACCGGACACCGCGCGAAGAACCGTTCCCGCAGCGGAATTCCGGTATTCGATGCCGTTGTCGATAACCCCGTACAGCGTGACCGACGACTGCGCGTATGCAGAATTGAAAGCGCATGCCGATGCAATCACGGATAAACCCATGATGGTCTTTTTCATTTCGTCTCCTGTTTATAGTTTGTTTGTGCGAGCCTGATCCCGGCCGCCAGGGTCGCTACGGCCGCTACGGTCGCTGTGCGCTATCAAGCGTATTGAATGAGCGGTGGCGCGTCCCTACACAAAAGTCAGTTTCACTGGCATTTTTTGGGTAGTACTGGCTCGAGCGAAAGCGCCTCGTCGACCTCGTTGATTTTTGGCGCCCATTCGCGGCGAAGCAGAATGACGGTGCTCGCCGCTCCCATTAACAGGAAGATAAAAATCGCCATCATCGGCAGTTCGTAGCTTCCGCCAACGTGCAGAAGCCAGCCCGAAAGACTCGCCGATACGCCTCCCGCCAGGCTGGTCGCGACCTGCTGTAGCCCGGTGTTCAAGCCGACGGCCTGAGTTGGAATCAACGTCAGTTTGCACAGCGCGAGATTGTTCGCCGTGACGAGCCCCAGCAGCGACAGCGACGCTACGTTCCAGAAGAGCGCCATGTCCGCGGTGCGCGCATAGGCGCCGAGCAGAACCGTCGTGCCGCCGATAAAACCCGCCACGATAAAGCATTTGCGCACGAACACGGCGTCGTGTCCGCGCGCGATTATTCTGTCTGCGGCGAACCCCGCGAGCGCCGCCACGACCGCGATCCCCGCAAAGCTAAAAAACGTATAAACGCCCGACTTCTCCAGCGAAAGCCCGCGCTGTTCCACCAGATAGGCAGGCATCCATGTCATGCAGTAGAACGCGAAGTAGCTGTAGCAGAAATTGTTGACGAGCCCGCCCCATACGACAGGGCTCGCCAGCAGATTACGGAGCGGCACCGAAGCGGCCCGATGCATGGCCGCCGCGAGTTCATCGCGCGACGGGTAATCGTTTCGCACCATCAGCAGCCAGAGCAGCAACCAGACGAGTCCGACGAGTCCTGTTGCAATGAACATCAGTTGCCACGAATACCCGACGATCATCCACGCCGCGATCGGCGCACCGAGTGCGGGCCCCATCTTGCCGCCAATCGAAAAGATGCCTAATGCAGTGCCTTTCTGCGTTTCCGCGAAGTTGTTCGCGAGATAGCGATAGGTGGCCGGCACCACCACCGCTTCCGCAACGCCGATAAGCAGACGCATCACGATCAGCGCCGACAATGTCGTCACCATGCCGGTGGCCGCGGCTGCCAGACACCACAGCAGGAAGCACACGGAATACGGCCACTTCACGCCATAGCGATCGACGAGCCAGCCCATCGGCATCTGAAACAGGCCATAAGACCAGAAGACGGCGGAATTGAGCCAGCCGCGCTCGATGCTCGTCAGCGCAAAATGCCGGACAAAGCTTTTGTCCGCGAGCGCAGCGGAAAGGCTCGTGCGATCGACAAAAGAAATCAGCAGACCTAGCGCGAGAAGCACGAGGATGCCCCAAGGGTTTTCAGCGCCCGCGCGTCTGTGCGTCAACTGATTCGTCTCCATGCTCACAGCGTCGGAATGTATAGCGGCATCGCTTCTTCCCACAGCGTATCGGTAATCGGCCGCTGATTGCTGCCGTCCGCATTCATCACCCAGTTCTGGCCGTCGGGCTGGAAGCTGTTGTCGTAGAGCGCGAGTTCGTCGCGAAAGCCGTACGTTCCCGAGCTATATGCGATGCGGCCGTCCCACGTCCATACGGCGTGCCCCTGATTCGAGCCGTCGGTCGTGAGCCGTGTGAGGCCCGTGCCGTCCGGTCGGATCGTGAACACGTCGTAGTTGAACCGGTTTGGATTCGTGGCGTCGATCTGCTTGCGCGTGAACACGATCCTGCTGCCATCCGGCGACCAGCCCGGCAGATTGTCGGCGCCGCTCGTCAACACAGTCGTGCTGCGCGTGGCCAGGTCGAGAATGCGCAGCCCCTGAACCGCGTCGCTCCATACGCGGTACACGAGTTTCTTGCCGTCCGGCGAGTAGCTCGGGAAGCCCGAATTGATGGAGCCGTCTGTCAATGCTTCAGCCTGGCCGTTCATGCTGCCGTCGGCCCTGATACGCATGATCTGCGCGGGGCCGGTACTGCGCGTGAAAAACCAGTTGCCCACGCCGAAAGCGACCCACTGCCGATCGGGCGACCAGGCCGGTTGAAATGCGCCGGCGAGACCCTGAGCGATGGCAGCGGGGTCGAGGCCGCTCGTCGCCGGATCGTAAATGCGCGTGTAACCGGACAGATTGGGATTCGCAACGGCAATCGACGAATTAATTGCCTTCTCCGTATACACGAGCTTCGCGCGATCCCTCGACAATTGTGGGAATACGTCCAGATAGATGTACTTCCATGCGGGGTCGAAACTGAAGAGCGGCGTGCCATTGGCGCGTGCGGGACTAAACGCGACTTTTTCGTAGACCAGCTTCGTGCCGTCGGGCGAATAACGCGGCGAACGGATACCCGTATTGGCTGTCGAGTGGAAAGTACCTGCCGTTGTATAAAGCCCTTCGGTCGAGCCGCCCTTGACGTGATACGCGACGGTGGCCGCATTCAGATATTGCGGAAAGACCTTGAAGCCCGCCGTGGAGGTGAGCGTCGTTCGTGAAAGGCTCGTTATATCCACAGACACCAGTTGCGAGCTCACCGAGTTGATCGACTCGGGACGGTGCGCGCCCCATGTCGATTCCACCGGCGTTTCATAGAACACCACGCGCTTGCCATCCGGCGACCACGACGGCGAACCTTCGTCATAGCCGGAAACGCCGGCAATTTTCTTCCAGCCGGAACCGTCTGGCCGGACGATATAGATACTGCTTTCCTGCGTACGCTCCCAGCCGGTCGGCAGATTGTGGCCGCGCCAGTCGGAGCCGGTATCCGAAGACAACGCAAGCCATTTGCCGTCCGGCGACCATGACGGCCTGAAGTAACCATGCGGGCGCGTCGGATCGAAACCGAGCGAGCCCGTCACGTTGTTCAATGCGCCCGTCGATAGGTTCAGCGTCCACACGTTGGTCGTGCCGAAGCCGTCGTTGCCGCGGCGCGACGAGACGAACGCGATCACGTTCGGGTCCGTCGGCGAGAAGACGGCCGCATCGTCGACCGCAATGTGATCGGTTAGCCGCTCGAGACCGGTGCCGTCCACTTTCACGCGATACAGGTTCGATTGACCAGCGCCGTCGCGCTCGGACGTGAACACAAGCCACTGGCCGTCTTTCGAAAAGGACGCGTGATAGTCGAAGCCAGTACTCGGAATCAGCTTGCGTTCGCCAGTACCGTCGGCATTCGATATGTACAACTCTGAACTGACGGGGCCGACGCGGTTCAGGAACAAGGTTCCTTTCGGCGCCGTGCCCGCGGTGCCCGCAACGGCAACCGAAACCGAAGCGGAAACCGAGACAGCCCCGATGGCGATGCACGCGAGAAGCTTCTTTAAGGACGAAGTGAGATACACAGCGAATGCCTCCATGAGTTTTATGATCAAGCGGTTTTATTTCCTCGATACCTCCGTTCGCTCCTGCTTTCCGGGCACGATTCAGCCGAGGCTGCCGGTCACGTCGTCGAACAGTTCATCCACCGAAAGCCGATGCGGAATGATCTTCTGATCGAGCGCCCAGTCGATTGCCAACTGAATGCCCTTGCGGTTCTCCTCGAGTCCAATAGGCGGAAACACGGCGGGCACACCGCCTTCGGTCTGCGTGCGGCTCTCGACGATCATCCGGTACAGTTCCCGCACAATGTCCGGACGCTTCTTCGAAATGTCCTCGTGCACGACGAACATGTGGTTGATAGGCACCACGCCTTCGCGCGCGAACCAGTCTTTAGCCGCGGCCTGCGCGTTGGGCACGAGCGTGCGTACGCGTTCGTCTTTGGGCATGTCCTCGCCGAGCAGCGCGGCGGCGAGTTCGCCGTCGAGCATCATCTGCGAGATCGACGAACCGGCGGGCAAACGTTCGCAGTTATTCGGATCGCGGTACTCGGCGAGATGGCCGTCGCCGAGCGTCATCCACGTGACCTTGTCGAGATCGACGCCATATTCGTGGCGCAAAATGCCGCGAATCCATAGCGCGGTCGTCTGCGTATAAGTGCGAACGCCGACTTTCCTGCCTTCTATGTCCTTCGGATCGAGCTGGCCGAACTCGATGTTGTAGCCCGCGCAGTGATGCTGGAAGCGCCCCGAAATCGGCGTCGGCAACAACACATAGGGCTTGCCGTAAGCCTTGGCCTGCAGGAAGGTGACGATCGCGAGTTCGCCGGCGTCGAACGCGTTCTCGCGCACCATCGCCTTGAAGCCGTTGTGCGCCGGCGTGGGTCCGCAGTAGTCGAGCTTGACGAGGTCCGAGGCGACGCGGCCTTCCTTCATCGCTTTCGTGACCGGATAAGTGGCCAGATTCGTGCGTAAGGTGGGCACGCCCGCGGACCGCTCGGTAAACGTCGTTGTCATTGCGCTTCTTTCCTGTGCTTGAATGAATCCGGTTCAATACCCCGCCATCTCGCGCGCCATGCCGACCACGCCGTAGCTGCGCAGCGGCGCCGACATCAGAAAGCGATATCCCTCTTCGAGCAGGCGTTTGTGGTTCTTCGCGTTCACGTGCGGATTGCCGACCACCACGTTGTGCTTGCGGCACGTTTCGACGATCTTGCGCATCGCGTCGACCACCACCGGGTGCTCATAGTCGCGGGGATAACCGAGCTCCTGGCTCAGGTCGCCCTCGCCGATCAGAATGAACCCGATGCCCGGCACGTTCGACAGAATGTCGTCGAGGTTTTCGATCGCCTCGGTGCTCTCGCACATCAGTCCGACGAGAATTTCTCCTTGCGGCGCGAGCGGCCACACGTCGGCCTTGCGGTAGTAATCGGCCATGCTCAAACCCCAGTAACGCGCCGCGTTGGCCGGGCCGTCGCCGCGCACGCCCTTCGGCTCATACAAGGGCGCGCTTTTAGGCCGCGCATACCGGCACGACGCGACTGCGTTGTATGCCTGCTCGACTGTCGCCACATGCGGCCAGATCACGCCGTAAGCGCCGCGGTCGAGCACCTGCTTCGCGAACGCCTGATTCATTTCGGCGCCGTTGGCGGGAATGCGCGCGATCGGCGTCACACGCGGCGCTACCGAGCCCGACTCGGCGATCTGCTTGCGGCTGAGCATGTACTGCAACGCGTCGCCGAGCGCGGTCACGTCGTATGGGTTGTGCTCCATTTCGAAGACGATGCCGTCGTACGGCGCATCGCTCATCTCGATGGCGGTCTGCTTGTCGAGCTTCGAGAACGCGGCAAAAGCGGGCTTGCCGGATTCGAATGCGCGGATGATGCTGTTAAGTCGCGTGTCGCTCATGGTCTTTATCTCAGGATGAAGAGGGGCAGGCGTGGATGCATGAACTTGAGTTGGGCGCGGCTCATTCGTCGGCCTTCCAGTACATGAAGCCCATGCCTTCGCCGGTGCCGGCCGGCGTACGCCAGCACGGCACATAGTCGACGAGCGTCATGCTGGCGCGCGTTTCCTGCACGGCCTTCATCACGCTCACGTAAAGCTTGATTTCGGAAGTGCCCGACTGATACGAACGGTTGTCCACCGCGGCGAGACCTTCGTAGTCGTAGTCGGCGAGCATCTTCATGATGCGGCGGTCGAATTCCTCGTCGTTGACGAAATGGGAGAGACCGCCGGATGCGAAGATGCCGACTCGCACATCCTCCGGCCACGCGTCGATCGCGTCGCGCAGTACCGCTCCGAACTCGATGCAGCGCGACATGGACGGCTGCGTCGGCGGATAAAAGCAGTTCATGATGATCGGCACATGCGGCGGCGGTTCGTCGCCCATGATCTGGTGATAGACGAAGCTGTACGCATGCGGCACGACCGGATACGCCGGCAACGGCTTCATCCACACGTTGTCGGGCCACGCGAACAGATCGGTGAGATCGAAACCCTCGCGCTGGAAGTGCCCGATCAGATAACTGGCCAGCTTTGGATGACACTGGTGCGTGACGTGGTGGTCCGGTGCATAAACGGAGCGCTGCGGCGGGCCGTTATGCACTTGCTCGCCGCTGTAGATGGCGATGGACGGCGAGCAGTGCGTAAAGATCTCTTTTTGATCCTTGCCGAGAATGATCGCGACGTCGATGTTCGCGTCGCGATACGCGGCGGCCATGACGTCGAGCGCGGCGCGGCAGCGCGCGGCGCGCGCGGTGCGCTCCTCGAGCGTCAGGAACTTCTCGAACGCCGCTTCGCGATGCGCTTCCAGCTCCGCATAAGTCCAGGTCCGATTGCGATACCACAGCTCCGGATTGCTACGGTCGCGCTCACCGTTCTTTAGCCAGTCCTCCGGTGCCTGACCCAGCATGCCGCTATGCGGCACTGCCATCCCGAATACAATCTTCGCCATGTAAGGTTTCTCAGTGAATTAGTGTTTCAACATTGGTCTCGACGGCGCCGGCGTGCGTGCTACGCCTCGCGCAGCGCAGGCTGCATTTCCGTGACCTTCGGCGCCCATTCGGGGCGATAAAGAATCGCCGTGGCGAGCGCTCCAATCGCGAGGAAGACGAGGATCACCATCATCGGCAGGTCATAGCTTCCGCTCACATGCAGCAGCCATCCGGACAGGCTCGCCGTCACGCCGCCCGCGAGACTCGTCGCGACCTGCTGTACGCCCGTGACGAGTCCGATCGCCTGCTTCGGAATCAGGGAGAGCCGCGACAGCACCAGGTTGTTCGCCGTCACGAGGCCAAGCAGCGAGAGCGACAGCACATTCCAGAAGAGCGCCATGTCGAGCGTCTGCGCATACGCGCCGAGCAGCACCGTGCATCCGCCGACAAAGCCGGTGATGGTGAACACCTTGCGCACGAGAATCGCGTTGTGCCCTCTTGCGATGATCCGGTCCGCCGCCCATCCCGCGAGCGCCGCGACGATCGCGATGCCGGCAAAGCTGAAGAAAGTGAAAAGCCCCGACTTGGACAGCGACAGGTGACGCTGCTCGACCAGATACGCGGGCATCCACGTCATGCAGTAAAACGTGAAATAGCCGTAGCAGAAGTTGGTGATCAAACCGCCCCACACCACCGGGCTCGACACGATGCTGCCGAGACTCACCATGCGCGCGCGCCGGTTCGCCGCCGCGAGTTGCGCCTTGTCCGGCAGATCGTTGCGCGCGAGCAGCAGCCAGGGCGCGAGCCAGATAAGCCCGACGAGGCCCGTGGCGACGAACATCACCTGCCACGAATAGTGGACGATGAACCATGCGCCGACCGGCGCGCCCAATGCCGGGCCGAACTTGTTGCCCATCGCCAGCAGCCCGACCGCGAGACCGTTCTGGCTCTCGTCGAAGTTGTTGCGAATCCAGCGGTAGCTCGCCGGAATCACAATCGCCTCGGCCATCCCGATGACAAGACGCATCACGACGAGGCTCGCGAGCGCCGTGACCGCGCCCATCATCGCGGTGGCGACGCACCACAACGCGAAGCTGATCGCATACGGCCACTTCACGCCGTAGCGGTCGGCGACCCAGCCCATCGGAATCTGGAACGCGCCGTACGACCAGAAGAACGCCGCGTTGATCCAGCCGCGATCCACATTGGTGAGCGCGAAGTGCCGGATGAAGTTCGCGTCGGCGAGCGTCGACGAAATGCTGGTGCGGTCGACGAACGAAATCAACACGCCGAGCGCAAGGAGTGCGAGCACGGCCCACCGGCTCACGCCTGCCTGTCGTTCAGATCTGCTTGTCTCCATCTTCTGTTTTCTCGTTGGTTTGTGTGAGGCTTGCTCAGGCCAAGGCGGGATACAGCCGCCGTGCGGTGTCGCCGAAGATCCACGCGCGATCCGCTTCGCTCAGGCAGGCGAGGCCGGCTTGCGCGGTCGCGAGAATGTCGGCGAGCGTGCCCGGCGAGGTCGGATAGTTCGAACCCCACGCGAGCCGCTGCGCGCCGAATGCGTCGACGACACGCGGGAAAAAAGTTTCGGCGCTCGCCTGGTCCTTTTTCACATCGCCGAAAATGCGCGGCGTGAGCTTCAGGTAGATGTTCGGCAGCTCCGCCAGATCGAAGAAGCTCTGCGCTTTTGCATACGGCGCACCGTCGGCGACTTCGGGACGCGCCAGATGGTCGAGCACGATCCGCACGTTCGGAAAGCGCCGCGCGAGCGCCGTGACTTGCGGCAAACCGATCGGCCCGGTCTGGATGCACATCGGCAGCCCGAGTTCGCCGCACAGTTCCCACGCGGGAAACGAGCGCGGGTCGTCGAGTTCGCTTGGATCGAAGTCCTTCGTGCTGCCGCCCGTGAAGAGGCGCAGGCCCGCGAGGCCGCGCTCTGCCCAGCCGCGAATGACTTGCGGCGCATCGGCCTGCAATACGTCCACGGAACCGACGGCCACGAGACGCTCCGCGTATTTCGCGCAGCCGTCCACCACGTAGCTGTTGTCGAAGCCATACGTCGTCGACGAATGGACCACAGCGGCTCTCGCGACGCCGGCTTCGTCCATTGCCGCGATCAGCGTCTCGACCGTCGTGGGCCGCTCTTTCGACCAGTCCGAGCGCTTGCCGAACAACGGCGCCGGCGGGTAGCGGCTTTCGTCGTCGGAAATGATGTGCGGGTGAATATCAACGATTGAAAATGTCATGAGTGTCTCTGTGCTTTTCTGTGTGCCTGTCTATGTGCATGCTTATGTGCATGCTCAGGTGCGCGATGTGTTGAGTTGCAGCGGCTCGCGCCGGCATCACTTGCCGCGAGCCTTCAGGCGCGCGTCGAGACGCGGATAGACGCGCCGCGCATTGCCTTCGAAGATCTTGTAGCGGTCTTCGTCCGAGAGCGCCGGGCAGGCGTCGATATAGCGCTTCGTGTCGTCGAAGTACTGGCCGGTGGACGGGTCCTTGCCGCGCACCGCGCCAATCATTTCGGAGCCGAACAGCACGTTGTCGGCCGGCACGACCTTGGTCAGCAATTCGACGCCCGGCTGGTGATACACGCACGAATCGAAGAAGATGTTCTCGAGCAGCCCTTCCAGCGGACGCTCGCGCATTTCCAGCGACATGCCGCGATAACGTCCCCAGTGGTAGGGCACCGCGCCGCCGCCGTGCGGAATCACGAGGCGCAGCGTCGGGAAGTCCTTGAACAGATCCGACTGAAGCAGTTGCATGAAGACAGACGTATCCGCGTTCAGGTAATGCGCGCCCGTGCCGTGAAAACACGGATTGCACGATGCGGCGACGTGGATCATCGCGGGCACGTCGAGATCGACCAGCGCTTCATAGAGCGGATACCATTCGCGGTCGCTCATCGGTTTGCCGGTCCAGTAGCCGCCGCTCGGATCGGGATTCAGATTGCAGCCAACAAAGCCCAGTTGCTCGACGCAGCGGCGCAACTCGGGAACCGAGTTGGCCGGCGCCGCGCCCGGCGACTGCGGCAACTGGCACGCCGGCGCGAAATTGTCGGGATACAGTTCCGTCACGCGATACACGAGTTCGTTCGACACTTCGGCCCATTCGAGGCTCGTCCGCTCGTTGCCCAGGTGGTGGCTCATCAGACCGGCAATCGGCGAGAACAGCGTGAGGTCGCTGCCGCGCTCGCGCTGCAGTTTCAGTTGCCCGTTGCCGATGGCCTCGCGAATCTGGTCGTCGGTGACATAGGCGTCGGCGCGCGACGGCGCGTTAGCGGGATCGTTCGCGAATTCGACCTGCTTTGCGCGCCAGTTGCGAAATGATGCGGGTACGGTCGTGAAGTGACCGTGGCAATCGATAATCATGTTTTCTCTCTAACTTGCGTGCGCTCAGCGTGCGAGCGGATCGACGAACAGCTCGTCGATGGACATGCGCCGCGGCGTGAGGCCCTGCCTGAACGCCGTCGCTTCGAGCGCCTGAATCGTCTTGAGGTTTTCGGCGAGACCGTAAGGCAGCGGGTCATGTCCGACGATCTTGCGCAACTCGATGTATTTCCTGTCGCTCGCGCTCGTGGCTTCGCCGGCATCGAGCCGCGCGAGCCATTCCTGCTTCGCCTGCGCGAAGGCATCGAATAGCGAGCGCGCGATCCACGGGTGCTCGGCCAGCACCGAATCCTTGACGACGATCGTGCCGTGCATCGGATAGACGCCGGTGCGCGCGTAGTACTCCGTTTCGAGCTCGGCCGCGTTCGGCAGCAGGTCGGGATAGTCGGCCTCGACTTCCTGCCAGCCGCCCGTCGGCGCGCCGGTGCGGCCGATGCCCGCGGCAGCCGCAAAGCCCGCCGCCAGTTCGCCCTTCTCCATCATTTCGGATAGCGAACTGTTGGCCGGCGCGTGAATCACGTTCGGCGGCAACTTCAGTTGCGTTACGTGCTCTTCGTCGTCGACAACCCAGGTCACTTTCGACGAATCGAGCCCGAATTCGTCGATCAGCACCTGGCGCGTCCACACGCCGGTCGTCACCGAATAGGCGCGCACGCCGACCTTCTTGCCTTCGAGGTCCTTAGGCGTCTTGATGCCTGCGTCCGGGCGCACGAGCAGCCCGCCGTGGTGAAAGCGCCGCACGACGAACACCGGAAGCGCGACAAAAGGCGCGCCATAAGCGCGGGCGATGATGTAAGTGGTCGGCGCAAGTTCGCAGACATCGAACTCGACATCGCGGACCATCCGGCGAAACGCGCCGATCTGCGGCTTGACCGTGATGAATTCCGCGTCCACGCCTTCAATGGGAATGGAACCGTCACGGATGGCCGAGGTGTGCGGGTGCTCAGCAATTGCAATCTTGAGCGGGACTTTCCTTGTCAACTTCCTCTCCTTGGGAGTATTCGCCGCCGGCACCGGCGGAACACACCGGCGCCGGGCGCATCGTTTCGACGGACCCAGCATATTTGAGGAAGAGGCTCGCGTCCCTACACAAAAGTCACTTTCAATGGCACTTTTTTTGTCAGCGCGTGAGCGTCGATCGGCATTTGAAAAGTGCCGGTGAATCTGGATTTTGTGCAGGGACGTACGCGCGGCGATCCCCTATTCTGCGTTCTCGCTTTTCGCGGCACACCAAAAGAAACAGTCCCGGAGACAGAATGAAGAAGCTGGCCTATTCGCTATTGGCCGTTGCATCGGCATGTGCATTTAACGGCGCTTATGCGCAGTCGTCGGTGACGCTTTATGGCGTTGTCGATAACGGCATCGAATATCAGAACGGCGGTGCGGGAGGCGCGGTACGCGCGGTATCGAGCGGACTCTTCGCGACCGTGTATGGGCTGATGGGTCACGAAGACATTGGCGGCGGCGTGCACGTCAACTTCCAGCTCGAGCAGGGCTTTTCAGGCGTGACCGGTGCGGCGACCGACCCGACCGCGTCGTTCAACCGGCTTGCGTGGATCGGCGTATCGGGGCGTTTCGGCGAATTGCGCTTTGGGCGCCAGAAGAAACCCGAATATCTGTTCCTGAACGGCGAAGTAGACCCGACCGCGGTCAAAAGCTTCGCATCGCCGATCAACAACTTTACCGACGCGTCCGTGCGCGCGAGCAACGCAATCGCGTACTTTCTGCCGGACTTCCGCGGGCTGACGGTCCAGGGCATGGTCTCGCTGCGCGATCAGACAACGAGCCCGTCCAACGGGCTGCGTTTCTATAACGTGGTCGCGCGCTATGTGCACGGGCCGATTCATGTGGGGGCCGGCTATGAGTCGTCGGCGAATGCGACGGGAACGTCCGTGCAAAAAATCTTCCGCGCGGCCGCGTCTTATCGGCTCGGCGCCGCGCGCTTCTATCTGGCGTATCAAACGGAGCGTCAGAGCGATCACAGCGAGAAGCGCGACATCTACGAAGCTTCGGGTACCTATCTATTCAATCCGTTCAACCGCTTTTCAGTGATGTACGGTTATGCGCACGACCGCACGGGCCAGGGCAACAACGCGCAGCAGGTCGGTCTGATCTACGAATACTATCTGTCGAAGTCGACGATCCTGTACACCGCTGCGGGGCTGATCCAGAACCGCCATCAGGCGCAATACACGCTCGACGGCACGCAGTATTCGGGCATCGCGGTTGAGCCCGGCGCTTATGCGCGCGGTGCTATCGTCGGAATGACGCATAAGTTCTGACGGCGGCGAACAGCTTGCCGATCTGCATGATGAACCGCGTGGCCAGTAACCGGCTTATAGCGGCGAGATTCCACTGACACCCGTCTTGCAGCCGACCTCGGTCGAACATTCGCCTGAGAGAAAACGCGCGTTGGGCGCGTCGGACAACGAGTCGTGGCCGTCCGTCGTCAAGTGGCTGCGTCGCCAACTGGCGGGCGGCAAGCCGAATTCCCGCTTGAATGCGCGATTGAACGCCGCCTCCGACTCATAGCCCACCCTCTCCGCAATAGCCGTAAGTGACTGCGCTCCGTCACGTAACGCCTGTGCCGCAATTTGCAGACGCCAGCGCGCCAGATATTGCATCGGTGGCTGGCCGAGCAATTGAGTAAAGCGCTGTGCCAGCGCCGAACGGGAGAGGCCCGCTTTGCGGGCAAGTTCATCGACTGTCCAACCATGCGCCGGTTGCGCGTGCATTAACGCGAGCGATCGTCCCACGAAACGATCGCTGACGCCGGCCAGCCATCCTTTGCGGTCCGCAGGCAGCGAATCGACACAACGCCGTACCGCCTCCACGAAAAGCAGTTCGGACAAACGTCCGAGTACGATCGCACTGCCTACGCGCAATTCGGCTGCTTCGAGAGCCGCGAGTTTCAACGACGACTCCAGCCACGCGGATCTCGCGTCGTTGCGCATGTCGATCTTGAACATACGAGGCAATGCCGATAGCACCGGATTGGTCAGCGTATCGTCGCAGGCGAGGAAGCCGCAAATGAGCCGCGTTTTCGCGCCGCCCCCGCCGTAGCTCAACCTGATGACGTCGCCCGGCGCGGTTTCCAGATACTGCGACAGCATCTGGTGAGAGGGCGCCGGTTCGAGTTCGACCGAACTGCCCATTAGATGCGCTTCGCCCTGCGGCACGACGAGAAGTTCTCCGGCATCGACGCAGATAGCGGACGACGGGTCGTCGACGAGCCGTGCGCGACAGCTTCCTTCCGTGATGAGGTGATAGGAGACGATGCGCTCTGCGCGCGGCAAAAACGATACGCACAACTCCCGCGTCGCCTCGCCGAAAACACACCACGGTGCAGTGAAGTCGGCGCTTAGATACACCGCTCCGCTCAGATGCACGAGGCGAAGTACGTCGGAAAGAGCATCCATGACGTCGTCCATCAGTTTCGGCGTCCTGCGCAAAATATCTGGACGACCGGTCATTCACCGATATGGCTTGCGTCCCGATACTAGCACTCACGCGAATCCGCAACAACGAACGGTAGAGCGCCGCCTTCCACCATCAGGAGAACGACATGAGTAACGCAGAGACTTATCGCGGTCAATGCTTTTGCGGCACCGTGCAATTCACGGTAAGCGGGGAGCCTGCGGGTATGGGCTATTGCCATTGTGAGTCGTGCCGAAGCTGGTCGGGAGCGCCCGTCAATGCGTTCACGCTGTGGAAGCCCGAGGCGCTGCACGTTACTCGCGGCGCCGATGATATTGGCACTTACAACAAGACAGCCCATAGCTACCGCAAGTGGTGCAAGTCATGCGGCGGCCATCTGTTTACCGAACATCCCGGGCTCGAACTGATCGACGTCTACGCCGCAGTCATCGCCGACTTCCCCTATGAACCCGGTGTGCACGTTCATTACCCGGAGTCGCGCCTTCGAATGAAAGACGGTCTGCCCAAGCAGAAAGATCTGCCGGGGGAAATGGGCGGCTCGGGCATCAGCGTTGCCGAATAGCCATTGCATCTCGCGGTTCTGGTTTGATTCGCCCGATCGTCGCGCGGGCTTTTTCACAGTGCAAGTTCGCGGCGTCATCTGAATGGCAGCAACTCTGAGTATTGACTCATCGCTGCCCCGGTTCTCAGGAGTCGTTTATGTCCGCAGTCGATTCTTCTTTTTTACCCGTCGCAGATTTCGCTGCCGTCAAGATCCGTCAACAGGCCGCGTGGTCGACCGGCAATTATGCTGTCGTCGGCACGACGCTGCAGATCGTCGGAGAAGCTCTATGCGAAGCGCTTGACCTGCGCGCCGGCTCGCGCGTGCTCGACGTTGCAGCAGGCAACGGCAATGCAACGTTGGCTGCCGCGCGCCGCTGGTGCGATGTCACCTCCACGGATTACGTCGCCTCACTGCTGGACGCCGGCCGCGCCCGCGCACAAGCAGAAGGTCTATCCGTCGAGTTTCAGGAAGCGGACGCGGAAGCGCTGCCCTACGCGGACGCCTCGTTTGATATCGTGATGTCGACGTTCGGTGTGATGTTCACTCCGGACCAGGCGAAGGCAGCGGCTGAACTGGCTCGTGTGTGCAAGCCGGGCGGCCGCATCGGCCTCGCGAACTGGACGCCGGATAGCTTCATCGGCCAGGTGTTCAAGACAATTGCCATGCACATTCCGCCACCTGCGGGCGTGGCGTCACCGGCGCTGTGGGGAACGAAGGCGCGGCTGGAAACACTGTTCGAAGGAAAAACCCGGAAGATCGTCGCAAACAGCCGCCACTTCACGTTCCGTTACCGCTCGCCCGAACATTTCGTGGAAGTTTTCCGCACGTTTTATGGGCCGGTGAACAAGGCATTTGGCGCACTCGAGGGCGAACGGCAAGCGGCGCTTCTCGGCGATCTGATGACATTGATAAAAAGCCGCAACCGGTCCGGCGACGCGACGCTCGTGCTGCCGAGCGAATACCTCGAAGTGGTGATTGAACGATCATGAACGGCGTTGGACGCAGCGCCGCCGTCCTGCACGGATTCGCGTCGCGCCTCTGGTCGCTGTTGGATCTTTCCGCTTAGCGCCGCACCATTGCAAGTTGCTGCTTTGCCGCGCCTTCGTGCGCGGCAAAGCCAATCCATTTCCTCATGCCACGCATGTCCAAACGCAGCTCACTCCGACCAACCCGACAGCCGTGAGCGAAGTCAGTCCCCTTGCGTCACTCCAGAAGAATCAGTTAAGACGCTTAGGTTCGCCATCGTCCGCATACCAGTCGATGGTTTTGCCGCTCGTATTGATCGTCACCGCGCGCGGCTCGCTGAACTGATCGAACGATTCGACACCCGTCTCGCGCCCCACGCCGCTGTTCTTGAAACCGCCCCACGGCGACGCCGGATCGAGCCGGTGGTGATCGTTGACCCACACCATGCCGAATTCGAGCTTGCTCGCCACGCGATGCGCCCGCGCGACGTCCTGGGTCCACACGGAAGCGGCGAGACCGAACTGGGTGTCGTTGGCGATGCGGATCGCGTCCGCCTCGTCGTCGAACGGCATCACGACGGTGACCGGCCCGAACACCTCGTCCTGACCGATCTCCGAACGCGGATCGACGTCATACAGCACAGTCGGCTCGATAAAAAAGCCCTGCTTCAGGCTGGACGGCACGCCGCCGCCGGTCAGCACCTTCGCGCCCGCTGCCTTCGCACGCTCCAGCATCGCCAGAATGCGCTGACGCGAGCGCTCGGAAATCACCGGCCCGAGTTGCGTCTTCACATCGGCGGGATCGCCCACGCGAATGGCCGCCGCTTTCGCGCGGAAGCGTTCGAGAAACTCCGCATGGATCGACTTGTGCACCAGAATCCGCGCGCCGCACACGCAGGTTTGTCCCGCGCCGATGAAGGCCGCGAACGCCGCGCCGTTCACCGCGCGCTCCATGTCGAAATCGTCGAACAGGATCACGGCGCCCTTGCCGCCGAGTTCGAGCGTCGTCAACGCGAAGCTGCGCGCCGCGGCTTCGCCAATCGAGCGGCCGACTTCAGTGCCGCCCGTGAAAACGACCTTGCGGATCAGCGGATGCCGCGCAAGCGCCGCGCCCGCTTCGCGCCCTTCGCCGTTCACGACGTTCACGACGCCCTTCGGCACGCCTGCTTCATCCAGTAGACGCACGAGGCGCACGGTGGTCAGCGGCGTCTGCTCGGACGCCTTGATGACGACGCTATTGCCGGTCGCGAGCGCGGGCGCAAGACTCTTCGACAGAATCATCAGCGGATGATTGAACGACGTCATCAACGCGACGACGCCGAGCGGCACGCGCTGCGTATAGCACAGGTACGGCCCTTCCACCGGAATCACGTCGCTGCGGCGCGTCAGCGCGAGCGCCGCGAAATAGCGGTAGAACTGCGGCAGACGCGAAATCTGCGCGCGTGTCTCCGAGATCGGCCGGCCGTTGTTCAACGTTTCGAGCCGATAAAACTGTTCGAGGTCCGCTTCGAACAGATCGGCGAAACGATTCAGCACGCGCGCGCGTTGCTGGATCGGCATGTCGCGCCACGCGCCGCTTTCGAACGCGCGATGGCCCGCGTGCACCGCGCGGTCCACATCCTGTTCCGACGCGGCCGCGAGCGCGCCAATCACTTCACCGGTCGCGGGATTGACGATATCGAGCGTGCGGCCGGTGTCGGCGTCCGTCCATGCGCCGTCGATGAAAAGCTGTGCATCGAGATGGGTCTGGTTCACTGTGTCCATAGAGATCGATTCCAGGTGGTTCACTTCAGAGGCGATGCATGCGCATCGGTGCGCAGCGCATCGGGTGTCTGTGAGTCGGCGGGTTGCAGGTCTTCGAGACGCTGGCCGGTCGGCTCGACGCCGAGCCACGCGACGACGACGATCTGAATCGCGAGCAGGCCGATCATCAGTGCGAGTACGCCGACAATGCCGTGCCGCGCGTACAGCGCGATGACGATAAACGGCGTCACGATCGTCGCGCCGCGGCCCAGCGTGTTGCAGATGCCCGATGCGCGCAGCCGGACTTCGGTCGGAAAGAGTTCGGGTATGTAGATGGCGAACAGCAGCGCGACCAGCACGTAGATCGGAATGGTCAGCAACAGGCCGACGAGGGGCAGCAGCAGCGGATTCGAGACGAACGGATAGATCGCGCCGAACACGATCGCCGCGAGCGACGCGCCGATGATGGTCGGCTTGCGGCCCCACGAGTCCGCCGTCAATGCGCCGATTGCAGAGCCGATTGGCGCGCCGAGCGACATGACGAGCGCGAAGCCGAATGACTTCGCGATGCTGAAACCCTGATGCACGAAGAACGTCGGCAGCCAGGTAACGAAGCCGTACAGCAGCGTATTGATGACGACGAGCGTCACGCAGCCGACGATCATCCGTTGCAGCATCGCGCCGCTGAACAGCGAGCCGAACGACAGCGCAGCCGCAGCCTGGCTCGGCGTTTTCGCAACGGCAGGCGGCGGCAGCGGTTGGCCGCCGTGCGTGTGCGCGACTTCGTCTTCGATGCGTCGCAGGATCGCGTCCGCCTCCGCGTGACGGCCGACCGAGTCGAGCCAGCGCGGCGACTCGGGCAGCGACTTGCGCGCATACCAGACGCCCAGCGCGCCGAAGCCGCCCAGAACAAACATCGCGCGCCAGCCGAACGCCGGAATCAGCGCGAGGCCGATGAGCCCCGCGACCGGCAACCCGGACACGACGAACACAGCCATCAGTCCTTGCAGCTTGCCGCGCTTTTGCGGCGGCACGAATTCGGTCAATGTCGAATAGCCGACGACGTTTTCCGCGCCGAGGCCCAAGCCCATCACGAAGCGGCACGCAATCAGCACGCTCATGTTCGGTGCGAGCGCTGCGCCGAGCGAGGCGAGTCCGAACACCGCGAGATTCGCCTGATACGTGAAGCGGCGGCCGAAGCGGTCGCCGAGAAAGCCGGTGCCGAGCGAACCGAGCATCATGCCGAGAAAAGTCAGCGACACGAAAATCGCGTTCTGGCCGATTGTCGAGAACCCGGTTTTCAGCGTGGCGCCGAGCACCGTCGACGCGACGTAGATGTCGAAGCCGTCGAAGAACATGCCGATGCCGATCAGCCACATGATGCGCCGATGAAATCCCGACATCGGCAAACGGTCGAGCCGCGGGCCTGCGTTAACGTTCATGTCTGTCTGTCTCCTGTCGACGGGAGTTAGTGCTTCAGCACTTACTCCCGTCCCATGCACCGCTGTCGACCGGACTTGGCGCTTTAGCGCTTAGTCCGGTCCCATGCAAAGCTGTCGACGGGAGTTAGTGCTTCAGCACTTACTCCCGTCCCATGCACCGCTGTCCCAGGCAAGGTGCTTGCCGCTGGCGTTCTGCGCAAACACGAGCCGTCCCGCGATAAAGTTCGCGCTCGCCGTCTATGAACTTCGATGAAAGAACCTGCGCTCAGCGCCCCTGCATCAGCCGCAGGCTCGCGACGGTCAGCATGTCGGTCGCGCTGCGGAAGTTCTGTTCGGTCGTGCATTCCTCCGCCGCCAAAAAGAATGCCTTGCACTGGCGCACGCCCGCATCGTCGAGCGCGAGAATGCGCTCGGTGAGCGCGTCCGCGTCGCTGCGCAGCATTGCTGGCTCGCAGACCTTCGTGATCAACCCCGCCTGCAACGCGGCCGCGGGCGTCAACGCGTCGCCGAACAGGACCATCGGAAACAGCGCCTTCGGCAAAGCGTAGCGGCCCGCGTACGCCATGATCGCGGCAGGCGGCAAACCCTTGCGCATCTCGGGAAACGCGAGCGTCGCGCGCGACGAGACCAGCGTGAAGTCGCACAGAATCGCCAGTCCGAAGCCGAAGCCGTGCGCGTCGCCCTGCACTTCCGCGATCGCAATCATCGACGTGCCGCGCACGAGCCGCTTCAGCTCGATCAGCCGCGCGACTTCCGAACGGATCGACACCGCATCGCGCGCGGCGCGCTCGCGTCCCGTGCAGAAAACGTCGCCGCTCGCACGGATGCGCAGCACGCGCGCGGTCGGCTCGGCGGCTTCGCTGCGCAACGTCGCCGTCATCGCGTCGAACATCGGGCCGGAAATCTCGTTACCCGCGTCCGGGCGATTCAGCGTAAAGCTCAGCACGTCGCCCGCTCGCTCGATCAAAACCGGCTGCGGCAATGGACTGCGATCCATGACATCTCCTGTTGTATAATCTGTATACAGCGTATTCACATGATGACGAGGTGTCAATGCCTTCCAGCAAAACAGTGGTCAAGACTGCCGGCGCCGCCGCGCGCAAGCGCGCGAAAGAGCCTCATGCAGGCGCGCATTCGCTAGACAAGATCGCGATCAAATATCACTCGCGCCTGCGCACGGTGCATGCATCGAGCGACTCATTGAGCGAGGGTGTGGTGGTGCCCGCGTTGCGCGAGGCGATCGTCGAGGGCGTGCTCGCGCCGGGCAGCCGCCTTTCGGAAGTGCAGGTTGCAAAGCAGTTGAACGTAAGCCGCACGCCGATGCGCGAGGCGTTCGCGCAACTGGAACGCGAGGGACTGGTGACGGTCCTGCCGCGCGTCGGCGCGTACGTGCGCGCGGTGACGCTGCGTGATGTCGAGGAGATTTACACGGTGCGCGCGGCGCTCGAATGTCTTGCTGTGCAACTCGCGTCGGAGCGCATCACGGCGCTCGGCACCGCGCAATTCGACGACGTGATCGAAGCAATGCAAGCGAGCGTCGATGCCGACGATCCGGCGAGTTACGTCGATGCGCTAGATCGCTTCTACACACTCGTGATGACGATCGCCGACAACCGCACGCTACAGGACAGTCACGCAGCTTTGATCGGACCTGTGCGGCGCCTGCGACGCATTGCGATGGCGCGCGGCGGCCGCATGCTCGCGTCGTTCAGGCAGGCGGTCAAGATTCGCGATGCCATTGTGAACCGCTCGCCGAACGTGCAGGACCTGATGCGCGAACAGTTGGCCGGCGCGTGCCGTGCGGCGCTCGACGTGTTAAACGACGCAAATGAATAATCGAGGAAACGAGTCATGATCAATACGCAAACCGCCCGCATTCTTTCCCGCTATAAGAGCTGGGCCGACACGGTGCTTTTCGACGCCACCGGTGCCCTCGCGCCAGAGGAAGTCGTCAAGACGCGGCAGACGTTGTTCAAAACGATGATCGGTACGCTGAATCATAACTATGTGGTCGATCTGATCTGGAAGGCGCATCTCGAGCGCAAGGAACACGGCTTCACGACGCGCAGCGTGGTCCTGCACGCCGAGCTGAACGACTTACGTCGCGCGCAACAGGATGTGAACGCATGGTTCGAACGTTGGGCCGATGCACAAAGCGATGCGTCGCTGGCTGAAGAGCTGACGTTCGCGTTCATCTCGGGCGAGCGTTCGACGATGTCGCGCGGCGCGATGTTCATGCATCTCGTGAATCACGCTTCGTATCATCGCGGGTGGGTCTGCGAAATGTTCTTCGAGGTTCCCGCGAGACCGCCGACTACCGACCTGCCGGTTTTTATCGCGGCCCACCCGGAGTCCGGTTTTTCGCGCGCTTAGCCGCTAGCAGTCGTGTCGACATGGCTAGCGGTATTTATGAAGACCTACACTCTCACAGGTATTGCGGGGCGCTGTGTATCCTTCAGGGAAGTCGGCGGGCGAACCAGGGTTCATCTTGTGCTCGTAGTGGCGCCCCTTGATCATGCCGCGACTGCCCGCTAACGGATATCTGGGAGAGGCAAATGACTGACAGCAGTTGGGACCGAGTCCCAATCGATTCGCAAAGCATCGATGCGCCACTGTCGCGTGCGGCGGTGTTTCTCACCTTGACGGTCGCCGAGGGTCGCGACGCGCTACAGGTCGTCGCCGGCGTCCTGGACGGTCTCGACGATCTGATCAAGACGGTCGGCTTTCGCGATCTCAACGGCCGGCTGTCGTGCATCACGGCCTTGGGGTCGGCGCTGTGGGACCGTTTTCAGACAGGCAAGCGCCCGAAGGAGCTGCGCCCCTTCACGCCGATCGAGGGTCCAACGCACACGGCACCGGCCACGCCCGGCGATCTCTTCTTCCATATCCGCGCCGAGCGCGAGGATCTCTGCTTTGAATTCGAGCGCCTGCTGGTGGATCAACTGGGCAATAGCGTGACGCTGGCCGACGAGGTTGCGGGCTTTCGCTACTTCGACTCGCGCGACCTGCTTGGCTTCGTCGATGGCACAGCCAACCCGACTGGTCGCGAGATAGGCTCGTCAACGCTGGTCGGCAGTGAGGATCAGGAGTTCGCCGGCGGCAGCTACGTGGTAGTGCAAAAGTATCTGCATCAAATGCAGCCGTGGGCTCGGCTTCCCAGGGATGAGCAGGAGCAGATCATCGGCCGGGAGATCGTCAGCAACGTGGAATTGCCCGACGCGGCGAGCGGCCAGAAGTCGCACAAGACCCTCGCCACGATCGTGGACGGCGACGGCACCGAGCACGATATCCTGCGCGACAACATGCCCTTCGGCCGCCCCGGCCACGGCGAATATGGGACCTACTTCATCGGCTACTCCAGGCATCTATGGGTGACGCAAAAGATGCTGGAGCGCATGTTCCTCGGCGATCCACCGGGCATGCACGACCGCCTGCTCGATTTCTCGACTGCGCACACCGGCGCCGCGTTCTTCGCTCCGGCGCCGCGCACGCTCAGTGCCCTGTTGCAAGCGGTGTAGGTCGAACGCCCCGATCAGAACCCGGCGGCCAGTCCATCGCGCCGGGTGTCGCTCGCGGCGACATAACCGCGTTCGGGATCGTTGCGATCGAGCTTCCAGATGTACTGCCCGGAGCCGAAATCCATATACGGATCGTCGACCGATTTGATCGTATGGCCGAGCCCCTGGAGCGCGCGCACCGTGTCCACATCGAGCGTCGCTTCGACGTCGACCGAGAAGTCGCGATTGACCTTCCAGCGCGGGGCGTCGCAGGCGGCCTGCGGTTGCTGGCCGTAGTCGAGCATGCGCACGACCGATTGCAGATGCCCTTGCGGCTGCATGTCGCCGCCCATCACGCCGAAGCTCATCACCGCTTCCTGTGTGCCGTCCACCTGCTGCGTGAGGAACGCGGGGATGATCGTATGGAACGGCCGCTTGCCGCCCTCGACCACGTTCGCCGACTTCGGATCCATTGAGAACCCGTAGCCGCGGTTCTGCAGCGAAATGCCCGAGTCCGGCACCACGATGCCCGAGCCGAAGCCCATGTAGTTCGACTGAATGAAGCTGACCATCATGCCGCGCTCGTCCGCCACCGACATGTAGATCGTGCCGCCCGCCTTCGGCATGCCGAAGTCGAATTGCGTGGCACGCTTGCGGTCGATCAGCTTCGCGCGCGACTTCAGATACGCGTCGTCGAGCATCTGTTCCGGCGTGACCTCCATCGAGCGCGGGTCGGCGACGTACTGGTAGACGTCGGCGAACGCGAGCTTCATGGCTTCGATCTGCAGGTGCTGCGATTCGATGCCGTCGACCGGCAGCGAGCCCAGGTCGAACTGTTCGAGAATGCCGAGCGCGATCAGCGCGGCAATGCCCTGCCCGTTCGGCGGAATCTCGTGCACCGTGTGGCCGCGATAGTCCTTGCTGATCGGCTCGACCCAGTCGACACGGTAGTTGCGCAAGTCGTCCATCGTGAGCGCGCCGCCGCCCTGGCGCGAGAACGCGGCGATCTGTTCGGCGATCTCGCCTTCGTAGTAAGCGCGCGGCCCCTGCTCCGCCAGCTTGCGCAGCGTCTTCGCGTGGCCGGGAAAGCGCACCAGTTCGCTGACTTCCGGCGCGCGGCCGCGCGGCATGAACGTGTCGGCGAAACCGGGCTGATCCTTGAGCTCGGGCACGGCCGCCGCCCACTTGTACGCAACCACGCTTGCCACCGCGTGACCCCGTTCGGCGATCTCGATCGCCGGCTCCATCAGGTCGGCGAACGGCAGCGTGCCGAACTTCTGATGCAACGCCTCCCAGCCGGCGATGACGCCCGGCACCGTCACCGCATCCCAGCCGCGCTTGGGATGCTTCGCGAGACCGTTTTCCTCGCCGTACTTACGCTTGAAGTAATCGACGTTCCATGCCGCCGGCGAGACGCCGGACGCATTCAGGCCGTGCAGCTTCTTGCCGTCCCAGACGAGCGCGAACGCGTCGCTGCCGAGGCCGTTGGAGACCGGCTCGACGAGCGTGATCGCCGCCGCTGCGGCAATCGCCGCATCGATGGCATTGCCGCCTTTCCACAACATGCGCAAGCCGGCTTGCGCGGCAAGCGGATGAGACGTCGAAACGATGTTGCGCGCGAACACGGGCAAGCGCGGTGTCGGATACGGGTTTTGCCAATTGAAACGTGTCATTGAAAACTCAAACGAAAGTGATGAGAGGGCCAGTCGGCCGATGAAAGCGGTGACGGAATCCGGTCACGACTCGCGCGGATCGAGCGCATCGCGCAGACCGTCGCCAAGCAGGTTGAAACCGAGCACGGCCAGGAAGATCGCGATGCCGGGGAAAATCGACATCCACGGCGCCTGGCTGACAAAGTCCTTCGCGGTGTTGAGCATCGAACCCCACGACGGCGACGGCGGCAACTGGCCGAGCCCGAGGAACGACAGACTCGCTTCGGCGATGATCGCGGTCGCGATCGTCAGGCTGGCCTGCACGATGATCGGCGGCAGCACGTTAGGCAGAATGTACCGCACAATGATCCGTGCGTGGCCGAGGCCGATTGCCCGCGCGCCTTCCACGTAGTCCTCGGCCTTCACGGTGATCGCCTGGCCGCGCGTCAGCCGGACGAAGCGCGGCATCGCGGAGATGCCGATCGCGGCCATCGCGTTGGTCAGGCTCGGTCCAAGGAACGCGGCGAGCGCGATGGCGAGGATCAGGAACGGAATCGACAGCAACGCATCGGCGATTCGCGAGATCACGCCGTCGACGAGCTTGCCGAAATAGCCGGCGAGCAAGCCGAGCGGCACGCCGATCGCGACCGCGATGCAGACCGACACGACGCCCGCCAGCAACGACGCACGCGCGCCCCACAGCAGACGGCTCAGCACGTCGCGGCCGAGTTCGTCGGTGCCGAACCAGTGCGCGGCCGAAGGCGCCTGCCGCACGGTCATGAAGCTGGCCTGCACCGGGTCGTAATGCGACAGCCAGGGCGCGAAGACCGCCATGACGACGATCAGCAGCACGAGCGCCGCGCCGAACACGGCAGCGCGATTGCGCATGAATTTCACCAGTCCGCGGCGCTCGCGGCGCGGCAGTACGGTCGTCTGCGACGCAGCGGCCGAGGCGTGAACGGGGGCGGCGGGAGTAACCATCAGCTGCGTCTCAGTCGGGGATTGAGGAGGACGTACAACACGTCGGCGCACAGGTTCACGACGATGAAGCACAGCGCGGTGACGAGCACGACGCCCTGCACGACCGCATAGTCGCGATTGAACACGGCGTCCACGATGAGCTTGCCGAAGCCGGGGATCGTGAAGACCTGTTCGGTCAGCACCGCACCCGCGAGCAGTTCGCCGAACAGCAGCGCGAGCACGGTGACGATCGGAACCAGCGCGTTGCGAAAGGCGTGCTTGACGACGACGGTGCCGCGCAGCAGCCCTTTCGCACGCGCGGTCCGGATATAGTCGGTGCGCAGTACGCTCAGCATCGCGCTGCGCGTGTGACGCATTAATTGCGCGCCGAGCGAAGCGCCGAGCACGAACGCGGGCATCAGCATGGTCTTGATGCTGAGCCAGAAGTCTTCGGCCGGCGACACATAGCCGGACGACGGCAACAGATGCCAGCGCACCGACACGATGAAGATCAGCATGATGCCGAGCCAGAAGTTCGGGATCGACATGCCGGACAGCGCGAACACGTTCGCTCCGTAATCGAGCGCGCCGCCGCGGCTCGCGGCGGAGATGACGCCCGCCGGAATGCCGATACCGATGGCGAAGATCATCGCCATCGCCGCGAGTTGCAGTGTGACCGGCAGCTTCTGCGCGATCAGCGACGTCACCGGCACGTCGGTGCGCAGCGACGCGCCGAGATCGCCACGCACGACGTCACGGACCCACAGCGCGTACTGCGTCGGCACCGGCTCGTCGAGGTGGTACTTGACGCGCAGCGACGCGATCAACTGCGGGTCCTGGTCTTCCCCGGCCATCGCCGTCACGGGGTCGCCCGGCAGCAGCTTCTGCAGGCCGAAGATCAGCATCGACACCAGAATCAGCGTCGGAATGGCGACCAGCACGCGATTTGCAATGATCCGCAGCATGACCGATCAGCCCTTGATACTGACGCCGCGCAGGCGGACCAGGCCGTCGGGATACGGCGTGAAGCCTTGCACTTTCTTCGACAGCTCGAACGGCCACGGCTGGTTATAGACATAGACGATCGGATCGTCGTCGGCGAGCAGCTTCGACGCCGCTTCGTAGTCGGTTTTGCGTTCCGCGGTGGTCAGCTTCACGCGCGCGGCGTCGAGCAGGCGGTCGACTTCGGGGTTGCAGTAATGCGCGTAATTGAGGTTGCCGGAACAGGTGTTGAACTGATGCAGATTGCCGTCCGGATCGACACGGCCCGACCAGCCGAGGTACATCGCCTCGAAGTCGCCGCTGTGGGCGGCGTTGAGTTCGGTCGCGTAGTCGGTCGGCCGCAGCTTGAGATTGAAGCCGGCTTCGCTGACCATCGCCTGCATCATCTGCACGATCTGGCTCGACACCGTGTTGTTCGGATAAGTGAACTCGATGTCGACATGCTCGTGGCCCGCCGCCTTCAGCAGCGCCTTCGCCTTCGCGATGTCGCGATGCGACATCGGCAGCGACGCGTTGTAGTACGGGCTCGACTTCGGCACCGCCTGATTCGCGGGCGCGAAGATGCCCGCGCCGATCACCTGGTTGATCGCGTCGCGGTCGATCGCGAGCTCGAATGCCTGCCGCACGCGCCTGTCTTTCAGCACCGCGTTGCTGCGCTTGCCGTTGCCGATATTGAACGTCACGTAGTAGTAGCCGAAGCCGCTGACCGGCGCGAACCTCAAGTTCGTGTCGCTCTTCGCCGACGCGACATCGGAGGGCGCGAGGCGCTCGAGCATGTCGAGCGAACCCGAGCGCAGATTGGCGAGGCGCACGGTGCTGTCCGGAATCGGCAGGAAGACCACGCGCTGGATCGGGTATTTGTCGGCGTCCCAGTAGCCGGCGAATTTCTCGAGCACGACGCGATCGTTCTGCACGCGCTGAACGAACTTGTACGGCCCCGAACACACCGGATGCGCGGCGACGCCGGCCGGATCGGCGAGCGTCTTCGGCGCGAGCATCATGCCGGCGCGGTCGGTCAGCGTCGCGAGCAGCGCGGCGTCGGGCTGCTTCAGCACGATGGCAACCGTGTAGTCGTCGATGACGTCGACGTGATCGACCGACGCCAGTTCGCTCTTGCGGTTGCTCGTCTGCAGCGTGCGGTCGCGGTCGAGGTTCGCCTTGACGGCGGCCGCGTTGAACGGCTCGTCGTTCTGGAACTTCACGCCTTTGCGCAGCTTGAATGTCAGCGTCTTGCCGTCGGCGCTCGTCGTCCACGAGGTTGCCAGCATCGGTACGATCTTCTGGTCGGGCGTGATATCGACGAGCGCGTTGCACAGCGACGCAAACACGATCCGGTCGACGAGCTGCACGCTGCGTGCGGGGTCGAGCGAACCGATGTCGTCCTGCAAGCCGATCCGTATCGTCTGACCGGTCTGGGCCATCGCGGCGCCGGCGCCAAGTGCGAGCGCCGCGGCAATCAACATTCTTCGCATGAGCATTTTCCCTTTGTATTCCGATTCATCAAACGGTGTGGTGAAGAGGCTGGCGGCGCGGCGCGCGTCCCGCTTCTTCGCTCGAATTTCATCGCGGCCACCGGCTCAGTCGCCCGCGGAAGCTAGCGCCGTCTGGCGCTCACGGTAGATCGCGAGCCGCTCGATCAATTTCGGACTGACGCTCGTGGCCAGCGGTGCGCCGCTGCCGGCGTTCTGGATCTCGCGCCAGAAGTGGCATGCGACCTGCCGTCCGTCATCGAGTCGTTCGCTGACTGGCCGCACTTCAGCGCAATGCGGCTTCGCATGCGGACAGCGCGTATGGAAACGGCAACCCGAAGGCGGCGCGGTCGGACTCGGCAGATCGCCGGACAACGCGGGCTTCGCACGCCGCTCGTGCGGGCTGCTCGCCGGAATCGCGCGCAGCAGTGCTTGCGTGTACGGATGCAGCGGCGCGTCGAACAGTGCATCGACATCGGCCAGCTCGACGATCTCGCCGAGATACATCACGGCGACGCGGTCGCTCATATGGCGGATCACCGCAAGGTCGTGCGCAACCATGATCAGCGTGAGGCCGAGGTCCTGCTTGAGCGTCTCCAGAAGATTGATCACCTGCGCTTGCACCGAGACGTCGAGCGCCGACACCGGCTCGTCGCCGACGATCAGCTTCGGCTCACCGGCCAATGCGCGCGCGATGCCGATCCGTTGCCGCTGGCCGCCGGAGAATTCGTGCGGGTAACGGTTCGCGTAGGCCGGCTGCAGGCCGACCGTGCGCAGCAGGTGAGCGACGCGCTCGCGGTGCCCGGCGCTGTCGTGCGCGAGCCCGTGCAGCGCGATCGGCTCGCCGACGATCTTGCCGATCGTCATGCCCGGATTCAGCGACGCGAACGGGTCCTGAAAGATGATCTGCATTTCGCGGCGCAACCGCCGCAGCGGCGCGCCTTGCTCATGCGTGATGTCCTTGCCTTGATAGAAGACGCGGCCGTCCGTCGAATCGATCAGACGAAGCAGCAGGCGGCCCAGCGTGGACTTGCCGCAGCCCGATTCGCCGACGATCGCGAAGGTCTCGCCCGCCTGCACCGCGAACGACACCTCGTTGACTGCATAGACCGTTGGCGTGCGCATGAAGAGCTGCCGCGTACCGCCAAAATGCTTCGTCAGCGAGCGCGCCTCGATGATCGGCGCCGGCGAATGGGAAGCCGGCTGCGAGGCCGGCTGTGGGTGCCGCGTCGGTGCGTGCGGCGTCGGTTTATTGGGCGTCGTCATGCCATTTCCTCACGCAATACCGGCGCGGCGACCTGTTCGACCGGAGCGAGCCAGCACGCAACGCGATGCACGCCGGCGATCACCTTATCAGGCGGCGCGGCGTCAATGCAGCGTTGTTCGGCGAACGGGCAGCGCGGCGCGAAGCGGCAGCCGTGCGGCATCAACTCAGGCGACGGCACCGAACCGCGGATCGTCGCAAGCGCGCCTTCCCGCTTGCCGACCGAAGGAATCGCGCCCATCAGGCCGATCGTGTACGGATGTTGCGGGTCGTCGAACAGATCGGCGACGGTGCCGTATTCGACGATGCGTCCCGCGTACATCACCGCAACGTGGTCGGCAACTTCCGCGACGACGCCGAGGTCGTGCGTGATCAACACCATCGCCGTGCCGGTCTCGGCTTGCAGATTTTTCACGAGCGCCAGCACCTGCGCCTGGATGGTCACGTCGAGCGCGGTCGTCGGCTCGTCGGCGATCAACAGGCGCGGGCGATTCGCGAGCGCCATCGCGATCATCACGCGTTGGCGCATGCCGCCGGAAAGCTGATGCGGGTACGCATCGAGCCGGGTTTCCGGCGCCGGGAATCCGCACCAGCCGCAGCATCTCGAGCGCCTCTTCGCGCGCTTGCCGGCGCTCCACATTGCGATGCCGGCGGATACTTTCGCCGATCTGCTCGCCGACCGTGAACGCCGGATTCAGCGACGTCATCGGCTCCTGAAAGATCATCGACAGCCGGTTGCCGCGAATATCGGCCAGTTCGCGCTCGGACAGCGCGAACAGGTCCTTGCCTTCGAAGTGCGCGGTGCCGGCGACGCGTTGCGCAGGCGGACTCGCGAGGAGCCCCATCAGTGCGAGCGACGTGACGCTCTTGCCGCAGCCCGATTCGCCGACGATGCATAGCGTCTCGCCAGTGCCGACCGAGAACGACACGTCATCGACGAGGTTGGGCGCGTCGGCCGCGCGCGAAAACTTCAACGAAAAGCCGCGAACCTCGAGAACCGGTCGGCGGGCGTCATCGGTCACGCTGGGAAACTCCATATCGTGCTGCTAGTCCTGTTCAAGGCTGTCTCGCGGCGATTATGTGGTGCGCTTTACGACAGAAAATATTAATATTTCTTACCCGTACTTAACTTTTTCTTGAGGATGAACGATGCCCACGCTGCGCATGCTGAGGACCTTTCGGGCAGTCGCGCGCACCGGATCATTTGCGGCAGCGGCCGACAGCGTCGCGCTGACCCAGGCGGCGGTCAGCCTGCAGATGCGCGGGCTCGAACAGGCGCTCGGCCGCCAGCTATTCGACCGCAGCGGCCGGCAGATCGCATTGAGCCGCGACGGGCAAGATATCTGGCCGAAGGTCGAGCAGATTTTCGACCTGCTGGCCGAACTGGAGGCGACGCCGGCGGATTCGATGGTCGGGCCGGTGACCATCGGCGCGGTGGTGTCGGTGATCGGCGCGCTCTCGCTGGTCATCGCGCGTTTGAAGGCCGCGCATCCGCAACTGGATGTGCGGCTGCTGTCGTCGCGCTCCGACGAACTGGCGCGGATGGTCGAGGCGGGTGAAGTCGATATCGCGGCGGTCGTCGCGCATGCCGACACCACCCTGCCCGACACGCTGAAGTGGACGACGCTCTACACGGAGCCGCTGATGCTGGTGGTCAGCCGCGAAATCGGCGACAACGATCCGCGGCGGATTCTGCGCAGCTATCCCTTTCTGCGCTTCGACCGGCGCGTGCGCACCGGGCGCGTCGTCGAGCATGCGCTGCAAACAGCCGGCGTGACGGTCAACGAATATCTCGAACTCAATTCGATCGAGACGATCGTCGCGCTGGTGCGCGAAAATGTCGGCGTCGCAGTGCTGCCGCTTCTGCATCGCGGCAACTGGCAAAACGATCCGTTACTGCGCGTGCTGCCGATTTCAGATCCGCCGGTGCTGCGCACAGTCGGCATGATCCAGCGCGCGTCATATGGCCGGCCCGGCATCACGCAGGCGATTATCGATACGCTGCACAGCGACTGAGCGGCCGGAAGCGGCGTGTGCGCTGTTCTGTTCTCTTACTCAATCGATCCGCAGCGGATCGCCAGTTCAGCCATACAAAGCACCCGCAAATAATTTCCCACCACTGGAATAAACCCGTTCGCCTTCCCGTTCATTCAGCGTTGTGATCTTTGGACGGAACAAGGAGTGCGGCCATGAAGTCTCTACTCGCAGCGTTCACCGTCGTAGCGTGCGGCGCGGCTATCGCGACACTCGCGTCGTGCGGCGGCAGTTCCAGCTCGAACAGTTCCGGGCCGCCTTTGCAGTCGTCGTTCACCGCAACGGCGCTCGTCTCGGACGGCGCCGTGTCGGCGGCGCACACGGACCCCAATCTGAAGAATGCCTGGGGCGTGGCCTTCAATCCGAAAGGCTTCGTCTGGGTCGCCGACAACGGAACCAACCTCGCGACACTCTATGACGGCAACGGCGTGCCGCAATCGCTGGTCGTCACGATCCCCGATGGTACGAATGGAACAGCGTCGCCGACCGGCATCGTATTCAACGGCACGCAAAGCTTCAACGTGACGCGAAACGGCAAGACGGGCGTCGCCGCGTTTATCTTCGTGGGAGAAGGCGGCACCGTCACCGCGTGGGCGCCCGCCGTTGGGCCGACGAATGCGTTTGTCATGTACGACGACGGCACCGGCGGCGCCGTGTACAAGGGCCTCGCGCTCGCGCCGAACAACGGCAACAACTTTCTCTACGCCACCGATTTCCATAACAGCAAGATCGACGTCTTCGACACCAATTTTGCCAAAGTCGCCATGCCCGGCGCCTTTGCGGATCCATCCATTCCTGCCGGCTTCGCGCCGTTCGGCATCCAGTTGATCGGATCGAATCTGTTCGTCACCTATGCGAAGCAGGATTCCGACAAACATGACGACGTCGCCGGAGCCGGACTCGGCATGGTCGACGTATTCGACACGGCGGGCAATCTCAAGCAGCACTTTGCAACGGGCGGCGCGCTGAATGCGCCGTGGGGTATTGCGCAAGCGCCGGGCAATTTCGGCTCATTGAGCGGCGCTGTGCTGATCGGCAATTTCGGCGACGGCACGATCAACGCGTTCAACGCATCGAGCGGCCAGTCGATGGGCGCCATCAAGAGTTCGAACGGCAAGGCGATCGTCGAGCCGGGTTTGTGGGGCATCGCGTTCGGCAACGGGCTCGACAATCAGCCTGCCACTACCCTCTTCTTCGCCGCGGGGCCCAATGACGAAGCGGACGGTGTCTATGGAAGAATCGATCTGAATCCGGCATCGACCCCGGGTTCCGCCACGGGAACGAGTACAGGCACGAGTTCGAGCGGCGGCGCCAGCATCGGCATGTAGGTTGTGGGCAGTCGTGCGGCCGCTAAGGTGGGACGAGCGGCCGCGTTGCTTTGAGCACCGCGAGCGCCCGAGAATCGTGCAAAAGGGCCTGTCGGATATCACCCTGCGGACAAAGGAACTGCTGAGCGGGAAGCAGTTCTCTTTTGGGAGAGAAGGTCGCTCATCGTGAACGAGCGACCGGCATGTCGAAATGTCGAAACAAATGGCCGCAAGCGTCTGGCGGCGGCCGTTCGCCTACCTGGTTCAGGCGTCGCGCTCAATTCTCGAACTGCCGAATCGTCGCGTTGTACGCACGTGTGGCCATCTCCTCGAGCGGCAGCTTGCGCTCGACTTCCGACAATATTTCCACGCCCCACGGCCCGTCAAAGCCCGTCGCCTGGACTGCCTTGATGAAGCCCTGCACGTCGAGTACGCCTTCACCAGGCAGACGGCGTTTGTGGCAGGTGTCCATCCACAGCGGCTCGATTGCGTAACGGTCCGCGTCGTCGAGTTCGATGCCCTTGATAAATTCCGGCTTGATTGTGGCGATTTCCTTGAAGTCCACATTGCCGCGGCTCAGGTGCCAGATGTCGAGCAGCAGACCCGCGTTCTTCCTGTTCGCGCCTTCGACGATGGCCTTGCCGGTTTCAATCGTGCGTACGTTGCTGAACGGCATGATTTCCAGCATCACTTGCGTACCGCGCTTCCCGGCATCGTCAGCCAGCTTGCCGAATTCATCGACCATCAGCGGGATGTTTGCGGTTTCTTCGCCAATGCCTGGACCGACCTTCACGATGCGCGCACGAAGTTCTTCCGCAGCCTTCAGGTAGTAGTACCGCATGCTGTCCGACGTGCGGCGGCGCTCGCCGGTTTGATACCAGTCGACCAGGAACTCGAACTCGACGTGCTTCATGCCGTTGGCTTCGAGGATTCGGCGCATTTCCGGGAAGCCGATCTTGTCGGCCGTTGCATAGATATCCGAATGAATCAGGCCGATGCCGTCCCAGCCCGCTTTTGCTGCCGCTTCAACGCGATCCTTGAAGCTGAATGGACTGATTTCCGTCGGGCCAAACGGAAAGACGTCGCCCGACAGGGTGAAGTAAGCAGCAACAAGTTCGACTTTAGATCTGGACATGAAAACCCTCGTTAAGAAAGCAGCGACCGACCCGACGGCCGTCGCCAGAAAACCATGCCCTGAACTATCGCGTAGAAACGGCAGCGGATAAACAACCCTCGAATCGTCTCACCGTAGAGTTTGAATCTACACGCTGGCGTTTTGCGGATTGCTGGGCGTGTCGCGGCCCGCAAAAGCGGCGCGCAGCGTCATTCTTCGAAAGCCGCGTGGCTATCGCCGTCTGCAAGTCGCAATTTTTCCAGTGAGCGGAAATAACTTTTCGTTCTGTCGCATTTTTCTTTCCCATACCAAGCCGTACTGTGCCTTCTCGAGAACATTAAAACCCGGCTCACCTATCTCACGGGCCATCAGGAGACACAGCATGAACATCCGCAAATCCGTTATTTCTTGCCTTGCTGTCAGCGCTATCGCCACCGCTTTCGGCAGTGGCGCCCAAGCCGCCGACCAACCCCGCGTCGCATTGCTTATGCCGACGCAGAGCGTCGAGTACTGGGCGCTCTATGTCAAAGGCTTCGAAAAGGAGGCCGCGGCGCAAGGCATCAAGCTCGACGTGAAGGTCACCAACTACGACCCGAATGAGCAGGCAACCCAGGTCGACCAGACGCTCGCGCAGAAGCCTGATGTCATCGTCCTCGTGCCGGTTGATTCGAGCGCAATGGTCCCGTCGATTCGCAAGATAGACCAGGCAAAAATCCCGCTCGTCATTTCCAACTCGATGCCCGACCAGAAGTACTCCCGGTACTGGAAAGTCTTCACTGGGCCGAACGACATCAGCAACGGCGACGTCGCGGCGAAGACGATGATTCAAGGCTTCAAGGAGAAGGGATACGGCGATAAAGGCAAGGTCATCGTCATTAACGGCCCGATGGGCACGCCTCCGCAAGTCCAGCGCTATCAGGGCTTCGTCGATGGCCTCAAGAAGAATGCGCCGGGCATTGAAGTAGTTGGCTCGCAGCCGGCCGACTGGGATGCGGTGAAGGCGGAAGCCGCCGCGTCGGCGCTCTTCACGCAGTTCAAAGACGTGAAAGGCATCTACACCGAGAACGATTCACAACTTCGCGGCGTGGTGACCGCCGCACAACGGCTCGGCCTCGACCCTTCGAAGCTCGTGATTGTCGGACACGGTTGCGACTCCGGCGCGGTGGAAGCTATCTCGGCCGGAAAGGCGTATGCCACGGTCGAGCAATCTCCCTTCGACGACGGCGCTTACGCCGCGAAGGCCGCGAAGCAACTCGCCACCGGCAAAGCCCCGCAAGCCGTGCAGTACCTGCCGAACCCGGCGGCCACCAAAGCCACGTTGAACGTCTGCTATTCCCAGAAAAAGTAAGTCACGCGACGGCTACCCAGTTGCTGCGCAGCCAATAGGACGCAACGCGACCCTGCGGGGTCGCTTTCGCTTAAGCACGGAGACACGAATGAGACGAGAGATTGGCGTTGCCGTGATTGGAACTGGCTTTATGGGAAAAGCGCACGCGCTGGCGTACAGAGCGGTGCCGAATGCTTTTCCTGAGTCTTTGATCCCGCGGATGGTGGCCGTCGCCGATGTCAGCGAGGCCGGAGCGAGGCAAGCGGCCGAGCAGTTTGGCTTCGAGCGTGCGACAAATGACTGGCGGTCACTCCTCGAAGACCGCGATATTCAGGTCGTCTCAATCACGACGCCATGCAGCTTGCACCGAGAGATGGCATTGGCAGCGATCGCCGCCGGGAAGCATGTGCATTGCGAGAAGCCTATTGCGCCATGCGCTTCCGATGCTCACGACATGATGAAGGCGGCCGAGTCCGCGAACGTCGTCACGCAAGTCGGCTACAACTACATCAAGAATCCCCTTCTCAAACTGGCGCGGGAGATGATCGCGTCCGGCGAACTGGGCGATATCACGAGCTTTCGCGGCATCCATGCGGAAGACTACATGGCCGACCCTGAGATTCCCTATAGCTGGCGAGTCGACCCTCAAAACGGTGCTGGCGCGCTGGCGGAAATCGGCAACCACATCGTCGGAATGTCGCGCTTCCTTCTTGGTCCTATCACCCATGTGAACGCGCAACTCGAGACCGTCAATAAGTCGCGCCCAGTGTCGCCTGGTTCGCCCGAGCGCCGGAAGGTCAAGGTCGACGACATTGCCAGATTGATGGTGACGTTCGACCGCGGGTGTTTGGGCTCAATCGAAGCAAACTGGACCGCGACTGGCCGCAAGATGCAACTCGAGTTCGAGATTTATGGAACAAAGGGTGCATTGTGCTTTTCACAGGAGCGCTTGAACGAGCTCCGCTATTTCAAGGCCGGCGGCGACGTACGGACATCGGGATTCACTCGAATCGAAGCCGGACCCGCACATCGTCCCTACGAAAACTTCACGATGGCGGGCGGCCACCAATTGGGCTTCAACGATTTGAAAACCATAGAGATGACGGAATTCATCGCCGCAATCGAACATGGAACGCCCACGTTCCCGGACTTTCGGGAAGCGTGGGAAATCCAACGGATTGTCGACGCCGCTATCCGGTCTTCGGCCGAGGCACGGAGAGTCTCTCTGTAACCGACCGCGTTTCTGTACGACTGCAGCCGGACGCCGATATTTCCGGTGGCTGGAAATATCATTTCGCGGCCACGCATTTTTCTTTCCTCGGCGAACGAATAACCTGTGTTTAACGATAACGAAGCCGCTAAAGCGAGTTTCGGATGGAGACGACATGCATTCCTGCGCACGCAGCGATTCTTTGCCAATTCCTCTCCTCCTGAACTCACAGCAGCGGCATCGCTGATGCGGTCGCGCCCACGGCATGCCTGCGCTTCAGTCTCGATGCAAGGCTTCGTTATTCGACATGTATGCGTCACGAAGCGTGAGCAATCACGCGTATGAGCAAGGTGACGGTGACGGGCATCGACCCGTAGCAGCGGACGACCGAAGAGTGTCCGCGTATGGAGGAAGACAATGCTGCAAGACGCTAAAACAGGCGGCGAGACGCTCGCCACCCAGAGTCTGCTGTGCGCTCGCAATCTGACCAAACACTATGGTGGCGTGAAGGCGCTCACCGGCGTCAGCCTCGAGCTGGCACCTGGTGAGATTCACGCGCTCTGTGGCGAGAACGGTGCAGGCAAAAGCACGTTCATCAAAATTCTCGGTGGCCTGGTGCAGCCGGACGACGGTGAAATTACCATCGACGGACATCAACTGAAACTCGGTCATCGCACCGACCCGAGACTCATCTCCATCGTTCACCAGGAGCTGGCTATCGTCCCGACGCTGTCGGTGCTCGACAACATCCTTCTCGGTGGCGCGGACCAGAGCGAAATCTACCGTCGCAGCCAATACCGGGACTCTGTCCGTGAGCATCTGGATTCGGTCGGACTGTCGCATATCAAGCTCGATGCACCCGCCTCGCGGCTCAGCCTCGCTGAATGCCAACTCGTCGAAATCGCTCGGGGCATGTCGCGTCAAGCGAAGGTCCTGCTCCTGGACGAACCTACCGCGACCTTGTCGGATGCGGAGATTGTCCGAGTCTTTGAAGTTGCGCGCAAACTGCGTGACCAGGGGACCGCGATGATTTTCGTCAGTCATCGACTCGACGAAGTGTTTGCGCTCACAGACCGCGTAACGGTCTTCCGCAATGGACAGCACGTGCTCACGCAGCGCACCGCGGATATGACGACCGCAGAGGTGGTCAAGGCAATGATTGGTCGCGAGCTGGTGCACAGCAAGGTCATGCCGCCGGAGAAACGCGCCAATGTGGCGCCGCGTCTTTCGATTTCCAACCTGACGGTCGCGGACAAGGTCAAGGAACTGTCAGTCGACGTCGCGCCGGGTGAAATCCTTGCCGTGGTCGGCCAGTTGGGTTCAGGAGCGGAAGTCCTCGTTGAAGCGCTTGCTGGCCTGCGCGGTGATATCTCCAGTGCGGTGAAAGTGGACGGCCAAACCGTCAAGCTCGACAGCATTCGCAACTCGCTGCGAGCGGGAATCGCGTACGTGGCAGAAGACCGCGCTGACAAGGGCGTTTTCCTGGATGCGCCAATTGCCATCAATATCACTGCGTCCGTTATGGCGAAGTTCACCCGAGCGGGAATCATGCGACGCGCCGGTGAACAGGAAGAGGCACGACGCCTGGCCTCGATGTTCACCATCGACCCGAGGCGTCTTCCGCACGAAGTGTCGACGCTTAGCGGCGGCAACCAGCAGAAGGTCTCTCTCGCGAAGGCAGTAGCACTAGCTCCACGTCTGTTGCTTCTGAACGAGCCTACCCGGGGCGTCGATATTGGCGCCCGCAGCGAAATTTACGCCACGCTGCGCAAGATGGCGGACGAAGGCCTGGCGATCGTCTTCTATTCGACTGACCTCGAAGAAATCCTGGAGCTCGCGGATACGGTTCTCACTGTCTTCAGAGGCCGGATGGTCCGTCATAAGCCGCGGTTCGAGATAAACGGCGACACGCTCCTGCACGACATCGTGGCAGGCGACGGCGATGCATCTCATGGCCATGTCTCTTTCCGGAACCAGACTGCGGAGGTGGGTAATGCATAAGACAGCTCTTGAGCCTACCGCGCAGGTATCGACGACTGCGCTACGACGCTGGGCCGCAGCATTGTTCGGCACGACGAGTATTCACGCTGCGTCGATTCGCATCGCTACCCTTGTACTTATCGTAGTGGCCGCGGCTATCGTTCCGCACTTCACCGAGTTCGGAAACATGCAGTCTCTGATGTACTCGGTGGCCGCAGTCGGCATTGGCGCTATCGGGATGGCGCTAGTGACCCTCAGCGGAAATCTCTTCATGCTTTCGATGGGCGCAACAGCGGCCGTCTCCACTGTGATGTTCGCTGCGCTCATTCATCTGGGTCTCGGCGCAGCGCTGCTGCTTGTCGTGTTGAGCGGCCTTTTGATGGGGGCTCTCCAAGGTGGAATCATCGCATTGGGCAGGGCGAATCCCATCATCACCACGATTGCCACGTCGTCAATCATCATTGGCGCTGGCGTTATCTACACCGGCGGGCTTACCGTCATCGGAAAAGGCGACGCGACCTGGCTCGGTCAAGGACGCTTGTTTGGCTGGCTGCCGAATCAGATCCTGGTGCTGGCTATGTTCGCCGCCATCGCAAGCTTCATTCTGCAAAAGTCCCGCATCGGGCGGGAAATCCGACTGATTGGTATGCGCGCCGAAGTTGCGCGCATTGCAGGACTTCGGTTGATGACGGCAACGCTCGTTTGCTATGGATTCGCGGGCGCCGCAGCGGCGCTTGCCGGCTCGTTGATTGCATCGTCGTCGGCGCAAGGCAACCTGACTTACGGCATTGACCTGGACTTCAACGCAATTGCTGCCGTGCTCGTCGGCGGAATTTCGATTCGAGGCGGACGCGGACAAATCTCCGACGCGGTAACAGGCGCCATTTTCCTCGCCGTTATCAGCAACATCCTTCTGGTCAGCGGTGTGAGTTACGAGTACCAGTTGGTAGCGAAGGGCATCGTCGTTCTCGCGGCAGTCGTGTTCGGAGCGTTGCTTGCCCGGCTCGGTCCGGGACGGAAATAACAGGAGATGTGAAAATGGAACAGTCTCAACGACTTCTCAATCTGGCCATTCGCCTCGTATTGCTCGTGGGAATGCCTGTTGTCTTCGGCCTCTGCGTCGACCACTATTTTTCGCAGGCGAACCTCTACGCAATCTTCCAGGCGTTTGCATTCCTCGGCATCATCGCACTCGGTCTTTCGGTCACGATGATTGCGGGTGAGTTCGACCTGAGCGTCGCTGCAATCTCGACAGTTGCCGGCCTCATCACGGTGAAGTTCGGTGGCGATAGTGCGATGCTCGGCATGCTGTACGCCATCATCTTTGGTGTGGTGGTCGGTATCGCTAACGCGGCGCTGCTGCCGTGGCTCGGTGTCTCTTCGCTGGTGACGACAGTCGGCTCCATGATGTTCCTTACCGGCATCGGTTACTGGATTGCGGGCGGCCGCGTGCTGAGCTACGCCAACCTCGATGTCAGCGACTTCCTTGACCAGAACATTGCTGCAATCTTTTCCCCGCGTAGCCTCATTACGATCGCCTGCTTCGTCGTCGTATCGCTGTTCTTGCGTTACACCACCCTCGGGCGCGACATCTACGCATCGGGTGGGCATCGGAAGGCGGCAATTCAGAGTGGCGCGCGTGTGGGTAAGGCACTGACGGTCGGCTTCGTTATCTCCGGCGGACTGTCGGCACTCGGCGGCGGCCTTCTCTCGCTGAGCCTCGCGACTGCGTCCGCAACGATGGGAAGCAATATCCTGCTTCAGGCGGCTTCAGCGGCGATTGTTGGCGGTGTCGCGTTGGGTGGAGGTATCGGTTCGCCGCTCGGCGTGGCAATGGGTGTTCTGATTCTTACTGTGCTGAACAATGGGCTCGGCCTGTTGAGCGCTACGTCTACGCAGATTCTTCTCGTCAACGGCCTTTTGCTTCTGATTGTGGTTCTGCTCGATGGGCGCCTGGGTGCAGTCCTCGCGTCGCCGCTCGAGCGATTTATTGCATTTCGCCGAGTGCATTGAAGGCCGGTATTTCAGGTCGCAAACGTCATCCAACGTTCTTCGAGATTCAGGCTTCTGACGCGCTCCATGAGGAAGTCCGTGAAAACTCTGATTTTCGCGGGCTGGTAACGTCGGCTTTGATAAGCGAGGTTGATGGTCAGACGCGGCAATTGCCAATCGTCGAGCACTGGCACGAGACGGCCAGACACGATGTCGTCGTGAATGATGTAAAGCGGTTGCACAACAATCCCTAGCCCTGCCCGCCCGGCCGCGACGATGACCTGGCCTTCGTTGGAGTCGAGCGCGCTTGCAATGGCGATGTTGCGTTCTTCCGTGCCCCGACGCAGATGAAGCAGATAGGGGTCAACGGCAAGGTTATAGACGAGCATGTTGTGCTGCGCGAGATCCTCGGGATTCTGGGGACGACCGTGCGCGGAGAGGTACGCCGGCGACGCCGCCAGCACTCGCCTGGTCTCAGCAAGGCGTCGTATGGTGATGCCGGAGTCTCCCTCGTGCTCCCTGGTGCGAATGGCGATGTCTATCCCGGCTTCGATGAAGTTCTGGTACTGATTCGCCGCGACTATCTGAACCGACAGGTTGGGATAGCGCGTGAGGAACTCCGGTAGCGCGGGTGCAATATGCATCATTGCGAATGAGACGGAACTGGTCACGCGCAGTACGCCCCGCGGGCTCACTGCTTCTTCGGAAGCGATCGAGTCGGCTTCGGACAGCTCGGAAATAACCGCAGTGCAGCGACGATGATATTCACGGCCGGCATCGGTGAGCCACATGCGGCGGGTCGTCCGCTCTATCAACCGTGCGCCGAGGCGCTCTTCCAGCGAGCTCAGCGTTCGACTGGCCGCAGCGTTCGACATGTCGAGCTGCTCGGCCGCCTTCGACAGGCTGCCCAGATCGGCAGTGAGCACAAACAACTGCAATTGCGTCCAGCGGTCCATCGCCTGCCCTCTTCCCATTCAGGTGAAACATTCAGGTGAAAAAATCGGAAGGGATTCTTCCACCCCTTCCGGGCCCAATATGCCGTAGACGGGAGCATTGATAAACCGACTCAAGGTATCCGATTTGTAGAATCGACTTCTACAATGAAAGAGCGTTGACGGGCGCGCTTGCAGGTCCGCCGCAAGCTGCAATGCGCGCTTAGCCGATTCTTCCGGGACAAGGAAATGTCATTTCACTTCGAGGCATTTTATTTACGCGGATGACCCATTACCTTTCGTTTAAGACGCCTTGAGCGCACAACGGAGACACGCACGATGCGCAACATCAACGAAGACACCATCACTCAGGCCGTTATCGCCTCGCTCGCGGAGTGCAAGGACGCGAGACTCAGGACCGTCATGACGAGCCTGGTTCAACATCTCCACGCTTTCGCCCGCGACGTTCATCTCACCGAGGACGAGTGGTTTAAAGCAATCAGGTTTCTGACAGAAGTAGGTCATATCACCGACGACAAGCGGCAGGAATTCATTCTGCTGTCGGACACGCTTGGCCTTTCAATGCTGGTCATGTCGCAGAACAATCGCAAACCATCGAATTGCACGGAAGCAACCGTGTTCGGGCCGTTCTACGTAGAGGGAGCGCCTCTCTACAACAACGGCGACGACATTTCGAATGGTGCGAAAGGTGCGCCTTGTTATGTGAAGGGGCAGGTTCGCGGCGCCGGAGGGGAAAGCATCGCGAACGCCCAGATTGACGTTTGGCAGTCGGACGAAGACGGTTTCTACGATGTCCAGAACCTCGACGAGGCGGGCAACGCCACCCATCGCGGTCGCGGCCGACTGAACGCAGATGCTGAAGGGTATTTCAATTTCCGCTCGATTCTTGCCGAGGCATATCCCATCCCGCACGACGGGCCCGTTGGTCGCATGCTAGCCGCTGTCGGTCGTCATCCGTGGCGACCAGCGCACCTGCACTTCATGATTGAAGCGCCTGGCTACGAGACGCTCATTACGCATGTGTTTCGTGATGGCGACCAGTATCTCGACTCGGACGTCGTGTTCGGCGTGCGCTCATCGCTGATTGCCGATTGGAAGCGTCATGAGCCAGGTGTAGCGCCGGACGGCCGCGAAATGACGGTGCCGTGGTACTCGCTTGAATACGACTTCGTGCTCAACCCGTCGGAGGCACACGCATGATTCGGCATATCGTCATGTGGCGTGTCAAAGGCGACTCGCCTGCAGAGCGGCTAGCTGCGTCCAACCTCGTTAAGACCAGTTTCGAAGGCTTGCGCGGCTGTATCCCCGGCATGCGGCACCTCGAAGTCGGACTTGACTCCAGCCAGGTCGATTACGCGTGCGACGCCGTTCTCATCACCGAGTTCGACTCGCAGGAAGCGTTGGAAGCCTATGCGTCTCACCCCGAACATCTGCGCGTTCGTCACGAACTCGGCGACCTTCGCACTGCACGGTTCCAGGTTGATTACCAGTTGGAAGCGGGGTTGAGTTTCGAGAGTACAGCGGAGTTATCCAATGCAAAAGCGTGAGTTCGTTTATCAGGCGCGTGCCGGTCGAGTTGTCTTTGGCCCAGGCAGTTTGCAGCACCTCGAGCGCGAAGTACTTCAACTGGGTTCGGAGCGAGCACTCATTCTGTGCAGCCCGGAGCAAAAAGAGACCGGTGAAGCCATCGCTGCGCGCCTGGGCGCGCGAGCCGCCGCTGTGTTCGACCGCGCGGTCATGCACGTGCCGCTCGAGTTGGCCAAGGAAGCTCGCGCACTGGCAAGAGAGCTGAACGCCGATTGCGCCATTGCCGTTGGAGGCGGCTCGACGATAGGTTTAGGCAAGGCAATCGCGCTCGAATCGGACTTGCCGATTCTCGCCGTGCCGACGACTTATGCAGGCAGCGAAATGACGCCTATCTATGGCATCACCGATGCGGGCCTGAAGAAGACAGGAACGGACCTGCGCGTGTTGCCTAAGACAGTGATCTACGATGCGGACCTGACGATGTCGCTTCCTGTCGCGCTATCGGTCACGAGCGGCATCAACGCAATGCCCATGCCGCTGAAGCGCTCTACTCGCGCGACGAGAACCCCGTGACGAGTTTGATGGCGGAAGAAGGCATCGCTGCTCTGGC
>NZ_ABLD01000010.1 GCF_000172415.1 Paraburkholderia graminis C4D1M
CTGTACTCATGTCACTACCACGAGCCCTCGAAAAGCTCGACGGCCGCGTGATGCAGCCGCTCCCTCCTCACAAGCTCACCATCGGCATTTTTTCGAAATTTGGCGCAGTGAAAAAAGTGCCAGCTTGATTGTTGAGGCTCTTTATTCGAGTGTCAAGAAAATTTTGAGATGCCCTGACACACGTTGCAAACAGGCGGTTTCCAGGGTTTTTCCCGCTTTCGTTATGTGCGGTTGCGCAAGCGGGCTGTCTTGAAAAGTCGCATAATCGTCTCACATGGTGTTCTGCGGGTCGCTCGCCGCCGGTTGCGCGAGTGGGCGGCGGTCAGCCAGCTCCGGCAGGTTGTGCGATACTCGATCCGACTGCGGCGCAGCACGGCCGCAACGCATGATCTGGACTGGAGCCGGCCCCGCAATCGGCTCGTCGAATGGCGCACGCAGGCGGTAATTTTCGCCGTGCGGTAGCGAACGGGCTCACTGGCCGGCTGGCCGGGTTTTGACAGGATTGCGGGCCTGTCCTAGTTGTTTAGAATGGGTGTATGGCGATTATCCCGGACAAGCAGGACGGCACCGTACTGGAGCGGCAGGAGAAAAAGCTCAAGCCGCCATCCATGTACAAGGTGGTGCTGCTGAATGACGACTTCACGCCAATGGAATTTGTCGTGATGATCGTGCAGGAATATTTCAATAAAGATCGTGAAACCGCAACGCAGGTGATGTTGAAGGTGCATCGCGAGGGCAGGGGAGTTTGTGGGGTCTATACGCGGGACATCGCGTCGACCAAAGTCGAGCAAGTCGTTACCCACGCACGGCAGGCCGGGCATCCGCTGCAGTGTGTGATGGAGGAAGCATGATTGCCCAGGAACTGGAAGTCAGCCTGCACATGGCGTTCATGGAAGCACGCCAGGCGCGGCACGAGTTCATAACGGTCGAACATCTCTTACTGGCGCTGTTGGACAATCCGACAGCGGCAGAGGTGTTGCGTGCATGCGCGGCCAATATCGAGGATCTGCGCCAGAACCTGCGCAACTTCATTCATGACAACACGCCGACCGTGCCTGGCACGGACGACGTCGACACGCAGCCCACGCTGGGTTTCCAGCGTGTGATACAGCGCGCGATCATGCATGTGCAGTCCACCTCGAATGGCAAGAAGGAAGTGACCGGCGCGAACGTGCTGGTCGCGATCTTCGGCGAGAAGGACTCGCACGCGGTGTATTACCTGCAACAGCAGGGCGTGACGCGTCTGGACGTGGTCAATTTCATCTCGCACGGCATCGCCAAGACGAGCAGTTCGGACGCCGCGAAAGCGAGCGACGCGAATGCCGAGTCCGACGAAGCCGCCGCGCAGAAAGAAACGCCGCTCGCCCAGTTCACGCAGAACCTGAACCAGATGGCGAAAGACGGCCGTATCGATCCGCTGATCGGGCGCGAGTCGGAAGTCGAGCGCGTGGTGCAGGTGCTGTGCCGTCGCCGCAAGAATAATCCGCTGCTGGTGGGCGAGGCGGGCGTCGGCAAGACGGCGATCGCCGAAGGGCTCGCCTGGCGCATTACGCGCGGCGAAGTGCCGGATATTCTGGCCGACGCACAGGTGTATTCGCTCGACATGGGCGCGCTGCTCGCGGGCACCAAGTATCGCGGCGACTTCGAACAGCGTCTCAAGACGGTCCTGAAGGAACTGAAGGAACGTCCCCACGCGATTCTGTTCATCGACGAGATTCATACGCTGATCGGCGCGGGCGCCGCGTCGGGCGGCACGCTGGACGCGTCGAATCTGCTGAAGCCGGCGCTCTCGTCGGGCACGCTCAAGTGCATCGGCGCGACGACGTTCACGGAGTATCGCGGCATCTTCGAAAAGGACGCGGCATTGTCGCGCCGTTTCCAGAAGGTGGACGTGACGGAACCTTCGGTCGAACAAACCGTGGCGATTTTGCGCGGCCTGAAGTCGCGTTTCGAAGAGCATCACGGCGTGAAGTATTCGTCGGGCGCGCTGTCGGCGGCGGCTGAGTTGTCGGCACGCTTCATCACAGATCGTCATCTGCCGGACAAGGCCATCGACGTGATCGACGAAGCGGGCGCGGCGCAACGCATCCTGCCGAAGTCGAAGCAGAAGAAGACCATCGGCAAGAACGAGATCGAGGAAATCATCTCGAAGATCGCCCGCGTCCCGCCGCAAAGCGTGTCGCAGGACGACCGCAGCAAGCTGCAAACGCTGGATCGCGATTTGAAGAGCGTGGTGTTCGGGCAAGACCCGGCTATCGACGCGCTTTCCGCCGCGATCAAGATGGCGCGCGCGGGCCTGGGCAAGCTGGACAAGCCGATCGGCGCGTTCCTGTTCTCCGGTCCCACGGGCGTCGGCAAGACCGAAGTGGCGAAGCAGCTCGCGTTCACGCTCGGCATCGAGCTGATCCGCTTCGACATGTCGGAGTATATGGAGCGTCACGCGGTGAGCCGGTTGATCGGCGCGCCTCCGGGCTATGTCGGTTTCGACCAGGGCGGCCTCCTGACCGAGGCTGTCACCAAGAAGCCGCACTGCGTGCTGCTGCTCGACGAAATCGAGAAGGCGCATCCGGACATCTACAACGTGCTGCTGCAGGTGATGGACCACGGCACGCTGACGGATAACAACGGCCGCAAGGCGGATTTCCGCAACGTCATCATCATCATGACGACGAACGCGGGCGCCGAGGCAATGGGCAAGTCGGTGATCGGCTTCACGAACCGCCGCGAAACCGGCGATGAGATGGTCGACATCAAGCGCATGTTCACGCCGGAGTTCCGTAACCGTCTGGACGCGACCATCAGCTTCCGTGCGCTGGATGAAGAGATCATCATGCGTGTGGTCGACAAGTTCCTGATGCAACTGGAAGATCAGTTGCACGAGAAGAAGGTCGACGCGCTCTTCACCGACGCGCTGCGCAAGCATCTCGCCAAGCACGGTTTCGATCCGTTGATGGGCGCGCGGCCAATGCAGCGTCTGATCCAGGACACGATCCGTCGCGCGCTGGCCGACGAGCTGCTGTTCGGCAAGCTGATGAACGGCGGCCGCGTGTCGGTCGACGTCGATGCGGAAGACAAGGTGCAGTTGACCTTCGACGAGCATCCGGCGCCGCGCAATCCGAATCCGGAAGCGGTGGAAGTCGAGTAAGCGTTAGCGAGTAAGCGTACTGCCTACTCGCCAAACAAAAAACGGCGTGGACCTCAGGGTCCACGCCGTTTTTCTTTGTGCTCAGCAAATCTGGATCAATGCTTGCCGGTGCTGCCGAATCCACCCGCACCGCGCTCGCTTTGCTCGAACTCGTCGACGATATTGAACTGCGCCTGCACGACCGGCACGATCACGAGTTGCGCGAGACGCTCCATCGGATTCAGCACGAACGTTGTCTCGCCGCGGTTCCACGTCGAGATCATCAGTTCGCCTTGATAATCCGAATCGATCAGGCCGACCAGATTGCCGAGCACGATGCCGTGCTTATGACCGAGACCCGAGCGCGGCAGAATCAGCGCCGCATAGCCGGGATCGCCGACGTGAATCGCGAGCCCCGTCGGCACTAATGCGGTTTGACCCGGTTCGAGCGTCAACGGCTCTTTGAGGCACGCGCGCAAATCGAGGCCCGCGCTGCCGGTGGTCGCGTACGCGGGAAGCTGATCGCGCATGCGCGCATCGAGAATCTTCAAGTCGAGTTTCATGCAGGTTTTTCGAGAGTTTAAGGAGTTGAAGCCGGGCGCCCGAGTTCGAACGCGTCGGCAAGAAGTTCATAGGAACGCAGACGCGCGCGATAGCTGCCTGCGACGGTGAGCACGATCAGTTCGTCGGCCTGGAATTGTTCCTGCAATGCACGGAGCCGCTCGGTCACGACTTCGGGCGTGCCGACGATGCTGCGCGGTTTTTCGCGATCGATCACCAGTTGCTCGCGCTCGCCGTACTCCTGCGCGATGCCTTGTTCGACGGTCGGAATCGGCTCATTCAGGCCATAAGCCATTTGCACGCGACGCAGATCGACGGCCTTTTCCAGATCCGCTGCTTCCTGTTTCGTGTCGGCGCAAATCACGAAGACGGCGGCGGCCAGATACGGTTGCTGTGTTTCCTGACTCGCCTCAAAGCGCTCGCGATACGCGCGCGCAACCTGATGTCCGAAATGCGCGTTGATGAAATGCGCGAACGCGAAGCGGATGCCCAACTGCGCGGCGAGCAGGCCGCCGAATTCGCTGGAGCCGAGCATCCATAGTTGCGGGCGCGTCGGCACTTGCGGTTGCAACAGCACGCCTTGCGCGATGTGGTGGGCGGGCAGCGTGCCGTGCATCAGTCCCACCAGATCGGCCACTTGCTGCGAGAAGAATTCGCCGCGGTTGTAGTCGCCGGCAGCGACCGCCTGCGCGGTGCGCATGTCGCCGCCGGGCGCGCGTCCCACGCCGAGATCGATGCGGTTCGGGAACAGCGCCTCGAGCATCATGAATTGCTCGGCGACCTTGAACGGGCTGTAGTACGGCAGCATGATGCCGCCGGAGCCGAGCCGGATGCGTCGCGTGACGCTGCCAAGACGCGCCAGCATCACTTCGGGACATGGGTTCGACACGCCGCGCAAGCCGTGATGTTCGGCGCACCAGTAGCGCGTGTAGCCGAGGTCGTCGGCAAGTTGCGCGAGTTCGACAGTGGCGGCGATAGCGTCCGCCACCGAGTGCCCTGAGATGACGGGCGTTTGATCGAGCACGGAAAGTAGCGTCATGTCGGTGTGCTCCAGATGCTTCGGTTCGCTTCGCTTTGTGGTGTCTCGGCGGCGCGCGGCAAGTTCAGCGAATCAGGCTTGTGTCGGGCAGACGCTTCGCGATTTCCGCGATCAACGCGCGCGCGAGCGTCTGCTTGTCGGCGCGCGGCAGCCGGGTCACACCGGCGGCTTCGAACAGGATCACTTCGTTGTCGTCCATGCCGAACGTGAGCGGCCCGAGATTGCCGATTAGCAGCGGCACATTCTTGCGCACACGTTTCTCTTCGCCATGCACTTCGAGATCGCCGCTTTCCGCAGCGAAGCCGACGGCGAACGGCGGATGCGGCAGATTGGCCACCGCGGCCAGAATGTCCGGATTCTCGACGAACGAAAACGTGGGCAGCGCGCGGTCGGCGGCTTTCTTGATCTTGTGTTCGCTCGCGTGATCGACGCGCCAGTCGGCGACCGCGGCCACGCCGATGAAGATGTCCGCGTCCGCTACCGAACGCATCACCGCATCGTGCATCTGCTGGGCGGTCTGCACGTCCTCGCGGAACACGCCCCACGGTGTGTCGAGCGCGACCGGACCCGCGACGAGATGCACGTCGGCGCCGGCCTGCTGCGCGGCGCGCGCGAGCGCAAAACCCATCTTGCCGCTCGAGCGATTCGTGATGCCGCGAACCGGATCGAGCGGTTCGAACGTCGGGCCGGCTGTCAGCAGCACGCGTCGACCGGACAGAATCTTCGGCGAGAAAAACGATGCGATCGCTTCGTAAGTTGCCGCGGCTTCGAGCATGCGGCCGTCGCCGATTTCGCCGCACGCCTGCGGTCCCGAATCGGGGCCGAGCACTTCGACGCCGTCCGCGCGCAATTGCGCGACATTGCGCTGCGTCGCCGGGTTCCGCCACATCTGCCGGTTCATCGCGGGCACGACGAGCAACGGACAATCGCGCGCGACGCACAACGTGGCGAGCAGATCGTCGGCCATGCCGTGCGCGAGTTTCGCGAGGAAGTCAGTGGAGGCGGGCGCGATCACGATCGCGTCGGCTTCGCGCGACAGATCGATATGCGCCATGTTGTTCGCGATGCGCGCGTCCCACTGGCTCGTGTAGACGGGACGGCCTGAGAGCGCCTGCATCGTGACGGGCGTGATGAACCGCGTGGCCGCTTCGGTCATCACGATCTGGACGGTCGCGCCGGCCTTGGTCAGAAGACGCGTGAGTTCGGCGATCTTGTAGCAGGCAATGCCGCCCGTCATGCCGAGGACGAGGTGTTTTCCTGCGAGTTCTGCGGTTGCCAACGAAAGCCTCCGACAAAGCGTGGTGACCGAGCGCGGCGCGCTTGCACCGTTGCCGGCCTTCAAAGCGGATTTCTAACGCGCCGCCGTCGAAGCGCGAAAAACCACTTCCGGCGGCCCGCGCCTTGCAACGATCCGCCCGTTAGCGCGACCCGCGTACGCGCCGCAACTCGTCGATGACGAGCAGCACCGCGCCGACCGTGATCGCGCTGTCGGCGAGATTGAACGCCGGCCAGTGCCACGCGCGCACGTGGAAGTCCAGGAAGTCGATCACGTGGCCGTACGCGAGCCGGTCAATCACGTTGCCGAGCGCGCCGCCGAGAATCAGCGCCAGCGCCGTGCAGAACATTTTTTGCCCGCCGTGGCGCTTGAGCAGGTAGCAGATCACCAGCGCGGCGATCACGCCGAGCGCGGTGAAAGCCCAACGCTGCCAGCCGCCCGCCATCGCGAGAAAGCTGAAGGCGGCGCCGCGGTTGTACACGAGGATCAGGTTGAAGAACGACGTGACCTCATGCGCGACGCCGTAGGCAAACACCTTCTGCACCGCGATTTTCGTCAGCTGATCGAACAGGATCACGATCAGCGCGACGCCCAGCCAGGGCGCCAGCGAACTATTGCCGGCGGATGCTTTCGATGTGGATTTCGCCATGGTTCTCGCCATTATGCCGCGCTCCTCGCCTCGCCGGTGCCGAACAGATTGCTGATGCAGCGGCCGCACAGCGTGGGGTGTTCGGCGTTCGCGCCGACATCCGCGCGGTAGTGCCAGCAGCGCTCGCACTTCAGATACTTCGACGTGATCACTTCGACGCCTTCTTCCGCTTCGCTCGCGACCTTCACGACCGTTGCCGCCGATGTGATCAGCACGAACTTGAGGTCGTCGCCGAGGCTCGTCAGCGCGTCGTAACGCGCGCCACTCGCGCGGATTTCCACTTCCGCCTGCAACGACGAGCCGATCAGGTTAGCGACGCGCGCTTCTTCCAGCGCCTTCGTCACGTCGCCGCGCGCGGCGCGCAGCAGCGTCCATTTGTCGAGCAGCGCGCCCGCATCGGGCACGGCCGGGAACGCGTGATACGTCTCGGTGAAGATGGTTTCGCTGTTCGGCTGGAACACCTTCCACGCTTCTTCGGCGGTGAACGAGAGGAACGGCGCCATCAGACGCAGCAAACCTTGCGCGATGTGATACAGCGCGGTTTGAGCCGAGCGGCGCGCGACCGAATCAGCAGCCGTGGTGTAGAGGCGATCCTTCAGCACGTCCAGATAGAAACCGCCGAGGTCTTCCGAGCAGAACGTCTGCAGCTTGGCGACCACCGGGTGGAACTCGTACTTGTCGTAGTGCGAGAGGATATCGTTTTGCAGATTCGCCGACAGCGCCACCGCGTAACGGTCGATCTCGAGCCAGTCTTCCACCGGGCGCGCGTTCTTCTCGTAGTCGAAGTCCGACAGATTCGCGAGCAGGAAGCGCAGCGTGTTGCGGATACGGCGATAGCCTTCCGTCACGCGCTTGAGGATTTCCTCGGAGATCGCGAGCTCGCCGGAGTAATCGGTCGACGCGATCCACAAGCGGATGATTTCCGCGCCGAGGCGGTTCGCCACCTCATGCGGATCGATGCCGTTGCCAAGCGACTTGCTCATCTTGCGGCCTTCGCCGTCGACGGTAAAGCCGTGCGTCAGAAGCGCGTTATACGGCGGACGGCCGTCGAGCATGGAAGCCGTCAACAGCGACGAATGGAACCAGCCGCGATGCTGATCCGAGCCTTCCAGATACAGGTCGGCCGGGAATTGCAGTTCGTCCTTGTGCGAGCCGCGCAGCACGTGCCAATGCGTCGTGCCGGAATCGAACCACACGTCGAGCGTGTCGCGGTTCTTTTCGTACAGATTCGCGTCGTCGCCGAGCAGTTCGCGCGGATCGAGCGTTTGCCAAGCCTCGATGCCGGCCTGCTCGACGCGCTTCGCGACTTCCTCGAGCAACTCGAGCGTGCGCGGATGCAACTCGCCCGTTTCCTTGTGGACGAAGAACGCCATCGGCACGCCCCATTGGCGCTGACGCGACAGCGTCCAGTCGGGACGATTCGCGATCATGCTGAAGAGCCGCTGCTTGCCCCACGACGGATAAAACGCCGTGTTTTCGATGCCTTCGAGCGCGGTTTCGCGCAGCGTCTTGTCGCTGTCGTTCGGCTTCACGTCCATGCCGGCGAACCATTGCGACGTCGCGCGATAGATGATCGGCGTCTTGTGGCGCCAGCAGTGCATGTAGCTGTGCGTGTACTTTTCCGTGCGCAAAAGCGAACCGGCGCTTTGCAGCGCTTCGACGATCTGCGGATTCGCCGCCCAGATCGACAGGCCGCCGAAGAGCGCGAGCGATTCGATGTAACGGCCGTCGCCCATCACCGGATTGATGATGTCGGAATCGGCCATGCCGTGCGCCTTGCACGACACGAAGTCTTCCACGCCATACGCCGGCGACGAGTGCACGACGCCCGTGCCGGTTTCCGTCGTCACGTAGTCGCCGAGATAAACCGGCGACGTGCGCTTGTAGCTCGGATGTGCGGACGCGAGCGGATGGTTAAAGCGCAAGTTGACGAGCTTCGCTCCCGGCGTGGTCGCGATCACCGAGCCTTCCAGACCATACGCCTTCAGGCATGCTTCGACGCGTTCCTCGGCGAGAATCAACAGGCCGCGCGGCGTATCGACGAGCGCGTAGACGATTCCCGGATGCAGGTTCAACGCCTGGTTCGCGGGAATGGTCCACGGCGTCGTGGTCCAGATCACGATGCCGCCTTCGTTGCGCGGCAGCGCGTTCAGGCCGAACGCCTGCGCGGTCTTCTCCGGCTCGGCGAAGGCGAACAGCACGTCGATGGTCGGATCGGTCTTGTCCTTGTACTCGACTTCCGCCTCAGCGAGCGCCGAGCCGCAGTCGAAACACCAGTTGACCGGCTTCAGCCCGCGGAACACGTAGCCTTTTTCCAGGATCTTCGCGAGCGCGCGGATTTCGCCGGCTTCATTCGTGAAGTTCATGGTCTTGTAGGGGTTGTCCCACTCACCGAGCACGCCCAGACGCCGGAAGCCGAGCTTCTGCTTCTCGATCTGCTCGGTCGCGTACGCGCGCGCTTTCTGCATGACTTCCGCGGCGGGCAGCGACTTGCCGAACTGTTTTTCGATCTGGATTTCGATCGGCATGCCGTGGCAGTCCCAGCCCGGCACGTAGACCGCGTCGAAGCCCGCCATGTTGCGCGCCTTGACGATCATGTCCTTGAGGATCTTGTTCACCGCGTGGCCGAGGTGGATGTCGCCGTTCGCGTACGGCGGGCCGTCGTGCAGGATGAACTTCTTGCGACCCTTGCTGGCTGCGCGGATCTTCTCGTAGACCTTGCGCTCCTGCCATTCCTTGACCCATTGCGGCTCGCGCTTGGGCAAGTCGCCGCGCATCGGGAACGGCGTGTCGAGCAGGTTCACGGGGTAGCGTGATTGCGGTTTCGAATCGGCTTTCTTGTTGCTCATGATGTGGTCGCGGTGAATTCTTTATAAGCGCAGCGGGGCGCGGGTTGCGCACGGTGCGCGAGAGGGTTGGGCGCGGCGGCAGGCATGTCGCGCAATGCGCGGATGTCCTTCGATACGCGCAGCGGCGGTCCATGCGGCAGGTGAACGCGCGCAGGGACCGCGGCGGCTATCTAATTCGATCGGTGGCCGACGTGGCGAAACCGGTTGAGCGGCTGCCCGGCGTGCCCGCGCCGACGGCCGCGAACCACGCGCGCGCGTTGGCGACGTCGCGTGCAATCGCGGCGGTGAGCGTTTCGAGGTCGACGTACTTTTCCTCGTCGCGCAGCTTCTTCAGGAATTCGACGCGCACGAGCTTGCCGTAAGCGTCGCCGTGCCAGTCGAGCAGGTGCACTTCGAGCAGCACGCGGCCGGAATCGTCGACGGTGGGACGCAGGCCCAGACTCGCGACGCCAGGCAGCGGTTCGTCGGTCACGCCATGCACGCGCACGACGAAAATGCCCGCGAGCGCCGGACGCTTGTGCGCGATCGGCAGATTGAGCGTGGGAAAGCCGAGATCGCGGCCGAGCTTCATGCCGTGCACGACGTGGCCGCTGATCAGATAGTCGCGGCCGAGCGCGGCGCGCGCCGCGTCGAGATCGCCGGCCACCAATGCCGCGCGCACGCCCGAGCTGGAGATGCGCGCACCGGACGGATCGGCGACCGTGGCCATTTGCTCGACTTCGAAACCGTAATGCTGCCCTGCCGCCTTCAGCGACGTGAAGTCGCCCGCGCGCTTCGCGCCATAGCGGAAGTCGTCGCCGATCATCACCCAGCGCGCGTGCAGCCCATTCACGATGATCCGTTCGACGAACGCGTCCGGCGACTGGCTCGCGAACGTGTGATTGAAGTGCTCGACGACCACGCGGTCCACGCCATTGGTGCGCAGCGCTTCGAGCTTGTCGCGCAGCATCGCGATGCGCGGCGGCGCGCCGGCCGGGTTGAAGAATTCGCGCGGGTGCGGCTCGAAGGTCATCACGCAGACGGGCAGGCCGCGCGCGTCGGCCGCTGCGCGCACGTGCGCGAGCAAAGCCTGATGGCCGCGGTGGACACCGTCGAAGTTGCCGATGGTCAGTGCGCACGGCGCACGGCTTTCAGCGTTGGGAAGACCGCGGAAGACTCTCACGATAGCGCGTCGGGGTAGGGCGGGCGGGGTGCCGCAAAACAAACGATTATAAACGCTCGGCGCAACGGACGGCGGCGCCTCGCGGTTTGGGTGTCCCCGAATGATAAAATCCGCGCATGAAAAAACTCGTCATCCTGATTTCAGGGCGGGGAAGCAACATGGAAGCCATTGTCCGCGCGTGTGCGGACGAAGGGTGGGCCGCGCAGGTGGCCGCTGTGATTGCCAACCGTCCTGACGCCGCAGGCCTTGCGTTCGCGGCGTCGCACGGCATTGCGACGGCGGTGGTCGATCACCGCCAGTTTCCCGACCGCGAGCGCTTCGATGCGGCGCTGGCCGAACAAATCGATAGTTTCTCGCCGGATCTCGTCGCGCTCGCCGGCTTTATGCGCGTGCTGACGGACGGTTTCGTCGACCGTTATGCGGGGCGCATGCTGAACGTGCACCCGTCGCTGCTGCCGAGCTTTCCTGGACTCAAGACACATCAGCAGGCGCTCGACGCCGGCGTGCGACTGCACGGCGCGTCGGTGCATTTCGTGACGTCGCAGCTCGATCACGGGCCGATCGTCGTGCAGTCGGCGGTGCCCGTCGTGGCCGGCGACACGCCCGCGACGCTCGCCGAGCGCGTGCTCGCGACCGAACACATCATTTATCCACGCGCGGTGCGCTGGTTCGTCGAAGGGCGTCTTGCTCTTGACGGCCTGCGTGTCACGCTTACGCCGCCGGAGCCGCAATGGCTCTTTGCCGGTCACACCGCCGGAGAGGGCGCATGAGATTGCATGGTTTTTTGATTGGACAAACTGAGACTTTGCTGGCTGAAGTCCTAAGACTGAACGGTCCCGCCGACGCCACCACGAGCCGCTTTTTCCGCGCGCATCCGAAGTTGGGGCATGGCGAGCGCGGCGTGATCGCCGAGGCGGTTTTCGCAGTACTGCGCCGGCGCATGGAATTCGCGCATCTGGCCGAAAGCGGCGCCGGCAGCCCGGCGCGCCGCATGGCTTTGCTCGGTCTGATGCAGACGGCGGGCCGCTCGGCGCTCAAGCCGTTCGTGTCGGACTCGGAATCCAGGTGGCTGGAACACGTCGCGATGATCGACCCGGAAAGCCTGCCGCTGCGGATTCGCCTGAATCTGCCGGACTGGATCTATCAGGCGCTGGCCAAGCGTTTTGAAGCCGCGGAACTCGCGCAACTGGCCGCCGCGCTCAACTACCCGGCGCCTCTGGACCTGCGCGCGAACCCGATCAAGGCGAGCCGCGACGACGTGCTGAACGCGCTGTCGAAGGCCGGCATTGAAGCCGGCGCCACGCCGTTCGCGCCGTTCGGCGTGCGGGTGGTCGGCAAGCCGCCGCTCACCAAGCTCGACGCGTTCCAGCAAGGCTGGCTCGAAGTCCAGGACGAGGGCAGCCAGTTGCTGTGCTCGCTCGTCGCGCCCAAGCGCGGCGAAATGATCGTCGACTTCTGCGCGGGCGCGGGCGGCAAGACGCTCGCGCTCGGCGCGGCGATGCGCTCGACTGGGCGTCTCTACGCATTCGACATCTCCGAGCGGCGTCTCGCCAAGCTCAAGCCGCGGCTTGCGCGCAGCGGCTTGTCGAACGTGAATCCGGTGCTGATCGACAGCGAGCACGACGCCAAGATCAAGCGGCTCGCCGGCAAGATCGACCGCGTGCTGGTGGATGCGCCGTGCAGCGGCTTGGGCACACTGCGCCGCAATCCCGATCTGAAGTGGCGTCAGTCGCCGGAATCGGTCGCGGAGCTTGCGCCCAAGCAGGCGTCGATTCTCGCGAGCGCGGCGCGGCTCGTGAAGAAGGGCGGGCGTCTCGTGTACGCGACGTGCTCGATCCTCGAAGCGGAAAACGAAGCGGTCGTGCAGCAGTTCCTCGCGGATCACCCGGACTTCGCGCTCGTCCCGGCGCGTGAAGTGCTGGCCGAGCAGCGCATCGACCTTGAAATGGGCGATTACCTGTCGCTCTGGCCGCATCGCCACGCGACCGACGGCTTCTTCGCCGCCGTGCTCGAACGTCAGAGCTGAGGCCCGACGGGCTGTCCGCCGGCTCGCCGATCGGTTGTTCGATCGAGGCGAGCCGGTCATTCCCGCAACACCATGCAAAACCGACTCTTTTCGCACCTTTTCGGCGATCTCACGCGCGACTTCGGCCAGCCGGTCATGCTGTGGCAAATCGGCTTGCTGCTTACGACGCTCGCGCTCGCGTGGCTGCTCGCGCGCGTGCTGCGCCGGGCGCTCGATTTGCGCCGGCAGACGCGCTACCAGACGCTGCGCTTCGGCGCCGAAAGCCTGAACCGCGCGTTTTTCCCGCTGATCGGCGCGGTGCTGGTGTGGCTCGCGCGCGCGATCGCGGGCCAGTTCATCCACACTGCGCTGCTCGATCTCGCGTTGGTGCCGCTTTTCGGCATCGGCTTGATTTACATCGTGTTTTTCTTCGCGCGACGCGTCTTTAGCCACGACGGCGAGACGCATCCGTGGCTTTTCGTCGTCGAAAAAATCGTCTCGCTGGTCGTCTGGGTCGCCATGGTGCTGACCGTGATGGGCATTCAGGACGACGTGATCGAGTGGATGGCGAGCGTTCACTTTCGCATCGCCAATGCGCATATGACGCTGCTTTCGCTCGTCACCGGCCTGCTGTGGGTGGGCGTGACGATGATCGTCGCGATGTGGCTCGGCTCGGCGTTCGAAGACCGGCTGATGCGCGCCACCACGCTCGACGCCAATCTGAAAGTGGTGGTGGCGCGCGTCGGCCGTGCGGCTTTCGTGCTGGCGGCCGTGCTGATCAGCCTGTCGCTCGTGGGCATCGACATCACCGTGCTCGGCGTGTTCGGCGGCGCGCTCGGCGTGGGGCTCGGTTTCGGGCTGCAGAAGATCGCGAGCAACTATGTGTCGGGCTTCATCATCCTGATCGACCGGTCGTTGCGGATCGGCGACACGATCAACGTGAGCGGCCTGCAAGGCATGGTCACGCAGATCCGCACGCGTTACACGGTCGTGCGTGGCCTCGACGGCATCGAGACGCTGATTCCAAACGAGAAGCTGATCACCGACGTCGTGCAGAACCAGTCGTCGTATCTGACGCGCGGCTATGCGAAGGCGGCGGTGCAGATCGCCTACACGGCCGACGTCGAACAGGCGATGGCGCTGCTCGCGCAAGCCGCCGCCGGCGTGCCGCGCGTCCTCGCGGACCCGGCGCCCACGCCTTACCTGACGAGTTTCGGCGCTGACGGCATCAACCTCGAACTGGGTTTCTGGATCGCCGACGCCGCAACCGGCACCTCGGCCGTGCGCTCGGCGGTCAATCGCAACATCTGGCAGCTTTTCTCCGCGCACGGCATTTCGATTCCTTTCGCGCAACGCGAAGTGCGGATCGTCGGCAACGTCGGACACATTGCAAATGTCTCCGGTGTCGCACCGCAGCCGGTAACTATGACCGCGCCTGCCGCCAATCAGGCAGACAACGCGCTCTGACGGGCACTTCTGGGTCTGCGGTGAGTCAAAATGGGCTCATTGCAGACTATCGCTCGTTGATGCCGCACAAAAAATCCCTATTTGTTACAAACACTTGGAACGCTTCCAGTAGAATGTCGTCCAATCCCGCTGTATGCTTTCACTTTCTTGACACGCGCAGTCCGCGGGTGTCTCGTGTCTCTCGTTCCACAGGTAAATTGCCTTGTTGAATTCCTTGCTCGATTTCCTTGCCCACGGCCTGCTGCGCTTCTCCTGGTGGCAACTTGTGCTGTACACCCTCGCGGTCACGCACGTCACGATCATCGGCGTGACGGTTTATCTGCACCGCTGCCAGGCGCACCGCGCGCTCGAATTGCACCCTGTCGTCAGTCATTTTTTCCGGTTCTGGCTGTGGATGACCACGGGCATGCTGACCGGTCAATGGGCGGCTATCCACCGTAAACACCACGCGAAGTGCGAGACCGAAGAAGATCCGCACAGCCCGCAAACGCGCGGCATCTGGAAGGTGCTGCTCGAAGGCGCGGAACTGTATCGCACCGAAGCGAAAAACGAAGAAACGATGCGCAAGTTCAGTCACGGCACGCCGAACGACTGGATGGAGCGCAACGTCTACACGAAGTACCCGATTCTCGGCGTGAGCCTGATGATGGTGCTGAACGTCGCGCTGTTCGGCGTCGTCGGCCTGACCATCTGGGCTGTGCAAATGGTGTGGATCCCGTTCTGGGCGGCCGGCGTCGTCAACGGTCTCGCGCACTTCTGGGGCTACCGCAACTTCAACTCGTCGGACGCCAGCACGAACATTTTCCCGTGGGGCATCATCATCGGCGGTGAGGAGCTGCATAACAACCACCACACGTATGCGACGTCGGCCAAGCTGTCGAACAAGTGGTATGAGTTCGACATCGGCTGGATGTATATCCGCATCATGTCGGCCTTCCGTCTTGCGAAGGTGAAGAAGATCGCGCCCACGCCGCGTCTGACCACCGGCAAGCTGGTGCTCGACCAGGACACGTTGCAGGCCGTGCTGGCAAACCGTTACGAAGTGATGGCGCGTTACGGCAAGGCGCTCAAGCGTGCGTATCGTCAGGAGCTCGCGCATCTGAAGGAAGTCGGCGCACGCGAGAAGTATCAGCTCATGCGCGGCGCGCGCAACTGGTTCCATAAGGAAGAAGCGGGGCTCGACGAGCCGCAGAAACGTCTGCTGCCGCAAATCTTCGCGAACAGCCAGAAACTGAAGACGTACATCGACATGCGCAACGAACTCGCGGCAATGTGGGAGCGCTCGAACGCGTCGCGCGACCAGTTGCTGGTTCAGTTGCAGGACTGGTGTCATCGCGCTGAGGCGAGCGGCATCAAAGCGCTGCAGGATTTTGCAATGCGACTGCGCCGTTATGCTTGATCGCGAAATCCATTAAAATTTCGTTACGTCACAAAACCCCGCGTTGGCGGGGTTTTGCTTTTTGGGCCGCGGAAAATGCAGCATGACGCAGTGCGCAGGCCGCGGCGGCAGAGCGAGGGCAGAGGAGATCATGGATCAGCAGGCGATCAGGACCGTCGAATACGACCGGCCGCAGGCGCAGGGCACGTCCTGCGGGATCGGACAGGCGTGGGCGAAGGTGCCCGACATGCCGTCGGCAGAACAAAAAGTGGCGCTGAAGGAGCGCATCCGTGCATTGCTCAAGCGCGAGAAAGCAGTGCTCGTGGCCCACTATTATGTCGATGCCGAATTGCAGGAGCTTGCCGACGAAACCGGCGGCTGCGTCGCCGATTCGCTGGAAATGGCGCGCTTCGGGCGTGACCATGAGGCGCAAACGCTGGTGGTGGCCGGCGTGCGTTTCATGGGCGAGACCGCGAAGATTCTGAGCCCCGACAAGCGCATTCTGATGCCGGACCTCGACGCTACCTGCTCGCTCGATCTCGGCTGCCCGGTGGATGAATTCTCGGCTTTCTGCGACGCCCACCCGGATCGCACGGTCGTGGTCTATGCGAACACCAGTGCCGCGGTGAAGGCTCGCGCCGACTGGATGGTGACTTCATCGATCGGACTGGAGATCGTTGCCGACCTGCACGCGCGCGGCGAAAAAATCATCTGGGCGCCGGACCGGCACCTGGGCGGTTATATCCAGAACAAGACCGGCGCGGACATGCTCATGTGGCAGGGCTCGTGTCTCGTGCACGACGAATTCAAGGGCATCGAACTGGATTTGCTGCGCGCCGAATATCCCGGCGCGAAAGTGCTCGTGCATCCCGAGTCGCCGGCCAACGTCGTGGCGCTTGCCGATGTCGTCGGTTCCACGACTCAGTTGATCGACGCCGCGCAGAAGCTCGATGCGACGCATTTCATCGTCGCGACGGACCTCGGCATCCTGCACAAGATGCAACTCGCTGCGCCCGGCAAGACGCTGATTGCCGCGCCCACGGCCGGCAACAGCGCGACCTGCAAGAGCTGCGCGCACTGTCCGTGGATGGCCATGAACGGCCTCGCGAATCTGGCCGACGTGCTCGAGCGCGGCCACAACGAGATTTTCGTCGACCGTGCTATTGGCGAACGGGCTCGTCTGCCGATCGACCGCATGCTGGACTTCGCCGCGCGTCACAAGAAGCGCGTGCAGGCGAGCGGCGATCTGGCGCGCGACGCGCAGTTGTATTCGAACGTAGGAGCCGCCTGATGAACGCGGTAGCGCAAAGTTCGGTAGAGGCCGGTTCCGCCGCGTATAGCCAGGCGGAAGCCGTGTCGCCGCTCTTCGCCGAGATCCGCGCGCAGTACGGCGCCGCGTTCGACGCCGCGCTGGCACGCAACGTCGCGGACGCGCTCGCGGAAGACATCGGCACTGGCGATCAGACTGGCCGCCTCGTTCCCGCCGACGAAGTGCGCGACGCGCGCGTCATCGTCCGCGAGGATGCGGTGTTGTGCGGCGTGCCCTGGTTCAACGCCGTCTTGCGCCAGGTCGATCCGCGGATCGAGGCGCAGTGGCGTTATCGCGAAGGCGACCGCATGACGGCGGACACGCCGGTGTGCGAACTGCGCGGGCCGGTGCGCGCGCTGCTTACCGCCGAGCGCAACGCGCTCAACTTTCTGCAGTTGCTGTCCGGCGTGGCGAGCGCGACGCGCCGGTACGTCGACGCAATCGCGCATACGCGCACGCGCATTCTCGACACGCGCAAGACTTTGCCAGGCTTGCGGCTCGCGCAAAAGTACGCGGTGCGTGTGGGCGGCGGCGCGAATCAACGGCTCGCGTTGTACGACGGCATCCTGATCAAGGAAAACCACATTGCCGCCGCCGGCGGAGTGGGCGCGGCCATGAACGCAGCGCTTGCGCTCAACGCGGGCGTCCCGATTCAGATCGAGGTCGAAACGCTCGAACAGTTGGAAACGGCATTGGCGCATCGCGCGCAGTCCATTCTGCTCGACAACTTTTCCTTCGATGCAATGCGCGACGCGGTGCGCATCACCGCCGGGCGCGCGGTGCTGGAAGTGTCCGGCGGCGTCAACTTCGAGACGGTGCGGACGATTGCGGAGACAGGCGTCGACCGCGTGTCGATCGGCGCCCTGACGAAAGACGTGCGAGCGACCGATTACTCGCTGCGAATCGTCTGACGCGGTTTCCAGAAATTAGGCTTCGTGAGACATGAAACGCCATCGCCGGCATGAAAGCCGGCGATGGCGTTTCCGTTTGCATCACACGTTGCGGTTGCGCACGTATTCCGGCGAGAGCACGGTCGGCAGCGCTTTGGGCAAAGTCGCCGGCCAGTCGCGGCTGAAATGCAGGCCGCGGCTTTCGCGCCGCGAGCGCGCGCCGTCGACGATTAGCGAAGCCACGTCCACCAGATTGCGCAACTCCAGCAGGTCGCGGCTCACCTTGAAGTTTGCGTAATACTCGTGAATCTCGTCGCGCAAGAGGGCGAGCCGGTGGCGCGCTCGCGCAAGCCGTTTGTCCGTGCGCACAATGCCCACGTAATTCCACATGAGCCGGCGAAGCTCGTCCCAATTGTGGGCGACCACCACTTCTTCGTCCGGATCGGACACGCGGCTTTCGTCCCAGTCCGGCAACGGCGCATGAACCGCGCCGCTAAAGCCTTCTTCTTCGATGGCGCGCGCAGCCGAGCGGCCGATCACCAGACACTCGAGCAGCGAATTGCTGGCCAGACGGTTTGCGCCGTGCAGCCCCGTGCAAGAGGTCTCGCCGACTGCATAGAGGCCCGCGAGATCGGTGCGGCCCGCCAGATCGGTGACGACGCCGCCGCACGTATAGTGCGCCGCCGGCACGACCGGAATGGGTTCCTTCGTGATGTCGATGCCGAATTCCAGGCAGCGCGCGAGGATCGTCGGAAAATGCTCGTGCAGGAAATCGGCCGGCTGATGGCTGATGTCCAGATACACACAATCGATGCCGCGCTTCTTGATCTCGAAGTCGATCGCGCGCGCGACGATGTCGCGCGGCGCGAGTTCGGCGCGCTCGTCGTGGTTCGGCATGAAACGCGTGCCGTCCGGCAGCTTCAGCACGCCGCCTTCGCCGCGCACGGCTTCCGAAATCAGAAACGACTTGGCGTACGGATGGAACAGGCAGGTCGGATGGAACTGAATGAACTCCATGTTCGAGACGCGGCAGCCCGCGCGCCATGCCATCGCGATGCCGTCGCCCGTCGCCGTGTCCGGATTCGTGGTGTACAGGTAGACCTTGCCGGCGCCGCCGGTGGCGAGCACCGTGTGCGGCGCCTCGATGGTGACGGTGCGGCCGGTTTGCACATCGAGCGCATAGAGGCCATGACAACGGCGTCCCGGCAATCCCAGCCGGTCGGAGGTGATCAGGTCGATCGCGCAGTGATCTTCGAGCAACGTGATGTTCGGATGCCGCCGCACACGCTCGCTGAGCGTGGTGACAACCGCATGGCCCGTGGCGTCGGCCGCATGAATAATCCGCCGGTGGCTATGGCCGCCCTCGCGAGTCAGGTGGAAGCCGAGCTCGGCCGCGTCGTCTTTCGTGAACGGCACGCCCTGGTCAATCAGCCATTCAATCGCGGCACGCCCGTGTTCGACGATGAACCGCGTCGCCGCTTCGTCGCACAGGCCGCCGCCGGCAATCAGCGTGTCGCGCACGTGATTGTCGATGCTGTCCGCGGAATCCAGCACGGCGGCGATGCCGCCTTGCGCCCAATCACTCGCGCCTTCAGTCATCGACCGCTTGGCGATCACCGCAACCCGCCGCGTTTCTGCGAGATTGAGCGCGACGCTCAGCCCCGCGAGACCGCTACCGACAATCGCCACATCGAATTCCATTGCTTGCATCTCCGTCTTTTCGTTTTGCTGTGCAAACGCGTCAATCACGCGCTGCTAAAACGAGAAAGGATACGCGCCGCGACGGTTGAGGGAAAGCTAGCCGGACGGCATAAGACTTCACGACCGCGCACATCAAGGTCAAACGACGGTTTTGACGACCCAAAAACAAAAAAGCCCCGCACGAATGCGAGGCTTTTTGCACATGTCTTTGCCTTCGTCAAAAGGCAGGAGCCAAGACTTACTTGATCTTGGTTTCCTTGTAGTCAACGTGCTTACGGACGACCGGATCAAACTTCTTGATCAGCATCTTTTCCGGCATGTTGCGTTTGTTCTTCGTAGTCGTGTAGAAGTGACCCGTGCCTGCGGTCGATTCCAGCTTGATCTTGTCGCGTGCGCCTTTCGCCATGATTTACTCCTTAGGCTTCACCGCGTGCGCGCAGATCTGCGAGCACAGCGTCGATACCGTTCTTGTCGATCAGGCGCAGGCCGGCGTTCGAAATACGCAGACGCACCCAACGGTTTTCGCTTTCCACCCAAATACGGCGGCTTTGCAGGTTCGGCAGGAACCGGCGCTTGGTTTTGTTGTTCGCGTGGGAAACGTTGTTGCCGCTCATCGGCGCTTTCCCAGTTACTTGGCATACGCGTGCCATGAGAGCACTCCTAATACGCTAATTCTGAGTTCGAACGCCGTGAAAGTTTCCCGAAAAGAGTCGCGCTGAAATCAGGCACGTATCCTTTCCGGAACGCCTTGGTGGCTTCGGAACAGGGGGTTGGAAATAGGCAAACCGGAATTCTAGCAGGAAAAAAGCCGCAAAATCAAACCTTATTTGCGGTGGCGAGACACGGCGCGGCGCCTTTTCGCGTCCCGTTCACGCTTTTTTCATGTCGCCTAAAGAGCGCCGAAAGACCCGTCAAGGTGCCGGTCGCACTGCGTCACGGCCACCCGGCGCGGGCGAACGAGTATACGCTGTCCGCGCCGATCACGAGATGATCGACGAGTTGCACGTCGATCAGCGCCAGCGCTTCACGCAGTGTGCGCGTCAGACTGCAGTCGCTGGCGCTCGGCTGCACCGCGCCCGACGGATGATTGTGCGCGACGATCAGGCTCGCCGCATTGAGCGCCAGCGCCCGCCGCACGATCTCGCGCGGATACACCGCCATGCGCGTGAGCGTGCCGCGCGCGCTTTCCTCGCTGCGAATCAGCCGATGCCGCGCGTCCAGGAACAGCGACACGAACACTTCCTGCGGACGGCCGCCGATCAGAAGCCGCAGGTAATCTTCCACGGCCTCGGGCGAATTCATCAGCGAACGCCGGCGCATCTTGTCGACCAGCGAACGGCGCGCCATTTCCATGATCGCGAGCAACTGCGCTTTTTTCGCGGGCCCGATGCCGCGCAGGCCGTCGAAATCCGCGTAAGTCGCATCGAGCATGGCCCGCAGCGAGCCGAAGCGGTCGAGCAGTTCGCGCGCCACGCTGAACACGTCGTGGCCGGGCAGGCCCGAGCCGAGCACGAGCACGATCATCTCCGTGTCCGACAGCACGGCGGGGCCCTGATCGATGAGCCGTTCGCGCGGCATATCGTGTTTGGGCCATTTGCGCCCGCGGCGCGGATTGGGCGCATCGGCAGGGCGGGCGACGGGCGGCGAACGAGCGAAATCCAACATTGGATCGCCGATTGTGGACGCATAATCAGACATATAGAGACAATTCCTCCGCTTAGGGTTGAAGCTTCGTGCGTGCGATGGACGCAAGCCGAGGCCAGCCATGTGGCTTACAATAGACGCTTTGCGCACGGCACGCCGACGGTGTGCCGCACGCGTCGGCTGCGCCCGCGGCGCACGCGTGAGAGCGCGCTTCGACTGAGCGAGCACTGCATGAGCATCATCGACATTTCCGAAGTGAAGCCCGGTTCACACGTGACGCTTCACTACCGGCTTTCCCTTGCCGATGGCGCCGAAGTCATCAATACCTTCAACGACAAGCCCGCCACGCTGCTGCTCGGCGCCGGTCAGCTCGCGCCGCCGCTGGAAGACATTTTGCTGGGTTTGAAGGTCGGGCACCATTCGACCTTTCGGCTAGATCCTGGCGTCGCCTTCGGTCCGCGCAATCCCGAGTTGATCCAGCGCGTGTCGCTGGCCACGCTGCGCGAAAACAGCATGATCGGTGAGGATTTTTCTCCGGGCGACCTGGTCGAATTCAACGCGCCGGGTGGCGGCCGCTACGCCGGCGTTCTGAAAGAAGTGAGCGAAACGTCGGCCCTGTTCGATTTCAACCACCCGCTTGCCGGCCAGGCGCTGGCGTTCGAAGTGAAAATCATCGGGATTTTGTAAACATGACCATCGCGGATACGACCCTTGCCGAAACCGAGATCCTGCTGGCGCAGCCGCGCGGGTTCTGTGCCGGCGTCGATCGGGCTATCGAGATCGTCGAACGCGCGATCAAGCTGCACGGCTCGCCGATTTACGTGCGTCACGAAATCGTCCATAACGCCTACGTCGTCGAAGATCTGCGCAAGAAGGGCGCGATTTTCATTGAGCGGCTCGAAGAAGTGCCGCCCGGCAACACGGTTATCTTCAGCGCGCACGGCGTGTCGAAAGCGGTGCGCAGCGAAGCCGAATCGCGCGGGCTGCGCGTGTACGACGCGACCTGTCCGCTCGTGACCAAGGTGCACATCGAGGTCGCGAAGATGCGCCAGGACGGCTTCGACATCGTGATGATCGGCCACAAGGGCCATCCGGAAGTGGAAGGCACGATGGGCCAGGCGGGCGAGGGCATGCATCTCGTCGAAGACATCGAGGACGTGCAGGCGCTGCAACTGGCCGACCCGGAGCGGATCGCGTTCGTCACGCAAACCACGCTGTCGGTCGACGACGCCGCCGAAATCATCGGCGCGCTAAAGGCGAAATACCCGTCCATCCGCGAGCCGAAGAAGCAGGACATCTGCTACGCGACGCAGAACCGCCAGGACGCCGTCAAGTTCATGGCGCCGCAGTGCGACGTGGTGATCGTGGTCGGCAGCCCGAACAGTTCGAACTCGAACCGGCTGCGCGAACTGGCTGAAAAGCTCGGCGTGCCGGCCTATATGGTCGATTCGCCGGATCAGATCGATCCGACATGGGTCGAGGGCAAGCGCCGCATCGGCGTGACTGCCGGCGCTTCGGCGCCGGAAGTGCTGGCGCAGGCGGTCATCGCCCGATTGCGGGAGTTGGGTGTGCGCAATGTTCGCGCGCTCGACGGCATCGAGGAAAACATCGCGTTTCCGCTGCCGCGTGGCTTGGGTCTGCCGGCCTGACGGTTCGCAGCCACCATAGACCATAAGAAAGCGCGCCTTCGGGCGCGTTTTTTTTCATCCTGACGCCGCGAAGGCCATTCAAGAAACGGTGCCACATCACTGCGAAATGCGGTTTCCCACACCGACGCAGGCAATCTTTTTTGAAATTCGATCTGGCATTAAATCCCTTTTCGGATGATGCGTCCCCGATTATTTGCGACCTATCCGCCCTGTCGCAATTTTGGCGCACTAAAATGGTGCTCGCCAAAGGCGGCTCAACAAAACCCACCATTTGACGTAAACCACGCTGTAGCGGGCCGCAGCGCCGTTCGGCCGCAACACTTGATGCCATGCGTTCCCAAGCCGGTGCAACTGATGCACGAAAAACAGTCGCAACCGGGTTGCGCCTTTTGCGCGAAAGCGGTCTCAAAATACGGTTGCAATGCAGGAAAACCCTGCCGGTTCAACAATATTGCCCGTCGCAAAATTGGAGTTACAATGCGCGCGTTCTCAAGGCCTTAGCGCCTTCAGACGATGGAATTTGCAAGGGCGGGAGACCTATTTAATGCGAGTCAAGTTTGCTTACGCCGTGTCCATCGCGGCCGCGGTTGCGATGTTGACCGCGTGCGGCAAAAAACAGGATGGCGAGGCGGGAGCAGGTGCGTCGGCGGCAGCAGCATCCGCGGCGCCGGCAAGCGAAGCAATCGTCGTGAAAATCGGCCATGCGGCTCCGTTGACGGGCGGCATTGCACATCTTGGTAAAGACAACGAAAACGGCGCGCGTCTCGCGGTCGAGGAAATCAACGCGCAAGGCCTGACGATCGACGGCCACAAGATCGACTTGCAACTCGACGCGCAGGACGACGCCGCCGATCCCAAAACGGGAACGGCCGTCGCGCAAAAGCTGGTGGACGATCACGTGGTGGCCGTCGTCGGGCATCTGAATTCGGGCGTGTCGATTCCGGCTTCCAAGGTCTATAGCGACGCGAGCATCGTGCAGATCTCGCCGTCGTCGACGAACCCGGCTTACACGCAGCAGGGTTTCAAGACGACCTACCGCGTCGTCGCCACCGACGCGCAGCAGGGTCCCGCGCTCGCCAATTACGCGACGAACGCGCTGGGCGCGAAACGCATCGCCGTCGTGGACGATGCGACCGCCTACGGCAAGGGACTCGCGGACGAATTCGCGAAGACCGCCGAGGCGAACGGAGCGAAAGTCGTCACGCGCGAAGCGACGAACGACCGGGCCACGGACTTCCGGGCCATCCTCACGAAGATCAAGAGTGTTCATCCGGACGCCATCATGTTCGGCGGCATGGACGCAACGGGCGGGCCGTTTGCCAAACAGGCGGCGGCGCTCGGTATCAGGGCAAAAATCCTTGGCGGCGACGGCGTGTGTACCGACAAGGTAGGTGAGCTGGCGGGAACCGCCGTGCAAAACCTCGTCTGTTCGGAAGCGGGACTCGCGCTTTCGAAAATGGACAGGGGAGCGGACTTCGAGAAGAAGTACGTCGACCGCTTCCACACGCCGGTGCAGATTTACGCACCGTTCACGTACGACGCTGTGTACGTGATTGTCGATGCAATGAAGCGCGCTAATTCGATCGAGGCGCCCAAGGTGCTGGCTGCGATGCCGTCCACCGATTACCACGGGGTAATCGGCCGCATCGCGTTCGACGACAAGGGTGATTTGAAAGAGGGCGCCATTACGCTTTACGACTTCAAGGACGGCAAGAAAGCGGTTCTCGACGTCGTGAAGATGTAATGACGGGACGTTCAGCCTGACGGCACCGAACCACCCGACGGTGCCGTTTTTGCATCCGCTGAAGGCTAGCCTGCGACTGTGACCCAGTCGTGAAGGTGAATCGGCGGCGGATAAACCCTTACCGGTCTTTTACATCAGTACCCGCAGTGCCGTTGAGATTGCGTGACGCATCACCGCCCACCGGCTGATGAAGAGCGCGAATCCAGCCGCACGGGCTAAGGAGCATTAAATGGATATCTTCATCCAGCAGGTCCTCAACGGGCTGGTGCTTGGCAGCGTTTATGCCATCATCGCACTGGGCTATACGATGGTTTACGGCATTCTGGGCATCATCAACTTCGCTCACGGCGATGTGTTGATGGTCGGCGCGATGGTTGCGCTGTCAGCCATAGGCGTGCTGCAGAACCACTTCCCCGGCTTGGGCAATGTGCCGACGTTATGCATCGCGCTGGCGATCGCCGCCGTGGTCTGCGCGGTCGTCGGCTACACAATCGAGCGCGTGGCATACCGGCCGCTGCGCAAGGCGCCGCGTCTCGCGCCGCTGATCACGGCGATCGGCGTGTCGATCCTGCTGCAGACGCTCGCCATGATGATCTGGTCGCGCAATCCACTGCCGTTCCCGCAGCTTCTGCCCACCGATCCGCTGAACGTGATCAAGGCCACCGATACGACGCCCGGCGCCGTGATCTCGATGACTGAAATCGTGATCATCGTCGTCGCGTTCCTCGTGATGGCGGGCCTGCTGCTCCTCGTGCACAAGACCAAGCTCGGCCGCGCAATGCGCGCAATTGCCGAGAACCCCGGCGTCGCCTCGCTGATGGGCGTGAACCCGAACTTCGTGATCTCGGCCACCTTCATGATCGGCTCGGCGCTCGCCGCACTCGCCGGCGTGATGATCGCCTCCGAATACGGCAACGCGCACTTCTACATGGGCTTCATCCCAGGCCTGAAGGCGTTCACCGCGGCGGTGCTCGGCGGCATCGGCAATCTCGGCGGCGCGATGGTCGGCGGCGTGATTCTGGGGCTCATCGAACAGTTGGGCGCGGGTTATATCGGCAACCTGACAGGTGGTGTGTTCGGCAGTAACTATCAGGACGTGTTTGCGTTCATCGTGCTGATCATCGTGCTGGTGTTCCGTCCGTCGGGTCTGCTCGGCGAACGCGTTGCGGATCGCGCTTGATCCAGGCCAAGGAGTAAATCAAATGACCTCAATTCAACCGATCGAGCCGTCCACGACGCTCATTCCCGAGAAGAACCTGGCGAAGACGCTGACCGTCGGCATCATCACGGCGGTGCTCGTGATCGCCGCGCCGATGATCATCGGCACCGCGGGCGGCAACTACTGGGTCCGCGTGCTCGACTTCGCGATGCTGTACGTGATGCTCGCGCTCGGCCTCAATGTCGTGGTCGGCTTCGCCGGCCTGCTCGACCTGGGCTACATCGCGTTCTACGCGGTCGGCGCGTACACGGCGGCGCTGCTGTCGTCGCCGCATCTGTCGTCGCAATTCGAATGGATCGCGCATCTCGCGCCGAACGGGCTGCACGTGCCGTTCCTCATCATCGTGCCGTGCGCGATGGGCGTGGCCGCGCTGTTCGGCGTCTTGCTCGGCGCACCGACGCTGCGTCTGCGCGGCGACTACCTCGCCATCGTGACGTTGGGCTTCGGGGAAATCGTGCGGATTTTCCTGAACAACCTCGACCGTCCGGTGAACATCACCAACGGACCGAAGGGCATCACGGCGATTGCGCCGGTGCACCTGGGCGACTTCAGCCTGTCGCAGTCGCACTCGCTATTCGGCTTCCAGTTTCCGTCGGTGTACTCGTACTACTACCTGTTCGTGCTCGCCGCGCTGCTCGTGATCTGGGTGTGTACGCGTTTGCAGCACTCGCGTATCGGCCGCGCATGGGCCGCGATCCGCGAAGACGAAATCGCTGCGAAGGCGATGGGCATCAACACGCGCAACGTGAAGCTGCTGGCGTTTGCGATGGGCGCGTCGTTCGGCGGTCTGTCAGGCGCGATGTTCGGCGCGTTCCAGGGCTTCGTGTCGCCGGAATCGTTCACGCTGCCCGAGTCGATCGTGGTGCTCGCGTGCGTGGTGCTCGGCGGCATGGGCCACATTCCGGGCGTGATTCTCGGCGCGGTGCTGCTCGCGGTGCTGCCCGAATTCCTGCGCTCGACGATGGGTCCGCTGCAGCACATGATCTTCGGCCATGAAATCGTCGATACGGAAGTGATCCGTCAGCTCGTCTACGCATTGGCGATGGTGCTGATCATGCTGTACCGCTCGGAAGGCCTGTGGCCGTCGCCGAAGCACGAAGACAAGATTGCGAAGCTGTCGAAGCGTGCCGGCAAGAAGCCGGTGCGCGCGTAACGGACGCGGATAGGAGAAATCACATGAGCGATAAAAAAATCCGTCTGTCCGTGCAGGGCGTCAACAAGCGCTTCGGCGGTTTGCAGGCGCTATCGGACGTCGGTCTTCAGATCGAGGAAGGCACTATTTACGGTCTGATCGGCCCGAACGGCGCCGGCAAGACCACGTTCTTCAACGTGATCACGGGCCTTTACACGCCTGACTCGGGTGACTTCAAGCTCGACGGCCAGAACTACACGCCGACGGCCGTCTATCAGGTTGCGAAGGCCGGCATCGCGCGCACGTTCCAGAACATTCGTCTGTTCGGCGGCATGACCGCGCTGGAAAACGTGATGGTCGGCCGCCACGTGCGCACGAAGCACGGCCTGATCGGCGCGGTGTTCCAGACGCCCGCCGAGCGCAAGGAAGAGCGCGAGATCAAGGAGCGCGCGATCGAACTGCTGGAGTACGTCGGCATCGCGCAGTACGCGGACTACACGTCGCGCAATCTGTCGTACGGTCACCAGCGCCGGCTTGAAATCGCGCGCGCGCTCGCGACCGATCCGAAGCTGCTCGCACTCGACGAACCCGCAGCCGGCATGAACGCAACGGAAAAAGTTGAACTGACCAGGCTGCTCGACAAGATTCGCGCGGACGGCAAGACGATCCTGCTGATCGAGCACGACGTGAAACTCGTGATGGGTCTGTGCAACCAGATGACGGTGCTCGACTACGGCAAGGTGATTGCGCAAGGTCTGCCGCAAGACGTGCAGAAGGATCCGAAGGTGATCGAAGCTTATCTGGGTGCAGGAGTCCACTGATGTCCACGACGCAAACCATGTTGAAAATCAAGGGCCTTCAGGTCAACTACGGCGGCATCCAGGCAGTCAAGGGCATCGATCTCGAAGTCGCGCAGGGCGAGCTGGTCACGCTGATCGGCGCAAACGGCGCGGGCAAGACCACGACGATGAAGGCGATCACGGGTCTCAAGCCGTATGCCGCGGGCGACATCGAGTATATGGGCCAGTCGATCAAGGGCGTGCCGCCGCACGAGCTTTTGAAGCGCGGCCTCGCGATGGTGCCGGAAGGCCGCGGCATCTTCGCGCGCATGTCGATTGTCGAGAACATGCAGATGGGCGCTTATCTGCGCACCGACACCGACGGCATCAAGGCCGACGTCGATCGCATGTTCGGCTTTTTCCCGCGTCTGAAGGAGCGCGCCACGCAATACGCGGGCACGCTGTCGGGCGGCGAACAGCAGATGCTGGCGATGGCGCGCGCGATCATCTCGCGTCCCAAGCTGCTGCTGCTCGATGAGCCGTCGATGGGTCTGTCGCCGATCATGGTCGAGAAGATCTTCGAAGTGGTGCGCGCGATTTCGGGTGAAGGCATGACCGTGCTGCTGGTCGAGCAGAACGCGCGTCTCGCGTTGCAGGCGGCGAACCGCGGCTATGTGATGGACTCGGGTCTCGTCACGATGTCGGGCGACGCGAAGCAGATGCTGGACGATCCGAAGGTGCGGGCGGCTTATCTGGGTGAATGAGCTGGGTGAATGAGCTGGGTGAATGAGTTGGGCGAATAAGCCTCGCAAACTAAAGCCTCAATAACAAAGGCCGCATGCGTAACCAACGCATGCGGCCTTTGTCTTTGCGCGGCGCGGCGCAGCACACCGCACCACGAAGCACTCAACCCCGCGAAGAATCCGCCAGCTCGCCAAGACGTTTGCCGAAACTCACGACTTCATCCGCGCGATAACCGAGCGCCTCGTAAAACGCGCGCACGTCGTTCTTCGCGGACAGCACTTGCAGGTTCAGCTTCGGGCAGCCCAGCGCGGTCAGCGCCGCTTCGACGTGCGCGACCAGACGCGAGCCGATGCCATGCCGCCGCAACGACTCGTCGACGGCGAGCGAGTAGAGCCAGCCGCGATGGCCGTCGTAGCCGCCCATTACCGTGCCGACCACGCGTTCACCCAGCACGGCCACGAAGAACAATTCGGGCTGCGTCGCGAGCTTGTTTGCGATCGACAGACGCGGGTTGCGTTGCGGCTTCGTCGCGTCCCGGTACTCGGGAAACGCCTGTTGCCACAACGCGATCACGGCGTCGGTGTCGCGTGCGTCGAAACGGCGGATCGAAAGCGCGGCGATTGTGCTCATCATGCGTGGCCCGCTTCGATTACAGCGTGTCGAGGATCGAACGCAGCATCGCCATCATCTGGTCGATCTCTTCATTCGTGACGTTCAGCGCCGGCATGAAGCGCAGCAGGTTCGGACGCGCCGCGTTCAGCAGCAGGCCGTCGGGCTGCATGTCGCGCGCCTTTTCGACGATCTGGTTGCCGATGTCCTTGCCGAGCAGCAGCGCGCGCAGCAGACCTTCGCCGCGCTCGCCCTTGAAGCCGCGCTCTTCCGACAACTCCAGCAGCTTCGCGCGCAGATAGTCGCCGCGCGCGCGCACGCCTTCGAGGAAACCCGGCGCGGTCAGTTGCGAGATCACCGAATAGCCGACGGCCGTCATCAATGGATTGCCGTTGTAGGTGCCGCCCTGATCGCCCGCTTCGAAGATTGCAACTTCGGCTTTCGAGAGCAGCGCAGCCAGCGGCACGCCGCCGCCGATGCCCTTGCCGAGCGTCATGATGTCCGGCTCGATGCCCGACAGCTCATACGCGAACAGCGTGCCGGCGCGACCGCAGCCGCTTTGCACTTCGTCGACGATCAGCAGCAGGTTGTGCTTGCGGGTCAGTTCGCGCAGTTGCTGCATGAACTCGCGCGTGGCGGGAATCACGCCGCCTTCGCCCTGAATGGGTTCGAGCATCACCGCGACCGTCTTCGCGTTGATCAGTTTTTCGACCGACGCGATGTCGTTCAGATCCGCTTTCGGGAAGCCCGGCACTTGCGGCGCGTAGATCGTGTCCCAGCCCGGCTTGCCGCTCGCCGACATGGTGGCGAGCGTGCGGCCGTGGAAGCTGTGATCGAACGTGATGATTTCGAACGCGCCGTCCTTGTTCTTCTTGCCCCACTTGCGCGCGAGCTTGATCGCGCCTTCGTTCGCTTCCGCGCCGCTGTTCGCGAAGAACACCTTGTCGAAGCAGCTATGTTGCGTGAGCAGGCCGGCGAGCTTCGCCATCGGCTCGTTATAGAAAGCCGGCGACGGATTGATGAGCAGTTGCGCCTGCTTGTTCAACGCTTCGATCATGCCTTCGTTGCAGTGCCCGAGCGAGTTCACGGCCCAGCCCTGAATGAAGTCGAGATAGCGCTTGCCGTTGTTGTCGTAGATCCACGAGCCCTTGCCGTGCGTGAAAACGATGTCGGGCCGGTTCGTGATGTACATCAGCGACTCGATCGGATACTCATTGAAGTTCATGACGGCAGGCTCCAGGCAGCGGGTAACAAGTGGGTGAGGGAAAAACAAAAAAGCCACGGCATGCCGTGGCTTTCATGATTCGAACAGCTTGCGCTCTGTTGTAGCGCGAATCCGTGACGAAGCCGGCGGCGTCCCTAGGGAAGCGGCGAGCGGCGACGTCGAAGTTCGGACTGGATGCGGTTCATGCGCGAAAGAATACGACAAGGCAAGCGCCGGTGTAAACCACGAATTTGCACACAGCGCGTCGCGTCGGCGTTTTGCTTAGACGGCGTTGGCGAGATCCGCCGCGCTCGTGAACGAATCCGCGTAGAACTCGTCTTCGGGCAGGCGATGATGTTGCGTGAAATCGCGCTGCGCCGATTCGACCATGACCGGCGCGCCGCACGCATACACCTGATACGCGGACAGATCCGGCAGATCCTCGATCACCGCGCGATGCACGAAGCCGACACGGCCGGTCCACGCATCGCTCGCATCCGGCTCCGACAGCACCGGCACGAACTTGAAATTCGGAATCTCGCGCGCCCATTGCTCGGCCAGCTCGAGCAGATACAGGTCTTTCTTGCGACGCGCGCCCCAGTACAGCGTCATCGGGCGATTCAGGTTCTTGAACACCGCATGTTCGACGATGGCCTTCAGCGGCGCGAAGCCCGTGCCCGACGCGAGCAGCACGATCGGCTTGTCCGATTCTTCGCGCAGGAAGAAGGTGCCGAGCGGTGCTTCGAAGCGCAGAATGTCGCGCTCTTTCATCGTGTTGAATACGTGGTCGGTAAAGGCGCCGCCGGGCATGTGGCGGATATGCAGCTCGATCGGGCCTTCGGCGTGCGGCGCGTTCGCCATCGAATAGCTGCGGCGCTTGCCGTCCTTCAGAATGAACTCGAGGTACTGGCCGGCAAGATACTGAAGGCGTTCGTTCGCGGGCAGTTGCAGCTTGAGCACGACGACGTCGTCGGCCTTGCGCTCGATCGCGTTCACGCGGCACGGCAGCTTTTTGACCTGCACGTCGCCCACGCCGGCCACTTCGCGGATGTCGATTTCCAGATCCGAGCACGCCGTCGCGCAGCAGAAGAGCGCCATGCCGCGAGTCTTTTCATCGTTCGACAACGCCGACGACGAGTGCGCGCGCTGCTCGACCTGGCCGTTCACCACGGCGCCCTTGCATGAACCGCATGCGCCGTTCTTGCAGCCGTACGGCAGACCGATGCCCTGACGCAAGGCCGCGGTCAACACCGGTTCGTCCTGTTCTACCTGAAACTGCCGGCCGCTTTGCCGGAGCGTGACGTTAAATGCCATATGTGTTCGGAAATGGAAAGTCGGTAATCGTTAATAAGTCACGGCGAGGCTACGGCGAAGCTACAGCGAGGAGCAGCAAGGGCTGCGCCCACTGCCGCCCGATGCGCGCGGCGCGTGGCGGCTACAATGCCTGCACCATGAAAGCGACACGAAACTTCCGCCGTCCGCGCGTGTTGATCGTAGGTTGCGGCGATGTCGGCATGCGTTGCGTGCCTCTGCTGCTGCCGCACGCTCACGTCTTCGCGCTCACCAGCCACGCCGGGCGCTGCGCCGAATTGCGCGCCGCGGGCGTCTCGCCGCTGGTCGGCGATCTCGACGAGCGCCGCAGTCTGAAACGGCTCGCGGGTCTCGCGCCGACCGTGCTGCATCTCGCACCCCCGCAGAAAACCGGCGACGACGACCGCCGCACCCGCGCGTTGCTCGCCACCTTGAGCATGCGCCGCGACTTTGCTTTGGCACGCGCAACACGCTATGCAACCTCGGCGCCGCTTGGGCGCATGCGCCGCGCTCGCGCCTCGTGGGCAACAGCAGGCACAGCGGCAGAACCAGCCAATATTGTACCCGACGGCCTTCGCCGGACCGCGGCTTCGCGCGCGCCCGTGTGCTTCGTCTATGCGAGCACGACGGGCGTCTATGGCGATTGCGGCGGCGCGTGGATCGACGAAACGCGCAGCGTCGAACCGGCCAATGCGCGCGCGAAGCGCCGCGTGTCCGCCGAGCGCCAGTTGCGGCGCGCAACCGCGCGCGGCTCGATTGCCGCGAGCATCGCGCGCATTCCCGGCATCTATGCGGGCAATCGCCTGCCGCTTGCGCGGCTCGAAAAACGCACGCCCGCGCTCGTCGCTACTGACGACGTCTACACGAACCACATTCACGCCGACGACCTCGCCGCGATTCTCGTGCGTCTCGCGACACACGGCCGGCCCGCGCGCGTGATCCACGCGTCCGACGACTCATCGCTGAAAATGGGCGAGTACTTCGATCTTGTTGCGGATGCATTCGGTTTGGCCCGCCCGCCACGCATCACGCGGGAGCAAGCTGAAGCGCAGATCGAGCCGACCTTGTTGTCGTTCATGCGCGAGTCGAGGCGGCTCGTGAATCGCCGGCTGAAAGAAGAGCTGGGCGTGCGTTTGCGCTATCCGAGCGTCGAGGATTTTTTGCGGGAAGCGGGGCGTGGCGAGCAGCGCTCGAAGTGATGAACGACGCCAAACTGTGAAGCGCGATAGCCACGTCGCGTGGCCGCGGACAACAGAGAACCCGGCGCGACCGCTGCGCGCCATGCGCCGCTCGCTTCGCCGTTCAGGTCAGCGCCGGCAGCGCCTCAAGCAGCAAAAAGCACAGCATTGCGCCGACCAACGCGCCGATCAGATTGGGGTCGTACTTGTGCCGCCGCCGCATCACGATCAGCAATCCGCCGATCAGCAGCACCCCGAGACACACGAACGCCACCATCACATATGAGTTCATGATTCCGTTATGGACGATCATGGCGCCTCCTTGAACTCTTTGTAGTCTTTGTTTAGACGAGTATAGGGCGAGCCATGAGCAACCGCATGCTGCGGCGCAGCGTTCAACGCATGCAGGGCGCGAGCGAATGTGCGTCCGCGCGCATCGAATGTCCTGTGTCGTCAGACAGTTGCGTGCGCTATAGCGGCGCTGTTGTCGCGCTGTTGTCGCGCTGTTGTCGCGCTGTTGTCGCGCTGTTGTCGTTTACCCAGTCCGTGAAGATCCCAACAGCTTGAGTTCGGTTTCGTCGAGCCATTGCCACGCGCCGGGCGCAAGCGTCGCGGGCAACGCAAGGCCGCCAACGCGCTCGCGATGCAGCGCTTCGCAACGGTTGCCCGCCGCGGCGATCATCCGCTTGACCTGGTGATACTTGCCTTCCATCACGGTAAGCGCGAGCGAATGCTCGCCGCGCGCGTGAGCGTCGATCGCGGCCACCGCTTTCGACTCGCCGTGCAACATCACGCCATCGCGCAACGCGCTCAACTGCCGGTCGTCGATGGGGTGACGCGTGGTCGCGACGTAGACCTTCGGCACCTTGCGTTTCGGCGACGTGAACATGTGCACGAACTTGCCGTCGTCGGAGAGCAGCAGCAGGCCGGTCGTGTCCTGATCGAGCCGGCCCACGCATTGCACGCCGCGCTCGGCGAATTGCGGCGGCAGCAGACTGAACACGCTCAAATGATGCTGCGGATCGCGCGAGCATTCATAGCCCGCCGGCTTGTTGAGCAGCAGATACGCATGCTCGCGATACGGCCACGGCACACCGTCGACGCTGAAGCTGAACGACGCGTCGTCGGTTGCAAAGTCCGCATCCGGGTCCGTGCATACGATGCCGCCAATCGCGACGCGAGCGTCCGCAATCAGCGCGCGGCATTGACGGCGCGAGCCGAAGCCCTGGGAGAAAAGAATGCTTTCGAGATTCATGGCGAGCGAAGAATAACACCGCAAGAAGCGGGGCGTGCCGCGCGGCGATCGCGGCCACGATGGTCACTTCCTAATCCGTTGCAGGAGCCATCGATGCACGCCACGCCGTCCTCATCCCGTGTCGCTTTGCCGGCCGCTTTTCAGCGGCTCGCATGGTCGAATCTCGTCGCGCAATCGGCCGAGCAGATCAGTCTTGCCGCCGCGCCGCTCGTCGCAGTGTTCGCGCTCGGCGCCGACGCGCGCGGCACCGGCCTGTTGCAGACAGCGCAGACCTTGCCGTTCCTGTTGCTGTCGATTCCGCTCGGCGTCTGGGCCGACCGCCGCTCGCGCCGCACGTTGATGGCGCTCGCCGAAAGCCTGCGTGTCGTCGCGATGCTATGCGTTCTCATGCTTCTGCTGACTCATGCGCTCAATCTTCCCTTGCTCGGCGTGCTCGGTTTCATCGCCGCGACGGGCACGGTCGCCTACAACGTTGCCGCGCCGTCACTGGTGCCGTCGATCGTCTCGCGCGAAGCGTATGCGAGCGCCAATGGACGCCTTGAACTGGCGCGCAGCGTTGCCTATTCGGCGGGGCCGGCGCTCGGCGGGTTGCTCGTCGGCTGGATCGGCGCGGGCTGGGCATACGGCTGCGCGGCCGGCTTGTCGGCGTTGGCGGTGGCTTTGCTCGCGGGATTGCGCGAACCGCCTCGCGCGCCAGTGCCCGCGCGTCACTTCATGCACGAACTGCGCGACGGCATGCGTTTTGTTTGGCACGATGCCTTACTGCTTCCGATGCTCGCGACCGCGGTCTTTTTCAACCTCGGCTTCTTTGTGCTGCAAGCGGTGTACGTGGCGTATGCGGTGCATCGGCTCGGGCTCAGTGCGTCGGCGGTTGGCATCACGCTTGGCGCGTATGGCGTCGGCATGGTGTGCGGCGCGCTGGCCGCGCCCGCCACCGCGCGACGCCTCGCGTTCGGGCGCGTGCTGATGATCGGGCCGTCGTGCGGACTGCTGGCTTCGCTCGTGATGGTGGCGACGCTCGTCGCGCCGTCGTTCTGGCTCGCGCTGCTGAGCTTCTTCCTGCTCGGCGTTGGGCCGATCCTCTGGGTGGTCGGCTCGACCACGCTGCGTCAGGCCATCACGCCGCAACGGATGATGGGCCGCGTCTCGGCGCTCAACAGCACGGCCACCTACGGCGCGCGGCCTGCGGGCGCATTGCTCGGCGCGTTGATCAGCGCGCATTGGAGTGTGGACGCGTGCCTCGTCGTCGCGGCAGCGGCGTTTCTCGTGCAGGCGTCGATCATTGCGATGTCGCCTGCCGCGCGGCTCGCCCGCATTCCCGAACAGCAGCATGCCGCCGCTTGCTGAAGATCAATTCCATCGCGTGCAGGACGCCAGGGCAAACCCGTAAAAATGAAAATGAATTTTTTTCTTGGCCGATTCCATGTAAATATACTTTCATGCATTCCGCTTACACCACTAAAAACTCGCTGTTGCAAAGACACTACCGCGCTGCATCGCCCGCATGATTCATCAACCGTCCGTTGCATCCAGTCAGGCAGAGCAGGCCATTGCCGCGCGCATCGCAGCGGCGATGCCCACTCTCACGCCGATTCATCGGCGCATGGGCGAGTACGTGCTGGCCAATCTGTTTCGCGCGGCCACCATGCGGATCGACGAACTCGCGAGTGTGGTCGGCGCGTCGGTTGCAACGGCGAATCGCTTTGCGCGCTCGCTCGGCTTCGACGGCTATCCGCAGTTCCGTGAGGCGCTCGTGCGCGGCTTCGAGGCGACGCTCGCGCCGGTCGAGCGGCTACGCAGCGCGCAAGAGTCGCTCGCCGCGGGCGACGATGTCGTCGACGCGTCGCTCGAACAGGCGGCCAGCAATCTGCATTTGACGCGCACCGCGATCGACAGCGCCGCCGCCGAAGCCGTCGTCGAAGCCATTCTCGCCGCGCGCCGCGTGTTCGTGCTCGGCGCGGGCACGAGCGCGTTTCTCGCCGGGCTGATGGAGCACAACCTGATGGCCTATCACGACAACGTGCAGTCGCTCGCGTTCATCGGCGGACCGTCGCATGCCGCGCGGCGTCTGTTCAATTGCGATAAAGGCGACCTGGTGATCGGCATCGCCTTCCCGCGTTATGTCGACGACACCATCGAACTCGCGCGCCGTGCGGCGACGCGCGGGGCACGCGTGCTTGCGCTCACCGACGGTCCGCGCTCGCCGCTCGCGCAATTCGCCGACCTGTCGTTGTATGTGCGCTCCGAACGCCGGCTTGCGGCGAACGCGGACGCGGCCGTTCTCGCGGTGATCGAAGCGCTGTGCGACGCGGTTGCGTATCGCGCGAAACGCTCGGTGAAGGCGGCCGCCGAAGTCACCGAATTTGTCCTGCCGTGGCTTACCGATCCGCTCTCCGCGTCGGCGTTGGCGAGTACGGTCGCGCAAGCGGCCGGCGCTGCTGTCGCAAAACCTCGCACTGCAAAAGCCCAACCCAAACTCAAACGATGAACACCAACGCAGTCATTGCCATTCATGGCGGAGCGGGCACGATCCTGCGGGCGTCGCTCGCGGCGAGCGCCGAAGCCGAATATCACGCGGCGTTGCACGCGGTGCTGAGCGCCGGTCAACGCGTGCTCGCGGACGGCGGCAGCGCGCTCGACGCGGTGAGCGAAGCGGTGCGGCTGCTCGAAGACTGTCCGCTGTTCAACGCGGGCCGTGGCGCTGTGTACACCGCGGCGGGCACGCACGAACTCGACGCGGCGATCATGGACGGCAGCACGCTCGAAGCCGGCGCGGTCTGCTGCGTGAAGCGCGTGCGCAATCCGGTTCTGGCGGCGCGCAGTGTGCTCGAGCGCAGCGAACATGTGCTTTTCACCGGCGAAGGCGCCGAAAGTTTCGCGGCCGCGCAGGGACTTGAATTCGTCGAGCCTGCGTACTTCGATACCGAGGCGCGTCATCGTCAATGGCTGCTTGCGCGCGATCAGCAACGTGCGATGCTCGACCACGACGGCGCGAGCCTCGCTGCTTCGTCATCGTCAACGTCAACGGCTGCTCACGAGCCCACGCCGCACGAACCGATCGATCCGAACCGCAAGTTCGGTACTGTCGGCGCGGTCGCGCTCGACCGGCACGGCCACGTGGCCGCGGCGACATCGACGGGCGGCGTCACCAATAAACAGGTAGGACGCGTGGGCGATACGCCGCTGATCGGCGCGGGCTGTTATGCGGACGACGCGACCTGCGCGGTCTCGACAACCGGCTCCGGCGAAATGTTCATGCGCATGGTCGCCGCCTACGACGTCGCCGCGCAAATGGCCTATCGCAACGTGTCGTTGCACGACGCCGCGCACGACGTTGTGATGAACCGCCTGCCGAAGATCGACGGCCGCGGCGGCCTGATCGCCGTCGACGCGCGCGGCAACATTGCGCTGCCGTTCAATACCGAGGGCATGTACCGCGGTTTCGCGCGCGTCGGCGAAACGCCGGTGACGGCGATCTACCGTTAGTTCGTCATCCAGAATAATATTGCAGAACCGCCCGCGCGTTCGAATTTAAAGGAACCACCGTGCCGACTTCATCGCACACCGCCAGCCCGCTTATTGAACCCTTGCCGCCGCAGCGCGTGCTGTCGGTCGACAACCTGTCGGTTGCGTTTCGCAGCGGCGAGACCACGTTTAACGCGGTGCGCGATCTGTCGTTCACGGTCGAGCGCGGCGAGACGCTCGCGATCGTCGGCGAATCGGGGTCCGGCAAATCGGTGACATCGCTCGCGTTGATGCGGCTGATCGAGCACGGCGGTGGGCGCCTTGCCGGCGGCAGCATCATGTTCCGGCGCCGCGACGGCAACGTGCTCGACCTCGCGAAAGCGTCGTCGGGCACGATGCGTTCGATTCGCGGCGCCGACATCGCGATGATCTTTCAGGAGCCGATGACGTCGCTCAATCCGGTCTTCACGGTGGGCGATCAGATCAGCGAGGCCATTTCGCTGCATCAAGGCAAGAGCCGTTCCGCGGCCTTCGCCGAGACGTTGCGCCTGCTCGAACTCGTGCGCATTCCCGAGGCGCGGCGCGTGGCCGCGCGCTTTCCGCATCAACTGTCGGGCGGCATGCGCCAGCGCGTGATGATCGCGATGGCGCTGTCGTGCAAGCCCGCGTTGCTGATCGCCGACGAACCCACCACCGCGCTCGACGTGACCATTCAGGCGCAGATTCTGCAACTGATCCGCGGCTTGCAGGACGAGATGAACATGGGCGTGATCTTCATCACGCACGACATGGGCGTGGTCGCGGAAGTCGCAGACCGCGTGCTCGTGATGTATCGCGGAGAAAAAGTGGAAGAGGGCGCGTCGGATACGATTTTTGCCGCTCCGTCGCATGCTTATACGAAGGCGCTGCTCGCGGCCGTGCCGCGTCTCGGCGCAATGCAAGGCACCGATCAGCCCGCGAAGTTTCCGATTCTGACCGTCGAGCAGGCGAGCTTGAGCGGCGCCGATGAACCCGTGCGCCCCGCGGCCGCCGTCGCGAAAGAAGAGCAGCCGCGCGTCGATGAAAGCACGCCGCCTATTCTGCGTGTGCGCGATCTCGTCACGCGCTTTCCGGTGCGAAGCGGTCTCTTTGGCCGCCTGACCGGCCGCGTGCATGCCGTCGAAAAAGTCAGCTTCGATTTGCGGCCGGGCGAGACGCTCGCGCTCGTCGGCGAGTCGGGCTGCGGCAAGTCGACCACGGGCCGCTCGTTGTTGCGACTGGTGCAAAGCCAAAGCGGCTCAATCGAATTCAACGGCCGCGAAATCAGTTCGCTGACCGGCGCGTCACTACAGGCATTACGCCGCGACATCCAGTTCATTTTTCAGGACCCGTTCGCGTCGCTCAATCCGCGGCTCACGGTCGGCTTTTCGATCATGGAGCCGCTGCTCGTGCACGGCGTCGCGCAAGGTGCCGAGGCGCAAGCGCGAGTCGCGTGGCTGCTCGAAAAAGTCGGCTTGCCGCCCGAGGCCGCGCGCCGCTATCCGCATGAATTCTCCGGCGGTCAGCGGCAACGCATTGCAATTGCGCGCGCGCTCGCATTGAATCCGAAAGTCGTGATCGCAGACGAATCCGTTTCCGCGCTCGATGTCTCCGTGCAGGCGCAGATCGTCAATCTGATGCTCGATTTGCAGCGCGAACTGGGCGTCGCGTATCTGTTCATTTCGCACGACATGGCGGTGGTCGAGCGCGTCAGTCATCGCGTGGCCGTGATGTATCTCGGACAGATCGTCGAGATCGGGCCGCGTCGCGCGGTGTTCGAGGCGCCGCAGCATCCGTACACGAGAAAGCTGATGGGCGCGGTGCCGGTTGCCGATCCGGCGCGCCGTCACGCGAAACGCATGCTCGCCGCCGACGAAATCCCGAGCCCGATCCGCGCATTGAACGATGAGCCTGTGGTAGCGCCGCTTATCGCGGTCGGACCGGATCATTTCGTCGCGCAGCATCGCGTGGGCGGTGCGTATTGAACGAGTCGTCAAAGCAGAACGATTGAACCAAAAGCAGCACAGCAAAAAGCGCCGGCCCGACACGCCGAAGCAAGTCGTCAAACACAACCTAAACCGTTTCAACTCGCAGCCTGGAGCCAACTCATGAACCTGCTGGTCCCGTCTTCTCCGTTTCGTTTGCGCGCGCTGCTCGGCGGCGGCGCAGTAGTGTTCGCCATGCTCGCGGGCAACGCCGCGCACGCCGAAACGACTGCAGTGATGGCCGTCGCCACGAACTTCACGACGCTTGATCCCTACGATGCCAACGACACGCTCTCGCAAGCCGTCGCGAAGTCGTTCTATCAGGGCCTCTTCGGCTTCGACAAGGACATGAAGCTCGTCAACGTGCTCGCCGACAGCTATGAAGCGAGCCCCGATGCGCGCGTCTACACGTTCAAGCTGCGTCATGGCGTCAAGTTCCAGGACGGCACGGACTTCAACGCCAACGCTGTCAAGGCGAACTTCGACCGCGTGACCGATCCGGCGAACAAGCTCAAGCGCTACAACATGTTCAACCGTATCGAGAAGACCGAAGTGGTCGATCCGTACACGGTGAAGATCACGCTGAAGGCGCCGTTCTCGGCATTCGTGAACGTGCTCGCGCATCCGTCGGCGGTGATGATTTCGCCTGACGCGCTGAAGAAATACGGCAAGGACATCGCGTTCCATCCGGTCGGCACAGGTCCGTTCGAATTCGTGAAGTGGGACCCGGCAGGCGACCTGACGGTGAAGAAGTTTGCCGGCTACTGGAAGAAGGGCTACCCGAAGATCGACGCGATCGACTGGAAGCCGGTGGTCGACAACAACACGCGCGCCGCGCTGATGCGTACCGGCGAAGCGGACTTCGCGTTTCAGGTGCCGTTCGAGCAGGCCGCGCAATTGCAGTCGAGCCCGAAGGTCGATCTGATCGCATCGCCTTCGATCATTCAGCGCTATATCAGCCTGAACCTGAATCAGAAGCCATTCGATAACCCGAAGGTGCGCCAGGCGCTCAACTACGCGGTCAACAAGGAAGCGCTGACGAAGGTCGTGTTCGCCGGTTATGCAACGCCGGCTGACGGCGTGGTGCCGCAGGGCGTCGACTATGCGGTGAAGCTCGGGCCGTGGCCGTACGATCCGGCGAAGGCGCGCGCGTTGCTGAAGGAAGCCGGCTATCCGAACGGCTTCGAAACCACGCTGTGGTCCGCGTACAACTACTCGACGGCGCAGAAGGTCATTCAGTTCGTGCAGCAGCAACTCGCGCAGGTCGGCATCAAGGCGCAGGTCGAAGCGCTTGAAGCCGGTCAGCGCGTCGCCCGCGTCGAAAGCGCGCAGGACGCCGCCACTGCGCCGGTGCGCATGTATTACGCGGGCTGGTCGTCGTCGACGGGCGAAGCCGACTGGGCGATCACACCGCTGCTGGCAACCGTCTCGTTCCCGCCGAAGATGATGAACACGGCGTACTACAAGAACGATACCGTCGACAGCGATCTGAAGCAGGCGCTCGAAACCACCGACCGCGCGCAGAAAGCCGCGCTCTACACGGACGCGCAAAAGCGCATCTGGGCCGACGCGCCGTGGATTTTCCTCGTCAAGGAAAAGGTCGTGTATGCGCGCAGCAAGCGTCTGTCGGGTGCGTATGTCGCGCCGGACGGTTCGTTTAACTTCGACGAAATCGCCATCAAGTGACGAGCCGGGCGCGCGGCGCTGCACGTCGATCAGGACGCTTCAGGACGCGCGGCGCCGCGCGCTCGCATGAGCAGTACATGGTATTTCGTTGCCCGAATCATTGCCGGATTGAGCTTCAATGCTGAATTTCATCGTCAAACGTCTCTTTGGTCTGCTGCCGACGCTCGCGATCGTCGCGGTGCTGGTCTTTCTGTTCGTGCATCTGCTGCCGGGCGATCCGGCGCGGCTCGCGGCCGGTCCCGATGCCGACGAAGCGACCGTCGCTCTCGTGCGCGCCGACCTCGGACTCGACAAGCCGATGCCGCAGCAATTCGCTCGCTTCTTCGTGAAGATCGCGCACGGCGACTTCGGCATTTCCACGCGCAGCAAGCGGCCCGTGAGCGAGGAGATCGCCGAGCGCTTCATGCCGACGCTGCTGCTCACGCTCGCGAGCATGGTGTGGGCGGTGGTGCTGGGCATGGGCATCGGCATCGTGTCGGCGGTGTGGCGTAACCGTTGGCCGGACCGGCTCGGCATGACGCTCGCCGTGTCGGGCATTTCGTTTCCTGCCTTCGCGCTCGGCATGCTGCTGATGGAAATCTTCTCGGTGAAGCTCGGCTGGCTGCCTATCGTCGGCGATGGTTCGTGGCAGAGCTACATCCTTCCTTCGCTGACGCTCGGCGCCGCCGTCGCGGCAGTGATGGCGCGCTTCACGCGCGCGTCGTTCGTCGAGGTGATGAACGAAGACTTCGTGCGCACCGCGCGCGCGAAGGGCGTGCCCGAGCGGCTCGTGATCGTCAAGCACTGCCTGCGCAACGCGATGATTCCCGTCGTCACGATGATGGGGCTTCAGTTCGGCTTTCTGCTCGGCGGCTCGATTGTCGTCGAGGTCGTATTCAACTGGCCGGGCCTCGGGCGCCTGCTGGTGGATGCGGTGTCGATGCGCGACTATCCGGTGATTCAGGCGGAGGTGCTGTTGTTCTCGCTCGAATTCATCATCATCAACCTGGTCGTGGACGTGCTGTACGCCGTGATCAATCCGACTATCCGTTTCAAGTGAGGCCCGCATGAGCACGACAGCCACCGAGCCGAATGCGGCCAAAACCAAGAACGCCGAGCGCACGATCCGCACGCCGTGGAGCGAATTCTGGCGCAAGTTTCGCAAGCAGCATGTGGCGCTGGCCGCCGGCATTTTCGTGCTGCTGCTGGTCGTGGTCGCGATTGCCGCGCCGCATATCGTGCCCTACGACCCGGAGAATTTCTTCGATTACGACGCGTTGAACGCGGGGCCTTCCGCTGCGCACTGGTTCGGCGTCGATTCACTGGGCCGCGATATTTTCAGCCGCATTCTCGCGGGCTCGCGCATCTCGCTCGAAGCAGGCTTTCTTTCCGTTGCGATAGGCGCTGTGATCGGCACGTTCTTCGGGCTGCTCGCCGGTTACTACGAAGGCTGGTGGGATCGCATCACGATGCGCGTGGCCGATGTGCTGTTCGCTTTCCCCGGCATTCTGCTCGCGATCGGCGTGGTCGCGATTCTCGGCAACGGCATGGTCAACGTGATCTGCGCGGTGGCGATCTTCAGCATTCCGGCGTTCGCGCGGCTCGTGCGCGGCAATACGCTGATGCTCAAGCAGCTTACGTATATCGAAGCGGCGCGCAGTATCGGCGCGTCGGACTGGACCATCATCGTGCGTCATATCTTGCCGGGCACGATTTCGTCGGTCGTCGTGTACTTCACGATGCGTATCGGCACGTCGATCATCACGGCCGCGAGCCTGTCGTTTCTCGGACTTGGCGCGCAGCCGCCGACGCCCGAGTGGGGCGCGATGCTCAACGAAGCGCGCGCCGATATGGTGACCGCACCGCATATCGCGCTGTTCCCGAGTCTCGCGATTTTCCTCACCGTGCTGGCGTTCAACCTGCTCGGCGACGGTTTGCGCGATGCGCTCGATCCGAAACTCGATCGCGCATGAGTTCGATGCAATCGCAACCTTCGCAGGCTGATAACAACGCGCCGCATATCGGCACATTGCCGAGCGGTGCGCTGGGCACGATCGCCGATGTAGAGGGCGTCACCGTCGGACATTGCACGCTCGCTGAAGGCGCGCTGCAAACCGGCGTGACCGTGATTCGTCCGCATGCGGACGATCCGTTTGTCGACAAGGTGCCTGCGGCTGTGTCGGTGATCAACGGCTTCGGCAAGAGCGTTGGTCTCGTGCAGATCGACGAACTCGGCACGCTCGAAACGCCGATTGCGTTGACCAACACGTTCGGCGTGGCCGCGGTGGCGCAGGCGCAGATTCGCGCGGCGATTAACGCGAACCCAGGCATTGGGCGCGAGTGGCCGACCGTCAATCCGCTGGTGTTCGAATGCAACGACGGATATCTCAACGATATTCAGGCGCTTGCGATCGGCGAACAGCATTTCAACGATGCGTACGCGGCAGCCGGAACTAAGGTGGCAAGCGGCTCGGTGGGCGCGGGCCGCGGCATGTCGTGCTTCGATCTGAAGGGCGGCATCGGCACTGCATCGCGCGTGGTGAGCGTTGCGGGGCGAGAGTACGTCGTCGGTGCGCTCGCGCTCGCTAACTTTGGACGTTTGCCGATGCTGGTTGTCGACGGCCATCCTGTCGGGCGCATCCTGGCTGAACGCGCAGCGAAAGCGAAAGCCGATGCCGATGCAACAAAGCCCGAGCAAGGCTCGATCATCATGATCGTCGCCACCGATGCACCGCTCGACGCGCGTCAACTCAAGCGCCTTTCGTTGCGCGCGGCAGCGGGCCTCGCGCGGACGGGTTCGGTGTATGGCCACGGCAGCGGCGACATAGCGCTCGCCTTTTCGACGGCCTACACGGTGCCGCATCTCGCGCAATACATTGCGCTGCCGCCGCTCGTCGCCGATCAATGCATGGACCCGCTTTTTCGCGCCTGCGCCGACAGCGTCGAGCAGGCGATTCTCGACGCGTTGTGGAGCGCGCAATCCGTCACCGGCCGCGATGGCCATCGACGTCTATCGCTGCGCGAGAGCGTCCCCGACCTCGCTCATTTACTCAAGCAAAGTCCCTGATGAAAGTCCTTATTTCCGCCGACATCGAAGGCATAGCCGGCGTATTTCACCCCGAGCAAACGCGTGCGGGCAACGGCGAATATGAGGCCGCGCGCCGCTGGATGACGCTCGAAGCGAACGCCGCAATCGAAGGCGCCTTTGCGGGCGGCGCGACGCAAGTGTGGGTCAACGACTCGCACGGCGGCTTTCGCAATCTGCTGCCCGATCTGCTCGACGCACGCGCTCAGGTGGTGCTCGGCAAACCGCGCACGCTCGGCATGATGGCGGGCCTCGAATACGGTGCGTCGCTCGTGTTCATGATCGGCTATCACGCGATGTCGCAAACGCGCGGCATTCTCGCGCACACCATCAACAGCTTTGCGTTCGCGCGCGTTTCGCTGAACGGCGTGGAGGTGGGCGAGGCCGGTTTGTACGGTGCGCTCGCTGAAGAATATGGCGCACAGGTAGCGCTTTTATCGGGCGACGATGTATTCGCCGAGGAAACCGCGCCGCGTTTTCCAGGCGCGCGTTTTGTCGTGACGAAGAGCGCGACGGGGCACGCGAGCGGCGTCACGCAATCGCCGGCAAACGCTCGTGCGGCGATAGAGAGCGCGGCGCGCGAAGTCGTGCAGCAGCATCTCGCCGAAGGACGCGCACCGCAAGCAACGCGCGCCGCCGCAGCAAAACCCGTCGAGTGCGAACTGCGCGTGCAGACCAGCGCGCTCGCCGATCTCTTCTGTCAGTGGCCGACCATGACGCGCGTCGATGCGGTCACGCTGCGCTTTAGCGCGGCGTCGGCGGAACATGTGGTGCGCATGCTCAACTGCCTGTCCGCGATGTCGTTCATGCTGCGGTAGCGAGTGTGTTGCGGGCCTACGCCTACTGCTGCCGGCTCAATTCGCGCGCGGCGCGGTCGATCACGTCCGCGATCGCGCCCGCGTGCGAGACCGGCGCGAGATGGCTCGACGCAATCGGCACGACCTTCGCGCCCATCCGCTCGGCCATGAATCGCTCGACGTCCGGCGACACGGCGCGGTCTTTCGTCGTCAGCACGTACCACGAAGGCTTCTCTTTCCACGCGACCTGACTGACCGTTTCGCCGAAGGCCGTCGCGGCGATCGGCACCTGCGCCGCGGACAGCACGCGCGTCACGTTCTCGGGGACGTCGGCGGCAAAATCCGCGTGATACTTGCTGCGATCGAGCCACAGGAAGCCGCTTGCATCCTTCGTGATGCCTGCGCCCGCCGGCATCGGCGCGGCGCGCTTCAGCAGGTCCGTCGTCGACTCGTGCAAGTCCGGCGCAACGGCCGCCACGTAGACGAGGCCCGCGACGTTCGGCGCATTCGCGCCCGCTTCGGTAATCACGACGCCGCCCCACGAGTGACCGACGAGTATCGTCGGCCCTTGCTGGCGAGCCAGCACGCGGCGTGTCGCGGCGACGTCGTCGGCGAGCGAGGTCAGTGGGTTCTGCACCGAACTCACGCGATAGCCCTTTTGCTGCAGCTTCGCGACCACGCCGTTCCAGCTCGAACCGTCGACGAATGCGCCGTGGACCAGCACGACGTTGCGCACGGGACCGGTCATGGGCGCGGTGGCGGGCGGCGCGGCGGCGGCTTTGGCGGGTGGTGCGGACGGTGTGCTCGGCGCGCCTGAAGCGGGAGCGGGCGCGGCGGCGGCGCTGGCTTCGGCGGCAGGCGCCTGGCCGGGCATCCGATCCCGTACAGCGGGCGCGGAAGATTCGGCAGCCGGGCCCGGCATGGGCACCACGCCCGGTGCGGCAGACGTTGCAGGCTCGGGCGCCGGAGCCGGCGTGTAAGTCTGCGCGAACGCGCCGCGGCTCGCAAAACAAAGACACAAGACGGCAGCGCAAACGAGGCGTTTTTTGGGCGACATGCTGAATCTCCGGAGACGGCCAACCCGACTACGGCAACATACCGAACCGGCGCCGCAGTGACAATCACATTCGGCGGAGGCAAGTGCGGCGCGGCACGAAGCGCGGGTTGACACCAGTATTTGGGCAATATCGGCCGGGGTAAAATTTTCGGTTCTGCCGGGGCGGGCCACAAGTCTGCTGTCGGGCGATCGAAATCCATACACTGGGGCGCAATTTGAACAATGCACTACAGCAAGAGGGCCTGAAGCGCGGGCTCAAGAATCGCCATATTCAACTCATTGCGCTCGGCGGCGCGATCGGCACGGGCCTTTTTCTCGGCTCGGCGAGCGTGTTGCAGGCCGCCGGCCCGTCGATGATTCTCGGCTACGCCATCGGCGGAATCATCGCGTTCATGATCATGCGGCAGTTGGGCGAGATGGTTGCGCAGGAACCGGTGGCGGGCTCGTTCAGCCACTTCGCGTACAAGTATTGGGGCGACTTTCCCGGCTTCCTGTCGGGCTGGAATTACTGGGTGTTGTACGTGCTCGTCAGCATGGCCGAACTGACGGCGGTCGGCACGTATGTCCACTACTGGTGGCCGGGTGTGCCGACGTGGGTATCGGCGCTCGTCTGCTTTGCCGGCATCAACGCGATCAATCTCGCGAACGTGAAGGCGTACGGCGAAAACCGAGTTCTGGGTTTGCGATCGTCAAGGGTCGTGGCCGGTGATCGGCATGGATCCCTGCTTCGGGCGGGCTATCTGCTTATTTTCCCGGCCACGGCGGACCGCAGGCGTCGGTCACGAATCTCTGGAGCCACGGCGGATTTTTCCCGCATGGTTTTCATGGCCTCTTCACGATGCTCGCGGTCATCATGTTTTCGTTCGGCGGACTGGAGTTGATAGGCATCACCGCAGCCGAGGCCGACGAGCCGCAAAAGAGCGTTCCGAAGGCCGTGAATCAGGTCATCTACCGGATTCTGATTTTCTACATCTGCTCGCTGGCGGTGCTGCTTTCGCTGTATCCGTGGAACGAGGTCGCGGCCGGCGGCAGCCCGTTCGTGATGATCTTTTCGCAGATCGGTTCGACGCTGACCGCGAACGTGCTCAACGTCGTGGTGCTGACGGCGGCGCTGTCCGTGTACAACAGCGGCGTGTATGCGAATAGCCGCATGCTGTACGGTCTCGCGGAACAGGGCAATGCGCCGCGCGCGCTGATGAAGGTCGATCGGCGCGGCGTGCCGTATATGGCGATCGGCCTGTCGGCGCTCGCCACGTTCACGTGCGTGATCGTCAACTATCTGATTCCCGCGGAAGCGCTCGGCCTCTTGATGGCGCTCGTGGTTGCCGCGCTGGTGCTGAACTGGGCGCTGATCAGCCTGACGCATCTGAAGTCGCGCCGGGCGATGGTCGCCGCGGGCGAGACGCTCGTCTTCAAGTCGTTCTGGTTTCCGGTGAGCAACTGGATCTGCCTCGCGTTCATGGCGCTGATCCTCGTGATTCTCGCGATGACGCCCGGTTTGTCCGTGTCCGTGTGGCTCGTGCCGGTGTGGCTTGTGGTGATGTGGGCGGGTTATGAGTTCAAGCGCAGGCGCGCGGCGGCGCATGGGAGTGCTGCGCGGGTGGTTGGGCGGCAGAGTTGACGATCAGATGGCGCGACGGGTTGCTGTCGCGCTGCTCAAACCGCGCGACAAGATGGCGAAAGCCAAAAAACGAAAAACCCGCGAAGCGTTCAGCCGGCGCGGGTTTTCTTTGTGTTGCTTGGGTATTGCTCGGAAACTTGATGGTGCCCAGGGCCGGAATCGAACCGGCACGCCTTGCGGCGGGGGATTTTGAGTCCCCTGCGTCTACCAATTTCACCACCTGGGCAGATCTTGCGGCACACGCGTTAAAAACTCTCGCGCGGCGAAGACGCAGATTATGGCCGAAAATCCGCCGACGGGCAAGCCGCCCCCAGCCGCCATTCGCCAGTCGTTCAGACAGTGCGCGAAAACCGTTCGAGCGTCTGCTGGCCGAGATAGCGGTCGAACACCATCGCAATGTTGCGCACGAGCATGCGCCCGGCGGTCCGCACTTCGAGCTTGCGGTCCGTGACCGACACGAGGCCGTCCTGCTCGAAGCCGCGCAAGCGTTCGAGTTCCGGCTCGAACGTATCGGCGAAGCGAATGCCGTACATCGCTTCGAATTCGTCGAAGCGCAGTTCCAGATTGCACATCAACTGGGTGATGATGTCGCGCCGCAAACGGTCGTCGGCGGTGAGGCGCACGCCGCGCGTGATCGCGAGTCGGCCCGCGTCGATCGCGGCGCCATACGCCGGCAGATCTTTTGCGTTTTGCGCGTAGACGTCGCCGACCTTGCCGATCGACGACGCGCCGAAGCCGATCAGATCGCATTCGGCGCGCGTGCTGTAGCCCTGGAAATTGCGGTGCAAGGTCCGCTGTGCCTGGGCGCGCGCGAGTTCGTCGGTGGGCAGCGCGAAATGATCCATGCCGATGTACACGTAGCCGGCCGCGGTCAGACGCTCCACGACGCGTTGCAGGATAGCGAGACGCGCGGCAGGCGAGGGCAGCGCCGCGGCGTCCATCTGACGCTGCATCTTGAAGAGCTTCGGCATGTGCGCGTACGCGAACACCGACAGGCGATCGGGCGCGAGCTCGATCATCGTGTCGAGCGTGCGGCTGAAGCTCGACACCGTTTGATGCGGCAGTCCGTAGATCAGATCGACGCCGATCGAGTGAAAGCCCACGTGCCGCGCAGCCTGCATGACTGACGCGGTCATATCGAGCGGCTGGATGCGGTTGATCGCCTGCTGCACGAGCGGATCGAAATCCTGCACGCCGAGACTCAGCCGATTAAAGCCGAGCTTGCGCAGATGCGCGATCGTATCGGGCGAGGCCTCGCGCGGATCGACTTCGATCGAATATTCGGCTTCGCTGTCGGGCAGCAAGGTAAAGTGCTCGCGGGCCGCGCTCATCAATTCGGCGAGTTCGTCGTTCGACATGAAGGTCGGCGTGCCGCCGCCCAGATGCAATTGCGACACCGGCCGGCGCGTGTCGAAACACGCTGCCTGCAAGGCGATTTCGCGCTTCAACTGTTCCAGATACGGGCGCGCGCGCCCGCGGTTTTTCGTTGCGATCTTGTTGCAGCCGCAATAGAAACAGACGGTGTCGCAGAACGGAATATGGAAGTACAGCGAGAGGTCCGCAGCGGACGCGCCGGGATCGGCTGCCGCGCGCAGATAGTCGGCGAGGTCGAAGTCGTCGCGGAACTGAAGGGCCGTTGGATAGGACGTATAGCGTGGGCCGTTCGCGCTGTATTTGGCGAGCAGGTCGGGGCGAAAGAGCGAATTGGCGTTGGTCATGAGTGGCTTGTATTCGACGGCCGCGATAAGAGGCGCGAGTCGCGCCGGTTGCGCATGGTTTTTTGCGGACCGCGTGGGAACTGCGTGCGACGTACTCGGGCGCCTCGTGAGCGTGGCCTTTATTTAGATCCTTCGGATCCTCAGATCGAGAGCCAGTGTAGGGGAGCCGCCTCGCGCGCGATTGTGTAAAAAGGTCGCACGCGACACGGTGGCACAATGCGGGACTGGCGCTGCGGCGCCGTTGTTCGAATCCAGGAATTTTCGTCGTGAACGATGTGTATGGGCGCGTTGCAAAACGCGAGTCTCTGACCGATCATGCGTGCCGGCCCGATTGCGGCGCGTGCTGCATCGCGCCGTCGATTTCGAGCCCCATTCCGGGCATGCCGAACGGCAAACCGGCAGGCGTGCGTTGCGTGCAGCTTGGCGACGATTTGCGTTGCGCGATCTTCGGACAGCCCGAGCGTCCCGCGTGCTGTTCGGGACTGCAGCCGCAAGCCGAGATGTGCGGAGACGATCGAGGGCAAGCGCTTTTGTGGCTCACGCAACTGGAGGCGCAGACGCAGCCCGCGCGTTGAATCAAACAAGTGCGATGAAACAAGTGCTTTGACAGAGGGCTAAGCCCTCAACTGTGGTCGATTGGAGAAACCGTATGGCTCGATTGGTTGCGCCGGCCCGGCGCCGTTTTTTATTCGCCGCGCTGGCAGGCGCGAGCGCGCTTGGCGCCGTCTCGCTCGCGGCGTGCGCGACGTCGACTTTTCCGTTCATTCCGTCGCACTACACGTTTTCGCAGCAGCAGGTGCAGGACGCCGTGCAGCGGAAATTTCCGTATCAGCGTACGGTTTCTCAGGTGTTCGACGTCGCGTTGAGCCATCCGGTGGTCGGCTTGCTGCCGGACGCAAATCGCGTCTCCGTGAAGCTCGACGCGCACCTCGCGAGCCCCTTCATGCCGCAGCCGGTCGACGGCGTTTTCACACTGTCGAGCGAACTCGCGTACGATGCCGCGAGCCGGTCCGTCGTGCTTAAATCGCCGAATGTCGACAACGTCAGCGTGAGCGGCCAGGCGCAGGCGTACACGCAACAGATCAATGCTGCCGCCGCCGTCCTCGCGACGCAGTTGCTGAGCAACTACCCGATCTACACGTTCAAGCCGGAACAGTTGCAATTTGCCGGAGTGAACTACGAACCCGGTACAATCACGATCCTTACAAACGGTATACGCGTGCAAATCGTCGAGAAATGACGCTGTGCGCGGCCGGCAGGGCCGCGCGTCGCCGTGCTGCTCCTGCCAGTTCCGGCATTCGACAATCAATAGCGATGAGGGGCACGGATGGACTGGTTATTGGCTTGCAAGGCGTTGATTCTGGGCATCGTCGAAGGTCTGACGGAGTTTTTGCCGGTGTCGAGCACCGGGCATCTGATCGTCGCGGGCAGTCTGCTCAATTTCACCGACGAACACGCGAAGACCTTCGACGTCGTGATTCAACTCGGCGCGATTCTCGCGGTGTGCTGGGAGTTTCGCCGGCGCATCGCCAGCGTCGTGACCGGCTTGCCGAGCCGTCCTGAGGCGCGGCGCTTCACGCTCAATGTAATCATCGCAACCATTCCAGCGATCGTGCTCGGACTGCTGCTCGAAAAGTCGATCAAGGCGGCGCTCTTTTCGCCGGTGCCGGTCGCGTTCGCGCTCGTCGTGGGCGGCGTCGTCATCTTGTGGGCCGAGGCTCGGCAGCGCGGGCAAGGCGGCGAAGGCAAGGCCGCCCGCGTGCACGACGTGGACAACATGACGCCAATGGACGCGCTGAAAGTTGGCCTGGCCCAATGCTTCGCGCTCATCCCCGGCACGTCGCGCTCGGGGTCGACGATCATCGGCGGGATGCTGTTTGGTCTCGACCGCCGCGTGGCGACGGAGTTTTCGTTTTTCCTCGCGATTCCGATCATGTTCGGCGCGACGGCCTACGAGTTGTACAAGGACTGGCATCTGTTGTCCGTCGACGCACTCGGCATCTTCGCGCTCGGTTTCGTGGCCGCGTTTGTCAGCGCGTTTCTGTGCGTGCGCTGGCTGCTTCGCTATATTGCCGGGCACGATTTCACGGCGTTCGCGTGGTATCGCATCGGCTTCGGATTGCTGATTCTGCTGGTCGGCTATAGCGGCGCGTTGAGCTGGACGGATTGACGCCGGCGCGCTCTTTTGCGCGAGACAAAAAAGAAGGTCCGCCAATTATGTTGGCGGACCTTTTTTATTGGCCGAGGCCGATGTCCAGGCCGTGAGCGCTTTCGCCTTTACGCGATCTCGCGCTTGCGGAACACGAGATCCCACACGCCGTGGCCGAGCCGCAGACCGCGCCGCTCGAACTTCGTCACCGGACGATAGTCAGGCCGCGGCGCATAGCCGTCGACGGTGTTCTGCAACGACGGCTCCGCGCTCAGCACTTCGAGCATCTGTTCGGCGTAGTTTTGCCAGTCGGTCGCGCAATGCAGATAGGCGCCGGGCTTTAGCCGTGAGGCGAGCAGGGCGACGAACTTCGGCTGAATCAGGCGGCGCTTGTGATGGCGCGCCTTGTGCCACGGGTCGGGAAAGAAAATGTGCACGCCGTCGAGGCTATCGGGCGCGATCATCTGTTCGAGCACCTCGACGGCGTCGTGCTGAATGATGCGGATGTTGGTGAGCGACTGCTCGCCCATCAGCTTCAGCAACGCGCCGACGCCCGGCTCATGCACTTCGACGCCGAGAAAATCGTCGGCCGGACGGTGTGCGGCGATCTCCGCCGTCGTCGCGCCCATGCCGAAGCCGATCTCGAGCACGCGCGGCGCTTCACGACCGAACACGCTGTTCCAGTCGGGCTGCTGCGGCGCGAACGGCACGACGAAGCGCGGACCGAGTTCGTCCATCGCGCGGCGCTGGCCGGTCGACACGCGGCCCGCGCGCGTGACGAAGCTGCGGATGCGTCGGCGGTGCAGGGTTTCGTCTTGCAACGCTTCGGCGTCGGTCTGGTGCGCGTCGGTGTCGCTGGAGGGTGTCGGGAGTTCGTCGGGCAAGCCGGCGTCGTGGGTATCGTGGATCATGGTCGATGCTGCTACAAGGTGAAGGTCGCGGTTGGCGTGGGCATGGGGCATCGGGCGCTTGGGCGCTTTGTGACGCCGCCGCCGCGCGCGGCGCGTAGGCCGCGTCGGCGGCATATTGTGCGCGCCGATTGCCGCGTCGGCTGCCATGCGATCGCGCCGGGTTGCCGCGCCGGCCAGCCGTCGCTATAAAAAAGCCGCCTTCGTCGAGGCGGCTCGTGCTTGATTTCCGCCGAAGGCTCGGCAGTCAGGTGGAGCGGGCGTTGCAAGTGCGCGTAAGGTAGCACAACGCAAAAGGGCGCGTCCAGACAGAGTCCACTTGGCAGCAACGGCGAACCAGGCGACATTACGTTTCGATAACGGAAATCGCCGGTTATGTGATTTAATCGTTCTGTAAGCCATTTCTTCTTTCCAACGATTAATTCACGCGAATATCCGTTATGAGTCAGCACGCACACAGTCACCGCGAAGCAAAAGCACCGAAAACCAGCTGGATCGCAATTGAGCCGAACCGTGTTCCGGCTACTTCACGCAATGCGCTTCGTAAAGCGATGCTGATTGAACGCGTGCCGCTGACGCAATACAACGACCTGCTGTGGCTGATGGCGCAGGAGTCGGGCGGCGCGGTCAATCTGCGCAATTCGAAGTCGGGCGCGCGTGGGCTTTTTCAATTGCTGCCGTCGCAATATGAATTGAATCCGGGCGGCATCGAATCATTCGGCGATGCCGTGGAAGAATGCCGCGGCGGTATTCGATATATTCTCGGCCGCTATCACCATGCGGCGTCCGCACGGTTGGTGTGGCAAGCGAATCACTGGATTTGAAGTTTTGGGGAATGCAGATACTTTCCACGGAACAGCGGCAACGATTGGGCAACTGCCGGAAAGTATCTGGAGCGGGCGATGGGAATCGAACCCACGGCTCTAGCTTGGGAAGCTAGGGTATTACCATTATACGACGCCCGCAGAGCGCGCTATTTTACTCGCGAAAGGGCAGCAAGCGCAAATTGCGCCGCTGCCTTGCTTAGCTCATGGGCCGCGCGAGCGCGCCTCAGATCACGAAGTAAGTGAGCTGAACCGCAGCACGCGTGACCACCATCAACAGAACCTGCACGATCACGAACAGCAGAATCGGCGAGAGGTCGATGCCGCCCAGTTGCGGGATCACTCGCCGCAGCGGGTTCAGAAACGGCGCGGTCAACTGGTACAGAATCGGCATGGCCGGCGAACGCGGATTGAGCCAGGACAGGAGCGCCATCAGAATCGTCAGCCAGATGATCAGGTTCAGCGCCCACTTGATCAGCGTCAGCACCGCGACGATCAGCAGCGTGGGCAGCAGCGTGAGCGGATCGGCGCCGGTCAGCACCACCATCAACACCACGTAGATGATTGCCGCGATCAGCGCTGCGACGAGACTCGCCCAGTCGACGTTGCGCGTGGTCGGCAGAATTCGCCGCAACGGCAGAACGATCCAGTTGGTGGCTTGCAGCACGGCGTTCGTGACCGGGTTGTACGGCGGCATGCGCACGACCTGCAGCCACGCGCGCAGCAGCAGCGCCGCGCCGAACAACGTGAAGAGGGTATTGAGCAGAAAACGGGCGATATCGCCAAACATCTCGTGTCCTTATGCTTCTGATGGCAGCCGTTCAATGGCCTGGGCGCCGGCGCTTCGGTGGGGCGCACGGCGGTTTGTCATGTCGCATGCGCCGCCGATGCGGCCGCATGCGTTGTGCAACGTTGCTAAGACAGCTACGCGGAACACAGTTGCCTCGACGCAAGCGCAACGACTGGCCGCACGAATCGGCCGCCAGCAGTGCCGCTCCGGCTCCGCGTCACGCGTCCGCGTCACTACACCGAAACCTTGATCTCGCTGATGAAAATCGCGCCGTTGCCGCCGTCGGTGTAATTCGGAATGTCGGCAAGAAGCCGCTCCGACGCCGGCTTGAAGACCTTGTAGAAATCCTCGGTGCTGTCGAACAGGAAATGGCCCGCGGCCACATACGGCGGCGGCGTGCCCGGCGGCCCGGCGTTGATGCCCACGTCGACGGACCAGCCCTTCAGCGACGGGCCGAACAGCTCCGCCGCAAGCGGCATATGCGTGGCGCAGTAATACTCCACGTCGAAGTGGCCGTTTTCCCGGTACGGATAGAGGATGCTGACCTTGATCATTGTGCGTTCTCGTCTGTTGGTCCCGAAGCGAGGCGCCGGCGGATTGCGCGCGGCGCCGGACGTCACATTATCACGGCTTACTTGACGCTTGCACCTGCTGCCGCCTGATTGAGTGACCGTCCCAACGATTCTTCGACGGCGTCCGAGATGGCGTCGATCGCGGCGGGCGGCGTGGCGCGGCGTTGCGCCAGCGCGACCGCGCGCCGCGACAGCAAGCCGTACAGCGCGGCATGGTCGCCGCCGAGGCTCTCGAACAGCGCCAACTGTTTCTGCACGACCCCGGTGTCGCCACGCGATATGGGTCCGGCGAGGGCGTTCGACAGCCCCTTGTCGCGTGCGGTTTCGATGGTGCCCGCGAGCATCGGCAAGAGCGCACGCAACGCGTCGTCTTCGGCAAAACCGAGCGTGCGCCACAGCGCGACGCATTCGGCGAGGCTGCACAGCGCGAAGCTCGCCGCGTAGTGGGCGGCGCCGTGGTACAGCATGCGGCTGCCTGGCGGAATCGACAGCGGATGGCAGCGCAGCGCGAGGGCCAACGCGGTCAGCGTGTCCTTCAAGGCGCCGTCGGCCTCGATTGTTATCGAACAGCCGGCGATACGGTCGACGTCGCTCGCCTCGCCGCCGAAAAGGTACAGCGGATGAAACCCGCCGATCGACGCCCCCTGGTCGCGCGCGGGCGCCAGCAGCTCGACCGGCGATGCGCCGCTGCAATGCACGAGCGCCTTGCCGCCGGCTTTGTCTCGGTCCTGGTCCTGGTCCTGGTCCGGCTCAAAACGCAGTATGTGCGCTGACGTACCGATGCTGTCGTCCGGAACGGCTAAAAAGACGACGTCGGCGTTGTCGATGACCTGCTGAGGGTCGTCGAGCGCCAAGCAGCCAGGAATCTGGCTGGCGAGCCGGGCGGCGGATGCCGCGGTACGGCTTGCCACCGCCGTCACGGGATAGCCCGCGCGGGAAAAGCCGAGCGCGAGGCAACGCGCGAGCCGGCCCGCGCCGATGAAACCGAGGCGGGGCAGAGGACGGGACTGGGACATGTCGGCGGGCTCCAGACGGGGCTTGGACGGGAAAGCAGCAGTATCGCGCATCGGCCGGCGGGTGGAGCAAGCAGGCGGAGCAAGCAGGTGGAGCAACTGGCGACGACTGTCGTCAGATGAGTTTGCCGGCGATATGACGCGCACAGCCGGTCATGGCGGCGCGCCGGCCCCGCGGGCTTGAAAACTGCTCACAATTTCCGCATGGCCGATGTGGCCGTGGCTGTTTCATGGGTACGCGCTTAGCAATGTTGCAATCGAACTCGGGGAGGTCACGATGAGCATTTTTTCTTACCGGAAGCATCTGCGGTTTCTGACGCATGCGCAGCGGCGTCGCTGGTGGGACCAGAAAAAACGTCTGAGTCCGCGCGTGCGGATCAGCGTCGCGTACGTTCCGCCGAATGTGTCCCGCGAATTTGCCTACGTGAAAGTCGGCTGACGCCGCACCCAACCTCGGACGAGACAATGCCCGGCCTGCGCGCCGGGCTTTTTATTGCCTGTTGCGCGCCGCCCTCGGTATTAAAGCTAATTTGTAATTAAAGATTACCGGGGTGACGTCCGTTGAACCGGCATGCGCCTGTGGAAACCGTTCGCCGCGTGCGCGACACGCGCAATCGCTTGATTCTGCACGACCTTCCCGCATATCCAACTGCGCCGCCGACGCACCACCGACGTAATTTCTTTTCGCCTATTGCAATTTGCAACAAATGCGAACAGCGTCGCGCGGGCTTTTTAGATAAATTGATTTCGTAGCATGCAAGGCATGCGCAGTCGGCGACCTTGAGTGGGCCGCGCCAGGAGAACAAAGTGAAAAAGATCGTCCCGTTTGTTGTTGCTGCCGCACTCGGCGTGGGGCTTGCCTCCGTCGCGCAAGCGCACGTTTCTGTCGGTATCGGTATCGGGGTACCGGTCGCGCCGGCGTACCCGGTCTACGCGGCGCCTCCGCCGGTGTACTACCCGCCGCCGCCGCCCGTCGTCTATGCACCGCCCGTGGTCTATGCGCCGCCGCCGGTGGTGGTCGGCGGATACGGTGGTTATTATGGTTATGGCCGACCGTATTATCGCCACGGCTACTACCGTGGTGGATATGGCTACGGACACGGCTACTATCGGCGCTAAGCGAGTCAGCTAGCAAGCTGAAGCCCGATGAACGGCGTAACGCCGGCTTGATTGCCGGGTTACGCCGTTTTGTTTTTTGACTAGCTTTCGACGTGTTTTTTCATTGCCTCGCGCGAATGTTCGCCGGCGTTCCAAAGCGGCGGCGAAGCTGGGAGAATGGCCGTCTCGCCACCGCTCAGGAATCTCCGCCGATGCAGCCGAAGCAGCCACTCCCCGCTCCCACATTCGACGACGTACTCGACGCCGCCGCGCGCCTCGAAGGCGTCGCGCACCGCACGCCGGTCTTGACCTCGAGCACCTTCAACGAGCGCACCGGCGCGTCGGTGTTTTTCAAGTGCGAGAACTTTCAGCGGATGGGCGCGTTCAAGTTTCGCGGCGCCTATAACGCGATCTCTCATTTCGACGCCGAGCAGCGCAAGGCCGGCGTGCTGACCTACTCGTCCGGCAATCATGCGCAGGCCATCGCGTTGTCGGCGCGCCTCGCGGGCATCCGCGCGACGATCATCATGCCGCACGACGCGCCCGCCGCCAAAGTTGCCGCGACCAAGGGCTACGGCGGCGAAGTCATCACCTACGACCGCTACAAGGAAAACCGCGAGGAGATCGGCCGGCGGCTTGCCGAGGAGCGCGGCATGACGCTGATTCCGCCGTACGATCATCCGCATGTGATCGCGGGGCAGGGCACGGCGGCCAAGGAACTGATCGACGAAACCGGCCCGCTCGACCTGTTGTTCGTCTGCCTGGGCGGCGGCGGGCTGATTGGCGGCAGCGCGTTGTCGGCGGCGGCACTGAGCCCGGAGTGCGCGGTGATCGGCATCGAGCCGCAAGCAGGCAATGACGGTCAGCAATCGCTCGCGCGCGGCGAGGTCGTGCATATCGACACGCCGCGAACCATCGCCGATGGCGCCGCGTCCACCCATCTTGGCGACTACACGTTCGCGATTATCCGCAAGCTGGTCGCGCGCATCGAAACGGTCACCGACGAGCAATTGATCGAGACGATGCGCTTTTTCGCTCAGCGCATGAAGATCGTGGTCGAGCCGACCGGCTGCCTCGCGGCGGCGGCAGTGCTCAACGGCGTCGTGCCCGTGAAGGGTAAGCGGGTGGGCGTGATCGTGAGCGGCGGCAACGTCGACCTTGAGAAGCTCGCGCAGTATCTGGCGTGATCGCTTGATCGCCCGGCGGCGCCCGCCCGCCGTTGATGTTTGCGAAAACGGCCTCGCCTCGTTGCCGGCGCGCGCCGTTTTTTATCCGCTCGCTGCTTGCGCAACGGGCGAGTGCTGCGCCGTTTGCAATATCAGATCGCGATAGCCGTTCACGATCACGCTATATGAGAAGTACGCGAACAGCAGCGCGGACAGCACATGGCAGGCGCGCAGCAAACCGGTGCCGGCGCGTTTGCGGCCGTGACTGCCCAGACCGCAAATAAACACGGTCCAGCACAAGCCGCCCAGAAAGAAGCCGCCCAGGAACACTGGCGCGGTGGCCGCACTGGTCGCGCCGGCCTTGGCAATCAACGCGCCGCCGACTGCGGCGAACCACAGAATCGCCGACGGCGACGACACGGCGAGCAACACGCCGCGCAAGAAGCCGCGCCACGCCGAAAGATGCGGCGCGTTGACATCGGCCTCGCCGGCGACCGGCGGCGCCGACGCCGGGAACATCGCTTCGCGCGCCATCTTCCATGTGAGAAACAGCAGGATGGCCGCGCCGCCTATCCACACGACCCACCGCACCGACTCGAACTGCAGCAGCGCTGCCATGCCGGCGAGCGCGAGGGCCGCGTAAATCAGATCGCCGACACACGACCCGAGGCCGAGCCAGAAGCCGGGTTTGAAACCGTGCGACAGCGCCAGAGAAATCATCGCGACGTTCACGAGGCCGATGTCGAGACACAGCGACAACGACAGGAAAAACCCGTCGGACATCATCGAAAAGGCATGCATCCGCAGTAACTGCTCCATCGATCTCGTTAGTAGGTTGTTCGGTTATGCGGGGCGGCGCTCAGAGGCCCAGCTCGTTCCACAAACTGTCGATGCGCTGCTTGACCGCCGCGTCCATCTCGATCGGGCGGCCCCATTCGCGATCCGTTTCGCCGGGCCATTTGTTGGTCGCGTCGAGTCCCATCTTCGAGCCGAGTCCAGCGACCGGCGACGCGAAGTCCAGATAGTCGATCGGCGTGCGATCCACGAGCACGGTATCGCGCGTCGGGTCCACGCGCGTCGTGATCGCCCAGATCACTTCCTTCCAGTCGCGGATGTTGACGTCTTCGTCGACGACAACGATGAACTTCGTGTACATGAACTGCCGCAGGAAGCTCCAGACGCCGAACATCACGCGCTTGGCGTGGCCCGCGTAGCTCTTCTTCATCTGCACGATGGCCATGCGGTAGCTGCAGCCTTCGGGCGGCAGGTAGAAGTCGGTGATCTCGGCGAACTGCTTTTGCAGCAGCGGCACGAACACCTCGTTGAGCGCGACGCCGAGCACGGCCGGTTCGTCGGGCGGTTTGCCGGTGTACGTGGAGTGGTAGATCGCGTCGCGGCGCATCGTGATGCGCTCGACGGTAAACACGGGGAACCACTCCTGTTCGTTGTAGTAGCCGGTGTGGTCGCCGTAGGGGCCTTCCAGCGCGTGCTCGTAAGCCGCCGACGCGCCCTTCACTGGCCGCGGCGGCGCGCCAGCAGGAGCAGGCGAGGGCGCGCCTTCCTGCGGGTGGATGAAGCCTTCCAGCACGATCTCCGCGCGCGCGGGGACCTGCAGGCCATCAACGCCGGGCGTGAGGCACCTGGCGAGCTCGGTTCGTCCGCCGCGCAGCAGGCCGGCGAACTGATATTCGGAGAGCGTGTCCGGCACTGGCGTGACTGCGCCGAGGATAGTGGCCGGGTCCGCGCCGAGCACGACGGCGACCGGATACGGCTTGCCCGGGTTCTTCAGCGCGAACTCGCGAAAATCGAGCGCGCCGCCGCGATGCGCGAGCCAGCGCATGATCAGCTTGTTGCGTCCGATTAGCTGCTGGCGATAGATGCCGAGGTTTTGTCGGCTCTTGTTCGGGCCTCTCGTGACGGTCAGGCCCCAGGTGATCAGCGGGCCGGCGTCGCCTGGCCAGCAGGTCTGAATCGGGAGTTTTCCGAGGTCGATGTCATTGCCTTCCCACACGATTTCCTGGCAGGGCGGCGCGCTCACGGTTTTCGGCGCCATGTCCCAGACCGCCTTCGCCAGCGAGAACAGCTTGCCCGCGTCCTTCAGCCCTTTTGGCGGCTCCGGTTCCTTCAGCGCCGACAGCAAGCGGCCGACGTCGCGCAGCGATTCGAGCGCCGCGCCATCGCCTTCGCCGGCCTGCGCGTCGACGCCCATGCCGAGCGCGACGCGCCGCGGCGTGCCGAACAGGTTGCCTAGCACCGGGAACGCATGCGCCCCCTTGTTCTCAAACAGCAAGGCTGGCCCGCCGGCTCTCAGAACGCGGTCGCACAGTTCGGTCATTTCCAGGACCGGCGATACCTTTTGCGGAATGCGGCGCAGTTCGCCGATCGTCTCGAGACGGCCGATGAAGTCGCGCAAGTCTTTGTATTTCATCTTTGCGGTTCAGTGCCGCGAACGGCGAAAAAAGGGAACGGCTGGAACGGCGTGACGCTATTGGCGGCGCCGAGGCGATTGTCGATTTTACCTGCGTTGGTTAGCGCACGTAGATCGGCCGAACGTCATAAGACTCGCGGACGCGGCAAAATCGCCCGAAAAGCGCTTCGCGCGGTGGTTCGCGGGCTCCGAAGGGCCGTCGTTATTACAATTAGTTATACATTTGCCTGTTTGTAGTGTTGACGATCTATAAAACCGTGCCCTAGAATCCGTCCACATTGGTTGCAGGGCGTGGAGTTTTTTACCGCCGCCCCCGGTCCCATCTGACGCAACGCGTCACCGCTTACCGAAGCCCTGCACGGTATTCGTCGGTCTTATTGATGTCCTCGCCAGCGCCATCTGACGCTGGTTTTTCGCGTGGGAGCCACCGCCCGCATGCTTTGCAGCCTGCCGCGGACCGCTTTCAAGATGGCTCCCCACAACGGTATTTGCCGTTTTCCCGACGTCGCTGCTGCCCTAACCAGACAGAGCGCGCGATGTCTTGACTCTGCGAATGTGTGTTGCCGCCTGTTTGTTCAGCGGAATTCGCGGATCATGCAACATGGGAGATCTGAATGAACGCCTGGTTATCGTGGCGTCCTGATGAACGTATCGCGCAGATCGTGCGCGGTGCCGTGCGTCGTGGGACGCAATTGAGTCATCACCTGTTCAGCATTGTCGGCGGCATGGCCGTCGTGCTGGCAATCGCGCTGTGGCTGATGCCGACGTGGCGCGGCACGCTCGCGGCCAAACTGATGCCGGTCCTCTCGGCCGCTGTCCAGGCCGGACCCGCGCGTCTGCTGCAGGGCAATCCGCTGCCGGCTTTCGGGCCGCCGGGGCGCACGTCGTCAGACGAAACGCTGTCTTCGAACACGAACACGAACGCCGCCGACGCGGCCAACGGCAACGGCGCCAGCAACGCCGGCGTGGCCGTCAGCAATACCAGCTACGACGGCGCGTTCGACGGCACCGGCTCGGCCGGCGGCATGGGGATCGCGGCGCTCAACGGCCTCGATCCGCGCACGATGCAAAGCGTCACCGCGCTTGCCCGGCTGATTCCGGCGCAACGCGTTTCCGCCGACGCCCGCGATGACCGCGTGCTGGTCTCGTCGCGTGAACAGGCGCTCGTCGCGTCATACCTTGCCCGGCGCTACCGTGTCGCTCAGGAGCCCGTCAGCGAGCTCGTGAAGGCCGCCTTCGACACCGGCCGCGAAGTCGGTCTCGACCCGCTGCTGCTGCTGTCGGTGATGGCGATCGAATCCGGCTTCAATCCTTACGCCGAGAGCGGCGTGGGCGCGCAGGGTCTGATGCAGGTCATGTCCAAGGTTCATTCGGACAAATTCCAGTATTTCGGCGGCGAGAGCGCGGCGCTCGAACCGGTCGCGAACATCAAGGTCGGCGCGCTGGTGCTGAAGGACTGCATCGCGCGCGGCGGTTCGTTGCCGGGCGGTCTGCGTCTCTATGTCGGCTCGACCTCGCCGGACGACGGCGGCTACGGCGCCAAGGTGATGGCCGAGCGCGGGCGTCTGCGCGACGTCGCGCGTGGCCGCAAGGTGCCGATCAATGCGCCGCAGGCTCCGGTAATCACGGCGTCGAACAATGCGTCGGCTTCTTCTGCGCCGGCTGCTGCGAATAGCAACAATGGCAAGCGCGTGCAGGTGACGCTCGAAGGAAGCCATCCTTTGAGCGCTGCTACGCCGCCGGGCAAGACGCCGGGTTCGTCGGAGCAGGACGATGCCAGCGTGAATGCGCCTAAGCATGTGGCTTCGAATGCGGAGCTGGGTGCGTGAGGGGTTGACGGCTTAAGTAGCTCTCGGCGAAAGCTGAGGGCAGAAAAAAGGACACTTGCGAGTGTCCTTTTTTGCGTTTGGAGGGCTGGTTGTGGGGTTGGCGGTTAGATGGCTGCTGCCACTGGCCTCGCAACTACGCGACCGACGCGCCTACATCAGCCGCCACACCTCGCTACTTTCGCCCAAAAAGCCCCGCAAGGCGCTCGACCGCTTCCTCGAGCTTCGGATACGCGGTCGCATACGACAGCCGGATATATTGCTTCGGCGCATGCGTGCCGAAGTCCATCCCCGGCACCAGCACGACGCCTGCGTCGTGCAGCATCGCCTTGGTGAGCGCCGAACTGTCGCCGGCGGCAGGGTGATTGACGGTCCCGCAGTCGGCGTACACGTAGAACGCGCCGTCGGGCATGACCGGCACCGTGAAGCCGAGCGATTGCAAGGCCGGCGCGATGAAATCGCGGCGTCGCTTGAACTCCAGACGGCGCGCTTCGTAAGTCGCGATGGTTTGCGGTTCGAAGCACGCGAGCGCCGCGTGCTGCGCCAACGCCGACGCGCAGATGAAAAGGTTCTGCGCCAACTTCTCGAACGCGCTCACCATGCCCGGCGGGACCACGAGCCAGCCGAGGCGCCAGCCTGTCATGTTGAAGTACTTGGAGAAGCTGTTGACGGTGATCACATCCTCGCCGTATGACAGCGCGGAGATTGGCTTCGCGTCGTAGCTCAAGCCCTGGTAGATTTCGTCGACGATCGTGAAGCCGCCGCGCGTGCGCACCGCCTTGACAATGCGCTCGAGTTCGGCCGGTTCGATCGAAGTGCCGGTCGGATTGGACGGCGACGCGAGCAGCACGCCGCGCGTGCGCTCGTTCCACAGCCGTTCGACGTCGGCGGCGGTCAACTGGAAGCGTTCGGCAGGGCCGCTCGGCACCATCACCGGCTTGCCTTCGGCGGCGATCACGAAATGGCGGTTGCACGGGTAGCAGGGGTCGGGCATCAGCACTTCGTCGTCGCGATCGACCAGGGCCGCGCACGCCAGCAGCAACGCCGCCGACGCGCCCGCGGTCACCACGATTCGCGCAGGATCGACGTTGACGCCGTAGACCTCCGCGTAGTGGGCCGAAATCGCTTCACGCAGTGTGTGCAGGCCGAGCGCGCTGGTGTATTGCGTGACGCCGCGGCGCAGCGCGTTCGCGGCTGCCTCGATGACCGGTTCCGGCGCGGTGAAGTCCGGTTCGCCGATCCCCATGTGAATGATGTCGCGCCCCTCGCGCTCGAGAAGCGCGGCCTCTTTGGCCAGCTCCATCACGTAGAAAGGCTGAATGGAGTCGACGCGTGCGGCGAGCCGCATAAGAGGTTCGGTCACGGAGTTCATTCGATTAAATCCAGTTCAAAAGCAGAAACCGGACGGCGCCTTGCGCGTTGACACATGCGCACGGCGGCGTCCTTACAGCGATTCGTTCCAATCCGGCCGATGCGCGGCTGCGGCAGCGGCGTTGCGCACCTGAGCCCGCCGCACTCTGACGCCTAGCGCTTGCGAGCCGCTTCGATCTCCGCCGCGCGCAGCTTGGCAGCCAGCTTGTCCAGCACGCCGTTCACGTACTTGTAGCCGTCCACGCCGCCAAACGTCTTGGCGAGCTCGACGGCTTCGTTGATCACCACGCGATAAGGAATGTCGACGTGATTCTTCAGCTCGAATGCGGCGACCAGCAGCACCGCGCGTTCGACCGGCGACAACTGCTCGATCGGACGGTCGAGACACGGAGCGATGTCGGCCGACAGCGCCTCCGAATCGCGGATCACGCCATGCAGAATCGCGTCCAGATGCTCATGATCCGCTTTGTCGAAGCCCTGCGCGCCGCGCAGTTGCGCGTCGATCTCACCGCCGGGCGAACCCGACAGCAGCCACTGATAAAGCCCCTGCGTGGCCAGTTCGCGGGAGCGTCGGCGTGCGCTCTTCATGCCTCTTCCTCTTCTTCGTCTTCTTCTTCGTCGTCGCCGCCCAACTGTTCGAGCGCGACCGCCAGATTCGCCATTTCGACGGCGACGCGCGCCGCGTCACGGCCCTTTTCGGTCATGCGGGCGACCGCCTGTTCGTCGTTTTCCGTGGTCAGCACGGCGTTGGCGACAGGGATGCCGAAGTCGAGGCCGATGCGCGTGATGCCCGCGCCGCTTTCGTTCGACACCAGTTCGAAGTGATACGTCTCGCCGCGAATGACCGCGCCGAGCGCGATCAGCGCGTCGAACTGCGCGCTCTCGGCGAGCTTCTGAAGCGCGAGCGGGATTTCGAGCGCGCCCGGCACCGTGACGAGCAGCACGTCTTCGCCCGTCACGCCGAGGCGCTCCAGTTCCTCGATGCACGAGTCCGCGAGGCCGTTGCAGACCGGTTCGTTAAAACGCGCCTGGACGATGCCGATGCGCAGTCCGTCGCCGTCGAGGTTCGGTTGGTATTGTCCGATTTCCATGTGAATTCCGTAGTGTTTGAGTGGGCGCGAGGCGCGTGAATGGCCGGATCAGCCTTGTTGCGGAGTCTCTGCGATACCGCCGGGCATGGGTACGAAACCGGTGACTTCGAGACCGTACCCCGACATGCTGCCCAGCTTGCGCGGGTTCGACAGCACCTGCATCTTGCCGACGCCGAGCTCGCGCAAAATCTGCGCGCCGATGCCGTATGTCTTGAAGTCGACTGGCCGCCGTTTGAGCGCGTCTGCTTTTTCCTTCGAATCGAACGCCTTGAACACGTCGATCAAATGCTCTTTCGAGTCGCCGCAATTGAGCAGCACGATCACGCCGAGTTCGCGCGAGGCGATCTCTTTCATGGCTGCGTCGAGTGTCCAGGAATGCGTGGATTCGCCGACTTCGAGCAGATCGAGCACCGAAAGCGGCTCATGCACGCGCACGGGCGTGTTCTGCTCGGGCGTCGGCGTGCCGCGCACGAGCGCGATGTGCGGCTGGCCGCTCGGCTGGTCCAGATACATGACCGCGCGAAACGCGCCGTGCGCCGTCTGCATGGTGCGCTCGCAAATGCGCTCGACGATCGACTCCGTGCGGCTGCGATAGTGAATCAGATCCGCGATCGTGCCGACTTTCAGGTTGTGCTGTTTTGCGAACTCCATCAGGTCGGGCAGGCGCGCCATTGTGCCGTCGTCGTTAATGACTTCGCAGATCACGGCGGCCGGCGTGAGACCGGCCAGCGCGGTCAGGTCGCAGCCAGCTTCCGTGTGGCCCGCGCGCACCAGCACGCCGCCCGGCTGGGCCATGATCGGGAACACGTGGCCCGGCTGCACGATGTGCTCGGCCTTCGCGTCCGGCGCGACGGCCGCGGCGATGGTGCGGGCGCGGTCGGCGGCCGAAATGCCGGTCGTCACGCCTTCCGCCGCCTCGATGCTCACGGTGAACGCGGTGCCGTACTGCGTGCCGTTGCGATACGTCATGAGCGGCAGATTGAGCGACTTGCAGCGTTCCTGCGTGAGCGTCAGACAGATCAGGCCGCGGCCGTAGCGGGCCATGAAATTGATCGCTTCCGGCGTGACGAATTCAGCGGCGAGCACGAGGTCGCCCTCGTTTTCGCGATCTTCTTCGTCGACGAGGATCACCATACGGCCGGCTTTGAGTTCGGCGATGATCTCTGGAGTGGAGGCGAGCGTCATGGTGGCGAGTTTTTCGGGAAAGCGCGTATTTTACGCCACGCGCGGTCCCAAGTCGCCTCCGCCGGATGGCATAGGCCGTTTGGCCGACTGGCGATGCGGCGTCGACAGTTGTTATGCTCGGCGAAACGATGGAAGACCGTCCTGGGGACCCTCTTTAGCGAGGCATACGTAGGTGCCAACGCTGAAAGGTTCACCATCCGCCAAATAATCGGTCTAGCGCCGACATGATTTCGTCTTGCCGATGTACGAGCGAGCTAACTGGCTTGGTCAGCGCGCTCCGTGGGACTGCAGCGAGTGTCGGCGTATCGAGCATGCACTCAATACCCTCGATGATGAACACGGGGATCAGATCCGGCGGAAGCGGTACCGGGGCAATCCGGTCCAAGCGGCGTAGCGGGACGACCACGCGGGTCGCCAATCCAGACAGATGATTTCCCTGGACCTCGACGACATATGGCGTACCCAAGTGTCCACTCGGGTTTGAGAAGACGTCGAAGCGGGCCATCAGAACGTCCGGTACTGCGCAAGCGGGAGGCCGTCGCGCTCGACCATGTCGTTATAAGCCTGAATAAAGTCCGCAAATTTGATCGCCCACTGGCGGTCCTTTTCGGCCTGTACCGCCTGCCGGATGGCTCGCTCGCATGTCTGCGAAAAGTTGATGCCCAGTTCCTTGGCGTCCTTGTAGACGTCCTCGGGGAGGCTGATGTTGGTGGCTCGGCGCGGGCTGGTGTCCGTTGTCATGTGTCGCATGTCGGTCCCTCTCATGTGGGAGTTTATGCGCATTGTAGCCCACACGAACGTGTTGTGCTCCCGGTGCTCATGCCGACTTGGCCAAGGTCCGCCGCGTAGCAACCAGCAGCCCTTCTTTCATCGCGACTTTGCACTGCACCAAAGTTAGTGGCCGAGCGGGTGAACAAAGGCTGGCGACGAACTTTTGAGCCTCGTGGGGCTAGAAAGCCGTATGGCTGCGCGAAGCCAACGTCGTGCTCGCCGGCCGTGCTCATCGTGATCCATGACGCCACTGCCACTTACTTCGGCGCGTTCAACATCCGCTCCACATACCGCGCAATCAGATCGATTTCCAGATTCACCGGCGTACCTTCACGCAGATGCTTGAGCGCGGTGACTTCCACCGTGTGGGGAATGAGATTGATCGAGAACTCGCAGCCATCGTCGCGATCTTTAACCGAGTTGACGGTCAGGCTCACGCCGTTGACAGTGATAGAACCCTTGTACGCCAGATAGCGGCCGATCTCGCGCGGCGCCAGCACGCGCAGTTCGTGAGACTCGCCGACCGGCGCGAAGTGGGTGACCGTGCCCAGGCCGTCCACGTGGCCGGAGACGATGTGGCCGCCCAGCCGGTCATGCGCGCGCAGCGCCTTTTCGAGGTTCACTTCGCCGACTTCGCCGAGACCCGCCGTGCAGTTCAGGCTTTCGCGCGACACGTCCACTTCGAACGAATGGTCGGTTTTCGCGACCACGGTCATGCACGCGCCCTGAATGGTGATGCTGTCGCCGAGCTGCACGTCGGCGAGGTCCAGGCCGCCGGCTTCCACGCTCAGACGCACGCCCGCGTCGCCGTTCGTGCCGAGCGGCTTGACTGACTCGATGCGGCCCACTGCCGCGACGATTCCTGTGAACATCGTACTAATCCTCGATCAAAACGAAACGGGTGGGGACGCGGCGTCGGTGTCGCTTGCCGTGGCGCCGGCGGGCACGAGGCGCGCGAGAATCCGCAGGTCCTCGCCGATCCGCTCGACGTTGTGAAACGCCAGCTTGACGCGGCCTTCCAGGGTTTCGGGCGCGCCCAGATTGAACATGCTCATGGAGTCGATGCCGAGCAGGCTCGGCGCGAGATACACGAGCAGTTCGTCGACGCAGCCTTCGCGCAGCAGCGAGCCGTTCAGCTTGTAGCCTGCCTCGACGTGCAGTTCGTTCACCTGGCGCTCGCCAAGCACTTTCAGCAGGCCGGGTAGATCGACCTTGCCGGCTGCGTTGGCCATCTGGACGATCTCCGCGCCGCGCTCGCGCAGCGCCTCTGCGCGTTCGCGATGCCGTTCATCCAGGTTGCCGCAGAAAATCAGCGTCGGCGCGCCGGCGAGAATCTGCGCGTGCGGCGACACCTCCAGCTGACTGTCGATCAGCACGCGTTGCGGCTGGCGGGGCGTGTCGACGGCGCGCACCGTCATGCGCGGATCGTCTTCCCTGACCGTGCCGATGCCCGTCAGAATCGCCGACGCACGCGCACGCCACGCATGGCCGTCGGCACGCGCTGCTTCGCCGGTGATCCACTGGCTGACGCCGGAAGGCAAGCCGGTGCGGCCGTCGAGCGAGGCCGCCACTTTCATGCGCACCCACGGCCGGCCGCGCGTCATGCGCGACACGAAGCCGATGTTCAACTCATGCGCTTCGTTGGCGAGCAGGCCGCAGCGCACCTCGATGCCCGCATCGCGCAAAATCGCGAGGCCGCGTCCCGACACCTGCGGATTCGGGTCTTCCATCGCGGCGACCACGCGCGCGACCTGCGCTTCGATTAGCGCGTTCGCGCAAGGCGGCGTGCGGCCAAAATGGCTGCACGGCTCGAGCGTGACGTAAGCGGTTGCGCCGCGCAGATCGTGACCGCGCGAACGCGCGTCTTTCATCGCGCGGATTTCAGCGTGGTCCTGGCCGGCCGGCTGCGTGAATCCTTCGCCGATGACTTCGCCGTTCTTGACGATCACGCAACCCACGCGCGGATTCGGGTCGGTCGTGTACATGCCGCGCCTGGCCAGCGCGAGCGCACGTTCCATGTGGACGAAGTCGGTTTGCGAGAACATCGGTGCCTGGTTGAGTGCGGGTGACGGGGCGGTGGCGTGTGCGGTCAGTACGTTCAGCTCAGGCAGTCAGCGACGCAAATGCGCCACGCGCTGCTTCGATCGTGGCGTCGACGATAGCGTCGTCGTGAGCAATCGAAACGAAGCCCGCCTCATATGCGGACGGCGCGAAGTAGACGCCCGCGTCGAGCATCTTGTGGAAGAACGCGTTAAAGCGCGGCACGTCGCTCTTCGTGACTTCGGCGAAGCTCGTCGGAATGGACTCGGTGAAGTAAAGCCCGAACATGCCGCCGAGCGAATCCGCCGCGAACGGCACATTGGCTTCGCGCGCGACTTTCGTCAGACCTTGCGCGAGACGGGCAGTGCGCGCGGCGAGCGTGTCGTAGAAGCCCGGCGCCTGGATCAGTTGCAGCGTTTTCAGGCCCGCGGCCACCGCGATCGGATTGCCCGACAAGGTGCCCGCCTGATAGACGCCGCCGAGCGGCGCGAGGTGAGCCATGATGTCGCGCCGTCCGCCGAAGGCCGCCGCCGGCATGCCGCCGCCGATCACTTTGCCGAGGCACGTCAGGTCCGGCGTGATGCCGTAGACCTGTTGCGCACCGCCGAGCGCGACACGAAAGCCGCACATCACTTCGTCGAAAATCAGCACCGAGCCGTACTCTGTGCACAGGCGCCGCAATGCTTGCAGGAACTCGGGCGTCGCGCGCACGAGGTTCATGTTGCCCGCGACCGGCTCGACGATCACCGACGCGATTTCGTTGCCGAACGCCTTGAACGCTTCTTCGAGCGCCGCGACGTTGTTGTATTCGAGAACCGTGGTGTGCTTCGCGATGTCCACCGGCACGCCCGCCGACGTCGGATTGCCGAACGTCAAAAGGCCCGAGCCGGCTTTCACGAGCAGGCTGTCCGCGTGGCCGTGATAGCAGCCTTCGAATTTGACGATGCGGCTGCGATTCGTGAAGCCGCGCGCGAGACGCAGTGCGCTCATGGTTGCCTCGGTGCCGCTCGACACCATGCGCACCTGTTCGATCGACGGCACGAGCTTGCAGATTTCCTCGGCGATTTCGATTTCCGATTCGGTGGGCGCGCCGAACGAGAAGCCATTGGCCAGCACGCGCTGCACGGCTTCGAGCACTTCCGGGTGAACATGACCCAGGATCATCGGGCCCCAGGAGCCGATGTAGTCGATATAACGCTGGCCGTCGGCGTCCCAGAAGTAAGGCCCTTGCGCGCGTTCGATGAAGCGCGGCGTGCCGCCGACGGAGCGGAATGCCCGGACCGGCGAATTCACGCCGCCGGGAATGGTGCGTTGCGCGCGCTCGAAAAGGGTTTGATTTTTGGACATGGCGATGACTGGATTGGGTTGCGCGGCGGCGCGGTTTGCTTGCGGGCGAGTCGCGCGGCGCCGGAGTAGGTGAGGAAATTGTACCGGAGTCGGTGTCTGAAGGCTTTGGGCGGCTGTGCGGACTTTGCGCGGCTTTTGCGCGCGGGCGCGGCGTTCAGGCGCACTCTCAGCGCTGCGACGGGCGCTTACGGGCCGGCGCCCTGGCAGGCTCGCTGGCAGGCGGCGCGTTGGCGCCGGCTAGCTTCGCGTGCGCAGCATGCGCCGTTACCTTGCTCGAACGCACTGGACCGGATGGCGCGTCGACTGCAGGCGGCTTGCGCTTTCCCGTGAGTTCGGCCCAACGCTTCTCGAGCGCGCCTTCGGCAATCGGTTTGATCACTGTGCCGGAACTTTGCGCGTCCCACGTCTGCACTGAGAATGGATGTACGCGCAACATGTCGCGAGGAATCACCACGTTCTGATGCGCATCCACAAGCCAGTCATACACGAAGTCGATGCACAGACGATAGCCGCGCTTCGTCGCGGAATCGGGGACCTCGTAGGGCGCGCGCGTCACGTAGCCCGAGCCGAAAATGCCCTTCGGTTCCATCGCGACGCGATGCAGAAACACGCGATCGCCACGCAGGATGCCGCGGGCAAATCCGCAGCCCCAGACGTCGGCGACCGCGATGCCCGCGGCGACGCGTTTCGCCACGTCGGGCAACTCCGGCCACGGCCATTTTTTGGGGCTCCAGATCAACAGAAAGGCAGTCATTTCAGCGTTGCAGATCAGTCACGTTTTGAAGGCGTCGAGGGAATTTCGTACGACGCTCAAGGGTTCACGCGGCAGCTTAACCGATCGGCGGCACGCTTGCCGCGAGGCTTCGTCGAGTGCGAATTGCCGCGCGCTTCGTTTGCCAGGCGCGGCACACGCGGTAAGCGTCGCGTACAATTCATCCGGTCAATGCCGGTCTTTCGTATCACCGCGCCGCCTCGTTAAGGACGCGCGCTTCACCTGGATTCCCATGTCTCATGTCACCGGACGCCGGCCAGATGGCCGGCTGATTCTGTTGCTCGGCGCGCTTGCCGCCTGCGGACCGATTTCGATCGACATGTATCTGCCGAGCTTGCCCACCATCGCGCAGGCATTTGCGATCGGCACGAGCGCGGCGCAGACCACGCTCACCAGTTTCATGTTCGGCTTTTCGATCGGCATGCTGCTTTATGGGCCGCTGTCGGATACCTATGGCCGCCGGCCCGTGCTGCTCGGCGGCATCATCATGTATGCGCTCGCGAGCATTGCGTGCACGCTGTCGTTCTCGATCGGCGCGCTGGTCATCTTTCGCTTCGTGCAGGCGCTCGGAGCAGGCGCGGCCTCCGTGCTCGCTCGCGCCATTGCGCGCGATGCATATGGTCCGACCGACGCGGCACGCGTGTTGTCGATGCTTGCCATCGTCACGTCGATCGGTCCGTTGCTCGCGCCGCTGATTGGCGGGCAATTGCTGCTGCTTGGCGGCTGGCGCATCGTGTTTATCGCGTTGACGCTGTTCGGCACCGTCTGCGCGATAACCGCGTTCCTCAAGGTGCCGGAAACCTGGCCGCGCGAGAAACGCGCGCACTCGGTGCTTCACAAGTCGTTTGCCGCGTATGGCCGACTGTTGCGCGATCCCGTCGCGTGGGGGCACATGTTGTGCGGGGGCATGGCGTTCGCGTCGATGTTCGCGTACATCACGGCGACGCCGTTTGTGTACATCGAATATTTTCACGTGTCGGCGCAGCACTATGGCTTTTTGTTTGCGCTGAACATCGTCGGCATCATGTTCGGCAACTTCATGAATACGCGGCTCGTCGGCCAACTCGGGTCATTGCCGATCATTTCGTTTGCCGCGACCGTGAGTTGCATCGCGTCGCTGTTCGTCTGCCTCGTCTCGTTGACGGGCTGGGGCGGGTTGTGGTCGATCGTAGCGGGGCTCTTCTTCGTGGTCGGCGTGGTGGGTTTGCTGTCGGCCAATTGCACGACCGATCTGATGCATCGCTATCCGGCCAACGCGGGCGCGGCGGCCGCGGTGTTCGGCGCGATGCAACTGGCGCTCGGCGCGCTGTCGAGTCTCGCGGTCGGCCTCTGGACCGATGTCTCGCCGAAGGGCATGGGCATTGTGGTCGGCGTGGCGGGGACGCTGTGTTATGTCGGCCGCATTCTGGTCGTCAGATGGCATGGAACGAAGGCGCCCGTGGCTGTCGTTTGAATGCAGCGTCATGGTGACGGCGTGTTATTGACTTTGGCTGTGTGTCGGCGGGGCCGGCGTGCAGCGTGCATCTAGCGGAAAACACTAGGTGTTGCGCGCACGCGACCTTGCGTTTGAATTTGCATTGCTATGATGAGGTCACTGTTCCTCGGAGCGGCAATCATGGCGATCAGAGATTTGATGAACGGCGAGCGGCAACATGCGGCATTCGCCGAAGCGCAGAAGCTGGCCGACAGCGGCGCCTATCACGATTACACGGACATCGAATACGTATTGCGCTTTGATTATGGCTTGACCGATGTATCGACGCTGCTCGACAGTCAGTTGATGCATCGCGATCTCAACCGGCGTTGTGCGGACGCGCGGGAGAGGGTCGAGGCGGTGAGTGTTTGATGCGAGGATGACGCGAGGCGGCTTCAATCAGATCTACGCGCGTTGGATCGGCGGGTGCTGGAGGTCTTCATTCGCAGATATTGACGCACGCGTTCCAGGCCGTACTGAATGCCGATGTGATAAGGATTGTACGGATTGGTGTATCTGTCCTTCAATTTACGTTTGTCGATAACGACACCAATCACCGTTAAGGGTAAGTCGTCGATTATCGAGGTCAAACGTTCAAGGAACGTTTCTCGTGGCTCCTTGCTGAGTCGGGCAAACGCCCCGCGCTTGCGGCGAATGTCGGACTCATGCAGAACGACGCAATCGTGGCCGAACGTCTCGAACTTCAACCTCTTGATCCGCGGAACCAGGATGTCTGCATAGTCACTTTTCTTGATGAGCAGAAACACAGCACGAATAGTGGGTAATCCGTGTCGATAGACGTACGGCTGTGGTCCCCGCTTTCGTCAACGAAAACGATATAGTCGCTATGCATTCGGCAATGAGATCTTTTATCGGCGCAAACGAAAAACGGGCCTGGCGGCCCGTTTCGTATAAGACAAGTCCTGGCGGAGGCGGTGAGATTCGAACTCACGGAAGGATCACTCCTTCGCCGGTTTTCAAGACCGGTGCCTTAAACCACTCGGCCACACCTCCAAGCCGCAAATTGTAACCTGAAAAAACCTCGCTGCGGCGCTCGAGCCATCCCGCATTCACTGCGGATCTTTCAGAAACAACGCCTGTAGATCGTTCAGAAACGCTTGTCCAAGCGGCGTCGGCGCAATCTTCTCGTGATCGCGCGTGATCAGCTTGCGGCGCTCCGCTTCCTGCAAAGCCGGCTCGATCGACGTCATCGGCAAACCCGTGCGTTCGATAAACCGATGCACCGGAAAACCTTCCACCAGCCGCAGCGCATTCAGCATGAATTCGAACGGCAGATCGCGCGGTCCGACTTCATGTTCTTCCTGCACCGCCGCGCCGGCTTTGGCCTGCTCGATAAACGTAGCCGGATGCTTATAACGCGCCTGGCGCAGCACGCGATTCGGAAACGACAGCTTCGTATGCGCGCCGGCGCCAATGCCCAGATAGTCGCCGAAACGCCAGTAGTTCAGATTGTGCTTGCTCTGCCGATGTGGCTTCGCATACGCGGACACTTCGTAGCGCTCATATCCCGCAGCCGACGTGCGTTCCTGAATCCAGTCCTGCATATCGGCGGATGCATCGTCGTCGGGCAGGGCGGGCGGAAACTTTGCGAACAGCGTGTTCGGTTCGAGCGTCAGGTGATAAAGCGAAAGATGCGGCGGCGCGAACGACAACGCGGTATCGATATCGGCCTGGCACTCGGCAAGCGTCTGCTGCGGAAGCGCGAACATCAGATCGAGATTGAAGTTATCGAACGTAGACGCGGCCACCTCGACGGCACGACGCGCTTGCGTCGAATCGTGAATCCGGCCGAGCGCCTTCAGATGCGCTTCATTAAAACTCTGAATGCCCACCGACAACCGGTTCACACCGCTCGCGCGAAACTGAGCGAACTTCGCGGCCTCGAAGGTGCCGGGATTGGCTTCGAGCGTGATCTCGGCATCGGCGTCGAGCGGCAGCAGCGCGCGAATGTCCGACAGCATGCGGTCGAGCCCCGCCGCCGACAGCAAGCTCGGCGTACCTCCGCCGATAAACACCGTATGCACCTGCCGCCCCCACACCAGCGGCAGCGCCATCTCGAGATCGGCGCGCAACGCATCGAGATAATCGTTCTCGGGGAACGTGTCGCCCTTCCATTCGTGCGAGTTGAAATCGCAATACGGACACTTGCGCACGCACCACGGAAAATGCACATACAGCGAAAGCGGCGGCAGCGACGTCAGCCGTATGCTGCCTGGCGACGTGAATGCCTTGATGACGCCATTGCCGACATCGGCGGGCGTCGGCTTGATCGGAATCACGCTTCCTCCGTCAGACGCGCGAGCAGTTGGCGCAACGCAATCGCGCGATGGCTGCTGGCGTTCTTCGCCGATGGCTCGAGCTCGGCGGCACTCGCGTTCAGCGACGGCAGGAAGAAGTACGGGTCGTAGCCGAAGCCATTCGAGCCGCGCGGCGCATCGAGAATCTCGCCGTGCCAGCGGCCTTCGGCGATCAGCGGCTCGGGGTCGTCCGCGTGACGCACGAGCGCGAGAACGCAGTAGTAATACGCGCGTCGATCGCTCTCGCCTTGCAATGCCGAAACCAGCCGCGCGTTATTCGCCGCGTCGCTTTTCTCGCCGCCGGCTAGCTGTGCGTAACGTGCCGAATAAACGCCCGGCGCACCGCGCAGCGCGCGCACGCAAAGACCGGAATCGTCGGCGAGGGCGGGCAGGCCCGTGAGCTTCGCGGCATGCCGCGCCTTGGTCAAAGCGTTTTCTACAAACGTGGGATGCGGCTCTTCCGCTTCCGGCACGCCCAACGCGCCTTGAGCAATCAACTCGATGCCGGCCGCGTCGAGCAGCGCTGCGAACTCGCGCAGCTTGCCCGCGTTATTCGACGCGAGCACGACCTTGTTCAACGACGAACTGGAACTAGCCGCGCCGTTGGCTTCACGAACTTCATTCACCTCGATACTCCAATGCTTCTTTCTGCTTCGCGATCAACGTGGCAATGCCGTCGCTCGCTAGATCGAGCAGCGCGTTCATTTCATCGCGCGAAAAAGGTACGCCTTCCGCGGTTCCCTGAATTTCCACGAAGCCGCCCGCGCCGGTCATGACGACGTTCATGTCGGTGTCGCATTGCGAGTCTTCGTCATAATCGAGATCGAGAACCGGCAGACCGTCGTACACTCCGACCGAAATGGCCGCGACGTAATCGCTGATCGGCGAGCTTTCGATGCGGCCCGCGGCCAGCAGTTTGCTCACCGCGTCGTGTGCGGCGACGAAAGCGCCGGTGATGCTCGCCGTGCGCGTGCCGCCGTCGGCCTGGATCACGTCGCAGTCGATATGCAGCGTGCGTGCGCCGAGTTTTTCCAGATCGAACACCGAGCGCAGCGCGCGGCCGATCAGACGCTGGATTTCCTGCGTGCGCCCGGTCTGTTTGCCGCGCGCGGCCTCGCGGTCGCTGCGCGTATGCGTGGCGCGCGGCAGCATGCCGTATTCGGCGGTGAGCCAGCCCTGGCCGCGATCGCGCAGAAACGAAGGCACGGTCTCGGCGATGCTCGCCGTGCAGATCACCTTGGTGTCGCCGAATTCGACCAGCACCGAGCCCTCCGCGTGCTTCGTGTAGTGGCGCGTGATGCGCACGTCGCGCAACTGATGGGCGAGGCGTCCGCTGGGGCGTTGAGTGGTGTCGGTCATGTGGATTGGGTCAGGAAGAAAGCGGGAGGGGAAAGCAGGATTTTACAGCCGATCGGGGCGCGCATGCGTCCGGCGGCTGGGCGCGTCGGCCGGGGCTCTACAAGGGGTCTCATCGACAAAAATGGGATAATGCCTGTTCACCGCCTCGCGTCTCGTACACGCCGGGCGATTCGACTCTTCGGCCATGCTTTTACGCAAGGCCACCATCGCGAGAAATACGATGATCTACAGCATGACTGGCTATGCGAGCGCGACACGCGAACTCGTCGCGGCTTCGGGCACGGGCGGCGTGAGCGTGTCGGTCGAACTGCGCACGGTGAATTCGCGCTTTCTCGACCTCAACTTCCGTATGCCGGAAGACGTGCGTGTGTGCGAACCCACGCTGCGCGAAATGCTGATGAACAAGCTGTCGCGCGGCAAGGTGGATATTCGCATCAATCTGCAGCGCAGCGAACAGACGGCGAACGCAGGCTCGATCAATCATGACGCACTGACGCAACTGGCGCTGCTCGAGCGCACCGTGCTCGCGACGTTTCCGGAAGCGGGCCGTCTGCGCAGCGGCGAAATTCTGCGCTGGCCGGGCGTGCTCGCCGAGACGGGCGTGGCACCGGACGTGTTGCGCGACGCCGTGCTCGCGTGCGGCAAGCAGGCGATTACCGATCTGATCGACGTGCGGGCCCGCGAAGGCGCGCAACTCGCGACGATGCTGCTCGCCAACGTCACGGAAATGGAAGCGATCGTCACGAAGATCACGCCGCTCGTGCCGGAGTTGATTACGAAGCATCAGCAGAAGATCGTCGAGCGCTTGCAGGAAGCGCTCGGCATTGCGGCGCCGGATACGGCCGCGACCATCGTGTCGCGCGAAGAGATCAACGAGCGGATTCGCCAGGAAGTGACGATGTACGGCATCCGCATCGACATCGCCGAAGAACTGTCGCGCCTCACGGCTCACCTGAACGAAACGCGTCACGTGATCCAGAAGGGCGGCAAGGTCGGCAAGCGGCTCGACTTCATGATGCAGGAGCTGAATCGCGAAGCGAACACGCTCGGCTCGAAGGCGGCGGCGAAAGAACTGGCGGATTCGTCGATGACGCTCAAGCTGCTCATCGAACAGATGCGCGAGCAGGTACAGAATCTGGAATAAGGCGGGAGCATCACAACATGACCGATCATCACACACGCGACAGCGGCGCGCCGCGCAACCCGTATGCCGGCGCATATCCCGGCAACCTGTTCATGGTCGTCGCGCCTTCGGGCGCCGGCAAGTCGACGCTCGTGAATGCGCTGCTCGCCCGCGACGAAGCGATCCGTCTGTCGATCTCGTACACGACGCGCCCGCCGCGTCCGAAGGAGCAGGACGGCGAGCACTATCACTTCACCACCGTCGACGATTTCATGCAGCGTCATGATGCCGGCGAGTTTCTCGAAAGCGCAGAAGTGCACGGCAACTACTACGGCACGTCGCGCGTGTGGATCGAGGAGCAGATGAAAAGCGGCCATGACGTGCTGCTCGAAATCGACTGGCAGGGCGCGCAGCAGGTGAAGAAGCAGTTTCATAACGCGGTCGAGATTTTCATCTTGCCGCCGTCGCTCGAAGCGCTCGAAGAGCGCCTGAAAAAGCGCGGCCAGGATGAGCCGAACGTCATCACGCGACGTCTGCTTGCGGCGGGCAGCGAGATGGCGCATGCGGCCGAAGCGGAGTACGTGGTGATCAACGAGAACTTCGATCGCGCGCTCAGCGAACTGCAGTGTCTCGTGGCCGCGACGCGTTCACGCTTCGCCTCGCAATACGCGCGTCATACGCAGCTTTTTGTGCAACTCGGCATTCACCTTCCGCACCCCTGAGCGCGGCGGCGATTCGAGCACATAAGGTAGAATAAGCAACATACTGAGAAGGAACCCAACATGGCCCGCATTACCGTCGAAGACTGTCTCAAACAGATCCCGAACCGTTTCGAACTCGCGCTTGCCGCGACCTATCGCGCGCGTCAGCTCGCTCAAGGTCACACGCCGAAGATCGAAAGCCGCGACAAGCCCACGGTCGTCGCGCTGCGCGAGATCGCTGCCGGCCAGGTCGGTGTCGAAATGCTGAAGAAGGTGCCGGTTTAAGGCGCGCTTTCCCCGCTTCTGATTATTGATTCGCCACATGTTTCTGGCGCGTTTTCCAGTCACACCTGCTTTACCTGATTGCATCAACGTGCAGACCGGCGTCCACTCCTAACCGCTACGGAGGCGAACATGAGCACCACCCCGCCCACCGCCACGGAAGCGGAGCACGACGCCGATTCACCTTCGTCCGCACGCAAGTACATCGACGCGGTCCTCGAACAGTCGTTTCGCCATCTGTTCGGCCCGACCGCCACGCCGGAGCAACCGCGCCGGCATGACGTCGTTTCCATTGCCAAGCTGACGTCCGCTTTGTCCGGCTATCTGCAGCCGGAGGAAATCAAGGACGTCAAGGCGGCCTTCCATTTCAGCGACGAAGCTCACCTCGGCCAGTATCGCCAGAGCGGCGAGCCTTACATCACGCATCCGGTTGCCGTCGCGGAAATCTGCGCCGGCTGGAATCTGGACGGCCAGGCCATCATGGCCGCGCTGCTGCATGACGTGATGGAAGACCAGGGCGTGACCAAGGCCGAGCTCGCCGAGCGTTTCGGCGCGAAGGTCGCTGAACTGGTCGACGGTTTGTCGAAACTCGACAAGATGGAGTTTCGCAATCGCGAGGAAGCGCAGGCGGAAAACTTCCGCAAGATGCTGCTCGCAATGGCGCGCGACGTCCGCGTGATTCTGGTCAAGCTCGCCGACCGGCTGCACAACATGCGCACGCTCGGCGCGGTGCCGCCGGAAAAGCGCCGCCGCGTGGCGCGCGAAACGCTCGATATTTACGCGCCGATTGCACACCGGCTCGGTCTGAACAATACGTATCGCGAGCTGCAAGACCTGAGCTTTGCGAACTTCAATCCGCATCGGTACGCCACGCTCGAAAAAGCCGTCAAGGCCGCGCGCGGCAACCGGCGCGAAGTGGTCGGGAAGATTCTGGAATCGGTGCAGCGCGCCATCGCCGACGCGAAGATCGACGCGGAAGTCACCGGCCGCGAGAAAACCATCTTCAGCATCTATAAGAAGATGCGCGACAAGCAGTTGTCGTTCTCCCAGGTGTTGGATGTGTACGGCTTTCGCGTGGTGGTCGACAGCGCGCTCGAGTGCTACACCTGCATCGGCGCGCTGCATGCGTTGTACAAGCCCGTGCCGGGCAAGTTCAAGGACTACATCGCCATTCCGAAGGTGAACGGCTATCAGTCGCTGCACACCACGCTCGTCGGCCCGTTCGGCGCGCCGATCGAGTTTCAGGTGCGCACGCGCAAGATGCACGAAATTGCCGAAGCCGGCGTGGCCGCGCACTGGCTGTACAAGAACGGCAGCGCCGATCTCAACGACGTGCAAAAGCGCGCGCACCAGTGGCTGAAGTCGCTGCTCGACATTCAGAGCGAAGCCGGCGATTCGAGCGAATTCCTCGAACACGTCAAGATCGATCTGTTTCCGGATGCGGTCTACGTGTTCACGCCGAAGTCGAAAATCATGGCGCTGCCGCGCGGCGCCACCGCGCTCGACTTCGCGTATTCGATCCACAGCGACCTGGGCAACCAGTGCGTCGCGGTCAAGATCAACAACGAATTGCTGCCGCTGCGCACGGAGTTGAAGAGCGGCGACATCGTCGAAGTCATTACGGCGCCGTATTCGAAGCCGAATCCCGCGTGGCTCGGTTTCGTGCGCACCGGCAAGGCGCGCTCGGCGATTCGCCATTATCTGAAGACGATGCGCCTGAACGAATCGGTTCAGCTTGGCGAGCGCCTCGTCGATCAGGCGCTGAAGGGCTACGGTCTCGCGCTGTCGGACGTGACGCCCGAGGCATGGGAAAAGCTCGTTCAGTGGACCGGCAACAAGAACGGCCAGGAAATCTTCGCGGACATCGGTCTCGGCCGGCGCGTGGCGGCGGTCATGGCCAAGCGCATCGAAGTGCTGATGAGCGGCCGCGACGCCGACGACGACTCGCGCTCCGATTCGGGCTCGGCGCCTCATGCGCCGCCGGTCGTGATCACCGGCACCGAGGGCATGTCGGTGCAACTGTCCGCCTGCTGCCGTCCGATTCCCGGCGACGACATCATGGGCTACATCGGCATCGGCCTCGGCATGGCGATCCACACCACCGACTGCCGGGTTGCCCAGCGCATTCACCGGCGCGATCCGGCGCGCTGGATCGACGTGGCCTGGGCGCCGCAGCCGGGGCGTCTGTTCGACGTCGCGGTGAAGGTGCTGGTCAAGAACACCAAGGGCGTGTTCGCCCGCGTGGCCGCGGACATTACGTCGGCGGACGCCAACATCGTGCACATCGCGATGGACGAAGATCTGTCGCAGGAATCCACGGTTCTGCGCTTCGTGATCCAGGTCAGCGACCGCGTCCATCTTGCCAACGTCATGCGCCGCGTGCGCACGAATCCCGACGTGATGCGCATTGCGCGCGAACGGCCGAGCGACGACGGGCATCATCGGCATGACGGCGGCAGCGGCATGCGGATCGAGCGCGAGCGGGCCGATTACTGATCCGGCGCGTGCTGGTGAAGCAAATGTCGTTTCTTCTGCAGGAACACACCGGCGATAGGCGAGTCTGACCTGAAAACTCAGGGAGAACGCTGATGAAAGTAGCTGACCTAGAGGGCCTCGCACTCGACTATTGGGTGGCCCGCAGCCTGCACGACTTCGTGCGCGAAATCCAGTTCACCGACAGCGGCGAAACCGTCTCGATTCGCGGCAACGACCGCGGTCGTCCGTGGGACGGCCGCTTCACGCCGAGCAAGTCGTGGGATGCCGCGGCAGTGGTGCTGGAGCGCGCGCGTCGGATCGAAATGCGCGAACGCAGCGAAGAGGGGCCGGCACAGTGCGTCGCGGAATTCGAAGGCGGTCGCGGACCGGTGGAAGGGCGCGCGGACTCGGTGCGCGTGGCACTGCTGCGGGCGTTTGTCGAAAGCCGGTTTGGCGATAGCGTCGGCGACGTGCTGCATGAACCGCAGTTGCTGATGGGCGTTAGCGCGCGGCGCATTGCCGAGGCGACGGCGGGCGATACGTTCGAAGACGTTCCTAGCCCGGACGGACATATCGGCGATATTCAGTCGCCGCCGCGGCCGTAAATAAGCGCGCCGCGGCCACGAGTGGCTGGTCGAATCGAATAATCGGAGTAAAACGGCGGCGTCGAAAAACGTCGTCGAAAAAACAAAGGGCCTTCCGATTGGAAGGCCCTTGAAAAGTGGTGCGGCTGGCAGGATTCGAACCCACGACCCCTTGGTTCGTAGCCAAGTACTCTATCCAACTGAGCTACAGCCGCACGCGAAACTGGTAAAGCGAAATTGGGTAAAACGTAAGGGCCTTCCCGGAGGAAGGCCCTCGAATAAGTGGTGCGGCTGGCAGGATTCGAACCCACGACCCCTTGGTTCGTAGCCAAGTACTCTATCCAACTGAGCTACAGCCGCACGCAGAAACGAGATTATAGCAAAGGTTTCAAAAAAGGGAAGCGTGTAACTGCGATTTGTCTCATTGCCATGATCGTGTACCCTAGTGAGGCAGTCGTTTGCTGCAGCTTATGGATCATCATGAACAAGGCCTTTGTCAAAGAGTCGAGCGAAGATAACGACGACGATCTCGACGTCGCCCAGCCGGACATCCCAGCGGGTACCAAGAACTACATCACGCCGGCGGGCTACCGCCGCATGCGCGACGAACTGCTGCATCTTATCGACGTCGAGCGGCCGGAAGTGGTCAAGCTCGTGTCGTGGGCGGCGTCGAATGGCGACCGCTCGGAGAACGGCGATTACATTTATGGCAAGCGCCGCCTGCGTGAGATTGATCGGCGCATTCGTTTTCTGACCAAGCGTCTCGATCTCGCGGAGATCGTGGACAGCAGCAAACAGGAGAATGTCGATCAGGTCTTTTTCGGCGCCACGGTCGAATACGCGACGCAAGACGGCGACGAGCATACGGTGACGATCGTCGGTATCGACGAAGTCGATCTGGACATCGGGCACGTGAGCTGGATTTCGCCGATCGCGCGAGCGCTGCTGAAGGCGAAGGTCGGCGATACGGTGACTTTGTATACGCCTGCCGGACCGCAGCCGATCGACATACTCGACGTCAAATATCCGCCGCCCGATAACGGCGGCTAGTGTTCCATCCGGGCTGATTCCGCCGCGTCCGTCGCGTCGGTGGCCTTCGCGGCGTTCCAGGCAGGGCAGGCAATAAAAAAGGCGCCGCAAGCGGCGCCTTCCCTGTCGCGAGTCCTGTCTGCCGCTTTAGAAGCGGTGACGCAGGCCTGCCGTGACAGCGATCTGCTTGTTGTTGCTCGAAGCAGCCAGACCGTTGATGTCCGCATTAACAACCGCGTTCTCGTTGACTTGCTGGTATTCACCCTGCAGGTAGACGTCCGTGCGCTTGGACAGTGCGTATGCCGTTTGCAGGTTGAACTGGTTCCAGTGCGGACGGGTGCCGGCGAGGCTGGCGCGCGTGTACGTGTACGAACCGGCGATGCTGACAGCCGGCGTCAGAGCGTAGCGAGCGTTAGCTTCGAAGTTCTGGAAGTGCGCGCTGTCACCACCGAAGGCGACGCCGCCCGTCTGGCCCGACGCGCCTGCGCCGATGCCGGCGAGGCCCGACAGGTTCGTCTGCGAGTACACGAGGCCGACGGTCGCCGGACCGAACGCGTAGCTCGCGCCCGCGCCCCACGTCTGCTGACGGCTAGCGAAGAAGGTGTTGTCGCTCGACACTGCGCCGCCGGCGTTGAACGCCGCAGCCGCGCCCGTCGCGCCGTTGTTATTCAGTTGCAGGTACGCTGCGCCGACATTCAGGCCGCCCCAGTTGTACGATGCGCCGGCGCTGTAAGCGCGGTTGTTGGCGAAGCCGTCAGCCTGGTTCGAGAAGCCGTACAGGCCGCCGAACTTGAAGCCGCCGTAGTTCGCGCTCGTGTACTTGACCGAGTTGTTGATGCGGAACGAGTTGTTCAGGTTGTCGTTGTCGAACGGATGGGCGAACTGCGTGCCGCCGTACTGCGTGCCGGTCAATGCGAGCGGGCCGACGAAATCGACCATGCTGTCATATTGACGGCCGAGGGTCACGGCGCCGAACTGGTTGCTCGACAGACCGACGAATGCCTGACGGCCGAATTCGCGGCCGCCTTGCTTCAGCGAACCGTCATTGATGCCGAAGCCGTTTTCCAACGTGAAGATTGCCTTCAGGCCGCCGCCGAGGTCTTCAGCGCCGCGCAAGCCCCAACGGCTGCCGTTCACCGAGCCGCTGGTTTGCTGCCAGTTGCTGTGACCGTGCTGGTTGTTGGTGTACGTGATGCCGGCGTCGATCAAGCCGTACAGAGTGACGCTGCTTTGGGCGTGCGCCGCGGTGGCAAAAACGCCCGTCAGGGCTGCGACCATGAGAGTCTTTTTCATCTTGTTACTCCGAAAGCAAGAATTGGCGGTGAATGCTGCTTCGGAAAACCTTCACGCGGACGCTGCGAGAGGCGTATCCGCGAGAAGAGCGTCTGAATGCGGCGCTGTTTTCCGGTTACGCAAAGTGTAGAGAGACCGTCTAATCAATGGGCGTTTCTGTTTTCGCAATAGAGTATTACGCCGTTCGAAACGATATGTGGACGCGTTGAAAGCCCCGCCGGTTAAGGCTTTCGAGAGTACCAAGGGCTCATGCAAGGGGTGCGGAGGAATTGGCGTTGCTTATATACGACGCTTATCCGATGCGAAAAAACAACAAGAGCGGCTATGCGAAGTTATTGTTGTTGTTAATGCAATAGACGATTGTTATTTGTGTGAATAATCGGACTCGGAAATAAGCGCTATACTGAATTACCGCTTTCCGAAGCGGACTTTTTCGTTGTCGAAAAAGATCTCCAAACCTTTGTCAGCGCGACTTCCCAGTCGCGCTTTTTTTTGCGCGCTCAGAACTGCGAAGCCCGATTTGGCGCGTGACTTCCGCTCAATGCGCCGGTGCGGCGTAGTCGGTGTTCCACCGTTCGGTCGGCGTCGAGGAACTCCAGTCCTCCATGACGTAGCGCCGGGCGTCCATCGGCGACGACAGCAGGTTTTGCCAATGATCGCCGTGCCATACCGGGTCGAATTCGAGGGCCGACGAGTTCTGCCGGTCTGCTTCGGCACTGGAAGTGCGAGATGCTTGCGACGGTGATTGAGCGAAATGAGGAATGAGCCGGGCAAGAATGAGGCGGATGGTATGGAACTGCATGGCAATCTCCTGATGCGCATTACTGCAAATACATAGCTTCATGATGCGGTTCGTTCGGCGAGGCGAACAAGTCGGAGAAACACTTACCAAAGTCACAAATCGTTACAAACGTCGCGTGCATTTCGGGAAGTCTTTCTCTTTTCCTGTGCTCGCGTTAAAGGAGGAGTAAATTTGACGCGAGCGCGAGCACCCAAACGCCGGTTATTTCCGCCATTCGGCTAACTTTTCGCTTATCCAATGTCGTACTTAAGGACTATTAAAAATTCACTTGACGGTGATTCACCGCGCCCCGTATAACGGCAAAGCTGAATTCAGTAGCCGCTCCGAGTGCGCAATGCCTCCGGGATATTCCTTATGGATAAGATGGCAATGGATTGAGGCGTTGAGGGCATTGCCCGATTTGATAATTCGTTGAGGGAAACTGGAAAATGGAAACAGGTATCGTCAAATGGTTTAACGATGCTAAAGGTTTTGGCTTCATTACGTCCGATTCGGGTGGCGAAGATCTCTTTGCGCATTTCTCGGAGATTCGCAGCGAAGGCTTTAAATCGCTGAAGGAAAACCAGCGTGTATCTTTCGACGTCAAGGCCGGCCCCAAGGGCAAGCAGGCGGCGAATATCCAGCCGCTGTAAGCGGTAGTGCCGCTGCCCCGTAGCGTGCGGGGCGGGGTCCGCTGCTAAAGGCCCTCGCGATTCATCGCGGGGGCTTTTCTTTGTGCGCCCAGCATGGGCGCAGTCTTGTGGGTGCAAGTCCCATCGTGAGTTGACCACAGCGAACGAAGTGAAGCGCAACTGCGTGAGGGCGACCGAGCGTGGGGAGGAAGCGTGGAGCGAAACCGCGAGCCGATGAACAAGAACCGGATATGAGGCGGTGCCGATCAGGGCGAGCGTGCAAAGAAGCGCGAAGCTCTCGTGGTCAAGGATCAGGCAACGTAAATGCGGCGGTTGTGCGGTGAAGGATTGCGTTCTTACCTGGGGAGATCTCGCCTCGTGCCTGAAAGGGCAACGGCGTCGAGCCGGAGCGAGAAGTCAGCAGAGGCCGTAGTAGTCACAGGACAGGTTGATGAGGCCGAAGCTGGTGACGAAGGGCTAAACGGGAAGGAGTGTCCAGCGTCATGTCGATGCGACAGGCAATGCGTCAGATGCCCGCGCAAGCGGGGCGGGTGGGGGTCACGTGCGGTGAAGCTGCACGGCGTACACCGACTAGCGATGAAGCCTGCTGCCCGCGACATGAATCCGGGGACACAGGGTCGGCGCTGCTGGAAGCGGCGCTGACAGGAGAGAACCTGAAGCAGGCGTTCAAACGGGTCCGGTCCAACAAGGGAGCCGCTGGCGTGGACGGTCTGGACGTTGACCAGACGTCGCGTCATCTGGTGACGGCGTGGCCCGCGATCCGTGAACAGTTGCTCAAGGGGACGTACCGGCCCAGCCCGGTACGTCGGGTGACGATACCGAAGCCGGATGGAGGCGAGCGCGAGCTTGGCATCCCGACGGTAACGGACCGGTTGATCCAGCAGGCGCTGCTACAGGTGCTGCAGCCGGTTCTGGACCCTACCTTCAGCGAGCACAGCCACGGCTTCCGGCCTGGACGGCGTGCGCACGACGCGGTGTTAGCCGCGCAGTCGTACGTGCAGTCGGGTCGGCGAATCGTGGTGGACGTTGATCTGGAGAAATTCTTTGACCGGGTCAACCACGACATCCTGATTGACCGTCTACAGAAGCGAATCGATGATGCCGGCGTAATCCGGCTGATCCGGGCGTATCTGAGCAGCGGCATCATGGATGGCGGAGTGGTCCAGCAACGGGATCAGGGCACGCCGCAAGGCGGACCACTGTCCCCGTTGCTGGCCAACGTGCTGCTCGACGAAGTGGATAAGGAACTGGAGCGGCGGGGTCATTGCTTCGCGCGCTACGCCGACGACGCGAATGTCTATGTTCGTAGCCGCCGGGCGGGTGAGCGGGTGATGGCACTGCTGCGGCGTCTGTATGGGCGACTGCGGCTGAAGGTCAACGAGACCAAAAGCGCGGTGGCCAGTGTGTTTGGTCGCAAGTTTCTGGGCTACAGCCTGTGGGTGGCTGCGGGTGGGGTGGTCAAACGCAAGGTGGCGGCCAAACCGCTGCTGGCGTTCAAACACCGCATCCGTGAACTGACCCATCGCTCTGGCGGGCGCAGCATGAAGAAAGTGGTGGAACAGCTACGGCCTTACGTGCAAGGCTGGAAGGCGTACTTCAGGTTGGCGCAAACACCCGGTGTGTGGTTGGCACTGGATGAGTGGCTGCGTCACCGGTTGCGCGCGATCCATCTCAAACACTGGCGCCGTGGCACCACCATCTACCGGGAACTGCGTGCGCTGGGGGCATCGGCCGCTGTGGCGCGACAAGTGGCGGCGAACAGTCGTTGCTGGTGGCGCAATAGCGACGGTGCGCTCAAGCGCGTGCTGACCATCGCCTACTTCGACCAACTGGGCGTACCCCGACTCTCATAACCTCAACTTCCCGAACCGCCCGGTGCGGACCCGCATGCCGGGTGGTGTGGCAGGGGTACGGCCTCATGGCCGTCCCCTATGCCGATTTATTCGCTTCGGTCGGGCGTGTGGTCCCGCTGGCGCGATCTACGCACGGTCGGCGGCCGCCAACTAGTGCATACTTGGCGCAAAGTCACGCGTCCAAGCATTCTCTCCATGTCCGAACAGTTTTTGGCCGAACCGGCCTTCGCAGAGCCCATCGTCTTTGTCGATCTTGAAACCACCGGCGGCTCGACCAGCGAGCACCGCATTACCGAGGTCGGCGTCGTCGAAGTCGGGCCGGCCGGCGTCACGCGCTGGAGCAGCCTCGTCGATCCGCAGCAACCGATTCCGTCCTTCATTCAGCAGCTGACCGGCATCACGAATGCGATGGTGCGCGGCGCGCCGACATTCGACGCCATCGCGCCCGAACTCTTTGCCCGCCTGAACGGCAAACTGTTCGTCGCGCATAACGCGAGCTTCGACCGGGGTTTCTTGCGCGGCGAATTCCGGCGCGCCGGTATTTCATTCGACCCGGACGTGCTGTGCACCGTGCGCCTGTCGCGCGCGCTATTTCCGTCCGAAAAGCGTCACGGACTCGATGCGCTGGTCGAGCGTCATTCGCTCGTGCCGTCGGATCGCCACCGCGCGCTCGCCGACGCCGATCTGATCTGGCAGTTCTGGCAGCGCCTGCATGGCCTCGTGCCGCTCGACGTTTTACGGGCGCACATCGAGCGCACGACCCGGCGCTACCGGCTGGCCGGCAACATCACCGAAGATCTGCTCGACACGGCGCCTGCGGGCTGCGGCGTCTACGCGTTCTATGGAGACGACGACTTGCCGCTGTATGTCGGACGAAGCGTTCGCGTCCGTCAGCGGCTTCGCGCGCATCTGACAGGGGAGCGCCGTTCGTCGAAGGATATACGGCTTGCGCAGCAGGTTCGGCGTGTCGAATGGCGCGCGACGGGCGGCGAGCTGGGCGCAATGCTGACAGAGGCACAGTGGATTGCGGCGCTGCGGCCGGGGCACAATCGCGCGCCGCGCGTCGCCAAGAGCGATCCCATCGACGCGCCGTGGCCGTTTGTCGGGCCTGTCGTTTTCGAGGAGCGGGAACAAGCGTCAGAGGCGTGCGCTTTTCATGTTGTCGACCGCTGGTGTTATATCGGCCATGCGCCGTCGCTGGAGCAGGCGACCGAGTTGCACACGTCGCGTCTGGATAGCAGCGGCTTTGAGCTTTCGACGTATCGGATTTTGCAAAGCCATCTCGCACGCGGTTTGCGGATGACGCCGCTGACGGTCGTGAACGCGGAGCCTGTCGTGGGCGTTGCCTGACCGCTTCGCCTGCACATTCACCCGCTCGTTCCGCCCGATCGTGCAAGCCCCGCAGCGCGATCAGTCCACGCCTTCCTCCTGGCGTCCGCCGTCAGCCCGTCGCGCCGACGCCGCCGCTTTCGCACACGTGTCCAAGCGCATGAGTTAGCGCATTCGACCGGGTCGAGTCATAGCGGGTCAGCGACTTCCAGTTAGCGAGCGCTTGCGCGACGCGCGACGGACAGTCCGGCGCCGCGCGCAGCGGTTGCACGCGGGCGAGGCCGGCGACGAGCGCCTGCGTCAAGCGGTCCAACTGAGGGCGCGTGCTCGTCGCGAGGTCCGGCGCCGGTTCTTGTGGCGGCTGAGTCGCGCGCCAGTTCGCGAACAGCGCGTTTTGCACCTCTTTGCTGGCGTCTATCTGATCCTGGAAGAAAGCGCGCGCGAACGCCGGATCCACGTTGGCCGCCGCGGCTCGCTTTTCCACATCGGCGAGCAGCGCCTGTTCGCGCGGCGTGTCGGTGATCGCTTGATGGTTGGCCCACTTCCAGCGCGCCACCGGCTCGGCGAGCGCAAGGCGTTGCCACGCAAGCGCGATCACGTTGGTTAGCGCGGTATCGTCGCCATCGGCAAAGGCGGGGGCTGGCGCGAACGCGGCACAGGCGAAGAGCGCCAGCGCGCACGGCGCAGCGAAGCGAAACAATCGATTCATGGGATCAACGGTCGGCCGGGTGGCGCAGAAGGAAAAACCAGAAGAATAGACGATCTACGATCGCACAGGCGCGCTCCCGGGCGGAGCCGCTGCTGGGAAGCAGAGCACAACCGATGCTCGCGCAAGCAGAAGCGCGCAAGCGCAACGACAGGCGCCGGCACTACGCGGCGGCAGTCCGTCTATTGGTAGCGTCCAAACGAAAGCGATCGGGGAGCGCGCGAGCCACCAGACCTCATGCACGAGACACGAAGACCGCTGCTGCGTTGCGCCACTGCACAGTTACTTTGCGTCGCACGACTTACGTTGTTCGTCGAAAAAGGCGCGCACGTGCTCCGGCAGTTCCGCACCCAAAAATTCGACGCCGACAGGTTCCGGATCCGGGCTAAAAACTTTATCCGGGGTCGGAATCTTCGGTGGTTTGGCATCCATGATCTTTCTCCTTTACAAACTCATTATTCCCTCGGGCCCCGATTAGCACCAGTGCCCGATTAACATCACGCGTTCTTTGTTGCTTTAACGGCACAGCGCACCATTTCAGCAGAGTCTTCTGATTAAATTTATAGGTTCGCAGCTTGTGTTGTTCTGTGGGCTTGCGTACGTTCAGCGCATCAATTCATCGGTAGATTCCCTGGCGCCTTGTCAGGCGGGCCGCCCAAGCACTGCCGCCTCTCGGTCTCGCGAGTCCGCTCCTGTTCATTCCGGGTATTCCCCGATTCAAAGCTTCTTGTGCGCCGCCGCATCGGAATCGTTTTCCGCACTAAAAGGCGAACGTTCGTTTATTACCGAGCCGGACCTTATATCGCGAGAAAGCTTTACCTCTTTGTAAACGAGCGACGTGTCGCGCCGTTGACGATCAACGGCCTCTTTTTTCAAACGCGACTTAAGACTTTTTAGGAGTTTCACTGAATGGTTTAAGCATTCGGCCGGCGTTGCATTCCAGCTCGCGCATTTCGCGACAAAACATCATCGCTCGATGACAACGCCGGCAGCCGCGATCCTGGCTTCTATGATGTGAAGACGTATCGGCAACCGAGAGTGCGTTGGGCAACGGACGCGCGTCTGCCGATGCGGAAGATGGTCGTCTTCGCCTTCAGAGAGTGGGTCATGGAAAACGCTGTGTACTGGAAGGGACGTCAGGTTGGCATCGAATGCGACGGCCGCATCTCGTGGTTTCCGTCAGCGCCGCAGGAAGCGGTCGCTGCGTATTGCGGCGAGAAACGCAGCAACGTCGAGCAGGGCGTCGCGACAAACGATTCCGTCGTCGCGCGCAACCTCGTCACGATCGCGCGCTTGCACGGCGACTGAGCGGACTTCTGCGGATAGCCAAAGCCAACTAGTAACCGCAGACGCGTGTTGTCCCAACCTCGATAAACGCATCGCCAAAACAAAAAGCCCAGTCGCGAGGACTGGGCTTTTTGCTTGAATCTTGATGGTGCCGGAAAGAGGAATCGAACCCCCGACCTTCGCATTACGAATGCGCTGCTCTACCGTCTGAGCTATTCCGGCATCAGGAGAAGCGAGATTATAGGGACTTCTTTTATTGGCTTGGCAAGCCCCTCGGTCAATTTTTTGTTTCGAGATGGTAGCGGGTCACGCGGTCCACTTCGTTCTTCGAGCCGAGGAACACCGCGACGCGCTCATGCAGGCTCTTCGGCTGAATATCGAGAATGCGTTTCTCGCCATTGGTCGCGGCGCCGCCTGCCTGTTCGACGATAAACGCCATCGGGTTCGCTTCGTACATCAGACGCAGCTTGCCCGGCTTGTCCGGCGTGCGCTTGTCGGCCGGGTACATGAAGATGCCGCCGCGGTTCAGGATACGATGCACGTCCGCGACCATCGACGCGATCCAGCGCATATTGAAGTCGCTTTGACGCGGACCTTCCTTGCCTTGCTTCAATTCGCCGATGTACTGCTCGACGGGCGGATACCAGTGCCGCTCGTTCGACGCGTTAATCGCATATTCGCGCGTCTCGACCGGAATGCGCATGTCGCTTTGCGTAAGCACCCATGAACCGAGCTCGCGGTCGAGCGTGAAGCAGTTCACACCGTTGCCGGTGGTCAGTACCAGCACCGTTTGCGGCCCATACACCGCGTAACCCGCGGCGACCTGCTGCGTGCCCGGCTGCAGGAACGACTGCTCGGTAGGCTGCTGGCCGTCCGGGCAGCGCAGCACTGAAAAGATGGTGCCGATCGACACGTTCACGTCGATGTTCGACGAGCCGTCGAGCGGATCGAACACGAGGAGATATTCGCCCTTCGGATAGTTCGCGGGAATAGGGAAGAACTGCTCCATTTCCTCCGATGCCATGCCTGCCAGGTTGCCGCCCCATTCATTCGCTTCGAGCAGGATCTCGTTTGACAGAATATCGAGCTTCTTCTGTACTTCGCCCTGCACGTTCTCGCTGCCCGCGGTGCCGAGCGCATCGCCCAACGCGCCCTTGCTGACGTGATAGCTGATCGCCTTGCATGCCCGCGCGACAACTTCGATCAAAAGGCGCAGATCGGCCGGCAGGTTATTGGTTTCCCGCTGCTGCTCGATCAGGTACTTCGTGAGAGTGGTACGACGTTGCAAGGACATTGCTGTACTCCAGGAGGCTTGAGGAATATCCGGATTTTAACCGCTCGGTGTGTCTGCCCCGTGCTTTTGCTGTGGGCGGAGAGATGAAAAACGCGCGCGACGCGGCCAGTGAGCAGCAACGAGCATAACCGGCGGCCAAAGCACAACCCAAACCACAACCGGCGGTCAGCCTTTGCGCCGGACCTTGCCCGCCGTGGCGCTGCCGCTCACGCTCGCTGCGAGCGCCGCGGCGCGCGCATGTTCCGCGGAAACCTTGGGGAGCTTCGGGCGATCGGCCTTCGGCATGGGTTCGATCTCGCGTTCGATCTGCGCGCCCGCCGCAGCCGTGGCGACGCGCAGGTCGTAGGCGATTTGCAGATTGAGCCAGAACTGCGCGCTCGCGCCGAAGTAGCGCTCGAGCCGCAGCGCGGTGTCAGCCGAGATCGCGCGCTTGCCACGCACCACGTCGTTGATGCGCGGCGCCGGTACGCGCAACGCAAGCGCGAGCGCATTGACGGACATGCCGAGCGGTTCGAGGAATTCGCTGCGCAAAATCTCCCCCGGATGGATTTCCTCGATGCTGTCTCCGGTGTCGATGCCGGAGAAATCGGTGCTGGCCAGATCGGAGCGTTTGATGACCATGTCGGTCTCCCAATAATCAGTGATAGTCGACAATCTCAACATTCAGCGCCTCGCCGTCGATAAAGTGAAAACAGATGCGCCATTGCGCATTGATCCGGATGCTCCACTGCCCGCTGCGCTGCCCCTGCAATGCTTCGAGCCGGTTGCCGGGCGGCGCATGCAAACTATGGACGGTGTCCGCGGCGTCGATCATCAGCAGCTTGCGGTACGCGAGCGCCTGGATATGACGCGGCAGCGCATGCACGAACCTGCCCTGAAAAATTCTTGCCGTAGCCTTGTCGCCAAATGTCGTGATCATGGGAATGATATAACGCATCGCGTTAAACGTAAACCGTTAATTGAATGCGTTTACTTTCCCTCAATGCGGCGCTTAAGAACAGTCGGCCAAATGGCTAACGTCGACGTGAACCTGCCACCGGGTCGTCGCAACACAAGGGCGAAAAAAAGCCGGCAACGCGTGCCGGCTTTCGGGGTTGAGAACCGCTCAAACGCGCATCATGCGAGCGCCTTCTCGACGATTTCGCGCACGTCGCGCGACTTCACTTGCGACGCCACTTTCTCCAGCGCCGCACGCATGCCATCGCGCAGCGTCGGCGTGAAGCGGCGCCACAATTCGAGCGAGCGTGCGAGGCGGGCGGCCACTTGCGGATTAATTGCGTCGAGCGCGATCACCTGGTCGGCCCAGAACGCGTAGCCCGAGCCGTCTTGCGCATGGAACTGCGCGGGGTTGGCCGCGCAGAAGCTGAAGATCAGCGAGCGCGCGCGGTTCGGATTTTTCAGATTGAAGGCCGGATGCGTCATCAGCTTGCGCACGATTTCGATCACCGGCCGCTGCGCACTGCCGCGCTGCGTGGCCTGCAACGCAAACCACTTGTCGATCACGAGCGGCTCTTTCTCGAAACGCCGGTAGAAGTCGTCGAGCGCATGCTGCGCCTCGGCGCTGCCGCCATTGGCCGCTGCGGCGTTGAGCAGCGCGGACAACGCCGCGGCGCGGTCGGTCATGTTGTTCGCGGCCTCGTATTGCGCCGACGCGAGCCGCACGGCTTCGGCCGGATCGTCGAGCTCGGTCAGATACGAGAGCGCGAGATTCTTCAGAGCGCGATGTCCGGCCGCGGCCGGCGTGGCTTCGTACGGACCCGCCGTGCGATGCTTCTCGTAAATGCTCAGCCATTCGCCCTTGAGCGCATTCGCGAGACGCTTGCGCACGAACTGCCGCGCCGCATGCACGGCCGCCGGATTCGACTCCGTCATCTGCTCGGCCAGATAGGCCTCCGACGGCAGCATCAGCGCGAGTTCGCGGAACGCCGGCGACAGCGATTCGTCCGTGAGCACGCGCGCGAACGCGGCGACCACCGAGTCGTCGAGTTGCAGTTGCGCGCCGTTCGCCGCCTGGCCGGCGAGCGTCAGCAACTCGCGCGTGGCAAGGCGTTGGCCGGCTTCCCAGCGGTTGAACGGATCGCTGTCGTGCGCGAGCAGGAACGCGAGCTGTTCGGCCGGATAATCGTATTCGACGATCACCGGCGCCGAGAAATTACGCAGCAGCGACGGCAACGGTTCGTCTTCGACATTGACGAACGTGAACGTCTGCTCGGTCTGCGTCAATTCGAGCACGCGCGTGGTCGAGTCGGAAGCGCGCGCTTCGCCTTCGAGTTGCAGCGGCAGATCGTTGCCGTCCTTGCCGATCAGGCCGATGGCGAACGGAATCAGCAGTGGTCCCTTCTGCGTTTCGCGCGCGGCCGGCGCGGCGTCGCCATAACCCTGCGTGAGCGTCACGCTGTAGCGGCGCGCCGCCGCGTCGTAACGGGTGCGCACCGACACGCGCGGCGTGCCCGCCTGGCTGTACCAGCGCTCGAACTGCGCGAGGTCGCGGCCGTTCGCGTCGGCGAGCGCATGACGGAAATCGTCGCACGTCACGGCCTGGCCGTCGTGACGCTTGAAGTACAGGTCCATGCCCTTGCGAAAACCGTCGCGGCCGAACAGCGTCTGATACATCCGCACGACTTCCGAGCCTTTTTCGTAGACGGTCATCGTGTAGAAGTTGTTGATCTCGACGTAGCTCTCCGGGCGCACCGGGTGAGCCATCGGGCCGGCGTCTTCGGCGAACTGCATCTGGCGCAGCACGCGCACGTCTTCGATGCGCTTCGTCGCGCGCGCCGCTTCGTCGCCGCTGCTGGTCAGTCCGGCGGCCATGTCGGCGGAGAATTCCTGATCGCGGAACACGGTCAGCCCTTCCTTCAGGCTCAATTGGAACCAGTCGCGGCAGGTCACGCGGTTGCCGGTCCAGTTATGGAAATACTCGTGGCCGACCACCGCCTCGATGTTCGCGAAGTCCGTGTCGGTCGCCGTTTCCGGGTTCGCCAGCACGTACTTCGTGTTGAAGATATTGAGCCCCTTGTTTTCCATCGCGCCCATGTTGAAGTCGCTCACCGCGACGATCATGAAGCGGTCGAGATCGAGTTCGAGGCCGAAGCGCTGTTCGTCCCAGCGGATCGAATTGATCAGCGAATCCATCGCGTGACGGGTCTTGTCGAGATCGTGCGGCTCGACCCACACCTGCAGCAGCTTTTCCTTGCCCGAGCCGGTTTTCAGACGCTCTTCGAGCGCAACGAGCTTGCCGGCGACAAGCGCGAACAGATAGCTCGGCTTCCTGAACGGATCTTCCCAGCGCGCGAAATGACGGCCGTCCGGCAGATCGCCTTCCTCGAGCAGATTGCCGTTCGACAGCAGCACCGGATAATCGGCCTTGCTGGCTCGCAGCATGACCCTGTAGGTCGACATCACGTCCGGCCGGTCGAGGAAATAGGTGATGTGCCGAAAGCCCTCGGCCTCGCACTGCGTGAAGAAGTTTCCGCTCGACACATACAGGCCCGAGAGCGTCGTATTCGCCGCCGGATTGCAGATGCTGGTGAGCGTGAGCTCGAAGCTGTCGGGCACGTTGTCGAGCACCAGCCCGTGCTCGTGCGGATGCGCGTTGGCGAACGGCTGACCGTCGAGCGTCGCGCCGACGAACTCCAGTTGTTCGCCCATCAGTTCGAGATGCGGCGCGCGCGCGGCGTCCGGGTTGCGGCGCACGCGCATCGTGTTCTTTACGACCGTGCGTTCGGGCAGCAGATCGAACTCGAGCGCGACGGTGTCGATCAGAAAAGCGGGCGGCGCATAATCGGCGCGGCGGATCACATTGGGCGTTGCGGTATCGGCCATGGCGTTCTGTAGTGATGGGACTCGAGCGGCCGGCGCACGAAGACGCGCGAGCCGGGCTTGTCGAGCCATTGTACAAAGCCTCGGGCAATCGTGCGGCGCGCGCTTTTCAGATAGCCGTTCGGCCGATGCGCGCTCGGACGCCCGCACCGCTCTTGCTCACGCTCAAGCTCCTGCGGCGTGGGAGCGGAAGGGAGCGGAACGGCGCGGCGCGATCGACGGTCATACGTACAATCAAAGACGAACGAACAGAAACGCTTCACGAGGTAGACCATGACAACGAATATCTGGACGCGCCGGGCCATGCTGCTGCTCGCGGCACTGAGCGTGCTGCTGTCCGGCTGCACGACCTACGTGACCACGCAGGTCACCGCGTTCTCCGACTGGAGCGGCGGCGACGCGGCCCGCACCTACGCGTTCACACGCGAGCCCGACCAGCGGAACAATCTCGAGCTGACCACCTATGAGCGCATCATCGCCAACGAACTCGCCACGCATGCGTTCCGCCAGGTTGACGGCAACGACGCGCGCTATCTCGTCGGGCTCTCGTATGGAATCCGCTCGGACATGGTGACGGTGGCCGAGCCGGTCTACTACAACCCGTGGCCGGCGCCTTACTGGGGCTGGGGCCGTCCGTACGATCCGTGGGGGCCGTGGGGTCCGTTTCCCGCAGGCTACGTGAACCAGAGCTATCCGATCTTCACGCATCTGCTCGGCGTGCGGATCACCGAGCGCGCGACGGGCAAGGAGGTCTACAACGTGACCGCGCGCAACTCGGGCGGCGAGTCGTCGCTGGTGAGGGCCATGCCGTATCTGGCGCGCAGTGCGCTTGCCGACTTCCCGCTCGGCAACGGCGTCGTGCGCACGGTGAAGATTCCGCTTGGCAACAGCGCCGGTGCTTCCAACGAAACGGCGGTGCCGGCTGCCGCCGCGTCCCCGGCTGCAGCGTCGGGCGCGAAAGCCGTGCAATGACCGCGACGCAACCGCAAGCGCGATAAAAGCGTGACAAGAGCGCGATCCGGCAAATGCCGGCATCGCGCACCTTCGTCAGAGCCCGCCGCCGAACAGCGCCATCGTTCCGAGAACCACGAACAGCACGGCGGCGATGCCGTGCACGATCCCGGTCGGCAGACGGTGCGCGAAGCGGTCGCCGAGCAGGATCGCCGGGACGTTGGCGATCATCATGCCGAGCGTGGTGCCCGCCACCACGCCGAAGAAGTCGTGAAAGCGCGCGGCGAGCGCAACCGTCGCGATCTGCGTCTTGTCGCCCATTTCCGCGAGGAAGAAGGCCACGACAGTCGCGCCGAACACGCCAAGATGCGTGCGGTTCGTGTTGGCTTCTTCGTCGTCGAGCTTGTCGGGCACGAGAATCCACAAACCCATGCCGATGAATGAAATGGCCAACGCCCAGCGCATGATGGCCGGCGTGAGCAGCGAGCCGAGCCACGCGCCGAGCGCGCCTGCGCCCGCGTGATTGACGAGCGTCGCGACCAGCACGCCGAGGATGATCGGCATCGGCTTGCGATAACGCGCGGCGAGCACGAGCGACAGCAGCTGCGTCTTGTCGCCGATTTCGGCGAGCGCGACCGCTCCGGTGGAAATGAGGAAAGCGTGGAACACGTGGGTTGGAATCCGCGGGCCGGGAAATGAACGAGCGACGACCCACGACACGCCGGGCCCAATTGCGGCGGGGTGTGGGTCATCGGTCTCGCCAGGCCAGAGGCTGCGGCTGCCACGGCCATGACGGCCAAGTCTGTTGACAGGCGCCCCCGCGAGCGCACGTTGTTGCGAGCCCGGCTAGATGCCGGGCGAACGTGGCGCGGGGCGGCTACTCCCCAATGAGGGACGGATTATAGCAGGCGTCGCCGCGCGACCGTTCTGCCGGGAGCAGAATTCGCGTGAAATCGGATCGCATGTATTCGACTGCAACAGTCGTCGCAGAAAGTTAATTGAAAGCATTCGCGGGATCCTCTTTGCGAACGCGACCACTGACAGTCGAATTCCCAAAAACCTACAGATGTAGGGATATTCCCAGGCCCAGATGGGAAATTTCTGCAAATCGCCATAGCGCTCAAATTAGCGTCGTAAACGCGAGACGGATACAGATGGATACGTCTTTTGTGGCTGATTTAATTCAGAATATTCAGTATGATTCCGGCGACTAAGGAAGCCTGAGCCAAACTACACGGCCAATCGTCAATGGCCTAAATAATCGGGCCAAAGTGCCGTTAATTCGCTGAACCCTACAAAAGAAGTCTGGATTGTCCCCCGGCTGGAAATTGCCGGTCCGCGCGGCGCGCATACGCTGTGACGGCTGCGTATTCCGTCAGGCGCTTCAGCCTCTCCTTGCTTCAACGCGCGAACACCGATATGCCCGATCCGCACTGGACCATTCCGGTCGCTCGCTGGTCTAGCTGGCCTGCTGCCACCACCGCCGCACCCGACATCGGTTTTATCGAACCGATCGTGCGGCGGCGTCTCAGCACGCTCTCGAAAGCCGCGCTGAAGGTGGCGCACGATTGCGTCGGGGCCGACGAGGCGCGCGTCGTCTTCGCGTCGCGGCACGGCGAACTGCGCCGCACCACGGAGATTCTGCGCGCCATCAGTTCCGGCGAGCCGGTGTCGCCGACGGCCTTTAGCCTCTCGGTGCTCAATGCGATGACGGGCGTGTTCGGCATCGCGCGCGGCGACCGCTCGGCGGCGAGCGCCATTTCGGCGGGCCCGGAAACGCTCGGTTATGCGCTGCTCGAGGCGTATGCGCAACACGCAACGCAATTGGCGTCACCGGTCCTGCTGGTCTACGCCGACGAACCGGCCGACCCCGCATACGGAACGATCGACGATGAAGTGCAGGGCGGCGCGATCGCGCTGCTCTTGAGTAACGAAACGGCGCTCGGCCATCTGGTCTGTACACAGTCCGCGTCGCCGCGCCTGCACGATTCGGAGCCCGCAGCAACCCGCTTCGCCACGCAAAGCCAGGCGCTGCTGCATTGTCTTGAAACCGGCGAGCCCGCGGCCTGGCAAGGCGCCGGCGTCCTTTGGCAGTGGGAGTGGCATGACCGCGCGGCTTGACTACACGTGGCGATTCTTCGCCACGGGCATGGCTTTCGTCGTGTTCGGCATCTGCGGCGTGCTGTTTTCGGTGCTGGTGTTTCCGCTCGCGTGGCTGTGGCCGCATCGTGCGTCGCGGCAGTTCGCGGTGACGAGCATCATCCACTGGTTTTTCCGCGCGCTCGTCGGCGCGTTGCAGCTGATCGGCGTGATGAAGCTCGAAGTGTCGGGCGGCGAGGCGCTGCGCGCGCGCGGTCCGTCGATCGTGGTGGCCAACCACCCGACCTACCTCGACGTGATGGTGCTGCTTTCGCTCACGCCGCACGCATGCTGCGTCGTGAAAAACGCGCATTGGAGCAACCCGTGTTTCTGGGGCATCGTGCGTTCGGCGGAATACGTGAGCAACGCCGATCCCGCAGAGCTCGTCGAAGCAGGCGCAAGGCAGCTCGCGGCAGGCTATACGATGATCATTTTTCCCGAAGGCACGCGCAGTCCCGCGCGCAACCGGCTGCATGCGTTTTCGCGCGGCTTCGCGCACATGGCGCTGAAGGTGGACGCGCCGATCGTGCCGGTGCTGATGGATTGCGATCCGCCCGCGTTCACGAAACAGATGCGCTGGTACGACGTGCCGGCGCGAGCGTTCCGCATGCGCGTGAACGTGCTGGAGCCGCTCGGCGTCGAGCGGCTCGCGGCAGACGACACAACACCGGCTCTCGCTGCGCGCAGCGTGACGAGCGCCGTCGAAGCACACATTACCCGGCACCTGTTCGATTATGGATTCTTTAAAACTGGAAATTAAGCAGCTTCTGATCGAGGCACTCGATCTGGAAGACCTGAGCCCCGCCGATATCGACGACGATGCACCGTTGTTCGATACCGACGGTATCGGTCTCGATTCGATCGACGCACTGGAAATCGGCATCGTGCTGCGCAAACAATATCAATTGACCATTGCGGCAAACGACGACCGCACGCGCGAGCACTTTCGCTCCATCAGCACGCTGGCCGCGCTGGTGGCAAGTCAGCGCGAAGCGGCGCACGCCGCGAACGAAACCAACAGCAAAGGGGAATGACCGTGTCCGAGGCAGAGATTCTTGAACGCATCCGCGCCATCTTTAAAGAGAACTTCGCAATCGAGCCCGAGCGCGTGACACCCGACGCGCATCTGTTCGAAGACCTCGATCTGGACAGCATCGACGCGGTCGATCTCGCGATCAAGCTCCAGGAAATGACCGGGCGCCGCATCAAGCCGGAAGAGTTCAAATCGGTGCGCACGGTCGGCGACGTGATCGGCGCGGTCGAATCGCTGCTGGCGGCTCAAGGCTGATGCCGGCAGTGCGTTCGCGCACACGGGCGGCCGATCAGCCCGCCGCAAGCGCTTCGTCCGCGGCTGAACGCCATTGGCTGAAGGCGGTCGTGCAAGTGCTGGTGAAGCTCGCGTATCCCGCGTTGATTCTGTGCGCGTGGCGTTGGGACACGCCGCGTTACGTCGGCTGCATGCTGTTTGCGATTCTGTGGCTGCAGCGCTGGGCAGGCAGCGGTCCGGTCGCGACTTCGCTGCGGCGTCTTTCCGCCATCGACTGGACCGTGGTCGGCTTGCTGAGCTGCGCGTCGGCGGCCATCGTGCTCACCAACAGCGAGCTGCTGTTGCGCCTCTATCCGTCGCTCGTCAATCTCGGGCTCCTGATCGCGTTCGGCGCGACGCTCGTGCGCGGTCCGTCGATGGTCGAAAAATTTGCGCGCCTCGGCAAGCCCGACTTGCCGCCGGGCGCAGTGCGCCACACGCGGCGCGTCACTCAGGTGTGGTGTGTGTTCTTTCTACTGAACGGTGCTTTTTCCGCGTATACCGCGCTCTACTGGAGCCGCGCAAGCTGGTCGCTGTATAACGGCGCGATTGCCTATCTGCTGATCGGTGTGCTGCTGATCGCCGAGGTCGTGTGGCGCTATCTCGTCGTGCTGCCGCGAGCCGCGCGTTCGGAGGCGGCGTGATGATCGCGTTGCACGACCTGTTGTCCATTCCGCTCGATGCCGCCGCTTCACGCGTTGCCGTTTGCCGCGATCGCACGGCGCTGCTCGATCGCGCCGCGTTTCGCGCGCGCGTCGCGGCGCTCGTTGCGCTGGTGCAATCGCAAGCGGCGCAACGCTATGCACTGTGTATCGACGATCCGTTCGATTTCGCGTGCGCGTTGTTCGCGCTCTTCGCGTGCGGCAAGGAGCCGGTGATTCCGGCGAACGCGACGCCCGGCTATCTTGCCGATCTCGCCGACGCGTACGACGTCGTGCTGACCGACGCGACGCTGCAGTTGCATGCGCAAGCCGATGCGCAAGCCGAGGCAGCCGCGTCCGCGCTCGACAAAAACATCGACCCCCAAGCGCCGCTCACGCTCTACACCTCGGGCAGCAGCGGCCGTCCGAAGCCGATCCGCAAAACGCTCGCGCAGTTCAACGCCGAAGTGCACACGCTCGAGAAGCAGTGGGGCGCGCTCGTCGGCGACGCAACCATGCTCGCGAGCGTGCCGCATCACCATATCTACGGTCTGCTGTTTCGCGTGATGTGGCCGCTTGCCGCCGGCCGCGCATTCGATCGCGAGATCAGCATTGAACCGCTGCATCTGCAAACGCAGATCGCGCAATGCGGCGCGGCCGTGATCGTATCGACGCCCGCGCAGTTGTCGCGCTGGCCCGCGCTGCCAGGCTTCGCCGCATTGACGCCCGCGCCGCGCGCGTTTTTTTCGTCGGGCGGTCCGCTCGCGCTCGAAGCCGCGCAGCAATATGCGGCGGCTTACGGCGCCGCGCCGCTCGAAATCTACGGCAGCACGGAAACGGGCGGCATTGCATGGCGTCGTCAGGACCAGACCGATGCATGGCAAGCGACGACCGGCATCGAAGTGCGTTGCGACGAAGACGGTGCGCTCAATGTGCGCTCGCCGCATCTCGATCATAGCGGCTGGCATCGCACCGACGACAAAATCACGTTCGACGCGCAAGGCCGTTTCCGTTTGCAAGGCCGTCTCGATCGCGTGCTGAAGCTCGACGGCAAGCGTGTGTCGCTGCCGGAACTCGAAGCGCGTCTCGCGCTGCATCCGTATGTGATGCAAGCGGCAATCGCGCCGCTCGAAGGCGGCGCGCGTGAGCGCGTCGGCGCGGTCGTCGCGTTAACCGAAGCGGGCAACGACGCTTTGCGCGACGAAGGCCGCGTGGTCCTCGCACAAAACCTGCGTCGCCATCTCGCCGACTACTTCGACGCGGTCGTGTTGCCGCGCCATTGGCGCTTCCGTCTCGCGTTGCCGTTCGACGCGCGCGGCAAGCTGCCGGTGTCCGCGGTTGCCGCGGCGTTCGAGCCGCGCGCCGAAGGTTTCGAGCTGCTCGCCGAAGCGCGCGCAGGCGACACGCTGCACTACGAACTGCGCGTGCCGCCCACGCTGATTCATTTCGCCGGCCATTTTCCCGGACTGCCGATTCTGCCGGGCGTCGTGCAAGTCGATTGGGCGGTGCGTCTGGCCGCCGAACAACTGCCGTGCGCGCACAGCGTCGCGTCCGTCGACCGGTTGAAGTTCATGGCGCCGGTGTCGCCGGGTTCGGTGTTGAAGCTCACGCTCGCGCACGATAGCGCGCGTCAGCGCGTGCAGTTTGCGTACCGCGTGAACGAGCGCGATTGCGCATCGGGCGTGATCGTTTATCGGGAGAGCGCGTGATGAATTTCGCTCCCTGCATCGTGATCCCGATCTACAACCACAAGGAAGCGATCGGCGCGACCGTCGCGCATCTCGCGGTGCACGGCTTGCCGATTTTCATCGTCGACGACGGCAGCGACGAAGCCACCCAACAGGTGCTCGCCGAGCTTGCACAGCAATACGTGCAGCAAGTCTCGCTGCTGCGTCTGCCGGTCAACGGCGGCAAAGGCGCGGCTGTGATGGCGGGCCTGCGCGCCGCGCGCAACGCGAAGTACACGCACGCATTGCAGATCGACGCGGACGGCCAGCACGACGCCAATGACGTGCCGCGTTTCATCGAAGCCGCGCGCGCCGAACCCGGCGCAGTCATTCTGGGCCGTCCGGTGTATGACGAGAGCGTGCCGAAAGCGCGCCTCTACGGCCGTTATCTGACGCATGTGTGGGTGTGGATCGAAACGCTGTCGCTGACCATCCGCGATTCGATGTGCGGCTTTCGCCTCTATCCGCTTGGGCTCGCGTGCGAGTTGATCGACAGCGTGCAGTTACCCACGCGGATGGACTTCGACATCGAGATTCTGGTGCGCCTGTATTGGCGGCGCGCCGCGTTTCGCGCGATTCCCACGCGCGTCACGTACGCAAGTGACGGCGTCTCGCATTTCGACGTGCTGTGGGACAACGTGCGCATCAGCCGCAGTCACACGCGGCTCGTGTGCGGCATGCTGCTGCGTCTGCCGATGCTCGTCGCGCACAAGTTCATGCCGCGCCGCGCGGTGCTCGCGGACGTGCAAAGCGAGCCGAACGCGCAGGACTGGTGGCGTATCGCGGAGCGCGGCAGTCACCTCGGCATGTCGTTGCTCGCGCTCAGTTGCAAGCTGTTCGGCCGACGTTTCACCGCGCTATGGCTGCATCCGATCGTCGCGTATTTTCTGCTGACGGGACGTGCCGCGCGCGAGGCCTCGGCCAATTACTTCACGCGTTTGCGCGAGGCCGCGCCGCATGGCGAGACGCCGCGACCCGGCTGGCTGTCCGCGTATCGACACATGCTGGCGTTCGCGCAATCGGGCTTCGACAAGCTCGCCGCGTGGTCCGGCCGCGTCAACAATGCCGACGTCAAGTTCGAAGATCCTTCGGCGTTCGAAGCATTGGTCGCGAGCGGCAAGGGCGCGCTCGTGATCGGCGCGCATCTCGGCAATCTGGAGATGACGCGTGCGCTCGCCGCGCAGGGCGCCTACGCGAAAGTCACGGCCGTCGTCTATACGGAACATGCGCGGCGCTTCAATAGCGTGCTCGCGTCGGCGAACAGCGAGTTCGCGCGGCATCTGCTCGAAGTCGCGGACTTCGGGCCTGAAACGGCGATGCTGATGCAGCAGCGTGTCGACGCCGGCGAACTGCTCGTGATTGTCGGCGACCGCGTGCCTGCGCACGAAGCGGGCCGCACCACCCAGGCGCGCTTTCTCGGCGCCGATGCGCCTTTCGCGCAGGGCCCCTACGTGCTCGCGCATGCGCTCGGTTGTCCGGTGTATCTGTTCTTCTGCCTGAAAGAGCAGGGCGGTTATCGTCTTTACTTCGAGCCGTTCGCGGAGCGCATCGAGTTGCCGCGGCGCGAACGCACGCAGCATCTCGCGGCGTGGGCGCAGCGTTATGCCGCGCGTCTCGAACATTATTGCCGCAAGGCACCTTATCAATGGTTCAACTTCTTCGATTTCTGGGCCAGCCCCAAGCGAGGCGCGAATGGCCGAACATGATCTGATCGACGCGCCGGATGCCGGCGTGCAAGCGGTTTCAAATCGCGGCGGCAACGCGGCTCCGGTGGTGATCGGCGCACGCAAGCTGACTATCGAGGACGTCGTCGCGATCGCGCAGCATCGCGCGCCGGTCGCATTGAATACGGACCCCGAGTGGCGCGCGCGCATTCAACGCGGCGCGGATTTCCTGCGCCGCCATCTCGCGGCGGGCGCGACGGTCTACGGCGTCAACACCGGTTACGGCGACGCCTGCGTGGTCGATGTGCCGATGGAACTCGTCGAAGCCTTGCCGCTGCAACTCACGCGTTATCACGGCTGCGGCATGGGCCGCTATCTCGACGACGGCGAGACGCTTGCCGTCATCGCCGCGCGTCTGAACTCGCTCGCGTATGGTTTTTCGGGCGTGCGCCCCGTGCTGCTCGAACGTCTCGCGGACCTCGTCAATCATCGCGTGCTGCCGCGTATTCCGGCCGAAGGATCGGTCGGCGCGAGCGGCGATCTCACGCCGCTTTCATATGTCGCCGCCGCACTCGCGGGCGAACGCGAAGTCATGTTCGAAGGACGTCTGCGCGACGTGCGCGAAGTGTGGAGCGAACTCGGACACACGCCGCTCACGCTCGCGCCCAAGGAAGGCCTCGCGCTGATGAACGGCACGGCAGTCATGACCGGACTCGCGTGTCTCGCGTTCGCGCGCGCGGATCATCTGACGCGGCTCGCCGCGCGCCTGACCGCGCTGTGCACCGTCGCGCTCGACGGCCGCGCCGCGCATTTCGACGCGACGCTCTTCGAAGTGAAGCCGCATGCGGGCCAGGCCGAAGCCGCCGCCTGGATTCGCGCCGATCTCGAAGGACGCGACGATACGCCGGGTCATCGCTTGCAGGACCGCTATTCGATTCGCTGCGCGCCGCATGTGATCGGCGTCGGGCGCGATGCGCTGAGCTGGGTGCGCCGCGACATCGAAAACGAATTGAACAGCGCGAACGACAACCCGCTGATCGACCCCGACAACGAACGTGTTTTGCATGGCGGCAACTTCTACGGCGGCCATATTGCGTTCGCGATGGACTCGCTGAAAGTGGCCGTCGCGAATCTCGCCGACCTGATGGACCGGCAACTGGCGCTGCTCGTCGACGTGAACTTCAACAACGGTTTGCCGCGCAACCTGAGCGGCGCAGCGCCCGCGCGTGCGGCCATCAATCACGGCTTCAAGGCCGTGCAGATTTCGTCGTCCGCGTGGACGGCGGAGGCGCTGAAGAACACGATGCCCGCCAGCGTGTTTTCGCGTTCGACCGAAGCTCACAATCAGGACAAGGTCAGCATGGGCACGATCGCCGCGCGCGACTGCCTGCGTGTGCTCGAATTGACCGAGCAGGTCGCGGCCGCGCATACGCTTGCCACCGTGCAGGCGGCGCAGTTGCGCCTGCGAATCGACAGTGCGACGCCGGTGCCCGCGCCGTTGCAAACGTTCGTGGAAAACGTCGGCGCACAATCGCCTTTCGTCGACGAAGACCGCGCGCTCGAATCCGACCTGCGCGCACTGACCGCGCGCATCGCCGCATGCGAGTTGCTGCACGACTATCGCGGAGGCTCAGAAGCATGAGCGCCGCCCGCAAGGTATTGAGCGCGAGCGCGACGGTCGAAGTGCCGTTTCACGACGTCGACGCGATGAACGTGTGCTGGCACGGCCATTATCTGAAGTACTTCGAGATCGGCCGTGCGGCGCTGTTGCGCGCGTTCGATTACGACTACCGCGAAATGCAGGCGTCGGGTTATCTGTGGCCGATTGTCGAAGCGCACTTGAAGTACGTGCGTCCGGCAACCTACGGCCAGAAACTCGACGTGCGCGCGCAACTGCTCGAACACGAAAACCGCCTGAAAATAGGCTATGAAATCGTCGATTGCGCGTCGGGCGCGCGGCTCACGAAGGGCTACACGATTCAGGTGGCTGTCGATGCCGCGACGCAGGAATTGCAATTCGTGTCGCCGCCCGTCGTGTTCGAAAAACTGGAGCGCGTATGGGCAGCATGAATTGCTACGGGCGACTAAGCAAAGCGCTATGCAACGCGCTATGCGCTCTCGCGCTTTCGGGCGCATTCAGCGTGGCCGCATCGCCGGCTTCGGCAGCATCCGCGGACGGCAACCCCGCACTCGTCTCGCAGATCGCATCGCACCTTGCCGCGGCCAAGGGCGTGCGCGCGCAGTTCACGCAGACGCAGACACTCGCCGCGATGAAGCAGCCGCTCGTCAGCACGGGCTCGCTGCTGTTCGTGCGCGAGCGCGGCGTGATCTGGCAAATCGCGACGCCGTACAAAGCCACGTATGTGATTACCGATGCAGGCGTCGCCGAAGTCAACGCCAACGGTCAGCGTGTCACCGCGCACAGCGCGCAGGGCACGCGCGGCGTCGCGCAAGTCTCGAAGATGATGCGCGCGATGCTCGGCGGCGATCTGTCCGCACTGTATTCGCAATTCGACGTAGAGGCCGAAGGCAGCCCCACGCACTGGCGCATGCAGCTCACGCCGAACCAGCCGCAAATCGCGCAGTCCATCAAAGGCTTGCAGATGAGCGGCGGCGATTATCTGCAGAACCTGCGCATTGCGCTTGCCAACGGCGATACGACGCAACTCGAGTTCAGTAAAAGCGAGGCGGTGAGCGAACTCGCGCCGGCCGAACGCAGCCTGTTCGGGACGCCGTAATGGATTTGCTGCGACACAGATCCGCGAGACAGACATGGGGCGTGCGCGCCGCGTGGCTCGCGCTCGCGCTCGTCGCAGCGCTGTATTGCGGCTGGCGTTTCGCGGGACCGTCACCGTTGCAGACCAATTTGCTCGCGCTGTTGCCCGCGACCGAAGCGGACCCCGTCGCGGAAAAAGCCGTCGATATGCTCGCGAGCGCGCTCGGCGACCGCACCGTTTTTCTCGTCACGAGTCACGACGACGCGCACGCGAAAGCGGCGGCGAAACAGCTCGGCGCATCGCTGCGGACAAGCGGCGCATTCGCTTCGGTGACGGCGGAATTGCCGCCGTTCGATCTGTCGCAAATCGCGGCGTTGTACATGCCGTATCGCTTCGGCTTGCTGACGCCTGCCGATCGTGCGGCAATCGCCGGCGGGAACGCAGCGGATTCGACGCTGCGCGATGCGCTGGCTCAGCGCATCTACAGTCCGCTGCGCGGCGGACTCACCACGTCGCTATCGGACGACCCGTTCGGCTGGCTCGAACATTGGCTCGGCAATCTGCCGCTTGCCACGTCGAACCTCGAACTCGAGGACGGTCTGCTCGTCTCGCATCGAGGCAATGCGACAAGCGTGCTGATCGTCGCGACGCTGCCCGGCTCGGCCTATGAAACGAAGACGCAGCACGCGGTGCTCGGCGCGTTGGCGCAAGGCGAAAGCGCGCTGAAGCACGCGTTCCCCGATGTGTCGGTGGCGCGCACCGGCGCCGTGTTCTACGCCGAATCGGCGCGCAGCGCATCGGAGCGCGAAGTGCACGCGATCGGCATTGCGTCGCTCGTCGGCATTGCGTTGCTGATGATGTGGGTGTTCCGCTCGCCGCGCCTGCTGCTGCTCGGTTTCGTCTCGACCGCGCTCGGCATTGTCTGCGCGCTTGCGGTCACGTTGCTCGTATTCGGCAAGCTGCATCTGCTGACGCTCGTGTTCGGCGCGAGCCTGATCGGCGAAGCCGTCGATTATTCGATTCAGTATTTCGTCGTCTATCTCGGCGCGGGGCGAGACTGGGATGCGCGGCGCGGCGCACGCGCGGTGCGTCCCGCGTTGAGCGTCGCGCTGGCCACAAGCCTGCTCGGCTACGCGATCCTGACATGGGTGCCGTTTCCCGCGCTCAAGCAGATCGCGTGCTTTGCAATGGCGGGCATCGTGACGGCGTTCGCTTCGGTGATGTGGCTGTTGCCGGCGTTGCTGCCGCACGCGCCGAAGCGCAGCCCGCGGCGTCTGTTCGAGCGCGCCGCGCGCCTGCTCGGCGTGTGGCATCGCATGATCGGCGGCAAGCGCGCGTGGTTCGTCGCCGCGCTGCTGCTGATTGCCGCGATTCCTGGCTGGCTGCGCCTCACGAGCGACGACGACATCCATCTGCTGATCCAGCGCGATGCGTCGCTCGTCGCGCAGGAAGACAAGGTGCGCGAAGCGGTCGGCGTGGATAACAGCGCGCAGTTTTTCGTCGTGCGCGGCGCGACGGCGGACGTCGTGTTGCAGCGGGCCGAAGCGCTCGGCGCGAAACTCGACGCGTTGAACGGCACGGCGGACAAGACGGGCGGTTATCAGTCGGTTGCGCAATTCGTGCCGTCCGCGCGTCGGCAGAATGAAGACCGTGCGTTGCTCGCGCAACATCTGTTTAACGACCCCGCCGCGTTGCGCGCGACGCTGCTGCAAGCAGGCTTCAAAGACGAAGTCGCCGATGCGTGGATCGCGGCTCAAGCGAAGCGGCAAGCGCTGTTGAGTATCGACTCATGGCTCGCCGCGCCGTGGTCGCAACCGTATCGGCATTTGTGGCTCGGTCAGGTCGACGCGGCGAGCCATGCGTATGCGGCCGTCGTGATTCCGCAAGGCGTGACGCCGCGCAACGAGTCCGCGTTGATCGCCATCGCGCAGGCGCTGCCGGGTGTCGCGTTCGTCGACAAAGCCGCGAGCGTGTCGAAGCTGTTCGGCGCGTATCGCGTGGATAGCGGCTGGTGGCTCGGCGGCGCGCTGACGCTCGTTCTGGTTCTGCTGATCGTGCGTTACGCTGCGCGTCGCTGTGTCTCACCGAATGCAGGCGGCGCAGTCTCTCTGCTTGAGCGCGTGCGCGGCGGCGTCGCGGTGACGTTGCCGGTGCTGCTCGCTGTCGGCGTCACGCTCGCCGCATTCGGTTATGCGCGGGTGCCGCTCAATCTGTTCAACTGGCTTGCGCTGATGCTCGTGCTCGGCGTGGGCGCAAACTACGCGGTGTTTCTGCGCGAAGGATGCCTGCGCGCGGACGCCGACCTCGGCGCGGTGTGGACCGGCGTGTTGTTGTCGGCGGCGACCACGCTGCTGTCGTTCGGCATGCTCGGCATGAGCGCGATGCCCGCGTTGAAGAGCTTCGGCGCGACGCTCGCGCTCGGCATTGCGGTATCGGTGCTGCTTGCACCGATCGGCATGCCATCGGAAACAAGGAGGGCCGCATGAAAGCGCCATCAGTTTATTTGCACGCGCTCGGCATGATCAACGCGCTCGGCGGCGACCTCGACAGCATCGTGCCGGCGCTCGCGGTGGGCGACGCGCGCGGCATGGCAAGCGTGCACACGGGTATCGGCGACGCGTTTGTCGGCAGCGTCGTGACGCCGCTCGAACTCGCGCCGTCCGCGGATCTTGCGCGCTACGACTGCCGTAACAACCGCTTGCTGCTCGCGGCGCTTGCGCAGATCGCGCCTGCCGTCGACGCAGCGCGCGAGCGCTATGGCGCGCATCGAATCGGCGTGGTGCTCGGCACGAGCACGTCGGGCATCGAAGCGGCCGAAGCCGCGTTCGTCTATCAGGCACAAGCGGGCGCGCTGCCGTCGAGCTTCAATTACCGGCAGATGGAGATCGGCACGGCCGCGCCGTTCGCGGCCGCGGCGCTCGGGGTGAAAGGGCCGGCGTATACGATCTCGACCGCCTGCACGTCGAGCGCGAAGGCGTTCGCATCGGCGCGGCGCTTGTTGCAGTTGCAACTATGCGACGCGGTCGTGGTGGGCGGCGTCGATTCGTTATGCGAGCTCACGGTGCAAGGCTTTGCGTCGCTCGAATCGACGAGCAGCGCGCGCAGCAATCCGATGAGCCGCAATCGCTGCGGCATCAATGTCGGCGAAGGCGCAGCCGTGTTCCTGATGAGCCGCGACGAAGCGGCGGTGCGTCTTGCGGGCGTCGGCGAATCGAGCGACGCGCATCACATTTCGTCGCCCGATCCGCAAGGCGTGGGCGGCGAACTCGCGTTGCGCGAGGCGCTGGCCGATGCGGGCATTGCGCCGTCGTCTATCGGCTATGTGAATCTGCACGCCACGGCGACGCGCAAGAACGACGAGATGGAAGCGAGCCTGATGTCGCGCGTCTTTCCCGAAGGTGTCGCGACGAGCGGCACAAAGCCGCTGACCGGTCATCAACTGGGCGCCGCGGGCGCGACGGAGCTTGGCTTCGTGTGGCTCACGCTCGCGCGTCAGGACGTTGCGCTGCCGCGCCATCTGTGGGACGGCGAGGCCGACCCGGCGCTGCCCGCGCTCGACCTCGTGGAAACCGAACGTTTCTTGCCGCGCGAGGCGGCCACGCAGGGAGGCACCCGATACGCGATGAGCAACTCGTTTGCATTCGGCGGCAGCAACGTCAGCCTGATTCTTGCAGGATGAGCGCGATGAACGACACGCTAACTATCGACGAACTGCTGCAGCAACCGATCGAAGCGATCATCCCGCATCGCGGCACCATGCTGCTGATCAACGGGGTCAACACGTTCAGCGAAGAGACGCTGACCGCGCGCGCGACCGTTCACGCCGACGCATGGTACGCCGACGCGCAAGGCGCGATGCCCGCGTGGATCGGCATCGAACTGATGGCGCAGACCATTGCCGCGCATGTCGCGCTGCTGGCCATGCGAGGCGGCGGCCGTGCGCGGCCCGGCGTGCTGCTCGGTTCACGCAGCTACAAGGCGTTGCAGCCGAGCTTCGCAGGCGGCGCACAACTGCTGGTTCACGCAACGGAACTGCTGCGCAGCGAGGAAGGCCACGGTGCGTACGAATGCACGATTCAAGACGGCGACGTGTGCTGCGCCGAAGCCGTGATCAAGGTGTTTCAGCCAGCCGATTTTCAGTCATTCATTGAGGGGAGTTTCAGTTCATGAGCCGGCGTGTTCTCGTTACCGGCGCAAGCCGCGGCATTGGCCGCGCGATTGCGTACCAGTTGGCCGCCGACGGCTTCGCGGTGTCCGTGCATTGCCGGACCGGACGCACCGAGGCCGAAGCGGTCGCAACGGGCATCGCCGCGCAGGGCGGCACCGCGCGCGTGCTGCAGTTCGACGTGCGCGAGCGCGCGGTATGCCGCGAAGTGCTCGAAGCCGATGTCGCGGCGCATGGCCCGTACTACGGCATCGTATGCAGCGCCGGCGTGACGCGCGACGCCGCGTTTCCCGCGCTCAGCGACGAAGACTGGGACATCGTGATCGAAACCGGCCTCGACTCGTTCTACAACGTCGTGCATCCGTTGACGATGCCGATGGTCCGCGCGCGCAAGGGCGGTCGCATCGTGACGATCGCGTCGGTGTCGGGCGTGATGGGCAATCGCGGCCAGGTGAACTACAGCGCGGCGAAGGCGGGTCTGATCGGCGCGACCAAGGCGCTCGCGGTCGAACTGGCGACGCGCAACATCACTGTCAATTGCGTGGCGCCCGGTCTGATCGAAACCGGCATGCTCGAAGAGATGCAGCTCGAACACGCGCTGAAGACGGTGCCGATGAACCGCGTCGGGCAGCCTGCGGAAGTCGCGTCGGTGGTCAGCTTCCTGATGTCGGATGCGGCCTCGTATGTCACGCGCCAGGTGATCGGCGTCAACGGCGGGATGATCTGATGAAGCGAGTCGTCATTACCGGCATGGGCGGCGTCACCGCGCTCGGCGATAGTTGGGACGCCATCGAAGCGCGCCTGAAAAGCGGCGTGAATGCCGTGCGGCGCATGCCCGAGTGGGACTACTTCGAATCGCTGCATACGCGGCTCGCGTGTCCGTTGCCGGGCTTCGTCGCGCCCGCGCATTATCCGCGCAAGAAAACGCGTTCGATGGGCCCTGTGTCGCTGTATTCGGTGCGCGCAAGCGAACTCGCGCTCGCCGATGCGGGCCTCGCCGACGACGCCGCATCAAGGACGGCCGCATGGGCGTCGCCTACGGTTCGTCGTCGGGTTCGGTGCAGCCGATCCGCGCGTTCGGCACGATGCTTGAAACCGGCTCGATGAGCGACGTCACATCGAACAGCTACGTGCAGATGATGCCGCACACCACGGCCGTCAACGTGAGCCTGTTCTGGGACCTCAAGGGGCGCATCATTCCGACCTCGTGCGCGTGCGCGTCGGGCAGCCAGGCGATCGGCTACGCGTATGAAGCGATTCAGACGGGCAAGCAGACGCTGATGCTCGCGGGCGGCGCCGAAGAATTGTCGGGGCCCGCCGTCGCCGTGTTCGACACCTTGTACGCAACGAGCACGCGCAACGACGAGCCGCATCTCACGCCGCGTCCTTTCGATGCCGCACGCGACGGCCTCGTGGTCGGCGAAGGCGCGGCCACGCTCGTGCTGGAGGAATACGAACACGCGGTGGCGCGCGGCGCGCGGATTCACGCCGAGATTGTCGGCTTCGGCTGCAATTCGGACGGCGCACACATGACGCAGCCGACCGCGGAAACGATGGCGCTCGCAATGCAGCTCGCGCTGAACGACGCGCAGCTTCCGCCCGACGCAATCGGGTATGTGAACGCGCACGGCACGTCGACGGATCGCGGCGATGTCGCCGAAAGCCACGCGACCCTTCAGACCTTCGGCGAACGCATGCCGATCAGTTCGCTCAAGAGCTATGTCGGGCATACGCTCGGCGCGTGCGGCGCGCTCGAGGCGTGGTGGACCATCGAGATGATGAAGCGCAACTGGTACGCGCCCACGCTGAACCTGAACAATGTCGATCCGGCTTGCGCGCCGCTCGACTACATCGTTGGCACGGGCCGCGAGATCGACGCCGAACTCGTGATGAGCAACAACTTCGCGTTCGGCGGCATCAATACGTCGCTGATCTTCAGGCGCGTTCGATGAGTGTGAAGCTGCAACGCGTCGTGGTCACGGGCATGGGCATCGTGTCGTGCCTCGGCAATACGCTCGACGAAGTGTCGGCCGCGTTGCGTGCAGGCACGTCGCGCATCGAGCGGATCGACGCATGGCGCGAGCGCGGTTTCGGCTCGCAGGTCGCGGGCGTCGCATCGGTCGATAGCGAGCCGCCGTTCGAGCGCAAGCTCGAGCGCTTCATGGGCGATACCGCGCGTTTCGCGTGTCACGCCGCGAAGAAAGCGATTCACGACGCCGGCCTCGACGCCGCCATGCTGCGCTCGCCGCACGCGGGCACGGTGATCGGCTCGGGCGTCGGCACCATGTCGAGTTACGACGCGGCGATGGCCGTTGCGAACACGCGCGGCGTCGAAAAAGTGCCGCCCTATACGGTGCCGCATGCAATGAGCAGCACCGCGTCGGCGAATGTCGCGCAGGTGTTCGGGCTCGAAGGCGTCAGCTATTCGCCGTCGTCGGCGTGCACGACGTCCGCGCTCGCGATCGGCCAGGCAATGCAACTGATCCAGACCGGCCGTCAGCAGATCGTGCTCGCGGGCGGCAGCGAGTCGTTGCACGACAACATGACGCTGATGTTCGACGCGATGGGCGCGCTGTCGCGCCGCTTCAACGATACGCCGCAGCGTGCGTCGCGTCCTTATGACAGCGAGCGCGACGGCTTCGTGATCGCGTCGGGCGGCGGCGTGCTCGTGCTGGAGGCGCTGGATCACGCGTTGGCGCGCGGCGCACGCATCTACGCGGAGCTGACGGGATTCGGTGATTGCACCGACGCCGGCATGGTCACGCCGCGCGCGGCGGGCATCGCGAGGGCGATGCGCGGCGCGCTGAACGAAGCCGGCAAGGCACCGGATTACATCAACACGCACGCACCATCCACGCCGCTTGGCGACGTCGAGGAATTGCGCGCGTTGACGCAAGTGTTCGGCGCGGCTTCGGAGCGAGGCATACCCGCGTTTTCGTCGACGAAGGGCATGACCGGGCATCCGCTTGGCGCTTGCGGCGCGCACGAGGCGATCTACACGCTGCTGATGATGCGCGACGGTTTCATCGCGGGGACAACGGGGATCGAAAGCGCGGGGATTGAAAGCGCGGAGCCGGCAATCGACGGCATGCCGCTCGTGCGCGAGACGCGCGACGCGCGCATCGATACGGCGATGTCGGTCTCGTTCGGATTTGGCGGCAGTTGCGCGAGCTTGATGTTCGAGGCGTGGCGGGGCGGCTGAAACGGCCGCGATTTTAAAAACGAGGGTAATAAGAATGACAAAAGCAACGAAGAGAATGGTGAAAGCAGCGCTCATGCTGGGCACATTGACGATGGCAGCCGCAGCGCTGACGGGCTGCGCGACGCAAGTCAAATCGCTGCCGCTCGCGGCTGCGGGCGGCGAATCGCGCGGCGCCGTGCCGGTGTATTTCGGCGAGCAGAATCATCCGGCGGTGAAGCGCGACCTCGGCGACGTTTCGTACTCGGTGCGCATTGCGCGCAAGGTCGCCGATGCCGACGACGCATGCCGCGACGCGCTTACCGAAGCCATCGGCAAGCTGCGCGCGGCGGCACGCGAACGCAGCGCGAATGCGGTGATCGACATCAAGACGCGCTTTCACAGCAGCGAGAGCAATTCGTCGCGCGAGTTCACCTGCGGCGTAAGTCAGAGCGCCGCGGCGATTGCAGTGAGCGGCAGGCTCGTCGTGCTCGAGGCGAACTAAGGCGCGCTCGCTCGTGAGGCAATAGTAGATACGTCAATCGTAAAACGGATAACAACCAGCAAAGGAGTATCAATGAAACGCCATCTGATGTCTGTCACACTCGCCGCTTCGTTCACCATGCTGAGCGCTGCACCGGCTTTCGCACGCGACACGGTGGAAAACTATCCGATCGAACCGGCGTTGCATAGCGAGCCGGGCAAGGTCAGCGACGACATCGCATTGTATTTCGCGGGCCAGCGGCATCCGGCCGTCGCGAAGAAGATCGGCGAGTTCGCCACCAACAAGAAGACCAACGCGTTCGGCAAGAGCGATACCGACGCGTGCCAGCATGTGTTCCTGTCGGCGGTGATCGAGTTGCAGGACCGCGCGCGCAAGGAAGGCGGCAACGCGGTCATCAACATCAAGAGCAACTACAAGAACGAAGTGCGCGAGAGCGCGACCGAGTTCACCTGCGGCGCGGGCGCCGTGATTGCCGGCGTCGCGCTGAAGGGCGATGTCGTCACGCTGCGTAAGTAAGCAGGCTAAGTAAGCCAAATAAGCGGGCTGCGGAGCACCTGATTCAATCGGCCTTGACCGCCGCGACATTGACGAGCGTCTCGCGGCGCTTGCCGGGTTGCGGACGGTAAAGGCCGAGCCGTTCCAGCAGACCGAAGTCTTTGGCGCGGCTCCACCAGAGGTAGGGCAGCGAGACGTTGCGTTCGGTAAAGCTGAAGCCGCCGCGACGGATCATGTCGAGATAGCCATCCGCGCTTTTTTGCACCTGCATAGGATGGCGAAACAATAGCCGGATCACCCACGATCTGATGTACGCGTCGGTGGATTCGGCGAACAGCAGTACGCCGCCTGGCTTCAGCACGCGGCGGAACTCGGCGAGCGCGCGGTCCTGCTCGACGAGATGATGGAAAGTCTGATGGCAGAACACGATGTCGGCGCTTGCATCGGGCAGCGGCAATTCGGCGCAGTCGCCGTGCAGCAGCTCGATGTCGGCGACTTTATCGCGGCAGGCTTGAGCCGCATTCGCGGCGAGCGCGAGAGACGGCTCGTGATAGTCGATGCCGACAATGCGGCGCGGCTTGAACGCATCCGCGAGCAGACGAAACGAAATGCCTTGTCCGCAGCCCACGTCGACGATGACGGGCGCCGCGGGCAACGGTGTGTCGATCAGACGCTTGAGGTCGTCGATCGCGACACGCAGCACGTGGTGTTCCCACGTATGCGTGCGCAGGAACCAGATTCCGAATGCGGTTTCCGGCACGAAGGGCACGGTGGATGGATGAGACGGCGGCACGCTGGGCTCCCCGGAAAAAACGGTTCTTTCTGTTAGAGATGCAATGTAACAAGGCGTAAGGATGCAGCGTAATGCTGCGTCGAGCAAGCAAACGATTGAGGCAAACTTGAGTACACATGTCATGAAGCATTTGGCGGCCGATGTCGTCATCATCGGCGCGGGGCCGGCCGGGGCAGTTGCCGCGGCGTTGCTCCGCAAGGCGGGCCGCTCGGTGCTCGTGCTGGAGCGTCAGCACTTCCCGCGCTTTTCGATTGGAGAGAGCCTGTTGCCGCAAAGCATGGCTTATCTCGAGGAAGCAGGGATGCTGCAAGCGGTGGTCGAAGCAGGGTTCCAGTACAAGAACGGCGCACAGTTCGTGTATCGCGACCGGTCGTCGTCGTTCGATTTCCGCGACAAGCATTCGGCGGGATGGGGCACGACGTATCAGGTCGAGCGCGCGGCGTTCGACGACATCCTGATTCGCTGCGCGGCCGCGCAGGGCGCCGACGTGCGCTTCGGCCACACGGTGCAGGCGGTTCATACGGACAGCGTTGCGCCGCGCGTCGACGTGACCGACGAGGCCAGTCATGCGTATCAGATCGAAGCGCGCTTCGTGTTCGACGCGAGCGGCTTCGGCCGCGTGCTGCCGCGTCTGCTGAATCTCGAAGCGCCCACGCGCATGCCGACGCGCGCGGCGCTGTTCTCGCATGTGTACGACGGTCTGCCGGCCGGCGCGCATGATCGCAACAAGATCTGCGTGGCCACGCACCCCGAGCGTCGCGACGTGTGGTTCTGGATGATTCCGCTCGCGGGTGGACGGTCGTCGGTGGGCTGCGTCGCGGAGTCGAGTTTTCTCGATGTGCCGGAAAACGAACGCGAGGCGATGCTGCGCGCGCTGATCCAGAAGGAGCCGACGTTCAACCGGCTGATCGGCGACGCGCCGTTCCTGATGCCGGTGCGTCACATCGGCGGGTACTCGGCGAATGTCGAGCGCTTGCATGGGCCCGGCTATGCGCTGCTCGGCAACGCGGGCGAGTTTCTCGATCCGGTGTTTTCATCCGGCGTGACGATCGCGCTGCGCTCGGCGCATCTCGCGGTGCAGACCTTGAACCGTCAACTGGACGGCGAGCAGGTCGACTGGTCCGCGCAATACGATGTGCCTTTGCGCAAGGGCATCGACACATTCCGCGCATTTGTCGAGCGCTGGTATACGGGCGAGTTGCAGGACATCATTTTCTATCCGGACCAGACGCCGTCGATTCGCCGCATGATCAGCTCGGTGCTCGCAGGCTACGCATGGGACGAATCGAACCCGTATGTCGCCGATCCGGTGCGCAGGCTCAACGCGTTGCACGAGGTGTGCACGCAGCGTTGATCGCGCTTTGGTTGTAGCGCTTCGTCAGGCCACAACCGGTGCCATGTGCGCCACGCGAGGCGCATGCTCGCGCACATCGTCGCGGCGATGCACGCGCTTGCCCGCCGCATACGTCTCGTACACCGCGCGGTCGTCGCCGAGCAGCGCGAACGCGAACAGCAACTCTTCGAGCGATTCGGTGCGCGCCGTGCGGCGCGCAAGCAGCGGCGTCGCTTGCGGATCGAGCACGACGAAGTCCGCTTCGGACTTCGGCTTCAACGTGCCGACTTTATCCGCGAGATCGAGCGCTTGTGCGGCGCCCGCGGTCGCGAGATAAAACATCCGCGTGGCCGTCAGATGATGTCCGGTCAAGCGTGCAACCTTGTGCGCTTCGTTCATCGTTTGCAGCATGGAGAACGACGTGCCGCCGCCGACGTCCGTTGCGAGCGCAACGGGCATGCCGGCTTCGTCGGCCTTGTCGAAATCGAACAGACCGCTGCCGAGAAAGAGATTCGACGTCGGGCAATGCGACGCGACCGTGCCGGTTTGCGCCATGCGTTTGCGGTCTTCCGCGTCGAAGTGAATGCAATGGCCGTACACCGCGCGGCGGCGCAGCAGACCGTAGTGATCGTAGATGTCCAGATAGCTGCGGTGGCCCGGAAAGAGGCTATTGACCCACTTCACTTCATCCAGATTTTCCGCGACGTGGCTCTGCACGAACACATCCGCATGTTCGCGCGCGAGCACGCCACACGCTTCGAGTTGCGCTTCCGTCGAAGTCGGCGCGAAACGCGGCGTGAGCGCATACATCTGACGCCCGCGGTTGTGCCAGCGGCCGATCAGTTCGGCGCTGTCGTCATAACCGGATTGCGCAGTGTCGCGCAGAAACTCCGGACAGTTGCGATCCATCAGCACCTTGCCCGCGACCATGCGCAGATTGCGAGCCTCGCTCTCGGCGAACAGCGCGTCGGCGGATTGCTTATGCACCGTGCAATACACGAGCGCGGTCGTCGTGCCGCAAGCCAGCAGTTCCTCGAGGAAGAAGGCCGCGGTGTCGCGTGCGTAGGCTTCGTCGGTGAAACGGCGCTCGGTCGGAAACGTGTACGTGTCGAGCCACGGCAACAAACCCGACGCGGGCGACGCGATCATGTCGGTCTGCGGATAGTGAATGTGCGTGTCGATGAAGCCCGGCACGATGAGTTTGTCGCGCATGTCCTGCACGGACGCGCCCGGCGCGAGTTGCGACGCGAGCGCGGCATACGCGCCCGCCGCGACGACATGGCCGTCTTCGACGATCAGCAGGCCGTCCTCATGGAAGACCGCCGCATCGGGCGAGCGCGACGGATCGCCGTTAAAGGTCAGCAATTGCGCGCGAAATGCCGATTGCGCCGGCGCCTGTGCAGAATGAGTCATGGGAAAACCGTCTCCGAAATGAAAAGCTAAGCAGCGTGTGCGGCGCTTGATTGACGCCGCGCGCGCTGCGATACATCGGCCTTTATCGGCTTTTTAGTGCCTTTAATGCGGGCCGTTTTGATTCCAGTACGCGTCGAGCTTCGCGATCAGTTCGGCGCGTTCGTCGGGCGTCACGAACGACGCCTCGAAGCCGTTGCGGATAATCGTGTAGACGTGGCTGTCGTCGAGCTTCAACGCGTCGATGGTGGCCGCGTAGTTCGCGTTCACGTAGCCGCCGAAATACGCGGGATCGTCCGAATTCACCGTGACCGCAACGCCGCGATCGAGCAAATCCTTCAGCGTATGTTTGGTGAGATCGTCGAACACGCAGAGCTTGAGATTCGACAGCGGACACACCGTCAACGCGACGCGTGTGTCGGCAAGACGCGCGACGAGCGCTGGGTCTTCGATGCTGCGCACGCCGTGATCGACACGGTCGACCTTGAGCACGTCGAGCGCTTCATAGATGTACGACGGCGGTCCTTCCTCGCCCGCATGCGCGACGAGCTTGAGCCCAAGTTCACGCGCCTTCGCGAACACACGCTCGAACTTCGACGGCGGATGGCCGCGCTCCGACGAATCGAGTCCCACGCCGATCAGGCGATGCTTGTACTGTTCGAACAAAGGCCGCGCCTCTTCGAACGTGGCGAGCGCGTCTTCCTCGGATAGATGCCGCAGGAAGCACAGAATCAGCTTGCTCGTCATGCCGCGCTGTTGCGCGTCGGCGAGCGCGCGTTCGATGCCGGCCACGACCGTCGCGATCGGCACGCCGCGCTCGGTATGCGTCTGCGGATCGAAAAAGATTTCGCTGTGAATCACGTTGTCGGCGAGGCAGCGCTCGACGTACGCCATCGTCATGTCGTAAAAGTCCTGCTCGTGCAGCAGCACGCTCGCGCCGGCGTAATAGATGTCGAGGAACGATTGCAGGTCGGTGAACGCATACGCCGCGCGCAGCGCTTCAATCGAGTCGTACGCGAGCTTCACGCCGTTGCGCTTCGCGAGCGCGAAAATCAGTTCGGGTTCGAGCGAGCCTTCAATGTGGATATGCAACTCGGCCTTCGGCGCGAGCAGGGTTTTTTCAACGAGAGTGGCAGGGCTTGTTCTATTCATGGTCGGTCAGAATGTGTGTGTGTTGTTGCTCGCCGTCGGTCGAAACAGTCAAACCGTTTGCGCCGTGCGATGCAGGCTCGCGTTGGCTTCGACGGCTTGAAGCAACTGCGCGGCCGCGGAAATCGCAATGATTTCCGGCGACTTGTCGACGATGCCGTCCACCCCGAGCGGGCACTTCATCCGCGCAATCCATGCGGGATCGATGCCGCGCGCGGCGAGCCGGTGCTCGAACTGCTTGCGCTTGCTATGCGAGCCGATCATGCCGAAGAACGCGAAGTCGCGGCGCCGCAGAATGCGCTCGGCCAATTCGAGATCGCGCGTATGGTTGTGCGTCATCACGATGAAGTACGTATTCGGCGCGGCCTCGTCGACGGCTTCGTCGGGCGCGTCGTTCGCGTCGATCTTCACGTTGTGCGCGTGCAGCGATTCGACGGGCGGAAACTGCGCGTCGCGTTCGTCGACCCAGCGCACCGTGCAAGGCAGCGTGGCGAGCACGCGAACCAGCGCGGCGCCTACGTGGCCCGCGCCGAACAGCACGACCGGGAAGTCGCCTGGCGCGATGGTTTCGGTGAGCAGCGCGCCGCTGTCGTCGAAACCGGCGCCGTCCCACAGCAGGCAGTCGGCGGCATCCACGCCCGGCTCGGGATCGGACAGCATCACCGCATCCGGCGCGGGGCCGAATGATACGCTACGCACCGTCGATTGACCGGCCGCGAGGCGCTTCGCAATCGACGTGATCCAGCCGAGGTCGCCCACGTCGAACCGTTCGAATGCGAGCACCACTGCGCCGCCGCAGCATTGACCGAGGCTCGGGCCGAGCGCGAAACGCTCGAGCCGGCGCATATGCGGCGAGCGCATGCCGTCGCGCAACACCTGGCGCGCGGTCTCGATCGCTTTCCATTCGAGGTGGCCGCCGCCGATCGTATGCTTTGCCGAATCGCGCGTGACGATCATCTTCGTGCCGGCTTCGCGCGGCGCCGAGCCTTCGACGCGCGCGACCGTCACCAGCACGGCCGCGTCGCCGTGTGCGAGCAGATGTTGCAGGTCAGGTAGCCAGGCTTGCATCCGGCGATTCTCCGTGGAGTGCCGCGCGCGGTGTCCGCGCGGCCGGTTGAGCGTGGCGCGATGCGTTGGGGTCGCGTCGGGCTGTGGCGTTGTTCATCGCGTTACTCATTGTTTTGTTCAGTGCTTTGTTGAGTGCGGTTCGGCTCAAGCCGTGGTGTGCGTGATCGTCGCATGATTCGCAGTGCGTTGCGCCGATGCGGGCTCGTTCGCTTCGTCGGCACTCGATGCACTCAACGCATCCAACGCATCGAGAATCGCTTCGGGCGTGGCCGGCGCACGCAATGACGGCGCGCATCGCGCGTTCGGCACAGCGGCCGCAATCGCATCGCGGATCGCGAGAAACACCGAGAACGGCAGCAACAACGGCGGTTCGCCGACCGCCTTCGAGCGGAACACCGTCGGTTCCGCGTTCTGATTGTCGTAGAGCCGCACATTGAATGCGGCGGGCGTGTCGCTCACCGCAGGAATCTTGTAGGTGGACGGCGCGTGCGTCATCAGGCGGCCGTCGCGATTCCACCAGAGTTCCTCGGTGGTGAGCCAGCCCATGCCCTGAATGAAGCCGCCTTCGACCTGGCCGAGATCGATCGCCGGATTGATCGACTGACCGGCGTCGTGCAGCACGTCGGCGCGCAGCAGTTTCCATTCGCCGGTCAATGTATCGATCGCGACTTCGGACACGGCCGCGCCGTACGCGAAGTAATAAAACGGATGACCGGTGAGCGTCTTCGCATCCCAATGCACTTTCGGCGTCGCATAGAAACCGTCCGACCACAACTGCACGCGCGCGAGATACGCGGCGCCGACCAGTTGCTCGAACGGCATTGCGCCGCCGTTGACCGACACCTCGCCGCTCGCGAACCGCACGTCGTCGGCATGGCCGCCCAACTGCTTCGCCGCGAGTTCCGCGAGCCTCGCGCGGATCGTGCGCGCCGCGGCTTCGGCGGCCTTGCCGTTCAGATCGCTGCCGGTGGAAGCAGCCGTCGCCGATGTGTTCGCGATCTTCGACGTATCCGTTGCGCTCACACGCACGCGCGAGAGCGGCAAGCCGAATTCGCCGGCGACGACTTGCGCGACCTTCGTGTTGAGCCCTTGGCCCATCTCGGTGCCGCCATGATTGACGAGCACCGAGCCGTCCTTGTAGACATGCACGAGCGCGCCTGCCTGATTCAGAAACGGCACGTTGAACGATATGCCGAACTTGACCGGCGAGAACGCGAGGCCGCGCTTGAGCACCGGACTCGTCGCGTTGAACGCGGCGATCGCTTCGCGGCGCGCGCGATAGTCGCTCGAGTCGAGTAGCTCGTCGGTCAACGGCGCGAGGATGTTGTCCTCGACGCGCTGTCCGTAGGGCGTCGTATCGCGTTCGCCGATGCCGTAGTAGTTGGCCGCGCGCACGTCGAGCGGATCGCGGTTCAATTGACGCGCGATGCTGTCGAGCATCACCTCCATCACGAGTGCGCCTTGCGGTCCGCCAAAGCCGCGAAACGCGGTGTTCGACTGCGTGTTGGTCTTGCAGCAGAGCGCGACGATGTCGACATCGGACAGGTAGTACGCGTTGTCGAAGTGACAGACGGCCCGTGTCGCGACGGCGCCTGACAGGTCCGCGGAATAGCCCGCGCGCAACGCGATTTCCACGCGTGCGCCGAGAATGCGGCCGCTGTTATCGAAGCCGGCCTCGTATTCGTAGATCGCGTCGTGACGCTTGCCGGTAATCATGAAGTCGTCGTCGCGATCGGCGCGCAACTTCACCGGACGGCGCAGCAGCTTCGCCGCGAGCGCGGCCACGCACGCGAACAGCGCCGACTGCGATTCCTTGCCGCCGAAGCCGCCGCCCATGCGCCGGCATTCGCACACCACGTTGTGCGCGGGCCAGCCGAGCATATGCGCGACGACCTGCTGCATTTCGCTCGGATGCTGCGTCGAACTGTAGACGAGCATGCCGTCCATCTCTTTCGGCACCGCATACGCGACCTGGCCTTCCAGATAAAACTGTTCCTGGCCGCCGACTTCGAACGTGCCGCTGATCCTGTGCGGCGCGGCCCCGATCTTTGCATCGGGATCGCCGCGCTTCAGATGCAGCGGCGGCAGCACGAACTGCTTCGCGGCCTTCGCGTCAGCCGGCGTGAGGATCGCTTCGAGCGGTTCATAGCGGATCACGTCATCGCTTTTCGCAAGCGCGGCCGCGCGGCGCGCGAGTTCGTGGCTTTCCGCGATCACGGCGAATACCGGCTGGCCGAGGTACAGCACTTCATTCACGGCGAGAATCGGATCGTCGTGCAGCACCGGGCCGCAATTGTTTTCACCGGGGATGTCGTCGGCGCTCAGCACGGCGATCACGCCGGGCGCTTTTCTGACCGCGTCGAGATCCATCGACACGATGCGCGCATGTGCGTGGCGCGAGAGGCCGAGCGCCGCGTGCAAGGTGCCGTGCAGTTCGACGATGTCGTCGGTGTACGTTGCTTCGCCGCTCACGTGCAGCGCGGCCGATTCGTGCGGCAGCGCGACGCCGATCGCGGCCTCGCTTTCGCGCGCGGCGGCCTGGCGTTCAACGGGATGCGCTCCGGCGTCCGCGGCGCGTTCGACAAAAGCATCGGTGCGGTTCATCACGACGGCTCCTTCGCAATCGCGTCCGGCGTGCCGGCTTCGAACGCGAACACATTGACGTCGAAGAGCGCGAGCGGCGCGTCGTCGCGCGTTTCCAGATAGCAGCGCCACAGCAGGTTGCGCGCGACCTTCAGCCGATACGCGCTCGACGCGCGCATGTCGGTGAGCGGCTGGTAGTCGGCGGCGAGCGCGTTCATGGCCTGCCGCGCGGCGGCTTCGTCCCACGTCGCGCCGGTTAGCGCGGCCTCGGTTTGCGCGGCGCGCTTAGGCGTCGCCGCCATGCCGCCGAACGCGATGCGCGCCTCGCGGATCGTGCCGCTGTCGTCGATATGCAGCGCGAATGCCGCGCACACCGCGGAGATGTCCTGATCGTAGCGCTTCGACACTTTGTACGTGCGAAAGCGCAGCATGCCGCCAGGCCGCGGCACGCGCAGCGCGGCGACGAATTCGCCCGCGGCGAGCGCCGTCTTCTGATAGCCGAGATAGAACGCGTCGAGCGGCAGCGTGCGCGTTTTCGCGCCGTGACGCAGCACGACTTCGGCGCCGAGCGCGAGCAGCGCGGGCATCGAATCGCCGATGGGCGAGCCGTTCGCGACGTTGCCGCCGAGCGTGCCGGCGTTGCGGATCGGCAGCGACGCGAAGCGCGTCCAGAGTTCGGCGAGTTCGGGGTAGTCGGCGGCGAGGGCCGCGTACGCGTCTTCGAGCGTGACGGCGGCGCCGATGGTCAGCGTTTGCGCGTCGTGCTCGACCGTCTTTAGCTCGCGCACGTTGCCGATATACAGGATGTCGCCGAGATCGCGGAACTGCTTCGTGACCCACAGGCCGACATCGGTGCTGCCCGCGACGAGCCGCGCTTCCGGATGCTCGGCGCGAAGCTGCGCGAACGCGTCGAGTGCGACGGGCGCGTAAAACGCCGGCGAGCCGAAGGCAGCGCCACGTGAATCGGCGGCGCGGTATTCGAAGGTGTCGTTGCGTTGCAGTTCGCGCAGTGCTGTTTCAATTGCCTCGCGGTCGAGCGTCGTACGCGGATATTGCGCGTAGTCGAACATTTTCTGCGCGGCGTCGACGATCGGCCGGTAGCCCGTGCAGCGGCACAGGTTGCCGGACAGCGCAGTGTTGATTTCGTCGCGTGTCGGCAGGCCGGCCGCGGCCGGCTGGTTTTCGTACAGCGCCCACATCGACATGACGAAGCCGGGCGTGCAGAAGCCGCACTGCGAACCGTGGCAGTCGACCATCGCCTGTTGTACGGGATGCAGCGTGCCATCGGCGGCGCGCAGGTCTTCGACGGTGAAGAGCGCCTTGCCGTCGAGCGTTGGCAGAAACTGGATGCAGGCGTTGACCGCTTTCAGCGCGAGCGCGCCGCGCCCGTCGAGTTCGCCGATGACCACGGTGCAGGCGCCGCAGTCGCCTTCAGCGCAGCCTTCCTTGGTGCCGGTGCAATGCAGGTCTTCGCGCAGATGCTGGAGCACGGTGCGCGAGGCGGGCACGCCCGCGACCTCTTGGACGGACCCCTGGCGATAAAAGCGGATGGTTTGCGTTGTCATGGCGAATCCAGAAGACAGTGCGGACCGGGCGCGCGTTACGCATGGGGTCGCGCCAAAGCCGGCCTCGCGCACGTAGATCGCCATCCAGAACCGAAGATAGCACTCCCGCGCCCCAAAAATATTTCCGATGCCGCATGAAGCTTATGCGGAACAAGCAATGAGATAAGTCCGATTTGTGTCGGATTCGTGAGGGGCGGGGAAGTTGCGTTGGGGTGGGGCGGTGTTGCCTGCCAGGCGGTGGGCGGCGCTGCGGTGGGTGTGGCGCTCGCGGTGCGTGTGCCGCATGGTGCGCGGCTTCGAAAGCTCGGTGTTTTCGCACTTGCTGACGGCGCCGCCGCGGTTCTGGGGTGGGCGGCGCGCGACGAGGCGGAGAGCGGCGGTGGGCCGTGCCGGACGGCGCGCTACGGCGGAGGCGCTGCTCGGTAGGGCAGTGTGCGGTGCGGTAGCGTAGCGGGCTGCCTGGGCGAGGCCGGAGTCCAGCGGCAGCCCCAACCCCGCCCCAACCAGCGAATCCCGCCTACGCGATCCGTCGACGATTGCGCACCAGACTCAGCGCCAGCGGCACAAACGCCAGCACGAAGCCGACCAGCGCCCACATCGGCAGCGTGAGCCCGAGGATAGGCGGATAAGCGGTTTCGCACAGCCCCGCGACCTTGAACACGCCCGGCAGCCAGTGCGCGGGCGGCAGGCTGTCGACGATCGGCTGGAGCGCGTCGAAGCCGCAGCTAAAGCCCGGATTCGCCTGCACATACACGTGGCGGACGGCGGTCACGATGCCGGCCAGCGCCGACAGCGCAGCCATGACTTCCAGCAGACGCACGCCGCGCCAACTGTTAAAACGCGCGCCGAGGAACGCGAAGATCGCGATCAGCAGGAAGAAATAGCGCTGGATGATGCACAGCGGGCACGGGTCTTCGTGCTTGAAGTATTGCAGGTACAGTGCGCCGGCCACGAGGCCGACGCAGATCAGGCCTAGCAGGACCAGCAGGGAGCGCTCGCGGCGCAGCATCGCGTTGTCGTTGTTCATGGATCGTGTGGCTGTGTGCGTGTGTTGTGCGGCTGTTGTGGGCTGTCAGGCGGTCGTTATGGTCGTCTGTCAGCGAAAAGGGCAGGTGCCCGCGATTCTAGCGCGAACCCCCGCCCCCACGGCGCCACGCACTCAGGCGCGCTTCGATGCCGCAGGCGCGCGTCAGCGAATCGCGTTGAGCACTGCCTCGGCGCCGCGGCCGATAGCGAGCAGCGCGTCGTCGGCGTGCGGCGCGCCGGCCAGCATCAGGCCGACCGGCGCGTCGCCGCGCAGGTGGCACGGCAGCGACAATGCACACGCGTCGAGAAAATTAAACACGCCGGGGTTACGCAGGATCAGCGCGTTGGTGCGGCCGAACAGATCGTCGTCGGAAACCAGTTCGGCGACGCGCGGCGGCACCACCGGCACCGTCGGCGCGACCACCGCGTCGAAGCGCTGCCACAGCGTGCGGGCGGCTTCGGCGAGCATTGCGTCGCGTTCGGCGAGCAGGTCGAGATAGTCGGCGGCGCTGGCGGGCTGGCCCTTCAGAATGCGCACCAGCACGCGCGGATCGTATTGTTCGCGATGCTTTTCCAGCAACGGACGATGCCACGCATACGCCTCGATCGGCGAAAAGCCAAAGCGGTTGATCTCCGGCAGACGGTCGAGCGGCGCAAAGCGCACTTCGCTGACAATCGCCCCGGCCGCTTCGAGATGCTTGAGCGCCGTGTCGATGGCGGCGGCGACCGCGGGCTCGACGCCGTCCGTGACGTAGTTCGTGAGCACGCCGAGGCGCACGCCTTCGAGCGGGCGCGCGGCCGGCACGCGCGGCTCGAGGCCGGCGAGCATGCGGTCCACCAGCGCGCAGCACGCCACGGAAACGCCGATTGGCCCGAACGAATCGAGCGTCGACGAAAGCGGCACGCCGCCTTGCTTCGGAATTCGCGTGGACGTGGGCTTGAAGCCGGTCAGCCCGCATAGCGCGGACGGAATGCGGATCGAGCCGCCGGTGTCGGTGCCGAGCGCGACGGCCGCCATGCCGTCCGCAACGGACGCCGCCGCACCCGACGACGAGCCGCCCGAAATCCGCTCGTCGCCTTTCACGTCGCGGCGGTACGGCGACAGCGGGTTGCCGTAGTGCGGATTGAGGCCGAGCCCGGAGAACGCGAACTCGCTCATATTGGTGCGTCCGACGATCACCGCGCCCGCGCGTTTGAGGCGCGCGACGGCCACCGCGTCCTGCTTCGCGGCGGGCGCGTCGGCCAGCACCGTCGAGCCGGCGCGGGTCGGCTGGCCTTCGATGTCGAACAGATCCTTCACCGATACCGGAATGCCCGCGAGCGGCGACAGAACCGTACCGGCGGCGCGCAGACGGTCGTGCGCGTCGGCGGCCTGGCGTGCGCCGCCGGCGTCGACGTGCATGAAGGCGACCGCGCCCTGGCCGGCCGGATCGGCGATCCGTTCGAGCGCGGTTTCGACGAGCGCGCGGCTCGTGGTCCGTCCCGCGGCGAGATCGCCGGCGAGTTGGGCAAGCGGCGGGAAGGGCGTGAATTCGGTGGCCATGATGTAGTTCGATCCGGTTGGACTGTATGAAGCCGCTTCGCTAGCGTGACTCGCAAGCGGCTGGGTCAAATGCTTGTCGATCAGATGCGGTTGAAAAGCGTCGCGCGGAATGCCTCGATATGTTTTTGCACCGAGCGGCGCGCGCCTTCGGCGTCGCGCTCGCGCAGCAGGCGGAACAGTTCGACATGTTCGTCATGAACGTCTTCGAGATGATGCGGCTCGGACAGCGAAATGAACCAGAAGCGCAGCGAGCGCTCGTGCAGTCCGCGCAGAATGTCGGCGAGCACGGCATTGCGCGAGGCCGCCGAAATGGCCAGATGGAATTCGCGGTCGATGTCCATCATGCCTTCGATGTCGTGCGCGGCGACGCACACGGCCGAGCGTTCGAGCAGCGCCTGCATCGCGTCGTAGTCGTGCTGCTGCGCGTGGCGCGCGGCCAGCTCGACGCAATAGCTTTCGTTGACGAGGCGCACGTCGATGATCGACAGCACGTCGTCGAGCGAAACCGGACGAACCATGATGCCCTTGCGCGGCATGATGGTCAGCATCCCTTCGTGCACGAGCCGGTGCAGCGCCTGGTGCACCGGCGTTCTGCCGATCCCGGTCAGCGCCATCAGCTCCGCCTCGTTGAGCACCTCGCTCGGCCGCAAACGCATCGTGATGATCTCGCGCTTGACGAACGCATACGCCTGTTCGGCGAGGCTCGCGTTGGCGGTCGCTCGGGTGGGTCGCGGAGGGCGGGCGGTCTGCAAAAGCGTCATGTGAAAGAGTGCGGACTAGGTCGTCCGGGCATTGTAGAGCAAGGTTTTGTGCGCACGTGCGGGTGGCCCGTGCGCTATCAGGCGCGTCCCGGCACCGCCGCTGCGGCGTGCTCGACTTTCACGCGCGGCATCATCAGCGTGACGAGGCCGCCTACGATCAGCGCGCCCGCGATCAGCACGAGCCCGAACGTCACGCTATGCGTCGCGTCCTTGACGATGCCGAGCACATACGGGCTCACATAGCCGGCGAGGTTCGCGATTGAGTTGATCACCGCAATGCCCGCGACGGCAGCCGTGCCTTGCAGGAAGCTCGTCGACATCGACCAGAAAATGCCGAAGCCCGCCAGAATGCCGATATACGCAATCGACAAACCCGTGACCGCAAGCGGAATCGAATTCGTGACCGACGCGCTGCCGAGCAGCCCCGCCGCGCCGATGAAGCAGCACACCGCGTAATGCCAGCGGCGCTCGCCCGTCACATCCGACGAGCGGCCAATCAGAATCATGCCGATGCCCGCGGCCAGATACGGAATCGCGGTGACGAAGCCATTGCTGACGAGGTTCGTCACGCCGAGGTCCTTGACGATCTGCGGCAGCCAGAACGAGAAGCCCGCATTGCCGGTGACGAGGCAGAAGTAGATCAGCGTGAGCAGCCAGAAGCGGCCCGAGCGCAACGCGACCGCGAGGCTATGCTCGGCGCCTTGCGCGGCGGCCGCGGCGTTTTCGCGCGAGAGGCGGGCGAGGATCACGCGCTTTTCATCGTCGGTGAGCCACGCGGCTTCGGCGGGCGTGTTGCGCAAGACCGCGAGCGCCCAGAAGCCGGCGAGAATCGACGGAATGCCTTCGATCAGGAACATCCACTGCCAGCCGCGCAAGCCGTGTGCTTCGTGCAGCGCCGACATCAGGAAGCCCGACAGCGGCGCGCCGATGATGCCCGCCACCGGAATCGCGGCCATGAACACGGCGACCATCCGCGCGCGCCGGTCCGACGGAAACCAGAACGTCAGATAGAGCACCACGCCTGGCACGAGCCCGGCTTCGGCGACGCCAAGAAAAAAGCGCAGCACGTAGAACATCGTTTCGCTGCGCACGAACATCATCAGGCACGACAGCAGGCCCCACAGCATCGTGATGCGCGCGATCGTGGCGCGAGCGCCGAACTTCTTCAGCAGCAGATTGCTCGGCACTTCGAACACGAAATAGCCGAAGAAGAAAATCCCCGCGCCGAGTCCATACGCCGCGTTGGAGAGGCCGAGGTCGCCGGTGAACTGCAGCTTCGCATAACCGATGTTGACGCGATCCAGATACGACAGCACATAGACGAGAAACAGGAACGGCATGATGCGCCACGTGATCTTGCGGATGGCGGTGGCTTCGAGCGAGGCGTCGGTGGACGGGTCGGCGGACGGGTGCGCGGCGGACGGCGAGGGGTTGCTCATGAGTGCCTCATTCGACGATGGACAACGCGCGCACGCGATAGGCGTGGCGCAGCGTGCGGTTCAGGACGGGGTCGTGCAATTCGAGTTCGAGCGCGTCGCCGTCCGCCATGCCGACGATGCCGCCTTGCACCGCGAGCGTCCCGCAGAACATGGCCGCGCCTTCGCTAAGCGGGGCGCGCGCGAGCAGATCGGCGGCGGACAGCAGCGACGCGACGCTGCCTTGCTGATAGACGCGCCGCTCGCCGTTCGCGAGCGCAAACGCGCGCAATTCGAGTTGGTCCCAATGGTCGCGGACATCGTCGAAACGCCATGCATCGCGCGCGATGGGTTTCGGGCACACCTGCTTCGAGACCGTCACCCCATAGGCTTCCACTTCGCGGTCCGTGTGGTCTGAGCCGACGGTGACGAGCAACCCTTCATCCGATTGCACCAGCACGCATTCCGCTTCGCCGCTCGACTTCGTGCCGACCACGTCGATCTGTTCGGCTTGCGTGAGCAGTTCGGAGCCGAGTCGATAGAAACAGGGCGTAGTGGACGGGCGCTTCACGCCGAGTTCGGCCAACTCGGCAATGTGATGCTCGATCGCGGCCTGGTCGCGGCCGGCCCAACCGGCAATCGTCAGACGGTCCACTTTGATCGGCGCGGTGCGCGCGGCGCCCGAACGATCTACAACTTGAAAAGACACCTGCTGCATCACTTGGCTCCAAAGAAATATGCGGCAAATATTATGGTGATATTTCACAGCCGTCCAGCGTGTCAAAAACATTTGCAACTCGGACGAGCGAGGTGTCGCGCTTTATTTGGCGCGGGTTCGACGATCAGCGCGCGTTTGTTACACTCTTCGCTCACATTACTTTTTGTAAGGGATCGGACGCATGCATGAAGGCATCGGCTTCATTCAGGATCTGGCGGTCGTGATGGCGCTCGCCGGCGTCGTCACGGTGCTGTTCCATCGCCTGAAGCAGCCGGTGGTGCTCGGCTATATCGCGGCGGGCGTGATCATCGGGCCGTACACGCCGCCGTTTCAGTTGATTCACGACGAACAGACCATCAAGACGCTCGGCGAACTCGGTGTCGTTTTCCTGATGTTTTCGCTCGGTCTCGAATTCAGTCTGCGCAAGCTGTTCAAGGTCGGCGCGACTGCGATCGTCGCGGCGCTTTCCGAAATCGTGCTGATGTTGTGGCTCGGCTATGAGATCGGCAGCGCGTTCGGCTGGAGCCCGATGGATTCGCTGTTCCTCGGCGCGATACTCGCGATTTCGTCGACGACGATCATCGTCAAGGCATTGTCCGAACTCGGCCTGAAGCGCGAGAGTTTTGCGCAGCTCGTGTTCGGCATTCTGATCGTCGAGGACATTCTAGCCATCGCGATGCTGGTGCTGCTGTCCGGCATCGCGCAGACGGGGGAGTTGAGCGCGGGCGTCGCCGTCGTCACGCTCGGCAAGCTGTTGCTGTTCATGACGGTGTCGCTGGTGGTCGGCATTCTCGTCGTGCCGCGGGCGCTCAACTACGTGGCGCGCGCCCGCAGCGACGAGATGCTGCTCGTCGCCGTGCTCGGCTTCTGCTTCGGCTTCTGTCTGCTCGTCGTCAAGCTCGATTACAGCATTGCGCTGGGCGCGTTTCTGATCGGCGCGATCATGGCCGAGTCGCGGCATCTGCATCGCATCGAGCATCTGATCGCGCCGCTGCGCGATGCGTTTTCCGCGATCTTCTTCGTGACCATCGGCTTGATGCTGAATCCGGCTGTGCTCGTCGATTATGCGTGGCCGATCGCGGTGATCACGATCGCGGTGATCGTCGGCAAGATCGTGTCGTGCGGGCTCGGCACTTTTCTCGCGGGCAAGGACGGACGCACGGCGATGCGCGTCGGCATGACTGTTTCGCAGATCGGCGAGTTCTCGTTCATCATCGCGTCGCTTGGTTTGACGCTCAAGGTGACGAGCGCGTTTCTGTATCCGATCGCGGTCGCTGTCTCGGCGCTCACCACGTTATTCACGCCGTATCTGATTCGCGCCGCCGATCCGCTGACGCGCCGTTTGGCTCACGCTATGCCGCGCACGCTGGTCAACGTGTTCGGCATGTATAGCCAGTGGCTCGGCAGCCTGAGCACCGGAAGCGGCGAGCCGACGCTTTTCAGCATGACGCGGCGAATCATCCTGCAGATTGCGGTGAATCTCGCACTCGTCGCCGCGATCTTTCTGATGGTGTCCTACGGCGCCCCTTACATCAGCAGCTTGCTGACGCACTGGATCAGCGCCGAGCCGATGCAGCGCGTGGTGCTGTGGAGCGCCGCCTTGCTTGTGTCGATGCCGTTTCTCGTGGCGGTTTATCGCAAGACCAAGTCGCTCGCGTTGCTGCTTGCGGAAGTGAGCGTGCAGCCCGCGACGGCGGGGCGCTTCACGAGCGCGCTACGCTATGCGATCTCCGATCTGGTGCCGGTGGTGTGCATGGTCGGCGTGTTTCTGCTCGTGGCCGCGCTGTCGGGCGGGATTCTGCCGCCGACCGGTCTGCTCGTCGCCGTGCTGATCTGCGCGGCGCTGCTGCTCGCGCTTGTCTGGCGCTGGTGCGTGAAGATTCACGCGGCTATGCAAATCGCGCTGCGCGAAACTTTCGACGAACAGCCTGATCCTTAAGTTTGAGGGCAGTGGGCGGCGCGGCCGGACAATGTGAGCAATTGTGTGCGCGTTTGCCCGGTCCGGCACGCTGGCGGATAATCAGGGCATATTCATTCGTTCGCGTGGAAGGCGCCCCTCCGACAGTCATGAGCGAAAACAAACCTGAAAACGCCGGTCAAGCCGGTGGAACTTCGACGTCTTCGGTGACGGCGGGGATGGCGGGAACACCTGGAACGCCGGGGACTTCGGCAACGTCGGGAACGCCCGCGACGTCCGCGACGCCTGGCACCACAACAACGCCTGGTCAAGCGCCCGCCGAACCGGCGGCTTCCTTGCCCCTCTCGCATGAAGATGCCATTCAGTCGCCGGTGAAAGACCCTGTGACTTCGACCGGGGTGCTATCTTCGTCGTCATCGACGGCGGGGCGTGCGGCGGCTCTTTCGTCCGGGGGCGGTGCGTCGGTGTCATCGCCGATCTCCGCGCCTCCAGGCTCGTCCGAAGCCGCGGCGAGGTCGTCGACGGACGCTCCCGAAAGCGCGTCCACCGTGACGCCCGTCGACAGGCGCACGGCCCAGCAACGCGACGCCGCCGAAGCGCGCAGTGCCGCCGCGGCGTCGGTCGCGAAGCAGGAAGCGGCCGTCCACGAACGCGATGCGCGCACGACGCGCGGCCGCGACGCCGCGTCGTCCATTCCTCCCGCGCCGCCCACGCAGTCTTCACAGCCTCGCGGCGCGGCGCCGCTCACGAGCGAACCGATCGAAGGCGAACTGATCACCTCGACCGACGAAGTCCTCGACGCCGAGGCCACCACGGCGTCCACCGCGCGTCCCGCCGGCTCGCCGCCGCCGGGCTTCGGCGCGGCGCCCGACTTCAGCGCGACCAATCCGCCGCCGCCGAATGCATTGCCGCCTTCGCCGCCGCGCTATCTGAAGCAGACGGATTCGGCGTGGTCGGTGTTCGGCCGCATCATCGCGGCGCGCGCGCGGCAGCTATTCGACCGTGCCGGCCAGCGGATCACGCAGCGCACGCTGCGCATCGGCGTATCGGCGCGCATCTTTCACCCCGAGCCCGGCGCGAAAGGGCTGCGCGGCAAGACGCTGCAATACCTCGAGGAATCGATTGCGCATTGGGTGATGTCGCGCGACGTGCTGGTATTCATGATTCCGACGGTCGGGCACCAGGGCATGCTGCATCCGAGCAATATCCGTTTGCGCGATTACGCGAAGCATCTCGACGGGCTGCTGCTGCAAGGCGGCGCGGACGTGTCGCCGCAGTCGTATGCGGAAGCGGCGACCCGCCCCGAATGGCCCGGCGACCGCGTGCGCGACATGTACGAGCTGGAACTGCTGCATGAATTCATCGAGTCGGGCAAACCGGTGCTCGGCGTGTGCCGCGGCTGCCAGCTCATCAACGTGGCATTTGGCGGCACGCTGTATCAGGACATTGCGACCGATGTGCCGACCGCGGGCGCGCACGTCAACGAAGATTACGATCAGCACCGCCATGCGATCCATTTCCCGGACGGGTCGACGCTCGCGAACATGTTCCCGGCGCGGCGCGATGTGATCGTCAACTCGATTCACCATCAGGCGGTCAAGACGCTCGGCCGCGATCTGAATATTGAGGCGGTGTCGGCGTCCGACGGCATCATCGAAGCCGTGCGCTATCGGCGCGCGCCTTTCGTGATGGGCGTGCAGTGGCATCCGGAGTTTCATCGCGCGGGCGGGCCGGAGTTGCTGGATTGCACGCCGCTGCTCGATACTTTCTTGCGGGTGGCGCGGGAAACGCGGTTTTAGGCGAGGCGCCGTAGCTGCATCCAGCCTGCGCGTCCGCGCTCGTCGCCGCTTACGCGGCACGCCCCGCGCGCCGACGGATATCCTGGCCGTTGGGCCGCGCGGCTATGCGACGTGACCCGATCGGATCGCGGCTCGGCCACTAGAAAATCTGATTCGTTTCGAGGCGCTACTGTCCAGGTGGCGCCTCGGTTTTTTATGCCGTTGACGGTTATTTACACATCTTGTTTTTGACCGCCCCGAGTCGGGCGATTAGCGCTTTTCTCACATCCGGCTCTCTTCAGATTTCGCGATAGGCGTCTTTGTCGCCTAATTCGGACACCATAGTTTTATCTCGATTTAAAGTCCAATTTTGCGACGCTTCAATGCTTCGCTTAAGCACAAATCCGCGCGATAATTCAAGGCTGTTTTTTGGATCCGCATGGAGCATGCAGATATGAAGCACCCCTTATTGGTACGGCGCGCCATGCTGCTCGCGGCGTCGTGTCTGCTGTTGCAGCATGGCGGGTCTGTGCTTGCCGCGCAAGGCGAAGAGGCCGCGCCGATCGTCGGCACGCGGCCGGCTCTCAATACGCTGACGCCGCAGCCTGTCGCCGACGCGCTGCGCGATGCGGCGTCGGGTTCATCGGGTTCATCCGCGTCGTCGGCTTCGGTTTCGGCGTCGTCGTCGGCCGAAGTGCAAGGCAATGTCGCCGAGTTGATGCAGATGATTCAGGACACGAAGCTGAGCGAACTGCGCACCACGTACAACGGCAGCTACGGCGCGAGCCTGTTTTTCTATCCACGCGAGTTGACGTACTACGTCGCGTTGTTTCAGAACAAGCATTTCTGGCGAGTGATCAAGTCGGCGGATGCGGGCCGGGCCGAGGCGATTTACGCGGGCTTCGCGCAGCAAACCGCGCAGCTTGCCGAGGTCGAGATTCGCCGCACGCAGTTGCAGGCGCAGAAGCTGTACATTGAAGACGTTATTGCGTTGTCAGAAGACCGGGCGAAGCGCCTGCAAGCCGATCTGGAAGTCGCGCGCACACAGCAGGCGAAGGTCAACGACTATCAGCGCCAGACGCAGGACGAAGCAGCCGCGTTGCGTGAAGAGAAGGAACGCGCACAGGCGCAACTGCGGCAGGTGCAAGGGCAGGTCATGCTATTGCAACGGCAGATGGAGATGGGTCTGCCAGGCCAGAAGTAAAGGCGCGGTTGGAGTGCGAAAAAACCCGGCTTGGATAGCCGGGTTTTTTTATGGCGCGCGTTGCAGGGCTATCGAGTGAATTGGTCGGGGACTTCGGTCACGCGGCGCTGCGAGAGTCGGTTTATCCATTGCGGGCTGGTGTTCGGCGATGGATTCGCGGATGAGGGTGGTTGGGGTTGTTGCGCTTGTTGCGCCGGTTTCGCTTGTTGCGCAGGCTGCGCCGGTTTCGGCTCCTGCGCTTGCTGGATCGGTTTCGCCTGCTGCGCTTGTTGGATGCGTTGTGCGTCCTGGGCGTCTCGCGGGTGCTGAGCGTCTTGGGCCTGTTGGGCGTCCTGCGCCGGCTTCGCCTGTTGCGCAGGTTGCACTGGTTTGGCCTGCTGCGTTTGTTGCGCCGGTTTCCCCCGTTGCGCTTTTTCTATGGGTTGCGCGTCTTGAGCGTCTCGGCGGCGTTCGGCGTCTCGGGCCTGTTGGACTTCTTCCGCTACTTGCGACCATTGCGCCGACTGCGCCATTTGCGCCATTTGCGCCGCTTGCGCGCGACCGCTGCTACCGACGCCCGCGCTCATGTCCATCGACGCGTAATCGTGCGTGCCCAACTGCGCCGGCCGAAGCGGTGAGTATGCACCCGCAACGGACGGCTTGACGATCGTTCGCGGCGCGGTCGCTTGCGCTGCGATGCTCGACGCGTCGACGGCTGCATACCGCCGATGGCTCACCGCGGCGCCATCTGCAAGATGCCGTTGCATGTCCACATGACGACCGTCTTTCCTTGCAGCAAGCTGGTCGCGTGCGCGTGTGATCGACCTGTCTGCTGACATGCGCCGCTCGATAGGCTTTGCTGTTTCCGGGCGTCCAGCGGTCGCGCCGACGACAATGCCTCGGCCCGCTTCCGGCACCGACGCGGCGTGCGCAAGCTGCGTCGCGGAAGCTGCACTCGCGGGCTTCGCGCGCACGGCTTCGTGGGTCTTGTTGGAACTGTCGGCGCCGCGGCGCAACGGAGTTTGCGCAGCCATCGTGTTGGGGACGGCAACGGCTCCTTCCGCGGATTTCATGTCGTGACCGTTGCGCGGATGCGAGGCGCCGTCATGGGTGGCCATCCACGTAAGCAGTGCCGCGCCGCTCACAGCGCAGACGCCGCCCGCGAGCGCCCACCGCGGCGGGAATAGCGCGCGAGGCGCGCGCTGTGCGGCTTCTGAAGGATGTGTTGTCTCGGTTGCGCAAGCATCCGGCGAAACGGCAGCTTGTGCGAAAGGCAATGCGTCGGCGAGCACCGGCGCATCCGTCCAAGCTGGACCCACCGGCGGCACCAAATCCACCGAGCGCGCAGAAGCCACCGGAGCCACCGAAGCCACCGAAGCCACCGAACCCGCAGAACCCGCAGAACCCGCAGAACCCGCAGAACCCGCAGAACCCGCAGAACCCGCAGAACCCGCAGAACCCGCAGAAGCCACCCCCCACGGAACCTCCAACGCCTCTACCTCCACCCCTTCGCCAATCCGCGACGCCCCCTCGCCACCCACCGACCCCACACCCATCGCAACTACCGCATCCTCACGCCGACCCTCCGGCGCCACCCATCGACAAAACGAGCGAATCGGCTGCTGGCTCAAATCAAACGTTTCGAGGACCGCGCGGTATAGCCCGTGTAGCCCCCGGTCCAGCGAATAGCATGGCGCGAGCAAGGTCCAGCCGCGGCCAAATGGCGCCGGCACATCATTGAACGGGCGCGAGCGCGGCAACGCCATCGCGCCTTCGACTACGGTTAACGGTGTGGTGGACATCGCTCTCTTGCAGCGCCTCGGGGAGGGACGCCGCCTGGGCATCCGTGGGTCGGTGACGAGGGGCTCGGCGCGCTACGCAAAAACGCTACGCAAAAACATCACGCGAAAGCGCCTCGCGCGTGCATGCGAGGGCAACAGCGCAGAGGCGCAGCAACCCACCAACACGCGCTCGCACGCATGCGAAGGACGCATCGGCGCCGTGCGTGGAAAGCCATCGTCGGGAAGAGAAGATGATGCGCTGGATTGAAACGCCGTAACGCTCGGAAGCTTCGCAAAGTACCTGCGGATACTTCCTGGATCCGCGCTAACGGACACGACAGACGCAGATCAAACGCCGATCAAACGCCAGCCCCGTCCAATCGATAAACATAACGCAGCGCGGTGATGTCCACGCCGCCCATGCGGTCCGGTTCCGCGCCGGCGAACTGCCAGCCTTGCCGCTCATAAAAGCCGATCGCGGGCATATTGCCTTCGAGCACATACAGATGCAGCTACGTCTCACCTTGCGTACGAGCCCAGTCTTTGGCGGCGCGCATCAACAGCTTCCCGACGCCGATTCCCTGGTAGCCCGGCAGTGCGTGAAGGTTATCGAGCAGCACGCCCCACGCGGACTCCGGCTGACGCTCGACACAGACGAAGCCGATCGGCTCGCCGTCCAGCACCGCGATCAGCACGATGCGGCGCTCGCCGCCCGGCGCGCGCATGCGCGCCTGCCACCAGTCCGCGCGTTCCTGCGCGACCTCGCCGTCGAGAAAAGCGTCGGGCAGCAGGCCACGGTAAGTGGCGCGCCAACTCGTGGTGTGAATCGACGCGATGAGCGCGGTGTCGGCGACGGTGGCGGTGCGCAGCGACAAGGCAGGGGCGGTCTACATGAGAGGCATGGGAAGCGTGGGAAGGGTGGGAACGGCATCGACGGGAATGGCTGAAACCCAATTTTAGCGGCCGCCTGCCGCCGCGCCGGCTGTAATGAAAATGTAGGGAATACGCAACAGTGCCATCGACGGTAACATGTGGCGGCGCGGCTCCCGGCGGTTCACAACGTTTACCCTGATACCGCTCCAGCGCCTTCGCTTGCAAAATGCTGCGCCCCTCGGCGCGGCGCTATCCGCAGCGGCCGTTTGCCTGTGGCATCCGCCAGTTCGACCAGGCGGCCCGTTTCAACTGCCAGATCGCCGTCGTTCGCGCGGCGTGGGCTTATCAGAGAACGTCAATGTCAACAGCGTCCCCCGCTATTTCTTCGTCGGAAGAATCCAAGGTCAAGACAGTGTTCCGCGTGGTCAGCGGCAACTTTCTTGAGATGTACGACTTCATGGTCTACGGCTACTACGCGTCCGCGATCGCCAAGACCTACTTTCCGAGCGGCAGCGAATTTGCGTCGCTGATGCTCTCGCTGTCCGTGTTCGGCGCGGGCTTCCTGATGCGGCCGCTCGGCGCGATCGTCCTCGGCGCGTACATCGATCATCATGGCCGGCGCAAGGGGCTCATTCTCACGCTCGGCCTGATGGCGCTCGGCACGCTCACGGTGGCGTCCATTCCAGGCTACGCGACGATCGGCGTGCTCGCACCGGTGCTCGTGCTGTTCGGCCGGCTGCTGCAAGGCTTTTCCGCGGGCGTCGAACTCGGCGGCGTGTCGGTGTATCTGTCGGAAATTGCCACCAAGGGAAACAAGGGCTTCTATTGCGCGTGGCAGTCGGGCAGCCAGCAGGTCGCCGTGGTGTTCGCCGCGCTGATCGGCGTGATGCTCAACAAGACGCTGCCCGCCGACCAGATGAGCGCATGGGGCTGGCGCGTGCCGTTCCTGATCGGCTGCCTGATCGTGCCGTTCCTGTTCATAATCCGCCGTTCGCTGAAGGAAACCGCGGAGTTCTCCGCGCGCAAGCATCGTCCGGGCATGGGCGAGATCATGAAGAGCATGGCCGCGAACTGGGTCACGGTGCTGGGCGGCATGGGCATGGTCATCATGACGACGGTGTCGTTCTACATGATCACCGCCTACACGCCGACGTTCGGCAAGGAAGTGCTGAAGCTGTCGGCGATCGACACGCTCGTCGTCACCGTGTGTATCGGCCTGTCGAATCTGATCTGGTTGCCGCTCGCGGGCGCGCTGTCGGATCGCATCGGCCGTCGTCCGGTGCTGCTGGCTTTTACCGCGCTGACCATTGTGAGCGCTTATCCGGCGCTGCAATGGCTCGTCGCCGAGCCGTCGTTCGCGCGTCTGCTCACGGTCGAGCTGTGGCTGTCGTTCCTGTACGGCAGCTATAACGGCGCAATGGTCGTCGCGCTGACGGAAGTGATGCCGGTCGAAGTGCGCACTGCGGGCTTTTCGCTGGCCTACAGTCTCGCGACGACGATCGGCGGCTTCACGCCTGCCATTTCGACGCTGCTGATTCATTCGACCGAAAACAAGGCGGCGCCGGGTCTCTTCCTCGGCGTGGCGGCGATCTGCGGACTGATCGCGACGCTCGTGTTGTACCGCACGCCTGAATCGCGCAATCAATACAAGGGCGCGTGAGGCGTGGCGCGCGCTGACGCCTGCTGCGGCATCGGCGCATAAAAGAAAACCCCGCGCTCGACGGAACGCGGGGTCGCATTGAGATGGTCATTAAAACCCTGCACGCGAGCTTCGCTGCAGGGTTTTTGTTTGTTGGCTTGACTCGGGATTTCCGCGCGGATTCAACGCTTGTTCAGCGCTTTGTTCAACGCGCGACGCTAGCCGCGGCGCAGTTCTTCCGCGACGGCTTCCACCACTTCGCGCCACGCACCCGGCCGTGGCTGGCGCACCAGCTTCGCACTGGCGTACCACGGGCTGCGCGTGTCGTCGTGACACCAGCGCCAGTCGGGCGCGAACGGCAGCATCAGCCACAGCGGCTTGCGCAGCGCACCGGCGAGATGCGCAATCGACGTATCGATCGACACCACCGCATCGAGCCGTTCGATGATCGCCGCCGTATCCGCGAAGTCGCCGATCCGCTCGTCGAACCGATGAATCGAGCCGCCGCGCGGATGCCCGTCGAGCGCCGCGCGTTCTTCGGCGCTGAGGTGAGGCTGCAGCACAATCCAGTCGATGCCTTCGAGCGCGAAAAGCGGCTCGAGCGCGGCGAGCGGCATCGAACGCGTTTCGTTTTGCTGGATGCGTCCGGACCACGCGAGCCCGATCTTGCGCTTCGCCTGGCCGCCGATCGAACCGCGCCATTTGCGCCGATACGCGGGCGGCGCGCTCAAATAAGGCGTGCGCTCGGGAATCGTGGCGAACGTCGTGCCGAGCGCGAGCGGCAAGCTGAGCAACGGGCATTGGATGTCGGCGGCGGGACGCGGCGCGCCTCGCGCGATGAGCGTCACGCGCCACGCTTCCGCGACCGGCGCCAGCAGCGGCAGCAACGGCGGCTGCACTTCGAGCACGACGCGCGCGGCACGCTGCGCGGCCAGCGGGACGAAGCGCACGAACTGCAGCGTATCGCCGAAACCCTGTTCCGCGTGGATCAGCAGCGTGCGCTGCGCGGCCGGCTCGCCGTGCCAGCGCGGCAAGGTCTCGATCGCCGGTTCGGCGACGGTTTGCAGACGCCATTCGTATTCCGGCAGGCCGCGCGCGAAATCGCCCAACGCGAGCCACGCGAGCGCGCGGTTCATATGCGCGGACGCGAGATCGGGCTGCAAGCGCAACGCCTGATCGAATGCGCGAAGCGCGGTGGCGTGCGCGCCCAGCGCCTGGTGCGCGGTGCCGAGACTCAGCCAGGCGAGCGCGAATTGCGGATCGAGCCCGACCGAGCGTTCGAGATACGGTATCGCCTCCGTGTGGCGCCCGAGCGCGGCCAGCGCATTGCCCATGCCGTAGATGGCGGGCGGCAGGTTCGGCTGCAACGCGAGCGCCGCTTCGAACGACGCGACGGCTTGCGCGTGGCGGCCGGTGGCGTCGAACGTATTGGCGAGGTTGAAATGCGCGGCGACGAAGCGCGGCTCGGCGGCCAACGCGGCCTTGAAGCAGGGAATCGCTTCGTCTGCGCGGCCGAGCGCATTGAGCGACATGCCCATGTTGTTCAGCGCGCCCGCGTGTCCGGGGCGCAGCTCGAGCGTGCGCCGGAACGACGCGATGGCTTCCTCGTGACGCCCGAGCGCGTGCAGCGCGTTGCCGAGATTGTTGTGCGAGGAGGCGTCGTCCGGTTGCAGGTGCAACGAACGGCGGAACGCGTCCGCGGCGTCCTCGTGACGGCCCGTTGCCGCATACGCGTTGCCAAGGTTGTAGTGCGCCATCGGGAACGACGGCGCGAGCGTCAGCGCGTTGCGGAACTGGTCGATGGCCTCGTCGATCTGGCCTAGCGCCTTCAGCGCGTTGCCGAGGTTCAGCTGCAGCGCGGCGTCTTGCGGGCGCAGGTTGACCGCGCGCCGCACCAGCTCGGCGGCTTCGGCGTGCTGGCCCTGCTGGTGGCGCAGCACGCCCAGCAGATGCAACGCGTCGACGTGCGCGGGATTGCCGTCGAGCGTCGCGCGGTAGCCGCGTTCGGCGTCGTCGAGGCGGCCGTCACGATGCGCCGCGAAAGCGCGGTCAAATACAGGTTGCATGACGGGGGATGGTAGTCGGGTGAGGCAGAGGCCGCATTTTCCCACACTCGCGGAGGCTCGCTCCGGTTTGACCCGTTGCGCGGCTTTCGCTTAACCTGTGAATACCTGTTCATATGTACGCTGCCATGATTCCTGCTACGGTCTCTGCGCCATCGCCTGCGGGCTTCGAGCCGCACGCGCCAAAAAGCGTCGCGCCGCTCGCCGATCTGTTTCGCCTGCTCGGCGATCCGACGCGGCTGCGCATCGTGCTCGCCTGCGTCGACGGCCGGCGCGCGGTCGGTGCGATTGCCGACGAGCTCGGTTTGTCGCCGTCGCTCGTGAGTCATCATTTGCGGCTGTTGCGCGCGGCGCGGATCGTGCGGGCGCAGCGGCAGGGCAAACAGGTTTTCTATTTCGCCGCCGATCGCCACATCAGCGCGATGCTGGCCGGCATGCTTGAACACGTCGCTGAGCCTACCAGTGACGACGCATTGGATCTGCCATGAAGACAATCGAAGAAAGAGAAGATGGGCAACAGGACACGCACAGTCACGGTCACGGTCACGGCGAACACCACCACCACGACGACCACGGCCACAACCACGGCACACACCACTCGCACTCACACAGCCACGACCACAGCCACGACCACAGCCACGACCACGGCCACGGCCATCATCACCACCACGCGCCCGTAGCCGGCCACGGCTTCGCGTTCGCGCTGGCCGTCGCGCTGAACGTCGCGATCGTCGTGATTCAGGCCGTGTACGGCGTGCTCGCGCATTCGACCGCGCTGCTCGCCGACGCCGGCCACAATCTCTCCGACGTGCTCGGCCTGCTGCTGGCCTGGGGCGCCGCCTGGCTCGCGACGCGCCGTCCTTCCGCGCGCTACACGTTCGGCTACGGCAGTTCGTCGATTCTCGCGTCGCTGGCGAATGCGGCGTTGTTGCTGTTCGCGTGCGGCGTGATCGTCGCGGAGGCCATCGACCGGCTGATGAACCCCGCGCCCGTCGCGGGCCTCGCGGTGTTCGTCGTCGCGGCGGTGGGCATGGTCGTCAACGGACTGTCCGCGTGTCTCTTCATGCGCGGGCAGAAGGAAGACCTCAACATCCGCGGCGCCTTTCTGCACATGGCCGCCGACGCCGGCGTGTCCGCGGCGGTCGCGATCAGCGGCCTCGTGATTCTCTACACGAACTGGACATGGCTGGACCCGCTGATGAGCCTGCTCGTGGTCGCGGTTGTCGTCTACGGTACGTGGGGTCTGTTGCGCGACTCCGTGCGCCTCGCGCTCAATGCGGTGCCCTCGGGCGTCGATGTCGAGCGCATCCGCGACTATCTCGCCGATCAGCCCGGTGTCGAGGACGTGCACGATCTGCACATCTGGGCGCTGTCCACCACCGGCAACGCGCTCAGCGCGCATCTCGTGATGCCGGCAGGCCATCCCGGCGACGAGCGGCTCGACGGCATCGTGCTCGCGTTGCGCGAACGTTTTTCGATGCAGCACGCGACGCTGCAAGTGGACCTCGGCACGACCGATCATCGTTGCGCGATGGAGCATCCGCACACTGCGCGTTGAAGCACGCGACGAAAGCGCGCATTCATGCATAACGCGTCGCCGACGCACATCGCGGAACACGCAAGCGCGGACGGCCGCCGCGAGCCCGACGCTATGCGCGATACGCCTCGCATCCGATGCAGCCCGCCGTCCGGCGCGCGGGCGCGGGTTGTACACTAGAGCGCACTGTGGTCTGCGGAGTTTCGCATGAACGCTGCTGCTAATAATGCGTCGCCGGTGCTGATCGTCGGGGCGGGGCCGACCGGGCTCGCCGCCGCCATGAGTCTCGCGCGCGCTCACATCCCCGTGCGTCTCATCGACCGCGCGATGCAGCCGAACCCGTATTCGCGGGCCATCGGCATTCAGGCGCGCACGCTTGAACTGCTGGAGCAGCATCGGCTGGCCGAACGGTTTCTCGAACTCGGCCATCGCGCGCGCGTCGCCAATCTGTTTTCGAACGGCATGCGCCTCGCGCAGCTCGACTTCGATCCGCTGCACACGCGCTATCCGTATCTGCTGTTTCTCGATCAGTCGGTGACCGAGCGTTTGCTGACCGAGCATCTCGCGACGCTCGGCGTGACGATCGAGCGCGGCGTCGAACTCACGATGTTCTCGCAAGGCTCGGTCGGCGTTCAGGCGACGCTGCGGCGCGCCGACGGCCACACGGAAACGCTGCGTCCGTCCTACATGATCGCCGCCGATGGCGCGCACAGCGCGATCCGCCACGGGCTCGGCCTCAACTTCGTGGGCAAGACGTCGGAGCAGACCTTTCTGCTCGCCGATGTTCATGCCGAAACCGATTGGCCCGACGACGAATTTCACATCTTCGCTTCAGGCGAAGGTCTCGTTGCACTGTTTCCGATGGGACACGGCCGGCATCGTCTGATCGCGGATCACGCCGTCGAGCCGACGCCGGCCGCTGCCGCGCCGCTCTCGCCGGTGGTGCTCGGCGAGCCGCCGCTCGCACGCGTACGAGCGCCGTCGCTCGACGAATGCAAGGCGCTCGTTGCGAGGCGCGTGCATGAACGCGTCGACGTATCCGAGCTTGCGTGGTCCTCGTACTTCCATGTGAACAGCCGGATGGTGGAGCGCCTGCGCGTCGGGCGCGTGTTCCTTGCCGGCGACGCCGCGCATGTGCACAGCCCGGCCGGCGCGCAAGGCATGAACACGGGCATCCAGGAAGCGTTCAATCTCGGCTGGAAGCTCGCGCGCGTATTGAAGGGCGCGGCGCCCGATCGTCTGCTCGACACCTACCATATCGAGCGGCATCCGATCGAGCGCGACGTGCTGCGGCAAACCGGCTTCATCACGCAGATGGCCGAGGCGGATCACGGTCCGCTCAAGCTGCTGCGCGAGCGGGTGATGCCGGTTCTTGCCGCGCTCGGTCCGCTGCGCGACGCGGCGCGGCTCACGATCAGCGAGTTGTCGATCCAGTACCGGCGCAGTCCGCTGACGCTCGAGCGCGTGCTCGACGGTGGGCCGCGCGCGGGCGAACGCGCGCCGGATGCGGTCGTGCATGTGGTCGACGGTCCGCTTGGGCGCGCGCCCGGCATCGGCTGTATTTACGATCTGCACGACCCGGCGTTTTTCTCGCTGTTTCTGCTCGTGCCGCCGTTGCCCGCCGACGACAAACCGCTCGATCCCGACGCAAAGCACGCACCGCCCGCCGACGCCGAACTCGAGCGGCTGACGGCCGACATGGAGAAGCTATTGGAAGGGGCGGTGCGCATCTGGCGCGTGACGGATACGAGCGGCGACGGCGGGCCGTCGTTGGCCGAATCGTATGGACGCACGCGGCCGTCGTTTTATCTGCTGCGGCCCGACGGCTACATCAGCGCGCGCGGACGCACAGGCTCCGATCTGAACGGCCTGTTGCGGCACTGTGAAGCGTGGTTCACCGTCGATGGACAGATACCGGAGCAGACGGCCGTGTGAGACGGCCGTCATGCACCGGTCACGCAGTCATCACGCGATGGAAGGCTCAGCGGGCGTCAGACGCTCGCGGTTCTTCACGAGCGCTTCCTTCACGATTGCCGACATCTCGATGCCGCCCGCCTGCGGCGCATCGAGCGCTGCGAGCAGCGCGCGCCGCATGCGCGGCTCCCAGAAGCGGCGGATATGGTCGGCGACACCGGTGATGGCTTCTTCGCGATCCGGCATCGAATCGAAAAAATCGCCGATGCGGTTCGCCATGTCGATCAGATTCTGAGTGTCCATCGTCGCCTCACTTACCCGATGTCGCGTTGGCCAGCTCGCGCTGCTTGAGCAACTCGAGTTGCTCCGCGTTGAAGCGCGAATACTCCTTCTGCCACTCGGACGGCTGTTCGACCGGCATCACCTGCACGGCGGTCACCTTGTATTCCGGACAGTTGGTCGCCCAGTCCGAACTCTCGGTGGTGATCACGTTCGCGCCCGATTCGGGGAAGTGGAACGTCGTATAAACGACGCCCGGCTGCATCCGCTCGGTCACTTTCGCGCGCAGCACGGTTTGTCCCGCGCGTGATTCGATGCCGACCCAGTCGCCCGTCTTGATGCCGCGTTCTTCCGCGTCGTGCGGATGCAGTTCGAGACGGTCCTCGTCGTGCCAGCGCGAGTTCTCCGTGCGCCGCGTTTGCGCGCCCACGTTGTACTGCGACAGGATGCGCCCCGTCGTCAGCAGCAGCGGGAACTTGCGCGTGACTTTTTCCGGCGACGCGATGAACTTCGTGATCACGAACTTGCCCTTGCCGCGCACGAACGTGTCGACGTGCATGGTCGGCGTGCCGTCCGGCGCCTCTTCGTTGCACGGCCACTGGATGCTGCCCAGCTCGTCGATCTTCTTGTATGACACGCCGTGGAAAGTCGGCGTGAGACGCGCGATCTCGTCCATGATTTCGGACGGATGCGTGTAGTCCATTTCGTAGCCGAGCGCGCGCGAGAGCAGCAGCGTGACTTCCCAGTCGGCGTAACCCGGCACCGGCGGCATGACCTTGCGCACGCGCGAGATGCGGCGCTCCGCGTTCGTGAAGGTGCCGTCCTTTTCGAGGAAGGTCGAGCCGGGCAGCAGCACGTGCGCGTACTTCGCGGTCTCGTTCAGGAAAATATCCTGCACGACGATGCATTCCATCGCCGACAACGCCGCCGCCACATGATGCGTGTTCGGGTCCGACTGCACGATGTCCTCGCCCTGGCAGTACAGGCCCATGAAGCTGCCGTCGAGCGCGGCTTCGAACATGTTCGGAATGCGCAGACCCGGCTCGGTTTGCAGCGTGACATTCCACGCGTCTTCGAACTGCGAGCGCACGATCGTATCGCTGATGTGGCGATAGCCCGGCAACTCATGCGGGAACGAGCCCATGTCGCACGAACCCTGCACGTTGTTCTGGCCGCGCAGCGGATTCACACCGACGCCTTCGCGGCCGATGTTGCCCGTCGCCATCGCAAGGTTCGCGATGCCCATCACCATCGTCGAGCCTTGCGCGTGTTCGGTGACGCCGAGGCCGTAGTAGATCGCCGCATTGCCGCCCGTCGCGTAGATGCGCGCGGCTTCGCGCACGTCCTTGGCCGGCACGCCGGTCACGGCTTCCGTTGCTTCGGGCGCATTCTCCGGCAGCGCGACGAAATCACGCCATTGCTCGAACGCGCGGCCTTCGCAGCGTTCGGCGATGAACGCTTCGTTCAGCAGCCCTTCGGTGACGATCACATGAGCGAGCGCGTTGACCACCGCGACGTTGGTGCCGGGGCGCAATTGCAGATGATGCGATGCCTTCACGTGCGGCGTATCGACGATGTCGATGCGGCGCGGATCGACCACGATCAGCTTCGCGCCTTCGCGCACGCGGCGCTTCAGACGCGAGGCGAACACCGGATGGCCGTCGGTCGGATTTGCGCCGATCACCATGATGACGTCGGCTTTATCGACCGAGGCGAAGGTCTGTGTGCCCGCCGATTCGCCGAGCGTCGTCTTCAGGCCGTAGCCGGTCGGCGAGTGGCAAACGCGTGCGCAGGTGTCGACGTTGTTGTTGCCGAACGCGGCGCGCACGAGCTTCTGCACGAGATAGGTTTCTTCGTTCGTGCAACGCGACGACGTAATGCCGCCGATCGAATCGCGCCCGTGCTTCGCCTGAATGCGGCGGAATTCCGAGGCCGCGTAATTGATCGCTTCTTCCCAGCTCACTTCGCGCCACGGGTCGGTGATCTTCGCGCGGATCATCGGCTTCGTGATGCGGTCCTTGTGCGTTGCGTAGCCCCATGCGAAGCGGCCCTTCACGCACGCGTGTCCTTCGTTGGCCTGGCCGTTCTTGAACGGCACCATGCGCACGACCTGGTTGCCCTTCATCTCCGCCTTGAACGAGCAGCCGACGCCGCAATACGCGCAGGTGGTGACGGCCGAATGCTCGGCCTGGCCCAGCATGATCACGGTTTTTTCCTGCAACGTCGCGGTCGGGCAAGCGGCCACGCACGCGCCGCACGACACGCACTCCGAATCCATGAACGGCCGGTTTTCGCTCGCGGCCACGCGCGATTCGAAACCGCGCCCGGCGATGGTCAGCGCGAACGTGCCTTGCGTTTCCTCGCACGCGCGCACGCAGCGATTGCAGACGATGCACTTCGCCGGATCGTAGGTGAAGTACGGATTCGATTCGTCCTTCTTGTCGTTCAGGTGATTCGCGCCGTCGAAACCGTAGCGCACTTCGCGCAGGCCGGTCACGCCCGCCATGTCCTGCAGCTCGCAGTCGCCGTTCGCGGGGCACGTGAGGCAATCGAGCGGGTGATCGGAGATGTACAGCTCCATCACGTTGCGGCGCAGCGATTGCAGACGATCGGTTTGCGTGCGCACTTTCATGCCGGCTTCGACCGGCGTCGTGCACGAGGCCGGATAACCGCGCTTGCCTTCGATCTCGACGAGACACAAACGGCACGAGCCGAACGGTTCCAGCGAATCGGTCGCGCAGAGCTTCGGCACGTTCACGCCTGCTTCGACGGCGGCGCGCATCACCGACGTGCCGGCCGGCACGGTAACCGCCTGGCCGTCGATTTCAAGCGTCACGTCGACGTCCGCATGACGCGCGGGCGTGCCGAAATCGGTTTCGTCGAAGTACGAGCGCGGGGCTTGCGTTTGAGCCTGCGCTTGCGATTTGCACGCGCAGTTGCCGGATCCGCAGCCGCCCGCCGAGGGGACTTGCTTCGGGGCGCCGGCAGTAGAGTTGAGCATGTCTGACATAGTTGGGCTCCTCGTTCAGGCCGCAGCTTTCGGTGCATCGGCGCCAGCGCCGGCGAGGCCGAAGTCTTCAGGAAAATGGTCGAGCGCAGACATCACCGGATACGGCGTCATGCCGCCCATCGCGCAAAGCGATCCGGACACCATCGTGTCGCACAGATCGCGCAGCAACTGCACTTGCCGCGTCGACGTATCGCCGTTACGAATGCGCGCGATGACTTCGACGCCGCGTGTCGAACCGATGCGGCACGGCGTGCACTTGCCGCACGATTCGATCGCGCAGAAGTGCATCGCGTATTGCGCGAGTTCGGCGAGATTCGACGTGTCGTCATGCACGACAAGGCCGCCGTGACCGACCACGGCGCCGACTGCCGCATACGCTTCGTAATCCATCGGAATGTCCCACTGGCTTTCCGGCAGATAAGTGCCGAGCGGGCCGCCCACTTGAACGGCGCGGGCCGGCCGGCCGCTTGCCGTGCCGCCGCCATAGTCGTAAATCAGTTCGCGCAGCGTCACGCCGAATGCAAGCTCCACGAGCCCGCCTTGCTTGACGTTGCCCGCGAGCTGAAACGGCAGAGTGCCGCGCGAGCGACCCATGCCGAAGTCTTTGTAGAACGCCGCGCCGCGCGCGAAGATGATCGGCACCGTTGCCAGCGTGATGACGTTGTTGATCACCGTCGGCTGACCGTAGAGGCCGACGAGCGCAGGCACCGGCGGCTTCGCGCGAACAATGCCGCGCTTGCCTTCGAGCGATTCGAGCAGCGCCGTTTCCTCGCCGCACACATACGAGCCCGCGCCCTTGGCGACGAACAGTTCGAAGCGATGCGCGGAGCCGAGCACGCTGTCGCCGAGCCAGCCGGCGGCGCGCGCCTTCGCGATTGCCGCTTCGAGCGTGGCGATCGAGTGCGGATACTCGCTGCGCACGTAGATGTAGCCCGCCGTCGCGCCGGTCACGACGCCCGCGATGATCATGCCTTCGATCAGCACATACGGATCGCTTTCCATCACGAGGCGGTCGGAGAAGGTGCCCGAGTCGCCTTCGTCGGCATTGCAGACGATGTACTTCTGCGCGGCCTTCGCGGCGCGCACCGTGCGCCACTTGATGCCGGCCGGGAACGCGGCGCCGCCGCGCCCGCGCAGGCCCGATTCGATCAGCGCTTCGCAGGCGGCGTCGCCGTCGGTCTGCAGCGCGTTGCGCAGACCTTCGAGGCCGCCGTGCGCGACGTAGTCGTCGGTTGAAAGCGGGTCGGTAATGCCGATGCGCGCGAACGTCAGGCGCTGCTGCTTCTTCAGATACGGAATCTCGTCGACCACGCCGACGCGGCGCGCATGCTCGCCACCGTCGATAAAGCCTGCGTCGAACAGCGCGGCCACGTCGCTTTCGTCGACGTTCGCGTAACCGATGCGTCCTGCGGCGGTTTGCACTTCGACGAGCGGTTCGAGCCACAACAAGCCGCGCGAGCCGTTGCGAACGAGTTCGATCGTGATGCCGCGGCGTGCCGCCTCGGCTTTGATCGCGTCGGCGAGCGCGTCCGCGCCCAGTGCGAGTGCCGACGAATCGCGGGGAACATAGATACGCGTCATGCCGTCACCTCCACGCATTTGCTGGCAGCCGCGAAAATCGCGTCGAATTTTTGCGGCGTGATTTTCGCGTGCAGCGTGCCGTTCACCATCATCGCGGGCGAAAGCGCGCATTGGCCGAGGCAGTACACCGACTCCAGTTCCACCGCGGCGCCGGCTTTGTGTTCGGCGTCGAAGCGGCAGCCCGTATGCGACTCGATGTGCTGCGCGAGCGCCTCCGTGCCCATGCTGCGGCAGGCTTCCGCGCGGCACAGTTGCACCGTGACGGGCGCGGCGGGCTGCGTGCGGAAATGGTGGTAGTACGTGATGACGCCGTGCACTTCCGCGCGCGACAGGTTCATCGTGCGTGCGAGAGGTGGAACGGCGGCGGGCGGCACGTAGCCGAGTTCGTCCTGAATCGCGTGCAGCACGGCCAGCAGCGACCTGCCAGGTTGTGCGTGGCGCGCTACGAGCTCTTCCGGCGCGATGGCGATGAGATCGTCCAAGTGGGGGCTCCTCCAAAGTCATATATGCACTTGTTATTCATAATGCGTGCACTTATGCTTCGTCTATTCGATATGGGATAGCCGAACGATAGGCGGGCGAAACGGCCGATGCAATAGGAAATACCTGCACATATATGATCAGAATCGAGTGCCACGCTCAACTAGTATTGAAGGGCCCGGATGGCCGGGAGGCAAGCCTGTCGGACGTCGTGCCGCTGCTCGCTCTCGTGGACGAATCCGGCAGCATCGCGCAGGCGGCGACGCTTAAGGGTTTGTCCTACCGTCATGCGTGGGGTTTGTTGCGCGCAATCGAGGAGCGTCTGGGCGGTCCGCTGATCGCGAAGGAGCGCGGCCGCGGCTCCGTGCTGTCCGAACTCGGTCAAGCCGTGCTGCGCGCGCAGCGTCTGTGCGGCGAACGGCTCGACGGCAACATGCAGGCGCTCGCGAGCGAAGTGGCGAGCGATCTGAACCGCTGGCTCGCGCCGCCCGTCGATCACGTGCGCATTCATGCGTCGCATGGTTACGCGGTGGCCGCGCTCGTCACCGCCTTGGTCGCGCAGGAGCTTCCGGTCGACATCAAGTACCGCGATGGCGCAGACGCCGTGAGCGCGCTCGCGCGCGGCGAGTGCGAGCTGGCCGGTTTTCACTTGCCGCTCGGCGAGTTTCGCGCGGCATGTGCGGACACGTACCGGCGCTGGCTCGATCCGCAGCGTCATGTGCTCGTGCATCTGACGCGGCGCAAGCAAGGGCTCTTTCTCGGCAAGGGCAATCCGAAACGGATTCTTGGCCTCTCAGATCTTTCTCGCGACGACATTCGCTTCGTCAATCGGCAGCATGGTTCCGGCACGCGCATGCTGCTCGATCTGGCGCTGCGCAAGCTGGGCATCGACCCGGATGGCGTGAACGGCTATGCGTCGGCGGAACTCACGCATTCGGCGATCGCGGCGTTCGTCGCGAGCGGCATGGCGGACGTGGGTTTCGGCGTGGAACCTGCCGCGCATCATTTCGGGCTCGACTTCATTCCCGCTGTCGACGAAGACTATTACTTCGCGTGCGACCGCGCTCGGCTCGAGCGCGCGCCGCTGTCCGCAGTGATCGAACTGCTGCGAAGCAGCGCGTTTCATGCGAGCGTCGATCGGCTGCAAGGCTACGATCCGCGTGACTGCGGCAAGCTGGTGGATCTCGAAGCGGGACTGAGCGGAGCGGGCGCGTAAGCGGTGGTAAACAACGCGCCGCGCATCTCACGCGCTCGCCGCTGCGGATGGCTTTCGTTTGCGATACTCTCTAAGCTTCCGTTTTTTGCCAACCCCGCGCGTCGCCGCGCTTCGAATCGATATGAAAGTTCTTCTACATGCATGTGCTGCGGCCGCGTCGGTCGGCTTGCTGCTCGCGACCGCCTCGGTCGCTGTCGCGCAGAACTCGCCGGGCGTGCCGGGCGGCATTCTGCAGGAGCAGTTCCGGCTTGCCGAACATCCGCAAATGCCGTTTGCCGCGTCGGCGCCGTCAGACAAGTATCAGTCCGGCAAGAAATCGGCGATGCGCAAGCGCGGCGACCTGGGCGATCCGAACGGCTGCAATCTGCAATGTCCGAAGGAATAGCAGGCTTAGCGGCCTGCTCGAAGTGCACGAATCTCGACGACGCCGGCAATTTGCCGGCGTTTTTTTATGGGCTCGCGGGTGTCGACGGTCAGGGCTTCGCGGTGTGCCACACGTCCTTGAACCCGTCTCCTTTGGTGTCGCCCGCCTGCTTGTCGGCCGCGTAGCGATAGAGCGGATGACCTTTGTATGCCCATTGCTGCTTGCCGTCCGCGGACGGGATCAGCGTCCAGTCTCCCGACGGCTTGTCCGACGAACTCGCGACCGCGGCCGGCCAATAGCTCGTGCAGCCGCCGGTGCACGCGCTCACGCCGGGCGTGGTGTCCTTGTCGAAGGTATAGAGCGTCATGCCGTCGGCACTGACGAAGCGGCCGTCGACCACTTTCGGAGGCTCGGCGAAAGCGCTCTGTTGCAAGGCGAGCAGGGCGAGGCAGAAGAGGGTCTTGCGCATGATGTCGGCTCCTGTTTGTTGTGTGGATTCGCGTGCGACGCGGCGTGCGTCGGCGCGTGAGTATTAACGGATGGGGAGGTGGGTTTATTCCGGGGGTGTTTCGTGGGTGTTTCGTGCGCGCGCGCGGTGCTGGCCTGAAGGGCCGTTCTGGGCAGCGGCGCGCGGTTGGAGCAGGCAGGCAGCGGGCGGTGGGAGGCGCGGCTTATCCGTCGATGCATCGGCGATGCAAAATAAAAAAACCCCGAAAGGCTCACGCCGTCGGGGTTCTAGTCTAAGCGGTGCGCAAAGCACTGCGCTTTGCTGCAAGGTGTGTGGTGGAGGCGGCGGGAATCGAACCCGCGTCCAGAAGCACTCTACGACCAGTTCTACATGTTTAGTTCTGTCTTTTGATTTAACCGTAGTGACGCGGACGAACACGCTGCACTACGGCGATTCACTAGATTTTCGACCCGGACGTCGTGACTCCGTCAAGGCTTAACTGACGTATATGACCTCTGTCGGTATTGCTACCGGTCTTGCGACACTAGCCCGTCAGTGAACTAGGCAGAGGACGGCGGCCCTTAGGCTGCCAGTGCGAACGTATCGTCGTTTGCAGTTACGTTTTTCCCATTGATTAACGAGGTGACGGGTCCTCGACATGCCCTAGCCGCTTCGCAACCCCTGTCGAAACCAGGTCGCCCCCGCGGTTCGTTGCTCGGAACGTTGAGCCAAAGTAGATTTTACAATAATTTGACGGCCGTGTCTCGGCTTGCTTTCGGCGCGTTTCTGGGACGTTTCTGTGCCGTTCGAGCCGCGCGTAACGGCCACCCGCGCCGCACATCGATTGGGTTGTTAGCCGATATCGCGCAACAGCCGCTGCAACTCGGCTGGCGACTGCACAACGTGCTGCGCATGCCATTGCGTGGGCGGGATGTCGTCGCCGCAATAGCCGTATGCCGCGGCCACGGTCTTCATGCCGGCAGCGAAGCCCGCCTGCACGTCGCGCAGATCGTCGCCGACGTAGACAATGCGCTCCGGCGCCACATCGAGCGCCCTTGCCGCGTACAGCAGCGGCGCGGGGTGGGGCTTCGAGTGAGGCGTCGTGTCGCCGCTCACCACGCAGCCTGCGCGCTCCTCCAGACCAAGTTGGGCGACCAGCGGTTCCGTCAGCCGCGCGACCTTGTTCGTGACGATGCCCCAGCGCACGCCGCGCGCGTCGAGTTCGTCGAGCAATTCGGGAATGCCGGGAAACAGCGTGGTCTCGATGCACAGGTCGGCTTCGTAGTTGGCGAGAAACTCCTCGCGCATCGACGCAAACTCGTGGTCGTCCGGCCCAATGCCGAACCCGCCGCAGATCAGCCCGCGCGCGCCGGCCGACGCCAGCGGGCGCAGCTTTTCGAGCGGCACCATTTCCAGTCCGCGATCGTGACGCATCTTGTTGACGGCGGCGGCCAGGTCGGGCGCCGTGTCGGCCAGCGTGCCATCGAGGTCGAACAGCACGGCTTGGCAAAGACCGAGCGAATCTTCGTTGTCTTCGCGCTGGGGCAGGGGCGTGGGATCGCTCATTGATTTTCTTGTCGGCAGTGGGGGATCACGCGTCGCGGCGGCAGGCGAGCATGTAGTTCACGCTCGTGTCGGCGGACAGTGCGAAGTGCTTGCTGAGCGGGTGGTACACGATACCCTTGATGTCCGCCGTACGCAGCCCCGCCGCGCGCACGAAACCGGCGAGCTCCGACGGGCGAATGAACCGCGCGTAGTCGTGCGTGCCCTTGGGCAGCATCCGCGCAATGTATTCGGCGCCGATCACGGCGAACAGGTACGACTTCACGTTGCGATTGAGCGTAGAGAAGAACACCCAGCCGCCCGGTTTGACGAGCGTCTTGCACGCCTCGACTATCGCCGACGGCTGCGGTACGTGCTCGAGCATTTCCATGCAGGTGACGACGTCGTAGGTGCCCGGTTCGCGGGCGGCCAACGCCTCCGCCGCGATTTCCTCGTAACTTACGGTTACACCACTTTCAAGGCTGTGAAGATCCGCGACACCGAGTGCCTCGCTCGACAGGTCAATGCCTTTGACGTGCGCGCCGAGGCCTGCCATGGATTCCGACAGGATGCCCCCGCCGCAGCCGATGTCCAGCACGTGCTTGCCGGCCAGATGCGCGTGGGCGTCGATCCAGTTCAGACGGACGGGGTTGAGTTCGTGCAGCGGTTTGAATTCGGCGTTCGGGTCCCACCAACGATGTGCGAGGTCGCTGAATTTCTGCAGTTCGTGGGGATCGGCGTTGGTCATGGCAAAGCTGCCTCGATGAGAGCGGTGAGCGGGCGCTCGAGGATAAACCCGGAGTATATAGGCGACGGACCGGAGCGGCAAAATGCCGCCGGCAATAAAAAAGCCCCGCCGAAGCGGGGCTTTTGATACTGCGTATTTTGCAGCTTACTGCTTCGAAGTACCGACAACTTCGACTTCCACGCGACGATCCGGTGCGAGGCAGGCGATCAGTTGCTTGCGGTTCTTCTGGTTGCAGCCGGTCGTGACCGGGTTGCGCTTGCCCTTGCCTTCCGTGTAGATACGGTTGGATTCGATGCCCTTGCTGACCAGGTACGCCTTCACAGCTTGAGCGCGACGCAGCGACAGACGGTCGTTGTACTTGTCCGAACCGATGCGGTCCGTGTAACCCGTTGCCACGACGACTTCGAGGTTCAGGCCTTGAATCTTCGATGCCAGATCGTCCAGCTTTTCCTTGCCAGCCGGCTTCAGGACAGCCTTGTCAAAGTCGAACAGCGCGTCAGCTTGATAGGTGATCTTCTGGCTGGTGATGGCCGGTGCCGGTGCGACCGGAGCCGGCGGCGTCGGAGCCTGGGCAACCAGTGCGCCGTCGCACTTTGCGTTAGCCGTTGCCGGCGTCCAGAATGCATCGCGCCAGCAAAGCTCGTTCGTGCCGTTCATCCACACGTATTCGCCAGTACCATTCACCCAGTTGTCATTGGTAGCTTGTCGCGACGCCGGCACCGACTGTGCCATGGCGGATGCAGCCATAACCGCGGTAGCTGCAATGAACGCGAGCTTTGAAAGTTTATTCATATTTCTCCTCTCGAAATTGAGATTACCGCAGGTTTACTGCGAGCCTGTTGACGAAGACAAGTCATACATTGCTCGAAGTATAACATTGGTGCGGAACAAAAAACGTTGTGTGTAGACTTCGAGCAGCGTCTGACTCTTTGTGCGTTGGCATTTTGCCATATCGTTCCCTTCCGACGATAAAAAAATCCGCCCCCGATCAAATCGCCTTCCAATTGTGGTGCATGCGCAACAGAAGCAATCGCCCGCAGCGTCCCGCCAGTCATGGCTCGGCGGCGAATTGCCCCACGCATGAATCGAGCCTGATCCGCCCAAAAGAAGTGCCGCGCGGAACTTTTTCGGGACGGCTTGCTAATAGGTATACGTCGGGTGACGTGACGTGGTCGGGCGCGGATTCCCGGCATGTTAGAATCGCGTGATGCATTGCGCCTGCAATGCTTACGCGAGGGCGCCGGATTCTCGCCGCCTTCGCACGTAAAAGATACGGATAATGGATCAATTCGCCAAAGAGACTCTGCCAATCTCCCTCGAGGAGGAAATGCGCCGTTCGTATCTCGATTACGCGATGAGCGTGATCGTAGGGCGTGCGCTTCCCGATGTTCGCGATGGCCTGAAGCCGGTGCACCGGCGCGTGCTGTACGCGATGCACGAACTGAACAACGACTGGAACCGCGCGTACAAGAAGTCGGCGCGTATTGTCGGTGACGTCATCGGTAAGTACCACCCGCACGGCGACACGGCTGTTTACGACACCATCGTCCGCATGGCGCAGGACTTTTCGCTGCGCTACATGCTGGTGGACGGCCAGGGCAACTTCGGTTCCGTCGACGGCGACAACGCCGCGGCCATGCGTTACACCGAAATCCGCATGGCGAAGATCGGCCACGAGCTGCTCGCCGACATCGACAAGGAAACGGTCGACTTCACGCCGAACTACGACGGCAGCGAAAACGAGCCGGCCATTCTGCCGGCGCGCATTCCCAATCTGCTGATCAACGGTTCGTCCGGCATCGCGGTCGGCATGGCGACGAATATTCCGCCGCACAACCTCAATGAGGTTGTCGACGCGTGCCAGCACCTGCTCAAGAATCCCGAAGCCACGATCGACGAGTTGATCGAGATCGTTCCGGCGCCCGATTTCCCGACCGCCGGCATCATCTACGGCGTGGCGGGCGTGCGCGACGGCTATCGCACCGGCCGCGGCCGCGTGGTGATGCGCGCGCTCACGCACTTCGAGGAAATCGATCGCGGCCAGCGCATGGCGATCATCGTCGACGAATTGCCGTATCAGGTGAACAAGCGCTCGCTGCTCGAGCGTATCGCCGAACTGGTCAACGAGAAGAAGCTCGAAGGCATTTCCGACATCCGCGACGAGTCCGACAAGAGCGGCATGCGCGTCGTGATCGAGCTGAAGCGCGGCGAAGTGCCTGAAGTCGTTCTCAACAATCTGTACAAGGCGACCCAGCTCCAGGACACCTTCGGCATGAACATGGTCGCGCTGGTCGACGGCCAGCCGAAGCTGCTGAACCTGAAGGAGATGTTGTCGTGCTTCCTGTCGCATCGCCGGGAAGTGCTGACGCGGCGCACGGTATACGAACTGCGCAAGGCGCGTGAGCGCGGTCACGTGCTCGAAGGTCTGGCCGTTGCGCTCGCCAATATCGACGAGTTCATCGCGATTATCAAAGCCGCGCCGACTCCGCCCATCGCCAAGCAGGAATTGATGGCGCGTCCGTGGGATTCGTCGCTGGTTCGTGAGATGTTGTCGCGCGCGGAGCAGGAAAACGCGTCGGCGGGTGGCCGCGAAGCCTATCGCCCTGACGGATTGAATCCGTCTTTCGGTATGCAGGCCGACGGCCTTTACCGTTTGTCCGACACCCAGGCTCAGGAAATTCTGCAGATGCGTCTGCAACGCCTGACGGGTCTCGAGCAGGACAAGATCATTGGCGAGTACCGCGACGTGATGGCGCAGATCGCCGACCTGCTGGACATTCTGGCTCGCCCGGAACGCATTACGGCGATCATCGTCGACGAACTGACGTCGATCAAGTCGGAATTCGGCGACGCGCGTCGCTCGAAGATCGAACTGAACGCCACCGAGCTGAACACCGAAGACCTGATTACGCCGCAAGAAATGGTCGTGACCATGTCGCATGCGGGCTACGTGAAATCGCAGCCGTTGTCGGAATATCGCGCGCAGAAGCGCGGCGGTCGCGGCAAACAGGCGACTTCCATGAAGGAAGACGACTGGATCGACACGCTCTTCATCGCGAACACGCACGATCACATCCTGTGCTTCTCGAACCGCGGCCGCGTGTACTGGGTCAAGGTCTACGAAGTGCCGCAGGGCTCGCGCAATTCTCGCGGCCGCCCGATCGTCAACATGTTCCCGCTGCAAGACGGCGAGAAGATCAATGTTGTGCTGCCGGTTAAGGAATTTTCCGCAGACAAGTTCGTCTTTATGGCGACCGCGTTAGGAACAGTAAAGAAGACGCCGCTGGAAGCCTTCAGCCGGCCGTTGCGCAAGGGTATTATTGCGGTCGGTCTGGATGACGGGGACTACCTGATCGGCGCCGCCATCACAGACGGTCAGCACGACGTGATGCTGTTCTCGGATTCGGGCAAGGCAGTTCGCTTCGACGAAAACGACGTGCGGCCGATGGGCCGCGAGGCGCGCGGCGTGCGCGGCATGCAACTCGACGAAGGCCAGAACGTGATTGCGTTGCTGGTGGCGGGCGACGAGCAGCAGTCGGTGCTCACCGCAACGGAAAACGGCTTCGGCAAGCGCACGCCGATCACCGAGTACACCCGTCACGGCCGCGGCACGAAGGGCATGATCGCAATCCAGACGTCCGAGCGCAACGGCAGGGTCGTCGCGGCCACGCTGGTCGACCAGGAAGCGCAGATCATGCTGATCACGACCACGGGCGTTCTGATCCGTACGCGCGTGTCGGAAATTCGAGAAATGGGCCGTGCAACTCAAGGTGTTACACTCATCAGCCTTGACGAAGGCACCAAGCTTTCAGGTCTGCAACAGGTTGCCGAGGCGGAGCGGAAGGCGATGTCGAAGGTGACGCCGAAGGTCCTGCTGAAGGTGGTAACGGCGGGGAAGACGGCGGCGCGGCTTGATCCCACTTGGATCCGCTGACCGTGCTTTCGCTTCACGCCCGGTGACTGATTGAAAGCTCCGCAGGACATATAGCGTGTCGGGCCGACACGCTTCTTGCGCGGCTGGCAGTTCAAGTTAATTTCTATTAGGGAGTAATGATGCAAAAACGATTCAAACAACTGATGTTGCTGGCTGCCCTCGTGCCGACCTTTGCCATGGCTCAAGCACTCCAGAGCCCGGGTTCGTCGGCTCCGGCTGCTGCTGCAGCACCGGTTGATCCGGCCAAGCAGGCTGCCATCAAGGACCTGCTGGACGCAATCGACGCGCAAAAGCTCGTCGGCGCAATTGGCAATAGCGCGCAAATGCAGGCAAAGCAGCTGGTTCCGGCAATCCTGTCGGACGCGCTGAGCGAAAACAAGACGCTGACGGACAAGCAGAAGCAGGCTTCCGTCCCGACGCTGCAAAAGAATGCAGTGCCGAAGCTGGTTGACGGCGCGGGCCAGGTGTTCGCGACGGACAGCTTCCGCCAGGACGCAATGCAAGCTCAGTACGACGCGTACGCGAAGTACTACAGCACGTCGGAAATCAAGGATCTGACTTCGTTCTACAAGAGCCCGACCGGCCGCAAGTTCATCCAGGTTCAAGACCAGGTTGGCCGCGACGTCGTCAATGGCTTGATGCAGAAGTACATGCCGCAATCGATCAAGGCAACGCGCGACCAGGCTGACAAGGAAGTCGCTTCGGTCAAGCCGGCTAAGTAAGCCCGACGCGAAAGCTGCACTGATACTGCGCTAGCGCGTCGCCCGGCGGTCTGATTCCAGGCCGCCGCGTTTGGCGGGTTAGCGGGGACAATGCGATAATGGCCGTTTGCGCGAGTGCGCAAACGGCCATTACTTTTTTCGGCGGGAAATGTCCGCGCTGCAGCGGTCTGCCAGGCTGCAGCGGTCCAGTACCGCGATTCCCGCCGGCCAATAGATGTAGTCACTTTCCGGTAGTTTGTTTTCGCGGCGACCGACTCGCCGATTCGCCGACCAGCGCCCCGGCTTTTCGTGTTCGCACCGCTTTCAGGATCTCACGATGCGCGTCTTTAATTTCTCCGCCGGCCCCGCGGCCATGCCCGAAGAAGTGCTGCGTCAGGCAGCCGACGAGATGCTCGACTGGCAAGGCAGCGGCATGAGCGTGATGGAAATGAGCCATCGCGGGAAAGAATTCATGTCGATCCACGAGGAAGCGCTCGTCGATCTGCGCGAATTGCTGGCCGTGCCGGCGAGCCATCGGATTCTGTTTCTGCAAGGCGGCGGTCTCGGCGAAAACGCGATCGTGCCGATGAACCTGCTTGGCTCCAAGCCGCGCGCCGATTTCGTCGTCACCGGGTCGTGGTCGCAAAAGTCCTTCAAGGAAGCGCAGAAATACGGCACCGTGCACGTCGCCGCGAGCGGCCAGACGGCGGACGGCTTCACGCGCGCGCCGGCATTTTCCGAGTGGCAATTGTCGGACGACCCGGCTTATGTGCATCTGTGCACGAACGAGACGATCCACGGCGTCGAGACATTCGAGATTCCCGACCTCGGCAACATCCCGCTAGTGGCGGACGCGTCGTCGCACATCCTGTCGCGTCCCATGGACATCGCCAAATACGGCGTGCTGTTCGGCGGCGCGCAGAAGAACATCGGCATGGCCGGCGTCACGGTGGTGATCGTGCGCGAGGACATGCTGGAGCGCGCCATGCCCATCTGCCCGTCGGCGTTCGAATGGAAGACGGTCGCCGAAAACAATTCGATGTACAACACGCCGCCCACCTACGCGATCTACATCGCGGGGCTCGTGTTCAAATGGTTGAAAAAGCAGGGCGGCCTCGCTGCGATGGAAGCGCGCAATGTCGAAAAGTCGAAGCTGTTGTACGACGCAATCGACTCGAGCAGCTTCTATCTGAACAAGGTCGAGCGTGGCTCGCGCTCGCGGATGAACGTACCGTTTTTCCTCGCCGACGAGTCGCGCAACGAAGATTTCCTTGCCGGCGCGAAAGCGCGGGGAATGGTGCAGCTCAAGGGCCACAAGTCCGTCGGCGGCATGCGGGCGTCGATTTATAACGCGGTCCCGCTCGAAGGCGTCAAAGCGCTTGTCGAATACATGAAGGAATTCGAACGCCACAGCGCCTGAGTGCTTCGGCATTCGGCGCGCGTATCCTTTCAGCATGCATTTTTGCAGCAGCTACCGGCAGGACCGTTTTCACGCATGGACGACGAACTCAATAATCGACTCAAGCCGCTTCGCGAACGCATCGACGCGCTCGACGCGCAGTTGATCGCGCTTCTCAATCAGCGCGCCGCGGTGGCGCTGGAAGTGGGCGAGGTCAAGAAGCATTTCAACGCGCCGGTGTTTCGGCCCGAGCGCGAACAGCAGGTGATCGCGCGTCTGCAGGACATGAGCGAAGGGCCGCTCGCGAGCGAGCACATCAGCGCAATCTGGCGCGAGATCATGGCCGCCAGCCGCGCGCTCGAAAAGACCATCAAGGCGGCGTATCTCGGGCCGGTCGGCACGTACAGCGAGCAGGCCATGCACGAGTACTTCGGCCAGTCGATCGAGGGTCTGCCATGCCCGTCCATCGACGAAGTATTCCGCTCCGTCGAGGCGGGCGCTGCCGAATTCGGCGTCGTGCCCGTCGAGAATTCGACCGAAGGCGCGGTGTCGCGCACGCTCGATCTGCTGTTGCAAACGCAACTGACCATCGGCGGCGAACTTGCGTTGCCGATTCATCACAATCTGCTGACGCTGAACGGCGGCCTGACCGGCGTCACGCGCGTTTGCGCGCACGCGCAGGCGCTCGCCCAATGTCAGCGCTGGCTCGCGACGAATGCGCCGCATCTGGAACGCCAGGCGGTATCGAGCAACGCGGAAGCGGCGCGCATGGCGGCGGAAGATCCGAGCGTCGCGGCCATCGCCGGCGATCGCGCGGCGACTCACTACGGTTTGCAGGTCGCCTACGCGCTGATTCAGGACGATCCGCACAACCGCACGCGCTTCGTCATGATCGGCAAGGAGCGCACCGGCGCGAGCGGCAATGACCAGACGTCGCTGATCGTGTCGGTGCCGAACGAGCCGGGCGCGGTATTCAAGCTGCTGGAGCCGCTCGCGCGCCATAGCGTGTCGATGACGCGCTTCGAATCGCGGCCCGCGCGCGTGGGCACGTGGGAGTACTACTTCTACATCGACGTCGAAGGCCATCGCGACGATCCCGCAGTGGCCGCCGCGCTGACCGAGCTCGGTGAGAAGGCAGCATTCCTGAAGATTCTGGGCTCGTATCCGCGCGCCCGCTAACAACACTGCCACGCGGCGGGCAAGCGCGAGTCAGGCAGTATGCCGACGCGCTCGCCGCGACTTTTCCAATAATCGTTCGGAGATTTCATGACAACGTCCTTCGGTCCTTCTTACGTGCGCGCCATAGCGCCTTACATCGCCGGCAAGCCGATTTCGGAAGTCGCGCGCGAGTTCGGGCTGGACGAAGCGAAGATCGTGAAACTGGCGTCGAACGAGAATCCGCTCGGCATGCCCGAGTCGGCTCAACGCGCGATGGCGCAGGCGGCGAGCGAGTTGGGCCGCTATCCCGATGCGAACGCGTTCGAACTGAAGACCGCGTTGAGCGAGCGCTACGGCGTGCCGTCGGACTGGATCACGCTCGGCAACGGCAGCAACGACATTCTCGAAATTGCCGCGCACGCGTTCGTCGAAAAAGGCCAGGCGATTATTTACGCGCAGTACTCGTTCGCGGTCTATGCGCTTGCCACGCAGGGTCTTGGCGCGCGCGCGATCGTCGTGCCGGCCGTCAAGTACGGCCACGATCTGGACGCGATGCTCGCCGCGATCACCGACGACACCCGTTTGATTTTCGTCGCCAATCCGAATAACCCGACCGGCACATTTATCGAAGGTCCGAAGCTCGAAGCGTTTCTCGACAAGGTGCCGCGCCACGTGGCCGTGGTGCTGGACGAGGCGTACACGGAATATCTGCCGGCAGAAAAGCGCTACGACTCGATCGAGTGGGTGCGCCGATATCCGAACCTGCTGGTGTCGCGTACGTTCTCGAAGGCGTTCGGCCTTGCAGGCTTGCGCGTCGGCTTCGCGATCGCGCAGCCCGAGTTGACCGATCTGTTGAACCGTCTGCGCCAGCCGTTCAATGTGAACACGCTCGCGCAAGCTGCGGCGATTGCCGCGCTCAACGACCAGGCGTTCCTCGAAAAGACCGCGGCGCTGAACGCGCAGGGCTATCGTCGTCTGACAGAAGCGTTCGACAAACTCGGCCTCGAATACGTGCCGTCTGACGGCAACTTCGTGCTGGTGCGCGTCGGCAACGACGACGCGGCGGGCAATCGCGTGAATCTCGAATTGCTGAAGCAGGGCGTGATCGTGCGTCCAGTCGGGAACTACGGTTTGCCGCAGTGGCTGCGCGTGACCATCGGGCTGCCGCAAGAAAACGAAGCGTTCATCGCCGCGCTCGAAAAAACCCTCGCCACCGTCTAGGCGGCGAATTCTGACCCGCGCGCCCGTCTATATGAGCGGCGCGCTTTTTGTGTGACCGACGTGGCCGCGTTTTCTTTTGACAAGCTGGTGATTTTCGGTGTCGGCCTGATCGGCGGATCGCTTGCGCGCGCGCTGCGCGAGCGCGGCGAAGCCGACGGGGCGCGCACGGTAATCGGTGTGGGCCGTTCGGCTGCGTCGAGCGCGCGTGCGCTGGAACTGGGCGTGATCGACGGCGCCGCCGCATTAAACGACGACGCGGCGTTGCGCAACGCGCTTGCTGGCGCTGACCTCGTGCTGCTCGCAGCGCCCGTCGCGCAGACCCAGCCGCTGCTCGAGCGCATCGCGCCGTTTCTCGACGCGAACACCATCGTGACCGATGCCGGTAGCACCAAGTCCGACGTCGTGGCCGCGGCTCGTGCCGCGCTCGGTGCGCGCATCGGGCAGTTCGTGCCGGGGCATCCAATCGCCGGCCGCGAGTCGAGCGGCGTCGAGGCCGCGTTGCCCGACCTGTACGTCGGCCGCAATGTCGTGCTGTGTCCGTTGCCGGAAAATGCACCGCATACCGTCGAGCGTGTGGCGGCGATGTGGCGCGCGACCGGCGCACTCGTGCGCGACATGGCGCCCGGCCAGCACGACCAGGTGTTTGCGTCGGTCAGTCATTTGCCGCATGTGTTGTCGTTCGCGCTCGTCGAGCAGATTCTGAATTCGCCCGATGCCGCGTTGAAGTTTTCTTTTGCCGCGGGCGGTTTTCGCGACTTCACGCGCATTGCGGCGTCGAGTCCCGAAATGTGGCGCGACGTCTGCGTCGCGAATCGCGCCGCACTGCTCGACGAACTCGACGCCTACACGGCGGTGCTCGCGCGGCTGCGCACCGCAATTGAAGCTGGCGACGGCGCGGCGCTCGAAGCCGTATTCGCGCGCTCGCGCGTGGCGCGCACAGAGTGGCAGGAACAACGCGCGGGCGGCGCCGCGCAAGGCGACGCATCGAAATAGCCGCGTCGAAATAACCGGAAACTGGACTCAATCATGGAATTCCTCGATCTCGGACCATTTTCTCGTGCGTCCGGCACGGTTCGTCTGCCTGGCTCGAAAAGCATTTCGAACCGGGTGCTGCTGCTCGCCGCGCTCGCCGAAGGCGAAACGACGATCACGAACCTGCTCGATTCCGACGACACGCGCGTCATGCTCGACGCGCTCGAGAAACTCGGCGTGCGTCTGAAGCGCGAAGGCGATACGTGCGTCGTGACCGGCACGCGCGGCGCGTTCACCGCGCGCACGGCCGATCTCTTTCTCGGCAACGCCGGCACGGCGGTTCGCCCGCTGACGGCGGCGCTCGCCGTGAATGGCGGCAATTACCGCATCCACGGCGTGCCGCGCATGCACGAGCGGCCGATCGGCGATCTCGTCGACGGGCTGCGGCAGATCGGCGCGAGAATCGACTACGAGGAAAACGAGGGCTATCCGCCGCTGCGCATCCGCCCCGGGCAGATTTCCGCCGAGGCGCCGATCCGCGTGCGCGGCGACGTCTCGAGTCAATTCCTCACGTCGCTTCTGATGACGCTGCCGCTCGTGCGCACCGCAAGCGGCGTGACCACCGTTCAGGTAGACGGCGAACTGATCTCGAAGCCCTATATCGAGATCACGATCAAGCTGATGGCGCGTTTCGGCATCGACGTTGAGCGCAATGGCTGGCATCAGTTCGTCGTGCCGGCAGGACAGCGCTATCAGTCGCCGGGCACGATCATGGTGGAAGGCGATGCGTCGTCGGCGTCTTATCTGCTCGCGGCCGGAGCGCTCGGCGGCGGGCCGGTGAAAGTCGAAGGCGTCGGCCGTTCGAGCATTCAGGGCGACGTCGGCTTCGCGGACGCGCTCATCAGAATGGGCGCGAACCTGCAAATGGGCGACGACTGGATCGAAGTGCGCGGCGTCGGCACCGACCACGGCAAGCTCGACCCGATCGACATGGACTTCAACCTGATTCCGGACGCCGCGATGACTATCGCGGTCGCCGCGCTGTTCGCCGACGGTACGACCACGCTGCGCAACATCGCGAGCTGGCGCGTGAAAGAGACCGACCGGATCGCGGCCATGGCGACGGAACTTCGCAAGGTCGGCGCAAAAGTCGAGGAGGGCGAAGACTTCCTGATGGTCACGCCGCCTGAAAAGCTGATCCCGAACGCGTCGATCGACACGTACGACGATCACCGCATGGCGATGTGTTTTTCGCTCGTGAGCCTGGGCGGCGTGCCGGTGCGGATCAACGACCCGAAGTGCGTCGCCAAGACATTCCCCGATTATTTCGAGCGCTTCACCGCGCTCACTCACCCTTGATTCGCTACGAATCGCCTGACGTGCGACCTTTTCGATGAAACCGATCCGTCCCTTTCACCAGACGCCCGTCATTACAATCGACGGCCCCAGTGCCTCCGGCAAAGGCACCGTGGCCGCGCTGGTCGCCGCGAGCCTCGGCTTTCACCTGCTCGACAGCGGCGCGCTGTACCGGCTCGCGGCGCTCGCGAGCATCCGCTACAACGTCGCGGCAGACGACGTCGACGCGCTTGTAAAGCTGATCGACGACCTGCATATCACGTTTCGCGAGGGTTTGGCGCAACTCGACGGTGTCGATGTCTCGGCGGAAATTCGCGCGGAGGAAGTCGGCAGCCGTGCGTCGGCGATCGCCGTGCACGCGCCGGTGCGCGCCGCTCTGGTGGCGCGCCAACGGGCTTTTCGTAAGGAACCGGGGCTGGTCGCGGACGGTCGCGACATGGGCACCGTCATCTTCCAGGACGCCGTTCTGAAGGTGTTCATGACCGCCAGCGTGGAGGCCCGCGCGGCGCGGCGGCATAAGCAATTGATACAAAAAGGCTTTTCTGCTAATATTGATGACTTGCTCCGGGATTTGCGCGAGCGTGACGAGCGCGACAGTCAGCGCTCAGCCGCGCCGCTTAAGCCCGCAGCGGATGCAAAACTGCTCGACACGTCCGCCTTGTCGGTCGATCAGGCGGTCGAGCAGGTGGTGCAATGGTACGAAGCCCTGGTCCATGCGTGATTGATTGCCTGACGCATGGCTGCCATGAAGCATGGCTCTCGCCGAACAGGCGGCCGCGGTCGTAGTTTCATTGATTGCTGGTGCTTCGCGATGGTCGCGAAGCGTTGTATTAACCCTTTAACCCCGCGTGGCATTCGCATTCTTGCCGTAGTTGCTGACCGTCCGGCCAGCCGGGCAGCGCGAGAACCATGCAAATTTCGATTTTTATGTCCGACCTGCAAACCTCTACCCCGAATACCGAATCTTTTGCGGCTCTGTTCGAAGAGTCGCTGACCAAGCAAGACATGCGCGCCGGCGAAGTGATCTCCGCCGAAGTCGTGCGTGTCGACCACAACTTCGTGGTCGTCAACGCTGGTCTCAAGTCCGAAGCCTACATCCCGCTCGAAGAGTTCCTGAATGACGCGGGCGAGGTAGAAGTGCAGGCGGGCGACTTCGTTTCCGTCGCGATCGACGCGCTGGAAAACGGCTATGGCGACACGATCCTGTCGCGCGACAAGGCGAAGCGTCTGGCTTCGTGGCTGTCGCTGGAAAAGGCTCTCGACAACAACGAACTCGTGACCGGCACGATCACGGGCAAGGTCAAGGGCGGCATGACCGTGATGGTCAACGGCATCCGCGCGTTCCTGCCGGGTTCGCTGGTCGACACGCGTCCGGTCAAGGACACGACCCCGTACGAAGGCAAGACGCTGGAATTCCGCGTCATCAAGCTCGACCGCAAGCGTAACAACGTCGTGCTGTCGCGCCGCGCCGTGATCGAAGCAACCCAGGGCGAAGAGCGCGCGAAGCTGCTCGAAACGCTGAAGGAAGGCGCGATCGTGGAAGGCGTGGTCAAGAACATCACCGACTACGGCGCGTTCGTGGACCTCGGCGGTATCGACGGCCTGCTGCACATCACCGACATCGCATGGCGTCGCGTGCGTCACCCGAGCGAAGTGCTGTCGGTTGGCCAGGAAGTTACCGCGAAGATCCTCAAGTTCGACCAGGAAAAGAACCGCGTTTCGCTCGGTATCAAGCAACTGGGCGACGATCCGTGGGAAGGCATCTCGCGCCGTTACCCGTCGGGCACGCGTCTGTTCGGTAAGGTCACCAACATCACCGACTACGGCGCATTCGTCGAAGTGGAATCGGGCATCGAAGGCCTCGTCCACGTGTCGGAAATGGACTGGACGAACAAGAACGTTGCACCGTCGAAGGTTGTGCAACTGGGCGATGAAGTCGAAGTCATGGTTCTCGAAATCGACGAAGACCGCCGCCGTATCAGCCTCGGCATGAAGCAGTGCAAGCCGAACCCGTGGGACGACTTCAGCCGCAACTTCAAGAAGGGCGACAAGCTGCAAGGCGCAATCAAGTCGATCACCGACTTCGGCGTCTTCATCGGTCTGCCGGGCGGCATCGACGGTCTGGTTCACCTGTCGGACCTGTCGTGGTCGGAAACGGGCGAAGAAGCCGTTCGCAAGTACAAGAAGGGCGACGAAGTGGAAGCGATTGTTCTCGGCATCGACGTCGAGAAGGAACGCATTTCGCTGGGTATCAAGCAGCTCGAAGGCGACCCGTTCAGCAACTTCGTTGCAATGAACGACAAGGGTTCGATCGTCGACGGCGTGGTCAAGACGGTGGACGCGAAGGGTGCAGTGGTTCAGTTGTCGACGGAAGTCGAAGGCTACCTGCGCGCTTCGGAAATCGCACAAGACCGCGTGGAAGATGCTCGCAACGTGCTGAAGGAAGGCGACAAGGTCAACGCGATGATCATCAACATCGATCGAAAGTCGCGTGGCATCAACCTGTCGATCAAGGCGAAGGACTCGGCTGAGCAACAGGAAGCGATCCGCGGCCTGGCTTCGTCGGATTCCAGCGCGGCTGCTACCGGCACGACGAACCTCGGCGCGCTGCTGAAGGCCAAGCTCGACGGCCAGAACCAGTAATTGAGGAACGCCCCCAGCCTGCCGTTCGCGGCAGGTTCCCCAACGGGGAAGTCTTGGGGGTGGCTCGGCGTTTTCTTGAGAGGTCTGCTGCAGTATGACCAAATCGGAATTGGTCGCCCAACTGGCTACGCGTTTTCCGCAACTTGTATTGAAAGATGCGGATTTCGCGGTCAAGACGATGCTCGATGCGATGTCTGAGGCGCTTGCCAAAGGTCACCGCATCGAAATTCGAGGTTTCGGCAGCTTTGGCCTGAACCGCCGTCCTTCCCGCGTCGGGCGCAATCCGAAGTCGGGCGAAAAAGTGCTGGTGCCTGAGAAGTACGTACCGCATTTCAAGCCGGGCAAGGAGTTGCGTGAGCGGGTCGATCGTCGCGCGGGCGAGCCGTTGAAGGCCGAAGAGCCGGATGACGATCTGTAAAAGACCGCTCTGTGCGCGGTATGCACTCTGCAGCGGTCGGCAAAAGACCAGAAAAAGCGCCTTTAGGCGCTTTTTTTTTGCCCGTGCGCTTTGTCGACACGCAGGCATGTACTCCACTAACGGCGCCCCGAGCCGCGCTATCAGTCGCGCTCGAAACCGCGCTTCCGGCGAGCCGCGCTTTTACTCCAGCTTCCTGTCCCGCTCCCAGCCGCATTTCGCATCGCGTTTCGCCGGCACATTCTGTAAGCCGGCGATCCGCCAGTTCCTGCCCAGCCGCGAGGGCTTCAATTACAATACGGGTCACTTCGGCGCGGGCAAATACCGTGGCGCGACGCGTCATCAGGCCGGCGTCACCCCGCAACTGCCGTCAAGAGATCTATTCATGAAATTTATCGTCTGGCTGATCCGTGTACTGGTGTTCGTGCTGCTGCTCGTGTTGGCACTCTCCAATACACAACCCGCTACGCTGAATTTCCTCGCGGGTTACGCCTGGTCGGCACCGCTCATCCTGATCGGCCTCGCGTTTTTCGCGGTCGGGCTTGTCGCCGGCCTTGTTTCGTCGATGCCGGCTGTGGTCCGCCTCCGCATGGAAAACGGCCGCTTGAAGCGCGAGTTGCGGGTGGCTCGCGAGGCGCCGGTGGTTGTTGAACAGCCGCCCATGCCGCCGTTGATCTGATTGTGCCGTTCGCCGCGCGCCCCGTGCGCGGCATCCCGTTCCCGCCTTCCGGCTCATTTGCATTCATCGCATGGATCTAGACTTCTGGTGGCTGCTCGTCATTCCCGTCGCTTTCGCGTTCGGCTGGATGGCTGCGCGCTACGACCTCAAGACGCTGCTGTCAGAAAGCGCCAATCTGCCGCGTTCCTATTTCCGCGGCCTCAACTTCCTGCTCAACGAGCAGCCGGACCAGGCGATCGACGCGTTTATCGAAGTCGTCAAGCTCGATCCCGAAACCGTCGAATTGCATTTCGCGCTCGGCAACCTGTTCCGCCGCCGCGGCGAGACGGATCGCGCGATACGCGTGCATCAGAATCTTCTCAGCCGCGCCGATCTGCCGGTCAGTGAGCGCGATCACGCGCTGTTCGAACTCGGGCAGGACTTCCTGAAGGCCGGTCTGCTGGACCGCGCGGAAGAAACCTTCCGTTCGCTCGAAACCGGCGACTACGCGTTGGGCGCGCAGCGTGCGCTCCTCACCATCTACGAAATCGAGAAGGACTGGATCAAGTCGATCGACACCGCCCGGCATCTCGAAACGATGGGCGCGGAGTCGCTGGACAAGGAAATCGCGCAGTTCCATTGCGAGCTCGCGCAGGAAGCGCTGCAACACCAGAAGCCCGACGAAGCGCGCCGTCAACTCGGCTTCGCGCTGAAGGCGAACCCCGGCAACGTGCGCGCCACGATTCTGTTCGGCGATGTCGACGCAGCCGGCGGCGCGCAGGAAGCCGCGATCGCGCAATGGCGGCGCGTCGAGGAGCAGAATCCGGCGTATCTGCCGCTCGTCGCCGAAAAGCTGATGAAGGCCTATGAAGCGCTCGGCCGCGCGCAGGAAGGCGCCGATCTGCTCACCACGTGGGTTGACCGCTATCCGAGCAACGATCTGCTCGACGTCGCCTATCAGCACGTCGCGTCGTTGCGCGGGCCGGACGCCGCGCACGCGCTGGCCCGTTCGCAGATGCAGAAGTCGCCGAATCTCGCCGGCATGACGCGCCTGCTCGAGGCGCAGCAGGCTGTCGCGGAAGAGCCGCGGCGCAGCGAGCTCGAACTGATGCGCACGCTGATCCGCCAGCGCACCAAGAATCTGCCGCGCTATACGTGCCAGAATTGCGGTTTCAGGGCGCGGCTTTTCTACTGGCAGTGTCCCGGCTGCAGCGGTTGGGAAACCTACGCGCCGCGCCGGGTCGAGCCGATCACTGCGTCGAACTGAGGTCGTCCGCGGCTTCGGCAGCGTGTTCATGACCGGGATCATCACCGGAACTTTCAACCGGAAAGCGTATGAAAATCACCATTATCGGCACTGGCTATGTGGGCCTCGTCACGGGCGCATGTCTCGCTGAAATCGGCAACGACGTCTTCTGTCTCGACGTCGATCCGCGCAAGATCGAAATCCTCAACAACGGTGGCGTGCCGATCCACGAGCCGGGCCTGCAGGAAATCATCGCGCGCACGCGCGCGGCCGGGCGCATCACGTTTTCGACGGACATCGAGGCGAGCGTGGCACACGGCGACGTGCAGTTCATCGCGGTAGGCACGCCGCCCGACGAAGACGGCTCGGCGGATCTGCAATACGTGCTCGAAGCGGCGCGCAATATCGGCCGCACAATGAACGGCTTCAAGGTGATCGTCGATAAGTCGACGGTGCCGGTCGGCACCGCGCAGCGCGTGCGCGCGGTCGTCGAAGAAGAGCTCGCGAAGCGCGGGCTCGCGGGCAGCGAAAAGCATCGCTTCTCGGTCGTGTCGAATCCCGAGTTTCTGAAGGAAGGCGCGGCGGTGGACGACTTCATGCGGCCCGACCGCATCGTGCTCGGCAGCGACGAAGACCAGGCCGGCCAGCGCGCGCGCGAACTGATGAAGCGCCTCTACGCGCCGTTCAATCGCAACCACGAACGCACGCTCTACATGGACGTGCGCTCGGCCGAATTCACGAAATACGCGGCCAACGCGATGCTGGCCACGCGTATCTCGTTCATGAACGAAATGTCGAATCTCGCGGACCGCGTCGGCGCCGACATCGAGGCGGTGCGCCGCGGCATCGGCTCCGATCCGCGTATCGGCTATCACTTTCTGTACGCCGGCTGCGGCTACGGCGGCTCGTGCTTCCCGAAAGACGTGCAGGCGTTGATCCGCACCGCGAGCGAAGAGGGCCACAATCTGCGCATTCTCGAAGCCGTCGAGGAAGTGAACGACAAGCAGAAAGACGTGCTCGTGCAGAAGATCACGCACAAGTGGGGCAACGATCTGGCCGGCCGCACGTTCGCCGTCTGGGGCCTCGCGTTCAAGCCGAATACCGACGACATGCGCGAAGCGCCGAGCCGTCGCGTGATCGCCGAGCTTCTCGCGCGCGGCGCGCAGGTGCGCGCGTACGATCCGGTGGCCGTGACCGAAGCCCGCCGCGTCTTCGCGATGGATCTGCACGACGCGCCCGACCAGCTCGCGCGTCTCACGTTCACGAGCACGCAGGACGAAACGCTCACGAACGCGGACGCACTCGTGATCGTCACCGAATGGAAGGAGTTCAAGAGCCCGGACTTCGTGCATCTGAAATCGGTGCTGAAGTCGCCGGTCATTTTCGACGGCCGCAATCTGTACGAGCCGGATGCGATGAACGAACTCGGCATCGACTATCACTCGATTGGACGCCCCTATGCCCAACCCACTGAACTTGCGACCGATGTCTGAGGCGCGGCCCGGCTCCATCACACCATCGCCGTCGCCGTCGCCGGCACTGACGGTGGTGCCGCGCGCGCAACTCGCGGCCGCGCGCGTGCTTGTCGTCGGCGACGTGATGCTCGATCGCTATTGGTTCGGCGACGTCAATCGCATCTCGCCGGAAGCACCGGTGCCGGTCGTGCACGTGCAGCGCCAGGAAGACCGCCTCGGCGGCGCGGCCAACGTCGCGCGCAATGCGGCGGCGCTCGGTGCGCAAGCGGGCCTGCTGTGCGTCGTCGGACACGACGAGCCCGGCGAGCGCATCGTGCAGTTGCTCGGCGAGAGCGGCGTGAATCCGCATCTGGAACGCGACCCCGCGCTGCTCACGACGATCAAGCTGCGCGTGCTGTCGCGTCAACAGCAGTTGCTGCGTGTCGATTTCGAGAACTCGCCGGCGCACGAGGTGCTGCTTGCAAGCCTCGCGCGCTTCGACGAATTGCTGCCCGCGCACGACGTGATCCTGATGTCCGATTACGCGAAGGGCGGGCTCACGCACGTCACGCAGATGATCGCGAGAGCGCATGCCGCGGGCAAGCCTGTGCTGGTCGATCCGAAGGGCGACGACTGGGAGCGTTATCGCGGCGCCACGCTCATCACGCCGAATCGCGCGGAGTTGCGCGAGGTGGTCGGCCAGTGGAAGTCCGAAGAAGACCTGATCGAGCGCGTGAACAAACTGCGCGCGGATCTGCAGTTCAAGGCGCTGTTGCTCACGCGTTCGGAAGAAGGCATGACGCTCTTCTCCGACGACGGCATCCTGCACGCATCGGCCGTCGCGCGCGAAGTGTATGATGTTTCGGGCGCGGGCGACACCGTGATCGCGACGCTCGCGGCCATGCTGGGCGCGGGTCTCACGCTGGTCGAAGCAGTCGGTCTCGCCAATCGCGCAGCCGGCATCGTGGTCGGTAAGCTAGGCACGGCCACCGTCGACTACGACGAACTCTTTCACTGACGCGGCCCGCCCGATCCTGCACCGCAAGCCGACGGCAGCGCGCAAGAAGGATCGGCGGAACGCCAACCAGACCTGCCGATCGAAGCCGGCGTCTCGTCGCCCGCTTCGATCCTACACAAGGCTCATTACCGCGGGACCATCATGACTCTCATCGTCACCGGCGCGGCCGGCTTTATCGGCAGCAACCTCGTGAAAGCGCTCAACGAGCGCGGCGAACAACGCATCATCGCCGTCGACAATCTGACGCGCGCCGACAAGTTCAAGAATCTGGTCGACTGCGAAATCGACGACTATCTGGATAAGACCGAATTCGTCGAGCGCTTCAAGCGCGGCGACTTCGGCAAAGTGCGCGCGATCTTCCACGAAGGCGCCTGTTCGGACACGATGGAAACCGACGGCCGCTACATGATGGACAACAACTTCCGCTACAGCCGCGACGTGCTCGACGTGTGCCTCGCGCAGAACATCCAGTTCCTGTACGCGTCGTCGGCGGCAACGTATGGCGGCTCGAGCCGTTTCGTCGAAGAACGCGAAGTCGAGCAGCCGCTGAACGTGTACGGCTATTCGAAGTTCCTGTTCGACCAGGTGATCCGCCGCGTGCTGCCCACCGCGAAAAGCCAGATCGCGGGCTTTCGCTATTTCAACGTCTACGGTCCGCGCGAAACGCATAAGGCGCGCATGGCGTCGGTGGCGTTTCACAACTTCAACCAGTTCCGCGCCGAGGGCAAGGTCAAGCTGTTCGGCGAATACAACGGCTATGCCGCAGGCGAGCAGACGCGCGATTTCGTCTCGGTGGAAGACGTGGTCAAGGTCAACCTGTTCTTCTTCGACAACCCGGACAAGTCGGGCATCTTCAATCTGGGCAGCGGACGCGCGCAGCCGTTCAACGACATCGCGAGCACGGTCGTTAATACCTTGCGCGCGCTGAACAACGAGCCGCCGCTGTCGCTCGCCGACCAGGTGCAGCGCGGCCTGATCGAATACATTCCGTTCCCCGACGCATTGCGCGGCAAGTATCAGTGCTTCACGCAGGCGGATCAGTCGAAGCTGCGCGCGGCCGGCTATGATGCGCCGTTTCTGAGCGTGCAGGAAGGTGTCGACCGATACGTACGTTGGCTATTCGGCCAGGTGTAAATAGTTCGGATACCTGTTTAAACTGGAATCTCCCGGTTGGTGATGTCGCCGACCGGTTGTACAAGGGAGATTCCATATGTTTCGAAAAATTCTGGTTACCGCGGCCATGCTCGCCGCTTTCGGCCACGCGTATGCGTCGGTTGACGTCAACACGGCTAACGAGGACGCGCTGCGCGGCGTCAAAGGCATCGGTCCTGCCAAAGCGAAAGCCATTCTCGAAGAGCGCGCCGCACATGGTCCGTTCAAGGACCCGGCCGACCTCGGCAAGCGCGTCAAGGGCATGGGCGGGCATACCGTCGAGCGCCTGCAGGCGGAGGGTCTCGCTGTCGGTCCGGCTGGCGCGGCTGCTGGCCCGCAGGTTGCGGCGTCTTCACAGAACAAGGGCGCGGCCGTTGCGGCCAATACGCCGAAAGGCGGCGCTACCGTGGCGGTGAAGAAATAGCCTGACAGCCTGACGCGGGGTCGCGCGCGGCGCGTGTAGCCGCGCGCGATTCGCCATCGTTGTCCTTCATGGTTGGAGCCGGCAATGCCGCTCCTTAAGCTGTCATTCGCATGACTGGCTCCCGCGGTACTCAGCCGCGGGTTTTTTGCGTGCGCGCGGCGTGCATCCATGCGGCGAGAAGGGCCGCGCGGCAGCGGCGGGCACCGTGGTTTAGAATCGATGGATTGAGACTCCGCGCATCGACAGCACCTGAACCGATATGGCTTACAAAACAATTGAAGACACGATCGGCAATACGCCGCTCGTGCAACTCGTCCGGCTCACCGACGACGAGATCCGCAGCCGCAATAACGTGGTGCTCGCCAAGCTCGAGGGCAACAATCCCGCCGGCTCGGTGAAGGACCGCCCGGCGTTGTCGATGATCAAGAAAGCGGAAGCGCGCGGCCGTATCAAACCGGGCGACACGCTGATCGAATCGACGAGCGGCAACACCGGCATCGCACTCGCGATGGCCGCGGCGATCCGCGGCTACAAGATGGTGCTGATCATGCCGGAAGACCTGTCGGTGGAGCGCCGTCAGAGCATGGCCGCGTATGGCGCGCAAATCATCCTCACGCCGGTCACGGGCGGCATGGAGTACGCGCGCGATCTCGCCGAACAGATGCAGCGCGACGGCAAGGGCATCATCCTCGATCAGTTCGCGAACCCGGACAATCCGGCGTCGCACGTCGAAGGCACGGGCCCCGAAATCTGGCGCGATACCGAAGGGCGCATCACCCACTTCGTTTCGTCGATGGGGACGACCGGCACGATCATGGGCGTGTCCACGTATCTGAAGCAGCAGAACCAGGCAATCGAGATTATCGGCGCGCAGCCGGAGGAAGGTTCGCGCATTCCAGGCATCCGCAAATGGCCGGAAGCGTATCTGCCGAAAATTTTCGACCGCAGCCGCGTGGATCGCGTCGAGAACGTGAGCCAGGCGGCAGCCGAGGCAATGGCCCGGCGGCTTGCATCGGTGGAAGGGATCTTCGCGGGCATTTCGTCGGGCGGCGCGTGCGAAGTCGCGTTGCGCGTCGCGCGGCAAGTCGAGAACGCGACCATCGTGTTTATCGTCTGCGATCGCGGCGACCGTTATTTGTCGACGGGCGTGTTTCCGGCGTAAGGCGGCAATACGGGTGCGGCTGGCGGCGTTCGGCGCCTTGCTGCTTGCGGACAAAGAAAAAAGCGCCTGCCGGCGCTTTTTTCTTTTCCATCACATCACATGCGAAGCGCTCAGACAGCGCGCCTCGCGTTGCATGGTGTCATTGCGAAGCGTCGCTCGCCGGCGCCGCGTTATCGACGGAATTGCCGTTGGAATTTCCGTTGGCATTGCCGCCGTCGCTCGCTTCCATCTGCGACTTGATGCGCTGCCCCAACTGATAAACCGCGAGCGCATAAAAGAAGCTGCGGTTATAGCGCGTCAGCACATAGAAGTTCTTCAGGCCCAGCATGTATTCCGTGCCGCGTCCGGGCGAGGGCAGGTCGACCACCGTAACCGGCGTTGCCACTTCGGAAGAGATATTCACGTTCGGCTCATTGAGCACGAGCCCGGCGCGCAACAACTGGTCGAGCGGCCAATGCGGTTCCGGCGCGCCGTCGGCGGCTGCTTGCGCGACGCCGAGGCTGCCCGCATCGCTACCGATCTTCCACACGACCGGCCGGCCGTTTTCCCAGCCGTTCTTGCGCAGATAGTTGGCGACGCTGCCGATTGCATCGGCCTGGCTCGTGCGCAGGTCGATGTCCTTGTGGCCATCGTAGCTGACCGCATACTGCACGATGCTGCTCGGCAGAAATTGCGGAATGCCGATCGCGCCGGTGTACGAGCCGAGCACCGTGCTCGGATCGATCTGCGAATCCCGCGTCCACACCAGGTAGTCTTCGAGATTCTTGCGGAAGGTCGCCTGGCGGTCCGCGCGATTCGGTGTATTCGGGTAATCGAAACTGAGCGTGGTCAGTGCGTCGAGCACGCGGAAGTTGCCCATGAAACGCCCGTAAATCGTCTCCACGCCGAGAATGCCGACGATCACTTCCGGCGGCACGCCGAACTCTTCATACGCGCGCTGCAGCGTGGCCCGATTCGCGCGCCAGAAACGGATGCCGGCGTTGATGCGGATCTGATCGAGAAAGCGCGACTGGTACACGCGCCAGTTTTTCACCGCGGCCGACGGCGACGGCGTTACCAGCTTCACCGCGGTCGCCGAATAGCTGACGCCGGCGAACAGCGAATGCAGCGCCGCTTCGTCGAAATCGTAGCGCGCCGCCATGTCGTTGATGAACGCATCGACATTCGCGTTGTTCGCGTAACGCTGCGGAATAATTTCTTCCTCAAACGTTTGCCCTTGCGGAACGGCGGTTTGCGGCTGCGCCTGAGCGACAAGTACGGGCGGTTTTTTGCCGGTGCTCTGCGCGAGAGCCGGAGTGGTTGCCATGAACATGCACGATGCGGTGGAGAGTGCGGCGGCGATGGTTCGGATGCTGAGCCGGTTTCGTGCAGACAGAGCAAGCTTGACGGTCATAGTGAGCTGGGGGCGCAGAGCGAAAGGACAAAGACGGGAGGAAAACGGAACGGGCAGTATACCCGAGGCCTCTTGCGAAACTGTGCCGGACACGTCACAGCGGCGTGATGCGGAACGACGCGTCATCGCTGCGTCGTGTGGTAACTTCATGAATGTTGGCGCGCCGTGGGCGCGCGCCCCTGGACGGAGACACGCCGCGCACGCTGCCAGCGCTGCGCCGCAGAAAAGAATCATGGCAACAGGTTTCTATTCCCACGCCGACTGTCTGCTGCACGATATGGGGCAATGGCATCCCGAATGCCCCGCACGGCTGCAGGCCATCGAAGATCAATTGATCGCGAGCCGCATCGACGCGTTGATCGAACGCGAATCGCCGCCGCTCGCCGACGAAGCGGCGCTGCTGCGCGTGCATACGCAGGCGCACATCGACTACATCCGTAGCTGTTCGCCCGCCGAGGGCCGCGCCGAGATCGACCCCGACACGTCGATGAACCCGCACACCTTGCAGGCAGCGTTACGCGCAGCCGGCGCGGCGGTGGCCGCTACCGACGCGGTCATCGAAGGCCGCTTCGACAACGCTTTTTGCAGCGTGCGCCCGCCCGGCCATCACGCCGAGCCGGCGCGTGCAATGGGCTTCTGCTTCTTCAACAACGTCGCCATCGCCGCGCGTCATGCGCTCGAGGTGCACGGCTTGCAGCGCGTTGCGATCATCGACTTCGACGTGCATCACGGCAACGGCACCGAAGCGGCGTTTTCCGGCGACCCGCGCGTGCTGATGTGCAGCATCTTCCAGCATCCGTTCTATCCGTTCACGGGCGCGGACAATCAGGCGCCCAACATGTGCAATGTGCCGATGCCCGCGCGCTCGAAAGGCATGGCCGTGCGCGAGGCGGTGGACATGCTGTGGCTGCCGCGGCTGAACGACTTCAAGCCGGAGATGCTGTTCATTTCCGCGGGCTTCGACGCGCATCGCGAAGACGACCTCGGCAACATGGGCCTCGTCGAAGACGACTACGTGTGGATTACCGAGCAGATGCGCGACGTCGCGAAACGCTATGCGAGCGGGCGGATCGTGAGTTGTCTCGAAGGCGGCTACAACCTGTCCGCGCTCGGGCGCAGCGTGGTTGCCCACGTGCGCGCGCTGGCCGAAATCTGAGGGAGAGCAAGCCATGAACGAGGATGCACGCAGCGCTTCGCTAGTGGAGACGGAAACCGGCGCGTACGGCGTACCCGGCGTCGTGCGTCTGACGATGAACCGGCCCGACGCTTTCAACGCGCTCTCCGAAGGCATGCTCGACGCGTTGCAGGACGCGCTGAACGAAGTCGCGCGATCGGAGGCGCGCGTGGTCGTGATCGCCGGCGCGGGGCGCGCGTTCTGCGCGGGACATGATCTGAAGGAAATGCGCGCGGCGCCGTCGCTTGCGTATTACCAGGCGCTGTTCGCCCGCTGCACGAAACTCATGCTGACGATCCAGCGCTTGCCGCAGCCGGTGATCGCGCGAGTGCATGGCATCGCGACGGCGGCGGGCTGCCAGCTCGTCGCGATGTGCGATCTCGCCGTGGCTTCCGATACCGCGCGTTTCGCTGTGTCGGGCGTGAATCTCGGGCTCTTTTGCGCGACGCCGTCGGTGCCGCTGTCGCGCAATCTGTCGCGCAAGGCGGCGCTCGAAATGCTGTTGACCGGCGATTTCATCGACGCCGCCGAGGCGAAGCAGCAGGGCCTCGTCAATCGCGTCGTGCCGCTGGACTCGCTCGACGCGGAAGTGGCGCGGCTTGCCACCAGCATCTGCGCGAAACCGGTGGAAGCGGTGAGCGCGGGCAAGGGTCTCTTCTACCGGCAACTGGAAATGGGCATAGAGGCCGCGTATCAACTCGCGGGCCAGACGATGGCCTGCAACATGATGGACGACTCCGCGCTCGAGGGCGTGCAGGCGTTCATCGACAAACGCCCGCCTGACTGGAAGCGCTAGGCGTTAAAGCGCCCGCTGCGCGCGCTGAAGAACCCACTCGATCAGTTCGCCGATCACGCGATCGCGGTCGAGATCGTTCATCGTCTCGTGATAGCCCAATTCGTATAGCCGGAGCGTCTTGTCCGGCGAGCCGGCGTGCTCGCCGAACGCGCGGCTGCCTTCGGGCTCCGTGAGTTTATCGGCGGTGCCGTGATAGACGAGAAGCGGCAGACGCAGTCCCGCGCGTCCGCGTTCGATCCGCGCCATCGCGAGCAGCAGTTCCGCGCCGGTGCGCGCCGGAATCGCCGCGTGATGCACGAGCGGGTCGCTGCGATTGGCGTCCACGACGGATTGCACCCGAGACAGCAGGGCGGCGTCGATTTTCATCGCCGGAAAGCCTGGCCAGACGCGGCTGATAACCTGGCTCAGCGCGAGCATCCAGCCCGGCACGTCGCGGCCAGGCGCGAGCGCGGGGCTCGACAGGATCAGACCGCTCAGATTGGCGCGGCTGCCTGTTGCTTGCGAGGCGGCGCTGGCGCGCTCGATTGCGTAGAGCGCGGCGATAGCGCCGCCCATGCTATGGCCCATCAGGAACAGCGGCGTCTCGGTCCGCACAGTGCGCGCCGCGGCGTCGAGCAACGCCTGCGCATCCAGCAGGTAATCGTCGAATCGTTCGACGTAGGCGCGCTTGCCGGGCGCGCGGCCGTGACCGCGCAAGTCGATCGCCAGCAGTTCGATCCCGGCTGCATTGAGCCGCGCGGCCAGCGCCGAATAGCGGCCCGCATGCTCGGCGAGTCCGGGAATCAGCGCAATGCTCGCGCGCGGCGCTTCGCGGGTTGGCCAACGGTATAGCGGCAGTTCGAGGCCATCCGCCGTGGTGGCGGTCGAGCGCACCGGCTCCGCGCTGTCTGCTCCGGTTTCATCGTCAGAGGCGAAGGGCTGTTGCGAGGTCTCCATGGCGCGCGTCCGTGAATTGGGGTTCGCGCGATCATAGACCGTCGCCCCTCGCGTCAGCGGAAATGGGCGGCGGGTCCGTCCTCTAATATCTAACAGTTATGAAAAGATCGTAATTGATTATTAAAGGGAATGCCCCGGGCGCGGTAGAATCGCGGGCTCAAATTCCCAATAAAAGTAACGGCGGCCGCTTGGCCGGGGAGCGCACGACGCTCGTCGGCAAACCCGCCGTTTCGTTTTTCCATGATCGAAATACGCAATATCTCTCAGCGGTTCGCGGGGCCCCGGGGCTGGGTCGAGGCGCTGCACAACGTCAATCTGTCGATTCCGGCGGGCGAGGTGTTCGGCATCATCGGCCGCAGCGGCGCGGGCAAGAGCACGCTGGTCCGCACGATCAACCTGCTGACGCGTCCGACCGAAGGCAACATCGTCGTCGACGGCCGCGATCTGACCACGCTGCCCGCCGCGCAATTGCGCGAAGCGCGCCGCGAGATCGGCATGATCTTTCAGCACTTCAATTTGCTGTCGTCGCGCACGGTGTTCGAGAACGTCGCGTTGCCGCTCGAGCTTGCCGGCATGAAGCGCGACGAGATCGAGGCGAACGTGTTGCCGCTGCTGGAACTCGTGGGCCTGTCCGCGCAGAAGGACCGCTACCCGGCGCAGATCAGCGGCGGGCAGAAGCAGCGCGTCGGCATCGCGCGCGCGTTGGCAAGCAAGCCGAAGGTGCTGCTTTCCGACGAAGCGACGTCCGCGCTCGATCCCGAAACCACCCGCTCGATTCTCGATCTGCTCAAGCGCATCAACCGCGAACTGAACCTGACCGTCGTGCTGATCACGCATCAGATGGATGTGATCAAGCAGGTGTGCGATCGCGTCGCCGTGCTCGACGCGGGCCGCGTCGTCGAACAGGGCAAGGTGATCGACGTGTTTCTGCAGCCGCATCACGAAGTCACGCGCGCGCTGATCGGCGACGTGATCGCGCAGGAACTGCCGCCCGCGATGAAGGCGCGCGTCGCCGAACGTCTGAAGACGGGCAGCGGTCACTTGCTGCGCCTCGCGTTCACGGGTTCGGGCGTCGATCAGCCGATTCTCTCGGAGACGATCCGCCGCTACGAACTCGACTTCAACATCCTGCACGGCCAGATCGACGAGATTCAGGGGCAGGCGTTCGGCTCGCTCGCGGTGCTCGCGGGCGGCGAACCGGCGAAGGTGGCGCAGGCGCTCGCGTATCTGCGCGAACAGGGTGTGGTGGTGGAGGAGCTCTCGTATGTTGAGTGAAATGTTCGATATGTTCGTCCAGTCGTTCTGGGAAACGCTCGTGATGGTGGGCATTTCCGGACTGGTCGGCGCGTTGGTGGGCTTGCCGCTCGGCGTGCTGCTGTATCTGACCGACCGTCAGGGCGTGTTGCAGAACGTCGCGGTGAATCGCGTCGTCGGCATGGTCGTGAATGCGGTGCGCTCGACGCCGTTCATCATCCTGCTCGTGGCGGTGATTCCGTTCACGCGCCTCGTGGTCGGATCGTCGATCGGCACGGCCGCGGCCGTGGTGCCGCTGACGATTGCCGCGGCGCCGTTCATCGCGCGTCTCGTGGAAACGGCGCTGCGCGAAGTCGATCGCGGGCTGATCGAAGCGGCTCAGGCGATGGGCGCGACCACCAGCCAGATCGTCTTCAAGGTGCTGTTGCCGGAATCGCTGCCGGGCGTCGTGGCCGGCTTGACCATCACGTTTGTCTCGCTGGTCGGTTATTCGGCGATGGCCGGTGCGATCGGCGGCGGCGGTCTTGGCGACCTCGGCATTCGCTACGGGTATCAGCGTTTTCTGCCGGAAGTCATGTTGACAGTCGTCGTGATTCTTATCGTGTTCGTGCAGTTGGTGCAGTCGTTCGGGGATTGGCTCGTGCGTCGTCTGAGCCATAAATAAATCAAAAGGTCCATCATGCAACGTCGTTTCATACTCAAGCTGGTCGCGGCATTCGGCGCCGCGTCGCTGTTCGCCGCGAATGCGGCCCACGCTGAAGACACCATCAAGGTCGGCGTGACCGGCGGTCCGCACGCGCAGATCATGGAAGTCGTGAAGAGCGTCGCCGCAAAGAACGGTCTGAACATCAAGGTCGTCGAGTTCTCCGACTACGTGCAGCCGAACGCGGCGCTCGCGGGCGGCGATCTGGACGCCAACAGCTATCAGCACGACCCGTACTTGCAGGCGCAGGTCAAGGACCGCGGCTACAAGCTGATTCGCGTCGCGGATACGGTCACGTACCCGATGGGCATCTACTCGAAGAAGGTGAAGTCGCTGGCCGAACTGCCGCAAGGCGCGAAGATCGCCGTGCCGAACGATCCGACCAACGGCGGCCGCGCCTTGCTGCTGCTGCAAAAGCAGGGGCTGCTGAAGCTGCGTGCCGAAGCGGGCCTGAAGGCGACGCCGCTCGACATCGTCGAAAATCCGAAGAAGCTGAAGATTGTCGAACTGGACGCTGCGCAGATTCCGCGCTCGCTTAACGACGTGGATGCCGCCGCGATCAACACCAACTTCGCGATGGAAGCCGGCCTCAAGCCGAAGCAGGATGCGATCGCGATCGAAGACCCGAAGGGTCCGTACGTGAACGTTATCGCGATCCGCGAGGCCGACAAAAACAAGCCGTGGGTCGCCAAGCTCGTGGCCGCCTACCATTCGCCGGAAGTGAAGCAGTTTGTCGACAGCAAATTCGGCGGTTCGGTGGTCACGGCCTGGTGATCTGAAGCCGTCAGATACCGCGTGAGCAGCCGGCGATATGAAAATTAGAGTCGTAAATCGGAACCCGGGGTTGTCACCCGGGTTTTTTCGCGATTAAAATAGAACGACCGTTCGATATTGCCGTCACGCCGCTGGGGAGCGATATCCTCCTGCTAGAGCGCCCGCGACAAAGCTGCCACGAGGGCAGTCGTTATAATGTTCGTTGGGTTGACGTATTCGTAACTTTGGAGCGTGTGCATGAAAATCCTGGTGCCAGTCAAGAGAGTGGTCGACTACAACGTGAAGGTCCGGGTCAAGTCGGACGGCACGGGCGTCGACATCGCGAACGTGAAGATGTCGATGAATCCGTTCGACGAAATCGCGGTTGAAGAAGCGGTGCGTCTGCGTGAAGCGGGCGTGGCGACCGAGGTGATCGCCGTGTCGGCGGGCGCGACGCAATCGCAGGAAACGCTGCGCACGGCGCTCGCCATCGGCGCGGATCGCGCGATCCTCATCGAGTCGAACGAAGAATTGCAGCCGCTGGCTGTCGCGAAGCTGCTGAAGGCGCTCGTCGACAAGGAACAGCCGCAACTGGTGATTCTCGGCAAGCAGGCTATCGACGATGACTCCAACCAGACCGGCCAGATGCTCGCCGCGCTGGCTGGTTTGCCGCAGGCGACGTTTGCGTCGAAGGTTGTCGTCGCTGACGGCAAGGCGACCGTGTCGCGCGAAGTGGATGGCGGCGCGGAAACGCTGTCGCTCAAATTGCCCGCTGTCATCACGACCGATCTGCGCCTGAACGAGCCGCGCTACGTGACGCTGCCGAACATCATGAAGGCGAAGAAAAAGCCGCTGGAAGTCGTCAAGCCCGAAGACCTCGGCGTCGATGTCACGCCGCGTCTAAAGACGCTGAAGGTCGTTGAGCCGCCGAAGCGCTCCGCCGGCGTGAAGGTGCCGGACGTGAAGACGCTGGTCGAGAAGCTGAAGACCGAAGCCAAGGTGCTTTAAGGAACGCGGGAGACAGGGCAAATGACGAATCTTGTAATTGCAGAACACGACAACGCATCGATCAAGGCCGCGACGCTGCACACCATTGCAGCCGCGCAGAAGATCGGTGGTGACATTCACGTACTGGTAGCAGGCCAGAACGCGCAGGCCGCAGCGGACGCAGCCGCGAAAATCGCGGGCGTTTCGAAAGTGCTGCTGGCCGACGCGCCGCAACTCGCCGAAGGACTCGCGGAAAACGTCGAGGCGACGGTGCTGAACATCGCGAAGGACTACTCGCATATCCTCGCGCCGGCTACCGCTTACGGCAAGAACATCGCGCCGCGTATCGCCGCCAAGCTCGACGTCGCGCAGATCAGCGACATCACGGCGGTCGATTCCACCGACACTTTCGAGCGTCCGATTTACGCGGGCAATGCGATTGCGACGGTGCAATCGGCTGATCCGATCAAGGTCATCACGGTCCGCACCACCGGCTTCGACGCAGTGGCGGCTGAAGGCGGCAACGCATCGGTGGAAAAAATCGAAGCGGCGGCAGACGCGGGCATCTCGCAGTTCGTGAGCCGCGAAGTGACGAAGCTCGACCGTCCGGAACTGACGTCGGCGAAGATCATCGTTTCGGGTGGTCGCGGCCTCGGCAACGGCGAGAACTACACGAAGGTGCTCGAACCGCTGGCCGACAAGCTGAACGCGGCGCTGGGCGCATCGCGCGCGGCGGTCGACGCCGGCTTTGTGCCGAACGACTATCAGGTCGGGCAGACGGGCAAGATCGTCGCGCCGCAACTGTATGTGGCCGTCGGCATTTCCGGCGCGATCCAGCATCTGGCCGGCATGAAGGACAGCAAAGTGATCGTCGCGATCAACAAGGACCCGGAAGCGCCGATTTTCAGCGTCGCCGATTACGGTCTCGTCGGCGATCTGTTCACGCTTGTGCCGGAACTCGTGAGCGAACTCGGCTGAGCGTGTTAGCGCCATATAAAGCCATCTGCAAAGCCGTTTAACGGCGTTTCGCAACGCATTGGCGACACAAGAAGGGCGCTGGACCGAACAAGTCCCGCGCCCTTTTTCCATCAGGCAGGAGGAGAACAGAAAATGAGCTATACGGCGCCCATCAAGGACATGCTGTTCGTGATGAACGAACTGGCGGATCTCGAACAGATCGCGACGCTGCCGGGCTTCGAGGACGCGAACCTCGACACCGCTCAGGCCGTGCTGGAAGAGTCGGCGAAACTGTGCGGCGAGGTGCTGGCTCCGCTGAACGTCGAAGGAGATCGCAATCCGAGCAGTTGGAAAGACGGCGTCGTGACGGCGACGCCCGGCTTCAAGGAAGCGTTCCGTCAGTTCGCCGAGGGCGGCTGGCAAGGCGTGCAGCATCCTGTGGAGTATGAAGGCCAGGGGCTGCCGAAACTCATCGCCACAGCTTGCGTTGAGATGCTGAACGCATCGAATCTGTCGTTCGCGCTGTGTCCGTTGCTGACCGACGGCGCGATCGAGGCGCTGCTGACCGCCGGCACCGACGCGCAAAAACAGACCTATGTGCCGAAGCTCATTTCAGGCGAATGGACCGGCACAATGAACCTCACTGAGCCGCAGGCCGGCTCGGATCTCGCGCTCGTGCGCACGCGCGCCGAGCCGCAAGGCGACGGCTCGTTCAAGCTGTTCGGCACGAAGATTTTCATCACGTGGGGCGAGCACGACATGGCGGAGAACATCGCGCATCTCGTGCTTGCGCGCACGCCGAATGCACCCGAAGGCGTGAAGGGCATCTCGCTCTTCATCGTGCCGAAGTTTTTGATCAACGAGGACGGTTCGCTCGGCGAGCGCAACGACGTGCATTGCGTGTCGATCGAGCACAAGCTCGGCATCAAGGCGAGTCCGACGGCGGTGCTGCAATTCGGCGACCACGGCGGCGCGATCGGGCATCTGATCGGCGAGGAAAATCGCGGTCTCGAGTACATGTTCATCATGATGAACGCGGCGCGGTTCGCCGTGGGCATGCAAGGCGTCGGCGTATCGGATCGCGCGTATCAGAAGGCGGCGGCCTATGCGAAGGAGCGCGTGCAAAGCCGTCCCGTCGACGGCTCCGCGAAACAGCCGGTGGCGATCATCGAGCATCCCGACGTGCGCCGCATGCTTTCGACGATGCGCGCGCTCACCGAAGCGTCGCGCGCGCTGGCTTATGTCGCGGCTGGGCATTGCGACATTGCGCATCGTCATCCGGACGAAGCGAAGCGCGCCGAGCATCAGGCGATTTACGAGTTTCTCGTGCCGATCGTGAAGGGCTGGAGCACGGAGTCGTCGATCGACGTAACCAGCCTTGGCGTGCAGGTGCACGGCGGCATGGGTTTCATCGAAGAGACGGGCGCCGCGCAGTATTACCGCGACGCTCGCATTCTGCCGATCTACGAAGGCACGACCGCGATTCAGGCGAACGATCTGATCGGCCGCAAGACGGTGCGTGACGGGGGCAAAGTCGCGAAGTCGCTGCTGGCAAGCGTTGCCGAAACGGTCGGATTGCTTGGCGCGCAACAAGGTCAGGCGTTCCGATCGATGGAAAAGTATCTTGCAGAGGGGCAGCGCTCGTTGGGCGCGGTGGTCGATTTCGTCGTCGCGAACACGAAGGGCGATCCGAATGCCGTGTTTGCCGGCAGCGTGCCGTATCTGAAGCTCGCGGGCATTGTGCTGGGCGGCTGGCAAATGGCGCGTGCGCTGCTCGCGGCCGCTCAGAAGCGCGACGAAGACCAGCAGTTTTACGGCGCGAAGATCGCGACGGCGCAATTCTACGCGGAGCATGTGTTGCCGCTCGCGACCGCGCTGGAGGCGTCGATTGTCAGTGCGAAGGGCGGCGAGGGCGTGCTGGCGTTGTCCGCGGATCAGTTTTGATGCGGCGCGAAGTCTGAGGTCTTGCTGAGTAAACGAAAACGGCGCCTTGCAGCGTTTAACTGAAGCGCAGGCAATTGGACATTGATCCAATTTCTGCGGTCAGTTCGCAAGGCGCCGTTTGTCTTTTGGCGAGCCGGCTTGTGCTGTTACAGCCGGCTGGAAACGCGCCGAGCATGACCACGCCCGGCGCTAGAAGCTTCAGGCATAAGCCGGACGATGTGCAGCGCCGGTCTCGCCGAAATAGCGATGCACCGACAGGTCGTCTGCCTTGATCGCCGGCTGCTTGCCGGACATCACATCGGCGAGCAACTGGCCCGAACCGCACGACATTGTCCAGCCGAGCGTGCCGTGCCCCGTGTTGAGGAACAGGTTCGGCACGGGGGTGCGGCCGACGATCGGCGTGCCGTCCGGCGTCATGGGCCGCAGGCCGGTCCAGAAGCTGGCCTTCGACGTGTCGCCGCCGCCCGGGAACAGATCGTTCACGCACAGCTCGAGGGTTTCACGGCGCGCTTGCCGCAACGACTTGTCGAAGCCGACGATCTCAGCCATCCCGCCGACGCGAATCCGGTTGTCGAAGCGCGTAATCGCGATCTTGTACGTTTCGTCGAGCACGGTGGAAACCGGCGCGGCGGCTTCGTTGACGATGGGCGCCGTGATCGAGTAACCCTTCAGCGGATAGACCGGAATCTTCACGAGGCCGGACAGAAATTTCGTCGAGTAAGAACCGAGTGCGACGACGAACGAATCGGCGCGTACCAATTCCTGGCCGCACTGCACGCCGGCGATGCGGTCGCCGGCCATGGCGAGCGCGTCGATCGGCGTGTTGTAGCGGAATTTGACGCCCATCTGCTCGGCCAGCGCGGCGAGACGCGTGGTGAACATCTGGCAGTCGCCGGTTTCGTCGCCCGGCAGGCGCAGACCGCCGGTGAGCTTGTGCGAGACCGCAGCGAGCGCCGGTTCGGCCTGAGCCAGTTCCGCCGCCGACAGCAGTTCGAACGGCACGTTGGCCTCGCGCAGCACGGCGATGTCTTTGGCCGCGCCGTCGAATTGCTGCTGCGTGCGGAATACCTGCAGCGTGCCGCCGGTGCGGCCTTCGTAGTGGATGCCGGTTTCGGCGCGCAGCGCTTGCAGACAATCGCGGCTGTATTCGGCGAGGCGGACCATGCGTCCCTTGTTGACCGCGTAGCGCGACGCCGTGCAGTTCTGCAGCATCTGCCACATCCATTGCAACTGGAACTGCGTGCCGTCGAGGCGAATGGCGAGCGGCGCGTGTTTCTGGAACATCCACTTGACGGCTTTCAGCGGCACGCCGGGCGCGGCCCACGGCGACGCATAGCCCGGCGAGATCTGGCCGGCGTTGGCGAAACTGGTTTCGAGCGCCGGGCCCGGCTCACGATCGATCACGGTCACTTCATGACCCGCGCGTGCGAGGTAATACGCGCTCGTTACGCCGACGACGCCACTGCCCAAAACGACGATTCGCATAGCTGCTCCAGATGATTCGCAAGATTCGCGGGCGTTGTGTTGTTCAGTTCGCTTCAATCGTTCGATTAACGACGTGAAACGCGGTGCGCCCAGTGTTAAGCGCTATACTATTGGCGAGCTTGCAGGTTTTGTTATTGTATTTCTGCGATTTTCAGAAGAAACACTATGCGCACCCAACGTCAGCCGGTCCGAACCCTCGACAAGCTCGATCACAAGATTCTTCGGCTGCTGCAGCAGGACGGCCGGATGGCCATGAAAGACCTCGCGGAGCAGGTCGGACTGTCGGTCACGCCGTGCATCGAGCGTGTGAAGCGCATGGAGCGCGACGGCGTGATCACCGGCTACTATGCGCGCGTGAATCCGGCCGAGCTGGGCGCGGCGCTGCTGGTGTTCGTCGAAATCACGCTCGACCACAAGAGCGGCAACATGTTCGACCAGTTTCGCCGCGAGGTGCAGAAGATCCCCGAAGTGCTCGAGTGCCATCTCGTGTCGGGCGATTTCGATTATCTGATCAAGGCGCGCATCGGCGAGATGGCCGACTACCGTAAGCTTCTCGGCGACATCCTGCTTCAGCTTCCGGGCGCCGTGCAGTCGAAAAGCTATGTGGTGATGGAGGAGATCAAGGAAACGCTGACCATTCCGGTCGGGGATGAAACCACGCGCTAGGCTCGTTGCACGGGGCTCGACAAACGGCGTAAACGCTGTATATTTATACAGGTGTTTTGCGCCGTTTTGTTTGCCCTGTTCACTTGTCCAGCCAGCCGTGACCGAGCCCGATTTGCCTTCCGCTGCCGAGTTTCCAATCGCGCCGCCGGTGCCCCGCAAGGGGCGCGGCGCGGTCACGAACGTGCAAGGCCGTTACGAGGTCGACCAGCGGGAAGCGGTGGACGACGGTTGGTTGGCCACGCCGGAAGAAGGTGAAGCGCCGAAGGCGCTGCGCACCCAGGTGTTCGAGGAAAGGGCGAAAAGCATTCTTACTCGCAACGCGTCGCCGGACATTCCGTTTAGCGTGTCGCTGAATCCCTATCGCGGATGCGAGCACGGCTGCATTTATTGTTTTGCGCGGCCCACGCATAGTTATCTCGGCCTCTCGCCGGGGCTCGACTTCGAAAGCCGCATTTATGCGAAGGTGAACGCGCCCGAGCTGCTTGAGCGCGAGCTGTCGAAAAAGTCTTATGAGCCGGAGCCCATTGCGCTCGGCGTCAATACCGACGCGTGGCAGCCTGCAGAACGCGAGTGGCGGCTCACACGGCGCGTCGTCGAGATTCTGAGCGAGCGTAATCATCCTTTTGCGGCGATTACGAAATCGTCGCTGATCGAGCGTGACCTGGATCTGCTTGCGCCCATGGCGGCTCGCGGGCAATTCATGGCGGCCATTACCATCACGACGCTCGACGCCGGCATTGCGCGCACGCTCGAACCGCGCGCGGCTACGCCGTCGCGGCGCTTGCGCACGATCCGCACGCTGAGCGAAGCGGGCATTCCGGTCGGGGTGAGCATTGCGCCAGTGATTCCGTTTGTCACGGAGCCGGACATGGAGCGCGTGCTCGAAGCGTGTGCGGAAGCCGGCGCCAGCAACGCGAGCTATATCGTGCTGCGCCTGCCGTGGGAAGTCGCGCCGCTGTTCAAAGACTGGCTGGCCGCGCATTTTCCCGATCGCGCCGAACGGGTCATGGCGCGTGTGCGCGATATGCGGGGCGGCAAGGACTACGACTCGTCTTTCTCCACCCGAATGAAGGGGGAAGGCTTGTGGGCCGATCTGCTCAAGCAGCGATTCCACAAGGCGGTGCGCCGTCTAGGGCTGAATCAGCGCGACCGCGGCATTCTGGATATGTCGCACTTCAAGCGTCATGAGGTGCCGCGGAGGCAGGCCGCGAGTGGCGATAATCCGCAGCTCGATCTTTTTTAGCCGATGGTGCGTGTAGTGCGCGTGGTCCTTCTGCTATTGCGACAGCGCCTTCGCCGCCTGGACTTGGCCTTCGAAGTAGGTCTGGAAGGAAATGGCGAGACCGGTCATCAACAGAAACGCGCCGATCAGCAGCGAAAAGATCACCACGAAGATCACCGTCCACCCGGAGCGGCTTTGTCGCTGTGTGTGCGCGTTGAATTGCCGATCCCACTTTTCGTCCGGACGCAGACCGTAGACGATCGCGGCGAGAAACGCGGCCAGAAGCGAAACGGCGCCGGGGAATGCGAGCACCCAGCCGAGTATCGAAGAGCGTTCGCTCGCTACCAGCAACATCGCGCCGGGAATGCCGATTACGGTGCCGAGCACGTGGGCCCAGCCGTAGACGTCGCGCGGACCGTACAGATAAAAGCGATGCGCGCCGAGGCTGCCCAGAAAAAACGCCAGCGCGGCGGTAATCGTTTTGGATCGGAAGTAAGTCGAGGTCGAAGCAGACGTGGACATGTGGGCGTGGGTAACGTGATGGGCAGCGCGAACTGACGGGCAAAGACGGCAGCGCGGACGGATGGTCGAAAGCTGTGGTGCAAATGAGCGGTGAATTGTTGGCCGCGTTGTTGGCCGCGAACCGTCGCGCATTCTACGCCGCCGGCGGGCGACCGGTCACGTGGCGTAGAGCCTCAGGCGGCGGGCGCGCAGGCAAGGCGGGGGCGTTGCCGTGTTCTTCGGCGGCGGTTGCAGGTGCGGCATCGCCGAGGGCTTCAGCATTGGCGTCGGCAGCGACCACCGTTGCGGCATCGCCGGCTTCACACCGGCAGCGGCACGCCCGGCCCATGCGTCTTAGCCTGCCCCGGGCACATCCGTCCGCGTGACGTGCCGGACCGCGACCACAAGCCCCGAGCCGCCCGGCACCAGGGTAGCCGCTCAAGGCACCGAGTACGTGACGCGGTAAATCGCGCCGGCGTAGTCGTCGCTGATGAGCAGCGACCCGTCTGGCAGCGGCAGCACGTCGGCGGGGCGGCCCCACACGGTTTCTCCCGGCTGAAGCCATCCCTCGGCGAAAACCTCCTGCCGCACGTGGCTGCCGTCCGGCTCCGTCACGACTCTTACCACGCGGTAGCCGGACTTCTTACTGCGGTTCCAGGAACCGTGCTCGGCAATGAAAATGTTGTGGCGGTAGTCGGCCGGGAACATCGAGCCGCTATAAAAGCGCATGCCGAGCGCGGCGACATGCGCGCCCAATTTGACGACCGGTGGGGTGAATGCGCTGCATGGATGGCCCGCGCCGAATTGCGGGTCGGCTACCGCGTCGGCGTGACAGTACGGAAAGCCGAAATCGAGTCCGGCGCGCGGGGCGCGGTTGAGTTCGTCGTCCGGTACGTCGTCGCCTAGCAGATCGCGGCCGTTGTCGGTGAACCAGAGTTCGTGCGTCGCCGGATGCCATGCGAAGCCGACAGAGTCGCGTATGCCGCGCGCGACCACCTCGTAATGGCTGCCGTCTGGGTCCATGCGGCCGATCATCGCGTAGCGGTCGCGATCTTTCAGACAGACGTTGCAGGGCGCGCCTTGCGGGACGTAAAGCTTGCCATCTGGCCCGAAAGCAATGAATTTCGCCCCGTGATGAGTCTCGGCGGGCAATTTGTCCGTAACGACCGCCGGCTGCGGCGGCGCGCTCAGGCGCGTGTCGATCGAATCGAAGCGTAAAATTCGCGACACCGCCGAAACGTACAACGCGCCGTCGTGCCAGGCGACGCCGACGGGGGCATCGAGACCCGTGGCCACGATATGTCGGGCGGCGACTCGCGCACCTTGCAGTTCGAGCGCATAGACGTGGCCGTCGAGGCTGCCTATATAGAGAATGCCCTTTGGCGACAAAGCCATCGCGCGTGCGCTCGGTACTGCGTCCGACAAGACTTCGATATGAAAGCCCGGCGGCAGTTTGATGCGCTCCACAGGCGGCGCGGCCAGGGCGCTGCACGCAAAGGCGGCCAGCAACGCGCCCACCGCGCTGCCAAAACTGCGGAAACCACGAAAACCGCGCGGACGGCAAACGGATGCAGGCCGGCGGGCGGAAAGGATGCGAAACAGCGCGGTTTGCAGCAGAGATTTCACAGGCATTCCGTCAGGTCCTCCATGTGTTTGCGCCAGCTTGCGCGCCCGCGCTGTCGGGGCGACGCACCCCGATTGCTCAGTTTATCCGGGTAAGTGTTTGTTATGGCGTCGGTTTCCCGCTATAATCGCGTGTTTCAGTCGTTCCGAACCCCGGTTTTCAAGGATTCTAGTATGGTCATCATCCGCTTGGCTCGTGGCGGCTCCAAGAAGCGCCCGTTCTACAACATCGTCGCAACCGACTCGCGTAACCGTCGTGACGGCCGCTTCATCGAGCGCGTTGGCTTCTACAACCCGGTCGCTACGAAGGGCGAATCGCTGCGTATCGCTCAAGATCGCCTGACGTATTGGCAAGGCGTTGGCGCACAACTGTCGCCGACCGTCGAGCGTCTCGTGAAAGAAGCGCAAAAGGCGCAGCCGGCTGCTTAATGGTAGCTCGCATGCGTATCGTCGTCGGTTTGGCCGGCGGCTCGCGCAACTCGCGTGAGCAGTCCGATGCGCAAAATGTTTTGCCGAAACAGGCGTCGAAGTTCGCAGCAAGGCTCAATCTGAGGTCCCGTCATGTCTGAGCGTGATTCCGGCAGTTCAGGTCGCGTAAAGCCAGCGGAAGCGACTAAAGAGGCGAGCCCGCGCGCAAAGACGCCTGCTCAGGCGCCGTTCGGTGCATTCGTCCGCAAGTCGGGCGAGCGGGCCGGCGGCAAGGCGAAAGCCAATGTTGAAAACGCCGGTTCCGAGGCAGCAGCAATGCGCGCGGAAACGGCGGAGAGTTGGCCGGCCGACGCGGTCGAAGTCGGTGCAGTCGTCGACGCTTACGGCCTCAAAGGCTGGGTCAAGGTGGCCGCGCATGCGGACGCCGGGCATGGCGGCGACGCTTTGCTGAGCGCTAAGCGCTGGTGGCTCATGAAAGGCCGCGAGCGCCAGTCGGCGCCGTCGCTGCAAGCCAAAACGCATAGCGACAGTGTCGTGGCCCTTCTGGGCGGCGTCGCTGACCGCGACGCGGCGCTGGCGCTGCGCGGCTCGCGCGTCTACGTGAGCCGCAGCGAATTTCCGGCGCTTGAAGCCGACGAATTCTACTGGGTTGACCTGCTCGGCCTGGACGTGGTGAACCTTGCCGGCGTCAACCTGGGCAAGGTTGCAGACATGATCGACAACGGTGCGCATTCGGTGCTGCGCATCGAATACGCAGCGGCCGACAAAACCGGCAAGCCGGGCACGGCCGAGCGCTTGATCCCGTTCGTCGGCGTGTTTGTCAAAACGGTGGACCAGGCGGCGAAGCAGATCATCGTCGACTGGGAAGCCGATTATTGATAGTTCAGCAAATCGAGTTCGCTACAACGGAGAGAGCGATGCAGTTCGATGTCGTCACGCTCTTTCCCGAAATGTTTCGCGCGCTGACCGACTGGGGCATTACCAGCCGGGCAGCAAAGCAGCAGCGCTATGGGTTGCGTACGTGGAATCCGCGTGATTTCACCACGGACAACTACCGCACAATCGACGATCGCCCGTACGGCGGCGGCCCCGGCATGGTCATGCTGGCCAAGCCGCTGGAAGACGCGATCGGTGCAGCGAAGGCTGCGCAGGCGGAGCAGGGCATCGGCGCCCCGCGTGTCGTGATGATGTCGCCGCAAGGCGCCACGCTGAATCACGAACGTGTGATGAAGTTCGCCTCCCAGCCTGGTTTGATTTTGCTGTGCGGCCGCTACGAGGCGATCGACCAGCGTTTGCTCGACCGGGTTGTCGACGAAGAAATCAGTCTCGGCGACTTCGTGCTGTCGGGCGGCGAGTTGCCCGCCATGGCGTTGATGGATGCAGTCGTGCGCCAGTTGCCCGGCGTGCTCAACGATTCGCAGTCGGCGGTACAGGACAGTTTTGTCGATGTGCTGCTCGATTGTCCGCACTACACGCGGCCTGAGGAATACCACGGCGTGCGTGTGCCCGATGTGCTGCTCGGCGGCCATCATGCGGAGATCGAAGCGTGGCGTCGGCGGGAAGCTTTGCGCAATACGTGGCACAAGCGGCCCGATTTGATCGTTAAGGCCAGAAAGAACAAGATGTTGAGCCGTGCCGACGAGGCATGGCTTGCAAGTCTCGCGAAGGAAGAGCCGAAGGCGTAGAGCCCCGGCCTTTCGAGCGGACACCAGGCGGCGCCGCACATGCGTGTTCGGCGCCTGATGTGAACCCATCCTCTATCGGGGCCGTAGCCGCGCATATCGATGCAAGGCAGGTACGAACGCCGACAAGATGGACTTAGGAGTCAGTGATGAATCTGATTGCAAAACTCGAGCAGGAAGAAATCGCGCGCGCCCTCGGCGAGAAGACCATTCCCGAATTCGCTCCCGGCGATACGGTGATTGTCAGCGTGAACGTGGTTGAAGGTACGCGTAAGCGTGTCCAGGCTTACGAAGGCGTCGTCATCGCCAAGCGTAACCGTGGTCTGAATTCGTCGTTCATCGTCCGCAAGATTTCGTCGGGCGAAAGCGTCGAGCGTACGTTCCAGACGTACTCGCCGCTGTTGGCAAGCATCGTCGTCAAGCGTCGTGGCGATGTGCGTCGTGCAAAGCTGTACTACCT
>NZ_ABLD01000009.1 GCF_000172415.1 Paraburkholderia graminis C4D1M
TTCCGCCAGATTGCAGACAACGCGCGTTTCGTCCTTCGAGCCGAACACGGTTGCGTGAAACGCGGGCACGAGCGGCGCGCCCTGGCCGCCTGCGGCGACGTCGCGGCTGCGGAAATCGGCGATCACGTCGATATGCATCATTTCCGCGAGCAGCGCCGGGTTATTGATCTGCCGCGTATAGCCCTTTTCCGGCCGATGCCGCACCGTCTGCCCATGCACGCCGATCGCGCGTACCTCGGCGGCGGACACGTGGCAGCCGCGCAGCAGCTCGTGACAGCACACGGTATATCGCGTGGCGAGCGCGTTGGCGGCGAGCGCCTCGCGTTCGATCTCGTTTTCGCCCGGCTGTTGCAGCGCGAACAGCGCCTCGCGCAGGCCCGCCGCGAAACCGACGAACGCCTCGGCCAGCACCACGGGCGGCTTCCCGTCGGCGAACCGGACGGCCACGCCGTCCACGCCGTCCATGCTCGTGCCTGACATCAATCCAAAGTAGACGCCGTCTGCGGGCTCTTGCGCCACGTTGCTGCTCCTGTCGATGATGAGTTGCGGGTTCATTGCCGCCAGTCGGCCGCTGTTTCTGCCGCCTGTTGGCGAAGGTTGTAGCAGATTATCGGCGCAAGCGCGGTCGAAGATGAAGCGCGTCGCCATGCTTCGCTGGTCGTCCGGCTGCGAATGCCACGCGTATACAGGCGCTCGAGCCCGCTTCAGTGGGCGCGGCGGCGCGCATCTATGGGACAATCTGTTTTTTTCGCGACTTCAAGTTTCCAGCATGAGCACCGAGTCCAACAAGCCGAACCCCGCCGCCCCCGCTTTCCCGATCACCGACGAAGTCCGTCACGCGCTCGCCATTACCAAGCGCGGCGTCGACGAATTGCTGATCGAGGAAGAATTCGCGCAAAAACTCGCGAAGAGCGCGGCTACCGGCACGCCGCTGCGCATCAAGCTCGGGCTCGATCCGACCGCGCCGGACATCCACATCGGCCACACGGTCGTGCTGAACAAGATGCGCCAGTTGCAGGACCTCGGTCACACGGTGATTTTTCTGATCGGCGACTTCACGTCGCTGATCGGCGATCCGTCGGGCCGCAACGCCACGCGCCCGCCGCTCACGCGCGAGCAGATCGAATCGAACGCGAAGACGTATTTCGAGCAGGCTGCGCTCGTGCTCGATCGCGAGAAGACCGAGATCCGCTACAACAGCGAATGGTCGATGCCGCTCGGCGCCGACGGCATGATCAAGCTCGCGTCTCGCTACACGGTGGCGCGCATTCTCGAGCGAGAAGATTTCACCAAGCGTTTCCAGAGCGGCGTGCCGATTTCGATCCACGAATTCCTGTACCCGTTGATGCAGGGCTACGACTCGGTTGCGCTCAACGCCGACCTCGAACTCGGCGGCACCGATCAGAAGTTCAACCTGCTCGTTGGTCGCGAACTGCAGAAGCAGTACGGCCAGGAGCAGCAATGCATTCTGACGATGCCGCTGCTGGAAGGCCTCGACGGCGTCGAGAAAATGTCGAAGTCGAAGAACAACTACATCGGCATCAGCGAAAAGCCGACAGACATGTTCGGCAAGCTGATGAGCATTTCCGACACGCTGATGTGGCGTTACTTCGAACTGCTGTCGTTCCGTCCGATGGACGAGATCGCGGCGTTCAAGCGTGAAGCCGAGGCAGGCCGCAATCCGCGCGATTTCAAGGTCATGCTGGGCCAGGAAATCGTCGCGCGTTTTCATTCGCCGGCCGACGCCGAGCGCGCGCTCGAAGACTTCAACCACCGCGCGAAGGGCGGTGTGCCGGACGATATTCCGGCGGTCGCGCTCGCCGGCGCGCCGCTCGCGATCGGCCAGTTGCTCAAGCAGGCGAACCTCGTGCCGTCGACGAGCGAAGCGCTGCGCAATATCGAGCAGGGCGGCGTGAAAATCGACGGCGCGACCGTCTCGGACAAGGGCTTGAAAGTCGAGGCGGGCGAGTACGTCGTGCAGGTCGGCAAGCGCCGCTTTGCGCGCGTCACGCTGACCGCCTGACTATGACCGTGCGTGCGATGAATCGTAGCGCACAGCCGGAGCCCGTCCGATGATCGCGTTGATCCAACGGGTGCGGCGCGCCGAGGTGCGTGTCGTGGAGGGCGGCAACGAGCGCGTGACCGGCGCCATCGGCGCGGGCCTGCTCGCGCTTGTCTGCGCGGAGCGCGGCGACACGCAAGCCGCGGCCGACCGGCTGCTGGCGAAGGTGCTCGGCTACCGCGTGTTCAGCGACGCCGCCGGCAAGATGAATCTGTCAGTGCAAAACGTGGACGGCGCGGGGCGTGCGGGCGGCTTGCTGCTGGTGTCGCAGTTCACGCTGGCCGCGGACACGAACAGCGGGCTGCGTCCGAGCTTCACGCCCGCCGCGCCGCCGGACGAGGGCAAGCGTCTGTTCGACTATTTCGTGTCGGCGGCGCGCGCGAAACATCCCATCGTCGCGACCGGCGAATTTGGCGCGGACATGCAGGTGTCGCTCGTCAACGACGGCCCCGTCACCTTCTGGCTGCAAACCAACGCCTGAACGTCGCGCGGTTCTTGCGACAATAGCGGCCTGGCACAACCGGCGAACAGCGCCCACTTCGATCCCATGACCACGCAGATCCTGTTTATCCGGCACGGCGAGACCGACTGGAATCGCATCAAGCGCATTCAAGGGCATATCGACATTCCGCTCGCCGAAGCGGGTCTCGCACAGGCGCAGAAACTGGCTCGCCGTATCGCCGATGACGTGAAGCACGGCGCGCGGCTCGACGCGATTTATTCGAGCGATCTGCAACGCGCGCGGCAAACCGCGCAGCCTATCGCCGACGCGCTCGGCTTGCCCGTGCAGTTGCGCGAAGGCTTGCGTGAGCGTTCGTACGGCGCATTCCAGGGCCACGACAGCGACGAAATCGCCGCGCGTTTTCCCGACGAATACGCGCATTGGCAGACTCGCGATCCTGGCTTTGCGCCGCCCGAAGGCGAATCGCTGCGCGTGTTCTACCATCGCGTGTTGCATGCAATTGAGCCGCTTGTGGCCGCGCATCCGGGTGGCCGGATCGCCTGCGTCGCGCATGGCGGCGTGCTCGATTGCGTGCGCCGCTTCGCGTGCGGCTTGCCGCTCGATGCGCCGCGCGACTACCCGCTGTTGAACACGGGCGTGAACGTGGTCGATTACGACGACGGGCGCGCGACGGTGGTGTCGTGGGGCGATGTATCGCATCTCGACGCACCGAGCGCCGACGACAGTTTCAAGAAGGTGCCGGAACCGGGGCGGTAATCAGGCGTTGGATGCGTCGGGCGGTGCGCGTTGCGCCGCCTGCGCGCAGGGCCATGCCGCACGCTGAACTGAACTCAGCCCTCACGCGGCTAAGCCGCACATCAACTGAACTCCCACACCCAATCCGCACTCAACTCGCAGCCGAGTCCCACAAGCCAGGCAGCCCGCTCGACGCTTCCGGCGCCGCAAGCCCGAAGTGCCGGTAAGTGAGCAGTGTCGCCACGCGGCCGCGCGGCGTGCGCTGCAGGAAGCCTTGCTGGATCAGATACGGCTCGAGCACGTCTTCGATCGTGTCACGTTCCTCGCCGATCGCCGCCGCCAGGTTGTCGACGCCGACCGGTCCGCCGTCGAACTTGTGCAGGATCGCTTCGAGCAGCTTGCGGTCCATCAGATCGAAGCCGACCGCGTCGACGTCGAGCATGCGCAGCGCCGCGTCGGCCACTTCCGCGGTGATGTTGCCGTCGGCCTTGACCTCAGCGAAATCGCGCACGCGCCGCAGCAGCCGGTTGGCGATACGCGGCGTGCCGCGCGCGCGCTTCGCAATTTCAAATGCGCCGTCCGGATGAATCTGCGCATTCAGCAGCGAAGCCGAACGCGTGACGATGCGCGCAAGTTCCTCGGCGTTATAAAACTCGAGCCGCGCAACGATGCCGAAGCGATCGCGCAGCGGATTCGTCAGCATGCCCGCGCGGGTGGTCGCGCCGACCAGCGTGAACGGCTGCAAGTCCAGCTTCACGCTGCGCGCGGCTGGCCCTTCGCCGATCATGATGTCGATTTGATAATCCTCGAGCGCGGGGTACAGGATTTCCTCGACGACCGGCGAGAGCCGGTGAATTTCGTCGATGAACAGTACGTCGTTGGCTTCGAGATTGGTGAGCAGCGCGGCGAGGTCGCCCGCGCGTTCGAGCACTGGTCCGGACGTCTGCCGCAGATTCACGCCCATTTCGCGCGCGATGATATGCGCGAGCGTGGTTTTGCCAAGACCCGGCGGCCCGAACAGCAATACGTGATCGAGCGATTCCGAGCGGCGCTTCGCGGCCTCGATAAAGATTTCGAGCTGGCCGCGCACCTTTTCCTGCCCGACATATTCTTCGAGCTGACGAGGGCGCAACGCGCGTTCGAACGCTTCCTCGTTCGGCGAGACGGGCGTGGCCGCGATGATGCGCTCGGCGGCGAGTTTGTCGGTTTCGATCATCCGGTCATTGTACCGCGCGAGGAGCGCGGCGAAACCCGGCCGAATGGCCAGGGTGCGCGGCTTCGCAAACTGTGGAAAGCTTGCTGCATCGGTCGTGCGGCCCGCGCACTGTGAAAAAGCCTCAGGCCTTCGACAAGGCCTTCAACGCAAGCTTGATGCCTTCGGACACGCCCGTGCCGGCCGGCACGTTTTTGACTGCGGCGAGGGCTTCCTTCTCCGAGTAGCCCAACGCGAGCAGCGCATTGAGAATGTCCGACGCGTGACCGGATGCGGACACCGTGCCGGCCATCGCGCCCAGGTCGGCGCCGAGCTTGCCCTTCAACTCGAGCAGCAAGCGCTCGGCCGTCTTCTTGCCGATGCCCGGCACGCGCGTGAGGCGCGCGGCGTCCTGCAGCGTGACCGTCTGCGAGAGCTCGTGCACGCTCATGCCGGAGAGCACGGCGAGCGCCATGCGTGCGCCGATGCCGGAGATCTTCAGCAGCTCGCGGAAGGTCGAACGTTCCTCGGCGGTGCCGAAGCCGTACAACAGGTGCGCATCTTCGCGCACGATCATTTGCGTGAGCAGCACGACGCGCTCGCCAGTGGACGGCAGGTTGTAGAACGTGCTCATCGGCACGTCGACTTCATAACCGACGCCGTTGCAATCGACGAGCAGATGCGGCGGGTTTTTTTCCAGCAGAACGCCGGCAATGCGACCGATCATGGCGAGTTCGAACTTGTGAGAAAGGGCGAGTGTAGCGCAGCGCGTGCCGCGCACCTATCCCACCAGACGCCCGCGTCTGACCCGCAGCCCTTTCTTTGCAAGCGATGGCGCGATGCCGCCGAGCGTGCTCAACGTCGTGCCGCCGTGCGCGTGACAGATCGCCATGCCGAGCGCGTCGGCGGCGTCGGTGCCCGGCACGCCGGAAAGATTGAGCAGGCGCACGACCATCTGCTGCATCTGCTCCTTGGTCGCGCGGCCGTAGCCGACCACCGCCTGCTTCAACTGCAGCGCGGTGTATTCGGCAACCGGCACGCCGCCCGCGACGAGGCCGCAAATGGCCGCGCCGCGCGCCTGACCGAGCAGCAAGGTGGACTGCGGATTGACGTTGACGAACACTTTTTCGATCGCCGATTGATCCGGCGAGTGCTGGCGAATCAGCGTCGAAATGCCTTCGAAAATAGTGCCGAGGCGCGACGGCAGATCGGTGTCGGCGGTCTTGATAACGCCGCTCGCGACGTAGCTGAGCGTGTGTCCGCTTTGGTCGATCACGCCGAAGCCCGTCACGCGCAAGCCGGGGTCGATGCCAAGAATTCTCATGAAGTGCCGCACATGCGGTTAAAGCCAGGTGCCTGCGATACTACAACAGACGCGCCGCACGGCGGCCCGCAAAAGGCGGCGCGGGCGGAATAAAAACTGCTGCGTCTGTCGGAAGGAGGTGATCGGATATGCAGCGCTATGGAAACAGAAGCGGGACATCCGGCGTCGTGGCCTACGAAATCGGCGATAACTTTGTCGCTGCCCGCTTTAACTCGGGCACGACGTATTGGTACTCGAAAAAAAGCGTCGGCGTCAAACACGTCGCGGCGCTCAAGCGGCTCGCGAAACAGGGCGAGGGTCTCGGCACCTACATCAGTCAGCATCCGGAAGTGAGGGACGGCTACGAGCGCAAGGACCCACCGGACTGATCACCTATGACGCCTCACGAACGCCGACGGCCCAACGCTGACCGCCGCAGGAGCACCAAAACAAAACGGCCCGGCGGAAAATTCCACCGGGCCGTTCTATCGTCTCTTACCCTGGACACGGCAAAACAACACGCCGCCGCTCAAGCCAATATCAATGCCGGAAGTGACGCACGCCGGTCAGCACCATCGCGATGTTGTGCTCGTCCGCGGCGCTGACCACTTCGTCGTCGCGCATCGAGCCGCCCGGCTGGATCACGCACGTCGCGCCCGCTGCCACGACCACGTCGAGGCCGTCGCGGAACGGGAAGAACGCATCCGACGCCACCGCCGAACCGGTCAGGGCCAAGCCCGCGTTCTGCGCCTTGATGCTGGCGATGCGCGCCGAATCCACGCGGCTCATCTGACCCGCGCCGACGCCGAGCGTCATGCCGTTGCCGCAGAACACGATCGCGTTCGACTTCACGTACTTGGCGACGCGCCAGGCGAACAGCAGATCGTCCATCTCCTTCGGCGTGGGATGACGCTTCGTCACCACGCGCAATTCGCGCGGCTGCACGTTTTTCGAATCGAGCGATTGAACCAGCAGGCCGCCGCCCACGCGCTTCAGATCGAACGCGTTATGGCCTTCGCCCAGCGCGATTTCCAGCAGACGCACGTTCTGCTTCGCTGCGAAAACCTGGCGCGCTTCGGCGCTGAACGACGGCGCGATCAGCACTTCGACAAACTGCTTGGCCACTGCTTGCGCGGCGGTTTCGTCCACTTCGCGATTGAACGCGATGATGCCGCCGAACGCCGAAGTCGGATCGGTCTGGAACGCCTTCGAATACGCTTCGTTCGCGTCCGCGCCCACCGCCACGCCGCACGGATTCGCGTGCTTGACGATCACGCAGGCCGGCACGTCGAAGGTCTTCACGCATTCCCACGCCGCGTCCGAATCCGCGATGTTGTTGTACGACAGTTCCTTACCCTGCAACTGGTTGTAGTTCGCCAGCGCGCCGGCCGGCACCGACAGATCGCGATAGAACGCAGCGCTCTGATGCGGATTTTCGCCGTAGCGCAAGTCCTGCACCTTGTCGAAGGCGAGGTTGAACGTAGCCGGATAAGCGTTGCGCGACGAGTGTTGCAGTTCGTCGGTGAGGCTCGTCAGATAGTTGGTGATCGCGCCGTCGTATTGCGCGGTGTGCGCGAACACCTTGGTCGCGAGACGGAAGTTCGTCTTGTACGAGACCGCGTTGCTGTTCGCGCGCATTTCGTCGAGCACGACCGCGTAATCAGCGGGATCGACCACCACGGTCACGTCGCGATGATTCTTCGCGGCCGAGCGCAGCATGGTCGGTCCGCCGATGTCGATGTTTTCGATCGCGTCTTCCAGCGAGCACTCTTCCTTCGACACCGTCTGCACGAACGGGTACAGGTTCACGACCAGCAGGTCGATGGTCGGAATGTCGTGCTTCTCGAGCGCCGCCATGTGTTCCGGCAGATCGCGGCGCGCGAGAATGCCGCCGTGCACCTTCGGATGCAGCGTTTTCACGCGCCCGTCCAGCATTTCCGGGAAGCCCGTGTAGTCGGCGACTTCGGTGACGGACAGACCCGCGTCCGCGAGCAGTTTCGCGGTGCCGCCGGTCGACAGGATCTTGACGCCGAGGTCCGACAGCGACTTGGCGAAGTCGACAATGCCGGACTTGTCGGAAACGGAGATGAGCGCTTGCTTGATCATGATGAAGACGAAAAGCCGAAGGGAAACGTGGCAGGGCGCGAGAAAACTAGAACCCGCTACAACAGACCATGCTGTTGCAGCTTCTTGCGCAGCGTATTGCGGTTGATGCCGAGATACTCGGCGGCCAGCGACTGATTGCCGCCGGCCTGCTCGAGCACCACTTCGAGCAGGGGTTTTTCAACGCACGAAATCACCATGTCATAGACGTCGTGCGGATTCGAGCCGTCGAGATCCTGGAAGTAGATGCCCAGGCTGTCGCGGACAGATTGTTCGATATTGTTCTTGCTCATGCAGCTAGTCGGTCGGTGTGGTTCTCGCCCTGGTTGTCGAGCCCGGCATCGCCGGGTGATTCGTCGACGTAGACGAGGCGGTCGGAGATCGCCTTCTGCGCGTCGAAAAATTCGTTGACGGCGAGGAGTTGTTCGCGCGTGCTGTCCAGCGTATTCATGCGATGCCGGAACAGGTTGGCGCCGGAAAGGCCGCGAGTGTACCAGCCGATGTGCTTGCGCGCAGTGCGAACGCCCGTAAATTCGCCGTAGAAACCGTAGTGATCTTGCAGGTGCTCGTTCATGACCTGCTGGATTTCGTCGATGCGCGGCGGCGGCAGCAACTCGCCCGTTTGCAGGAAATGCTCGATCTCGCGGAACAGCCACGGACGCCCCTGCGCCGCGCGGCCGATCATGATCGCGTCGGCGCCCGTCACGGCGAGCACATGGCGCGCTTTTTCCGGCGACGAAATGTCGCCGTTGGCCACGACCGGAATGCGCACCGCCGCCTTGACCGCGGCGATGGTCTCGTACTCGGCGTCGCCGTGATACAGGTCGGCGCGCGTGCGGCCGTGCACGGTCAGCATGGAGATGCCGGCGGCCTCGGCGAGACGCGCGACGTTCAGCGCGTTTTTGTTCTCGCGATTCCAGCCCGTGCGGATTTTCAGCGTGACCGGCACCGCGTCGGGACCGACGCCCACTGCCGCGACCACCGCCTCGACGATGCGCTGCACGAGCGGCTCGTTTTGCAGCAGCGCCGAACCGGCCGCGACGTTGCAGACCTTCTTGGCCGGACAGCCCATGTTGATGTCGATGATCTGCGCGCCGTTCGCGACGTTGTAGCGGGCGGCTTCGGCCATCATGTCGGGGTCGGCGCCGGCGATCTGCACGGCGATCGGCTCGACTTCGCCCGCGTGGTTCGCGCGGCGCATGGTTTTCTCGCTCTTCCACAGTTGCGCGTTCGACGCGACCATTTCCGACACCGCATAGCCCGCGCCGAGCCGTTTGCAAAGCTGGCGGAACGGACGATCGGTGACGCCGGCCATGGGCGCGACGAACAGGTTGTTACGCAGATTGTGCGAGCCGATGGTGGGCATGACGTGGACGCGCGCGCCGCCGATTGTTCGATTCGTCAATCGGAGCATTCGCGAAATGCGAGGGAAAACCGCCATTTTAGCGTTAACAGATAGCCCGCACTTCAATTGCGGGCGTCGTAACCCATTAAATCTTCTATGAAAGTGGCCGGCGTCATAGAGTCGGCGCCGCTCGCGCGAGGGTTCGCGCGAGGGTTCTTGGTTAAGTGGCCCGCGCTTGTCAGCGGCGCTGTCCGAACATCATTTGACGCGCGAGCGCGGTCTTCACCGGCGGCACGAATTCCAACGCGGTGAGCGCAAGCCCGCGCATGATCGCGAGCGGCGCGAAGTCGACGGTGAAAAGGCGCGCGAGCGTGTCGGTGGCGCCGATCGTCAAGCGCCGGTCGAGCGCGCGACGCTGCGCGAAAGTGGCGAGCGCAAGCGTCGTCGGGCCTTCCGCCGACAATGCGTCGGCGAGCGCGTGCGCGTCGCGCAAACCCAGATTGAGCCCTTGGCCCGCAACCGGATGCAGCGTCTGCGCGGCATTGCCGATGGCGACGACCCGGCCGCTCACCTGCGTATCGACGGCGTTCAACCCGAGCGGGAACGACGCCCGTCCCTTGATGTGCGTGAAGCGTCCCATGCGTCCGCCGAATGCGGCGCCGAGTTCGCGCAGGAATTCGTCGTCGGGAAGCTGCGCGCGGCGCGCGGCTTCTTCGGGCGCGCAGCACCAGACGAGCGCGTAGTCGGCGCCGCGCACGCCGCCCATCGGCAGCAAGGCAATCGGGCCTTCCGGCGTGAAGCGTTCCCACGCGACATGCGGTTGCGGCGTCGACACGCTCACCGTGCCGACCAGCGCCGTTTGCCCGTAGTCGCGTGTGCCGGGTTTATCGGCGCCTTTGTCCGCGCCATTTGTGGCGCTGTCTCCCTCGCGCTTTCCAGCCTTCTGCGCACCCCGCTGATCACCGAACAAACCGCCTTCCGCGCTCACCAGAATGCGCGTGCGCAGCCGGCGCGTGACGCCCGCGGTTTCGATCGGCAGCGTGACGCCGTCGTGTTCCTGAACCGGCGCCGCGGCGGACGTCGAACGGAACCAGTGGACTCGCGTTGCATGCACCGCTTCGGCCAGGCCGTGCACGATCGAGCCGTAGCGCAGCACGTAGCCGAGCGCCGGCAGTCCGTGCTCGCCGTGATCGATCAGCGTGCGGCCGAAGTGTCCGCGCTGCGAGACATGGATGCGCTGGATCGCGGTTGCGTCGGCGGGCCAGCGCAGCGGTTCGAGGATCATGCGGCTGCCGTGCGAGACGGCGATCGCGCGCGGGTCCGCGATCGAATCTTCGGGCTCGCGTGCGTCGATCAGCGCGATCTTCAGCTCGCGCGTCGCGCTGCGGCGCGCGAGCCAGCCGGCAAGCGCGAGTCCGACCGGCCCCGCGCCGACGATCGTCACGTCGAAATCGAAATGCTGATTGAGCGCCGCGGGCTTCAGGATGACCGTGGACGGAGAAGCATCGTTCATGGCCGGTTACGTCCTTGTCTGCTGAGCCGCGCGGGCTTCCTGCATCAGCGCCTCGATTTCGTCGGCGGCCACCGGCACGTCGCGGGTAATCAGTTCGCAGCCCGTTGGCGTGACGATCGCGTCGTCCTCGATGCGGATGCCGATGTTCCAGTAGCGCTCGGGCACGCCTTCGGCCGGCCGGATGTACAGGCCGGGCTCGATAGTCAGCGTCATCGACGCCTGCAGTGTGCGCCACGGCAGCACGCCTGCCTCGTCGCGCGGCGCGCCGCGCTCGCGGTAGTCGCCGACATCGTGCACGTCCATGCCGAGCCAGTGGCCGGTGCGGTGCATGTAGAAGGGCGCGTAGGCGCGCTCGGCGATTACGTCGTCGACGGAAGCGAACTTCGCACGGTCGACGATGCCCGTGTCCAGCAAGCCTTGCGACAGCACGCGCACGGCCGCCTGATGCGGGTCGTCGAAGGTCGCGCCGGCGCGCGTCGCGTCGACGGCGGCCTGCTGCGCGGCCAGCACGATGTCATACAGCTCGCGCTGCGCCGGCGTGAAGCGGCCGCTCGCCGGGAAAGTGCGCGTGATGTCGGACGCGTAGCCGTCGAGTTCGCAGGCCGCGTCGATCAGAATCAGGTCGCCGTCCTGCGCAATCGCGTTGCCGGCCGGGTAGTGCAGCACGCACGCATTCGCGCCCGCGGCGACGATCGACGTGTAAGCGGGCGCCTGCGCGCCGAACTTGCGGAAGGTGTAGAGCAGCTCCGCTTCGAGTTCGTACTCGCGCACGCCGGGACGGCACGCGGCCATCGCCCGGCGGTGCGCCTGCGCGGAAATTTGTCCGGCGCGGCGCATGATGGCGAGCTCGTGGTCGTCCTTGATGAGCCGCATCTCGTCGAGTAACGGCAGCAGATCGCGCGCGGCCGTGGGCGCCGCGACGCCGCTGCGGCCCTGCGTCCGCACGGCTTCGAGCCAGCCGCGCACCTGGCCGTCGAGTTCGTCCGACATGCCGAGCGCGTAGTGCAGCGACGGCTTGTCCGCGAGAAGCCGCGGCAGGTGTGCGTCGATTTCGTCGAAGGGAAACGCGGCGTCAAACCCGAACGCGACACGCGCGCCGTCGGGCCCGAAACGGAAACCTTCCCAGATCTCGCGCTCGACGTTTTTCTCGCGGCAGAACAGGATCGACGCGGGCTCGCCGGGAGCGGCGCTTGCGTCGAGCACGAGCAGCGCCTCCGGTTCGGTGAAGCCGGTCAGGTAGTAGAAGTAGCTGTCGTGCCGGTAGGGGTAGTCGGCGTCCCGGTTGCGCAGCGCTTCGGGCGCGGTCGGCACGATGGCGACGCCGCCGCCCGCTGCACGCAGCGCGGCGAGTACGCGCTCGCGGCGCGTGCGGTAGACGTCGATGGCGATGGTGGGTTCGGTCGGCTGGTTCATCGTGCGATTGTAGCGCCCAATGCGCGGACGAATTTGCGCCGGCGCGTTGGGGCGGCGCGTTGCGCGGGCGCGCGGGATTGGTCGGGGCCAAACCGCCCCTTGGCCATTCAGCCAGCTAGACGGCGCGCGCGCGGCGCGGCAATGTTGCAATCCATCCACAGCGACTGAGCGTGCGGCTCGCGAAGCGGGCGCGGGGCGCTCGCGCACGCCGCTCAGCACTTATACTTTCGCCGGATTCAGAAAAAGGCAGATGGCAATGATGAAACTCATCGGTTCGCTCGCCAGCCCGTTCGTGCGCAAAGCGCGCATCGTGCTGGCCGACAAGAAGATCGACTACGAGCTGGTGCCCGAGAACGTCTGGGCGCCGGACACCCGCATTCATACCTTCAATCCGCTCGGCAAGGTGCCGTGCCTTGTGATGGAAGACGGCGAAGCGGTGTTCGACTCACGCGTGATCTGTGAGTACGTGGACACGCTGTCGCCGGTCGGCAAGCTGATTCCGCAATCGGGACGCGAGCGCATCGAGGTGCGCTGCTGGGAAGCGCTCGCCGACGGTCTCCTCGACGCCGCCGTGCTGATTCGCCTCGAAAGCACGCAGCGCACGCCGGAGCAGCGCGTCGACGCCTGGGTGGCGCGCCAGCAGCGCAAGATCGACGAAGCGCTCGTCGCGATGTCGCAAGGGCTCGCGGCCAAGCCGTGGTGCGCGGGCAATCACTACACGCTCGCCGATATTGCGGTGGGCTGCGCGTTGGGCTATCTGGATTTCCGCATGCCGGAGCTGAACTGGCGCGATGCGCATCCGAATCTCGACAAGCATTTTCAGAAGCTTTCGCTGCGCCAATCGTTTATCGATACTGCGCCGGCCAACTGAGCAGCTAAATAAAAGCGAAGTTGCTAACGGGTAAGGCAAGTTTGCAAAATTGCGTTAATCGTACTTTCAAAGTCATGAATTAAAGCTTTCAGTTGTGGTAAAAAAGCGCCTGCCCTCAGGCGCTTTTTTTCGTCTGTCGCGTGGGCAATGGTCATGCAGTCAACATATCCGGCGTTTTCGCGCCGATATGCGCCGTTGCAAATGGGCGGCGAGTCCATCGCGCCGTCGAACGAATAACACCACAAAGAGACTTTCATAATGAAACCGTATCGCCTTGTTATTGCCGCTTCCGTCTGCTCGCTGTTTGCCGCGTGTTCCAGCGTCAGCAACCTGGACCCGTCTTCGCTGATTCAGTCCGGCCAACTGGCCACGCAGGCCGCCACGCTGTCGGACGCCGACGTGCGCGCGCTCACCGACAAATCGTGCGCGCAACTCGACAGCGAAAACACAATTGCGCCGGCCAACAGCAAATACCAGAAGCGCCTGAACAAGATCGCCGCGCAACTGGGCGACAACATCAACGGCACGCCGGTGAATTACAAGGTGTATGTGACGAAGGACGTCAATGCCTGGGCGATGGCGAACGGCTGCGTGCGCGTCTACAGCGGCCTGATGGACATGATGAACGACAACGAAGTGCGCGGCGTGGTCGGCCATGAAATGGGCCACGTGGCGCTTGGCCACACGAAGAAGGCGATGCAGGTCGCGTATGCGACGTCGGCGGTGCGTTCGGTGGCGTCGTCGGCGGGTGGCGTTGCAGGCGCGCTGTCCGGCTCGCAATTGGGCGAGTTTTCGGAAAAGCTGATTAACGCGCAATTCTCGCAAACGCAGGAAAGCGCCGCCGACGATTATTCGTTCGATTTGCAGAAAAAGAAGAATCTCGATCCGTCGGGTCTCGTCACGGCGTTCAACAAACTCGCGCAAATGGACGGCGGTAAATCGAGCATGCTGAGTTCGCATCCGGCATCGCCGGCGCGTGCGCAGCATATTCAGCAGCGCATTGCGTCGAATCAGTAAGCCTGGTTTGAGCGGATGAAAAAACGCGCGCTGGCGGTTATGCCGCAGCGCGCGTTTTTTATTGCTGTGCTTTTTATGGCTCTTTTATCGCTTACTGCCCGCCATTTCCCGCGTCACCGTTTTTGCGACGCCTGATGCCCGGCCCGAACGCAAAGCCGAATGCCAGCAGCAATAACGAAACCGCGAGCACCGTGTTATTGCCGCTCGTCACATACGGCGTGCGGCCGGCTGTGCCTTGCACGGTGACGTCGAGCGAGCCGATCGTGTAGGGCGCGAGCTTGCCAAGCACCTTGCCGTTGGCGTCGATGGCGGCCGTCGTGCCGGTGTTGGTCGCGCGCAGCATCGGCCGGCCGGTTTCCAGCGAACGCATGCGCGCAATCTGCAGATGCTGCTCGAGCGCGATCGTGTCGCCGAACCACGCGAGATTCGTCGAGTTGATCAGCACGCCCGGCGGCGTATCGCTTTCGCGGATCGTCCGCGCAATCTCTTCGCCGAAAATGTCCTCGTAGCAGATGTCGACCGCGACCGGCTGGTTATGCACGACGAACGGCTTCTGCACGGGGCCGCCGCGCGCGAAATCGCCGAGTGGAATATTCATCAGATTGACGAACCAGCGAAAGCCCCACGGCACGAATTCGCCGAACGGCACGAGGTGATGCTTGTCGTAGCGGTAAATATCGCGCGTGCCGGGCGTGACGCCGAACAGGCTGTTCGTGTAGTCGACCACGCGGCCCTCGGGCGTGACCGAGCCGCCGACAGCGCCGAACAGGATCGCGCTGCCCGTCAAATCGGCGAAGCTGCGCACCGCCGACGCAAACGGCACCGGCAGTTGCTGCGCGAGCACCGGAATAGCGGTTTCCGGCGTGACGATCAGATCGGCCGGCTTCGAGGTGATCATCTGCTGATACTGGTCGATGGCGGCGCGCACACCCGCTTCCTCGAACTTCATGTCCTGCTTGACGTCGCCTTGCAGCAGACGCACGGTCAGCGGCGCGTTGGCCGGCACCGTCCACTTCGCGAGCGGCAGCAGCAGGCCGGCCGCGATCAACGCGACTGCGATACCGGCCGGCACCGCGACACTCGCCGCGTTTGCGCTGCCGCGCGTGTCGCCGCTGCTTGCCGACGTTTCGCGAGACGCCCGCGAACGGCGCAGCAACGCGAGCAACGCCTGCACGATCAGCGCGGCCACGAGTGCGAGCATCCAGCCGACGCCGTACACACCCGCGAGCGGCGCGAATCCGGCGAACGGGCCGTCGACTTGCGCATAGCCGCTCGCGAGCCACGGAAAGCCGGTGAACACCGTGCCGCGCAGCCATTCGCCGATAGCCCATGCACTCGCGAAGGCGAGCGCGCCATGCCACGTCGGCGAAAACGGCATGTCGACCGCGGACTTGCCGTTGCGCGCGTGACCCGCGCAAAACGACCAGACGCCCGCGGCAAGAGCGGGATACAGCGCGAGGTAGAGCGAAAACAGCACGAGCGCAGCGCCGGCGAGCGGCGCGGGCATGCCGCCGAAATCATGCATGCTGACGTAGAGCCACCACACGCCGCTCACGAAGTTGCCGAAGCCGAACGCGCCGCCCGTCAGCGCGGCGCTTTTCCAGCCGGTCGTGCGCGTCAGCCAGCCGAAGAGGAACACGAAGATTGCCAGTTCGAGCCAGCCGCCGTGCGGCGTCGGCGCGAACGACAACGTGTTGGCCGCGCCGGCCGCGAGCGCGACGAGGTAATGCCAGCGAGGCAGCGCACGCACGCCCGTCGGTCGCGCGGCGGTCGTGTTCACGCCGCGGCGCGAGGAGGAAGTGATCGGGTCGGCCATTGTTGCGCGGTCGGCGAGAGGAGTGACAAGTTGGAAAGGCTCGGGCGAAGGCCGAAGGTCGGCAGGCGGGCAGGACCGCTCAGGTCTGCACGTGCTGCGCTTCGCGCTCGCGCTGACCGGCAAGCGGATCGCGCCGCACGAGCAGCATGTGAATCTGGCGTGCGTCGCCGCGCAGAATTTCGAAGATCAGATCGTCGATGCGAACCTTCTCGCCCCGGTGCGGCACGCGCCCGAAATAATGCGTGACGAGCCCGCCGATCGTATCCACTTCTTCGTCTGAATAATGCGTGCCGAAGGCCTCGTTGAACTGCTCGATCTCGGTCAGCGCGCGCACGCGAAAGCGTCCGTCCGGCGACGCGATGATGTTGCCGCTTTCCTCGTCGAAATCGTATTCGTCCTCGATGTCGCCGACGATCTGCTCCAGCACGTCTTCAATCGTAATCAGGCCGGCCACGCCGCCGTATTCGTCGACGACCACCGCGAGGTGATTGCGATTCACGCGAAAGTCGTGGAGCAGCACATTCAACCGCTTCGATTCGGGGATGAACACCGCGGGCCGCAGCATGCCGCGCACGTCGAACTCTTCCTCGGCGTAGTAGCGCAGCAGGTCTTTTGCGAGCAGCACGCCGATCACGTTGTCGCGATTGCCTTCGTACACCGGATAGCGCGAGTGCGCTTTTTCCAGCACGTAAGGGATGAATTCGGCGGGGTTGTCCGCGATGTTGATCGCGTCCATCTGCGCGCGCGGCACCATGATGTCGCGTGCGCTCAGTTCGGAGACCTGGAATACGCCTTCGATCATCGACAGCGAGTCGGCGTCGATCAGGTTGCGCTCGTGCGCGTCCTGCAGGATTTCCAGAAGTTCGGCGCGCGAGTCGGGCTCGGGCGAGATGAAGTCGGTCAGACGCTCGAGCAGCGAGCGCTTTTCGTGCGGTTTGTCGGTTTGGCGTCGACTGGGATACGTGTCGTTCATGGTAGTGCGCCCGGCAAGACTGGGCGCGCTGTTGCAGAGCATTAAGGATACACCAGGCACATGGCAGGACCGTGTCCCACCCGGCCGGGCGATGAATGAAACCGGGCTGACAGGGTCCGACGCAAGCGGCGGGCCGTGGGTCAATCCTAACTGATTACGCGGTGAAAAGCGTCCTGGAGAAAAAACCCGGGCGCTTCACGGAACAATCGCGGAACATTCGCGAAACGAACGGCGGAGCGAAGGGCGCTTTCTTTCATGCGATTTCGCGCGTGCTCGTTTGCTCGTGATTGCGGCGAAAAGAGTGCATCGCAGGTTCGATGGCGCGGCTATTCGCCAGTTGCGGTCTGCGCGTTGCGTCCGCATGTGGCGCTTCGGCGTACGCGCTCACAGCTTCGTCTGCGGCTGTGTGCGAAGCTCGCCGCCGCTTGAGTCGCCGCTTGAGTCGCCGCTTGAGTCGCCGTTCGCCTCCGTCCCATCACTCGCAGCCTGGCAGCGCGCGAGCAGCGCTTCCAGCGCGCGATCCGGCATGCCGCTTTCGCGCAGCGCGTGAACCGTGCGGCTCACGTACTCGAGCGTCGTGCCGTAGCGGCCGCGCGCGCAGCCGAGCACCGTTTTGACGACCTCGTCGCCGAGCTTGCCGGTGTACGTCGGCACGTCGCGGCGCATCACGAACGCAAGTGCGTCGACGCGCCGGCCGTCGGCGAGCACACAGGGCAGCCACGCGGGCCGGTAGGAACCCATCGGCATTTCGCGGCGCCACAGCGCCTCGAGATGCGGCATCGCGCCTTCTGCCGCGAGACGAAACGCGATGCCCGTACACGAGCCGCCGCGATCGAGCGCGAGCACAAGCCCCGGCTGCTCCGGCGTGCCGCGATTCACGCGCGACCACAAATACAGCCCGCGGTGATAGCCGTGCACCTTCGAGCGCGTGGCTTCGACAGTGGGCAGTCCAGGGTTCCAGATCAGCGAGCCATAGCCGAAGAGCCACAAGTCGCTTTGCCGGTCCCAGTCACGCAGCGTGCATTCCAGCGACGCGCGCAGTTCTTCGTCGGTCAGCAGCCGCGACTCGCCGAGCGCGGGCGGATAGTCCGGGCAGGGCGGCCGGGCGTCAGTGTCGGCGTCGGAAGGAAAGGAACTCACGGTTCGGTTCGGGCAGCGTGCAGTGGTTAAAGGTTAGCGGCTAACAGTCAAGGGTCAACGGTCAACGGTAGGGGTCGGGAAAGCCGAGCTTGCCGAGAATCTCGGTTTCGAGCGCTTCCATTTCCTCGGCTTCTTCTTCGACTTCGTGGTCGTAGCCTTGCGCATGCAGCGTACCGTGCACGAGCAGATGCGCGTAATGGGCGACGAGCGGCTTGCCCTGCTCGGCGGCTTCCTTTTCGACAACCGGACAGCAGAGGATCAGATCGCCAGTGACGGGATCGTCCTCCGACTCCGCGTATGCAAACGTCAGCACGTTCGTCGAATAGTCCTTGCCGCGATACGTGCGATTCAGCGTGCGGCCTTCCTCGGCGTCGACGAAACGCACGGTCAGCTCGCCGTCGGCGAAAAGCGCGGCCTTGATCCAGCCGGCCACCGTCGCGCGCGGCAGCACGGCCTTGTGTTCGGGCCACGCCTTCGCGGCCGGGAATTGCAGATTCAGCGTCAGTTTCGGGGCGCGGCTCATGCTTGTTCGATGTCTTATCAGGCGAGGTGTTGCGCGCTGCGCTGTGCGTCGGGCCGCATCAACGCGAATCCGCGGGGCTGGCGGTCTTCTGCGAATGCGCGTCGTAGGCCTCGACGATTCGCGCGACGAGCGGATGGCGCACCACGTCCGCGCTGGTAAAGCGCGTGAGCGCAATGCCGCGCACGTCCGACAGCACCTGCTGCGCCTCGATGAGCCCGCTCTTGTGGCCGCGCGGCAAGTCGACCTGCGTCGTGTCGCCGGTCACCACGGCCTTCGAGCCGAAGCCGATCCGCGTGAGAAACATCTTCATCTGCTCGGGCGTGGTGTTCTGCGCCTCATCGAGAATGATGAACGCGTGATTCAGCGTGCGCCCGCGCATGTACGCGAGCGGCGCGATCTCGATCATCTGCCGCTCGAACATCTTCGCGGTCTTGTCGAAGCCGAGCAGATCGTACAGCGCGTCGTACAGCGGACGCAGGTACGGATCGACCTTCTGCGCGAGATCGCCCGGCAGAAAGCCGAGCCGCTCGCCGGCTTCGACGGCCGGCCGCGTCAGCACGATGCGCTTGACCTGATCGCGCTCGAGCGCGTCCACGGCGCAGGCCACCGCCAGATACGTCTTGCCGGTGCCCGCCGGGCCGATGCCGAAGGTGACGTCGTGCGAGACGATCTGCTTCAGATAGTCGCGCTGCGCCGGCGTGCGGCCGCGCAGATCGGCGCGCCGGGTGTAGAGCTTCGGACCGAGTTCCTCGGCGTCGTCTTCGAGAAGATCGGCGGGCTGGTCGAACGGATGGTCGGGGTTGCCCGGAAAGCCAGGCTCGCCGGCTTCGTCGCCATTGCCGTTGCCGTTCGTGCGATGCCGCGCCGGGTGGCGCACTTCGACGAGCGCGAGCTGGATGTCGTCGACCGACAGCGGATCGCGCGCGTTGTTGTAGAAGTTTTCGAGCGCGGTGAGCGCGAGTTTCGCGCCGCGCCCGCGGATCGTGATGCGGTGTCCGCGGCGTTGCAGCGTCACGTCGAGCGCCTGCTCGATCTGCCGCAGGTTTTCGTCGAGCGGTCCGCAGAGGTTGGCGAGCCGCGCGTTGTCGTCGCGCGGAGCGGTGAATTCCAGATGCGGCTGAGTGGTTTTCAAGGCGATGAGTCGATCCTGTCGGTTTCAGTACGCGGGCGGCGGCGGCCGGCTTGCAGTTTTACGTTCGCGTGGCGCCGCGCGCGTGGCGTCAATGGTCGGTCATTGGTCAGTCAATGGGTGGCGGCGCTCGCACCGTTTTCTGCATTGTCGTGCACCAGCACAAGCTCGCCACGCAGCGAATGTGGGTACGCTTTGACGATTTTCACGTCGACCATCTGACCGGTCAGCCGAGCATGCGAAGCCAGCGGCGCCGGGAAATTCACCACGCGGTTGTTCTCCGTGCGGCCCGCGAGCTCGTTCGGGTCCTTGCGCGCCGGACGCTCGACCAGAATACGCTCCACCTTGCCGACCATCGAATCGCTGATGCGCTGGACGTTTTCCTCGATCGTGGCTTGCAGGTGTTGCAGGCGCTTCAGCTTCACTTCGCGCGGCGTGTCGTCGTGCAGGTTCGCAGCCGGCGTGCCCGGACGCGGACTGTAGATGAATGAGAAGCTCGTGTCGTACTTCATCTCGTGCACGAGCGCCATCATCTTGTCGAAATCTTCTTCGGTCTCGCCGGGAAATCCGACGATCATGTCAGTGGACAGCGACAGGTCCGGGCGAATCGCCCGCAGCTTGCGGATCACCGACTTGTACTCGAGCACCGTGTAGCCGCGCTTCATCGCCATCAGAATGCGGTCCGAACCGTGTTGCACCGGCAGATGCAGGTGGCTCACGAGCTTCGGCACCTTCGCGTAGGTGTCGATCAGACGCTGCGTAAATTCCTTCGGGTGCGACGTGGTATAGCGAATCCGTTCGATGCCCGGAATATCGGCGACGTATTCGATCAGCGTCGCAAAGTCGGCGATTTCCGACGAGCCGACGGTCAGCGCGCCGCGATAGGCGTTCACGTTCTGACCCAGCAAAGTGACTTCGCGCACGCCCTGATCGGCGAGACCGGCAATTTCCGTCAGAACGTCGTCAAGCGGACGGGAGACTTCTTCGCCGCGCGTGTAGGGCACGACGCAGTAGCTGCAGTACTTGCTGCAACCCTCCATGATCGACACGAAAGCGCTCGGGCCTTCCACGCGCGCGGGCGGCAGATGGTCGAACTTTTCGATTTCGGGAAACGAGATGTCGACCTGCGCGCGGCCGCTTTCGCGGCGCTTGTCGATCATTTGCGGCAGACGGTGCAGCGTTTGCGGGCCGAACACCAGATCGACATAAGGCGCGCGCGCGACGATGGACGCGCCTTCCTGGCTCGCCACGCAGCCGCCCACGCCGATGATCAGGTTGGGATTGGCTTCCTTCAGCTCGCGTACGCGGCCGAGGTCGGAGAACACTTTTTCCTGGGCTTTTTCGCGCACCGAGCAGGTGTTGAACAGAATCACGTCGGCGTCTTCGGGCGTGTCGGTCTTGACGAGGCCCTCAGCCGCGCCGAGTACGTCGACCATCTTGTCGGAGTCGTACTCGTTCATCTGGCAGCCAAAGGTCTTTACATAAACTTTCTTGGTCATCGAATTTCGCCGGTCGCAGTGGTTAACCTGGGGGCGCTGTATAAAGGGTCGAGGAGAGGCGAAAACGTGCGCGATGTCCGTGGGACGGGGCTTCTGGTCGCCGTCGGCTGGGCTTTAGCCGCAGCCCGCGCGCGCTTGCCGCGTAACGCAATATTATAGCCCTTCGCCGGATAGGGCCTCGCGGCTGATATCGGTCTCCGGCGCCTCCAGCGCTGCGGGCGGCAAGCCGAGCAGGCCTTCCAGTTCGTCCGATACCTGCGCGAAGCGCTCGCTCAGAAAATCCAGCAGCACGCGCACGCGCGGCGCCATGAAGCGGTTGCGGTGGTAGAGCGCGTGCAGCGGCGCGTCCGGATAGCGCCATTCGGGCAGCAGGATTTTCAGGCCGTCCGCGCGCAGATCCGCTTCCACGTCCCACATCGACTTGATCACGATGCCGTAGCCGCGCAGCGCCCATTCGCGGGCGACGGCGCCGTCGTTGGTCTCGCGCGCGGTTTCGAGCGGCACCGTGTAGTTCTGCACTTCGTCACCGCGCGTGAACCGCCATTCGTTGGCCGGCCCCGAGCCGGTGTTGAGTACGATGCAGTCGAAATTGGCGAGATCGTGCGGATCTTCGGGCTCGCCTTTGCGCGAGATGTATTCCGGCGACGCGCACAGCACGCGCCGGTTCGGCGCGAGCTTGCGGGCGACGAGCGAGCTGTCTTGCGGCACGCCGAAGCGGATCGCGAGGTCGATGTCCTCCTGCACGAGATTCGACAGCGAGTCCGACAGCGTGAGCGCGAACGTCACTTCAGGGTAGAGCGCGTTGAATTCGTCGAGCCAATGCATCAGCAGATTGCGGCCGAAGTCCGAAGTCGCCGACACGCGCACCTTGCCGCGCACCACGCCTTGTCCAGCCTGGAGCGCGGCTTTCGCGTCGTCCAGCGATTGCAGCGCCTGGCGGCAGCAGTTCAGATAGAGACGGCCTTCGTCGGTGAGCCTCAACTGGCGGGTCGTGCGTTCGAAAAGCCGCGCCTTCAGGCCGGCTTCGAGCTTGGCGAGGCGCGCGCTCGCGGCGGCGGGCGTGAGACCCATTTTGCGGCCCGCCGCGGACAAGCTGCCTTGCTGCGCGGCCTCGACAAAGAGGCGAATGTCGCCGAGATTATCCATCGCTCGCTTCAAATGGCGTTTGAAAATGCTTCAAATGCTACGCCAATTATCAAATGGCCGCCGCGCGCCGACAATTCGTTTCTCGAAAACTCATGTGGCGCTGAGCGCCGCCGGAAATCATGCAACTGGATCACGCGACCATCGTCACGGCCGATCTCGACGCGGCCCGCCGTTTCTTCGTCGATATTGCCGGCTTGACGCAAGGCGCGCGTCCGCCGTTTTCCGTCGACGGCTACTGGCTCTACGCCGACGGCCGGCCGGTCGTGCATCTGGTCGAGGCGAGCGCACCGGACCCGTCGCTACGCGCGGCGCCGCGCATCGACCATATCGCCTTCCGTCTGGAAAGCGCCGCCGAATGGCAGGCGCTGCTCGCGCGCCTGCGCGCATCCGGCGTCGTCTATCGGACGGCGCAAGTCCCGCCGATGGCCCCGCAAGAAGCCGCCATGCAGATTTTCGTGGCGCTCGCGCCGGGCGTCGCCATCGAGTTCGTGACGGCGCTGCATCACGCTCAACCGTAAAACCAACCGTAAAACTTCGAACCTGCAAGCTGGAGAACAACAATGCCGATTCCACTACTCGCGCTGGCGATCAGCGCCTTCGCGATCGGGACCACCGAGTTCGTCATCATGGGCCTGCTGCCCGAAGTCGCGCGCGATCTTGCCGTGTCGATTCCATCGGCGGGACTGCTCGTGAGCGGCTATGCGCTCGGCGTCGCCGTGGGCGCGCCGCTGCTTGCGGTCGTCACGAGCAGAATGCCGCGCAAGCTCGCGCTGCAGTTGCTGATGGGCGTGTTTATCGTCGGCAATACACTGTGCGCGATTGCGTCGAGCTATTCGGTGCTGATGATCGCGCGCGTCGTGACCTCGTTCGCGCACGGCTCGTTCTTCGGCATCGGCGCGGTGGTGGCGGCGTCGCTCGTGCCGTCGGAAAAGCGCGCGAGCGCGATTGCGCTGATGTTCACCGGCCTCACGCTCGCGAACGTGCTCGGCGTGCCGTTCGGCACGTTCGTCGGCCAGGAGTTCGGCTGGCGCGTCGCCTTCTGGATTGTCAGCGCGTTCGGCGTGCTGTCGCTGGCGGGCGTGACGGCGCTCGTGCCGAATCGCCACGATTCCGCCCCGGCCGGTCTCGGCCATGAAGTGCGCGTGCTGAAGGACCCGCAAGTCTGGACCGCGCTCGCGATGACCGTGCTCGGCTTCGGCGGCGTGTTCGTCGTGTTCACGTACATCGCGCCGATTCTCGAGCAGGTGAGCGGCTTCTCGCCGCGCGCCGTCACGCTGATTCTCGTGCTGTTCGGCGTGGGATTGACGATCGGCAACACCGTGGGCGGCAAGCTAGCGGACCGCGCGCTGATGCCTTCGCTGATGGCCATTCTCGCGGCGCTTGCCGTCGTGATGGCGCTGTTCGCCCGCACCAGCCATTCGCAGGTGGCCGCGGCGGTCACCGTGTTCGTGTGGGGCATCGCCGCGTTCGCGACCGTGCCGCCGTTGCAGATGCGCGTGGTCGAGAAGGCGGCCAAGGCGCCGAATCTCGCGTCGACGCTGAACATCGGCGCGTTCAACGTCGGCAATGCGGGCGGCGCGTGGCTCGGCGGTCTCGTGATCGACCACGGCCATTCGCTCGATACGTTGCCGTGGGTCGCGGCGGCGGTGAGCTTGAGTGCGTTGCTGCTGACGTGGTTCGCATCGCGCATGGACACGCCGGCATCCGATGAAGCGCGAAGCGGCGTGCAGGTGCGCGAGCGGGCGTGAGTCCTGGCGAGGCGTGCACGCGGAGGCCGTTGCACGCCATCACAGCCGCAATCGCAATCGCGACCACAACCAAACGCGCACTGCGCTCCGCATATGAAAAATGCGCACAAGCTTTGCGAAAAGCGTCCTCCGCAATACTGATAACAGTGTGAAGATAACTTCGTTGGGCGCTGCGGGGCGCGATGCTATCTTGCTTCCACTAACTGTTTGCCCGCCGCCCGGCGGCGCTTCTGGAGGCAATCATGCATTCCCCGCTTGCTCTGGTCCGCGATCCCACGGCCGATACCGATGCGCCGCCGCGTGCCGCTGAACCTTTCGACGCGCTCGAACATCTCGTCGGCGTGAATCTCGCGCGTTTGCGCGCGGAACGTCAGTTGTCGCTCGACGCATTGGCCCGCGCGTCCGGCGTATCGCGCGCGATGCTCGCGCAAATCGAATCGGCGCGCAGCGTGCCGTCCATCAAGGTGCTGTGCAAGGTGGCCGCCGCGTTGAAGGTGTCGGTCGCGGCCTTCCTGCGACGTCACGCGACGAACGGTTTCGAGCACTTGCCGGCGGAGCGTTCGTCGCGCATCGTCAGTTCCAACGGACGCTATTCGGCTCGCCCGCTCTATCCCGACAACGAGCCGACCGCCGCCGAATTTCACGAGCTGCGCATCGCGCCGTTGCACACGGAAGCGGGCGTGCGCCGCGCGCCTGGCACGACGGTCAATCTCGTCGTCAGCGAGGGCACGCTCGAGGTCAGCGTGCACGATCAGCGCCAGTTGCTGGCAACGGGCGACGCGATCGTGTTCGACGCCGATCAGCCGCATAGTCTGCGCAATCCCGGCGACACCGAAGCGCGCGCGTTTCGAGTGACGCTGAAGGCCGAGACGCCGCCGCGCTGGGACGTGCCGGCGCAGCACGACACGTCGCGCGAGGCTGCGCCCGTTTGATCGAATGCGCCGCATAGGCGCCGCCCGGGCGCGAAACCCGTCCGGGCAGTAGGGGTTGCGCTGCGGTTCGCGCGCGACTGTTGTATGCTTGGCCCGCCGGTTCGTCCGGCAATCAGTGCGTCTTCAGGGCGGGGCGAAATTCCCCACCGGCGGTATGCCGGCAGCGCGAAAGCGCAGGCCGGCGAGCCCGCGAGCGCCCGCAATAGCGCGGTTTTCAATCGACCGAAAGCCGCCGCGGGGTCAGCAGATCTGGTGAGAAGCCAGAGCCGACGGTCACAGTCCGGATGGAAGAAGATGTGCAGATAGTCATGTTCGTTTCCGTGGCGCCGCTCGCATGTCGGAGTGGTGCGCGAACGCCGCCTGCATCGTGAGGCGGCGCTGCACGGCGCGTCTTTGTCTGTTTGCAATGCCCTGAAACGTTTCTCGCCCAACTTTTGCGATGAGCGTTTCAACCATGTCCTTTGCTACTTTTCCCGCTCCTTCGACGCTTGCGCACGACGCATTCGCCGATCTCCCGCTGCTCTCCACCGAAGCCGTTCCGCCGCGTATCGCCGCCGCCTTGCAAGCCATGCGCGAAGGCCGCGCCGTCGTGCTGCAAGACGACGACGACCGCGAGAACGAGGCCGATCTGATCGTCTCCGCCGAGCGTCTTTCCGTCGAAACCATGGCGCTGCTGATTCGCGAATGCAGCGGCATCGTGTGCCTGTGTCTGACCGACGACAAGGTCCGCGCGCTCGAACTTCCGCCGATGGCCGTCAATAACGAAAGCCGTCACGGCACCGCGTTCACGGTGTCGATCGAAGCGCGCGAGGGCGTGACGACCGGCGTGTCGGCACTCGACCGGCTGACGACGATCTGCGCGGCGATTGCCGATAACGCGAAGCCTGCCGACATCGTGAGCCCCGGCCATGTGTTCCCCTTGCGCGCGATGCCGGGCGGCGTCCTCGCGCGTCGCGGACATACCGAAGGCACCGTGGACCTCGCGATTCTGGCGGGGCTCAAGCCCGCTGGCGTGCTCTGTGAATTGATGAACGCCGACGGCACGATGACGCGCGGCGCCGACGTCGAACGCTTTGCCGCAAAACACAATCTGCCGATGCTGACGATTGCGGAGCTGGCCGAGTTTCGCCTGGCGCTGACGCAGGCGCGCGAATGCGTCGAAGAGGCTTGAATTCAAGGTGAATTCAAGGCGGTGAGCGGCGTGGCGCGTGAAGTGGGCGGTTCTCTGAACCGCTACGACTGCACGTCGCCGAACTCGCCGCGCACACCTGCGTCGATTAACGCCGGCAATTCGTCCATGTGCTGCATGATCCGCGTGATGCCCATGTTGCGCAGCGCGTCCGCGTAGCCGTCGGGAATATGGCTCGCGCCGACAAACGCGATCGTCTTCATTCCCGCCGCGCGCGCCGCGTTCAAGCCCGCCACGCTGTCTTCCACGACGATGCATCGCGATGGATCGACGCCGAGCGTCTGCGCGGCGAACAGGTACACGTCAGGGAACGGCTTCGGCCGCGCGACCTGTTCCGCGCTGAACACGCGATCGCCGAAAATCTGCTGCAATCCGGCGCGCCGCAGCGATGCGGCGACGCGCGACATGCGGCTGTTCGACACCACGGCGGCCGGCAGCGTCACACGCTGCAGCGCGTCGCGCACACCGTTGATCGGACTAAGCGACGCAGCGAGCGCGAGTTCGACGTTGTGCTCGATCGTGTTCAGAAAATCGGCCGGCAGCGTGATGCCGAACGTGGTCTCGATGCCTTCGAGAAAGCGCGAGGTTTGCTGGCCAAACGCCGTCTTGACGATAGGCTCGAAGTCGAGGCCCGGAAACGTAGTCGAGAGCGTCTCGTACATGACGCGGTCGGCGATGACTTCACTGTCGACGAGTACGCCGTCGCAGTCGCAGATAAGGTGGTCGATCATGCGTGGAGGAACCGGAAAGCGGTGGCGCGCGCAGACGCCATAGCCACGAATAGCCGGCTCATGCGCGCGGTGTGAAAGCGCCATGATACGTGCTTCGGCGGCGCTTTCACTCCATCGCATCGCATTGCGTTGCTCGCGATTCGCGAGCGCGCCGCGCTCAACGCGCGTGCAGATACAGATAAAGCCCCGCCGCGACCGCGCCGCCGACGAGCGGACCGCACACGGGAATCCACGCGTAGCGCCAGTCGCTGTCGCGCTTGCCGGGGATCGGCAGCAGCGCATGCATCAGACGCGGCGACAGATCGCGCGCGGGACTCATCGCGTAACCCGTCGGTCCGCCGAGAGAAATGCCGATGCCGAGCACGAGCAGTCCGACCGGCAGCGCGTCCAGCGCGCCGAGCCCGACTTGCGGCGAAGCGAGATACAGCACGCCGAGAATCAGCACGAACGTGGCGATCATCTCTGTCAGCAGGTTGTGCGGCACGCTGCGAATCGCGGGCGCGGTGCAGAACACGCCGAGCTTGACGTCGGCGTCGCCTTCCTTCGCGAAGTGCTGCCGATACGCGACCCACACGAGCAGTGCGCCCGCCATGCCGCCGAGCATTTGCGCGGCCACATAACCGGGCACCTTGGCCCACGCGAACTTGCCCGCGAGCGCGAGGCTGATCGTCACGACCGGATTCAGGTGCGCGCCGCTGTACGAGGCCGTCACGTAGACCGCGATGAACACGGCCATCGCCCAGCCCATGACGATCACGATCAGGTCCGCGCCTTTGCCCTTGGTGCGTGCAAGCAGCACGTTGGCGACAGCGCCGTCGCCGAGCAGCACGACCAGTGCCGTGCCGATGAATTCCGCAATGTAAGGAGACATCGTTGGTTATCCGAAATATTGTTGTTAGGGAAGCCGCGAGGCGGGCGGCTTCGTTGCGGCTTTATCTCAGGTTGGCGTTAGCCCTGCAGAACGTTCACTCGTGAATAGCGCCGCGCGCAAGCTCAGGAGCTGGAGGGCGCATCGGCCCAGGCTTTGGCGGCGCGAATCGCGCGCTGCCAGCCGTCGAGGCATTCCTTCACGTCCTCTTTGCCGAGCGCGGGCGTAAAGCGTCGATCGAGCTTCCACTGGCTTTGCAGTTCGCCGACATCTTTCCAGTAGCCGACGGCGAGCCCCGCGAGATACGCGGCGCCGAGCGCCGTGGTTTCCGACACCTTGGGACGCACCGCGTCGACGCCGAGAATGTCGGCCTGGAATTGCATCAGCAGATTGTTCGCGCATGCGCCGCCGTCCACGCGCAATTCGCCGATGCGAATGCCGGAGTCGGCCTCCATCGCCTTCAGCACGTCGAGCGATTGATACGCAATCGAATCGAGCGCCGCGCGCGCGATATGCGCGGACGTCGTGCCGCGCGTCACGCCGAACAGCGTGCCGCGAGCCCGCGCATTCCAGTGCGGCGCACCCAGGCCGGCGAACGCGGGCACCAGATACACGCCGTCGCAATGCGGCACGCCGCGCGCGAGCGTTTCGATTTCAGCCGCGTTCTTGATGATGCCGAGACCGTCGCGCAGCCATTGCACGACCGCGCCGCCGATGAAGATGCTGCCTTCGAGCGCGTAGTTGATCTGATCGCCGATCTGCCACGCAATCGTCGTGACGAGATTGTTCTTCGATTCGATTGGCTTGTCGCCGGTGTTCATCACGAGAAAGCAGCCGGTGCCGTAGGTGTTTTTCACCATGCCCGACTCCGTGCACATCTGGCCGAACAGCGCCGCATGCTGGTCGCCGGCGATGCCCGCGAGCGGAATCTTCGACGCGAACACCGTGGTCTTGGTCGGCCCATACACTTCCGACGAAGGACGCACTTCCGGCAGCATGCTGCGCGGAATGTCGAGCGCGTCGAGCAATTCGTCGTCCCATTTCAGCGTGTGGATATTGAAGAGCATGGTGCGCGATGCATTCGTCACGTCGGTGACGTGCAGGCCGCCCTTGGTGAAATTCCACACGAGCCAGCTATCCACCGTGCCGAATGCGAGGCGGCCTTGCTTCGCCTTGTCGCGCGCGCCTTCCACGTTGTCGAGAATCCAGCGAATCTTGGTCGCCGAGAAATACGAGTCGATCGGCAACCCGGTCTTCGCACGCACGCGGGCTTCGAGTCCCTGCTCCTTGAGCTGGTCGCAGAAGTCGGCGGTGCGGCGGTCCTGCCAGACGATCGCGTTGTAGATCGGATGCCCGGTTTCGCGGTCCCACACGATCGTCGTTTCGCGCTGATTCGTGATGCCGATGGCGGCAATCGACGTGCCGTTCATGCCGGCGCGCGTGACGGCTTCGGCGGCGACGCCCGCCTGCGTCGACCAGATTTCCTGCGGATCGTGCTCGACCCAGCCCGGCCGCGGATATATCTGCTCAAACTCCTTTTGCGCCGTCGACACGACATTGCCGAGGCGGTCGAACAGCATCGCACGCGAACTGGTGGTGCCCTGGTCAAGCGCGAGGATGTACTGATCCTGCATTGTCTCTTCTCCATGCATTTTATGAGTCGCCGTGACAGCTCGAATAGCTTAAGCGGTTCAAGCAGCTCGAGCAGTTCAGGCTGCGTGCCGGCGACGGGAACGGCTTGTCGTTTCCAGCGCGCCGCAACGGAGTCCGCGCGTGCGCGTGGCCGAACGAGCCGAAGGGTAAAGCGGTTGTGTTCGGTCTTGTTCGGTTTTCTTGTTACGCGCGCTGTCGCTCGGGTTCGTGTGCGAACCATGCGTCGATGTCGCGCGTGATCGCGTCGAGCGTGCCCGGCTCGACGTGAAGGCCGAGTTTCGAGCGGCGCCAGAGAACGTCCTGCGCGCTGCGCGCCCATTCGACGTCGCGCAGATAAGACAGCTCGGCCTCGTAAAGACCCGGCGCGAACGCGTGGCCGAGATCGGCGAGCGAATGCGCATGGCCGATCACCTTCGTCACACGCGTGCCGTAAGCGCGCGCGAGGCGATGCGCGAGATCGTCGGGCAACCATGCGTAATGCTGCTTCAGCTCGGCGAGGAAGCGCTCGAAGTTCGCGTGCGCAATATCGCCGCCTGGCAACGACGCGCCGGCCGTCCACGACGGCGCACCTTTGCCGAGCGCGGCCGCGAGTTTGTCGACGGCTTCTTCCGCGAGCTTGCGGAACGTCGTGATCTTGCCGCCGAACACCGATAGCAGCGGCGCTTCGCCCGCGGGCGCGTCGAGTTCGAGCGAGTAGTCGCGCGTGACGGCCGACGGATTGTCGGCGCCTTCTTCTTCGAGTAGCGGCCGCACGCCCGAGTAAGTCCAGCGCACATCGGCCGGCGAGATCTTCTGCCTGAAATAGCGATTGATCGAGTCGCACAGGTACTGCGTCTCGTCGGCGGTGATCGCGACCTGCGCGGGGTCGCCGCGATATTCGATGTCGGTCGTGCCGATCAGCGTGTAGTCGTGCTCGTACGGGATCGCGAAGATGATCCGCTTGTCCGGGTTCTGGAAAATGTACGCGTGGTCGTGCTCGAACAGCCGCCGCGTGACGATGTGGCTGCCTTTGACGAGCCGCACGCTGTGCGACGCCGCGCGGCCCAGCGCGCCTTGCAGCAGTTCGCCGACCCACGGGCCGGCGGCGTTGGCGATCGACGCGGCACGCACGTCGAGGGTCGTGCCGTCCGCGCGCCTGAGTTGCGCGCGCCATTCGCCGCCGGCGCGCACCGCGCTCAGCAGCTTCGTGCGCGTGAGAATCTTCGCGCCGTGCTCGGCAGCGTCGAGCGCGTTGAGCACGACGAGGCGCGCGTCGTTGACCCAGCCGTCCGAGTACACGAAGCCGCGCTTGATCGATTCGACGAGCGGCGCGCCGGCCGGATGATCGCGCATCACGATGCCGCGCGAGCCGGGAAGCAGCTCGCGCCGTGCGAGGTGATCGTAAAGAAAGAGGCCCGCGCGGATCAGCCAAGCCGGGCGCAGATCGGGCATGTGCGGCATCACGAAGCGCAGCGGCCACATGATGTGCGGCGCGGCGCGCAGCAAGGTCTCGCGTTCCTGCAATGCTTTGCGCACGAGCCCGAACTCGCGGTACTCGAGGTAGCGCAAGCCGCCGTGAATCAGCTTGGTGCTCGCGGACGATGTATGCGCCGCCAGGTCGTCCTGTTCGCAAAGCAGCACGGACAGTCCGCGGCCGGACGCGTCGCGCGCGATGCCCGCGCCGTTGATCCCGCCGCCCACGACGAGCAAATCGTATTTCGTGCCTTGCGTCACCTGCTGCGTCTCCTGCGGCGTATGGGAAGCGGTCTGAAAATCGACCGAACGGCTCGTGTTCGTTTTCGAACTTTAATGAACATATTCGAAAAAGTAAAGTTCGTGGTGCCTGAGCGCGACTCTATCGAATGGCTAGGGTAGTGGCGCGACGCGCGGCCACGGACGATACTCTTGGCACTGGCCATTTCTGGGTGAATTTCATGCGTGGACTTTTCATGGCGGGCGCCGCTGCGTTGCTCGCAGGGTGCGTCGCTTCGCCGAGCCTCACTGGAACGATGGGCGCACCGTCGTTCGTTTCATTGCAGCAGATGTGCAGCGCGCAGACTGTCGATTACGGCAACGACGCGCAGGGCGTGTATGCGACGCTGTTCGATGCGTATGTGGCGAACCGGCGTGGGCGCTTGTCGAAGGACGATTACTGCGCGTTCCAGGCGTCGATTGCGCAGCGCTACACGAGCCAGGGCGCAAGTGCGGACCCGCAGCTTCGTAATCAGTGGGTCGCGTTCTTTACCGAGCAGCGCGCGCGAGCGATCAGTTGGCGCGCGGCGGTGGACCCGACTTTGCGGAGTGGTTGAAGGCGCGGTGGGTCGCGTTGGGTTGTGTTGCGTTAGCGAACCAGGGCCGCAGGGCGCAAGTTTTGAAGCGTGCCAAATCGAAGCGGGCGCCGTTAAAGGCGCCCGCGTGGACACAAGCATAAAAGACGAAAGCGCTCGGCGGTCAGCCGCCGCGGCATTGCGTTGCCGCCAGCCGCGCGCGGCGATCGCCGTTCACCGTTCGGCCACAACCGGCGTCGAGCCCGACGATGCGCGGGTCGTTTTCAGGAAAGTCGTTTAATCGCTCGAAGTGCGCTATCGCCGGATTCCGTTACACGCCATTGTTCATTGCCCGAGGCGAGCCGCTCCAGTTGCACGAGCTGGCGTTCGAGGAGGGCGTCGAGTTCTTCTCGCTCCATGTCGACTTGATTGGGAGCGTCCTTGACGAGCAACAACGTGGCGAATTCGTGCGGACTCAGCATCGTTTCTCTCCATGTCAAGCAAACGCGGACAGCCTCGACGGCGACTGGCATCGAATGGCAGGGCCATTGCCAGGTGGTCCGCAAAAAATCGGGCGGGAGGTACGGCTTACGACAGTTTTGACTTCGCACCGGCGGCACGCGAGAGCGCAACGAACGCCGGGAACTGGAGTGTAGTCAAGCGAACGTTAAACACCAAACCGGCCCCTGCAAATTTTCCCTTTGACAATCAGGCGTCGCAGAGGCGGTTCGCGGCGGCGGGCAGATCCATGATTTCACTTGAAGTTCGGCGTGCACTGCAACATGCCGGCCAGCGCCGGGTCACGCGGCCACATACACCTGGCAATTGGCCGTATTGAGCGTTTCGACCATGTCGGCGGGCGGCGCGGCATCGGTGAAAAGTGCGTCGATCTGGTCGAGATGGCCCTGACGGACCAGCGCCGGGCGGCCGAACTTGGAGCTGTCGGCGGCCAGAAATACGGTGCGCGCGTGCTGGATGATGGCTTCGGCGACGCGCACTTCGCGGGTGTCGAAATCGCGCAAGGTGCCGTCGGTCTCGATGCTCGAGGTGCCGATGATCGCGAAGTCGACCTTGAACTGACGGATGAAGTCGATCGCCAGTTCGCCGACGATGCCCTTGTCCCACGGTCGCACGATGCCGCCCGTGACGAGCACTTCGCAATCGGGATAGCCGCTCATCATGCTGGCGACGTTCAGATTGTTAGTGATCACGCGCAGGCCGCGGTGCCGGTTGAGCGCGCGCGCGACTTCCTCTGTGGTCGTGCCGAGATTGATGAAGAGCGACGCCTGATCGGGAATGTGCGTGGCGACTAACGCGGCGATGCGCCGTTTCTCGTCGTGGAACATGCGCTGACGCGCGGTGTACGAGACGTTCTCGGAACTGGTCGGCAAACTCGCGCCGCCGTGATAGCGGCGCAGCAGGTTCATGTCGGCGAGCCAGTTGACGTCGCGGCGGATCGTCTGCGGCGTCACGTCGAAGTGGGACGCGAGGTCGTCCACGGTCACGAAGCCGTCGCGTTGCACCCACTCCAGCAGTTCCTGTTGCCGGGCGTTCAGCGTGAGGCGGGGATCTCGGGTCATGGTCTCGGGTCGTGAGTTTGTTATGGCGTCTGCCCGCGGCGGCGCGGGCAGGGCGGGAACGAGCGTGCGCGTATTGTAAGACCATCGCGGGGCGCGTCCGCCAACTCAGAGGATCGTCGCTATCTCCACGCCGTCATTCGCGAGCCGCCGTTACTCGCATTTCGCGAAGCAAGGCGAGCTTGCCGAGCCGGCTTTTTTGCCGGGCGCTGCAATCGCGCTTGCCTCACTGAAACTTTCGTCTATCGTGGAATTGGAACTGCGGCCAATCGGCACGGTCTGTGCTGGGTTGTCTGCAGACTTGCGAAACAGAGGCTAAGATGCAGACACAAGGGGTTAACTCTAATTCACGGCGCTGTATCCGACACGGCGAACCGCAACGCGAGGCAGCGCAATAGCAGCGGTTGCGAGCATGCTCCACGAGTCGATACAGCTTTCGGAGCAAGACACGATGCACACAGAGCTGAACCATGTCATGCCCTGGCGAATCGAGGACATCGACCTCACTCGGATCGACCGCCAGAAAGCCGTCGCAAATGAAGACCTGTTGTTGCTGCTGTGCGCCGCTTCGTTTATTGAAAGCGGTACTGATCTTTACACCAGTAATCTCAGCCAGTTCTTTAACGACGATCCCGAAGTTTCCGCGTGGCTCAACAACGAATGGGAGCCCGAGGAAATGCAGCACGGCCGCGCGCTCAAGACGTATATCGCGTACGTGTGGCCCGAATACGACTGGGACACCGCGTTCCGCAACTTCATGGACGAGTATTCGCTGACCTGTTCCGTCGAAGATTTCGAAAAGACTCGCGCGCTGGAAATGGTGGCGCGCTGCGTCGTTGAAACAGGCACCGCGACGCTGTATCGCGCGATCGGCGAGTGTTCGGACGAACCGGTTCTCAAGCAGATCACGGACAACATTCGCACGGACGAAGTCCGCCATTACAAGCACTTTTTCAAGTACTTCAAGAAGTACAACAAGATCGAGGGCAATGGCCGGCTCGCGGTGCTCGGCGCACTAATGCGCCGCGTGATGGAGATCAAGAACGAAGATTCGGAGATCGCCTTGCGTCACGTGTTCGCGATTCGTTATCCGGAACGCGTGCGCGATCAGGCGTATAACCGCGAGCGCGCCGCGCGCATCAACGCGCTCGTGCGGCGCAATCTGTCGGCGGACATGTGCGTGAAGATGCTGCTCAAACCGCTCGATTTGCCCGCGAAGATTCAACCCGGCGTGCACTATCCGCTCGCGAAGATCACGCAGCATGTGTTCTTTCGGTGAGGGCGTAGCAGGTTAGTGACGCATTGCTTAGGTCACGCGCGCAAACGCGCCGTCAAAGAAATGGCCCGCTCGATGCGGGCCATCTGCTTTTCGAGGCATGATGACGAATGCTTGCCTCTTAACCGGACCTTTGCGATGAGCGATTCCTCTCAGCCACAGCGCGCACTCGATCAGACTGCATTCGACGAATGGCCCGACTCGATTCGCGCGCTCTTCGACGGCTCGTCGCTCGCGAGCAAGACCGGCTTCACCGCGTCGCTCCTGACCGTCGACGTGAATCAGCACATTCGCACGTCACTGCTCGGCATCGGCGAGTTATACGCGCCCGATTCGCGCACGCTGTGCATCGCGCTGTGGCCGCAGGCGCGGGCGGCGCGCGCGATCGCACGGAGCGGGCGCGCGGCCTTGAGCTTCGTCTTCGACGACGTGTTCTACCAGGTGCAGTTGCTCGCCGCACCACTGCCTTCCGCGGACGGCGACGACAGCGGTCTCGTCTATATGAACTGCTCTATCGAGTCGGCGGAAACGCAAAGCGTGCAGTATGCGCGCCTGACGAGCGGCATCACGTTCGAGCTGGATGTTGGGAGAGAGAAGGTGCTCGACCGATGGGAACGGCAGGTCGAGCATTTGAAGCGAGCCGCGTCGTCGGGTGGGTGACTTGCGGCTCGCGTTCGTGTTGCGGCTGGGTTGTGGCTAAGCTTGGTTAGCGACCGCGCTGACCGCTGCGCGCCGGATTGCCACCGCGCGGCGAGTCGTTGCGTGACTTTGCGCCGCCGAGCAATGCGCCCGGACTGCCACCCTGAGGTTTGCGCGGCGCGTGCTGCGCGGCGCTACCTTCATGAGCAATCGCGCGCGGACGATCGTCCTGACGCTGACCGTCGCGGCGCGGCTGGCCGCCGTTGCCGGCCGGCTTCGCGCCTTGCGGCTTCGGCTGCTGCTGAGCGTTCGCCGGACGTTGCCCCGAGCGTTGCGCTGGCTTTGCCGCGCCGCCGTTGCCGCCCTTCGGCGCGCCTTGACCCTGGCGCGGCGAACGTCCGCCGCCACCGCCGCCGCCTTGGCCGCGGCGCAGAATCGGCTCCGGCTTCGCAGTCGGGTCCGGTTCGAAACCGGCGATCACTTCCTGCGGCACCGGACGCTTGATCAGCTTCTCGATGTCCTTCAGCAACTGCAATTCGTCGACGCACACGAGCGACACCGCTTCGCCCGTCGCGCCCGCGCGGCCCGTACGGCCGATGCGGTGCACGTAATCTTCCGGCACATTCGGCAAGTCGAAATTGACGACGTGCGGCAACTGATCGATGTCGATGCCGCGCGCGGCGATGTCGGTCGCCACCAGAACCTGCAGCGTGCCGTCCTTGAACTCGGCCAACGCGCGCGTGCGCGCCGACTGGCTCTTGTTGCCGTGAATGGCGAGCGCGCTGATGCCGTCCTTCGTCAACTGCTCGGCAAGGCGATTCGCGCCGTGCTTGGTGCGCGTGAACACCAGCACCTGAAACCAGTTGTGCTGCTTGATCAGGTGCGTGAGCAACTCGCGCTTCTTGTCGCGATCCACCGGGTGGATTTTTTGCGCGACGGTTTCCGCCGTCGTATTGCGGCGCGCGACTTCGATCAGCGCCGGCGAGTCGAGCAGGTTGTCGGCGAGCGTCTTGATCTCGTCGGAGAACGTGGCCGAGAACAGCAGGTTCTGCCGCTTCGGAGGCAGCTTCGCGAGCACGCGCTTGATATCGTGGATGAAGCCCATGTCGAGCATGCGGTCCGCTTCGTCGAGCACGAGAATCTCGAGATGCGACAGGTCGATGGTCTTCTGCTGCATGTGGTCGAGCAAACGGCCCGGCGTTGCGACGACGATGTCCACGCCGCTTCTCAATGCACCGATCTGCGGATTAATGCCGACGCCACCGAACATCACGGTCGACTTCAGCTTCAGATATTTGCCATAGGCACGCACGCTTTCTTCAACCTGCGCGGCGAGTTCGCGCGTGGGCGTGAGAATGAGCGCGCGCACGGCGCGCTTGCCCGACGCCGACGTGTTCGCCGGCATGGAGTTCAGACGCTGAAGGATCGGCAGCGTAAAGCCGGCCGTCTTGCCGGTGCCGGTTTGCGCGCCGGCCAGCAGATCGCCGCCGTTGAGCACAGCCGGAATCGCCTGAGTCTGGATAGGAGTCGGAGTGGTGTAGCCGAGTTCGTGTACAGCGCGGACCAACGGTTCGGACAAGCCGAGGGAATCAAAAGACATAAATGCTCTTTGCAATGCAGTTTCGCGAACGGCGCATGTGAGCGCCGGCGGGGCACGAATGCGGCTTCAATGCCGCACGTACGCGCCGCCTGGCGTGATCGAGATCAAGGCCGAGGCCCAGTTCCGTTCGCAGGGAAATCGGCGGCACGCTCGAGATGCGTGCCGGATGCTTCAACGCGCTATGCAGACACGTTGACTGGCCTTAAGTTGCATTTCGCCGCCGTGGACGTCACGCGACATAGCGCGCGACGCTGACGAATTGACACAGACTGCCCGCCAGTACGAACAGGTGCCAGATACCATGTCCGTGCCGGATGCGCTCGTCGTTGATGAAGAAGTAGATACCGGCGCTGTAGATGACCCCGCCGGCCACGAGCCAGGCAGTGCCCGCAGCCGGTAATGCTTCCAGCAGCGGGCGGACGGCAACGAGCGCGAGCCATCCCATCAGGACATACAGCACCATCGAAACGCTGCGGGTGCGTCGCCCGAGCGTCAGTTCCTGCACGATGCCAAGAGCGGCAAGCCCCCAGCTCACGCCGAACAGCGACCAGCCCCACGGCCCACGCAACGTGACAAGCGTGAACGGAGTATAGCTTCCGGCGATCAGCAGATAGATCGCCGAGTGGTCGCATTTCTGCAGCACCGCCTTGACGCGCGGGTTGCGCACGCTGTGGTAGAGCGTCGAGATAGCATACAGCACGAACAGCATCGCACCGTACACGCTGAAGCTGACCACCTTGTACGCGTCGCCTTCGACCGCGCCCATCGTCACGAGCGTCACCAGCCCCGCCACCGACAGCACGGCGCCGACGAGGTGGGTAATGCTGTTCAAACGCTCACCGACATGCACGGTCTTTTCTCCTGCACGGTTTCATTGGGGCAAAAGTTGCCGCGGTAACTACCCCATGATACCGGTCATCAAAAAACGAAGGGCGCGGCCGCGAATCTCGCAGGCCGCGCCCTTGATGCTACAAACGCTGCTTAGTCGAGCGGCGCCGAACGCAGATCGGACACTTGCTGCGGCGACACGGCCGTGCCGTGGTTGCCCCACGACATACGGATGTACGTCACGACCGCTGCGACTTCCTGATTCGACAGCGACTGTGCGAACGGCGGCATGCCGTACGGATGCGGGTTCGCGTCCGTGCTCGGCGGATAACCGCCGTTCAGCACCATGCGGATCGGGTTGACCGCCGACGGCATCTGGATCGACTGGTTGTTCGCGAGCGGCGGGAAGGCCGGCGGCATGCCGAGACCATTGTCCGCGTGGCACTTCGCGCAGTTGTCAGCGTAGATCTTCTGACCTTGCTTCAACAGTTCGCCGCCGAACTTTTCGGACGTTTCGAGCTGCATCGGCTCAGGTGCTTCGCTCTTCTGCGGAATCGTCTTCAGGTACGTGGCCATTGCGTTGATGTCCGCATCGCTCATGTACTGCAGGCTGTTGTGGACCACTTCCGCCATCGGGCCGAACACTGCGCCGCGGTTCGACACGCCGGTTTTCAGCAGATCGGCGATGTCTTTCGTTTCCCAGTCGCCGAGACCCGCTTCCTTGTTCGACGTGAGCGACGGCGCGTACCAGTTCTGCAGCGGGATCAGACCGCCGGCGAAAGCCGCCGAGCTGACCGGGCCGCCCATTGCGTTGATCGACGTGTGGCACATGCCGCAATGGCCGAGACCTTCGATCAGATACGCGCCGCGGTTCCACTCGACCGACTTGGTCGGGTCCGGCTTGTACTCGCCTTCACGGAAGAACAGCGTGCGCCAGCCGATCAGCATGTTGCGCTGGTTGAACGGGAACTTGAGTTCGTGCGGACGGCTCGGCACGGCAACCGGCGGCACCGAACGCAGATACGCGTAGATCGCGTCCGAGTCGGCGCGCGTGACCTTCGTGTAGCTCGTGAACGGGAAGCCCGGATAGAGCAGGCTGCCGTCTTTCGAGCGGCCCGTGTGCATGGCGCGATAGAAGTCGTCCTGCGTCCACTTGCCGATGCCGTACTGGTCGTCAGGCGTGATGTTCGGCGTGAACATCGTGCCGAACGGCGTGGCCATGGGCAGACCGCCCGCGAATTGCTTGCCGCCGCGCACCGTGTGGCAGGCGATACAGTCGCCGGCGCGGGCGAGGTACTCGCCCTTCTTGACGAGCGCGGCCTGGTCGGCCGGCGTTGCCGCCACGGCCGAGCCGTTATGCAGATTGTCGCCGCCCGACCACAGGACGGGGACGAGTGCAGCAGCCGCGACAACGACAACTGCCGAGAGGGCGAACAAAGACTTGCGTTTCATTTGAGTGTCTCTCCCGGTGCCTTATTGCGGTTCGCTGCCGCAGGCAAGCGGAGTCTTCATCGAGCGGGCCGGAGCCGGCACGGGGTTTTGTGGAGCCTGTTGCGTGGAAAGCCACGCAGCGACCGCGTTGACGTCTTCGTCGGTGAGACGCGTGGCGATGGTGTGCATGCAATCAGGTGCGATTGCGTGGCGCGTGCCCGAACGCCATGCGCCGAGCTGCGCGCTGATGTAGTCGGAGTGCAGACCGACCAGACCCGGAATGGCCGGCTCCATGCCGGTCAGGCTCTTGCCGTGGCAAGCCGCGCAAGCCGGAATCTGCTTCGACGCGTCGCCGTTCAGCACGATCTGCTGGCCGCGCGCGAGCGTGGTGGACGAAACCGTCGGCTTGGCCGGCGCCGGATACGGCGGGCGCTGCTTCGAGAAGTACGTGGCGATCTGATGCAGATAGTCGTCGGAGAGATACGTGACGAGGTAGTTCATGGGCGGATACTTGCGGCGCCCTTCGCGGAAATTCTGCAACTGGTTGTACAGATAGTCGGCCGGCTTGCCCGCGAGGCGCGGGAAGTAGTCGTTGTCCGTGCCTTGACCGTGTGTGCCGTGGCAGGCCGTGCAACCTTGCACGCGCGCTTCCATCGTATCGGGGGCCTTCGGTTGAGTCTGCGCTTTCGCAGCGCTATAGACACCCGCGGAGCCGATCAGCAGAAGGGCAAGCAACGGGCGGAAAATGCGTCTTGAAGACACGCGTAACTCCATCAAAATCGGGGACCTGACCGAACTTCGAGCGGCTCGGTGTGAAGGGCAGCCGGCGCTGCGGCGACGCAGCATTCTATCATCGAAGGGTGATGATGACTATTTGCCGCACGCGCGACGCTTGCGGGTGTCACAGGCGTGCGACAGTTTGACGCGCATTGCCGGGCCCGAGCATGTTCATGCACGCCTTCCGACTTTTTACTGCGTCGTCCACGGTTGCAAGCGCTGTACCCGGCGAACTTTTACGCGCGATGTTGAACCCACGCGCACGCGGACCATCGAAGCGTACACTTCCGGGCGCGCCGGGCTGCGCGTTCGATCTGTTCGCGCGGCGCGAGCGGTCTGCTGCATTCCGCTCCAGCCCTGCCGGCCACTGCCGTTTTCCTGTTCACCGCTATCGGCCTTACATGAAGCTAATCCATCTTATTCGTCCGGCGCGGCTTTCATTCGCGTTCGGCGCCGCGGCGCTCTTGCTGACGTCCACGGCATTCGCGCATGCGCATCTCGTTTCCAGCGAGCCGGCTGCCAACGCCGAAGTCGCCGCACCCGCCGAGGTCACGCTGCACTTTACGGAGCCGCTCGAACCGGCGTTCAGCAAGATCGCGCTCGCCGATGCCAATGGCAAGCCGGCCGCATCGGCTGCGTCGCAAGTCGATAAACAGGATGCGCGCGTCATGCATCTGCCGCTGCCGCAGTTGGGCGCGGGCCACTACGCGGTGCATTGGACCGCGGTTGCCACCGACGGTCATCGCACGCAAGGCGACTTTGCGTTCACTGTCAAATGAGCATCGACGGACTGTGGATCGGGCAGGTCGCGATGGCCGCGCTCATGAATGTCGCGTTTGCGTTTGCCGTCGGTTCGGCGTTGCTCGGCGCGTGGCTGGCGGACGATGCCAAGGCGAAGATCTCGCCCGCGCAACCCGCGTGGTTGCGCGCGCAACGGTCGTTGCTGACGGCGAGCGTCGTGCTGGTGCTCGCGGATCTCGGCTGGCTGCTGTATCAGGCGGCGTCGATGAGCGGCGTGGCATTGCCCGCCGCGTTCGGCATGGTGCCGACCGTGCTTTCGCAAACGCATGTCGGCTATGGCTGGAGCGTTGCCTTCGCCGGCGCGCTGATTTTGCTCGGCACGGCCATGACGAGTCACGGCGGCATGCTGCGCAATGCGCTGCTGTGGCTCGCGGTGATCGTTATCGCGGCGGGCAAGGCGTCGCTCGGACATGCGGCGGACGCCGGCCTCGCGTCGGCGGCCATCGCGATGCAAACGCTGCACGTGCTCGTGACGACCGTCTGGGGCGGCCTCGCGATCACGGCCGGGCTTGTCGCGTTGCCGGCGCTGGGCGCGTCGACGGCGCGCGGCGTGCTGATCCGCACGGCGACGCAGGTGTCGAATGTGTCGCTGGTCGCGGTCGGGTTTGTCATCCTGTCCGGCATCTTCAATGCGGTGCGGGGTTCGGGCGGGTCGTTGCTGGCGATCGAGTCGAGCTCGTGGGGCCATGTGCTGATTCTCAAGCTCACGCTCGTCGGACTGGCGCTGGTGCTTGGCGGACTGAACCGCTTCCTCGCGCTGCCGCGCTTGCGCCGCACGGCATCGACGATGGACGCGCATACCTTCGTCAACGTGCTTTACCTGGAAGCACTTGCGTTGATCGGCGTTCTTGTCGCGGCCGCCGTGCTGTCGCATAGCGTGCCGGCGTTTGCGGCGCTTGGGTGAGGGGTGGTTGGGTGGGTTTGGATGGGGCAAGGCGGCGGTGACTGTGCGCCTTGCCGCGTCACCTCGGGCGACGCGTAGTTCGCACGCGTCGCGTAGACAAGCGGCGGTGCGCCTTGCCGCGTCACCTCAGACAACGCGCAGTCCACACGCGTCGCGTAAAAAACGCCGCGCAGTTTTGACGCGCGGCGCAGTAGACACGGCCGCTCATCTCAGCAAGCGAATCCGCTAGTACCCGCCAATCCGCTACTGCCCCGCAGCCGACAACCGCCTCTCCACTTGCGCCGGCTCCAGCGTTTCCTCGGGAAACATCTCCTGCATCAGTTCGCCCGTATCGGTGAACCATTGGCAGATCAGCCAGTTGCCTGACGCGAACAGCACGGGACCGCTCCATGTGACGGTCATCGGCGATCCGCCCGATTTCAGCCTCAGCACATCGCCGACGCCGTACACCGGCCTGGTGAGCCGGGCCGTTCTGGCGATGCGCGTCGATAGCATGTTCAGCATGTGGCCGCCCGATCGATTCATTCGAGGCCCAGCCGATGCCCGACGATCGGCGCGCTAAAGAGCGCGATCGCGCAGCCTGCCGCTTTTCCTTCGAGTTCGGCTGCGGCCGCGTGCGCGCCGTAGACATGCGCCAGCACGTCGAAAAGCTGCGGAATGCAATAGATGACGGCGGCGGCGATGAACCATTTTTCGAGCGCCGCGATGCGCCAGCCGCGTTCATACGCGACGGCCGCGCCGATGATGCGCAGCACGCCGAACAGCGCGAGCGCGCCGACGGCCGCCTGTTCGCGCAGCAGATAGTCCGGAATGAATTCGCCCATGAAAGCCCCCGATGCATTTTGTTGTCGAGTGCATTTGAGCAAGGACCACGCCATGTGACTGTCTGATGCCGAACAAAGGGCGCGAGCGCCTTTGTCGACGGGGCTTTGCGGGGCGCAGAGGCAAGCGGCGCGAGCGTCTTGCGAGCGCTGCTGGAGCCGGTTTGGTCCCGGACGTTACGTTACTGAGACGGCCGCGCGTCACGTCGCCGTAACGTGTGGCTGCATCGCGCGAATCGCCCGGCTGTCGACGCACAAAAGAGAGCGCCGCCCGCAGGCGGCGCTAGTCAGTTAGTCAGTTAGTCAGCAAACCGGCTCAGTCAGCAAAGCTCCGCTCACCACTCCGCGACGCTGCCGTCCGCGTGACGCCAGACCGGATTGCGCCAGCGATGCCCGACCTTCGCCATCTCGCGCACCTTCTCTTCGTTCACCTCGATACCGAGACCCGGACCTTGCGGAATCGACACGAAGCCGTCTTCGTATTTGAAGACTTCCGGGTTCCTGATGTAGTCGAGCAGGTCATTGCCCTGGTTGTAGTGAATGCCGAGGCTCTGTTCCTGGATGAACGCGTTGTAGCTCACCGCGTCGATCTGCAGGCAGGTGGCGAGCGCGATCGGACCGAGCGGGCAGTGCAGCGCGAGCGCGACGTCGTAGGCTTCCGCCATCGACGCGATCTTGCGGCACTCCGTGATCCCGCCCGCGTGCGAGGCGTCCGGCTGGATGATGTCGACGTAGCCGCCCGACAGGATGTGCTTGAAGTCCCAGCGCGAATACAGACGCTCGCCCAATGCAATCGGCGTGTTGGTCTGGTTGACGATGTCGCGCAGCGCTTCCGCGTTTTCCGACAGCACCGGCTCTTCGATGAAGAGCAGCTTGTACGGGTCGAGCTCTTTCGCGAGCACTTTGGCCATCGGCTTGTGCACGCGGCCGTGGAAATCCACGCCGATGCCAATGTCCGGTCCCACCGCCTCGCGCACCGCGGCCACGTTGTTGATGACGCCTTGCACCTTGTCGAAGGTGTCGATGATCTGCAGTTCTTCCGAGCCGTTCATCTTCACGGCCTTGAAGCCGCGCTCGACCACGGCGCGCGCGTTGTTCGCAACGTCGCTCGGACGGTCGCCGCCGATCCACGAATACACCTTGATCCTGTCGCGCACCTGGCCGCCGAGCAGCGCGTGAATCGGCACGCCATGATGCTTGCCCTTGATGTCCCACAGCGCCTGATCGACGCCGGCGATCGCGCTCATCGTGATCGGACCGCCGCGATAAAAGCCCGCGCGGTACATGACCTGCCAGTGGTCTTCGATCAGAAGCGGGTCTTTGCCGATCAGATAGTCCGACAGTTCTTCGACGGCCGCGGCCACCGTATGCGCGCGGCCCTCGACCACCGGCTCGCCCCAGCCGACGATGCCTTCGTCCGTCTCGATCTTGAGGAAGCACCAGCGCGGCGGAACGATGAACGTTTCAAGCTTGGTGATTTTCATGGCGTGCGTCTCCACTCATTGCGAAATATTCGAGGGTTTCCATGCTACCGCACAATCGCGCTAAAGTACTATTAATAGTACTATTCGCCACATATTGAGCGGCGCCGCCGCCGGGAGAAAGCTATTCAGCACGATCTGCATGGGCGCGTCGCGCATTTGCTGGGCACGGCGATTTTGCGTGGCGACTACGCGCCCGAATCGATCCTGCCGCGCGAGGCGGAGTTAATGGGCACTTTGGGCGTGAGTCGCACTGTGTTGCGCGAGGCGCTGCGCACGCTGACGTCGAAAGGGCTGATCGAATCGCGGCCGCGCGTGGGCACGCGCGTGCGGCCGAGGCACGCGTGGAATCTGCTCGATGTCGATGTGCTCGACTGGTATTCGCGCGTCGCCGAGCCGATGCAATTCGCGCTCAAGCTGCAGGAAATGCGCGAGATGATCGAGCCGTATGCCGCCGGTCTCGCGGCGGCTTCGCACGCGGATGACACGTTCGGCGCGCTGGCCGCCGCCCACGCGGCGATGGCCGCGGCGCGCAATGTCGACGAATGGGTAAGGGCGGATCTGCAGTTTCACCTGAGCGTGCTGATCGCGTGCAGCAACGAATTGCTGATTCCGCTCGGCACACTGATCGAACGTACGCTCGAGGCGCAGCTTCGGCTGAATGCGAAGCGCGCGGAGGTTTTCAATGCGTCGCTCGCGGAACATACGGCCGTGTTCGAGGCGATTCGCGAGCGCGACGCCGCCGCCGCGCGCGACGCGATGGCGCGCCTGCTCGGCGTGACGCGCGGGCGCATCGAGGCGTGATCGCGCCGGTTCCCGGATGGCTCGCTTACTTGGCTTCCGGGCCCGTCGTGGCCGCGCCCGACGACGGCGCCAGTTCATAACAGCCCGGCACTTTCTTGCTCGCCTCGGAGGCTTGCGAATCGATGCACTTGAAGGCGCTCTGGTCGCGCTGCACGAAGATCGTATCGGCCGGGCCGCCGTCGGCGCGAGGCGTATTGACGACGGCGACGATCCTGTAGCCGTTCTGCAGAAGCGTCGACAAGGTGGTCTGGCTTGCGCGCCACTGGTTGTCGGTCGGAGTTTGCGCCTGAGCCGCGCTCACGGAAGCGGCGCCCCAAAGCGCGATCGATGCGATGGCCACGGCGCGCGCGGCGGTGCGGAACGTCATCAACAATCCTCCTTGAAGTTGCGAGTGTCGGTGCCTGAATGAAAAATAGACAGCCAGAAACGAAAAAGCCGCTGGACCTTGTGGGTCAGCGGCTTTTTCTTGCAACTGGTGGCGAATCAGGGACTCGAACCCCGGACCTGCGGATTATGATTCCGTCGCTCTAACCAACTGAGCTAATTCGCCGAAAGAAGCGAGATTATGAGGATAGCGCCTGGGGCTGTCAACCCCCGGCGCGCAACTTTTTAAACTGCCGCCTCATGAGCCCGCAAGCGCGGGCCTGCGGGGCGGCGGGTCCCGGTCAATCCTTCGCGTAAATGTCCGAGTCTTTCGTTTCGCGGACGAACAGCATGCCGATCACAAACGTGATGAGCGCGATCACGATCGGATACCACAAGCCCGAGTAGATGTTGCCCTTCGCCGCGACGATCGCGAACGCGGTGGCCGGCAGGAAGCCGCCGAACCAGCCATTGCCGATGTGATACGGCAGCGACATCGACGTATAGCGGATACGCGTCGGGAACATCTCCACCAGCATTGCCGCGATCGGTCCGTAGACCATCGTCACGTAGATCACGAGGATCGTCAGGATCACCACGCTCATCGGCCAGTTGATCTGCGACGAGTCGGCCTTCGGCGGATAGCCCGCGGACTTCAGCGTCGTGGCGAGCGTCTTGTCGAACGTCTTGCCCTGTTCCTTGGCGTCGGCGGCCTTGCCGTCATACGTGTTCACCACCGTATCGCCGACCTTGATCTGCGCCGCCGTGCCCGCCGGCGCCGCGACGTTCTCGTAGTTCAGGCCGGCCTTCGAAAGCGCACTCTTCGCGATGTCGCAGGAACTCGTGAACTTCGACGTGCCGACCGGGTTGAACTGGAACGAGCATTCGTCGGGATTCGCGATCACGACGATCGGCGCCTTGGCCGTAGCCGTTTCCAGCGCCGGGTTCACGTAGTGCGTGAGCGCCTTGAAGAGCGGGAAGTACGTCAGCGCGGCGATCAGCAGCCCGGCCATGATGATCGGCTTGCGGCCGATGCGGTCCGACAGCGAGCCGAAGAACAGGAAGAACGGCGTGCCGATCAGCAGCGCGATGGCGATCATGATGTTGGCCGTTGCGCCGTCGACCTTCAGCGTCTGCGTCAGGAAGAACAGGCTGTAGAACTGGCCCGTGTACCACACCACGGCCTGGCCGGCGGTCAGGCCGATCAGCGCGAGAATCACGATCTTCAGGTTCTTCCACTGGCCGAACGCTTCGGTAAGCGGCGCCTTCGACGTCTTGCCTTCGGCCTTGATGCGCTCGAACACCGGCGATTCATGCAGTTGCAGGCGAATCCACACCGAAATGGCCAGCAGCACGATCGACGCGATGAACGGAATGCGCCAGCCCCATGCGCCGAACGCGTCTTCGCCCATCGCCGTACGCACGCCGAGAATCACGAGCAACGAGAGGAAGAGGCCGAGCGTGGCCGTCGTCTGAATCCAGGCAGTGTAGAAGCCGCGGCGTCCCGGCGGCGCATGTTCCGCCACGTAGGTCGCGGCGCCGCCGTACTCGCCGCCGAGCGCCAGGCCCTGCAGCATCCGCATCGCGATGAAGATGACCGGCGATGCGATGCCGATCGCCGCATAGCCGGGCAAGAAGCCGACGAGGAACGTCGACACGCCCATGATCACGATCGTGACGAGGAACGTGTACTTGCGGCCGACCATATCGCCGAGCCGCCCGAACACCACCGCGCCGAACGGCCGGACCGCGAAACCCGCGGCGAAGCTGAGCAGCGTGAAAATGAAGCCGGCAGTCGGATTGACGCCGGAGAAAAAGCTCTTGCTGATGAAGGCGGCCAGCGAGCCGGCCAGATAAAAGTCGTACCACTCGAAAACCGTACCTAGCGACGATGCGAAGATCACCCGCTTCTCATCGCGCGTCATGGGCACGGGCGAAATGTGTCCGCCTACGGTAGCCATATGTCGTCTCCAATATTGATATGCACGCGGTGCGCCGGCCCGCGGCGTTCCGTGCAACCGATTATTGGAGTGAAAACTTACGGCCTACTGACGTGAATGGTTGCGCCGATGGCTTGCTGACCCGCGACGAAGGTTCGTGAAAATAGGTCAATTCTGGTTCAACGCCGTGCAATATGCTGTGAACGCCGGACAACTTGGCTTTGGCGGCTTGTGGCTGTCAGCCCGCGTTAGGGTAAGTCCTGCCCCGCTCGAGCACATGCAAACTGACACGCACCAGCGTTCCCGCGAGCCGCGGCGCGGTTTGATAGACGTTGTCGTCGATCGTCAGCTCGCCGCCGTGCATCGTCGCGATTTCGCGGACGATCGCAAGCCCGAGGCCGCTGCCGTCGCCTTCGCGGCCGAGAATCCGGTAAAAGCGCTCGACGACCCGCGAACGTTCGGCGGCTGGAATGCCGATGCCAGTGTCTTCCACTTCGAGATGCACGAGCCGCGCGGCGGCGTCGCGCCTCACTCTCACGGTGATGCGGCCGCCCTCCGGCGTGTAGCGGATCGCGTTGTCGATCAGGTTCGACAACATCTCGCGCAGCATTACCGGATTGCCGTCGACCTCGATGGGTTCTTCCGGCGCCTCGTAGCCCAAATCCATCTGCTTGGCGAGCGCGGCCTGCACCCAGTCGCGCACGGCATTGCGCGCGACTTCCGTCACTTCCACCGGCGTGAAGATCTGTCCGGACATGCGGTTTTCGGCGCGCGCGAGCGCAAGCAGTTGCGTGACGAGCCGCGCCGCGTGCTCCGAGCTTGTCGCGATCTGCTCGAGCGAGCGATGCACTTCCGCCGACGCGTCTTGCCGCAGCGCGAGCTCAGCCTGAGTGCGCAGGCCGGCGAGCGGCGTTTTCATCTGATGCGCGGCGTCGGCGATAAAGCGCTTTTGCAATTCCATGTTCTGCTCAAGACGCGTCAGCAGATCATTGAACGACGTGACGAGCGGCTCGATCTCCGGCGGCGCGCGACGCGCCTCGAGCGGCGACAGATCGTCGGGCCGACGCGCGCGGATGTGCGCCTGCAGCGCGTGCAGCGGCGCGAGGCCGCGCGAAAGGCCGAACCACACGAGCAGGATCGCGAGCGGCAGGATCACGAACTGCGGCAGGATCACGCCTTTGATGATGTCGTTGGCGAGCTGGCTGCGTTTGTCGAGCGTCTCGGCGACCTGCACGAGCACCGGCTCTGCGCCGGGCGTCTGCGGGAATTCGACCGTCGTATAGGCCACGCGGATGTCGTTGCCGCGCAGCATGTCGTCCCGGAAAGCGACAAGGCCCGGTTGCGGCCGGTCGTCTTCGTGCGGCAGCGGCATGTCGCGCTCGCCCGCCACCAGCTCGCCCCGCGTGCCGAGCACCTGATAGAAAACACTGTCGACGTTGTCCGTCCGCAAAAAGTCGCGCGTGGAATCGGGCAGCGTCAGCTCGGCCACGCCGTTGACCGGATGAATCTGCCGAGCGAGCACGTAGGCGTCGGTTTCCAGCGCGCGGTCGAACGGCCCGTTCGCGATCGACTTGGCGACCAGATAAGTGACGGCCAGGCTCATCGGCCAGAGCAGCAGCAAAGGCGCGAGCATCCAGTCGAGAATTTCGCCGAATAGCGAGCGCGGGCGCGCCTCGGCGGCGGCTTCGGTTTCGTCGGGCGGGGCGAACGGATTGGCGTAGCGCTCGTCGCGCGCCTCGTCGAGGTCCGCCGGGCGGGCCGTCGCGCGATCTGCGCGTGCGGACATGATGTGCTCTATTTGTAGTGGTGACTCGCCGGCATTCCGCCGGCCGGCGTTGACGGCGATGGTGCCGGTTCGGGCGCGGCGGGTGTGGTTGCCGCCGCATTCGCGCCGGCATTCGCACTCGCATTCGCACTGGCATTCGCGGGCGCGACCGCTTTCTCGAGGCAGTAGCCGAGCCCTCGCACGGTGATGATGCGCACGCCGCTCGGCTCGATTTTCTTGCGCAGCCGGTGCACGTAGACCTCGATTGCGTTGTTGCTGACTTCCTCGCCCCATTCGCAAAGATGGTCGACGAGCTGTTCCTTCGAAACCAGCCGGCCGATCCGTTGCAGCAGCACTTCGAGAAGACCCAGCTCGCGCGCCGACAGGTCGATCACCTGATCGTTGATATAGGCGATCCGGCCCACCTGATCGAAGCCCAGCGAACCGTGCCGCACGATCGTCGGACCGCCGCCCGCGCCGCGCCGCGTGAGCGCGCGCACACGCGCTTCGAGTTCGTTGAGGGCAAACGGTTTGGCCATGTAGTCGTCGGCGCCGAGGTCGAGGCCCTTGACGCGCTCGTCGACGCTGTCCGCGGCAGTCAGAATCAGCACCGGCAGGTTCGAATTGCGCGCGCGCAGGCGGCGCAGCACCTCGAGCCCGGACATGCGCGGCAGGCCGAGATCGAGAATCAGCAGGTCGAAACTTTGCATCGACAGCGCGGTGTCGGCCTCGACGCCGCTCTTCACGTGATCCACGGCATAGGCCGATTGGCGGAGTGATCGAACCAGACCGTCCGCGAGTATGCTGTCGTCTTCGGCAATCAGAATTCGCATGATGCGCCAGCTCAGGGCCTTGGCCGGCACCTCGGGTGTCCCCGCGGCGCGCAGCGGTCTCCGAATCATTGTGGGTGGTTGGGCGGCGCGACAGTAAAAATGCGCGTTCGCATCAGAATCACGCTTGCCAAAACCACTGTTTTTTTATACAGTGTCTGAGTTTCGTGTGCTGTCCTTCAAAACTGGACGACACATCTGCCTCAGACGCCGTTCATCATAGCAAAGGACGATTCATGGAAGAAAGCAAGAAAGGCTCGGCTGGACTGACTGCTGAAAAGAGCAAGGCACTCGCTGCCGCCCTCGCGCAGATCGAAAAGCAGTTCGGCAAAGGGTCGGTCATGCGGCTCGGCGCAGGTGAGGTAGTCGAAGACATCCAGGTCGTTTCCACCGGATCGCTCGGCCTCGACATCGCGTTGGGCGTCGGCGGTTTGCCGCGTGGCCGCGTGGTCGAAATCTATGGTCCGGAGTCGTCGGGTAAGACCACGCTGACGCTGCAAGTCATCGCCGAAATGCAGAAGATCGGCGGCACGGCAGCGTTTATCGACGCGGAACACGCGCTGGACATTCAATACGCGGGCAAGCTCGGCGTGAACGTGAACGACCTGCTGGTGTCGCAGCCGGACACGGGCGAGCAGGCGCTGGAAATCGCCGACGCACTGGTGCGCTCGGGCTCGATCGACATGATCGTGATCGACTCGGTCGCGGCGCTCGTGCCGAAGGCTGAAATCGAAGGCGAAATGGGCGACTCGCTGCCGGGTCTGCAAGCGCGTCTTATGTCGCAAGCGCTGCGCAAGCTCACCGGCACGATCAAGCGCACCAACTGCCTCGTGATCTTCATCAACCAGATCCGCATGAAGATCGGCGTGATGTTCGGCAATCCGGAAACCACCACCGGCGGTAATGCGCTCAAGTTCTATGCGTCGGTGCGTCTCGACATTCGCCGCATTGGCTCGATCAAGAAGAACGACGAAGTGATCGGCAATGAAACGCGCGTCAAGGTGGTCAAGAACAAGGTTTCGCCACCGTTCCGCGAAGCGATCTTCGACATTCTGTACGGCGAGGGTATTTCGCGTCAGGGCGAAATTATCGACTTGGGCGTGCAGGCCAAAATCGTCGACAAGGCCGGTGCGTGGTACAGCTATAGCGGTGAGCGTATCGGCCAGGGCAAGGACAATGCGCGTGAATTCCTGCGCGAAAATCCGGATATCGCTCGTGAGATCGAGAACCGCATCCGCGAATCGCTGGGTGTGAATGCAATGGCCGAGGCAGTGACCGGCGCAGGCGCAGAAGTCGCGGACGAAGAGTAACCACTACGTGATACGCAAGGGCCGGCCATTGTCCAATTCTGGACGCAACGTGGGCGGCCCGCGTAATGACGGGAGCGATTCGCCCGAACGTTCGGCGCATGCGGATCTATCCGAAACATCGGATCGCTTTGATCCGTTCGATCGGCCTGAACCGTTCGACGCACACGATCGCGCCGCAGGCCGTGGCCTGCGGCGCGCGCTGTTGCCAGGTCAGCCCGACCAGTCCGCTGAGGCTACCTACACGCGCTCGAGTGAGTCGCGCGGCTCACGCAACTCGCGTAACAACTCACGCAGCTCGCTTCGTTCGCATGGGTCAAGCGGCTCACGCAGCACATCTGCCTCAGACCAAACACCCGGCGACGCAGATCCCGCCCCAAGCGAAGCAAAAAAATCCCAACGCCCAGCACGTTCGCTCAAAGGACGCGCGCTCGGCTACCTATCGCGCCGCGAATATAGCCGCAGTGAACTTGCACGCAAGCTGAAGCCCTTCGTCGAAGAAAGCGATTCGCTCGATACGCTGCTCGACACGCTCGAATCCGAAAACTGGCTATCCGATTCCCGCTTCGCCGAAAGCCTGATTCATCGTCGTTCGTCGCGACTGGGTGCGAGCCGCATCGTTGGCGAATTGAAGCAGCACGCGGTGGATCGCACGCTCGTCGACGAAGCGAGCGCTCAATTACGCGAAACGGAACTGGCGCGCGCCCAAGCCGTATGGCGCAAGAAGTTCGGTCAGCTTCCGGAGACCGCGGCTGAGCGCGCGAAGCAGGCGCGCTTTCTCGCGTCACGCGGCTTTTCTGGCGCGACGATCGGCAAAATCCTCAAAGGTATCGACGAAGAATGGAGCGGTGAATAACGGCGAAGGCGGCGACTAGCAGCGAAGGGCGCGAAATGACGCGAAACGGCGGAAAGTGCCGCGAAGCGCCAGAAGCAGGACAAGCACCACAAGTCCCACCAAACCGCATCACCCACACTAACGCTTCAACCCAACCTTCCCCCCACCAACTCCAGCCATAACCCCACCCATAACCGGCCAGCAGGCCGTCCCCGCCGCATTCCGGGCTGTCCCGAATACCCAGTATGCTAAAATTCACGCGTTTTCCAATTCGGCCTTTCCTTTCCGCATGCCGCTTTCCTCGTCAGTGCCCCGTCAATTGCGCCATCGTCGCGCAATCCGGGCGGAAGCTTATGAACGAGCCGATGGCCTGTGGGATGTGGAAGCGTGCTTGACCGACGAAAAGCCACGCGACGTGGTCCTTGCGTCGGGCGTCCGGCCCAATGGTCAACCGATCCATGAACTCTGGCTTCGCATCACCATCGATCGCAAGCTCAATGTCGTCGACGCCGAGGCGTCGTCCGACTGGGTGCCCTATCCTGGGCTCTGCCAAGCCAGCAATCCCGCCTATCGTGCCCTCATCGGGCTCAATCTGTTCCACAACTTCCGTCGCGATGCTGCCCGTTTGCTGGCCGGCACGGCGGGTTGCACGCATCTCACCGAGCTGTGCGCGATCCTGCCGACCGCAGCGATCCAGGCGTTCGCCGGCGACGTATGGAACACCGGTGACAGCACGCCAGGCGCGAGTGCAAGTTCAGAAAGCGAGTCGACCGACGGCACCGCCGAACGTCTAAACGAAAAACCGCCATTCCAGTTGGGACGCTGCCACGCGCTGCGTTTCGACGGGGAGGCAGTGCAGCAGTTTTACCCGCGCTGGTATGGCCATGCGCCACGCCCAGCAGACCGCCCGGCATCGCCAGACAACGGGGCGGCCCGCCACGAAGGCAGGGGCAATGCGCCCGGCATGTTGGACGGTAGCGGAAGCGATGTTTAATCCAACTCTCAGACTGAAGGGAATCACGCATGAAGATTCACGAGTACCAGGGTAAGGAAATCCTGCGGAAATTCGGCGTCGCGGTACCGCGCGGCAAGCCGGTCTTCTCGGTGGATGATGCGGTCAAGGCCGCGGAAGAGCTCGGCGGCCCGGTGTGGGTCGTGAAGGCTCAGATCCATGCGGGTGGCCGTGGCAAGGGTGGCGGCGTGAAGGTTGCCAAGTCGCTGGATCAGGTTCGCGAGTACTCGAACCAGATCCTCGGCATGCAGCTTGTCACACACCAGACTGGTCCGGAAGGCCAGAAGGTGAACCGCCTGTTGATCGAGGAAGGCGCGGACATCAAGAAGGAACTGTATGTCGGCCTCGTGATCGATCGTGTTTCGCAGAAGATCGTCGTGATGGCGTCGAGCGAAGGCGGCATGGACGTCGAGGAAGTCGCGGAAAAGACGCCCGAGCTGATCCACAAGGTTGCCGTCGATCCGTCGACCGGCCTGAAGGACGCCGAAGCAGACGACCTCGCGAAGAAGATCGGCGTGCCCGACGCGTCGATCCCGCAAGCACGCGCGATCCTGCAAGGCCTCTACAAGGCGTTCTGGGAAACCGACGCATCACTCGCCGAAATCAACCCGCTGATCCTGACGGGCGACGGCAAGGTCATCGCACTCGACGCCAAGTTCAACTTCGATTCGAACGCACTGTTCCGTCATCCGGAAATCGTCGCGTATCGCGATCTGGACGAAGAAGATCCGGCTGAAGTCGAAGCGTCGAAGTTCGACCTCGCGTACATCTCGCTCGACGGCAACATCGGCTGTCTGGTGAACGGCGCGGGCCTCGCAATGGCGACGATGGACACCATCAAGCTGTTCGGCGGCGAACCGGCGAACTTCCTCGACGTGGGCGGTGGCGCCACGACGGAGAAGGTCACGGAAGCGTTCAAGATCATGCTGAAGAACCCGAACCTGACCGCGATTCTGGTCAACATCTTCGGCGGCATCATGCGCTGCGACGTGATCGCGGAAGGCGTGATCGCGGCGTCGAAGGCCGTGTCGCTGAAGGTGCCGCTCGTGGTCCGCATGAAGGGCACGAACGAAGACCTGGGCAAGAAGATGCTCGCCGATTCCGGTCTGCCGATCATCTCGGCTGACAGCATGGAAGAAGCGGCTCAGAAGGTCGTCGCGGCTGCCGCGGGCAAGGCGTAATCAGCCTCCCACGGCGTTTACCAGGATTACGAATGGCGGCGCACGGTAGCGCACGGGCAACGCGGGCGAGAACGTTCCGCCTCGTTGCTCGTCGCGCCATCGTGTGACGCCAAACGAACAGAGGTCAATACATGTCGATTCTGATTAACAAAGACACCAAGGTCATCACGCAGGGCATCACCGGCAAGACCGGTCAGTTCCATACGCGTGCTTGCCGTGAATACGCAAACGGCCGCGAAGCGTACGTCGCAGGCGTGAACCCGAAGAAGGCCGGCGAAGATTTCGAAGGCATTCCTATCTACGCAAGCGTCGCTGAAGCCAAGGCTGAAACGGGCGCGACCGTGTCGGTGATTTACGTTCCGCCGGCAGGCGCTGCTGCTGCAATCTGGGAAGCAGTCGAAGCCGACCTGGATCTCGCGATCTGCATCACGGAAGGCATTCCCGTCCGTGACATGATCGAGATCAAGGACCGCATGCGTCGCGAAAACCGCAAGACGCTGCTGCTCGGACCGAACTGCCCCGGCACGATCACGCCGGACGAACTGAAGATCGGCATCATGCCGGGTCACATCCACCGCAAGGGCCGCATCGGCGTCGTGTCGCGTTCGGGCACGCTGACGTATGAAGCAGTCGGCCAGTTGACGGCGATCGGCCTCGGCCAGTCGTCGGCAGTCGGTATCGGCGGCGATCCGATCAACGGTCTGAAGCACATCGACGTGATGAAGATGTTCAACGACGATCCGGATACGGACGCCGTCATCATGATCGGCGAGATCGGCGGTCCGGACGAAGCGAACGCGGCTGAGTGGATCAAGGGCAACATGAAGAAGCCGGTGGTCGGCTTCATCGCCGGCGTCACGGCGCCTCCGGGCAAGCGCATGGGCCACGCCGGCGCGCTGATCTCGGGCGGTGCGGATACGGCCGAAGCGAAGCTGGAAATCATGGACGCCTGCGGCATCAAGGTCACGAAGAACCCGTCGGAAATGGCGCGTCTTCTGAAGGCAATGCTGTAAATCGAAACTGGCGCCCAGTTCGAGCGCCTTTTTTGATACGCTTACGAGATCCTTTCGTAGCGTGCGTTCTCAAAAGCGGGGGAGTTAAACACTCCTCCGCTTTTTTATTGGCCGCGCGTCCGCTTCCTTCTTATTCTTTTGCTCATGCTCGAGTTCCTCGCCACGCTCCATTGGGGCGCAGTCATTCAGATCATCGTCATCGACATTCTGCTCGGTGGCGACAATGCCGTCGTGATCGCGCTGGCCTGCCGCAACCTGCCGCCCGCGCAGCGCACGAAGGGCGTGCTGTGGGGCACTGCGGGCGCGATCCTGCTGCGCGTGGTACTGATCGCGTTCGCGGTCGCGCTGCTCGACGTGCCGCTGCTGAAGTTCGCGGGTGGGCTGTTGCTGCTGTGGATCGGCGTCCGGCTGATGGCGCCGGCGCACGACGCGCACGAAAACGTGAAGCCCGCCGATAAGCTCATCTCGGCGATCAAGACGATCATCGTCGCCGATGCCGTGATGAGTCTCGACAACGTGATCGCTATTGCGGGCGCCGCCGAGGCCGCTGACCCGGAGCATCGCCTCGCGCTGGTGATCTTCGGACTCGTGGTGAGTATCCCGTTGATCGTATGGGGCAGCCAGATCGTGCTGAAACTGCTGGACCGGTTCCCGATCGTCATCACGCTCGGCGCCGCGTTGCTCGGCTGGATCGCGGGCGGGCTCATCATCAACGATCCGGCCGGCGACCGTTGGCCGGTCCTCGACACGCCGCTCGCCGAATACGGCATGAGCATCGCAGGCGCGCTGTTCGTCGTGATCCTGGGTTATGTGATCAAGCGCCGCAACGCGAAATCCGCGGCGGCCTGAAGGAACGCCAAGCATCACACCTGCGTGCGTTCCAGGTTCAACGTTAGCCATTCGGCTGACTGTCCGAGACGAGCGTCGCTCGCTACGATCAAAGCGCCTGTTCCCGATTCGTGGAGCAGGCGCTTTTCGTTTCAGGAGCCTGCCGATGATCGTCACCTTGCCTTATTCCCCTTATTCGCAATCCACGCTGGCGCACTCGCGATTCGCGCGAGCGCGCTGGTCCGCAACACTCGCGCGAGCGTGCCGCCGCGTCGGCTCGCGCCTCGGTCTCGGCTTCACGCTGATCGAACTGATGATCGTGCTGGCGATCGTCGGCGTGATCGCGGCCTATGCGATTCCCGCGTATCAGGACTACCTCGCACGCAGCCGCGTGGGCGAGGGACTGTCGCTCGCGTCGTCGGCGCGTCTTGCCGTGTCGGAAAACGCGGCGAGCGGCAACGCGTTCGGTGGCGGCTACGCGTCGCCGCCCGCGACGCGCAACGTCGAGTCCGTTCATGTCGACGACGACAGCGGGCAGATCACCGTCGCCTTCACGACGCGCGTGGCGCCGGCCGGTTCCAACACGATCACGCTCGTGCCGTCGGTGCCCGACAACATCGATGCGCCCACCGCGCGTGTCTCGTTGGCGAAGGGCGCGGTGCAGGCGGGCGCGCTCGCGTGGGAATGCTTTGCCGGCGGCAAGACCGCGTCGTCGTTGCCGGCGCCGGGCGCAGGTCCGATGCCCGCGCAGGCGCCGACCTTGCCCTCACACCTCTCACCTCCCGAGTGCCGCGCGTAATGCAACACGCGTGATGCGACACGCGCGACGCATGCACGCACGGATAGCTAGCCGTTCAAACGTAAATCGCTGATTTTCGGGATATTTCGGCCCAGCCGGCGCACAGCGCAAGGATTTTTTTGTATAGTGCGCCGGTTGCTGACGCCCACCCGCTTACTCGATGCCCACACCTTTCGCGCGCTACCTTTCTCTCATTCTGTTGGCTCTCGCGTTGGTGCTGCCTTATGCAGTCGTCAACCATACCTATCCGATTCCGACGTTCTACGCTGAATTCACAGCCCTCGCTTTGTACCTGCTGATGGGCGCCGGCGTGGTCTTGCTGGTCGCGGGTTCGCAGCCGCGCATCGGCTTTGCGTCGCCCGTGGTGGCGCTCGTGCCGCTGCTGTTCGGGCTGTTGCTGGTCGCGCAGTCGGTGCTGCTGCCGGTCTCGCAACCGTCGATGAACTGGCTCGGCGGCGGCTTTCTGTTGGCTGCATTCATGGCGACACACGCGGGCTACGGCTTCGCGCGCGCGAAGCTCAGCGAGACCGCGTTGCGCTGGGCGGCTTGCGCGCTGGTCGTCGGCGGGCTGTTTGCAGTGTTCTGCCAGGTCATCCAGCTCTTTCACCTGGAGACGCGCGTGTCGCCGCTCGTGGTCGCGTATAACGTGACGGTCGAGCGCCGGCCGTTCGGCAACATGGCGCAGGCGAACCACCTCGCCACGTATATCGCGTTCGCGATGGCCGGCGCGCTGTTCCTCGTGCAGACGCGCCGGATCGCCGTCCCGATCTGGGCTCTCGTCTCCACCATCTTTGCAGTGGGGCTCGCGTTGACGGTGTCGCGCGGCCCGTGGCTGCAAATGGGTGTGATCGTCGTGGCCGGTTTCTGGATGGCGTTCGCGCAGACCCGCGCCGAACCGCAGTTGCGCCGCAGTCATCGGCAATGGCTGATTCCCATTGCGCTCGCTGTGCTGTTCTTCGTCGTGAATGCGCTGATTCGCTGGGCCAACGTGCGCTATCACCTCGAACTCGGGCAGTCGGCGGCGGATCGTTTCAAGGACGCCGGCCAGATCGCGCCGCGGCTCGCGCTGTGGAAATACGGCTGGACGATGTTCCGCACGCATCCGTTGCTGGGCGTCGGCTGGGGCGAGTTTCCGAGCTATCAGTATCAGTACGCGAAGACGCTCGGCGGCGTCGAGATCGCCAATAACTCACACGACGTTTTCATCGATCTGCTCGCGAAAACCGGCCTGATCGGTCTTGCGATCGTGCTGTTCGGCCTCGTCACGTGGCTGGTGCGTGTGGTGCGCGCACCGCAGAGCGCCGGGCGCGTATTCGGCATTGCGCTGATCGGCGTGCTCGTCATGCATGCGCTCGTCGAATATCCGCAGCAGTACATGTTCTTCCTGCTGCCGGCCATGTTCGTGTTCGGCCTGCTCGAGACGCGTCCGTTGCGGCTCGTGCCTGCGCGTCTGTCGTTTGGCGTATTCGCGGCGATCGTGTTCGGCGGCATTGCCGCGCTTTATCCGGTGTACCGCGATTACGCGCGCGCCGAGGTGCTGTACTACGGCTCGCGTCCGGCCGAGCAATATCGCGCGGACCCGTCGTTCCTTTTCCGGGCGTGGGGCGGGTACGGCATGGCAACGCTGTTGCCGATGAACTCGATGGACCTTCAGCACAAGCTCGCGATGCATCGTCAGGCGATGGCGCTGTTGCCCGGCGAAACCGTGCTGCGTCGTTATGCGGTGCTACAGGCGTTGAGCGGAGACACGGCCGCGGCATTCGATACCGTCGAGCGACTGAAAATCTTCGCGGAGGAACTGAAAGACTGGCCGTCGCAGTTGAGCTATCTGTATCAACTCTGCGATGAACAGAAGACGCTTGCCGGCTTCAAGGCGGAACTCGTCAAGCGTTACGGTCTGCCGTCGGGCGATGTCGAGCAGGAAGACGACGAGGAGTGAGGCGGGTCTTGGGTGGAAGTATCGGAGGAGGAGCGTGATCGCGAGCGTCGCCTTACGCCGCCACCCAATCCCCCGACTTCCCACCATGCTTCTCCATCACCCTCACATCGGTGATCGTCATCCCGCGATCCACCGCCTTGCACATGTCGTACACCGTCAGCAGCCCGACCTGCACGGCGGTGAGCGCTTCCATCTCGACCCCGGTTCTGCCTAGCGTTTCCACCTGCGCGGTGCAATGCACGGCGGGCGTCTTGTCGTCCAGTTCGAAGTCCACCTTCACGCGTGTCAGCGCGAGCGGATGACACAGCGGAATCAGATCCGCCGTGCGCTTTGCGCCTTGAATCGCGGCGATACGCGCAACGCCGATCACGTCGCCCTTTTTTGCGTTGCCGTCGCGGATCAGCGCGAAGGTTTCGGGCAGCATGCGGATCGAGCCGCGCGCGATGGCGATGCGCTTCGTCTCCTGCTTGCCGCCGACGTCCACCATATGCGCGTCGCCGGCAGCGTCGAAATGAGTGAGTTCAGGCATGGTTGGCTCCTTCAGAGGGCGCCTATCATAGCAGTGCGGTGCGCCCGTCCGGCCCTGCGCCGGCCTGCCGGATGAGTGCGTCGACTGATTACAATTGCGCCATGCCCGCTATCTTAGTCGCGCGATGATCCGAGCGGCGGGCGTCGCTTTCGACTCCGTCATACGAACTCGCAATGCGTCTGAAACGGTCTCTTGCTGCGTTGCTCTGTGTTGCGCTGGCCGCGCCGCCTGGCGCGTTCGCGCAGACACGCGCGGCGTCCGGCGCTGCGCCGATGCAGTCCGCTGAGCCGCCGCTCGTCAGCGGGCCGGTCGAGTCATACGCCGATCCGATCGTGCCGCCCGACATCGCGCAAGGCGTATTCGGCGTGTACGGCGGCGCGCAAAGCCGCTTCTCCGGCAACTCGGGCGCGAACCGCGGTAGCAACGGTGGTGGCACCGGCGGCTGGCGTGCGCCGATCGTCGCGCAGCAATTGCCCGACCTCGGCAGCGGCGGCGCGGGGACGCTCACGCCACAAGCCGAGCGCAAGCTAGGCGAACGCGTGATGCGCGACTTGCGGCGCGACCCCGACTATCTCGACGACTGGCTGGTGCGCGACTATCTGAATTCGGTCGCCGCGAAACTCGCCGCAGCGGCGAACGCGCTGTATATCGGCGGCTATCGGCCGGACTTCGATCTGTTCGCCGTGCGCGACGCGCAGATCAACGCGTTTTCGCTGCCCGGCGGTTTCATCGGCGTGAACACGGGGCTGATCGTCGCGACGCAAACCGAATCCGAACTCGCGTCCGTACTCGGTCACGAGATGGGCCATGTCCTGCAACGCCATATCTCGCGGATGATCACCACGGGCGAGCGCAGCGGCTACGCGGCGCTCGCGGGCATGCTGTTCGGCGTTCTCGCGGGCGTGCTTGCGCATAGCGGCGACCTGGGCAGCGCGATTGCGATTGGCGGTCAGGCTTACGCCGTGGACAACCAGTTGCGCTTTTCGCGCTCCGCCGAACACGAGGCGGACCGCGTCGGCTTTTTGCTGCTCGCCGGCGCGGGCTACGATCCGTACGCGATGACGGCGTTCTTCGCCCGTCTCGACCGTGCGGCGATGAGCGATACCGGCATTCCGGCCTACGCGCGCACGCACCCGCTGACCGGCGAGCGGATCGCCGACATGGAAGACCGCGCGCGGCGTGCGCCATACCGGCAACCGCATCAGGTGGCCGAGTACGGTTTCGTGCGCGCGCGGGCGCGCTTGCTGCAGGACCGCTCGCGCAGCGAATACGCCGACGAGATTTCGCGCATGCGCTCCGAAATCGAAGACCGCACGGCGCTGAACGTCGCGGCGAACTGGTATGGCATCGCGTATGGCCAGATGCTGCTCGAGCGTTACGACGACGCGGCTTCGTCGCTGGCGTCGTCGCGTGCGGTGTTTTCGGCTGGGGCACAGGCGGACGGCGACGCCGCGCGCACTTCCCCAAGTCTCGACGTGCTCGCCGCCGACATCGCGCGGCGTGCCGGCCGCGACGAAGACGCGGTGCGTCTTGCCGATCTCGCGCAAAAGCGCTGGCCGCAATCGAACGCCGCCATCGACATGCACGTTCGCACCTTGCTGAGCTTGCGGCGATTCGCCGAGGCGCAGGCGCTGGCGCAGAAGGAGACGCGCGCGCAGCCGGATCAGCCGGCGTGGTGGTTGTATCTGGCGCAGGCGAGCGCGGGGACGGGCGATGCGCTCACGCGTCATCGCGCGCTTGCCGAGAAATTCGCGCTGGAAGGCGCGTGGCCGTCCGCGATCCGCCAATTAAAGGACGCGCGCGATATGAAGACGATCGGCTATTACGATCTGGCTACCGTCGACGCGAGGCTGCACGAGATGGAGAACCGCTACAAGGAAGAGCGGCTGGATGAGAAGGGTTAGGCGCGAAGTTCATGAACCCGCTCCTCTGAAGCATGCAAGCTGCGCGACGAGATGCCGAACCTCAAACCATCGCAGCCGGACTCGCCACAAACCCAAAGCGCGACGCAACTTCTTCGCTCCGTATCGGCTGAAGCGGCAACGTGACGCCGCCGTTCCAGTGGAACTCGCCGCTCAGGGAGTCGTCGGCGAGCGTCGCGTGGTCCGCGAAAACTTCGAGATCGTGATCGTGCAGAACGGCGATGCGCGGCGGCGCTGAGGGATTGCCAGGATCGGAAGCACCAGCGAACAGAATCCCGCCCTCATCGTCGGCAAACACGGCCGACGGTTCGAAACCATTGCCCACCTGATCTTTCAGCGCGAGCGCGCCGTCCGCCTCGACCGACAAACGCACGACCCACGGCGTATAGCCCAGCTCGACATACACGCGCTGCGGTCCGTTCTGAAAGAACCACTGCCCGCGTTCGTCGCGCTCGTAATTGCGATTGATGAAGCCGAGCAGCGCTTCGTGACGGATCGGCGTGCCGGGTGATCCGCTCGCCTGCGCGGCTTCGTCGCGCATGCGCCACTGGCCGCGCCGGTCGAGCATGAGCCAGCCGGTGCAAGCCGGTACGTTCGGCCACTTGGCCAACGCCTGTTTGACGATGTCATCCATGATCGACGTGCTGCTCCAGATAGCCGAACACGCGCCGCGACAACCAGTCGATCCGGCCAGGAAACGGTCCGGTCATGAAGCCGGCGTGACCGCCATGCCTCGGCTGATCGAGCTCCACCGCCGCCGACACCTCATGCCGCGACGGCAGCGCCTCGGCGGGCAGGAACGGATCGTTGCGCGCGTTCAGGACGAGCGTGGGCACCTGAATGTGCGGCAGCACCGGCCGCGTGGTGGCCACGCTCCAGTACTCGTCGGTATCGCGAAAGCCGTGCAGCGGTGCGGTCACGACGTTGTCGAACTCGTACATCGTACGGCTCGCGAGCATCGCGCCGCGGTCGAACAGGCCGGGAAACTGTACGAGCTTCTGGTCGGCCTTCTGCTTGAGCGTCTTGAGGAAGCTGCGCGTGTAGATCATGCCGAAGCCTTGCGACAACGCGCGGCCCCCGGCGTGCACGTCGATGGGCGTCGAGATCGCAGCGGCGGCGTGGACGACCGACGCCGCATCTTCGCGCCGCTCGCCGAGCCAGCGCAACAGCACATTGCCGCCGAGCGACACGCCCGCGGCGACGAGCGGCCCGCGATGCGCGGCGCGCAGGCGTCGCAAAATCCAGTCGACTTCGTTGCTGTCGGCCAGATGATAGAAGCGCGGCAAGCGGTTCAGCGCGCCGCTGCAACTGCGAAAGTGCGGCACCACGCCGTGCCAGCCATATTCGCGTGCGGCCGCCATCAACGACGATGCGTAATGCGAGGCGGAGCTGCCTTCCAGGCCGTGGAACAGGACGAGCAACGGCGCTTCGGCTGAGGGACTCTGACTAAGCGCCGCGTCTGCTGTCATGACCGAGGCTGGCGCGTTGTCGTGCCGAACCCAGTCGACGTCGATGAAATCGCCGTCAGGCGTGTCCCAGCGCTCGCGGCGAAACGACACGGCCGGGCGGCGCGCGAACAGCGACGGCACGATGGTTTGAACGTGCTTGTTCGGCAACCAGAGCGGCGCACGATAGAGCAGGTCTTTGGCGACCTCGACGGTGGCTTCGATTGTGGCTTCGACAGCCGCCGCGGCGCGAGCCGCGTCATCGGGAGCGGGGCGCTCTTGTGGCGTCCCCCACGGGGACTTGCTGCGGGGCGTGCTCATGCCGGCTTCGAAGCGAGAGTGTGGCGGCGCGGAGCGCGCGTCAGTGAAGCGACCCTTGGCCGTGCCGCATCTTGGTCGCGAACTGGCTGGCTGCTTCATTGGGCATCGGGCTCGCGTGAATGTGCGCGATGCGCCATTCGCCGCGTTCATGGACCATCACGTAGGTGGTGAAGACCATCGCCGGCGTGGCTTTCGGATCGACCGGACGATGCGCTTCCGCGATCGCATAAACGACCGTGCCGAGACTGTCGTAGACGCGAATGTCGAGCGGCTCGATCGAGACCGGCGCGGTTTCCAGCTGGATCTGCAAGCCCGTGCGGATGCTTTCGAGGCCGTGCAGATGCGAGCCGTCGGCGCAAATGCAGCTCACGAACTCCTCATCGATCCACAGGCCCATCAGGCTGTCGATATTGACCTCGGCGACGGCCTGGTAATAGGCGTTGAGGGTATCGGCGGCGGCTTCGAAGATATGGGCAAAACGTGGCATGGCTCGTCAGTCTCTTGTGCGCGGCGCGCGGTTGCAAGGCAGCGGTCAGCGGGACAGTCCGGTGCGCCGGACATTCGCACCCGAGCGCCAGAATGCCCGCGCCGCAAGGCGCGAACATGACGCGACGCGCTCAGGGGCGTGCGGTGTTGCGTGCAAGTGTCAGCCGGCTCAGCGGTGCGCGAGCAACATGCCGCGCAAATCGCCGAAAACCTGCTCGGCGCTCAACTGCTTCAGGCAGTTCAGATGACCCAGCGGACACTCGCGCTGAAAACAGGGGCTGCATTCGAGATGAAGCCATTGTACCTTCGCAAGCTCCGACAAGGGCGGCGTGTGCCGCGGATCGGTCGAGCCGTAGACGGCCACGAGCGGCCGGCGCAGCGCGGCCGCGACGTGCATCAACCCGGAATCGTTGGTGACGACTGCGTTGGCCCGCGAGATCAGCGCGCACGCTTCGCCGAGCGCCGTCTGGCCGCACAGATTGCGCACGTTCGGCGCTTTTTCGGCGATGGCCTGCGCAAGCGGCGCATCTTTCGGCGAACCGAGCGCGACGATCTGCGTGTACGGGAACGACTGGCCGACCATTTGCGCGAGCGCCGCGAAGTGCTCCGGCGGCCAGCGCTTGGCCGGGCCGTATTCCGCGCCGGGGCAGAACACGAGCAACGGCACCCGCGTGTCGAGATTGAAGCGCGCCGATACGCGCGCCGCCTCGTTCAGATCGGCGTCGAGCCGCGGCATCGGCAGGTCGTCGGGAATCTTCGCGCCGGGCGCGTAGGCGAGAGCGGCGTAATGGCCGACCATCGGCGGACGCTCGTCCTTGCGCGGATTCGCGTGGCGCACGTTCAACAGGCCGATGCGGCTTTCTCCGGTATAGCCGATGCGCAGCCGGATGCCGGCCATCCACGGAATCAGCGCGGATTTCAGCGAGTTCGGCAGCACATAGGCCGCGTCGTAGCCGACGTCGCGCAAGTCGCTCGCGAGCTGCCAGCGACGCAGCATCTGCAGCTTGCCGTGCGCGAGATCGGTCGCGTAGACGTCGCGGATTTCCGGCATGCGTTCGAGCACGGGCGCGACCCACGAGGGCGCGACCGCGTCGATCGCCATGCGGGGATGCAGTTTCACGAGGCGCGCAAAAAGCGGCTGCGCCATCAATGCGTCACCGATCCAGTTCGGTGCGATAACCAACGCGCGACGCATCAGAGTGGGTGTCCGGTGTCGAAACGAAGCGCCGCGCGCGATGCGCGTGGCGCTTCGTTTAAATGAAAGTAAAGGGAAAAGGCCGTCGGCCGCAGGCACGCCGCAACGGCGCGCCCGCAATCAGTCGACAGCCGATGACGCAGACGAACGGCGCTCAGGTGTGAGGTTCAGTGACCCTTGATCACTTCGCCGTCGCGCAGCTTGTAACGCGTGCTGCAATAAGGGCAGCGCGCCTCGCCGTGCGAGACGTCGATAAAGACGCGCGGGTGCGCACTCCAGCGCGGCATGGCCGGATTCGGGCAGTACGCCGGGAGGTCTTTTGCCGTGAGTTCGACCAGCGGCATTTCCTTGATATCGCTCATGAGACTTTCTCGTTGTATGCAGGGTGCGCGCGGTGCAATGCGCGTTAAATCTTGGTCAGCCAGTGCGCGTACTTGTCGCTCTTGCCGTTGACGATGTCGAAGAAGCCCGACTGCAGCTTCTCCGTGATCGGGCCGCGGGCGCCCGCGCCGATGGTGCGGTTATCCAGTTCGCGGATCGGCGTGACTTCCGCGGCGGTGCCGGTGAAGAACGCTTCGTCGCAGGTGTAGACCTCGTCGCGCGTGATGCGCTTTTCGATCACCTGGATGCCCGCGTCGCGCGCGAGCGTGATGACCGTGTCGCGCGTGATGCCGTCGAGGCACGACGACAGGTCCGGCGTGTACAGCTTGCCGTTGTTCACGAGGAAGAAGTTCTCGCCCGAGCCTTCCGACACGTAGCCGTCCACGTCGAGCAGCAGCGCTTCGTCGTAACCGTCGGCGACGGCTTCCTGGTTCGCGAGGATCGAGTTCACGTACCAGCCCGACGCCTTCGCGCGGACCATCGACACGTTCACGTGATGACGCGTGAACGACGACGTCTTCACGCGGATGCCCTTGGCAAGCCCGTCTTCACCGAGGTAAGCGCCCCACGGCCACGCCGCGATCGCGACATGAATGGTATTGCCCTTGGCCGACACGCCGAGCTTTTCCGAGCCGACCCAGATGATCGGGCGCAGATAGCACGACTCGAGCTTGTTTTCGCGGACCACTTCGCGCTGCGCGGCGGCGAGCGTTTCATGGTCGAACGGCACGTCCATCTGAAAGATCTTGGCCGAGTTCAGAAGACGCTTGGTGTGTTCCTGCAGACGGAAAATCGCGGTGCCGCCGTCTGCCGTCTTATAGGCGCGCACGCCTTCGAAAACGCCCATGCCGTAATGCAGCGTGTGGGTCAGCACATGGATCTTGGCATCGCGCCAGTCGATCAGCTTGCCATCCATCCAGATCTTGCCGTCGCGGTCGGCCATTGACATACGGTTCTCCAGCAGGTGCGTGTTGGTGTGGAACCCCAAGCCCGTCGACTCGCGCGGGCGCCCGAAGCGCGGGAAAGCCGGGACGCGCCCGAAATTTCCGATGGGGTGCAGCGAAGAGCGTTATTTTAGCGTCTTTTGCACACGAAACGGGCATTTGGACGCAGGTCGGGCGCTATAATTCGGCGCACGCATAATTCACATCCGGCCGCGCCAGCGGGTGCTTCACGACCTGGCGCCGATTTCGCTCCATTTCCTCATCGCGGCCTTCGGCGCCCGCGCTTTTCGCCTCATGCTCGCTCGCCTGTCAGATACCGATCGCCGCGCTTTCCTCGAGGGCGCGCGCGCCTATTCGCCCACGCTCATGGCGATCTGCTCGTGGGGGCTCGTCACCGGCATCGCGATGAGCAAGTCCGTGCTCACGCTGCCGCAGGCGCTCGCCATGTCGCTGCTGTGTTACGCCGGTTCGTCGCAACTCGCCGTGCTGCCGCTCCTCGCCGCCAAGCTGCCCATGTGGACGGTGCTGCTCACGGCCGCGATGGTGAATACGCGTTTCGTGATCTTCAGCGTCGGCCTTGCCCCGCATTTTTCCTATCTGTCGATGTGGCGGCGCATCGCGCTCGGCTACTTCAACGGCGATGTGATCTATCTGCTGTTCCTCAAGAAGAACTTCCCGACCGGCTACGTGCCCGGCAAGGAGGCGTACTTCTGGGGCATGGCGGTGTCCAGCTGGCTGTCGTGGCAGGTGGCGTCGATAGCGGGCATTCTGCTGGCGAGCCTGATTCCGGATAACTGGGGACTCGCGCTCGCGGGCACGCTGGCGCTGCTGCCCATCATGGTCGCGGCGATCGCCACGCGTTCCACGCTGGTGGCGGTGTGCATCGCGGGCATCGTGTCGTTGCTCGCTTTCGATTTGCCGTATCGCCTCGGGCTGCCGCTTGCGGTCATCGCGGCGATTCTCGCGGGCAGCGCGGCCGATCTGATGGCCGAGCGCGCCGACTTGCGCCGCGTTCGCAACAGCGCGGGAGATTCGCGATGACGTCCGTGGAAGTGTGGCTCGCCATTCTCGGCATGACCGTCGTCACCGCGGTGACACGCGCGATGTTTCTAATCGGCGGCGAACGCACGGTTTTGCCGGCGCGCGTGCAGCGCATGCTGCGCTACGCACCCGCCGCGGCGCTCGCCGCCGTCGTACTGCCGGACGTGCTCGGCACGCCCGACGGCCTGTCGTTCGCGCCGTCGAACCATGAGTTCTATGCGGCGCTCGCCGGCCTCGGCTGGTTTTTGTGGCGGCGCACCATGCTTGGTACGATCGTCGTCGGAATGATCGTGTTCACGGTCTTGCGCCTCTTGATGTAGTTTCAGGCGTTGCGATGTTGCATTGCGGCATGCGCCGCGCGGCATTCGAATACGGGAGATTCGCCCGCGGGCGGGTCAGAAGGCTGTGCGGATCAGTTAAAATGCCCCTTTCCGGGATGACCGCGCCAACGCCTGGCGCCCGCGCCGCGGCGTTCGCACCGGCCTCCCGCTTCGTGGGGGCCGCCGTGCCGACGCGCCGCAGTTGCTGCGCCGAAAGCCGTGTGCGCCGTCCGCCATCGCCTTCCATCAACTCGCACACAAACGCCCATGAACAAGGTACTGCGTCTCTCCGATCTGATCGCCGAAGGCAAGCTGTCCGGCAAACGAGTGTTCATCCGCGCCGATCTCAACGTGCCGCAGGACGATCAGGGCAACATCACCGAAGACACCCGCATCCGCGCCTCGGTGCCGGCGGTCAAGGCAGCGCTCGACGCGGGCGCCGCGGTGATGGTCACGTCGCACCTGGGCCGTCCGACCGAAGGCGATTTCAAGCCGGAAGACTCGCTCGCGCCGGTCGCGAAGCGTTTTGCCGAACTGCTCGGCCGCGACGTGCCGCTGGTGGCGAACTGGGTCGAAAACGGCGTGAACGTCGCGCCGGGCCAGGTCGTGCTGCTGGAAAACTGCCGCGTCAACAAGGGCGAAAAGAAGGATTCCGACGAGCTCGCGCAGAAAATGGCGAAGCTCTGCGACATCTACGTAAACGACGCGTTCGGCACCGCGCACCGCGCCGAAGCGACCACGCACGGCATCGCCAAATATGCGCCGGTGGCTTGCGCCGGTCCGCTGCTGGCCGCCGAACTCGAAGCGCTCGGCCAGGCGCTGGGCGCGCCGAAGCGCCCGCTGGTCGCGATCGTCGCGGGCTCCAAGGTTTCGACCAAGCTGACCATTCTGAAGTCGCTCGCCGAGAAGGTGGATCAGCTGATCGTCGGCGGCGGCATTGCGAACACGTTCATGCTGGCCGCGGGCCTGAAGATCGGCAAATCGCTGGCCGAAGCCGATCTGGTGAGCGAAGCCAAAGCCATTATCGACGCAGCGAAGGCGCGCGGCGCATCGGTGCCGATTCCGACCGACGTGGTCACGGCCAAGGAGTTCTCGCCGACCGCCAAGGCCGAAATCAAAGCCGTCGCGGACGTCGAAGACGACGACATGATCCTCGACATCGGACCGGACACCGCGAAGGCGCTCGCCGCGCAACTCGAAAAGGCCGGCACCATCGTGTGGAACGGGCCGGTCGGCGTGTTCGAGTTCGACCAGTTCGGCAACGGCACCAAGACGCTGGCCGACGCGATCGCGAGGTCGTCGGCATTCTCGATTGCGGGCGGCGGCGATACGCTCGCTGCGATCGCCAAGTACGGCATCCACGACAAGGTCAGCTATATCTCGACGGGCGGCGGCGCTTTCCTCGAGTTCCTCGAAGGCAAGAAGCTGCCGGCGGTCGAAGTTCTGGAATCGCGGGCTTAACGTGGCGGCGCGCTCCCCAACGGCGAAGTCTGCGAAAGCGAACGGTCAGCGCGGCAAGCCGCGCGACACCGCGGCAGCAACGGCGGGGGAGCGTACAGCGCGCCCCGACGCCGCGACGGCGGCCAAGGAGTCCGAGCTTGCCGGCACGGTTGCCGCCGCGCTGGCCACCGCACTCGAAGCTGCTGCCGGCGAAGCCACGCCGGCGGTCAGCGAATCGGAGCAATCCGTCGCACCCACATCTCCACCCGCGCCCCCCGCGCCGGTGTCGAATACCGCTTCACCCCATAAAGCGACGCTGGTTTCAACCGGCGCGCAGCCCCTGGCAGCATCTTTCGGTGCGCAGCCTCCGCATCCGACTCGCAGCGCTCTTTCCAGCGATCCTATCCAGACGAGGAGACTCATGCATCGCGCCACCAAGATTGTCGCTACCATCGGACCGGCTTCCAGCACGCCGGAGATCCTGCTGCAAATGATTCAGGCAGGCGCCGACGTGGTGCGGCTCAATTTCTCGCATGGCACCGCGGACGACCACCGCCAGCGCGCCGAATTCGTGCGCGAGGCGGCTCGCCAGGCGGGCCGCGAGGTCGCCATCATGGCGGACCTGCAAGGCCCGAAGATCCGGGTCGGCAAATTCGAAAACGGCAAGGTCACGCTCGTCTCCGGCGAGCCGTTCATCCTCGACGCCGACTGCGAGCTCGGCAACCAGGAACGCGCGGGTCTCGACTACAAGGACCTGCCGCGCGACCTGAAGCCGGGCGACGTGCTGCTGCTCAACGACGGCCTGATCGTGCTGAACGTTCAGCGCGTGCTCGGAAACGAGATCCACACGATCGTGAAGATCGGCGGCGACCTGTCGAACAACAAGGGCATCAACCGCCAGGGCGGCGGCCTGACAGCGCCCGCGCTGACCGCCAAGGACATGGAAGACATCCGCACGGCCATGTCGCTCGGCGTCGATTTCGTCGCGGTGTCGTTCCCGAAGAACGCGACCGATATGGAAATGGCGCGGCAGCTCGCGAACATCGCCGGCGCGCCGTATGGCATCAAGCCGAAGATGATCGCCAAGATCGAGCGCGCGGAAGCCATTCCGGCGCTGCAAGGCATTCTGGACGCATCGGACGGCATCATGGTCGCGCGCGGCGATCTCGCCGTGGAAGTGGGGAATGCCGCAGTCCCCGCGCTGCAAAAGCGCATGATTCGGATGGCGCGCGAATCGAACAAGTTCGTGATTACCGCGACGCAGATGATGGAGTCGATGATCTACGCGCCGGTGCCGACGCGCGCCGAAGTGTCGGACGTCGCGAACGCAGTGCTCGACGGCACGGACGCGGTGATGCTGTCGGCGGAATCGGCGGCGGGCAAGTATCCGGTGCAGACCATCGAGACAATGGCCGCGATTTGCGTGGAAGCCGAGAAGTCGGAGCAGTCGGAACTGGACAAGGATTTCCTCGACCGCACGTTCACGCGCATCGACCAGTCCATCGCGATGGGCGCGCTGTTCACGGCGTTCCATCTGGGCGCGAAGGCGATTGTCGCGTTGACCGAATCCGGCTCGACCGCGCTGTGGATGTCGCGTCACTGGACGCACGTGCCGATTTTCGCGCTCACGCCGCGCGTCGGCAGCGAGCGGGCCATGGCGCTGTACCGCAACGTGACTTCGCTGCATCTGGACACGAACACCGACCGCGACACGGCGTTGCAACAGGCGTTGGAGACGGTCGTCGGCAAGGGTTATGCGTCGCGCGGCGACATGGTCGTGCTGACCGTCGGCGAGCCGATGGGCCAGGCCGGCGGCACCAATACGCTGAAGATCGTGCGCGTCGGCGAGCCGTATTGACCGGCGGTACTGGCCGACTGGCGCAGGCTTGATCGAGCGAAGCAGGCTGGCCGACAGGTATGCGGCTTGCTTCGCTTTCTGATCGCCCAAAAGATGCCGGCGGCAAAAGAATTCGTTTCAATCTAAGGAGTACAGCATGCCTCTCGTATCAATGCGTCAACTGCTGGACCACGCCGCTGAAAACGGCTACGGCCTTCCGGCATTCAACGTGAACAACCTGGAGCAGGTGCAGGCGATCATGGCGGCGGCCGACAAGGTCAACGCTCCGGTCATCATGCAGGCATCGGCCGGCGCGCGTAAGTACGCGGGCGAAGCGTTCCTGCGCCATCTGATCGAAGCAGCGGTCGAGTCCTATCCGCACATTCCCGTCGTGATGCATCAGGACCACGGCCAGTCGCCGGCGGTCTGCATGGCGGCGATCCGCAGCGGCTTCACCAGCGTGATGATGGACGGCTCGCTGGAAGCCGACGGCAAAACCGTCGCTTCGTACGAGTACAACGTCGAAGTGTCGCGCAAGGTGGTGGAAGCGGCGCACTCGATCGGCGTGACGGTCGAAGCCGAACTCGGTGTGCTGGGCTCGCTGGAAACCATGAAGGGCGACAAGGAAGACGGCCACGGCGCGGAAGGCACGATGACCCGCGAGCAATTGCTGACCGACCCGGAGCAGGCCGCCGACTTCGTCAAGCTCACGCAATGCGACGCGCTGGCCATCGCCATCGGCACCTCGCACGGCGCGTACAAGTTCAGCAAGAAGCCGACGGGCGATATTCTGTCGATCCAGCGCATCAAGGAAATTCACCAGCGCATTCCGAACACGCACCTGGTGATGCACGGTTCGTCGTCGGTGCCGCAGGAACTGCTGGCCGAGATCCGCGAATTCGGCGGCGACATGAAGGAAACCTACGGCGTGCCCGTCGAGGAAATCCAGGAAGGCATCAAGCACGGCGTGCGCAAGGTCAATATCGACACCGACCTGCGTCTCGCGATCACCGGCGCGATTCGCCGCTACATGGCGACCAATCCGGGCAAGTTCGATCCGCGCGATTATCTGAAGCCGGCGCGCGAAGCCGCGATGAAGATTTGTATCGAGCGCTACACGCAATTCGGCTGCGAAGGCCAGGCCGGCAAGATCAAGCCGGTTTCGCTTGATAAAATCGCGGAGAAGTACAAGTCGGGCGAACTCGCGCAAGTCGTCCGCTAAGCTCCCGTTAAGCTCGCGGTTGCGTCATTTTTTGCTGTGCGCCTGGCCGTTTGGCCAGGTTGTCGTCAGATCGCCGTTCCCGCATCATCCGGGGAACGGCGTTTCCCTTTTGTTCCGCTCACACTTTTTGCCTCACTTTTAGCGAACCACGACGATGTCTACCCTTTACGAATCCACGCTCCGCTCGCTGCCGCTGCTCGGCCGCGGTAAAGTCCGCGACAACTATGCGGTGGGCAACGACCAGTTGCTGATCGTCACGACCGACCGTCTGTCGGCGTTCGACGTCATCATGGGCGAGCCGATTCCGAACAAGGGTCGCGTGCTCAACGAAATGGCCAACTTCTGGTTCGAGAAGCTCAAGCACGTCGTGCCGAATCACCTGACGGGCGTGGCGCCCGAGTCGGTCGTGGCGGCTGACGAAGTCGAGCAGGTCAAGGGCCGCGCGGTGGTCGTCAAGCGCCTGGAGCCGATTCTCGTCGAAGCCGTGGTGCGCGGTTATCTGGCCGGCAGCGGCTGGAAGGACTACCAGGCCACCGGTTCGGTGTGCGGCGTGGAATTGCCGCCGGGCCTGCAAAACGCGCAGAAGCTGCCTGAGCCGATTTTCACGCCGGCAGCGAAGGCCGAAATGGGGCATCACGACGAAAACATCACCTACAACGAGATGGAACGCCGCATCGGCACCGAACTGTCGGCCACGATCCGCGACATCTCGATCCGGCTGTACAAGGAAGCCGCTGACTATGCGGCGACGCGCGGCATCATCATCGCGGATACGAAGTTCGAGTTCGGTCTGGACAACCACGGCAAGCTGTACCTGATGGACGAGGCGCTCACCGCCGATTCGTCGCGCTTCTGGCCGGCCGACCAGTATCAGGTTGGCACGAATCCGCCGTCGTTCGACAAGCAGTTCGTGCGCGACTGGCTTGAAACGCAAGACTGGGCGAAAGAGCCGCCCGCGCCGAAGCTGCCGGACGACGTGGTCCAGAAGACGGGCGAAAAATACCAGGAAGCGCTCGAACGTCTGACCGGGCACAAGCTCGCCTGACCGCTTCCGACCCGCCAACCCGTAGCAGCGAAGCCGCAAGAGGAAAGCCGCAAGATGAGTGAAGCACAGACCGCCCATACGCATGGCGCGCCGGTTGTCGGCGTGCTGATGGGCTCCAGCTCCGACTGGGAAGTGATGAAGAACGCCGTCGCGATTCTGCAGGAATTCGGCGTGCCGTACGAAGCGAAGGTCGTCTCCGCGCACCGCATGCCGGACGAAATGTTCGCCTATGCTGAAAGCGCGCGCGAGCGCGGCATCCGCGCGATCATCGCGGGTGCGGGCGGCGCGGCGCATCTGCCGGGCATGCTGGCCGCCAAGACCACGGTGCCGGTGCTCGGCGTGCCGGTGGCGAGCAAGTACCTGAAGGGCGTCGACTCGTTGCATTCGATCGTGCAGATGCCCAAGGGCGTGCCTGTCGCGACCTTTGCGATCGGCGAGGCGGGCGCGGCGAATGCAGCGCTCTTCGCCGTGTCGATCCTGAGCGGCACGAGCGCGGAATACGCGGAGAAGCTGGCGGCGTTCCGCGTGCGCCAGAACCAGGCGGCTCACGCGATGGTGCTGCCGGCGCTGTGAGCGCCAACTGACCAGCGACTGCTACACGACGTCCCCTGTCCGACCTACCCGCCGGGCGCTTGCCACTGCTGAACCGCATGCACGCCCGGCCGCGACCGACCACCAAGATGAACCCAGACAACACACCGGTTTCACCGATTCTGCCAGGCGCATGGCTTGGCATGGTCGGTGGCGGCCAGCTCGGCCGCATGTTCTGCTTTGCCGCACAGGCCATGGGCTACCGCGTCGCCGTGCTCGATCCGGACGAAAACAGCCCGGCAGGCTCGGTCGCCGACCGCCATCTGCGCGCGGCTTACGACGACGAAGCGTCGTTGACCGAACTCGCGCGGCTGTGCGCGGCGGTCTCCACTGAATTCGAGAACGTCCCGGCCGCAAGCCTCGACTTCCTCGCGAAGACCACGTTCGTCAGCCCCGCCGGCCGCTGCGTGGCCGTCGCACAGGACCGCATCGCCGAGAAGCGCTTTATCGCGTCGTCGGGCGTGGCGGTCGCGCCGCATGTCGTGATCGAATCATCGGACGCGCTCGCCGCAATGGACGATGCACAGCTCGACGCCGTGCTGCCCGGCATCGTCAAAACGGCGCGCATGGGCTACGACGGCAAAGGCCAGATCCGCGTGCGCAATGCCGAGGAAGTGCGCGAGGCGCACGCGTCGCTCGGCGGCGTGCCGTGCGTGCTCGAAAAGCGTTTGCCGCTCAAGTTCGAAGTCTCCGCATTGATAGCGCGCGGCTCGAGCGGCACGTCGGCCGTCTATCCGCTCGCGCAGAACACGCACCGCGACGGCGTGCTGTCGCACACCATCGTGCCGGCGCCGGACGCGAGCGCGACGCTTGTCCAGCAGGCGCAACAGGCCGCGCTGCAAATCGCCGACAAGCTCGGCTATGTCGGCGTGCTGTGCGTCGAATTCTTCATTCTCGAAGACGGTTCGCTGGTGGCCAACGAAATGGCGCCGCGTCCGCACAACTCGGGGCACTACACCGTCGACGCCTGCGCGACCAGCCAGTTCGAACAGCAAGTGCGCGCGATGACCGGCATGCCGCTCGGCGACACGCGTCAGCATTCGCCGGCCGTCATGCTGAACATTCTCGGCGACGTGTGGTTCCCAAGCGGGCCTAAGGGCGCGTCGGTCACGCCGCCCTGGCACGAGGTGGCGGCGATGCCGGCCGCCCGCCTGCATCTGTACGGCAAGGAAGAAGCGCGTTGCGGCCGCAAGATGGGCCACGTGAACTTCACTGCCGCGACGCTCGAAGAAGCGCGCACGGCGGCACGCGATTGCGCGCGCCTTCTGCATATCCCCACGAGCTGACGCGCGCGCCATGCCCGATCCACAGACACCCGGCCAGGCCGGCCATTCCGACCAATCCGGCGAAGGCGCCGCGAACGCGCTGCCTGTCAGCGCCGCGCAGATCGAGCATGCGGCGGCGCTGCTCGACGCGGGCGGTCTCGTCGCGTTTCCGACGGAGACGGTCTATGGCCTCGGCGGCGACGCGGAAAATCCCGACGCCGTCGCGCGCATCTACGCGGCAAAGGGCCGGCCGGCCAATCATCCGGTGATCGTGCATCTCGCGCCGCAGGGCGATCCGAACTATTGGGTCGAGCACTTGCCGCAAGAGGCGCAGCGTCTGATCGACGCCTTCTGGCCGGGGCCGCTCACGCTGATTCTGAAGCGCGCGGCGCGCATCCCGGCGGCCGTCAGCGGCGGGCAGGATTCCGTTGGCTTGCGCTGTCCGTCGCATCCTGTGGCGCAGGCGCTGCTCGAAGCGTTCAGCTCGTTGCGCGCCGGGCACGGCGGCGTGGCGGCGCCGTCGGCGAATCGTTTTGGGCATGTGAGCCCGACCACCGCGCAGCATGTGCGCGACGAGTTCGGCAGTGCGATTCATGTGCTCGACGGCGGCGCGTCCGACGTCGGCATCGAGTCGACCATTGTGGATTTGTCGCGCGGATTCCCCGCGTTGCTGAGGCCGGGCCGGGTCACGCCGCAAGACATCGCCGATGTGCTCGGCGAAGCGCCGCGCCTGCCCGATGGTTCCGACGCCACCGCGCCACGTGCTTCCGGCACGCTGAAGGCGCATTACGCGCCGCGCACGCCGCTCGCATTGCTGCCGTTCAATGCGCTCGAGCCGTTGCTCGCCGCGCGCGCAGCCGGCGAGCGCGTTGCGCTCGTCGCGCGGGCATCGCGAGCGGGGCATTGGGCCGACGCCGAGGGCGTGCACTTCATCGCCGCGCCGGAAGATCCGCATGTCTATGCACGCGAGCTGTACGGCTTGCTGCGCGCGCTGGATCGCGCGAACGTCGCGCGTATTCTGATTGAGAAGCTGCCTGATACGATCGAATGGATCGCCGTGAACGATCGGCTCGGCCGCGCCGCGGCCGCGTTCGAGGCGCAAGGGCACTGAGTTTTGCTTTGCTGTCGCTTCGCAAGCGCTTGATCGAAGCCGCAATAAACACGCAATAAAAAAACGCCTGGCTACTCAATCGACAGAATCGATAAGCCAGGCGTTGCTCAATCCTTCCTTCGCGGAAAGCGACCGCGCGCCGCGCGGCCGAACTCCACTCACTCCACTTACTTACCCAGTCCCGTCGCCGCGATCTGCTGCTGAACGTACTGCGCGAACAGCGCGTGCATGTGCGAGCTCGGGTGAACCGTGTCCGCGAACATGTAGGTCTGATCCGCGCCGGCCACCGTGTACGTCTGCGGCGAGCAGAACAGCGAAGAGCCGAACTGCGCGCCGTACTGCTCCGGCGTCAACCCGTTCGTCGCGCTCGGATTGGCGCGGGCGTAAGCGGTTGCGTTGGTCTGCATCGCGGTGAGGTTGCAGGCCGTGCCGGTGTTCGACACCGTGAAGCCGAGCGCCTTGTAGTTCGGCAACTGCTGATCCTGCCAGGTGAACGCATCGACCACGATCACCTTGCCCGTTCCGAGCAGACCGAGCGCCGTGAGGTTCTGCACGAACAGATAGTTATACGCCGCGGAGATTCCCGACAGCAGCGCGGCCGAGCCCGGCGTGCTCGCGTTGGCCGCGACGCCGAGCGGCGTATTGCCGATGTCCGGCACCGTCGACACCACGACGTGGGTCGCGCCCGCGTTGACGATGGTCTTGACTTGCGCGGCGAGCTGGCTGGCAGCCTGAGCAACCTGGGGATTGGACAATTGCTGCAGATAGCCGACGATGAACGCAACCTGGCCCGCCTGCGTATTCGGCAGCTTGCCTGCCTGCACGAGCAACGGGAACTGCGTCTGCAGCGCGGCGCCGAGCGCCGTGAGATTCGCGGTGTTTTCGGCGAACTGGAAGATGTCGTTCGCGCCGCCGTTCACGAGCACGAGCTGGTTCGCATTGAAGCTCGTATGGGCGCTCAGGTAGTTCTGCACCTGACCCACGATAGGCACGGTCGTGGCCGCCATATTGTTCGGCGCCCAGCCTTTGCCTTGAGCATTGACGACGTCCGAGCCGCCCTGGGCGTAACCGAAGCCGCCTGCCGCGGCGAGCGGCTTACCGAAGCCGCCGAGGTAGGCGGGCTTCAACGTGTCGCCGTAATACTCGGCGACTTTTTGCGTCCACACTTCGCCGGGGTTGGTCGTGAAGCGGCCGCCGCCGAAGCTTCCCTGGATGACCGGCGCATACGTGCCGACGTCCGACAGGCTGTCGCCGAACGAGACGACCTGCAATTTGACGCCGCCTGCCGGCGTGCTGCTGCTGGCGTTGTTGTTGTCATCGCCGCCACCGCCGCAAGCGGCGAGCAGCGCAAACGCGGCGCTGGCTACGGCAATTTGCGTGACGCGCAACCAATCCTGTTTCCTCGATGCTGTTTGCTTCATGTTGGCTACATCTCCTCGTATGTTTGGCCCTTGCGCCATGTATTGCAGGCCGCGTCCGCCGCGTCGGCGGCGTGACGACAGCTTACAGAATCTTCCAGGGTCTGCGTCGTGCTGATAACGCGGCCTTGTTGTTGTTTTCGTTGTCGTTGAGCGTTGTGTGGGCCGTTGAAGCAGCCATGCGCCGCGCATGATAATCGGCGGCCCACGCGGGCGGCGCGAACAGCGCGCGCAGCTTGTCGGGCACACTGCGCGCGCTCGCGAAGTCGCGCGCCATCGACGCCCATTCGTGAAACGTCGCCCTCAGCGGGTTGTACGTATGAAGCGGCTCGACGATGCCGTAGACCGGCGGCTCGCGCAGGTCTTCGTCGACGTAACTGCCGAACAGCCGGTCCCAGATCACCAGCACGCCGGCATAGTTGCGATCGATATAGCGGTCGTTGCGCGCGTGATGCACGCGATGAATCGACGGCGTGTTGAACACGTATTCGATCCACGCAAACTTGCCGCCGATCTTGCCAATCGCCTGCGTATGCACGAAAAACTGGAAGCCGAGATTGATCAGCACGATCGCCACGATCTGCTTCGGCGGAAAGCCGAGCACGGCAAGCGGAATCCAGAAGAGCCACATGCCCGCAACCGGATACATGAGGCTCTGCCGGAACGCGGTCGAAAAATTCATCCGCTCCGACGAGTGATGTACGACATGCGCGGCCCACAACCAGCGCACGCGATGACTGCAACGGTGAAACACGTAGTAGAGCAGATCCTGCGCGACGAACAGCAGCGCAAACGAGAGCCAGCCCGCTTGCCAGATGTGGACGCGGTAGTGATCGTAGAAGAACGCATAGACGGGGAGAATCGCGAGCCACGCGAGCTTGTCGGCGGCTTGCTGCATGAGCGCGAGCGCCGCATTGCAGAGCGTGTCGCGCCAGCTATAGAGCCGTGCGCCGGGGCGCGTTCGCCGCAGGTGCCACGCCTCCCAGCCGATACATGCGAGAAAGACTGGCGCCATGGCGAGCAGCAGCAATTCGGCATCGAATTGCATGGTGTCTTCCTCCGTGGTCCCTTGCCGCCGCGTGACATGCCGCGGTGTTCTGTCGTGGGTTGTTGTTATGGTTCGGGCGTGACATGCGGCCCGAACACTGCCCGACAGCGTACACGGTTACGCGCGTGGCGCGCGCGGCCTTCGCTAGAAGGAATCCTCAATGGGCGCCGCGCGTGCGCGGGTTTTTCCTGGGCTTGCCGCGCGGTGCCGCGCTCGCCGGTTCGGCGGCGGGCGCGGAGATTTTGCTGAAGCCCGTGGCCGGTCCTTGATAAACCCATTCGAGCAGCGCGTCGTGCGCCGCGCGCGCGGCTTCCGAATGCGGATCGTTGATGAAGCTCACCACGACATAGCTGTTGCCGTCCGCGGATGCGACATAGCCCGCGATCGCGCGCACGTCGCGCAAGGTGCCGGTCTTGATCTGCGCGTTGCCGCCCGCGCCCTGGTTGGTCAGGCGGTTGCGCATCGTGCCGTCGACACCCGCAATCGGCAGCGACTGCACGAACACCTGCGCCACCGGACTTGCGTTCGCCCGTTGCAGCAAATCGGCGAGCGAGAGCGCCGTGATGTGCTCGTCACGCGAGAGGCCCGAGCCGTTGTCGAGCGTCAGATATTCCATGTCGATGCTGTCGCGCCGCAGGAAGGCCTCGATCGCGCGGGCCGATTTGGCGGTCGTGGCGGGCGGCTTTTCTTCAGCCGCGCCGATCGACAGGAACAGGTTGCGCGCCATCGTGTTGTTGCTGAACTTGTTGATGTCGCGCACGACGTCCGACAGTATCGGCCCCTGATGCGTGGCGACGAGCTTCGCGCCGACGGGGACCGCCCCTTCGCGTGTCGTGCCGCTGAACGTGCCGCCGGTTTGCTGCCACAGCGCAAGGAAGCCGCCCGCGAAGAACGCCGAATGATCGAGCACCGCGACGTTGATCGTGCGCGGGCCGCAGCGCACCGAATAGTCGCCGGCGAACGACGCGACGACCGTGCCGTTCGGCGTCGGCGTGACGGTGGGCGAGACGGAAGCCGCTTCGCCGCGGCACGGGCCGTTGACCGCGCGCATCTGATTGTCGATCTGCAACTGCGCGAGGGCGGGCAGGACGTCGATTGCGACGGTGCCGTCCGGCGAAGGCGTCAGCGTGAACGACAGCGACTTGAACGCGTACAGCAGCGGATCGGGACCGACGTTGTACGGCGCGTTGGCGTCGTCGTCGAAGGCGGGCAGGTCGCGCGTCGACGGATCGAAGTAGCGCTTGTCGAGCACGAGCGCGCCGTCGATGCCGCGAATCCCGGCCTTGTGGATCTTCTCCACGAGGTCGATCAGTTCCTCGGGCACGAGCTTCGGGTCGCCCGTGCCCTGAATGTACAGATTGCCGTGCAGCACGCCGTTGGCGTCGAGCGTGCCGTCGCTATAGGCGCTCGTGCGCCAGCGGTAGTCGGGGCCGAGAATGGACAGGCCGGCGTAAGTGGTGACCAGCTTCATCGTCGATGCCGGCATCATCGGCTTGCCGGCGTTCAACGCGACGATCGGCGTGCGGTCGCCGACTTTCTCGACGACCACGCTGATCGACGACAACGGTACGTGCGCGCGCTGCAAGCCGATCATGACGGACTGCGGCAACACGGTGCTGACGTTCACGCTCGGATGCGTGGCCTTGACGCGCGCCTCGGCGGCGAGCGGCAACGATGCGGAGCCGACGAGCGCCGCGCAGACGAACAGCCACGCCGCGTTCGCGCGCGTCACAACGCGGCGTGGCGGTATTGAAGGCGGCGTCGAAACCGAAGCGTCAGCCGAACAGGCGATGAAAGCGATGAAAGCGGAACTCAGGCGCGAACGCAGCGCCGCGTAATGAAAACGGCGTGCGACGGAAGAGATGAAAGCGTGCGTCATGAACGGGCGAGAAAGCAAAATGTCAGGGCGTTGTGCGACGCAAAGCGCCCATTGTAGTGACATGCGTGCAGCCTGCGGCGAAAAATGCGTCGTCGGGCGCGCAGTGCGAAGCGGGCGCTAGAATGCGGCATCATCGAATGTTGAGGAATGTGACCATGCGCATCTTGCTAGTCGAAGACGACCGGATGATTGCCGAAGGCGTGCGCAAGGCGCTGCGCGGCGAAGGCTTCGCGGTCGACTGGGTGGAAGACGGCGAAGCGGCGCTCAGCGCGGCGTCGAGCCAGCCCTACGATCTCGTGCTGCTCGACCTCGGCCTGCCCAAGCGCGACGGTCTCGACGTGTTGCGCACGCTGCGTGCGCGCGGCCACGCGTTGCCGGTGCTGATCGTCACCGCGCGCGATGCGGTGGCCGACCGCGTGAAGGGCCTCGACGCCGGCGCAGACGATTACCTCGTCAAGCCGTTCGATCTCGACGAACTCGGCGCGCGCATGCGGGCGCTGATTCGCCGCCAGTCGGGACGCAGCGATTCGACCATCCGCCACGGCAATCTGACGCTCGATCCCGCGTCGCATCAGGTCACGCTCGACGGCGCGCCGGTCGCGTTGTCGGCGCGCGAATTTGCCTTGCTCGAAGCGCTGCTCGCGCGGCCAGGCGCGGTGCTGTCGAAGAGCCAGCTCGAGGAAAAAATGTACGGCTGGGGCGAGGAGATCGGCAGCAATACGGTCGAGGTCTACATTCACGCGCTGCGCAAGAAACTCGGCGCGGAGCTGATCCGCAACGTGCGCGGCCTCGGCTACATGATCGCGAAGGAAGCCTGAGCCGATGCGATCCATCCGCCGTCAATTGCTGGTCTGGCTGCTTGCGCTCGTGCTGCTCGGCGTCGGCATCGCGGGCTGGCTGATCTATCGCCAGGCGCTTGCCGAAGCCAACGAACTGTTCGATTACCAGCTGGAGCAGATCGCGGCGGCGTTGCCCGCCGAACCGTTCTCGCAAGTGCTCGGCTCGCGCGATACCGGCGACGAAGGCATCGTGCTGCAAATCTGGAACCGCAACGGCGTGCTGATGTACTACTCGCGTCCGCGTGCGCCGCTCGCGCCGCGCGCCGAACTCGGCTTCTCGACCGAGCACACGGAACGCGGCGAGTGGCGCGTGTATGGCGCGATCGTCGGCGATAACGTCGTGCAGCTGGCGCAGCCGCTCTCGGTGCGCAACCGCCTTGCCGCCGACGTCGCGTTGCGCACGCTGTGGCCGCTGATCGTGCTGTTGCCGGTGCTCGGGCTCGCGGTGTGGGTCATCATCGGACGCGGGCTGCGTCCTTTGCGGCGCGTGACGAGCGCGCTCGACACGCGGCATCCCGAGGCGCTCGATCCGTTGCCCGATCAACGTCTGCCGCTCGAAGTGCAGCCGCTCGTTCGCGCGCTCAACGGGTTGTTGCAGCGGCTCGCCACCGCGCTCGATATCCAGAAGGCTTTCGTCGCCGATGCGGCGCACGAACTGCGCACGCCGCTCGCCGCCGTGCAGATTCAGGCGCAACTGGTGTCGCGTGCAAAAGACGACGCCGCGCGCGGCGAAGCGCTCGCCGATCTTCAAGCCGGCGTGACGCGCGCCACGCGCCTCGCCGAGCAACTGCTCGCGCTCGCGCGCTCGGAGCCGGACGGCCTTGCCGCGACCGATGCAATCGACTTGCGCGCGCTCCTCTCGGACTGCGTGCTCGCGTATGCGCCCCTTGCGCAGGATCGCGGCGTCGATCTCGGCATCGAGGCGAGCGAGTCGGCCACGGTGATCGGCGACCCCGAATCGCTGCGCGTGATGTTCAACAATCTCGTGGACAACGCAACCAAGTACACGCCGCGAGGCGGGCGCGTCGACGTGAGCCTGCATGTGGAAGGCGGGCATCCGGTCGTGCGTATCGCCGACAGCGGACCGGGCATCGAGCCGGCAGAACGCGAGCGCGTGTTCAACCGTTTCTACCGCGCGGGCGCCGGCGAAAATCGCGTGCGTACCGACGTGGCCGGCAGCGGATTGGGCCTCGCGATCGTGCGGCGCATCGCGACCCAGCATCAGGCGGCGATATCGCTCGACGAATCGCCGGCGGGTGGGCTCCAGGTCACAGTGCGCTTCTAGGCGACAAGGTTTCAACTTCCTTTCTAAAGAAAAGCCCCTGAAACAAGGGCTAAACTAGTCGAACGCGATCTGTCGCTGCTTAAGTCTCCTTTAAGCGATAACGCTTACGCTTCCTGACATCCAAGTTTCTTTCTCCAGTCAGGAGCACACAATGAACGCGAAAACCTTGTCCCGCAGCGCCGTCGCGGCTGCTGTCGCCGTAGCGCTTTCCGCCGGCTATGTGGCGGGCCATCGCGACGTGCCGGCGCCGCAGGTCATCACGCCGGCGCAAGCCGCGATGATGCCCGCCGAAGCCGCTGCGAAAACCGGCATTCCCGATTTCTCCGGTCTCGTCGAAACCTACGGGCCGGCCGTCGTCAACATCAGCGCGAAGCATGTCGTGAAGCGCGCGGCGCTGCGCGGCAACGGTGGCAATGGCGGCAACCAGTTGCCGATCGATCCGAGCGACCCGTTTTATCAGTTCTACAAGCACTTCTTCGGCGGCATGCCGGGCATGCAAGGCGGCGACGGCGGCGATGTGCCCGATCAGCCGAGCGCGAGCCTCGGCTCGGGCTTCATCGTCAGCAGCGACGGTTATATTCTGACCAACGCGCATGTGGTGGACGGCGCCAACGTCGTCACTGTGAAGCTCACCGACAAGCGCGAATTCAAGGCCAAGGTGGTCGGCGCCGACAAGCAGTCCGACGTGGCCGTGCTGAAGATCGATGCGGGCAATCTGCCCACGGTCAAGATCGGCGATCCGCGTCAGAGCAAGGTCGGGCAGTGGGTCGTCGCCATCGGCTCGCCGTATGGTTTCGACAATACGGTGACCTCGGGCATCATCAGCGCGAAGTCGCGTTCGCTGCCGAACGAAAACTACACGCCGTTTATCCAGACCGACGTGCCGGTGAATCCGGGCAATTCGGGCGGGCCGCTCTTTAATCTGCAGGGCGAAGTGATCGGCATCAATTCGATGATCTACTCGCAGACGGGCGGCTTCCAGGGGCTTTCGTTCGCAATCCCGATCAACGAGGCGATCAAGGTTAAGGACGACATCGTCAAGACCGGTCACGTGAGCCGTGGACGCCTCGGCGTCGCGGTGCAGGGCATGAACCAGACGCTGGCGAACTCGTTCGGCATGCAGAAGCCGCAAGGCGCGCTCGTCAGTTCCGTCGATCCGGGCGGCCCCGCCGCAAAGGCCGGCTTGCAGCCGGGCGACGTGATTCTCTCGGTGAACGGCGAGCCGGTGACGGATTCGTCGGCGCTGCCCTCGCAGATCGCCGGTCTCGCGCCTGGCAGCACGGCCGCGGTTCAAGTGTGGCGCGACAAGGGCACGAAGGATCTGAAGGTGACGATCGGCTCGTTGTCCGACAGCAAGGTCGCTTCCGACAAGGCCGATCAGCCGACGCAGTTGCAAGGGCGTCTGGGCGTCGCCGTGCGTCCGCTGACGCCGGAAGAAAAGAGCAGCGCTGCGATCTCGCACGGGCTCTTGGTGCAGCAGTCGGGCGGCGCGGCGGAAAGCGCGGGCATCCAGCCGGGCGACGTGATTCTCGCGGTCAACGGCCGGCCCGTCGCGAGCGTCGATCAGTTGAAGCAGATGGTTGCGGGCGCAGGCAATAGCATCGCGCTGCTGATCCAGCGCGACAACGCGCAGATCTTCGTGCCGGTGGACCTCGGCTGATCGACGGCGCAGGCCGAGTTCCGATCTGACGTATCGCATGAAGTAAGGCTTGCCGGTCTGTTTGCAGTTACTGCACACAGACCGGCATTTTTGTTTTCAGGGCTGAAGCCGCGAGGCGGCGCTTTGCGGCAGGGGGCGTGCACGGCGGCGGTTTGCCGGCCCGGCGAGCGGCCGCGTGGCACGCGGGTTGCGTCCATCCTTGATCCGGCCTCATCGACGGGTGCCGGACGAAGGATGTCAATAAGGAGCAAACCGATGAAAAACCAACGCACTCAGCGAAAGATCGTAGCCGCCGCGGCCAGCGTGGCGCTCACTCTCGGTCTGGTGGGCGGCGCGTACGCGCAGCAGGCGAGCGACGTAACCGGTGGCACCACCACCGACCAGACGAGCGCAGGCAACGTCAACGGCGGAGGTCTGCCGCAAATCCAGCAGCAAGGCGACGTGTCGTTCGTCTCGGGCGGCGTCGGTCTCGACGAGTCGAAGGCGCTGCAGCAGGCGCAAAGCCAGTGGCCGCTGTCGCTGCGCTTCACGGGGCCAGGCTCGGACTTTCTCGCCGACGTCCATGTGCGGATCGTCGACGCGCATAACGGCGAGGTGTTGAGCACGACGTCGCGCGGTCCGTACATGCTCGTGAAGCTGCGGCCGGGCCGCTACACGGTGCATGCGGCCTACAAGGACCGCGACCAGTCGAAGGCCCTGACGGTCCCGGCGAAGGGCACGGCGAAAGCGGCGTTCTACTGGAACACCCAGTAAACCCGAGGCTGACGGGGTATCCGCATGGACGCCGCGCAATCGTGAGAACTTTGACAGATAATGAAGCCACGGGCCTGTCCCGTGGCTTTGCTGTTTGCACGACCGCACACTTTCACGGAGCCGAGACATGAGCGATGCCTTGACACCCCACGGAAGCCGGGACAAGTCCGCCGGCGGACATGCCATCGCGATCACCGGCAACGATCACCGCGTCCGCGTGATCCACGGCGGCGTGACGATGGCCGACACGCACGCCGCGCTGACACTCAGCGAGACCGGCCTGCCCGACGTGTTCTACTTTCCGCGCGAAGACGTGAACATGGCGCGGCTCGAGCGCTCGACGCACACCACGCACTGCCCGTTCAAGGGCGACGCGTCGTACTTTCATCTGCGCACCGAAGACGGCCTGATCGAAAACGCCGTATGGAGTTACGAGACGCCGTTCGAGCAGGCGGGCCGAATCAAGGGCTATCTCGCGTTTTACTCATCGCGCGTCGACCGCATCGATCAGACGTCCTGATCGGCTGTCGCGCGTTCGTCGGGAGGCTGGGATGGAACTGAACGACGCGTTGCGGATTCCACTTGCGCCGTCCGATGTCTGGGACGCGTTGCAAGACCTCGCGCTCCTGCGCGCCAGCCTCGATAACTGCGAGTCGTTCACGCGCTTTGCGCACGGCGAATACGCGCTGACCATGACGGTTCCGCTCGGGCCGCTGCGCGCGCGTTACGAAGTTCGCGCGCACGTCGCCGGCCAGGATTCGGGCCCCGCCGATGCGGAACGCCGCACCATCAACTTCAAGGCGCGCGCCGACGGTGTCGGGTCGCTGCGCGGACAGATCGAAGTGCGGCTGCGCGCGGAAGAGGGCGCGGCGGGCGGTCGCGAGCGCGGCACGCGGATCGACTACACGATCTGGGCGACGTCGTCGGGACCGCTCGCGCAATTGCCCACGCGTCAACTCGAAAACGCGCTGCGTCAACTCGCCGACGATTTCTTCGCCGAATTCAGCGCGGTCGTGTGCGCGAAGCACGGCCAGGGTCCGAATCGCGCGCGCGGTTCGGCGGCGCGTCGCCAGCATGTGTTTTTGCGGCCGATCACGTTGGGCGGCATCGCGCGGCGCACTCGCGGTGAAGACGGCGGCGCGCTCGGCGGACGGGCGGCGAGCGTATCGCACAGCGTCTCGCATCACGAACCGACGCCGCATGCCGTGCCGAACTGGGCGTGGGCGGCGATGATTTTTCTTGTCGCGTTGTTGTTGTATGTCGCGCGGTGGATTAGTGAGCGGTGAGGGCGAATTGCGCCGCGCTGACGTTGGCGTGTGACGCGCAACCCATGACGACGACTGTCGCGCCGGCGCGACTACGAAATCGCGGTGCGTGCCTACGAAAGGACGTCGTTCCGGGCCGCGCTTGGTCTTGTCGCGCGCTCGTTGCCGGGCGGGGGTTGCTTTCTCGCTGAGCGCCTGATACGTCGCGAGCTTCGCCCATCGCGCCACTCGCATCGGCTACACAGCGTCACGCACCGCGAAACTCCCTTCGCCACGCCGACGGCGACCTGCGAAACGCGTCCGCGAAATGCTGGCGCAGCGATGCCGCCGACCCAAACCCGGCCATGCCCGCGATCGCCTCCACCGACTCATCCGTGCTCTCGAGCAACTGCTGCGCGCGCCCGAGCCGCTGCGCGAGCAGCCATGCGCCGACAGTCGTGCCCGTGGCGAGCCTGAAGCGCCGCGTGAAAGTGCGGCGGCTCATCAGCGTGCGCGCCGCGAGGCTGTCGAGCGTATGCGGCGCGTCGAGATTGCCGCGCACCCAGTCGAGCAGGCCCGACAGCCGGTCTTCGCGGATGTTCGGCGGCACTGGCTGCTGAATGTATTGCGCCTGCCCGCCTTGCCGATGCGGCGACACCACCAGCCGGCGCGCGACGAAGTTCGCCACTTCCGCGCCGCACATCTTGCGCAGCACATGCAGGCAGCAATCGAGTCCCGCCGCCGTTCCTGCCGATGTCAGCACGTTGCCGTCGTCAACATACAGCACGTCGCGGTCGAGCCTCACGCGCGGGTAGCGGCGCGCGAAGTCGTCGGCCCACGCCCAGTGCGTCGACGCCGGGCGCTCGTCGAGAATGCCGGCCGCGGCCAGCACGAACGCGCCGAGGCATAGTCCGACGAGTTGCGCGCCGCGCGCATGGGCCGCGCGCAGCGCGTCGAGCAAGGCCGCGGGCGGCGGCTCGTCGGGATCGCGCCAGCTCGGCACGATGATCGTGTGGGCTTCGGCCAGCGCTTCGAGGCCATGCGTGACGGCGATCGAGAAACCCGCGGTCGTCGTCAGCGGGCCGGTTTCGGCCGCGCACACGCGAAAATCGAAATGCGGCACGGCGCCGCTGCGGTCCTCGCCAAAAACCACGCACGGCACCGCGAGGTGAAATGGACTGATGCGGTCGAAGGCGATCACCGCGACGATGTGCGCGTGCTGTGGATCGGACGAAGCGGCCAGCGCAGCCGATGCGGCGGATGCAGCCATGAGTCGGGCACCTGGTGGAATGACAACGTCGGTGGGAAAAGCAATGGCCCGATTCTAGCGAAGATTGTCAAACGGGCCGCTGTTGTCGAAGGCGCGGTGGAGGAACAATGCGTCATCGCCGCTGCCGTTGCGGCTTGCAGCCCGGTCTTCCGCGCTCGCAGCAACGGCGGCGCGCGACCTCGATCAACATCCACAGGAGTCTTGCCATGACCAGCCCGCGCCGCGCGCTCATCGTCATCGACGTGCAGAACGAATACGTGAGCGGCGATCTGCCGATCGAATTTCCGGAGGTGCAAAGCTCGCTCGCCAACATCGGCCGCGCGATGGATGCGGCGCGCGCGGCCGGCGTGCCGGTCGTCGTCGTGCAGAATTTCGCGCCGGGCGGCTCGCCGATCTTCGCGCGCGGCAGCGACGGCGCGGAACTGCACCCGGTGGTCGCCTCGCGCGAGCACGATCACTACGTGGAAAAGTCGCTGCCGAGCGCCTTCACCGGCACGGATCTCGCCGAGTGGCTGACCGCGCGTCAGATCGACACGCTGACGGTCGCCGGCTACATGACGCACAACTGCGATGCGTCGACGATCAACCACGCGGTCCACGCCGGGCTCACGGTCGAGTTTCTGCACGATGCAACGGGCTCGGTCCCATACGAAAACAGCGCGGGCTTTGCGAGCGCAGAGGACATCCACCGGGTATTTTGCGTGGTGTTGCAGTCGCGCTTCGCGGCGGTCGCGAGCACGGACGAATGGCTTGCCGCGGTGAAAAGCGGCGTGCCGCTGGAACGCGGCAATATCTATGCGTCGAATCAGAAAGCGCGCAGCAGGAACCGCTGACAGCAGAGCCACGGACGCGGCTGAAAAGCCGCGACGAGCCCGAGCCGCCGACAGCCTTACGCCAACTTGCGCAGCGCCGGGCTCATGCGCAGCGCATCGAAGATGCCTTCGACCATGCGCTCGCCGAGCGCGGCGAAATCGGTCGCATCGGGCAGGAACAGCATGTCGCGCAACGATCCGCCGACAAACGCATGCACCATCGCCGCGGCCAGCTTCGTGTCGAGGTCCGCGGGCAATTGCCCCTTCGAGATCGCATTGCGCAAGCCGCCTTCGATCTTGACCAGCGCCTCGCGCATGTTGGTCTGATAGCGGACCATCACCGGTCCCATTTCCTCGACCAGCTCGCACTTCAGAAACAGAATGTCGAACACGCGGCGGCGGCGCGGATCGTTCGCGGTGTCGCGCACGCACACAATACAGATTTCCATCAGACGGCCGAGCGGATCGGGCTCGTTGGGGTCCAGCGACGCGGCCTTGAGTTCGTCGAGCGGCAGCAGCACCCGGTCGAACATCTCCGTGAACAGGTCGCTCTTGTGCGAGAAATGCCAATAGATGGCGCCGCGCGTGACGCCGGCCGCCTGCGCGATGTCCGCGAGCGACGTGCGCGATACGCCTTTTTCGAAAAACACTCTTTCTGCCGCGTCGAGAATGCTATTGCGCGTCTCCAGCGCTTCTTCCTTGGTTCGTCGCACCATGGTTATATGACCTGCCCTGATTGTGGGGTTTTCCCGAGCTTTTTTAAGTACGCCCGGTGACAATCCGTCTGCTCTTGAGTGTTTGCCGAAGCATTCTTGCCGGTCCCCGCCCTGCACGAGAAGCAACGCACTTTTACATTCATTCTTGAATGTATATATAATAGCACCCCACGATCGGATAGCCCAAGCCGTGACGACCAGTTAATATCCGTCACTGTTGCCTTTCAAAACGCTCTTTGCGTCGCGCCCGAACGGGCGGCGCCGTGCGGCATTTCCCGGTTTGGCGCATATCGCCCAGGTGCCTCGTAACTTCGGTACGTCTTCACGGGCTTCCGGTCGAGCGTCGCAAGACGCATGTGTGCGCTGCTGTCCCCGGGGTAGGGATGCGCGCACTTTTTCATTCTCAGTCATAGACAGAGGTCGCTCCATGCGCGTCGAACGGGTTCCATTCCGCTTAATCAGTGCCGCGACGGCTGCCATATTGCTGGCAGCATGCGGACCAAAACAATCTGCCCCGCCGCAACAGACGCCCGAAGTTGGCGTCGTCACCGTCCAGCCGACTACCGTACCTGTCGTCACCGAATTGCCCGGCCGCACCAGCGCCTTCCTGGTCGCGCAAGTGCGCGCGCGGGTCGACGGCATCGTGCTGCGCCGTGAGTTCACGGAAGGCGGTCAGGTCAAGGCGGGTCAACGTCTGTACAAGATCGATCCGGCGCCTTATATCGCCGCGCTGAATAACGCGAAGGCCTCGCTCGCCAAGGCGCAGGCCAACCTTGCGTCGACCACGGCGCAGGCCAGCCGCTTCAAAGTGCTGGTCGCCGCCAACGCGGTCAGCAAGCAGGACTACGACAACGCGGTGGCCGCGCAAGGCCAGGCCGCGGCCGACGTCGCCGCCGGCAAGGCCGCGGTCGAGACGGCGCAGATCAACCTCGGCTATACGGACGTCACCTCGCCGGTGACGGGCCAGGTCGGTGTATCGCAAGTCACGCCGGGCGCGTATGTGCAGGCGAGCGCCGCGACGTTGCTGGCCACCGTCCAGCAGCTCGACCCGGTCTACGTCGACCTGACGCAATCGAGCCTCGACGGTCTGAAGCTGCGCCGGGAAATTCAGGAAGGGCGTCTCAAGACGAACGGACCTGACGCAGCGAAGGTCTCGCTGATTCTCGAAGACGGCCGCACCTATTCGGAAAAGGGCAAGCTGCAGTTCACCGACGTCACGGTCGACCAGAGCACCGGTTCGGTCACCGTCCGCGCGATCTTCCAGAACAAGGACAAGGTGCTGCTGCCGGGCATGTTCGTGCGCGCGAAGATCGAGGAAGGCGTGAACGAGAACGCGCTCGTCGTGCCGCAGGTCGGTATCACGCATGACCAGAAGGGTCAGCCGACCGCGCTCGTCGTCGGCGAAGACAACAAGGTCGCGCTGCGTCAGCTTGTCACGTCGGGTACGTACGGTTCGAACTGGGTGGTCGAGAACGGGCTGAAGCCGGGCGACCGCGTGATCGTGCAGGGCACCGACAAGGCGAAGCCCGGCATGCAGGTCAAAGCCGTTGCCGCACAACTTCCCGCCTCGCCAGCCTCGGGCGCAGCCGCCCAGGGCGCGCCGGCCGCCAGCGGCGCTGCGCAGACGGCTCAACCCGCTTCCGCAGCATCGGGCGCGTAATAACAGGGAGCCCGCCACATGGCAAAGTTCTTTATTGATCGCCCGATTTTTGCATGGGTGATCGCCATCATCCTGATGCTCGCGGGCATTGCGTCGGTGTTTACATTGCCGATCGCGCAATACCCGACCATCGCACCGCCGGCTGTGCAGATCAGCGCAACCTATCCGGGCGCGTCGGCGAAGACGGTCGAAAACACCGTCACGCAGGTGATCGAGCAGTCGATGAGTGGTCTCGACCACTTGCTGTATCTGTCGTCCACTTCGGACGACTCGGGTACGGCAACCATCACGCTGACGTTCGCGGCCGGCACCAATCCTGACATCGCGCAGGTGCAGGTGCAGAACAAGCTGCAGCTCGCCACGCCGCTGTTGCCACAAGCCGTGCAGCAGCTCGGCACGAAGGTCACGAAGTCGAGCAGCAGTTTCTTGCTGGTCATGGCGTTCGTGTCCGAAGACGGCAGCATGAACAAGTACGACCTCGCGAACTACGTGGCGTCGAACGTGCAGGACCCGGTCAGCCGTATCGACGGCGTGGGCACGGTCACGCTGTTCGGCTCGCAGTACGCGATGCGCATCTGGCTCGACGCGAACAAGCTCACCAACTTCGGCCTCACGCCGGTGGATGTGCAGAGCGCGTTGCAGGCGCAGAACGTTCAGGTCGCGGGCGGCTCGCTCGGCGGCACGCCGTCGGTGCCGGGGCAGGTGTTGCAGGCGACCATCACGGAAGCCACGCTGCTTAATACGCCGGAACAGTTCAGCAACATTCTGCTGAAGGTGAATCCGGACGGCTCGCAAGTCCGCATCAAGGACGTGGGGCGTGTTGAGCTGGGCGGCGAGAACTACAACTTCGACACGAAGTACAACGGTCAGCCGACCGCGGGCTTCGGTATTCAGCTCGCCACGGGCGCGAATGCGCTGGCTACCGCGAAGGCGGTGCGCGCGAAGGTCGACGAGTTGTCGAAGTACTTCCCGCACGGTCTCGTCGTGAAGTACCCGTACGACACCACACCGTTCGTGCGTCTGTCGATCGAGGAAGTGGTCAAGACGCTGCTCGAAGGTATCGTGCTGGTGTTCCTGGTGATGTACCTGTTCCTGCAGAACCTGCGCGCCACGTTGATCCCGACGATCGCCGTGCCGGTGGTGCTGCTGGGCACGTTCGCGGTCATGAGCGTGGTGGGCTTCTCCATCAATACGCTGTCGATGTTCGGTCTCGTGCTGGCCATTGGCCTCCTGGTGGACGACGCGATCGTGGTGGTGGAAAACGTCGAGCGGGTGATGGCGGAAGAGGGCTTATCGCCTCGCGACGCGACCCGCAAGGCGATGGACCAGATTACCGGCGCGCTCGTCGGCGTGGCGCTCGTGCTGTCGGCGGTGTTCGTGCCGGTGGCGTTCTCGGGCGGCTCGGTCGGCGCGATTTACCGGCAGTTCTCGCTGACGATCGTGGCGGCGATGGTGCTGTCCGTGCTGGTCGCGCTGATTCTCACGCCGGCCTTGTGCGCGACGATTCTCAAGCCGATTCCGCAAGGTCATCACGAAGAGAAGAAGGGCTTCTTCGGCTGGTTCAACCGCACCTTCAACAAGAGCCGCGACAAGTATCACTCGGGCGTGCACCACGTGATCAAGCGCTCGGGCCGCTGGCTCATCATCTATATGGTGGTGATCTTCGCGGTCGGTCTGCTGTTCGTGAAATTGCCGAAGTCGTTCCTGCCTGACGAAGACCAGGGCACGATGTTCGTGCTCGTGCAAACGCCGTCCGGCTCGACGCAGGAAACCACGGCGCGCGCGTTGAAGGACGTGTCGGACTACCTGCTCAACGGCGAGAAGGCGATTGTCGAATCGACCTTCACGGTGAACGGCTTCAGCTTCGCGGGCCGCGGTCAGAACGCGGGTCTCGTGTTCGTGCGGATGAAGGACTACGCGCAGCGTCAGCATGCGGACGAAAAGGTGCAGGCGCTGGTGGGCCGTCTTTTCATGCACTTCGGCAGCTATAAGGGCGCGCTGGTGTATCCGGTGAATCCGCCGTCGATTCCGGAACTCGGCACGGCCGCGGGCTTCGACTTTGAGCTGCAGGACCGCGCGGGTGTCGGTCACGCCAAGCTGATGGAAGCGCGCAACATGCTGCTCGGCATGGCCGCGCAAGATCCGACGCTGGCTCAGGTTCGTCCGAACGGGTTGAACGATACGCCGCAGTTCAAGGTGAATATCGACCACGAAAAGGCGGCGGCGCTCGGCGTGTCGTTGTCGGCGATCGACCAGACGTTCTCGATCGCGTGGGCGTCGCAGTACGTCAACAACTTCCTCGATACCGACGGCCGGATCAAGAAGGTCTACATGCAGGGCGATGCCCAGTTCCGCATGAAGCCCGAAGACCTGAACGCCTGGTACGTGCGCAACACGGGCGGCGGCATGGTGCCGTTCTCGTCGTTCGCAAGCGGGGAGTGGACTTACGGTTCGCCGAAGCTCGAGCGCTACAACGGTATTTCCGCGGTGGAAATCCAGGGCGCGGCGGCGGCGGGCAAGTCGACCGGTCAGGCAATGACCGCGATGGAAGCGCTCGTGGCGAAGCTGCCCGCGGGTATCGGCTACGAGTGGACGGGTCTGTCGCTGCAGGAGCGTCAGTCCGGTTCGCAGGCGCCGATCCTCTACGGCATCTCGATCCTCGTCGTGTTCCTGTGTCTCGCGGCGCTGTATGAAAGCTGGTCGATCCCGTTCTCGGTGATCATGGTGGTGCCGCTCGGCGTGATCGGCGCACTGCTGGCCGCGACGCTGCGCGGGCTCGAAAACGACGTGTTCTTCCAGGTCGGTCTGCTGACCACGGTGGGGCTGTCGGCGAAGAACGCGATTCTGATCGTGGAATTCGCGCGCGAGTTGCAGCAGAGCGAAGGCATGGGCCCGATCGAGGCCGCGCTGGAAGCGGCGCGTCTGCGGCTGCGCCCGATTCTGATGACCTCGCTCGCGTTCATTCTCGGCGTGATGCCGCTCGCGATCAGCAACGGCGCCGGCTCGGCGAGCCAGCACGCAATCGGTACGGGCGTGATCGGCGGCATGTTGACGGCGACCTTCCTCGCGATTTTCATGATCCCGATGTTCTTCGTCGTGATTCGCGCGAAGTTCGGCGGCGAGACGGAAGACCCGGATGTGGCGCTTGCACACTACAACCAGCACCATCCGCATGATCCGGACAGCAATGCCTCGGGCAAGGACGGACATTGAGATGCAAAAACACTCTTTGATTGCAGTAGCGGTCGCGCTGTTCGCCGCTGGTTGCACGATGGCGCCGAAGTACGAGCGCCCCGCCGCGCCGGTGACGAGCAACTTCCCGACCGGCGGCGTGTACGAAACGCAGCCGGGCGCGACTCAACCGGGCCAGTCGGGCGCGCGCAGCGCGAACGGCGTGGCCGCGGCGGACATCGGCTGGCGCGATTTCTTCGTCGATCCGCGCATGCAGCGGCTGATCGACATCGCGCTGAAGAACAACCGCGATTTGCGCGTGTCGGTGCTGAACATGCAGGCGTCGCAGGCGCAGTTCCGCATCGTTCGCGCGGGCCTGTTCCCGACGCTCGACGCCGCGGCTTCGCAAAGCAAATCGCGCACGCCGGAGAATCTGTCGGTGGCCGGCAGGACGATTAGCAACTCGTATTCGGTCGGTCTGAACGCTTCGTGGGAAATCGACTTCTTCGGTCGCATTCAGAGCTTGAAGGATCAGGCGTTGGCGCAGTACCTGGCCACCGCGCAGGCGCGCAAGGCGGCTGAAATCGCGCTGGTTTCGCAGGTCGCGAATCAGTACCTGACGGTGCTCGAACTCGACGATCTGCTGAAAGTCACGCAAGGCACGCTGAAGACCGCCGAGGAGTCGTACCGGATCACGAAGCTGCAGTTCGACAACGGCACGGGCTCGGAACTCGATCTGCGCCAGGCGCAGACCGTGGTCGAGCAAGCGGGCGCGAACCTGCAGGCGCAGGAGCGCTTGCGCGCACAGGCCGAGAATGCGCTCGTGCTGCTGCTCGGCGAGCCGCTGCCGGCTGATCTGCCGCCGGGCCTCACGCTCAGCGACCAGAATCTGCTGACGGACATTCCGGCGGGCTTGCCGTCCGATCTGCTGACGCGTCGTCCGGACATCATGGAGGCCGAGGAGAATCTGCTCGCGGCCAACGCGAATATCGGCGCGGCACGGGCGGCGTTCTTCCCGAGGGTCTCGCTCACGGGCAGCTTCGGCACGCTGAGCCCGACGCTCGGCGGATTGTTCAAGCCGGGTTCGGCCGCGTGGAGTTTTGCGCCGTCCATCACGTTGCCGATTTTCGAAGGCGGCCAGAACAAGGCCAACCTCGACCTCGCCAACATCCAGAAGAACGCGCAAATCGCCACGTACGAAAAAGCGATCCAGACGGCCTTCCGCGAAGTGGCGGACGGGCTCGCCGCGCGGGGCACGTACGATCAGCAGATCCGGTCGCTCGAGCGCAATGCGTTTGCAGAACAGCGCCGGCTGGATCTGTCGACTCTGCGTTATACGAACGGCGTCGATAGTTATCTGTCGGTGCTGACCGCGCAGACCGATCTGTATTCGGCGCAGCAGTCGTTGATCACCGCGCGCATGCAGCGCCTGCAGAACCTGGTCACGCTGTACCAGGCGCTCGGCGGCGGGTGGATCGAGCATAACGGCGATCAGCCGCGTCCGCCCGATGCCCCGGTCGACTACGGCGCGGCCAGCGCGCCGGCGGCGGCTTCCGCTGCTACCGCGGGCTGAGCGTTGCGGTAATCGACGCTTGAAAAGCACAACGCCACGGCATGCCGTGGCGTTGTTTTTTTATGGCGGTTCTCTGACAGACAGCGGCTCGCCTAGCTAGCGTGGCTTCGCGACTGAGCGGCGCTCAGCGCTTCGCCGCCATAAGCCGCGAAGCCATAAGCCTCGGAGCCATAAACCGCAGAGCCACGAGCCTCAATGCAAATCCGCCGCCCGCAGCATTTCATCGCGCGGCGGCTCCTTGCCGCCGCGTCCGTCGAAATCATGGCCGGCCGCACGGATTTCGCACTGCGCCTTCTTCTCGCTTTTTACGCCGTTAAAAATCAGATTCAGCACGACCGCGGACACCGAAGCCAGCAGAATCCCGCTGTGCAGAAGCGGCGACAGCGCAGCCGGCAGCCTCGCGAAGAAGTGCGGCGACACCACCGGCACGAGCCCGAGGCCGACACTCACCGCGACGATGAACAGGTTGTGGTGATTCTTCACGAAGTCCACCTTCGACAGCACCTTGATGCCGTTGGCCGCGACCATGCCGAACATCACGATGCCCGCGCCGCCGAGCACGAAAGCCGGCACGGAGGCGACCACTTGCGCCATCTTCGGAAAGAGGCCGAGCATGACGAGAATCACGCCGCCCATCGCGCAGACGAAGCGGCTTTTCACGCCCGTCACGCCGATCAAGCCGACGTTCTGCGAGAACGACGTATGCGGAAACGAGTTGAAGATGCCGCCGATCAGCGTGCCGAGTCCATCCACGCGCAGGCCGCGCACCAGCGTTTTCTGATCGACCGGCCGGTCGACCATGTCGCCGACCGCGAGGAACATGCCGGTCGATTCGATGAAGGTGACGAACATCACGGTCACCATCGTCGCGATGGAAAGCGGATTGAAGTGCGGCAGGCCGAAGTGGAACGGCATCACGAAGCCGACCCACGGCGCATGCGTGACACCGTCCATATCGACGCGGCCGAGCGCGAGCGCGATCGCAAAGCCCGCGACGATGCCGAGCAGCACCGAGATGTTGGCGACAAAACCCTTTGCAAACTTGTTGATGAGCAGGATCAGCATCAGCACGATCAGCGACAGGCCGAGGTACACCGGATTGCCGTAGTCGGGATTGCCGACGCCGCCCGCTGCCCAATTGATGCCGACGCCCATCAGCGAGAGGCCGATCACCGAAATCACCACGCCGATCACGACCGGCGGGAAGAAGCGCAGCAGCTTGCCGACGGCCGGCGCGAGCAGAATGCCGATCACGCCAGCGGCGATGGTCGAGCCGAAGATGTCGAGAATGCCGAGCGAGGGGTTCGTGCCGATCGCGACCATCGGGCCGACCGCGGCGAACGTGCAGCCCATGATGACCGGCAGGCGGATGCCGAAGATCCACAAGCCGAGCGTCTGGATCAGGGTGGCTATGCCGCAGGAGAACAGATCGGCGCTGATCAGGAACGCGATCTGGTCTTTCGGCAGCTTGAGCGCCGCGCCGACGATCAGCGGCACGGCGACGGCGCCGGCGTACATCACCAGGACGTGCTGGATGCCGAGGGTGAGCAACTGGCCTGCGGGCAGCCGCTCGTCGCACGGGTGAACCGTGTTCGATTGCATAACGTCTCTCTCCACCGTCTGAGTTTTGGGATGGACTCCAAGGTATCGGGGACGAAAAAGCGCAACAAGACCGCTGGCGCCTATTCCGGCATTCCCGGTCACGATATGGGTAGCGCGGCTTTCACGCTTCAGATCGCGGCGAAGAGCGGTTTCATTGGCGGTCAGCCCCGTGTGGCGGCGCTGCGTGCGCGCTCGCGCCGCGTGCCCGAGCTGCTGCGATATATGTGAGAATCGATGACGTGTATCCGGCCGCGCGCATAGTCGTATTTTGGCGCGGCTCGCCGCGGGGCGGGGTTAACCCGCGATTTGCCGACTTTTCAGCTCGCGGCCACGCGGCCAGGTGGCCACGCAAAGCGCGCGTGCGGCGGGCAATACCAGGCGACTTGCCGCATCTCCAGCGCGCGCTTCTTCGCGCCTCAACCGACCACATTGACCCCTCATGAGTTTTCTCGGCATCGACCTCGGCACCGGTTCCCTCAAAGTCGCAATCGTCGATGAAGACGGTCATGAGCAGGCGGTCGCAAGCGTCGCTTATGCGCTCGAGACGCCGCATGCCGGCTGGGCGGAAACGTCGGTGCAAACATGGTGGCGCGCGCTCACCGAAGCCGCGGCGCGCTTGCCCGAAGCGCTGCGCCGCGAGGTCAAGGCGATCGGCTTGTCGGGGCAGATGCACGGCGTCGTGTTGATCGACGAAACAGGCAATGCCGTGCGGCCCGCGATGCTGTGGCCCGACACGCGCGCGCTTTCCCTGCTCGACGCGTGGCCCGAGCCGCAGCCGAATCCGGTCGCGCCGGGCATGGCCGGTCCGTTGCTGCGCTGGATCGTGCGGCACGAACCGGAGTCGGCGCGCCGCACGCGTTGGGCGCTGCAGCCGAAAGACTGGCTGCGCGTGGCGCTGGGCGGCGCGGTCGCGACCGATCCTTCCGACGCGTGCGCGACCGCGCTCGCCGATCCTGACGGCGCGTGGGACACAGCGCTGCTTGAGCGCCTCGGTATTCCGCATGAATGGTTCGCGCCTGTGGGGCCGTCGTATGCCGCTGCCGGCGTGCTCTCGCCGGATGCTGCGCAGGCGTTGGGACTGCGCGCGGGTATCGTGCTCGCGACAGGCGCCGCCGACACGCCCTGCGCCGCGCTCGGCAGCGGCCTTGCTCGCGACGGCGACGCGCTGCTGACCACCGGCACTGGCGGCCAGATCGTCGTGCTCGCCGAGCATGAGCCTGCCGCGGTCAGAGGCTTGCATCGTTATCGGGCGGCGAGCGATCACTGGTATCGGATGGCCGCGATGCAAAACGTCGGCATCGCGCTGGAACGCGCTCGCGGATGGCTGTCGTATGAATGGGCCGATGCTTATAACGAGGCGTTTGGCGATTGTGTCAGCCTGAGCCCTGAGGGCAACGCGCACGCGAACAACGTCGCGCCTGGTGCACCGCTCACCTTCCTCCCCTACCTCACAGGCGAGCGCACGCCCTGGCTCAACGCATCGGCGCGGGGCGGCTGGCTCGGACTTGCGCTCGATCACACGCGCGGCGCGATGATGCGCGCGGCATTCGAAGGCGTCGCCTTTTCGCTGCGAGCAGGGCTCGATGCGATTCGCGCGAGCGGCGCAACGGTGACGGCGTCGAAGCTCGCAGGAGGCGGTTCCGTCGATGCGCGCTGGCGGCAGTTGCTCGCCGATGCGCTGAACGCCGAACTGCATGCGGTCGATTGCCCGAATGCGGCGCCGCGCGGCGCGGCGATTCTCGGCGGCATCGCGAGCGGTTACTGGCATGTGCACGATCTCGCCGCGCTCGCGCCGGGCGCGACGCACGTGGCGAGCCCGCGAGGCGATCGCGCGCTTGCCGATCGCTATGCGCGTTTTCTCGATCTGTATGGCCGCGTCGAGACATGGTTCGACGCACCGACGCCTTAAGGACAAAGCCGCGATGTCACGTGCTGACAATGCCGTGACGCACTTTGCAATACCATGACGCTTTTCATGCGTTAGCCTGTAGCTCGCGCAGCACGGCATCGACCGTAGCCTTCCCGGACATTCGCGCGCCTTAACGCACTGCAAACGCACTGCAAACGCACTGCCAACGCACTGCCGCACTAGACGGCGCGACGTTCAACGCATTCACCGACTCACAGGAGCATTCACGATGAAGACCAAAGCAGCAATCGCATGGAAAGCCGGCGCACCGTTGACGATCGAGGAAGTCGATCTCGAAGGCCCGCGCGCCGGCGAAGTCCTGATCGAAGTGAAAGCGACCGGCATCTGCCACACCGACTATTACACGCTCTCGGGCGCGGACCCCGAAGGCATCTTCCCGGCGATTCTCGGCCACGAAGGCGCGGGCGTGATCGTCGATACCGGTCCGGGCGTCGGCACGCTGAAGAAGGGCGATCACGTCATTCCGCTTTACACGCCGGAATGCCGTCAGTGCAAGTTCTGTCTGTCGCGCAAGACGAATCTTTGTCAGGCGATCCGCGCGACGCAAGGCAAGGGTTTGATGCCCGATGCGACCTCACGCTTTTCGCTCGACGGCAAGCCTCTGTTTCACTACATGGGCACGTCTACGTTTTCGAACTACATCGTCGTGCCTGAAATCGCGGTCGCGAAGGTGCGTGAAGACGCGCCGTTCGACAAGATCTGCTACATCGGCTGCGGCGTGACGACCGGCGTCGGCGCGGTCGTGTATTCGGCGAAGGTGGAAGCGGGCGCGAACGTCGTCGTGTTCGGCCTCGGCGGCATCGGGCTCAATGTGATTCAGGGCGCCAAAATGGTAGGCGCGGACAAGATCATCGGCGTGGACATCAATCCGGGCCGCGTCGAACTGGCGAAGAAGTTCGGCATGACGCACTTCATCAACCCGAACGACGTCGAGAACGTGGTCGATCACATCGTGCAGCTCACCGATGGCGGCGCGGACTATTCATTCGAGTGCGTCGGCAATGTGAAGCTGATGCGTCAGGCGCTCGAATGCACGCATAAGGGCTGGGGTCAGTCGTTCATCATCGGCGTGGCGGCGGCGGGCGAGGAGATCAGCACGCGTCCGTTCCAGCTCGTCACGGGCCGCGAGTGGAAAGGCTCCGCATTCGGCGGCGCGCGCGGTCGCACGGACGTGCCGAAGATCGTCGACTGGTACATGGAAGGCAAGATCAATATCGACGATCTCATCACGCACCGTCTGCCGCTCGAGCGCATCAACGAAGGCTTCGATCTGATGAAGAAGGGCGAATCGATCCGCTCGGTCGTGCTGTACTAACGCGGCTTATTCAGAGCGCTTGAACAAGGAGCAAGACGATGCTTGAGCTATTGTCGTCGCACGCCTGTCATGGCGGCGAGCAGCGTTTTTACCGCCACGAGTCGCATACCATCGGCCTGCCGATGCGCTTTTCGGTGTACTTGCCGCCGCAGGCGTTGCAAGCGTCGCAGGCAAATGCAAACGCGAAGGTGCCCGCGCTGTTTTATCTCGCAGGCCTCACTTGCACCGAAGAGACCTTCGCGATCAAGGCGGGCGCGCAGCGCTTCGCGGCGCAACACGGCGTGGCGCTTGTCGCGCCGGACACGAGTCCGCGCGGCGCGGGCATTCCGGGCGAGAGCGCGGCGTGGGACTTCGGTGTGGGCGCGGGCTTTTACGTCGATGCGACACAGGAGCCGTGGGCGCGGCACTATCGGATGTACTCGTATGTGCGCGACGAGCTTCGCGAGACGGTGTTGAACGAACTGCCCGTCGACGCTTCGCGGCTCGGCATCTTCGGTCATTCAATGGGCGGCCACGGCGCGCTGATGCTGGCGCTGCGCAATCCGGACATCTATCGCTCGGTGTCGGCGTTCGCGCCGATTGCCGCGCCCACGCGCTGCCCGTGGGGCGAAAAAGCGTTCACCGGCTATCTCGGCGACGACCGCGAGGCGTGGAAGGAGTACGACGCGAGCGAACTCGTGGCGCGCGCATCGAGCAAGTTTGCGGAGGGCATTCTGCTCGATCAGGGACTCGCCGATCAGTTTCTCGCCGAGCAGTTGTACCCGGACGTGTTCGAGGCAGCGTGCCGTGACGCGGGCCAGCCGCTGACGTTGCGCCGTCATGCGGGCTACGACCACGGCTATTACTTCATCTCGACGTTCATCGAGGATCACATCGCGCATCACGCGAAGGTGCTGCTCGGCTGACTTTAGTCGTGCAGGCAGATGGCGGCGCCGTTGCGGGCCGCCATCGCGTGCTTTGCGTTAAAGCGGTTTCAGCGGCGCTTCAGCAGACTCGCGCCATACACGACGGCGGAGAGCGCGGTGATCCAGAAGCTCGTCGGCCAGTCGGTATAGAACGCGAGCGTCACGCCGAGCCAGGCTTGCAACAGCGCGAGGCCGGCGGCCAGCACGAGACCGGCCGAGAGCCGCGTCGTCATGTTTTGCGCGGCGGCGGCGGGCCCGACCATCAGCGTAAAGACCAGCAATACGCCGACAATCTGCGTGCACGCCGCCACCGCGAGCGCGGCTATCGCGAGAAACAGCACGGACACGAGGCGCAACGACACGCCCTTGGCTTCGGCCAGTTCGGGTTGCAACGAAGCGAACAGCAACGGCCGCATGATGGCCGCGAGCGCGACCAGGCTGACGACGCCCAGGCCCGCGAGCACAGCGAGCGTCGATTCGTTCACGCCGAGCACGTTGCCGAACAGCAGCGCGGTGACCTGCGTTGCATAGGCCGTGAAGAAGTGCAGAAACAGCAGGCCGAAGCCGAGCGACAACGACAGAATCACGCCGATGGCCACGTCGCGTCCGGCGAGGCGTTCGCCGAGCGCGCCCATGCCGATGCCCGCGGCCAGCGTGAAGCCGACCATCCCCCAGATCGGCGAGATGCCGATCAGCACCGCGCCGGTCGCGCCGGTGAAGCCGACGTGCGAGAGCGCGTGGCCCGCGAACGTCTGTCCGCGCATCACGAGAAAATAGCCGACCACGCCGGCGAGCACCGCGACGATCCCCGACGCGGCAAACGCGTTCACCATGAAGTCGTATTCAAACATCGTGCTTGTGTCCGTCGCGTGAGTCGTGCTGATGCTGCTCGTGTGAGTGGCCGTGCGAATGGCCGTGCGAATGCGTGTGTCCGCCGTTCTCGTCGTGCTCGTGTTCGTGATCGTGCTTTTCCACTTCGACGCCGCCCGACATCACGAAGATGCGGCCGTTCACGCGCATCACATCGATCGGCGAGCCATAGAGGCGCGACAGCACGGGCCGCGTGATGACTTCGTCGACGGTGCCGAGCGCCGCGACGCCGCTGCCGAGATACAGCACGCGATCGAGCGAGTTCAGCAGCGGATTCAGTTCGTGCGCGGAGAACAGCACGGCAATGCCGAGTTCGCGCTGCACGCGGCGCACCAGTTCGACCACGCTCTTCTGATGATGCGGATCGAGGCTGATCAGCGGTTCATCGAGCAGCAGCAGTTTCGGCGAGCCCAGCAGACATTGCGCGAGCAGCAGGCGCTGACGCTCGCCGCCCGAGAGTTCGGACAGCGGCCGCTCGGCGAGCTTGCGGCCGTCCACGAGTTCAAGCACGCGCTCGACGTCCGCGCGCGTTTTCGCGTCGGCGTGAGGCAGGCCCCAACGGTGACCGTCGGCGGCCATCGCGACGAAATCGCGGCCGCGCACGCGCCGTCCGGCGAGCGCGCTGCGCGTTTGCGGCATATAACCGATCGATGCGTTGCCGCGTTCCACCGGATGCCCCAGCACACGGATCGTTCCGCTTGCCGCCGGCACGAGGCCGAGCACCGCGCGCATCAGCGTGGTCTTGCCCGCACCGTTCGGCCCGAGCACGCCGATGAATTCGCCCTGATTCACGACGAAGCCCGTATCGCGCAGGATCGTGCGGCCGCCGAGTTCGAGCGTGACGTGATCGAGTTCTAGCACGGGTGCGCGGCTTGCCGCGGGGCGTGTCGGTGGACGCCGCCGTTGACGCCGTGGTTGACGGATAGGCTGGCGTGCCGCGGCCAGTGACATTCATTGGCTTTTTCCTTTGACGCCGCCAGGCGCTGCGCCCGCATTGCCCGCATTGTCCGCGCCGCCTTTTGCCAAAGCTGCGCCGAGTGCGTCGAGCTGCGACAGCATCCACGTCTGATAGGTGGTGCCCGCGGGTTGCGTTTCGGTGACGCTCACCGTCGGCACCGTGGATTGCTGCGCGAGTTTCAACATGCGTTTGGTCAGGGCCTCGGTTGCCTGGCTGTTATAGATCAGAACACGCACGCGCTTCTCGCGCAGATCGCGTTCGAACGCGACGATGTCCGACGCGCTCGCCTCCGTCTCGTTCATGGCCGCCATCTGGAAGCGCATGTTGCGCATGGCGAGCCCGATGGCGTCCGACATATAGCCGAACACCGGCTCCGTTGCCGTGACCGGCGTGCCCGCATAGCGGCCATGCAGTTCGGCGACCTTGGCCTCGACGGGTTTCAGCGAGTCGAGAAACTTCGCGAGGTTCGCATCGTACGCCGACTTGTGCGCCGGGTCAGCCGCGACGAGCGCCTCGTTCACCGCGCGCGCCACCTTCGGCATGGTCGCAAGGTCGTACCAGAGGTGCGGATTGTCGCCGCTTTTCCTGCCGGTCAACTGCGCCGCAACGATCGTCGTGCGCTTGCCGCTCTGCGCGCTCTTCGAGGCTGCCAGCAATTTTGCCATCCACGGATCGTAGTCGGCGCCGTTGTACACGACAAGGCGCGCATGCTGCAACGCGCGCGCCGTCTTCGCGCTCGCTTCGAACAGATGCGGGTCCTCGTCCGGATTGCTGAGAATGCTCGTCACGTCGACATGATCGCCGCCCAGTTGCTGCACCACGTCGCCGTAGAAATTTTCCGCGGCGACCACCGGGATTTTCGCATCCGCCGCGAACGCTGCATGGCTTAACGCGAACGCGGCTGTGACTGCGGCGACATACTTCGCGAGCGACATCGTGACGAGCTTCTTCATGGTGTGTCCTGCTGCAAGAGATTGAGTGGATCGCGGACATGACGGCGATGGTTCAGCCGATGTCATGTAGCCGTAAGCACGGGCCGTCCGACGAGGCCGAAATGATATAACGTATCTCGTTTTCGTGTCATCCCGGACTCGACAGAAGCTGGCAAGCCGGCGATGCACTCGTTGCGCGCTGCACCATCGAAATCTGATAGAGCGCCTTGACATGACCCGGTGCGTATCCGATCATTCGATCACAAACAGAGCAATTGATCACGTAATGAGCGTTCGCTCACTGTGCATCGAAAAGCGAAACGAACCGGAGACAAAGCGTGGCGGCACGACTGCAAGACAAGGTGGCCATTCTGACGGGCGCGGCAAGCGGAATCGGTGAAGCCGTCGCGCGGCGCTACCTGGATGAAGGCGCGCAATGCGTGCTCGTCGACGTCAAGCCGGCGGACAGTTTCGGCCAGGCGCTGCGCGCCTCGCATGGCGAGCGCGTGCTGACCGTCACCGCGGACGTCACGCGCCGCGACGACATCGAGCGCATCGTCTCGAGCACGGTCGAGCGTTTCGGCCACATCGACATTCTCTTCAACAACGCGGCGCTCTTCGATATGCGCCCGATCCTCGACGAATCCTGGGACGTGTTCGATCGCCTCTTCGCGGTCAACGTGAAGGGCATGTTCTTTCTCATGCAAGCCGTCGCGCGGCGGATGGTCGAGCAAGGCCGCGGCGGCAAGATCGTCAATATGTCGTCGCAAGCGGGGCGGCGCGGCGAAGCGCTCGTGTCGCATTACTGCGCGACGAAGGCCGCGGTGCTCAGCTATACGCAATCCGCGGCGCTGGCGCTTGCGCCGCACAAGATCAATGTGAACGGCATCGCGCCAGGTGTTGTCGATACGCCGATGTGGAACGAAGTCGACGCGCTCTTCGCCCGTTATGAAAACCGGCCGCTCGGCGAGAAGAAGCGCCTCGTCGGCGAAGCGGTGCCGCTCGGGCGCATGGGCGTGCCGGAAGATCTGACGGGCGCCGCGCTGTTCCTCGCCTCCGCGGACGCGGACTACATCACCGCGCAAACGCTTAATGTGGACGGCGGTAACTGGATGAGTTGAGGGTTTGCCCGCGCGCTTATCTCTGTCATTCAGCGCCATTTCGTAGAACAAACGCAGCATCACATAACGCACGAGAAAGGAGACAACACACATGAAACCAGCCCTCAAGTCCGCGCTCAAGACGATGAGCGCAGGCGCCGCTGCCTGCTTTGCGCTAAGCGCGTCGGCGGCCACGGTGACGATCGCGACGCTGAACAATCCGGACATGATCGAGCTGAAGAAGCTCTCGCCAGAATTCGAAAAGGCGAATCCGGATATCAAGCTGAACTGGGTGATTCTCGAGGAAAACGTGCTGCGTCAGCGCGCCACTACCGACATCACGACTGGCAGCGGCCAGTTCGACGTGATGACGATCGGCGCCTATGAAACCCCGCAGTGGGGCAAGCGCGGCTGGCTTACGCCGCTCACGAACCTGCCCGCCGACTACGATCTCAACGACGTCGTGAAGACGGCCCGCGACGGACTTTCCTCCGGCGGCCAGTTGTACGCGCTGCCGTTTTACGTCGAAAGCTCGATGACGTATTACCGCAAGGACCTGTTCGCAGCGAAGGGCCTGAAAATGCCCGATCAACCGACCTACGACCAGATCGCGCAATTCGCCGACAAGCTCACCGACAAAGCCAACGGCGTGTACGGCATCTGCTTGCGTGGCAAGGCCGGCTGGGGCGAGAACATGGCCTACGGCACGACGGTCGTGAACACGTTCGGCGGCCGCTGGTTCGACGAAAAGTGGCATGCGCAACTCACGTCGCCGGAATGGAAGAAGGCGATCACGTTCTATGTCGATCTGCTGAAGAAGAACGGCCCGCCCGGAGCGAGCTCGAACGGCTTCAACGAAAACCTCACGCTGATGTCCTCGGGCAAATGCGCGATGTGGATCGACGCGACCGTGGCAGCCGGCATGCTTTACAACAAGCAGCAATCGCAGATCGCGGACAAGGTCGGCTTCGCGGCCGCGCCGGTGGCGGTCACGCCGAAGGGTTCGCACTGGCTGTGGGCGTGGGCGCTGGCGATTCCGAAGTCGTCGAAGCAGGCCGACGCGGCGAAGAAGTTCATCGCGTGGGCGACGTCGAAGCAGTACATCGAACTCGTCGCGAAGGATGAAGGCTGGGCTTCGGTGCCGCCGGGAACGCGTCAATCAACCTATGCGCGTCCGGAATACAAGCAGGCCGCGCCGTTTGGCGACTTCGTGCTGAAGGCGATCGAGACGGCCGATCCGGAACATCCGACGTTAAAGCCCGTGCCGTACACCGGTGTGCAGTTCGTTGGGATTCCTGAGTTCCAGTCCTTCGGCACGGTGGTCGGTCAGAGCATCTCCGGCGCGATTGCCGGTCAGATGACCGTCGACCAGGCGTTGGCGGCAGGGCAGGCCACCGCGGATCGCGCAGTGAAGCAGGCCGGCTACCAGAAGTAATGCCGAAGTCGGTCGCACTTCGCGACTGACTGAAGCAACGGAACTGAACCACGGAACCGAAGCACGGAACCGAAGCACGGAACCGAAGCACGGAACCGAAGCACGGAAACAAGCCCTGTGGCACGCGCCGGCTGACGCCCGTCAGCCGGCTCACGCAGTACAGCGGGCCGTCACGGCCGCACTAAGCCGTCACGCCGTTTTGTCCTCGCATCAAAAGCGACATGGCGATTCATGCGGCTCGTGCCGCCCGCGCATTACCGAACAGGTGGTCAATCATGCGTCCTCTGCGCCTGCCTCTCATGCATGCCCATCCTCAGACAGAAAAAGAACGCGAAGTCCGCAAAGCCAATTCGGCGCGCTGGCTCGTGTCGCCGTCGGTCGCGGTTCTGTTGCTGTGGATGACGATTCCGCTCGCGATGACGATCTGGTTTTCGTTCTCGCGCTACAACCTGCTGAACCCGGACCTGAAGGGTTTCGCCGGCTTCGACAATTATCAGTATCTTGCCAGTGACCCGTCGTTCGGTCCGTCGATTGGTCATACGCTGCAATTGATCGTGGCGGTGCTGGTGATCACGGTGGTGGGTGGCGTGCTAATGGCGATTCTGTTCGATCGCAAGTTCTACGGCCAGGGCGTTGCGCGGCTGCTTGCAATCGCGCCGTTCTTCGTGATGCCGACGGTGAGCGCGCTGATCTGGAAGAACATGATCTTGCATCCCGTGTATGGCCTGATTGCGAGCGGCATGCGCGCAATCGGCCTGCAACCGATCGACTGGTTCGCCGAATATCCGTTGACCGCGGTCATCATGATCGTCGCGTGGCAATGGCTGCCGTTCGCGTTTCTGATTCTGTTCACGGCCATCCAGTCGCTCGATCAGGAGCAGAAAGAAGCGGCGCGCATTGACGGTGCAGGCCCGTTCGCGATGTTCTTCTACATCACGCTGCCGCATCTGAAACGCGCGATTGCCGTGGTCGTGATGATGGAGACGATTTTCCTGCTGTCGATCTTCGCGGAAATCTATACAACGACGGGCGGCGGTCCGGGCACCGCGACCACTAATCTGTCGTACCTGATCTATTCGCTCGGCCTGCAACAGTTCGACGTCGGTCTCGCATCGGCGGGCGGCATTCTCGCTGTCGTGCTGGCCAACATCGTGTCGTTCTTCCTCGTGCGCATGCTCGCGAAGAACCTCAAAGGGGAGTACGAAAAATGAGCCACGTTGCCTCTACTCCGGCGTCGACCACGGCGCCCGTCACCGTGCATGCCAAGTCGCCGTTCGATACGATCCGCCGCGCAATTCCCGGCGTGCTCGCCTGGCTCGTCGCATTGCTGCTGTTTTTCCCGATCTTCTGGATGACGATCACCGCATTCAAGACCGAGCAGCAGGCGTATTCGTCGTCGCTATTTTTCACGCCGACGTTCGACAGCTTTCGCGAAGTGTTTGCGCGCAGCAACTACTTTTCGTTCGCGTGGAATTCGATTCTGATCTCGGTCGGCGTCACCGTGCTGTGCCTGATTCTGGCCGTGCCCGCCGCGTATGCGATGGCCTTTTTCCCGACGCGCCGCACGCAAAAAGTTCTGCTGTGGATGCTGTCGACGAAGATGATGCCGTCCGTCGGCGTGCTCGTGCCGATCTATCTGCTGTGGAAAAACAGCGGCCTGCTCGATACCGTGTCGGGTCTCGTGATCGTCTACACGCTGATCAATCTGCCGATCGCGGTGTGGATGTCGTTCACGTACTTCGCTGAAATTCCGCGCGATATTCTCGAGGCAGGACGCATCGACGGCGCGGCGACGTGGCAGGAAATCGTCTATCTGCTGATGCCGATGGCGCTGCCGGGGCTTGCTTCCACCGCGCTGCTGCTCGTGATTCTTTCGTGGAACGAAGCATTCTGGAGCATCAATCTGTCCAGTTCCAATGCCGCGCCGCTGACTGTGTTCATCGCATCGTATTCGAGTCCGGAAGGGCTCTTCTGGGCCAAGCTGTCCGCGGCTTCGCTGCTTGCCGTGGCGCCGATTCTGATCGTCGGCTGGTTGTCGCAGAAGCAGCTCGTGCGCGGCCTCACGTTCGGGGCGGTCAAATGACGGCAGACACGCGTGCAGCAAATCTCGCGCTGATCTGCGATTGCGACGGTGTGTTGATCGACAGCGAAGCGGTGGCCGCGCGCATGCTCGTGCAGGAACTCGAGGCGCGCTGGCCCGGCGCGAATGTCGAACCGGTCGTGCTGCCGCTGCTCGGTCTACGCATCGAAAGCGTGCTGACGGGCACGGCGATGCAGCTCGGCAAGAGCCTCGGCCTCGACGACATCGACGCGATTCGCCGTTCTGTCGAAGCCGCCGCGATGCAGGCGCCGGCAGTGGAAGGCATCGAGCAGGCGCTCGCGCAAGTGCCGCTCGTGAAGGGCTGCGCGAGCAACAGTTTTCGGCCTTATGTGGAGACGGTTCTGGCTCGCACGGGCCTCGTGCGGTTCTTCGGCGATCGCCTCTTTTGCGCCGACAGCGTCGCCAATCCGAAGCCCGCGCCCGACGTTTATCTCGCGGCGGCGCAGGGTTTGCGGCTCGCGCCGTCGGCGTGCCTCGTGGTGGAAGACAGCGTAACCGGCGTCACGGCCGCAAACGCGGCGGGCATGACGGTGCTTGGCTTTATCGGCGGCGGCCATGCAAGCGATGCGCAGATCGACAAGCTGCATAAAGCCGGCGCGCGTCATGTATTCGACGACATGCAGCAGTTGCCGGAACTCGTCGCGCAATGGACGCTGAGTGCAACGGCTGCGGCGCCTTGAACGCACAAGCAACGCAATAGCACCACACAAGCAACACGCAAGCATTACACGGAGACACATCATGGCAAGCGTAACTCTGCGCAATATCCGGAAGGCTTACGACGACACCGAGGTGATGCGCGACATCAACCTCGACATCGCGGACGGCGAGTTCGTCGTGTTCGTCGGCCCGAGCGGCTGCGGTAAATCGACCCTGATGCGGATGATCGCCGGCCTCGAAGACATCAGCGCCGGCGATCTCACCATCGACGGGACACGCATGAACGATGTGCCGCCCGCAAAGCGCGGCATCGCGATGGTGTTTCAGTCGTACGCGCTGTATCCGCACATGACGCTGTACGACAACATGGCGTTCGGCCTGAAACTCGCGGGCACGAAGAAGCCTGAGATCGACGCGGCCGTGCGCAATGCGGCGAAGATTCTGCATATCGATCACCTGCTCGATCGCAAGCCGAAACAGCTTTCGGGCGGCCAGCGTCAGCGCGTTGCGATTGGCCGCGCGATCACGCGTAAGCCGAAGGTCTTTCTGTTCGACGAACCGCTGTCGAATCTCGACGCCGCTCTGCGGCGTGAAGATGCGCCTCGAATTCGCGCGTCTGCATGACGAACTGAAGACCACGATGATCTACGTGACGCACGATCAGGTCGAAGCGATGACGCTTGCGGACAAGATCGTCGTCCTGTCCGCAGGCAATCTCGAACAGGTGGGCAGTCCGACAATGCTGTATCACGCGCCGGCCAATCGTTTTGTCGCGGGCTTTATCGGTTCGCCGAAAATGAATTTCATGGAAGGCGTGGTGCAGTCGGTCACGCACGACGGCGTGACGGTGCGCTATGAAACCGGCGAGACGCAGCGCGTCGCTGTTGAACCGGCTTCGGTGAAGCAGGGCGACAAGGTGACGGTCGGCATTCGTCCCGAGCATCTGCATGTCGGCATGACGGATGACGGCGTGTCGGCCCGCACGATGGCCGTCGAATCGCTCGGCGACGCCGCGTATCTGTATGCGGAGTCGAGCGTGGCGCCGGATGGTTTGATCGCGCGCATTCCGCCGCTCGAACGGCATGCGAAGGGCGAGACGCAGAAGCTCGGCGCGACGCCCGAGCATTGTCATCTGTTCGATAGCGACGGTAAGGCGTTCCAGCGCAAGATCGTCGAAGTGCTGGCGGCCTGAGTTCTACCCGCTAGAAGGGGGCGTGCGCCGCTTCACGCCTCCAGCGCCGCGCGCGCGCACAGCTCATCGGTGACGAGCCCCGACAGCCAGCCGCCCTTGAGCACGGCGATCAGCGCCTCGCGCTTGCGCTTGCCGCCCGCGAAGCCAATGGTGGGCCGCTGCGGCGGCGAGTCGATTGAAATGCTGGTCACGCGCCGGCCTGTGGGCGACTCGACACGCGCGCCGGCGGCATTAATTGGCAGTCCGAGCATTTCCGCCACCGCACCGCCTTGCACCAGCTCTTTTACTTCCGCCGACGTAATAAAGCCGTCTTCGTGCAGCGGGCATTTCGGCCCGATATTGCCGATGCCGACAAACGCGACATCCGCCTCGGCCGACAACGATTCGACGATCCGATACAGCCGGTGATTGCACCACTGTGCACGTTCGGCCTCGCTATCGGCGATCAACGGCGCGGGCAGCAGAAAATGCTTGCCGCCCGTCTTCTCCGAAATGTGCAGCGCGACGTCATAGCGGTTCGAGGAGCCGTCCTGGGCGATCGCTCCGACCATCGATACCAACCGATGCTGCGGACGGTCTAGCTGCGCGATCTGGTCGACCGCGGCTTTGAGCGTCCGGCCGCTGCTGACGGCGACCACCATCGGTTTTTCTTCCGTGAGGTAACGCTCCATCACCTGCGCGCCGGCTACCGCGAGTTTGCGGTCGACTTCCTCGGGCGTGTCGCTGTCGATGGGCACGACTTCGCACATCGACAGGCCATAGCGTTTGGACAATTGGTCCGCAAGCGACAGGCAGTCCGCCAGTTGATGATCGACGCGCACGCGGATCAGGTTCTTTTCCACCGCGAACGCGACGAGCCGCTGCGCAACCGGGCGCGACACCTGGAGCTTCTCGGCGATCTCGTTCTGCGTATTGCCCGCGACGTAGTAAAGCCACGCGGCGCGAGTAGCAAGGTCTAATTTTTCTGTGGACTTGGGCACGGTGACGATCCGCTTGAGGGGCGCCGATGATAGCAGCCGGTTCATGCATGCCGATGCATCACGATGCATGGCGGCACGGCCGGCTGCGGTTTGCGCTGCGTTGCTATGCGCCTGGATGAGCGCCTAGATGAGCCGCTCGCGAGCGGAGTCGAAGAGCGGCCGCACATGACGGTACAGCGCACGATAAGCGTCGAGCCGCGCGCGCAATTCGGCATGACGGCGCGCGTTCGGCGTGAACTCTTTTTCGATCGGCGGTTTGGCGAGCACGATCGCCGGATCGCCGCCCGCTGCGAGCCAGCCGAGGCGCGCCGCGCCGAGCGCCGCGCCCGTCTCGCCGCCGCCGTGCTTGCGCGTCGCGGTGTCGAGCGCGTCGGCGAGCAGTTGCGCCCAGTAGTCGCTGCGCGCGCCGCCGCCTAACAGCGAGAACGCTTTCGCTTCGGTGCCGGCCGCGCGCAGTGCGTCGAGGCCGTCGGTGAGCGCGAGCGTCACACCTTCGAGCACCGCGTAGCCGAGCAACGCGCGATCCGTCGCGTGATTCATGCCGAAGAAAACGCCCTGCGCGTAGGGGTCGTTGTGCGGCGTGCGTTCGCCCGACAGATACGGCAAGAAGAGCGGCGCGGTGTTGAGCGCATCCGCGGGCAGCGCTTCGATTTCGGCGAGCAGCGTGGGTTCGTCGGTCGAGGTCAGCTTGCAGACCCAGCGCAAACAGCTCGCCGCGGAGAGCACCACGCTCATCTGATGCCAGCGGTCGGGAATCGCGTGGCAGAACGCGTGGACAGCGGACGCGGGATTCGGCCGGAAGCTGTCGCCCACCACGCACAACACGCCCGACGTGCCGAGCGACACGAAGCCGTCGCCCGGCTGCGTCGCGCCGATGCCGATGGCACTCGTCGCATTGTCGCCGCCGCCGGCCGCGACGATCACGCCGTCGCTCAAGCCCAGTTCGCGCGCGACCTCGGGCAGCAATGTGCCGGACGGCGCGCTGCCTTCGGCGAGCGCCGGCATCTGCGCGCGCGTCATGTTGCAGGCGGCGAGCAGCGAATCGGACCAGTCGCGTTTCGCGACATCGAGCCACAACGTGCCGGCCGCATCCGATGGATCGGACACCTTGCCGCCGGTGAGTTGCAGACGCAAGTAGTCTTTCGGCAGCAGCACGCAGGCGGTGCGCGCAAAGATGTCCGGTTCGTGACGCGCGACCCACAGCAGCTTCGGCGCGGTGAAACCGGGCATCGCAAGATTGCCGGCCACGCTATGCAAATCGGGCGCGCGCTCCGTGAGCTCGGCGCACTCCTTGTCGCTGCGCATGTCGTTCCACAGGATCGCGGGCCGCAGCACGCGGTTCTCCGCGTCGAGCAGCACCGCGCCGTGCATCTGCCCGGACAGGCCGATGCCGCGAATCTGCGCGAACTCGTCGGGATGCTTCGCGCGCAGTGCGGCGAGCGCGCTTTGCGTGCCCGTCCACCAGTCTTCGGGATTCTGCTCGGCCCAGCGCTGATGCGGGCGCGAAACGGTGAATGGCGAGCCGGCGGTGCCGATCACGCGTCCCGTCGACGCGAGCAGCAGGACTTTCACTTCGGACGTGCCGAGGTCGATGCCGAGATACATGGGCGCGAAACCTTCGTCGTTGGAGATGCGCTACTTTAGCCGCACGCCGCGCGCGGTGCCATGCGCATTAAGCCTGGCACCGCGCGAATCCGGCTGGTGTTTTTGCGGCGCGGCTTACGCCTGACCGCGTTTTGCGAGCCACACGTCGACGCGCGCGAGGGCGCCGGCCAGCGCCGATTCGAGCTCCTGCGTCGCGGCCATGCTGCCCCACAGCAGACGGTCGGCGGCGAACGCCTGCAACGGATCGGGCGCCGCGAAGAAGCCGCGCGCGACGCGCTCGTCCATCACGCCGTCCTGATACGTGTAGGGCAGCGTGCCCGTCTGCCAGCGTTCGAGGAAGCGGAAGAACAGCGCGGGCAGCATCGCGGTGGCCGCGGGCGTGACGCCTCGCTCGAAACATTCGGCGAGCGTCGGCGCGATGAAGCCAGGCAGTTTGGAGAAGCCGTCCGCCGCGACGCGCTGGTTCGTGTCCTGGATATAAGGATTGCCGAAGCGCTCGAGCACGACATCGCGATAGCGTTCGAGATCGAGCGGACTCGGCGAGAGACAGGGGATCACATCCTGCGTCACGTAATCGAACGCGAACTGGCGGATGTCGGCGTCGTGCGTGCCTTCGTGAATGTAGTCGAGACCGACGAGCGTGCCCGCCCACGCAATGCAGCTATGCGTCGCGTTGAGAATGCGGATCTTCGCTTCTTCATAGGGCAGCACGGAGTCGACCAGCTCCGCGCCGACTTTCTCCCACGCGGGACGCCCGGCGATGAAGTGCTCTTCGATCACCCATTGGATAAACGCTTCGCCCATCACCGGGCATGCGTCGTCGACACCGGTTGCGGCCTTCACGCGTTCGCGCACGTCCGGCGTCGGACGCGGCGTGATGCGGTCGACCATCGAACTCGGGCACGCGGTGTTGTCGTCGAACCACTGCGCGAGTTCGTCCGCGCCGCGCAGTTCGAGAAACGCGCTCATGCCCGCATGGAAACGCTCGCCGTTGCGGCGCAGGTTGTCGCACGTTTGCAGCGTGACGGGGCCCGCGCCGGCTTTCATGCGCGCGTCGAGAATGGCCGCCAGCGCGCCGTAGATGGTCGTGTGTCCACCTTTGAGATCGGTTGCGAGATCGGGATTCGCGGTGTCGAGCTGGTCGTGTTCGTCGAGGTAATAGCCGCCTTCGGTGACGGTGAACGCAATGATCTTGCACGCGGGATCGGCGCCCGCTTCGATCAGCGTGTCGAGGCTTTGCGTCCACGGCAGCACGCGCTCGATCGAGCGGATCGTCTCGTAAGCGCGCTCGCCTTGCGGCGTGACGGTCTCGAGCGTATAGACGCCGTCTTGCGCGGCCAGTGCTTCGAGCACCGCATTCATGTCGCTGCGAATATTACCGACGGTGAGCGACCAATGCGGTTCGCCCGGCAGCTTCGCTTCGTTCAATCTATGGAGATACCACGCCTGATGCGCGCGATGAAACGACCCCGCGCCGATATGCAGGATCACCTGTGCGGCCTCGCCGCTGCCTTGCCCGCTGCTCATTGTGCGTCTCCATCTGTCTGGGCTGTTGCGCGGCTTGTCGCGCGCATTTATTGGTCGTTAGAGCATTTGCTCTGTATGTGAGCGAATGATCGTACCCGCTGAAACGAAAGTCAAGGCGGCCACAGGATGTTTTCGTGGCGCGGCGCGGCGGGCCAAGGCTGCAACGCATCACGAATCGCGTCGATACATGCTTCGTGGCGCGCTTCATCGGCTCTTTTGCATTGCATCATTCTTGACCTTCGGCGCGTCGGGACTTACCCGAATGCAAAAAAGTATCGGTACGCGGTTTCATTTTTAGTGGTGGCGCGCGCGTTTCAAGACTACTTTTCGCTATACAAGACGAAGACGAGCGGCATCTCCCTTGAGCCGCTCCATGGAGGCAGACAGTGCAACCCGATCTGGAGATCGTGGCCGTACGCCGCGACGAGTCGTTCAAAGTGTGGTCGCACGGCTATCCGTATCGCACGGTACGCTGGCACTTTCATCCCGAGTACGAGATTCATCTGATCGTGGCGACGACCGGGAAGATGTTCGTCGGCGATCACATCAGCAGCTTCGCGCCCGGCAATCTCGTGTTGATGGGTCCGAACCTGCCGCATAACTGGGTGAGCGATGTGCCCGAAGGCGAGAACATCGCGCAGCGCAATCTCGTCGTGCAGTTCGGCCAGGAGTTCGTGTCGAGTTGTCTTGAGAGCTTTCCCGAGTGGCGTCAGGTGGAGGCGCTCCTTGCGGACTCGCGCCGCGGCGTGTCGTTCGGCGCGCGCACGAGTGCGGCGATTCAGCCGCTTTTTCTCGAACTATTGGGCGCGCGGGGATTGCGCCGCCTCGTGCTCTTCATGTCGATGCTCGAAATCCTTATGAGCGCCGAAGACCGCGAGACGCTCGCGAGTCCCGCGTATCAGGCCGATCCGACGGGCTTCGCGTCGACGCGCATCAACCATGTGCTTTCGTATATCGGCAAGAACCTCGCGAACGATTTGCGCGAATCGGATCTCGCGCAACTGGCCGGCCAAAGTGTGAGTGCGTTTTCGCGTTATTTCCGCCGGCACACGGGCCTGCCGTTCGTGCAGTACGTGAACCGCATGCGCATCAATCTCGCTTGCCAGTTGCTGACCGATAGCGAGCTGAGCGTGACCGACATCTGCTTCAAGGCGGGCTTTAACAACCTGTCGAATTTCAACCGGCAGTTTCTCGCGGTGAAGGGCATGGCGCCTTCGAAGTTTCGCCGCTATCAGCAATTGAACGACGCGAGCCGCGATGCTTCGGAAGAAGCGGCCGCGCGCGGAAGGGGCGTCGACGACGCGCCCGCCATCGTGCTCGCGCCAGGCTTGCCGCGTCCTGCCGCCGCTGCTTATCCGTCAACCTATCCACCGACGTAGCCTCTGCGTATTTCACCGCCGCGCTTTTCTGCAAGGCGCTTTGTTTCACCCGCGTTTCAACACGTATCGCGCTGTCCGCCGACAGCGTGACGGACGTGCTCACTTCAAAAACGGAGACAACCATGACGCAAACCCTCGTGACGCAATCCATCATCCAACAGGCATCGTTGAAGACTTTCGCGAGCCTCGCATTCGGCCTCGCGCTGATCGCCGCGCCTGCCGCGCAGGCCGCACCGCTGAAGATCGGCATGACGTTTCAGGAACTGAACAATCCATATTTCGTGACGATGCAGAAGGCGTTGAACGACGCCGCTGCGTCGACCGGTGCAACGGTGGTCGTCACCGACGCGCATCACGACGTGAGCAAACAGGTGAGCGACGTCGAAGACATGCTGCAAAAGAAGATCGACATTCTGCTCGTGAATCCGACCGATTCGACGGGCATTCAATCGGCGGTGACGTCGGCGAAAAAAGCGGGCGTGGTGGTGGTCGCAGTGGACGCGAACGCGAACGGTCCCGTCGATTCGTTCGTCGGCTCGAAGAACTTCGACGCGGGACAGATAGCCTGCGAGTACCTCGCCAAGTCGATTGGCGGCAGCGGCGAAGTGGCGATTCTCGACGGCATTCCGGTCGTGCCGATTCTCGAACGCGTGCGCGGCTGCAAGGCGGCGCTTGCGAAGGCGCCGGGCGTCAAGCTCGTGGATACGCAGAACGGCAAGCAGGAACGCGCGACCGCACTGTCCGTCACCGAGAACATGATTCAGGCGCATCCGAACCTGAAGGGCATCTTCAGCGTGAACGACGGTGGATCGATGGGCGCGCTCTCCGCAATTGAGTCATCGGGTAAGGACATCAAGCTGACGAGCGTCGACGGCGCACCCGAAGCGATTGCCGCGATTCAAAAGCCGAATTCGAAATTCATCGAGACGTCAGCGCAGTTTCCTGCCGACCAGGTGCGCATTGCACTCGGCATCGCGTATGCGAAGAAGTGGGGCGCCAATGTGCCGAAAGCGATTCCGGTCGACGTGAAGATGATCGACAAGAGCAACGCGAAGGGTTTTAGCTGGTAAGCCCAATGCCCGCCGCGCTGTGTTTGCGGTGGTCGATGTAAACACGGCGGCGGGCAGTGATGGAGCACCCGATGGACACGATATTGAAACTCGAGAACATCAGCAAAAGCTTTCCCGGCGTGAAGGCGCTGCAAGGCATTCACCTGGAGATTGCGCGCGGCGAAATCCACGCGCTGCTCGGCGAAAACGGCGCGGGCAAGTCGACGCTGATGAAGATTCTGTGCGGCATTTATCAGCCGGACGAAGGCGCGATCACGATCGACGGCGAGCCGCGGCACTTTGCGAATTATCACGACGCGGTCGCTGCGGGCGTCGGCATCGTGTTTCAGGAATTCAGCCTGATTCCGTACTTGAATGCAGTGGAGAACATCTTTCTCGGCCGCGAAATGAAGAACGGCCTGGGCCTGCTCGAACGCGGCAAGATGCGGCGCGCGGCGGCCGATATATTCGCGCGGCTCGGCGTGTCGATTGATCTGTCCGTGCCGATTCGTGAACTGTCGGTTGCGCAGCAGCAGTTCGTCGAGATCGGCAAGGCGTTGTCGCTCGAAGCGCGCATTCTTATTCTTGACGAACCGACCGCGACACTCACGCCCGCCGAAGCCGAGCATCTCTTTGCCATCATGCGCGACCTGAAAAAGCAGGGCGTGGCGATGATTTTCATCTCGCATCACCTGGAAGAAATCTTCGAGGTCTGCGACCGCATCACCGTGCTGCGCGACGGTCAGTATGTCGGCATGACCGATGTCGCGCAGTCCGACGTGAGCCGGCTTGTCGAGATGATGGTGGGACGCCGCATCGAAAACAGTTTTCCGCCGAAGCCGCCGCTGTGCTCCGACGCGAAGATCGTGCTGGACGTACAGAAGCTGCAGTTGCATAAAGACAGCCCGGTGCTGCAATTCACGCTGCGCGAAGGCGAGATTCTCGGTTTCGCGGGACTGGTCGGTTCGGGCCGCACCGAGACCGCGCTCGCCGTGATCGGCGCGGACGCGGCCTATGCGAAGGAGATTCGCATCAACGGCGAGGCCGCGAAACTGTCGGACCCGGCGGATGCGTTGCGCGCGGGCGTCGGCATTCTTCCTGAAAGCCGCAAAACGGAAGGGCTGATTACGGACTTCTCGATCAAGCAGAACATCTCGATCAATAACCTCGGCAAATACCGCTCGCTGCGATTTTTTATCGATCAGCGCAGCGAAGCGCGCGCCACCGCCGACATCATGAAACGCGTCGGCGTGAAAGCGCCGACCATGCATACGGAAGTCGCCACGCTGTCGGGCGGCAACCAGCAGAAAGTCGTGATCGCGCGCTGGCTGAACCACCACACCAACATCCTCATCTTCGACGAACCGACGCGCGGCATCGACGTCGGCGCGAAGGCGGAAATCTATCTGCTGATGCGCGAACTCACCGCGCGCGGCTATTCGATCATCATGATTTCGTCGGAACTGCCGGAGATCGTGGGCATGTGCGACCGCGTCGCCGTGTTCCGGCAAGGCCGCATCGAAGCGCTGCTCGAAGGCGATCAGATCGACTCGAACGCCGTGATGACCTATGCAACCGCCGGCACTCGTGGAGCCCTGCATGAACACGCCTAATCCCTCTTCGCCGCCGAAAACGTCGAGCGTCAGCGGCAATACGCCCGGCGCACCCGTGCGCTTCACCTGGGCCGCGTTGAAGCGCTCGACGCTCTTCTATCCGTTCGTCGGTTTGCTCGTGGTTTGCATCGTGATGGTGTTCGCGAGCGACAGCTTTCTCTCCGGCGCGAACATCGAGAACGTGCTGCGCCAGGTGTCGATCAACGCGATCATCGCCGTCGGCATGACGTGCGTGATTCTCACGGGCGGCATCGATCTGTCGGTCGGCTCGGTGATGGCGCTTTCGGGCACGCTCGCCGCGGGACTGATGGTGGCCGGCATGAACGCAGTTGCCGCGTTGGCGGTTGGCGTTGCGGTGGGTCTCGGCTTCGGCGCGGCCAACGGGTTCTTCGTCGCGTTCGCCGGCATGCCGCCGATCATCGTCACGCTCGCGACGATGGGCATCGCGCGCGGCCTCGCGCTGATTTACACCGGCGGCTATCCGATCGACGGCTTGCCCGAGTGGGTCAGCTTCTTCGGCAGCGGCAAGATTCTCGGCATTCAGGCGCCCGTCGTGATCATGGCGGTGATCTATGTGATCGCGTGGGTGCTGCTCGAACGCATGCCGTTTGGCCGCTACGTGTACGCGATTGGCGGCAATGAACAGGCGACGCGTCTGTCGGGCGTGCGCGTCGCGCGCGTGAAGCTGATCGTCTACACGATTGCAGGTTTGACGTCTTCGTTTGCCGCCATCGTGTTGACCGCGCGTTTGATGAGCGGCCAGCCGAATGCGGGCGTGGGCTTCGAACTCGACGCCATCGCGGCCGTCGTGATGGGCGGCACGTCGATCTCCGGCGGACGCGGTTCGATTATCGGCACGTTGATCGGCGCGCTGCTGCTCGGTGTGCTGAACAACGGACTCAACATGGTCGGCGTGAATCCGTATGTGCAGAACGTGATCAAAGGCGGAATCATTCTGCTCGCGATTTACATCAGCCGTGACCGCAGAAAGTAACGCTTTCTTCTCCATTGATTTTCACTTCCGGCAGGACCATGCAATGACGAATGAATTCACTCCATCCGACAAGCAGGACATGACGGCGATTGTCTGCCACGCACCGAAAGACTATCGCGTCGAACAGGTAGCGAAGCCGCGCGCGCGAGCGCATGAACTGGTGATTCGCATCGCCGCATGCGGGATCTGCGCGAGCGATTGCAAATGCCATTCGGGCGCGAAGATGTTCTGGGGCGGGCCGAGTCCGTGGGTTAAAGCGCCGGTGATTCCGGGGCACGAGTTCTTCGGCTTCGTGCAGGAACTCGGCGAAGGCGCGGCAGAACATTTCGGCGTGAAGATCGGCGACCGCGTGATCGCCGAGCAGATCGTGCCTTGCGGCAAGTGCCGTTATTGCAAATCCGGCCAGTACTGGATGTGCGAAGTGCACAACATCTTCGGCTTTCAGCGTGAAGTCGCCGACGGCGGCATGGCCGAGTACATGCGTATTCCGCCGACCGCCATCGTTCACAAGATTCCGGACGGCATTTCACTCGAAGACGCCGCTATCATCGAACCGCTGGCGTGCGCGATTCACACGGTCAATCGCGGCGATGTGCAGTTGGATGACGTCGTCGTGATTGCAGGCGCGGGTCCGCTCGGTTTGATGATGACGCAAGTCGCGCATCTGAAAACGCCGAAGAAACTCGTCGTGATAGATCTGGTGGAAGAGCGCCTCGCACTCGCGCGCGAGTATGGCGCGGACGTGACGATCAACCCGAAACAGGACGACGCGCTCGCGATCATCCATTCGCTCACTGACGGCTACGGCTGCGACGTCTATATTGAAACGACCGGCGCGCCGGTCGGCGTCAATCAGGGCATGGATCTGATCCGCAAGCTCGGGCGCTTCGTCGAGTTCTCCGTGTTCGGCGCGGATACGACACTCGACTGGTCGGTGATCGGCGACCGCAAGGAACTCGATGTACGCGGCGCGCACCTCGGACCGTATTGCTATCCGATTGCAATCGATCTGCTCGCGCGCGGACTCGTGACGTCGAAAGGCATCGTCACACACGGCTTTTCTCTGGAAGAATGGGACGAGGCGATCAAGGTCGCCGATTCGCTGGATTCGATCAAGGTGCTGATGAAGCCGCGCGCGTAAGCGCCGGCATCTACTGAAGCGCAGCGCTACAACAACGGAGACTGTATGGAATACGTCATCGGCGTCGACATCGGCACGCAGAGCACGAAGGCGCTGCTGGTTGATCGGCACGGCGCTATCGTTGCGCAACACGCGTCGAGCTATCAGCCGGATACGCCGAAGCCTCTATGGGCCGAGCAATGGCCGGCGGTGTGGTTCAAGGCGGTCACCGAATGCATTGCCGCGTGCGTGCAGAAGGCGAAACAGGCGGGCGTCGCGGCGGATTCCATCAAGGCCGTGTGCGTGAGCAGCCTGTATGGCGGCTCGGGCATTCCTGTGGATAGCGAGATGCGGCCGCTTTATCCGTGTCTGATATGGATGGACCGGCGCGCAACCGATCAGGTCGAATGGGTGCACCGCAACGTCGACCTCGAGCGGCTGTACGCGATCACCGGCAATGGCGTGGACAGCTACTACGGCTACACGAAGATGCTGTGGCTGCGCGATCACGAGCCCGACGTATGGGCGCAAACGCGTTACTTCCTGCCGCCGAACGCGTATGTGATCTACATGCTGACGGGCGAAGTCGCGGTCGATCACAGCTCGGCGGGCAACATCGGCGGCATCTACGATATTGCGCAGCGCGACTGGTCCGACGAGGCGCTCGACATGCTCGGCATTCCCGCGACGATGATGCCGGAGCGGCTCGTCGATTCATCGGAAGTGGTCGGCGGCTTGCTGTCGCAATGGAGCGGGCAGCTCGGACTCGCGGCAGGCACGTCGATTGTGGCGGGCGGCGTGGACGCCGCGGTCGCGACATTCGCCGCGGGCGTGAGCCGAGCAGGGCAACATGTCGCGATGATCGGCACGAGCATGTGCTGGGGCTACGTCAATCAGACGGTCGATGCGCGCCACGGATTGATCAGCATGCCTCACGTTTTCAACGGGCAGCGCGACATCTATGTGTTCGGCGGCGCGATTACCGCGGGCGCGTCAGTGACGTGGTATCGCGATCAGTTCTGTCATGCCGAAATGGAAGCCGCGCGCGCGACGCCGCATGGCGATCCCCATCGTCTGCTCGAAGACAATGCATCGAAAGTGCCGGCGGGATCGGATGGCGTGATGTTTTTGCCTTATCTGATGGGCGAACGCAGCCCCGTGTGGGACGCCAAGGCGAGCGGCGCGTTCGTCGGCCTGAGCCTTTTTCATACGCGGGCGCACTTGTATCGCGCGGTGCTCGAGGGCGTGTCGTTTGCGTTGAAGCACAACATCGAGGCCGGACGCCAGGGAGCGCAGTCGTTGGAGGACAAGCTGATCGTGGTCGGCGGCGCCGCGCATTCGGACTTGTGGATGCAGATCATCGCCGACATCACCGGCTATCCGGTCTATACGATCGAGCAGGAAGTGGAGGCGGCGATGGGCGCCGCGTTGCTCGCCGCGCTCGGCGTCGGGCTGATTTCGCGCGAGGCGGCGCAGGGCGGCTGGATCACGCTGATCGAGCGCGCACAACCGGACGCCGCGCGAATGGCGCGTTACGAAGAGCGCTTCGGCATCTATAAAGACCTGTATCCGGCATTGAAGCCGGTCATGCATCGCTTGCAAACATCATGAATGCTACTTTCGATTTTTCCGGCCGCTCGATATTCGTGACGGGCGCCTCGAGTGGAATAGGGCGCGCGACGGTCGAGATGTTGTGCGCGAGCGGTGCCGATGTCGTCGCGGCGGCACGCAATGCGAACGAGCTTGCGCGTCTCGCCGAGGAGACCGGCTGCGAGCCGTTGAAGCTCGACGTCAGCGACGAAGCCGCAATCGACGAAGCGTTTCTATCGCTCGGTGCTTTCGACGGTCTGGTGAATTGCGCGGGCATTGCGTTGCTCGAACGCGCGGTGGAGACAACGGCCGCGAGTTTCGACCGCGTGATGGCGGTGAACGCGCGCGGCGCGGCGCTGGTGGCGAAGCATGTGGCGCGAGGGATGATCGACGCGAAGCGGGCCGGCAGTATCGTGAACGTTTCGAGTCAGGCGGCGCTTGTCGCGCTTGACGATCACCTGAGCTATTCGGCTTCGAAGGCCGCGCTCGATGCGATCACGCGGGCTTTGTGCATCGAGTTGGGACCGTTTGGGATTCGTGTGAATAGTGTGAATCCGACTGTTACGCTGACGCCGATGGCCGTGCAGGCGTGGAGCGATCCTGTCAAGCGCGAGCCTGCACTTAAGGCTATTCCGCTTGGGAGGTTTGCCGAGGCGGTTGAAGTGGCTTCGGTGGTGGCGTTCTTGTTGAGCGATGCGGCTTCTATGGTGAGTGGGGTTTCGCTGGCGGTTGATGGGGGATTTGTGGCGCGGTGACATTTACTGCTGCAGCGCGTGCGGCGCCGCTCGAGACATGACTGTCTTGTCACTAACGAGCGAAGCGGGTTAGACAAAAACTCGCCGCAGCTCGTCCCTACAACACCGTCCTGACATGCCAAAGCTCAGGAAACAAAACCACATCGAGCATCTTGCGCAGATAAGGCGCGCCACTGGTCCCGCCCGTCCCCTGCTTGAAGCCGATAATCCTCTCGACGGTAGTAACGTGCCGGAACCGCCACTGCCGGAAAGCGTCCTCGAGATCGACCAGTTCCTCGGCCATCTCGTACAACTCCCAATGCTGCGAAGGATTGCGATACACCTCTAGCCAGGCCGCTTCGACGGAAGCATCGTGAACCGTGGGCTGCGTCCAGTCGCGCGCGAGCCGCGACGGCGAAATCGCAAAGCCGCGACGCGCAAGCAGCTTCACCACTTCGTCGTAGAACGACGGCGCTTCCAGTGACGCCTTCACCTCCGCAAGCACATCGGCACGATGCGCATGCGGCTTGAGCATCTGCTCGTTCTTGTTGCCGAGCAGAAACTCGATCTGCCGGTACTGATAAGACTGAAACCCCGACGAGCTGCCCAGGTAAGGCCGCATCGCCGTGTATTCGGACGGCGTCATTGTCGCGAGCACGCTCCAGGCCTGCACGAGCTGCTCCATGATCCGCGAGACGCGCGCGAGCATCTTGAACGCCGGCGGCAACTCGTCGCGATGCACGGCGTCGAGCGCGGCGCGCAACTCGTACAGCGCGAGCTTCATCCACAATTCGCTGGTCTGATGCTGAATGATGAACAGCATCTCGTTGTGATCGGGCGACAACGGATGCTGCGCATTCAGCACCGTCCCGAGCGACAGATAATCGCCGTAACTCATCGAGCCGGAGAAGTCGAGCTGCGCGTCGTGCCAGCCATCCTCGGCTGAAGAAGCGTTCGTAGCAGCAGTCGCAGCGTCGGCGGACGCAGCGCTCCCATGACCGAACGGGCAACCTTGCGCGGGCTTTTCTTCGGGCAAGCCCGGCGTTTGCATGTGATCGTTCATCGTGCGCTCCTCAGGTCACGGCGCCGCGCGCGGCAAATTCCGGCGCGCGCCAGGTCTCGCGTGCGAGCACGTCGCGCAAGGTTTCGACGGCGTCCCATACATCCACGAAGCGCGTATAAAGCGGCGTAAAGCCGAAGCGCAGCACATGCGGCTCGCGATAATCGCCGATCACCCCACGCGCGATCAACGCCTGCATCACCTCATAGCCATGCGGATGCTCGAAGCTCGCATGCGAGCCGCGCTGCGAGTGTGCGCGCGGCGTGACGAGCTTCAACGGAAATTCGCTGCAACGCGCTTCGACGAGTTCGATAAAGAGATCGGTCAGCGCCAGCGACTTGCGGCGAATCGCCTGCATGTCGGTCTGCAGAAACACGTCGAGCCCGCATTCGACGAGCGCCATCGACACCATCGGCTGCGTGCCGCACAAATAGCGGCCGACGCCCTGATCCGGCCGATACGTCGGGTTCATCTCGAACGGCGCGGCATGTCCCCACCAGCCGGACAGCGGCTGCGCAAAGTTATTCTGATGGCGCTTCGGCACCCACACGAAGGCAGGCGAGCCCGGACCGCCGTTCAGGTACTTGTACGTGCAGCCGACTGCGTAGTCGGCGCCGACGCCGTTCAGGTCGACCGGCACCGCGCCCGCCGAATGCGCGAGGTCCCACAGCGCGAGCGCGCCCTTGTCGTGAATCAGCTTCGTCAGCGCGGCCATGTCGTGCATGTAGCCGGTGCGGTAGTTCACATGCGTGATCATCGCGATCGCGGTGTCGTCGCCGATTGCTTCGGGCAGCTCCGACGGGTCGTCGACGAGACGCAGTTCATAGCCGCGGTCGAGCTGCTCGATCACGCCCTGCGCGATGTACAGGTCGGACGGAAAATTCGAACGCTCGGACACGATCACGCGCCGCTTCGGGTCGCGCGCGTCGGCGAGCCGCAGTGCGGCGGACAGCACCTTGAAGAGGTTGATCGAAATCGTATCGGTGACGACGACTTCGTCCTCGGCGGCGCCGATCAGCGGCGCGAGTTTATTGCCCAAGCGACGCGGCAGCGCGAACCAGCCCGCCGCGTTCCAGCTGCGGATCAAACCCTCGCCCCATTCGGCGGCGATCACGGTTTGCGCGCGTTGCGCGGCGGCGGCCGGCGGCACGCCGAGCGAATTGCCGTCGAGGTAGATAGTGGTCGACGACAGCGCGAACTGGTCGCGCAGTGTCGCGAGCGGGTCGGCGCTGTCGAGCGCCAAGGCTTCTTCGCGATGATTCATGGTGGTCTCGTTCGTTCGCGTATTGCGGATTGGAAGTCAGTGCGCGTCGGGCAGCGCGCGCAGGACCGCGCGCACGGGGCTCGCGTCGAGCGTGGTCAGCTTGAGCGGCAGCGCGATCAGTTCGTAATCGCCGGGCGCGACGTCGTCGAGCACGATGCCCTCGAGAATCGCCATGCCGTGCGCGCGAATACGGTGATGCGCGTCCATCGTCTTCGATTCCTGCGGGTCGAGCGACGGCGTGTCGATGCCGATCAGCTTCACGCCGTTGGCCGCGAGCAGGTCGATCGTTTCGGGCGCGACGGCGCAGAAGCCGCTGTCCCACGCCGCGGTCGGCGCGTTTCTGTAAGTGCGCAGTAAGACTCGCGGCGGCAACCCGCCCAACGAGTCACGCAGATGTTGTGGCGTGACAACAGGCGACGCGCCGATGCAATGAATCACGCGGCATCGTCCGAGATAGGCGTCGAGCGGCACTTGGCCGATTGCGGCGCCCTCCGCGTCGTAGTGCAGAGGCGCGTCCGTGTGCGCGCCGGTATGCGGCGAGAGCGTCAGCCGCGCGACGTTGACGGGCGAGCCGGCCTCCATCCGCCAGACGCGCTCGATGCCGACGGGCGTGTCGCCTGGCCAGACGGGCGTCGCCGTATCGACGGCGGGGGTGATGTCCCAGAGTGTTTGCATGTCCGCATGGAAGGTGGAGGTCTATACGGAATGATAGGTGGCCAGCCGCGAAATGTGATTGCGAAAAAATCTCCTTCTAAGCCCGGTCTTGGAACATAATTTGAGTTAAATGGGAAAGGGAGACCGAATATGAACGCGATCTCGCTCGACGCCACCGATTGCCGTATCTTGACGGTGCTTCAGCAGGAAGGACGAATCAGCAATCTCGATCTCGCGGAGCGCATCTCGCTGTCGCCGTCGGCGTGTCTGCGGCGCTTGCGTCTACTGGAAGAACAGGGCGTCATCGAGCACTATCGCGCGTGTCTGAACCGCGAAGTGCTGGGCTTCGAGCTGGAGGCGTTCGTTCAGGTGTCGATGCGCAATGAACAGCAGAATTGGCACGAGCGCTTCGCTGAAGCGCTGCGCGACTGGCCGGAAGTGGTCGGCGCTTTTGTCGTGACGGGCGAGACGCACTATCTGCTGCGCGTTCTCGCGCACAACCTCAAGCACTATTCGGATTTTGTGTTGCAGCGTCTCTATAAGGCGCCGGGCGTGCTGGATATTCGTTCGAATATCGTGCTGCAGACCTTGAAGGAAGATTCGGGCGTGCCGGTTTCGCTGGTCACGCGCAACAACACCCACGGCGCGCCGCACAACGATCGCTGAGGCGCCCTCTGCGCGCAGCGCCGGCCTGGCCCTGGCAAGGGCCGTTGCAAGCGCCGCGTGCGCTTACAACGACTTGAGGCCGTGGAACTGGCCGTTCTGGAAAACGAGCGGCGCCATGTCGGCGGCATTCTCGTGCACGCCGCAGCGCTCCACCTCGCCGACGAAAATCACGTGATCGCCTTCTTCGTAACGGCTGCGGTTATGGCATTCGAACCACGCGAGCGCGCCGTCGAGCACCGGCATACCGCTGTCGCCCGCCGCGTGCGATACGCCTTCGAAGCGGTCGCCCTTCACCGTGGCGAAGCGCTTGCATAGATCGAGTTGCGACGCCGCCAGCACGTTGACGACGTAGTGGCTGTTCGCGCGGAACACCGACATCGACGCCGAGCGCGTGGCGAGACTCCACAGCACGAGCGGCGGCTCGAGCGAAACCGAATTGAACGAGCTGGCGGTGATGCCGATCAACTGGCCGGACGGCGCACGCGTCGTGATGACGGTGACGCCCGTAGCGAACTGGCTGAGCGCCTGCCTGAAGGCCGGCTGGTCGAAGTTGGGCGGGCTGGCGTGCTTCATTGCGCGCAAGCCGCCGATGCGTGGCGGCCGGAAGCCGCGCCGAAGCTCTCGCGCGCACGGCGGGAAACAGTTGATTCGAAAGTCATAGTGAAAATCGTCGATTTGCCCCAATTTTAACTGCAATCGCGGTGCACTGACCGCGACGCAACCGGCGCATCGCAAAACCCGCTAAGCTGGAACGCTACCGCCGATGGCATGGGCGTTGCGGCAAAGCGAATGCGGCATCGGCCGATCACGAGTGAGAAGGAGCATGCAGCATGAGTCAGACAGGCGAAGTCGCCACCTTGGGTGGCGGGTGTTTCTGGTGCCTCGAAGCGGTTTATCTGGGCGTCGACGGCGTCAACTCGGTGGAGTCGGGCTATGCGGGCGGCCACACGCAGCGTCCGACCTACGAGCAGGTGTGCGACGGCGCGACGGGGCACGCGGAAGTGGTGAAGGTCGAGTTCGATCCGTCGAAGATCAGCTACGGCGAGATCCTCGAAATCTTCTTCGCGATCCACGATCCCACGCAGTTGAACCGGCAAGGTAACGATGTCGGCCCGCAATACCGCTCGGTCATCTTCACGCATTCCGACGCGCAGCGTGAAGCCGCTTTGCAGGTGATCCGCGAAATCGGCGAGCAGGGCATTCACGACGGCCAGATCGTCACGCAGGTGTTGCCGCTCGACGGCAACTACTGGCCTGCCGAGGCCTATCATCAGAATTATTTCGCGCAGCATCCGGAGCAAGGCTATTGCTCGTTCGTGGTCGCGCCGAAGGTGGCCAAGTTCCGGCAGAAATTTGCGCATCGGATCAAGGCGGGTTGAGGCGGGCCGGCGCGGGTCGGCGCGGGGTCGGCGTTCAGTGCGGCTCGCTGCTGTTCGAGTCGCTGGTCTGAGCGCGGCTCGCGTCGCCCGGCGGATCTGGTAGGCGCGGCTCCTGAGGTTCACTGTGTTGCATCGCTGCGGCATTCACGGCGTCTGCTTGCTGCTGTGAGGGCTCCTGCTCGCGGCGGTGGCCGTGCTCGTGTTCCTCCTGTTCGTGCTCGTGCTCATTCGCGAGCCGCGCATACGCTTCAATGATCTCGCGCGCCAACTCGACGCAACTGAGCGGCGCCGAACCTTCCGCCTTGTTATTCACCGCGATCACCACCGGCTGGCCGGCCAGCGCATAGCGCGCGGCTAGTTCCGCGAGCGACGCACGCGTGGCCGGATCGCGGTCGACGAGCTTATCGAACGGCTCGTATTTCGCCTTCGCCTGCTCGTATTTGAAGCCGCCGTGCAGGCTCCAGCGCACGACCAGCGGACCGGCCGGCTCGCCGTCCAATAGTGCGAGCGCCGCCGCCTGCCGCAGCGGATCGGGCATCCGCGCGTGAATGCCGACGCAGTAGCGCACGCCCGCCGCTTTCAGCGTACGAATGAAACGCGGCGTGAGCAAACTGGCGTCGCGGATTTCGACTGCGTAGCAGGTGCCTTGCGGCAGCGTGGGCAAGGCCGCGAGGAACTCGGCCAGCCGTTCGATGAAAACCGCGGGCTGCGCGAGCATCTGGTCGGGCAGCGGCGACAACTGGAACACGAGCGCGCCGGCCTTCGCGCCCAGGCCTTCGAGACACGGCGTCACGAAGTCGTCGATCGCCATTTGCGCGTTCAGAAAACACGGATTCAGCGCCACCGGCTCGCCGCGTTCGGCGCGCACGGTGGCGTCGGTGATCGTCATCGGCGCCTTGACGATGAAGCGGAAATGCTCGGGCACCTGCTGCGCGTAGCGCAGGTATTCGGTGACGGTGAGCGCCTGATAAAACGACCGGTCGATGCTGACCGTCTTCAGCAGCGGATGCGCGCCGTAGGCGGTCAGGCCGTCGCGCGACAGCTTGCTGTTGCTGTATTCGTCGCCGTAGACGATGCCGTTCCAGCCGGGAAACGACCACGTCGATGTGCCGAGGTGCACTTGCGGCGGCAGTTGTGAGGCGAGCGCGAGTACGTCGGGCGAGGGCGGGGCCGCGAGGATTTCGCGAGTGCGGCGTTTTTTGGGGGCGTCGGTGGTGGGGGCCGTTGGTGTGGCCATAGGCGCCGGCTCGGGCGCTGCTTCTTCTTGCCACAGCGACGCGGCGGCGGTTGTAGAGCGGGCGGGTTGGCGGTTTTCGATTTTCGGCGCGTGAGTTACAAAAGGCGCATCGGCTTGCGCGTCCAACGGTGCTTGAGCGCCTGAACGAGCGCGCGACGGTTTCGCGCGGGCTTCGGCTTTCGGCGCTGCGGGCGCCGCTTGCACCGGCATCCCGAACAGATCGAACTGCGCCGCTTCGCCTGGCGCTTCCGCTTCGCTCGACGCCTCGCCTCCGCTCCGCACTCCCACGTCGCTTTGCTCGCCGCGTTCGTCCAGCGCCTCTTCCTCTTCTCTTGTCCCGCTCTGACCCATCGAGATTTTCACTAGTAAGCACCGCGACCGCCCGCGCTAGCACGACGCCGCGGCGCTCACCTCACAGCGGCTTCTCGTACATGTAGCGGCGCGACCACGGCAGGGTTTTCGCACTGCGGCCGGCCCTGCGGCAGACGACCTGATAGATGGAGACGTCGTCGTTTTCGAATGCATACGCGCAGCCGGCCAGGTACACGCGCCAGATGCGGAATTTTTCGTCGTCGACGAGCTTGCGGGCTTCTTCCGCGTGCGTCTCGAAATTTTCCGCCCAGATGTCGAGCGTGTGCGCATAGTGACGGCGCAGGCTTTCCACGTCAACCGCTTCGAGCCCGCCGCGCTGCATCGACTCGAGCGCGAGGCTGATGTGCGGCAGTTCGCCGTCCGGAAACACATAACGGTCGATGAACTCGCCGCCGCCCAGCGCCGTCTCGCCGCTGTCCGCATCGCTCGACGTGATGCCGTGATTCATCGCGATGCCGTCGTCGGCGAGAAGGTCGTGCACTTTCTTGAAGTAGCCCGGCAGGTTCTTGCGGCCCACGTGCTCGAACATGCCGACGCTCGTGATGCGGTCGAATCGTCCTTCGACGTCGCGATAATCCTGCAGACGAATCTCGATCTGATTCTCGAGGCCCGCGGCTTTCACGCGCGCCGTCGCGAGGTCGAACTGGTTTTGCGACAGCGTCACGCCCACGCATTGCGCGCCGAATTTTTGCGCCGCGCGCAGCACGAGCGCGCCCCAGCCGCAGCCGATGTCGAGCAGCCGCTGACCCGGCTGCACCTGAATCTTCGTGAGGATGTGGTCGATCTTCTTGATCTGCGCGGTGGCGAGATCTTCGTCGCCGTTCTCGAAATAGGCGCACGAGTAGACCATGTTCTCGTCGAGCCAGAGCTTGTAGAACTCGTTCGAGACATCGTAGTGATACTGGATGGCCTTTTTATCCGACGCCTTCGAATGCTGGAAATAGCGCCGCACGCGCGCGAGCTTGCCCGCACTATTGACGGTGTTGCGCGCGAGCTGATAACCGACGTTGATGATGTCCGAGAGCTTGCCCTCGATGTCGATCTTGCCCTTGACGTACGCCTCGCCCAGGTTGTCGAGGCTCGGTTCGAGCAGATAAGGCAACGCCGTTGCGCTCTTGACGTGCAGCGTGACCTGCGGCGCGGCGAACCGCCCGAAGTCGTGCTGCTGGCCGTCCCACAGCACGAGACGCGCCGGCAAATCAGCCTTGGTTTTTACTTCTTCCACCCACTGCGCCAGCTTTTTCTCCCAGAACATGCGATTTCTCCGTGTCCGTTGAATTAAAGCGAAGCTTGTGTGGATCGCAGCCCGATGCGGCGCAACTCCCATGCCGCGAGACGCGATCCTTGCGCCGCGCGCTGCTACGTCGGCAACGCGCTGACGACATTGTTAGTGCTGGTTCAGGGCGACAGACGGCAGATTTGCCAGTCGCTGTTTTCGCTCGAACGCGTGTAAAGCAGACGGTCGTGCAAACGCGACGGCCGGCCCTGCCAGAATTCGATTGCTTCGGGCACCAAACGATAACCGCCCCAATGCGGCGGACGCGGCGGTTCGTCGCCGTATTGCAGGCGCATTTCGCGTTCGCGCGTTTCGAGCTGCGAACGGCTTTCAATCACCTGACTTTGATTCGACGCCCATGCGCCGATACGCGAACCGGGCGGACGCGACGCGAAATACGCGTCGCTTTCCGCCGCGCTCGTTTTGACGACGCGCCCCTCGATGCGCACCTGGCGCTCGAGCTCGATCCAGTAGAAGAGCAGGCTCGCGTACGGATTCGCGGCCAGCTCGCGGCCCTTGCGGCTTTCGTAGTTGGTGAAGAACACGAAGCCTCGTTCGTCGACGCCCTTGATCAGCACGATGCGCGCTGAAGGCCGGCCGCGCGAGTCAACGGTGGCGAGCGTCATCGTATTCGGTTCGGGCAGTTTCGCCTCGACGGCCTGCTGAAACCAGACGTCGAATTGCCGGAACGGGTCGCGGTCGACGTCGCCGATGTCCAGAGAACCCAGCGAATAATTTTTTCGAAGTTCGGCGAGTGAGGTCATGTTCTTATGCGCACGCTACAGTCAGCCCAGTATAGCTAAGGCGCCAATTTTTTGCCCGCAGCCAGATCAAGCGCGATGCACCGGTGCCGCGCTTTCGCGGGTTTTCGAACGGCGACTTTCTCACGGTGATTGCCGCGGCAATGCTGATCCATGCGTTCAGGCAAAATACGGACTGCGCGATTCACATGCGCTTTCTGCCTTGCGCTTTCTGCTTTCTTGCCTTCAACGAGTTCCATCATGTCGACCACCGCGCAATCCGATCTTACTACCAGCCTCGACGGGCATGAAGCCGCCGACCGCGCGCGACGCTTCGGCGGCATTGCGCGTCTGTACGGCGCGCCCGCGCTTGCCGCGTTCGAGAGCGCGCATGTGGCGGTGATCGGTATCGGCGGAGTGGGCTCGTGGGTCGCCGAAGCGTTGGCGCGCAGCGCGGTGGGCACGCTGACGCTGATCGACCTCGACAATGTTGCTGAAAGCAATACGAACCGGCAGATTCATGCGCTCGACGGCAACTACGGAAAACCGAAGGTCGAAGCGATGGCCGAGCGCATCGCCGCGATCAATCCGTCGTGCGATGTGCGTCTCGTGGAAGACTTCGTGGAGCCCGACAATTTCGCGGCGACGCTCGGCGGCGGCTTCGATTATGTGATCGATGCGATCGACAGCGTGCGCACCAAGACCGCGCTGATCGCATGGTGTGTCGAGCGCAAGCAGCCGTTGATCACGATTGGCGGCGCGGGCGGCCAGCTCGATCCCACGCGCATTCGAATCGACGATCTTGCAGCGACGATTCAGGACCCGTTGCTATCCAAAGTGCGCGGACAGTTGCGCAAGCAGCATGGTTTTCAGCGTGGGCCGAAAGCGAAATTCAAGGTGAGCGCCGTGTATTCCGACGAGCCGCTGATCTATCCCGAAGCCGCCGTCTGCGACATCGATGCGGAAGCGGAGCACGTCGCGACATCGCCGGGATATACGGGGCCGGTCGGTCTGAATTGCGCGGGCTTTGGTTCGAGCGTGTGCGTGACGGCGAGCTTTGGCTTCGCCGCGGCCGCGTATGTGTTGCGGGCGCTGGCGAAGCAGGCGGTGTGACCTTTAGTGCGCAGCGGGTGCGCAAGGCACCGGATCTGGTATCTAGTACAGCGCGGCGCTCAGCTTGCGGCGCCATTGCGCGACGAGTTCCGGCTGATGCGCGGCCAGATCGAACACCGAGAGCATCGTCTTGCGGCCGATGTCGTCGCGGAACGTGCGATCGCGCTGCACGATTGCCAGCAGATGCTCGAGCGCGCCCGCATATTTGCGGCGTGCGATCAGCGCGCTCGCGAGATCGAAGCGCGCTTCCAGATCGTCGGGATGGCTCGCGACGCGCGCTTCGAGCGCGTCGGTCGGCGGCAGATCGGCCGCGGCATCCACGGCGTCCAGACGCGTCTTGATCGCGTTGAAGCGCGCGTCGATGCCTTGCGTCGTTTTCGGCGACAGCAAATCGACCTCGTCGCGCGCTTCGTCGATACGGTTGTCATCGAGCAGCATCTCGATGCGGTCGAGGCGCGCTTCGTCGAAGGCCGGGTCGATGGCGAGCGCGGCCTGCAACGCCTCGTAAGCGTCCTCGCGGCGGCCTTCGGCCAAGGCGGCCTGCGCGTCGAGACGCGCGGCGTCCGCGCCTTGCGGCACGAGCCGTTCGATGAATTCGCGCAGTTGCCCTTCAGGCAGCACGCCGACGAACTGATCGACCGGCCGGCCGTCCGCGAATGCCATGACGTGCGGAATGCTGCGCACCTGGAAGTGCGCGGCAAGTTCCTGGTTCTCGTCCACGTTCACCTTGACGAGCTTCCATTTGCCGGCGCCTTCGGCCTCGAGCTTTTCCAGCATCGGGCCGAGCGTTTTGCAGGGGCCGCACCACGGCGCCCAGAAATCGACCAGCACAGGGGCCAGTGTCGACGCCGTGATGACGTCCTTTTCGAATGTGGCCAGAGTGGTGTCCATTACGTCCTCGTCGATAAAACGGTTTGTCTGTTAGCTGGGGCCGAACTGCGCGGATTCAATGCGTGTTGACGCCGCGCCCGCGCCTGAAATCCGCCGTCATTTCCGCCGTCACTTTTTTAGCGGCAGCGGTATCCATTCGGTTTCGCCCGGCACTGTGCCCATTTCCTGATTCGTCCACGCGAGTTTCGCGGCTTCGATCTTCTCACGCGAACTCGCGACGAAATTCCATTCGATAAAGCGTTCGCCGTCGAGCTTTTCGCCGCCGAGCACCATCACGCGCGCGCCGTGCGTGCTCGCGAGCGTGACGGTTTCGTCGAGCGCGAGCACGGCCATCTGACCGACTTCGAGCGGCGTGCCGTCGATCTCGAGATCGCCTTCCACCAGATACACGCCGCGCTCCTCGTGCTCCGGTTCGAGCGCGAACGCGCTGCCCGGCGCGAACTCGCCCGCGACATACAGCGTGCCGGAAAACGTGCTGACGGGCGAACGCTGGCCGAACGCGGTGCCGGCGATCACGCGCAACGTGACGCCGTTGCGCTCGACCACCGGCAGCGTGTCCGCGCTGTGATGCGCGAACGACGGCGCGACCTCTTCGTCGTCGAGCGGCAGCGCGACCCAGGTCTGAATGCCGTGGATGGTCTGGCCGCGCGCGCGGTCTTCGGCGGGCGTGCGCTCGGAATGGACGATGCCGCGTCCGGCCGTCATCCAGTTGACGTCGCCGGGGACGATTTTCTGTTCCGAGCCGAGACTGTCGCGATGCATGATCGCGCCTTCGAACAGAAATGTCACCGTGGCGAGGCCGATATGCGGATGCGGACGCACGTCTAGGCCGACGCCGGGTTCGAGCGTCGCCGGGCCCATGTGATCGAAGAAGATGAACGGTCCGATCAGACGCGCGGCCATTGCAGGCAGCACGCGCCGCACAGTCAGACTGCCGACATCGCGCAGATGCGGTTTGAGAACTGCTTTGATCGAAGAGGACATGGGGCGCTCGGCAAGAAGGGATGAGGAAAATTCTTAATGGATGATTCTACTGCGTTGGCTCAGCCAGCGCCTCCAGCCAGGCTCGGCGTACACACATGTATTTACATCGCGCCGCTGCCCGTCTATAGTGATGTATGTACATTGGATGTACATCATCGTATGAGGAGCGGAACGTGCTGACCAAGGTTTTTCGCAATGGCAATTCGCAGGCCGTGCGCATTCCGGCTGAACTGGCGTTTAGCAGCGTCGACATGGAAGTGGAAATCGAGCGGGTCGGCGACGAACTGCGCATTCGTCCCACGCGCCGCCCGCTCGCCGGCGTACTAAAGAAATTCTCGAAGTTCAGCCCGGATTTCATGGCGGAAGGCCGCGGCGACCACGAGCAGGCTGAGCGCGAGGATCTGTAATGCCGCGCTACATGCTGGACACCAACATGTGCATCTACCTGATGAAGAATCAGCCGGAGCAGGTTGCGAAGCGTTTTGCGGAATGCTTCGTCGGCGACGTCGTGATGTCCGCCATTACTTTCGCCGAGCTGGAGTACGGCGTGGCGGTCTCGGCCAATCGTGCGCGCGAGCGTCGCAACCTTGCGGCGCTTGTCGAAGACATCCTGGTTGCGCCGTTCGACAGCGCGGCGGCGAGTGCCTACGGCCCGATCCATGAAGCCACGCGCGAGCGCAAGAAGGACCAGCTCGACAAGCTGATCGCGGCCCACGCGGTCTCGCTCGACGTCGTGCTCGTCACCAACAATGAGCGCGATTTCACGGCCTATCCCGGCCTGCGTATCGAAAACTGGCTCAATGCCTGAGCGCACGGCGACTGCGCTTTCGGTCCCGTGCGAATTTCCCACGCTCCGCTAAACTGACGGGTTCAACACTTTATTGGAGACCGGCATGTCGCCGAGGGACCTGCTGCTCGCGCTCGTCGTCGTCATTGCGTGGGGCGTCAATTTCGTCGTTATCAAGGTCGGCTTGCATGGCGTGCCGCCGATGCTGCTCGGCGCGCTGCGCTTCACGCTCGCGGCAATACCGGCGGTGTTTTTTGTCAAGCGTCCACAATTGGCATGGCGCTGGTTGCTGGCCTATGGCTTGACGATCTCGCTCGGGCAGTTCGCGTTTCTGTTCTCGGCGATGTACGTCGGCATGCCGGCCGGACTCGCATCGCTCGTGTTGCAGGCGCAGGCGTTTTTCACGCTGATCTTCGCCGCGTTCTTCTTGCATGAGCGTTTTCGCTTGCCGAATGTCGCCGGTTTGCTGATCGCCGCCGCGGGCCTCGCCGTGATCGGCATGCAGGGCGGCCATGCGATGACGCTCGCCGGCTTCCTGCTCACGCTGTGCGCCGCGTGTTCGTGGGCGCTCGGCAACATCGTCACGAAGAAGGTCGGCAAGGTCGACCTCGTCGGCCTCGTGGTGTGGGGCAGTCTGATTCCGCCGCTGCCTTTCTTCGCGCTGTCGTATGCGTTCGAGGGTCCGCAGCGGATCGCGGCGGCGCTTTCCGGCATCAGCGCGATGTCGATTTTCGCGGTCGTCTATCTCGCGTTTATCGCCACGCTGCTCGGCTATGGATTATGGAGCCGTCTGTTGTCGCGCTATCCGGCGAGCCAGGTCGCGCCGTTTTCGCTGCTCGTGCCGATCGTCGGTCTCGCATCGGCGGCGGTCTTTCTCGATGAGCGGCTCTCCACCGCGCAGATCGCCGGTGCGGTGCTGGTGATGGTGGGGCTCGCGGTGAACGTATTCGGCGGCTGGGTCGTGCAGCGCTTGTCGCTGGCGCGTTGAAACGGGTGCACGATCGAAAACGGCCGCATTGCTGCGGCCGTTTTTTTGTTGGAGCGCTGGACGAGAACAACGCGCGAAAGACACATCGTCACGTCATGCGATTCTTTGCCAGCGGCGGATTCGCCGCGAAATAACGCTTGATGCCGGTCATGATCGCATCGGCCATCTTCTCGCGATAGGCGTCGTCGTTCAGGCGCCGCTCCTCGTCGGGATTGCTGATGAACGCCGTTTCCACGAGGATCGACGGAATGTCGGGCGCCTTCAACACCGCGAAGCCCGCCTGTTCGACCGAACCTTTGTGCAGCTTGTTGATCCCGCCGATTTCCTTCAGCACGAAGTTGCCGTAGCGCATGGAGTCGCGAATCTGCGCGGTGGTGGACATGTCGAACAACGCGCGATTCACGGTGGCGTCGGCGGATTTGATGTTGATGCCGCCAATCTGGTCCGACGCGTTCTCCTTGTTCGCCATCCAGCGCGCGGCCGCGCTCGACGCGCCGTGCTCCGACAACGCGAACACCGACGAGCCGCGCGCCTCGGGCGTGGTGAACGCATCGGCGTGAATCGACACGAACAGGTCCGCGCCGACGCGCCGCGCTTTTTGCACGCGCACGTTCAGCGGCACGAAGAAGTCGGCGTCGCGCGTCATCATCGCGCGCATGTTCGGTTGCGCGTCGATCTTCGCGCGCAGTTTCTTCGCGATGTCGAGCGCGACGTGCTTCTCGTAAGTGCCCGAGCCGCCGATCGCGCCGGGGTCTTCGCCGCCGTGTCCCGGATCGATCGCGACGGTCAACAGGCGCACCGTGTTGCTCTTGCCCGACTTCGGCGTGGTGAACGCGTAGGTGTCGTCGCCACTGTCGTCGTTATCCAGACTTTTGGCGCTGTTGGCGCCGCTGCCGCTGCCCTTGTTGCGCGCGATCGCCGTGGGCGGTGTGACGGGAGTGGGCGGCACGCCAGGCGTTGGCGTCGGCGTCTTCGCAATGATCGGCGGCAAACCTGGCGACCCGGACGTAGAGCCGGACGGCGACCCACTGTGCGCCGGCGCATGCGGTGCGCCCGCCGCGGACCCGCTGCCGCCGTTCTGCGCATAGCGCTCGAAGAACGCCTCGCTGTTGTCGGCGGCCGGCGGCGTCGTGCCGGGGCCGCTCAACGTAGCGGGCGGCGCGCTGTTTTCTTCGTTCAGCGTTTGCTGCTTGCGCTCGCTTTGCGCGAGCAGTTCCATCAACGGATCGGGCGCGACGGCCGGATACAGGTCGAACACGAGCCGGTACTTGTACGCGCCGACGGGGGGCAGCGTGAACACCTGCGGCTTCACCGAGCCCTTCAGATCGAACACCATGCGCACGACGTGCGGCTGGAATTGCCCCACACGCACCGATTGAATTTGCGGATCGTTCGGCGTGATCTTCGATACGAGATCCTTCAACGCCTGGTCGAGATCCAAGCCGCTCAGATCGACGACGAGCCGGTCAGGGCCCTGAAGCAACTGCTGCGCGTTTTGCAGAGGCTGATCGGATTCGATGGTGACGCGCGTGTAGTCGCGCGCCGGCCACACGCGCACGCCGAGCACCGAACTCGCCAGCGCGAGACGCGGCGCGACGAGGCCGAGCACGAGCGTGGACGCGCCCGCGCGCAGAATCTGCCGGCGCCGCCAGTTATGCGTCGCGGTGGCCGCCGATTCAATCGAGCGGAACGGTTTGATCAACATCTTTCGAGACATGCCTTTCCTGTTTCGCTGTATGCCTGTGCGACGAGTGTGCGGCCGTCGCCCTCGCCAGCCAGGTCGAGCGAGAAGACGAGATCCGGCACGCCGAGCAGCGCGCCGGCGCGTTGCGGCCATTCGACGAGGCAAACCGCGCCGCTGTCGAAATACTCGCGAAAGCCCGCGTCGGCCCATTCGGCCGGATCGGTGAACCTGTAGAGATCGAAGTGGTAAAGCGCGAGTTCCCCGGTGGGCCGCTCGAGTACATAAGGCTCGACGAGCGTGTACGTGGGACTGCGCACGCGACCGGTGTGACCGAGGCCGCGCAAGGTGGCGCGCACGAGTGTGGTCTTGCCGGCGCCGAGATCGCCGACCAGTTGTACTTGCAGACCGTGGAATGCCTGAGCGTTCGCGTTGCCGTCATGCGCGACGGCGACGCTTTCGATTGCCCGCGCGAAGCGCTCGCCAAATGCGAGCGTGGCGGCTTCGTCCGCGAACGAGAAGACGCGTTCGAGCAGAACTTCGGCGGGCGGCGCGATCGCGCGATCGGGATGGTCAGGCATTCTCGTAAAATGACGTGATGAACCGAAGTCCGGAGTCCCCCGTGTGCCCTGTGTCCAATGCGCCTGCAACTGGCGACGAGGCGCGTGCCGAGCGTCAATTCGATGAAGCGGCGCTGCATGCGCTCGCGCAAAACATCAAAACGTGGGGCCGTGAACTGGGTTTCGGGGCGATCGGCATTAGCGATACCGACCTCTCCGCTGCCGAAGCGCCGCTTGCAGCCTGGCTGGAAGCGGGTTGCCACGGCGAGATGGATTATATGGCCAAACACGGTATGAAACGCGCGCGGCCTGCCGAGCTTGTGGCCGGCACGCTACGTGTGATTACCGCTCGCATCGCCTATTTGCCCGCTGATGTACTGAACGGAAAGCAGCCCGAAAGCGACTCGTCCAAAGGGCCGCTCAATCAGGACTGGCGGGGCGCCGAGCATGCGCGGCTGGCCGATCCTGCTGCTGCCGTCGTGTCGATTTATGCGCGCGGCCGCGACTATCACAAGGTGATGCGTAACCGTCTGCAACATCTGTCAGAGAAAATTCAGGCGGAGATCGGCGCGTTCGGTTATCGCGTGTTTACCGACTCGGCGCCAGTGCTCGAAGTCGAGCTTGCGCAGAAGGCCGGCATCGGCTGGCGCGGCAAACACACGCTGCTTTTGCAACGCGACGCGGGCTCGCTGTTTTTTCTCGGCGAAATCTACGTCGATGTGCCGTTGCCGACGGACGCCGAGACATCGCCCGAAGTCGCGCCCGAAACGCCGGGCTCGCATTGCGGCAGTTGCTCGCGCTGCATCGACGCATGTCCGACAGGAGCGATCGTCGGTCCTTACAAAGTGGATGCGCGTCTGTGTATCTCCTATCTGACGATCGAACTGAAGGGCAGCATTCCTGTGGAGATGCGTCCGCTGATCGGCAACCGCGTGTATGGCTGCGACGATTGTCAGCTCGTGTGTCCGTGGAACAAGTTTGCGCAGGCCGCGCCGGTCGCCGATTTCGACGTGCGTCATGGGCTCGATCGCGCGTCGCTGGTGGAGCTGTTCGGCTGGAGCGCGGACGATTTCGACACGCGCATGCAGGGCAGCGCGATACGGCGCATCGGTTACGAGAGCTGGTTGCGCAACCTTGCGGTCGGGATGGGCAATGCACTGCGTGCATCGCGCGACGCGTTGAGCGCGGAGGCACGCGAGGCGATTGTCGAGGCGCTCAGGCGCCGTGCCGACGATCCTTCGGCGCTCGTGCGCGAGCATGTGCAATGGGCGCTCGAAGCGGCGTAAACTATCGGCAATTCATGGCTTACGTTGTGGTGTGCGAGGAGGCGACATGTTCAACGCAGTGATCGATGCGCCGTTCGGCAAGGTCGGCATTCGCATCGAAGGCGAGGCGGTGCGCGAGATCGTCTATCTGCCGGAGTCGATGCAAAACGTCGCGCCGGACACGCCGTTGGCGCAACGCGCTGTCGAGCAGATCGAGCGGTATTTCGCGGAGCCGTCGGCGAAATTCGACTTGCCGCTCGCGACCGCGGGCACCGCGTTCCGGCGGCGTGTGTGGCAGGCGCTGTGCGAGATTCCGCCCGGCGCGGTCGTCACGTATGGGCAACTGGCAAGGCAGCTCGGCAGCGTGCCGCGCGCGGTCGGGCAGGCGTGCGGCGACAATTGTTTTCCTATCGTGATTCCGTGTCATCGCGTGGTGAGTTCGAGCGGCATCGGCGGATTCGCGCATCATGCCGACGACGGCTTCTTTCGCAACGTCAAGCGCTGGCTGCTCGCGCACGAAGGCATTCCCTACGCATGAGCGATACCCTGGTTGAGGACGCGAGCGCGGACCAAGGCGCAGACGCAAGCGCGGGCTTCGCGCAGTCGCCTTTGTTCGCGGCGAGTTCGGCGTCGATCGACGCATTCTGCGACGCGCTATGGCTCGAACACGGCCTCTCGCGCAACACGCTCGACGCGTATCGCCGCGACCTGCGTCTCTTCAGCGAGTGGCTCGCGCAAACGCGCGGCGCCTCGCTCGACATCGCCAGCGAGGCCGATCTGAACGCGTACAGCGCGGCGCGTCGGAAGGACAAATCGACGTCGGCGAACCGGCGCCTCTCGGTGTTTCGCCGCTATTACGGTTGGGCTGTGCGCGAGCATCGCGCGAAGGTTGATCCGACGCTGCGCATTCGTTCGGCGAAGCAGCCGCCGCGCTTTCCGTCGACGCTCAGCGAAGCGCAAGTCGAGGCGCTGCTCGGCGCGCCCGACATCGACACGCCGTTGGGTCTGCGCGATCGCACCATGCTCGAGCTGATGTACGCGAGCGGCTTGCGCGTCACCGAACTCGTCACGCTAAAGACCGTGGAAGTCGGCCTGAACGAAGGCGTGGTCCGCGTGATGGGCAAGGGTTCGAAAGAGCGCCTGATTCCGTTCGGCGAAGAAGCGCACGGCTGGATCGAACGTTACTTACGCGACGCGCGGCCAGCGCTGCTCGGCGCGCGCGCCGCCGATGCGCTGTTCGTCACCAATCGCGCCGAGGGCATGACGCGCCAGCAGTTCTGGAACATCATCAAGCGGCATGCGGCGGCGGCCGGCGTGCATGCACCGTTGTCGCCGCACACGTTGCGGCACGCGTTCGCGACGCATCTGCTCAATCACGGCGCCGACCTGCGCGTGGTGCAGCTACTGCTCGGCCATACCGACATTTCGACCACGCAAATCTACACGCACGTCGCGCGCGAGCGGCTCAAGTCGCTGCATGCGGTGCATCATCCGCGCGGGTGACGTGCACGCAGCTTCAAAGCAATTCGCGCAGCCGGTGCTTGAGAATTTTTCCCGTCGATGCCGCGGGCAATGCCGCAAGCACCTTCACTTCGGCGGGGCGCTTGTAGGGCGCAAGGCGTTCGGCGCACCACGCGGCAAGCTCAACCGGTGTAACGGTCGCGTGAGCCGCCAGTTCGACGAACGCGATCACTTCCTCGTTGCCCTCGACTGCGCGCCCGATCACCGCCGACTGCACGACTTGCGGATGCGCGTTCAGCACATGCTCGACCTCGGCGGGATAAACATTGAAGCCGGAGCGGATGATCAGGTCCTTGCTGCGTCCGACGATATGCAGCGCGCCATCGGCGTCCTGCCGCGCGAGATCGCCGGTTTTCAGCCAGCCGTCTTCGGTCACTGCGGCGCGCGTTTGCTCCGGGTTGCGGTAGTAGCCGAGCATTACGTTCGGGCCGCGCACCCATAGCTCGCCGATTGCGCCGGGCGCGGCGTCCGCGCCGTCGAGTTCGACAAAGCGCACTTCGACGCCCGGAATCACTTCGCCGACCGAACAGTCCGCGCGCGGCGCATCGAGCATGGTCTGCGAGACAGTCGGACTGCTTTCGGTCATGCCGTAGCCATTATGCAGCGGCAAACCGTACACGCTTTCGACGTGGGCTTTCAGCGCCGCGTCGAGCGGCGAGCCGCCCGAATACACAAAGCGCAGATGCGGCGCGCGCCATTCATGCCCGTGCGTCTGCAAATGCTCGAGCAGTTTGGCGTGCATCGCGGGCACGCCCTGAAAGATCGACACGCGTTCGTCGGTGAGCGCGCGGCGCACGGCTTCGGGCGCGAAGCGCGGCGCGAGCCGCAAGGTCGCGCCGGCGTGCAGACTGCCGAGGCACACCGACGCGAAGCCGTACACATGCGAGATGGGCAGCACGGCATAGACCACGTCGTCGGGACGAACCTGGCGCAGCCGGCTCGACACGGTGGCGATAAAAAGCAGATTGCGATGCGACAGCATCACGCCCTTCGGCGCGCCCGTCGTGCCGGTTGTGTAGATCAGCGCCGCGCATTGGCGCTCGCTCGCGGCTTCTACCGGTTCCGCTTGCGTTTGCGCCGAGTCGTCCGCCACGTAGGACCATGCGCCGATGTCCGGCGTCATGCCCGGCGCTTCACGTGCCTGATGACGCTCTGCATGCTGACTCGCATCGACCGAGCTTTCGACCATATACGCGGTGACGCGCGGCTTCGCGTGCGCGCGGATCGCGTCCAGTTCCGCCGCCGACAGACGCGCGTTCGACACCAGCGCCCACGCGTCGAGCCGCGCCGTGGCGAACAGCAGCACGATCTGCGCGATGCTGTTCTCGGCGACGATCATCACGCGGTCGCCGCCTCGCACGCCCCACTCGCGCAGCAACGCGGAGACCGTGTCCACGGCCTCCATGAGCTGCGCATTGGTGAGACGACGCGCGTCCTCGATCAGCGCGACGTGTTGCGGATCGCGCGCGGCGGCCAGCGCGGGAATATCGGAAATGCGCGCGGGCAGGGCGGCCAGCAGCCCGGGAACGTCGATCGTGGAGCGTAAAGCGGAAGCGGTGGTCAAGTGCGTCTCCTAAGGGCGATTGCGTGACCGGCGTGCATCGCGCCGGAAGATTTTCGAACGATCGTGCCACAATGCCCGAAGCCGCACAATTGGCCATTCGGCAAATAGCCGTTGTGCAAAGTCGCCATTACAATGCGCCGATGAGCAAATCCAGACACGTTTCCGAAACGCCCGCCACGCAGTTTCTGCGTCGGCACGGCGTGGCTTTCGGCGAGCATCCGTACGATTATGTGGAGCATGGCGGCACCGGCGAATCGGCGCGTCAGCTTGGCGTAGACGAGCATCAGGTCGTGAAGACGCTCGTCATGGAGGACGAGCACGCGAAGCCGTTGATCGTCCTCATGCACGGCGACCGCACGGTCAGCACGAAGAACCTCGCGCGGCAGATCGGCGCGAAGCGCGTCGAGCCGTGCAAGCCCGAAGTGGCGAACCGTCATTCCGGCTATCTGATCGGCGGCACGTCGCCGTTCGGCACGCGCAAGCAGATGCCGGTGTACGTCGAGTCCACCATTCTGGAGATGGAGCGCATCTGGCTGAACGGCGGCCGGCGCGGTTTTCTCGTCAGTATCGAGCCGAAAGTGCTGACCGGATTGCTGGGCGCGAGGCCGGTGCAGTGCGCGAGCGTCGATTGACGTTTGCCTGAATGTTTCCGCGGTGCGCGCGTTCGGTAGAATGTGCGCCGCTTCGGTTCGCCGCCGCGTGCTGCGTGCCGGCTTTCGTTCCCTGTTGCGGTTGAGGTATCCAGTTGCAGACCGCCGATCCTTATAAGAGTCACAGATGCAAAACCTGATCGTTGCTGTCGTTGCCTACCTGATCGGTTCGGTGTCGTTCGCCGTGATCGTGAGCGCCGCGATGGGGCTCGACGACCCGCGCTCGTACGGCTCGGGCAATCCCGGCGCGACCAACGTGCTGCGCAGCGGCAGCAAGAAGGCCGCGATTCTCACGTTGATCGGCGACGCCTTCAAGGGCTGGTTGCCCGTGTGGTTCGTCGCGCATTTCGGCGCGCGCTACGGGCTCGACGATACGTCGGTGGCGATTGCGTGCGTCGCCGTGTTTCTCGGCCACCTGTATCCGGTGTTCTTCCGCTTCAAGGGCGGCAAAGGCGTGGCGACGGCCGCCGGCGTGTTGCTCGCGATCAATCCGATTCTCGGCCTCGCCACGCTTCTGACGTGGCTGATCGTGGCGTTCTTCACGCGCTATTCGTCGCTGGCGGCGTTGGCTGCGGCAGTGTTCGCGCCGATCTTCGACGGCTTTCTGTTCGGGCCGCACGTCATCGCGCTGGCGATCGTCGTGATGAGCTCGCTGCTCGTGTGGCGTCATCGCGGCAATATCGGCAAGCTGATGCGCGGCGAGGAAAGCCGTATCGGCGATAAGAAGAAGGCGGCGGCTGCGAGTGCGGTGAGCGGCGAGGATCGTTGAGCGGGTGGCAGTGCGGAGTGCTGCTACGTGCGAAGTGCGCTCTGCGCCCTACGCGCTCCGACTTTCGATGCGCTGCGGCGCTCCCGCTTGTCAATGCAGCGCCGCTGAAACCGGCGCTGCGTCGATGACATAAACGCTCAGTCGCGGAAGTTATTGAAGTCGAGCGGCGTGTCCGTCACGTCCTTGCGCAGCATCGCTATCACGCTTTGCAGGTCGTCGCGTTTTCCCCCGGTGATGCGCACCGCGTCGCCCTGAATGCTCGCCTGAACCTTGATCTTGCTGTCCTTCACGAGGCGCACGATTTTCTTCGACAGATCGCCCGACACGCCCTTCTTGATCTTGATGACCTGCTTGACCTTGTCGCCGCCGATCTTCTCGATCTTGCCGTAGTCGAGGAAGCGCACGTCGACGTTGCGCTTGGCCATTTTGGAGATCAGCACGTCTGTGACCTGGCCGAGCTTGAAGTCGTCGTCGGCGTAGGCGGTGATTTCGTTTTCCTTGTGTTCGACGCGCGCGTCCGACCCCTTGAAGTCGAAGCGGGTTGAGATTTCCTTGTTGGACTGCTCGATCGCGTTCTTGACTTCGATCATGTTCGCTTCGCAGACGACGTCAAACGATGGCATTGCATTCTCCCAATAGTGCGGCGGTGCGCGACGCGGCCGGCGGCTCGTCGCGGGGCACTCGCTATAATCACGGACCAGCGTCATTTTACCGACGCAACCCTCATTTGCCCAAGGCCGCCGCGCGGGCCCGCAGCTCACGGCAGTTTGCCCGCCCCTTAGTTCTCATTCCGATGTCTCAAACCGATTCCGCCGAGTTCATTGCCGGCTATCCGCTGAAGGCGCACAACACCTTTGGTTTCGACGTCCACGCGCAGTGGGCGTGCCGCATCGAGCGTGAAGCGCAGTTGCCGGCCGCGGCGCACGATCCGCGCATTGCTGGTTTGCCGCGGCTCGTGCTCGGCGGCGGCAGCAATGTGGTGCTGACGCGCGACTTCGCGGGACTGGTGCTGCTCGTGGCGCTGCGCGGACGCCGTGTCGTCGGCGAGGACGACGAAGCCGTCTATGTGGAGGCAGCCGCCGGCGAGCCGTGGCACGAGTTCGTCGGATGGACGCTGTCGCAGGGTTTGCCGGGCCTCGAAAACCTCGCATTGATTCCAGGCACGGTGGGCGCCGCGCCGATTCAGAACATCGGCGCGTACGGGCTGGAAATGTGCGAGCGCTTTGCCTGGCTGCGCGCCGTGGAACTGGCTTCCGGCGAGTCGGTCGAGTTCGATGCGCGGGCCTGCGCGTTCGGCTACCGCGACAGCTTTTTCAAGCGGGAAGGGCGCGACCGTTTCGTCATCACGTCGGTTACGTTCCGTTTGCCGAAAGCCTGGCAACCGCGCGCGAACTATGCGGATCTCGCTCGCCAGCTCGCTGCTGACGGCTACCACGCGGACGGCAAGGAGCCGGATGCGCAAGCCATCTTCGACGCGGTCGTCGCCGTGCGGCGCGCCAAACTTCCCGATCCGCTGGAACTCGGCAACGCGGGCAGCTTCTTCAAGAATCCCGTGGTGAACGCCGATCAGTTTGAAGCGCTGAAAAGCCGGGAGCCGGATGTCGTGTCCTACGCGCAGCCGGACGGGCGCGTGAAGCTCGCGGCGGGCTGGCTGATCGACCGATGCGGCTGGAAGGGCCGCTCGATCGGCGCCGCCGCCGTGCACGAGCGCCAGGCGCTGGTGCTGGTGAATCGCGGCGGCGCGAGCGGGGCGGACGTGCTGGCCCTCGCGCGTGCGATCCAGCATGACGTGCTGGAGAGATTCGGCGTCGAGTTGGAGGCGGAGCCGGTTTGCTTGTGAGCGTGCGGGCTAGCGAGTGGAGTGGCCTTGTCGGCGTTTGCAGCGCGCATGAAGAAAGGCGCCGCGAGTTTCCTCGCGGCGCCTTTCTTTTCGTTGCATCTATCGCGCTAGCGGGAAACCCTGTTTAACCGCAAGGTTTCCGCCAAGCCAAGCCACGCCTCGACAACGCTCCGCTTAACCGCGCTGACGGCGCGCGTTCTCCGCGATCCGCATACGCAACGCGTTCAGCTTGATGAAGCCGCCGGCGTCGGCCTGGTTGTAGGCGCCGCCGTCGTCGTCGAAAGTGGCGATGGTCTTGTCGAACAGCGTTTCCTTCGAATCGCGAGCGACGACCGACACGCTGCCCTTGTAGAGCTTCACGCGCACCCAGCCGTTGACCTTCTCCTGCGTGTGGTCGATCAGCACCTGAATCGCGCGGCGCTCCGGGCTCCACCAGTAGCCGTTATAAATCAGCGCGGCGTAGCGAGCCATCAGGTCGTCCTTCAGGTGCGCGACTTCGCGGTCGAGCGTGATCGACTCGATGCCGCGGTGCGCCTTCAGCATGATCGTGCCGCCCGGCGTTTCATAGCAGCCGCGCGACTTCATGCCGACATAGCGGTTTTCCACCAGATCCAGACGGCCGATGCCGTGCTTGCCGCCAAGACTGTTCAGCTCGGTCAGCATTTCGGCCGCCGACAGACGCTTGCCGTTGATCGCGACCGGATCGCCGTGCTCGTATTCGATGTCGACGTACTCGGCCTGATCCGGCGCCTGCTCCGGCGACACGGTCCAGCGCCACATGTCGGCTTCCGCCTCGGCCTTCGGGTCTTCGAGGTGACGGCCTTCGAACGAAATGTGCAGCAGGTTCGCGTCCATCGAGTACGGCGCGCCGCCTTGCTTATGCTTCATTTCAATGGGAATGCCGGCTTTTTCCGCGTACGCGAGCAGCTTTTCGCGCGACAGCAGATCCCATTCGCGCCACGGCGCGATCACCTTGATGCCCGGCTCGAGCGCGTAGTAGCCCAGTTCGAAGCGAACCTGGTCGTTGCCCTTGCCGGTCGCGCCGTGCGACACGGCCTGCGCGCCGGTGGCGCGGGCAATCTCGATCTGACGCTTCGCGATCAGCGGACGCGCGATCGACGTGCCCAGCAGATATTCGCCTTCGTAAATCGTGTTGGCGCGGAACATCGGGAACACGAAGTCGCGCACGAATTCTTCACGCAGGTCTTCGATAAAGATGTTGTCCTGCTTGATGCCCAGTTGCAGTGCCTTCTTGCGCGCCGGTTCCAGCTCTTCGCCCTGGCCGATGTCGGCCGTGAACGTGACGACTTCGGCGTCGTAGTTGTCCTGCAACCACTTCAGGATGACGGAGGTGTCGAGGCCGCCCGAATAGGCGAGCACGACTTTCTTGATATCGCTCATGGTGAACTCGTAGCTGGAGAAAGCGGGAAAACAAGGCGCGCCGGCGGTTCCGGAGCGCGGAAAACAACTATTTTGACACTAAAACGGCGCGCGTCCGCGTTTTTGGCTGTTGCGGCGAATATTGCGGAGCGCTGGTGAGGCTGCTGCGGGCCGAAGCGCGGTGCGCGATACGCGGTCCCGGCGTGGACGGCTTGCGTCGTAGTCAAGGCCGAACGCCGCGCCGCGCTTCGCGCAAATGCCGCGCGGCAATGCGCTCAGTGATTGAGCTTGCCGAGCAGCAGATATTCCATCAGCGCCTTCTGTACGTGCAGACGGTTTTCCGCTTCGTCCCACACGACGCTTTGCGGGCCGTCGATCACTTCCGCGCTCACTTCTTCGCCGCGATGAGCCGGCAGGCAGTGCATGAAGAGCGCGTCGGCGTGCGCGCGCGACATCATTTCCGCGTCGACGCACCAGTCGGCGAAGGCTTTCTTGCGCGCTTCGTTTTCGGCTTCGAAGCCCATGCTGGTCCACACGTCTGTCGTGACGAGATCGGCGCCCGCGCAGGCTTCGTTCGGATCGTCGAATTCCTCGTAGAACGGCGCGCTTTCCGCGGCGACGAAGCCGCGGTCGAGCTTGTAGCCCGGCGGCGTGGAGAGGCGCAGCTTGAAGCCGAGAATCTGCGCGGCTTCGATCCACGTGTAGAGCATGTTGTTCGCGTCGCCGACCCACGCGACCGTCTTGCCGCGAATCGGACCGCGATGCTCGAAATACGTGAAGATGTCGGCCAGCACCTGGCACGGGTGATATTCGTTTGTCAGCCCGTTGATCACCGGCACGCGCGAATTTTCGGCAAAGCGCTGAATGATGTCCTGACCGAACGTGCGGATCATGATGATGTCGACCATGCGCGAGATGACCTGCGCAGCGTCTTCGATAGGTTCGCCGCGGCCGAGCTGCGTGTCGCGCGTGCTCATGAAAACGGCGTGCCCGCCCAACTGGAAAATGCCGGCTTCGAACGACAGGCGCGTGCGCGTCGAATTCTTTTCGAAGATCATGGCGAGCGTGCGGTCGTGCAGCGGATGGTAAGTCTCGTAGTTCTTGAACTTGCGCTTCAGAATTCGCGCGCGCTCCAGCACGTACTCGTAGTCGTCTAGCGAGAAATCCTTGAACTGCAGATAGTGGCGAATTTTCTTGGCGGTCATGAAACAAATACGGCGGTCTCACCCGGCAGGATTGCCGGACGGCGCCGCCGTCGTTTTGTGGTAACTCAATGCAGCATAAAGGATTTCGCCTCATTTGACGAGTCGGCCAAAAGGCCGGGAAAGCGCTTTGAAAGCCGCGCTGCGCTGCCGAAACAAGCTTGTGTGCAGTGCGGAAAAAGGTCCGCTGCGCTATAATCTGCGGGTTATTCATAGGCCCAGCAGGCCCGTGCTTCGTGGTGAGGGCACAGGCGTCGCGTGGCGGCTCGAGCGGTTCGCAAGGCGCCGCCTTTGTGCGGGATGCTTCGTTGATGCGCCGTTTCGAGCTAGGCACACCGCGTGCGTCATACCGCGCACGTCATAGCGGCCAAACCGCTTTGCACGATCCTGCGGCGGCGCTCTCTGGAGCGGTTCACTCGCCGGGCACAGCGTTTCGAAATCCGTTTTGTTGCTTGCTGTCGCCGTCATCCGCTGGGCAGTCACACAGGTATTTCTACATGGCCGAAGCAGCTCCAACCGAATACTTCATTCAGGGCATCACGTCGACGGGAAAAAGATTCCGGCCGAGCGACTGGTCGGAGCGTCTCGCAGGTGTGATGTCATCTTTCGGACCGGGTGCCAGAAAGGGCCCCAACGCCTACATGCAGTACTCGGTGTACGTCCGGCCGACCATGATCGGCGACCTCAAGTGCGTGATTCTCGATTCGCGCCTGCGCGACATCGAACCCATGGCGTTCGACTTCGTCATGAACTTCGCCAAAGACAACGACCTCGTGGTGACGGAAGCGTGCGAGCTGGAACTGGAGCATGCGCCGCCGCCGCAGACGAAGCGGCACATCATCTAGCGCCAGCGAAACCGGCTCGCAGAAAAGCAAAACCCGCCACATCGGCGGGTTTTTTCATGCTGGCGTTGCTGCGCCAATCGGCCATTCTCTTCCGCTACGCGCGCGTGGCAAACAAAAAAGCCCGCCAAAGCGGGCCTTCATGCGCAGCGGAAACAGGAGGTAGCCCGCCGGAGCGGGCCGACCGGAATTACTGGGCTGCGGGAGCCTGCAGACCCTTGATGGCTGCGGCGAGGCGGCTCTTATGGCGAGCTGCCTTGTTCTTGTGAACGATTTTCTTGTCGGCAATGATGTCGATGGTCTTCGACGATGCCTGGAAGATTTCAGCGGCCTTGGCCTTGTCGCCGGCGTCGATTGCCTTGCGCACTGCCTTGATGGCCGTGCGGAACTTCGAGCGCAGTGCCGAGTTGTGCGAGTTTGCCTTGGCGGCCTGGCGGGCGCGCTTGCGTGCTTGTGCGGAGTTAGCCATGACGGTTCCTTATCCTGTTCCTGTTTCCAGTACCTGACCTTCAAGTGGTGAGGCGCTGCTTTTAGATCCGAACTCTTGGAAGCGATTGCCCAAGAGCGCAAAAGTGTCGAAAAACGATCGAACTACGCGAAGGCGGGCCCGTGTTTGCGGCGCCATGTTCCGGCATATCTGAAGGAAGTGGCGGCCCATATTCGTTCACATTCGTGACACCTGGCGCCGACCTCGACCCTCGTCCGGAAGCCGTCCGAGAACTGAGCGAGCTTCGAAACCGGCGATTATAGCAACAAAATCAGGGACGTGGCAACGGGAATGCATGCCGCGCCGCCGGCTCGGGGGAGGCCAGACCCGCCCGCGCGAGTCGGATTGCTGCCCGGCCGCGGTTCACCGCGCCCGAGCGCGGCCCGATTGCACAAGCCCTTGCCGGCCGCCCCCGGCGCGCGCGAAAAAATGCAGCGGAATTCGCTGCCCCAACCGAACGTCTCTAGAGGAAATCGGTCCGAATCGCTTCCTGGCTCGTCGTCCGCCTTTGCGGCACCCTTATAATAAGCGCCCCATGAATCTATTCCGAGCCCTGCTGACGGTCAGCGGTTTCACGCTGTTGTCGCGCGTGACCGGACTGGCCCGCGAAACGCTGATCGCGCGCGCGTTCGGCGCCAGTCAATACACTGACGCGTTCTACGTCGCCTTCCGCATTCCCAACCTGCTGCGCCGCATTTCCGCCGAAGGCGCGTTTTCGCAGGCCTTCGTGCCGATCCTCGCCGAGTTCAAGAACCAGCAAGGACATGACGCCACCAAGGCGCTCGTCGATGCCACCTCGACGGTGCTCGCCTGGGCGCTCGCGGTGCTGTCGCTCGTCGGCGTGCTGGGCGCGTCGGGCGTCGTGTTCGTGGTCGCGTCGGGCCTCGCTCACGAAGGCCAGGCCTACGCGCTCGCGGTCACGATGACGCGCATCATGTTCCCGTACATCATCTTCATTTCGCTGACGTCGCTCGCGTCCGGCGTGCTGAACACGTACAAGAACTTCTCGCTGCCCGCGTTCGCGCCGGTTTTGCTGAACGTGTCGTTCATCGTTGCCGCCGTGTTTTTCGCGCCGCGCATGCACACGCCGGTCTATGCGCTTGCGTGGGCGGTGATCGCGGGCGGGTTGTTGCAGTTCGTCGTGCAACTGCCGGGTCTCAAGAAGATCGACATGGTGCCGCGCATCGGCCTCAATCCGCTGCGCGCGCTCGCGCATCGCGGCGTGAAGCGCGTGCTGTGGAAGATGGTGCCGGCCATGTTCGCCGTCTCCGTCGCGCAGATCAGCCTCATCATCAATACGAATATCGCGTCGCGCATCGGGCCGGGCGCCGTCTCGTGGATCAACTACGCGGACCGGCTGATGGAATTTCCGACCGCGCTGCTCGGCGTCGCGCTAGGCACGATCCTGCTGCCGAGTCTTTCGAAGGCGCACGTCGACGCCGATCCTCACGAATATTCGTCGCTGCTCGACTGGGGTTTGCGCGTCACGTTTTTGCTCGCTGCGCCGAGCGCCGTTGCGCTGTTCTTTTTTGCTGAGCCGTTGACGGCCACGCTGTTTCACTACGGCAAGTTCGACGGCAACGCGGTCGTGATGGTGGCGCGCGCGCTGGCCGCTTACGGCGTCGGCCTGATCGGCCTGATTCTGATCAAGATCCTCGCGCCCGGCTTCTACGCGAAGCAGGACATCAAGACGCCGGTGAAGATCGGCATCGGCGTGCTGATTCTTACGCAGTTGAGCAACTACGTGTTCGTGCCGATCTTCGCGCATGCGGGGCTCACGCTGAGCGTCGGGCTCGGCGCTTGCGGCAACGCGCTGTTGCTGTTCCTCGGATTGCGCAAGCGCGGCATCTATACGCCGTCGAGCGGCTGGCTCAAGTTCTTCGCGCAGTTGTTCGGCGCGTGTCTGGTCCTCGCGGGCACCATGCGTTGGCTGTCCATCAGCTTCGACTGGATCGGCATGCATGACCGGCCCATCGACCGCATGGCGCTGCTCGCTGCCTGCCTCGTGCTGTTCGCGGCGCTATATTTCGGTATGCTTTGGCTGATGGGCTTCAAGTACGCGTATTTCAAAAGGCGAGTGAAGTGATGACGATCACGCGGGTTCTCGACTATTTCAGCACGCTCGTCGCCGAAGACGAGAGCTTGCCGCTGACAGAGGCGGCGCTCTCGCTCGCGCAGGACGCTTACCCGGATCTCGATCTGCAAGGCACGCTGGCCGAGATCGACGAACTGGTGGTGCGCCTGCAGCGCCGCATGCCGGATGACGCGGACATCCGCCAGAAGGTCGGCATTCTGAACCGGTTCTTCTTCCGCGAGTTGGGTTTTGCCAGCAATCTGAACGACTATTACGACCCCGACAACAGCCATCTGAACGCGGTGCTCAAACGTCGCCGCGGCATTCCGATTTCGCTCGCGGTGCTGTATCTGGAGATGGCCGAGCAGATCGGCATTCCGGCGCGCGGCGTATCGTTTCCCGGTCATTTCCTGTTGCGTGTCACGACGCCCGACGGCGACGTGATGCTCGATCCGACGAGCGGACATTCGCTGTCGGAATCGGAAATGGTCGACATGCTGGAGCCGTATGTGGCGTCGGCCGGCGAGTCGGTGAGCCGGGCGCTGCGCATGCTGCTGCAGCCGGCCACGCGGCGCGAGATCATCGCGCGTATGTTGCGCAATCTGAAGTCCACGTATTTGCAGACCGAGCGCTGGCAGCGCCTGCTTGCCGTGCAGCAGCGTCTCGTGATCCTGTTGCCCGACAGTATCGACGAGATTCGCGACCGCGGTTTTGCGTATGCGCGTCTGGACTATTTGCGCCCGGCGCTCGAAGACCTCGAGCGTTATCTCGGCGAGTGCCCCGATGCGGAAGACGCAACCGTTGTGGAATCGCAGTTGCAGGAATTGCGTCAGCGCACGCAGCATAACGATCGCGACTAGCGAGCAGCAAAGCCGTCAACGGTCGTTAGGCCGCGCGCTAAAAACAGAACGCCTGCACGGGATTCGCGTGCAGGCGTTTTTCGTTATTGCGGCGGCAAATCGCAACGGCAATTCGCGGCGCGTCGTTACTTCGGCTGCATGCGAATCGCGCCGTCGAGACGAATCACTTCGCCGTTAAGCATCGGATTGTCGAGAATCTGCTTCGCGAGCATCGCGTATTCGATCGGTTTGCCGAGGCGCGGCGGGAACGGCACCATCGCGCCGAGCGCGTCCTGCACTTCCTGCGGCATGCCGAGCAGCATCGGCGTTTCGAAGATGCCGGGCGCGATCGTCATCACGCGGATCGCGTTGCGCGACAGGTCGCGTGCGATAGGCAGCGTCATGCCGACCACGCCGCCTTTGGACGCCGCGTAGGCCGCCTGTCCGATCTGGCCGTCGTAGGCCGCGACCGACGCCGTGTTGATGATCACGCCGCGTTCGCCGTTCGCATTCGGCTCGTTCTTCGACATCGCAGTGGCCGCGAGGCGAATCATGTTGAACGTGCCGATCAGATTGATCGAGATGGTGCGCGCGAACGCGTCGAGCGGATGCGGGCCGTCCTTGCCGACGGTCTTCGCGGCGGGCGCGACGCCCGCGCAATTGATGAGGCCGCGCAGCGTGCCGAGTTTCGTCGCGGCTTCGACGGCTCGCGTCGCATCGTCCTCGCGGCTCACGTCGCATTTGACGAAAACGCCGCCGAGTTCCTTGGCGAGCGCCTCGCCGGCGTCCTGATTCAGGTCGGCGAGCACCACCTTGCCGCCGTTCTCCGCGAGAAGGCGCGCGGTCGCGGCGCCAAGCCCCGATGCGCCGCCGGTGATCAGGAATGCGTTGTCACGAATCTCCATCTCTGCTCCTTTCCTTGATACGGTAAGTAACGTCCAGATCGAATATCTTTTCGATCATGGATGATCCCACATCGCCATCGCCGAGGAGCAAATTAAAACGGCCGTGCTGAAGGCATAAAAAAACCCGCCGGAAAGAGGCGGGTTTTTTGCCAACGCAAGCTGCGGCGTTGAATTACTTCAGCGCGTCGAACACGCGGTCGCGGATTTCCTCGACCGTGCCGAGGCCGGAGATGCGGCGGTATTGCGGCGCCTTCAGCGATGTGGTCGCGTCGCCGTTCTTCGCCCAGCCGTTGTAGTAGTCGATCAACGGCTTGGTCTGCGCTTCGTATACCTGTAAGCGCTTCTTGACGGTTTCTTCCTTGTCGTCCTCGCGCTGGATCAGCGGCTCGCCCGTCACGTCGTCGAGACCTTCCACCTTCGGCGGATTGAACTTGACGTGATATGTGCGGCCCGACGCGGCGTGCGAGCGGCGGCCGCTCATGCGCACGATGATCTCGTCGAACGGCACGTCGATTTCCAGCACGTAGTCGATCGCGACGCCGGCCTGCTTCATCGCCTCCGCTTGCGGAATGGTGCGCGGAAAGCCGTCGAACAGATACCCGTTTGCGCAGTCCGGCTGTTGCAGACGCTCTTTCACCAGGTTGATGATCAGCTCGTCTGTGACGAGTTCGCCTGCGTCCATGAAGCGCTTCGCCTCGAGGCCGAGCGGCGTGCCTGCCTTGACGGCCGCGCGCAACATGTCACCGGTGGAAATTTGCGGGATGCCGAATTTTTCCTTGATGAAGTTTGCCTGAGTGCCCTTACCCGCGCCGGGCGCACCCAAAAGAATCAAACGCATGTGTATCTCCAGATCTATGTGAATTCTTGGTGGCGCTGCGGTCGTCCCACGAGGGGCAAGGGACCCGCGTCGGCTGCCGCTTCGCGTTTCGCGCTGCACGTCGACGACGGCGCTGCTGAAACACGTACGGCGCGACCGGGCAAACCCTGGCTCTCGCTAATCACGGGAGGCGCGCACAAGCGTCCGATTATGCCACGGGTTTTTGCGCTCAAGACCCGAATAAAGCCCGCACGCGCGCGAGGTCCGCGGGCGTGTCCACACCCGGCAACGGCACTTCGGGCGTGACCAGGACGGCGATGCGTTCGCCGTGCCACATCGCGCGCAATTGCTCGAGCGCTTCGACCTGTTCGATCGGCGAGATCGCCAGATCGGGATAGCTGCGCAGGAATTTTGCGCGATACGCATACAGCCCGATATGCCGATGAACCACGGCGGGCGAGGGCGGCACAGGCATCGACGCGACGTTGGGCCAGTGCGGCTGATAGGCGTCGCGTGCCCAGGGAATCGGCGCGCGCGAGAAGTAGAGCGCTACGCCGCGCGCGTCGAGCACGACCTTGACGACGTTGGGATTGAAAATCTCCGCGGCATCGGCGATAGGATGCGCCGCGGTGGCGATCGCGCAATCGCTGCGTGCCGCGAGATGCGACGCGACGCCACGCACGAGAGACGGATCGATCAGCGGTTCATCGCCTTGCACATTGACCACGATCGTCTCGTCGCTCCAGCCGAATTGCGACGCGACTTCGGCGAGACGGTCCGTGCCCGACGGATGATCGGCGCGCGTGAGCACGGCTTCGAAACCATGCTCGCGGGCGGCGTCGAGTACCGACTGAGCGTCCGATGCGATCAACACCTGCTCGGCGCCCGATTCGCGTGCGCGCTCGGCGACCCGCACGACCATCGGCTTGCCGCCGATATCGGCGAGCGGCTTGTTGGGCAGACGGGTCGACGCGAGGCGTGCCGGCACGACGGCAATGAACGGGGGCGTGGCGGAGGCGGTGTGGGTCATCGGAGAGATGAGGAAGTGGGGGGGAAGGGGAGAGGGAGGTGGTGTGGGGTGCGTCAGGGGGTGGGAGCGGGAGCGGGCTAACGAGAGCTGACAATTTTGACGAATCAACGAGGGCCAACAAGCCACGCGATGAGCTGCGAGCCGAGGAGCCAGCCAAGTCCCGAGCCGCAAGCCAACCGGCACAACCGGCCAACGAGCCACCTTGGCAACCGGCACACTAATCTTGCACCAATCGCCGCTTCGTAAACATGGCCAACCACCCGCCGCTAACAGACCCGAAACTGGCTCCGCGCGAAATCCTCACGCCGCGCCAGCCCGACACGCCTCAGGCCACCGACCCCGGATTCAGATCCACAGGCGTGCCTTCGACAGTCTGCCGCGCTTCGTCGACCAGCATGACGGGGATGCCGTCGCGAATCGGATAGGCGAGCTTGTCCGCGTTGCAGATCAGCTCCTGCGCGGAACGGTCGTAGCTGAGCGGGCCCTTGCAGATCGGGCAAACGAGAATTTCAAGCAGGCGAGCGTCCACGGACTTTCTCCACAACTAATGCAATGAGGCGATGATCGAGCGCGGCTTCGACGGGAACAACCCAGATGCGCGCGTCGCGCCAGGACCCCAATTTTACCGCATCCTTTTCCGTTATCAGGATGGCGTCGGCGTCGGCGCCCGTAAAAGGATTGCGCTCGAAAGCGTAGTGATCGGGCAGCGCGCGTGTCTCAGGCGCGAGGCCGGCGGCGCGCAGCGTGGCGAAAAAACGCTCGGGCGCGCCGATGCCGGCGGCCGCCAGCACGCGCTCGCCGCGGAACTGCGCGAGCGGGCGGCGCAACGCCGGGTTATCGAGATGCCACGCGTCGGCCGGTGCAAGCTGAAGCGCGAACGTGTTCGGCCACGGAGGCAGCGTCTTCGCGTAAGGGTCGTTGATCAGCGTGGCGTCGCGCCGACGCGAGAGCGGCTCGCGCAAGGGACCCGCCGGCAGCAGAAAGCCGTTGCCGCCGAGCCGGTGATCGAACACGACCAGCTCGGCGTCGCGCGCGAGCCGGTAGTGCTGAAGGCCGTCGTCGCTGACGATCACGTCGACGTCGCGATGCGCCGCGCACAACGCCTCCGCCGCCGCCACGCGGTCCGGGCACACCCAGACCGGCGCGCCGGTGCGGCGCGAGATCAACAGCGGTTCGTCGCCGCCGACACTGGCCGCCGAGGCGGGCGTAACCGGCGTCGGCGTCTTGACCCGCGCGCCGTAGCCGCGCGACACGACGCCAGGGTTGAAGCCGGCGCCGCGCAACGCTTCGACGAGCGCGATCACGGTCGGCGTCTTGCCGGTGCCGCCGACGGTCACATTGCCGACCACCACCACGGGCACGCCCACGCGCACCGGCTTAATCCAGCCGAGCGAGAATGCCGCGCGGCGCAGCGCGGCGACAGCGCCGAACACGCATGCGAGCGGTGTCAGCGACCACGCAAGCGGTCCGCGGTGCTGCCACTCGCGCCCCACGCGCGCTTCCAAACGATCGAAGATTCCGCTCATCGGCAGGCCGGGCGGACGAGCGGCTCGCCGCTCGCGGGACGGCGCGAGCGCGGCGGCGTGAAGGCGCCAGGGGCAATACGCGGGACAGGCATCAGCGCGATTCTCCGGACGGTCGAAAAACTTAAAAGCAGAAAGGGAAGCATAGGCAGCGCGTGTCAGCAGCGCCCTTCGTCACGCGCACGTTGCGGCGCTTGCGTGCGTGCTTTTCCCTTACTGTCGAACCCGCCACTCTAGCGCGCACGCGTCCCCGGCCGCAAGTCGCGTTGGCTGCGTCCTATGCCTGCCGCGTCGCGTGTTGCGCCTCTTGCAGCCTGTGGATAACTTTGTGGAGAACCCGCCCGCCGCAGCGCCTCAAGGGCCGTTGCAAGCGCCTTGCGTCGGCGATCACCTCAGGAGGTCATCAGTAAATTTCATATAAATCAACGGGATGCTTCGGTTTCCCGTAGTTTGCCGGGCGCGTGGCGGAATTCGCCTTGACGGTCCCGGCATGTGGACACTTTTAACAATTTGCGCGTCGCGCTGGACGCGATTGGCCACTCGGTCTATCGTCTGTCCGGCCAGTCACCACCATCCCTTCGCATGAATTCCGACAGTTCCCTTACCTCGTCGACGATGCCCGGCGGCGAAGTCGTCGTTCCCGTTTCCGCTCTGAATCGCGCGATCGGCAGCATGCTCGAGCGCTCGTTTCCGCTGGTGTGGGTTGCCGGCGAAGTCTCCAATTTCACGCGCGCCGCGAGCGGTCACTGGTACTTTTCGATCAAGGACGCGCAGGCGCAAATGCGCTGCGTGATGTTCCGCGGCCGCGCGCAATACGCCGAGTTCACGCCGAAGGAAGGCGACCGCATCGAAGTGCGGGCGCTCGTCACGATGTACGAGCCGCGCGGCGAACTGCAACTGAACGTCGAGGCAGTGCGGCGCACCGGCCAGGGACGTCTTTACGAAGCGTTTTTGCGGCTCAAGGCACAGCTCGAAGCCGAGGGCCTTTTTGCCGCCGAACGCAAGCGCGCGCTGCCGTCGCATCCGCGCGCAATTGGCATCGTCACGTCGTTGCAGGCCGCGGCGCTGCGCGACGTGCTGACGACGCTGTCGCGTCGCGCGCCGCATATTCCCGTGATCGTCTATCCGGCGCCGGTGCAAGGCGTGGGCGCAAGCGCGAAGCTCGCGGCAATGGTCGATGCGGTCAGCGCGCGGCGCGAGGTCGACGTGTTGATCGTGTGCCGTGGCGGCGGCTCGATTGAAGACCTGTGGGCCTTCAACGAAGAAGTGCTCGCGCGCGCGATTGCGGAGAGCGCGGTTCCGGTCGTGAGCGGCGTGGGGCACGAAACCGATTTCACGATCGCCGATTTCGCCGCCGATGTCCGCGCGCCCACGCCCACAGGCGCCGCCGAACTGGTGAGCCCGCAGCGCGTGCTGTTGCTGCGCGAGCTCGACCATCGCCATGCGACGCTTGCACGCGGCTTCGGCCGGATGATGGAGCGGCGCGCCCAGCAGCTCGACTGGCTCGCGCGCCGGCTTGTGTCGCCCGCCGAGCGTCTCGCGCGGCAACGCACGCATTTGCAGCAACTGAGCGCGCGGCTCGCGTCGGCCGGGGCAAGGCCCGTGCGCGATGCCCGAGCGCGGTTTTCGCTGCTGCAGATGCGTTGGCAGCGCTGGCGTCCGGATCTCGCTGCGCATCAGGCGCGGCTTGGCAATCTCACGCAACGGCTCGACGCCGCATTGCTGCGTCAGCATGAACGTCAGGCCGCGCGCATCGCCACGCTGTCGGCGCGGCTCGAAGTGCTGAGTCCGCAGCGCACGCTCGAGCGCGGCTATGCCGCGGTACTCGATGCACAGACCGGCCGCGCGGTGCGCGCGCCGTCGTCGTTGAAACCGGGACGCCGCCTGACGATGCATCTCGCCGAGGGCACCGCAGACGTCGCCCTCGCCGATGTGCAGCCGCGTCTTGCCGACGGTTTCTGACATCGCGCTGACACGCTGCGCGTGCGTAGTTTTGACTGCGCGAGCTCGCGTTTGCAGAGCAAACGGAAGCACTAATTACGCGGTTTTGCGGGCGATTCGCCGATGCCGGACATAAAGTCCGTTCGTTTGCGGGGTTATTCCAAGTCGCCTACAATCGAGTGCTCTAAAGCGTTATCCGCAGACTCCCCACAACAGATACAGACTGAAGGAAAGCACCATGGAACATACGCTCCCGCCGCTGCCGTTCGCGAAAAACGCACTCGCTCCGCACATGTCGGAAGAGACGCTCGAGTTTCACTACGGCAAGCACCACCAGACCTATGTGACCAACCTGAACAATCTGATCAAGGGCACGGAGTTCGAGAATCTGTCGCTCGAAGAAATCGTGAAGAAGTCGTCGGGCGGCGTGTTCAATAACGCAGCTCAAGTGTGGAACCACACGTTCTTCTGGAACAGCCTGTCGCCGCAAGGTGGCGGTGCACCGACCGGCGCGCTGGCCGACGCGATCAACGCCAAGTGGGGCTCGTTCGACAAGTTCAAGGAAGAGTTCGCGAAGACCGCAATCGGCACGTTCGGCTCGGGCTGGGCATGGCTCGTGAAGAAGGCAGACGGTTCGCTCGACCTCGTGTCGACGAGCAACGCTGCGACGCCGCTGACCACGGACGCCAAAGCGCTGATCACGATCGACGTGTGGGAACACGCGTATTACATCGACTATCGCAACGCGCGTCCGAAGTTTGTCGAAGCTTACTGGAACATCGTCAACTGGGAATTCGCGTCGAAGAACTTCGCGTGATTTTTCGGTGTGTTGCGGCGTTGGGCCGGCTTTGAATCGGCTCTGAATCGGTTCACAACGGCCGCTATGCAAGAAAGAAAAGCCCTCCATGTGAGGGCTTTTCTGCTTTTTGCGCGTCGCCGCGCGAGCATCGTTCATGGGCTTGCACAATCTTTGTCACTGTTCGTAACCGCGCGATAACGCACATCGCGTGGCTCAGGCTTGCGGCGCGGCTTCGCGCACGGGCATAAAACATACGGTAACGATGCGGTAAACATCGCGAGCGTGGATTCGCATAACGTGTGATTTCCAATCCACGCTATTCGCGCCATCATGATTTCACGTCTAACACCGTTGCGCGTCGCGCTGCCTCTCGGGGCCGTCGCGCTCGCGCTATTGGGCGGCTGCGCCGTCGTGCCGCCGAGCGGCCCGTCGGTGGTGGCCATGCCGCGCAGCGGCGAGCCGCTCAGTCAGTTTCAACAGGACGACTACACGTGTCGCGACTATGCGTTCCATTCGTCCGATGCGGCCGGCGCTTCGCAAGGAGCGACCACCAGCAGCGTCAACAGCGCGGCGGTGGGAACGTTGGGCGGCGCCGCCGTCGGCGCATTGCTTGGCGCGGCGGCGGGCAATGCCGGAGCGGGTGCGGCGATCGGAGCGGGCAGCGGTTTGCTGATCGGCGGCGCGGCTGGCGCCAACGGCGCGCAGTACTCGGCGAACAGCTTGCAGGCGCGCTACGACGCAGCCTACGCGCAGTGCATGACGTCGAAGGGCAACACGATCTCGCAGCCGCAAGTGCCGGTCTACGCGCCGCAGCCTGTGTATGCGCCGCAACCGGTTTATGTTGCGCCGCGGCCGCGCTATTACGGACCGCCGCCCGTAATTTACGCGCCTTATCCGTACTACTGATGCTTTCATTCCGATGCTTTGATGCCTGACACGCGATCGCGCGTGCGGTCGCGCCTTGCTTTCGCGTTGCGCCGCCAGCCGCGCGTTTGCCTGGCGGAGAGTGGCGAGACCCTGGCGGCATGGAACTCCGCAAACGGCGTACGGTTAATTGGCCGCGGACGTTGAGTGTGATCAGCCATCAGCCATCGGAAGATGTGCACGGGGCGTCCCTCCGCGGCACGCGACGTGTTCGCATCACGCGCAGCCTTCGTCTTGCGGAACTGAGCGTCGCATCGTTTGAGAGACGAGGCGGACATGCGTATCTCGCGAGGTGGCGGCGACCGGCTATCGGCCGGGCCGTGGGTTCGTGTGTGCACAGTGGCGGCGCTGCTCACTGTTGCGTGGGGGTTTGCTTCATGTGGCGGCGGCTCGGGCGGATCGCCGGGAGCGGCGTCTACATCGTCGGGCGGAGGGGCGAGCGGTGGTGGCTCGGGTGCGGGCAGCAGCGGCTCAGGCTCAGGCGCGGGGAGCGGCGCGGGCGGGGCTGCACCCGCCGGACCCGTATTCGCCACCGACGTGCTGATGCACCACAACGACCTTGCGCGCACCGGCCAGATGCTTGCCGAAACCACGCTGACGCCCGCCAACGTCAACCCATCGAGCTTCGGCAAAGTCGCGTTCCTTGCGGCGGACGGCAAGGTGGATGCCCAGCCGCTCTTTGCGACAGCGTTGTCGATTGGCGGCGCGCCGCACGACGTAGTCTACGTCGCGACCGAACACAATAGCGTCTATGCGTACGACGCCACCAGCTTCGCGCAGTTGTGGCACGCGACGCTAAACGGCAGCGGCGAAACGCCCAGCGACGACCGCGGATGCCCGGACATCACGCCCGAGATTGGCGTGACGTCGACGCCGGTGATCGACCGCTCGCGCGGCCCCAACGGCGCGCTATACGCGGTCTCGATGACGAAAGACAGCGGCGGCGCCTACCATCACCGCCTGCACGCACTCGACCTTGCGACGGGCGCCGAACTGTTCGGCGGTCCCACCGAGATTGCGGCGACTTATCCGGGCGGCGGCGCGGGGAGCGTCAACGGCGTCATTACGTTCAACGCGTCGTTGCACACGGAGCGGGCGGCATTGACGCTCGTTGGCGGCAACATCTATATGGGCTGGACGGCGCACTGCATGTCCGGCGCTTACACCGGCTGGCTCATGGCGTACAACGCCGGCACACTCAAGCAGACCAGCGCGCTCAACATCACGCCGAACGGCAGCCAGGGCTCGATCTGGATGGCCGGCTCCGGCATGGCTTCCGACGGCTCGTCCATCTATGTCGTCGACGGCAACGGCACGTTCGGCACGACGCTCAATGCACAGGGCTTCCCGGTCGACGGCAACTTCGGCAACTCGCTGATGAAACTGTCGGCTGGCCAACTGCAAGTCACCGACTATTTCGCGATGTCCAACGTAGTCGAAGAGGCCAATACGGACAACGACTTCGGTTCTGGAGGCGTGATGTTGCTGCCGGACCAGACGACCGCGGCCGGCGTGGTCAAGCATCTTGCTGTGGCGGCCGGCAAAGACAACCACATCTATGTGGTCGACCGCGATTCAATGGGCAAATTCAGCCCAGCGGCCAATAACATCTGGCAAGAACTCATCGGCACGCTTGCTGGCGGCATCTGGGGTTCGCCGGCTTATTACAAGGGCGTCGTGTACTACGGAGGGCTAAACGACAACCTCAAAGCGTTGCCGATCGCTGGCGCGTTCCTCGCAACGACGGCTTCATCTCGAAGCCCGACGACCTTTGCCTATCCGGGCGCAACGCCGGCGATTTCCGCCAATGGCGCGAGCAACGGCATTGTCTGGGCCGCGGAGAACGGCTCGACTGGCGCCCTGCATGCCTACGACGCGAGCAATCTTGCCAACGAGCTGTACAACAGCAACCAGGTGGGCACGCGCGATCAATGGGGCGCGGGCAACAAGTTCATCACGCCGATGATCGCGCGCGGCAAGGTTTATGTCGGCGCGACCAACGGTGTTGCGGTGTTCGGCTTGCGGTGACACTTGGCTTTGGCCGCTGCCGGGTGCGGAGCAAGGCGCGAACTATTCGGTGTGGTTCGGTGTCGTTCGGTGTCACTCGGTGTCGTTGCCTCCCGTTGTCTTGCGCGGCCGGCGGTTGCGCGACGACGCGGTTTTACGCGCGGCTTTCCTGGCGGGCGCGGGTGTTTCCTCTGCGGTCGGTGAAGGTTCGGTTGCTGGCGATGCGGTGTCTGGAGTGTGCGCGGTGTTCGCCGTGTTCGCCGTGTTCGTGTTGCTTGCCGTGTCGTCCGATCGTGCTGCGGTCTTCCGCGTTTTCTTCGCGGCCGTTTTACGCGGCTCGCGTTGCTTGCGACGCTTGGGCTGCGTTTCGTCGGTCTGGTGCAAGTCGGCATTTTCGGCCGCGCCCGCCTGATCAGAAACATCGCCCGGTTCGTTCGTGAGCGCTTGCGGCAGCTCGGACGTCGCGCGCTTGTTTTCCGCTTCAGGGGCATACATCGCATCGCCTTCAGCCTGGCTCAGGTTGGCTCCGTTTTCTTCGCGTCTGGTGCGTCGGGTGTTGGCGGCTTGCGGCGTCCTTCGTGGCGCCGTTTGGTGGCCGGCTTCCTCTGCGCTTCCCTGTGCCGTCTCGTGCGTGGCTTCGCGGGCGGCTTGCTGGCTTGCGCCTCGCTTCCGATCTCCACGACCCCGACGACGAGACTCGTGTTTGGCGCCTTTTTCCGCTTGCGCCGCGCCAACCGTCTGCGACTCGTCAAGTTGTTCCGCTACCTCTGCGGTGTCGACAGTTTCGCTTCCACGCGCCGCTGCATGCTCGCCCGCCGGTTCGCCCGCGCTTTCTCCGACACCTTCCCCCGCAGCGCCCGAAACCGTGCTCCGATATACGTAAGCCCCTGATTTTTCGTCGCGGCCGAATTCCAGCAGCCCGCGCGCGTGCGCCTCTTCGAGCAGATTGCCGAACGCGCGAAAGCCATAATAGGTTTCGTTGAAATCCGGCTTGCGCCGCTTGATCGCGTTCTTCAATACGGACGCCCAGATTTTCCCGCTGTCGCCCCGCTCGGATGCAAGCGCGTCGAACGTTTGCACCGCAATCTCCACCGCCTTGGTGCGGCGCTTTTCCAGATCTTCCTTGTTGCGGCTTTTCTCTTCGTCCTGCGATACCTTGGCTGTCGGCTGAGCGCTCTTCTGCTGGCGCAAGGACTCCCGTTTGGCGACGGTGCGCTGACTTTCGCGTACCAGGTCGTCGTAAAAAAAGAACTCGTCGCAGTTCGCGATCAGCAGATCAGACGTGGACTGCTGGACGCCGACACCGATCACCTGCTTCGCGTTCTCACGCAATTTCGACACGAGCGGTGAAAAGTCCGAGTCGCCGCTGATGATCACAAACGTATTGACGTGCGACTTCGTGTAGCAGAGGTCGAGCGCGTCCACGACGAGCCGGATGTCCGCCGAATTCTTGCCCGATTGACGCACGTGCGGAATCTCGATCAGCTCGAAATTGGCTTCGTGCATCGCACCTTTGAAGCTCTTGTAGCGATCCCAGTCGCAATACGCCTTTTTCACGACAATGCTGCCCTTGAGCAGCAGACGTTCGAGCACCAGCTTGATATCGAACTTGTCGTACTTCGCGTCCCGCACGCCCAGCGCGACGTTTTCGAAGTCGCAGAATAGCGCCATGCTGACGGTTTCGTTGGATGACGCCATGTAAATCTCCATTGAAGCGCTCGTCGGAGTCGACGAATCGCGACCATGATAGCGATTCCAGCCAACGTGATCAGCTTTTGTCGGGCAGACCAGTGCAAGCGCGGGCAGTTGAACCCGGCACAGTTCAACCGCGCTGCGCTATACGTCATGGTGTCTGTCCGACGCCACCGAAGACGAGTTCAGCGCCGCCCGCGTTTCCAGCACTTCGTCCACGAGGCCATAGGTCTTTGCCGCGGACGCGGACATGAAATTGTCCCGGTCTGTGTCGCGCGCGACTTCCTCGATGCTGCGCCCCGTGCGTTCGGCCATCATTGCATTGAGACGTTCGCGCAGATAGAGCACTTCCTTAGCTTGAATGTCTATGTCCGCTGCCGTGCCCTGGCTGCCGCCCGAAGGCTGGTGAATCATGATGCGCGCGTTGGGCAACGCGTACCGCTTGCCGCGTTGGCCCGCGCACAGCAGGAATGTGCCCATGCTCGCAGCAAAACCTGTGCATAAAGTGGATACCTCCGGCTTGATGAACTGCATGGTGTCGTAAATCGCGAGCCCGTCGTACACCGAGCCGCCGGGCGAATTGATATAAAACGAAATGTCCTTGTCCGGGTTCTCCGACTCCAGAAACAGTAATTGCGCCACAATGAGACTGGCCGATTGCTCGTTCACGGGTCCGACCAGAAACACGATGCGCTCGCGCAGCAGACGCGAGTAGATGTCGTACGCGCGCTCGCCGCGGCCGGACTGCTCGATCACGGTTGGCACGAGGCCAAGGCCGGTAACAGGTGGATAGCTCGATTGCATATTTGCCTCGTCAAAAGTGGGCTGCTGTCCCTATGACGACCCGGCCGTCGGCGGCGTGACATAAATTTTTTTTCGCGCGCCTGTCACGCGGCGGCTCGCCCAATCGTCAAGCTGCAATGGATGTCTTTGCGGCGCGCGGTCGAGGAATCTGGCAGGCGGCGCACGCGCTTTTACCACGCACGATCTGGAGGTCTACGCATGAAAGAACACGAAATCGACAAGGCATCCAGCTTCGGGGCGGTGCGGGCCCGCCTGCTCGCGTTGGCGTACCGCATGCTCGGCAGCCGTGCGGAGGCGGAAGACATCGTGCAAGACGTCTGGCTGAAGTGGCATCTCGCTGATACGCATGAGGTGCAGACGCCGGCCGCGTGGCTCACCACGCTCACCACGCGCACGGCGATCGACCGTCTGAGAAATGTGCAGCGCGAGCGCGAGTCTCAGGCCACCGGCTGGCTGCCGGAGCCGTGGCTCGACGAATTCGCGCCATCGGCTGAAGAACTCGCGCTGCGTGCGGCGGAAATGTCCTATGGCGTGATGCTTTTGCTCGAGCGCCTCAAACCCGACGAGCGCGCCGCGTTTGTGCTGCATGAAGCGTTCGATTGCGACTACGCGGAGATCGGCAGGATTCTTGAACGTAGCGCGGCCAGTTGCCGGCAGATCGTGCATCGGGCGAGGGCGCGCCTGCAGCGCGCGGGCGCACCGTTGCATCGGGCCGATCCGGAGAGTCACGCGCGGATTGTCGAGCGCTTGCGCAACGCACTTGAGGCGCAGGACAGGACTAGCCTGCTCGAGCTGTTTAGCGATGCGCCGCATGTCGTCAGCGACGAGCCGGTGTGCGGCCCGCCGCTGAATGTGCCGGGCGACTCACCGGCCGTTGTGCGTGCCGCTGCCTCGACAAACTGCTATGCACACGCCGATGCACGCGCGCTTGGTGTGCCGCCGAAGGCGTTCGCCCAGGCACGCACCGGCGCGTCAGACCGCGCATTGGGTGACTGGATGGAGAAGGTGACGTCGCTTGCACGTCAGGCGAGCCACGTGGAACTGGTATCGGTGGAGGGGGCGTTGTCTATCGCGCTGCTTATCGAAGGCGACGTCGTTGCGTTGATCGACATCGCCACGGAGGGCTCTGGCAGCGGCGCGGCGACAGGCATGAAAAACGGGACGACCGGCGGCTTCGACACTGGCTTCGAGAGCGACCTTACAACCGGGCTCGCAACCGGGTTCACCACCGGCGAGGCGCACGGTCATAGGTGGGCCCACGGTCCGCTCAACGGCGCTGCAAGAATCGTTTCGTTGCACGCAGTGACGAGCGCATCGCGATTGCAGGCCGCCAATCGTGTGCTGGGCCGCACTGCGGTCACCGAATTGCTGGCGCGCATTCAGCAGCGCTCGGTCGACTCCGTGGACTCTGTCGACTCAGTTGCGATGGGCCGCGACTTCCCAGTTGATGTCTACGCATAGCACTTGCGTGCCGCCGGGCGTATGCGCGGCGATCGAAGCGGTCACGCACAAATGCGCCTCATTGATCGACAGATAAGGAGGAGTGAGATGCACGCGCCCAGGCGTACGCATCGCCTGAATGAAGTAAGGCCGGCGCTCCCAGCTTGCACCTTCGGAATGCAATAGCGGACGGAAGCGTTTCGCGCGTTGCGACGCGCGGCCAGGAGGCAGCACGTTGTCGCCGATTTGCCGTCCGGAGCCATCCAGAATGAAGCAGCGTGCTGTCTCGCCGAGCTTAAGCAGCGCGGCCGTCGCGTCAGCGGCTGGCTGCCCGGCAACCAGCTGTGCGGCTGCGGTTTCGAGCGCGCTGACGTACGGTGCGAGCCGCGTCGCCTGCGCGCGTTCACGCGTGGCAACACGCTCGCGCAGCGCGGCGGAGAGCGAGTCCATCAAGCCGGCAGCGGCTTGCGGCTTGACCGGTTCGACGCTCGGCCCAGCGAAGAATGCGCCCTGGACGAAATCGACGTTGCATTCGAGTGCGATCAGCGCATCGCGCTCTGTGGTCAGGCCGCCCATCAGGACCAATTGGCCGGATTCATGCAGCAGGGAGACGAGACCGGGCAGCACGCGTTCAATGTGCGAGTGCTCGCTTGCCTGCGCAAGAATGCAGCGGTCGAGCGTGACGATATCGGGGCGCAGATTCCACACGCGGTCGATGTTCGAGTGCTTGGCGCCGAAGCCATCGAGCGCGATGAGGAAGCCCGACTTGCGCAACGCGTCGATGATCTCGGCGAAACGCGTCGTTTCTCCGCCCGCTTGCTCGGAGACCTCGAGCACTACGCGCTGCGGCGGCAAGCCCAACGCCTTGAGCCCGGCGAGCAGCGCGTCGCCGTAGCTCGTGTCCATCAGCGCGGCCGGATGGAGACTCAGAAAGAGCCATTCGTCATGACTGTCGAATGCATTGAAGTTGCCAAGGTGGAGCGACTCGGCCAGCCGGCCGAGTTCCAGCAAGTCGCCGCGGCGCGCGGCCTGCGTGAACACCTCGTGCGAGGGGACTTGCCGCGCATGCTCGTCGTGCGCGCGCAGCGAGGCGTGATAGCCGATCGCGCGCCGGTGCGACACGGAGAAAACCGGCTGAAATACGCTGAAAACGGTGTAGCCGCCGTAGAGAACGGTGCGCCGGGAGCCCTCGTCGCCGGCCATCGGGCGGGGAGGCTGAAAACCGGGAGGATCGAGTTCGATCATGCTCATCATGTCAGTCGTGTGGGTGGCGGCCGGATTAGGGGCTCAATGCGGAAGCTGCACGCGCAATGCGTAAGTTTACAGGATAGGCGAGCAAGATCTATGCGCATACGAAAGGCTGGCGGGGTGCGCAGTTGGCGCGCGAGCTGCCGAGTGTCGGTCAACGACGCGGGCACCGGCATGATGTATCGCACTTCGCTGGTGCGGGCTGCGCCCCGTTGCGGGTCGAAGTTGGTGGTGCTCATGTTGGGCCTGAATGTGAGCAAGCGACCATCTGCGGCGTGGCATCGGTTGAGCCGCCGCTCGGACGGTGCGGCGCTATGACGGCTTCGCGTAGGCGGCTAGCCCTCAGCCCTGAGACCTCACACATCAACCTTCAACCTTCAACCTTTAACCACGAACCACGAACCACGAACCCCCAGCCACGAACCCCCAGCCACCAGCCACCAGCCACCAGCCACCAGCCACCAGCCACCAGCCACCAGCCACCAGCCACCAGCCTTCACCCCTCAGCGGCTAGCCTCCACCGTTCCACCTCCAGCCCCCAAGTCATCGAGCCGCCGAGCCATCAAGCCATCAAGCCATCGAGCCATCGAGCCGCCGAGCCGCCGAGCCATCGAGCCATCAAGCCATCAAGCCATCAAGCCATCAAGCCACTTCCGCCCGCATTCCAAGCGCAACCTTCCCACCAGCAAACCCCCACCAACCCCACCCCTCACGTCCGCTCAGAAGGATCAGTTTTCCTGGCCGGCGTCCGGATATCCGGCGACAACTGCGCGAAGATCCACGCCGAACCCGCGGTGATAATCCCCACGCAAAGGAACGTCGCATGAAACGCGGGCAGAGAGTTGGCAGCCGTCACGCGCGGCAAGAGCCCGGTGAAGGTCGCCAGCAGCGCGCCGGCCACGGTGACGCCGAGGCTCATCGACAGCATCTGGACCAGTGAGAACAAACTGTTGCCGCTGCTTGCGCCGCCGGTGCCGAGATCCTTGAGCGTCAGCGTGTTCATCGCGGTGAATTGCATCGAGTTGACGCCGCCAAACAACGCCAGTTGCACGAGCCTCAGCCACAGCGGCTGTCCCGCGTTGGTCAGCGAGAAGCTGGCCATCGTCAGGCCGACGAGAACCGTGTTGACGATCAACACGCGACGATAGCTGTACCTGACGATCAGCTTCGTCACGAGCCGCTTCGACGCCATGCCGGCAGCAGCAACGGGCAGCATCATCATGCCGGCTTCGAATGCGCTGTAGCCGAGACTCACTTGCAGCAGCAGCGGAATCAGATAAGGCATCGCGCCGCTTCCGATCCGCGCGAACAGATTGCCGAGCAGTCCGACACTGAACGTGTGAATCTTGAACAGGTCGAGCGGAAAAATCGGCGCGGGCTCGCGCACCGCGTGCAAGCCATAGGCGACGAAGCAGGCCAGGCCCAGAATCAACAGCACCAGCACCGTTGCGTGTTGAATGCCGAATTCGGTGCGGCCATCGAGTGCAAAAGAAATCGCCACCATGCCGACGACCAGCAGCAAGTAGCCCTTGACGTCGAACCTGCCGACCTCTTCGTTGCGGCTGTCGGGCATGAAGATGAAAGTGGCGATGCATCCGGCGATGCCCACCGGCACGTTGATCAAAAAGATCCAGTGCCACGACGCGATCTTGACGAGCCAGCCGCCCAGCGTCGGGCCGATCAATGGGCCAATCAGTCCGGGAATCGCGACGAACGACAGCGCCGGCAGATAGCGCTCTGCCGGAAAAGTCCGCAGCACGGCGAGCCGTCCGACCGGCAGCAACATCGCGCCGCCCACGCCTTGCACGATCCGGAAGATCACCAACTGGTTCAGCGTGTGAGCGTTCGCGCACAGCAACGAGCCGACCGCGAAAACCAGAATCGCGCTGAAGAACACGCGTCGCGTGCCTAGTTTGTCGGCGAGCCAGCCGGAGACCGGGATCATCACGGCCATCGTCAGCGAATAGGCGATCACGACGGACTGCATGCGCAACGGCAATTCGCCGAGGCTCGTCGCCATCGCCGGGAGGGCGGTGTTGACGATCGTCGAGTCGAGCGTCTGCATGAAAAAGCCGGTGGCGACGAGCCACAGCATGACCGTCAGCGAGCGGGCGGAAGGCGCGCTGGGCGCGACGGTCGAGGGAACGGGCTGGGTCGGCGGCGTGGACATGAAGTAGCGGCTTGGCGCTCAGAACGGGCAGGAACTCGCTATTCTAGGGAAAAGCCGCGGACGACACAGCGAGGGGTCGGGCCGCAGCACCGCGCGAGACGAGCGTGTTCGCATCTGCTGCGCGGTATCGTTTGGAGAATGCACCGACGCAGCACGGCCGCGGTGCGGAGCCAGGCTCAGACATCCAGCGCGCAAGTCCCAGTCACTCACTTCAACTTCGCCGCCGCCCGAAAAAACGCCTGCGCACGCGGCTCGTTACCGAACGCCGCGTGAATTCGAATCCACGGACTCGGCTCCATACCCGGCCTGAAGTAACTGCCCGGCGCAACCGTCACGCCCAGCGGCGCGCCGCATTCCACCAGCCGCTCGGCATTGTCCACGTGCGGCACGCGCGCCCACAAAAATTTTCCGCCGACGGGCTTCTCGAACACTTCCCAGCCCTCATCCTCGAGTGTCTGGATTGTCGAGCCGAGCGCGTCACGCATACGGCGGCGCAGTCGTTCGAGATACTTACGATATGCGCCGCGCTCGAGCAGCGACGCCGTCACTGTTTCCGCGAAAAGCGAGCCGCCGATGCTCGTCAGCATCTTGATGTCGACGAGATCCTTGATGATCGCGTGACTCGCGACCACGCAGCCGATGCGCAACGACGACGACGCGTCTTCGACAGTCCGCCGATGTAGATCACATGTTCGAGCTGATCGAGTGTGGCGAGGCGGTCGGTGACGTCGGTCTGAAAGTCGGCGTAGATATCGTCTTCGATGATCGTAAAGCCGTGCTCGCGTGCCAGTTGCAGCAGCCGGAACGCGACCGGCGGCGCGACCGTGGTCCCGGTCGGATTGTGAAACACGGTATTGATGAAGAACAGCTTGGGCCGGTGCTGCTTCAACTGCGCCTGCATGACGTCGAGATCCGGCCCGCTGCGCGTGCGTGGAATGCCGACGAGCCGCACGCCGTGCAGCTTCAGCAGGCCGTAGAGATTGTAGTAGCCGGGGTCTTCGACGAAGATCGTGTCGCCCGCCTTCAGCATGTAGCGCATCAGCAGATCGAACGCCTGACTCGCGCCGTTCGTGATCAGGATCTGCGACGTGTCAGCACGAATCCCGAGTTGCGCGATTCGCGCCTGCAAATGTTCGCGCAAGCTGAGGTTGCCGAGCGGCGTCGCGTAATCGACCATGCTCGCGGGATCGGTGCGCAGCACGTGCCGTATCGCCTGCGCGATGCTGTCCGTATCGCGCCACGGCTCGGGGATAAAGCCGCTGCCGAGCTTCAGCGTTTCGCCGGGATGGTTGAACTGCTGCAGCAGATGGTCGGATTCTTCTTCGGCGCGGCGCGGGTCCGAGGTGCCGTCGCATTGCGCGCCGCCGGGCGGCCGGTCCGCCACATAGAAGCCGGAACCGTGGCGCGAGTCGATGTAACCGAGCGATACCAGCCGGTCGTATGCCTCGATGACCGGAAAGCGGCTCACGCCGTAGTCGGCGGCGAACTGGCGGATCGACGGCAATTTCGAGCCCGGATGCGCGGTCCGTGAGCGAATCCAGGTGCTGACGCCCGCGACGATCTGCTCCGTCAGCGGTACGCCATTGTCTCTATCAAGCTGAATCTCAAGTCGCATGTGCTTTCCTTCCCGGACGGGACGTGCGGTGCGGTTCAGGAGCTCACACACGCCAACTGTTCGGTTTTTCGACTGCACAGTTCCGATGAAACTGTTCGGAACTGTGCATGGGTATCCGATGATCGCACGACAATAATCGATACAACACAAAAGCCCTCTGAAGGAGAACGGCCATGCGTGAAGTGCGGATTTTCGAACTGGAACATGACGAGCCGGTGGCCGCGTGGCGCGTCGCGCGCCCGTCCACTTTCAAGGTGATCTCGGGTGAAATCTGGCTAACGGTCGAAGGCGACCGCGACGACTATTGGCTCGCCACTGGCGAATCGATCGATCTGCCGCGCGGGGCCGTCGCGTGGATCAGCGCGGGAGAGGCGGGTGCGCGCTTCGCGCTCGCCAGCGGCTCGGAGCGTAGTGCGGAACGCGGCCCGGCGAGGCCGACGCGCGGTGCGGCGGTGCCGAGCTGGCTGCCGCGTTGGCTCGGCGCTATGTGAAGGAGCGGAGGGGAGCGTTTTGCGCGACAGTCGTTGCGTGAAGAGAGAAGGAGCCCGCCGGGCCGGCGCGTAGGTGCCCCGCCCGACGACAAGAAACGCTCAACTCTCCCCTACATACCTCGCCCGCGGCCGGATCAAGCCGCCGTCGCGCGCCTGTTCCATCGCATGCGCGATCCACCCGACGACACGCCCCACCGCAAACAACGTGAAAGCGGCGCCCACGGGCAAGCCAAGCACCCGCTCGATAGCCGCGAGCGCAAAGTCGACGGTCGGCTCAGCGCCTGTCGTATCGCGGACCGCCCGCGCCAGCGCCTGCACCTCGCCGAGCGGCGAGCGCGCCGGCGCGCACTCCCGTAACAATTCCAGCAGGAGCCGCGCGCGCGGATCGCCTTGCGGATACAGCGGATGGCCGAAGCCGGACAGCACCGGCCCCTGCGCGCCGTGCTCATCGCGCGATAGACGAGTGGCCAGGTAACGATCGAGATCGGCGGCGCGCGACGCTTCTTCGAACAACGCCGCGATGCGCATGGTCTCGCCGCCGTGACGCGGGCCGGCCAGCGCGGCGAGACCGCCCGCCACCGCGCCGAACAGATGCGTGCCCGTCGACGTAATGCAGCGAACCGTGAACGTCGACGCATTCAGCTCATGGTCCGCGCACGCGACCAGCGCGGCGCGCAGCAGCGCCGCCTGCTGCCGGTTGCGGACCTGCCACGCGGACGCCAACTGTCGATGCAGCGGCGCATTCGAAGGCGCGGCCGAGATCATCGCGGCGGCCAGCAGCCGCATCACGGCGCACGCGTTGTCCAATTGCGCATCGCGCCCGAGCGCCCAGACCCGCGGCATTTGCGCGGCCGCCGCGGGCAGCAGCACGAGCGCGCGATCGAGCGGCGTGCTGTCGCCCCACAGCTTCAGCCACGCGGCCCATTGAGCGGCGCCGAGCGGGACGGGCGGCGCATCGGCGATACGCGCCGCGCTGCACTCCCACAGCAACGCCGCAATATCTTCGAGCGATTCGGTGCGCGCGAGCTCCATCGCATCGCGTCCGCGATACAGCAGGCGACCGTCGGCGACGAGCGTAATCGACGATTCCAGCACCGGTACGCCCCAATCCAGCACTTTCTGCGCGACCTTGCCCGCGCGCTTGCCGTCTTCCTTGCGCCGCGCGAGCCGCCGCACTTCGCGCGCGTCGTAGCGGCGATGCTTGCCTTGTGCATCCGGTGACGAACTCAGCAAGCCGCGGCTCACGTACGCATAAAGCGTGGTCACGCTGATGCCGAGTTCGGCGGCGGCTTCGGTGGCAGTCAAGGAATCGGGAGATGGGGACATGAGGATAGGCCGCACAACAACCAAACAAATCAATATACATTGATTATCACAATCAAGATTGATTCAAACAACCCACGCTCCTAGACTCATCCACATTCCTCGACCCGAATGTGAACGCCATGACCCCCGAACTCGCACTCGATCACATCTGGACGCTCGCAGGCTGCGAGCGAGCCGCGCTTCGCTCGGTTCACTTCACCGGCAGCGAGCCGGCCTTGCCGTCCGTGTTTCGCGTCGGCGCGCTGGCGTGCGCGACCATCGCCGCGACGGGGCTGGCGGCGGCTGAATATCATCGGTTGCGCACGGGGCGCGGGCAGCCCGTGAGCGTGGACATGCGCCGCGCGCTGGCTTCGTTTCGCAGCGAACGTTATCTGCGAATCGACGGTGGTCCGCCGCCCGCGCTGCGCGATCCTGTGACGGGTTTCTATGAGACGCGCGACGGCCGCTGGATTCAATTGCACACGAACTTCGCGCATCATCTGGCGGGCGTATTGAAAGTGCTCGGCTGCGAGAACGACCGCGCGGCGGTTGCATCGGCGATACGTGGATGGGATGGCGCCGCGCTCGACCAGACGCTCGCCGACGCCGGCCTGTGCGCCGCGTTGATTCGCACGCCGCAAGAGTGGACCGCGCTCGATCAGGCAAAGGCAATCGCGCGTCTGCCGCTCTTCGAAATCGAGCGAATCGGCGATGCCCCGCCGGAACTCGCGACGCGGCATGCGTCGCCGTCGGTGAATGCGGGCAGCCGGCCGCTGTCGGGTGTGCGCGTGCTGGACCTGTCGCGCATCATCGCCGGTCCGGTCGGTGGGCGCGCGCTCGCGCAGCATGGCGCCGAAGTGTTGATGATCAACGGCCCGCATCTGCCGAACATTGCGCCGCTCGTCATCGACAACGGCCGCGGCAAGCGCTCGGCCGTGCTCGATCTGCGCGATGCGGCAGGCCGCGAAACGCTGCGCGGCTTGACACGCGATGCCGATGTCTTTCTACAGGCGTATCGCCCCGGCGCACTGGCGGCGCGCGGATTCGGTCCCGACGATGCAGCGCGTCTGCGGCCCGGCATCGTCTACGTGTCGGTGTGCGCGTATGGATACGAAGGGCCGTGGGCGTCGCGGCGCGGGTTCGACAGCCTCGTGCAGTCCGCGAGCGGCATCGCGGCGACGGAGCAGCGCGCGGCGGCATCCGCGGAGCCGAGGCATCTGCCGTGTCAGGCGCTCGATCACGCGACCGGCTATCTCGCCGCGTTCGGCGCGATGGCCGCGTTGGCGCGGCGCGCCACCGAAGGCGGTAGCTGGCATGTGAAGGTGTCGCTCGCGCAGACGGGCCGCTGGCTGCAATCGTTCGGCGAGATTCCCGACGGCTGGCAGGCGCCTGAGCTCACGCTCGACGACGTGCGCGACTGCCTCGAAACCGTGCAGTCCGGGTTTGGCCGCGTGCAGGCCGTGCAGCCTGCCGAGCAGCTCGATGGGACGCCGGCTTTCCTCGCACTGCCACCCGCGCCGATCGGCACGCACGAGGCGAAGTGGGTTTGATGCGTTGATGCGGCCGCATCACGACGGCCGCATCGAAGAAAGCTTGCACGGCAAACCCCACGACCTACTTCCTCAACTCCGCCACAAAATCGTAGTAATCGTTACGGCAATAAGTGTCGGTCAGTTCAATAGCGCGCTGATCCGCCGTATAGCCCACACGAGTGATCAACAGCAGCGCCTCATTCGGCGCGATGCTCATTTGCTGCGCGATTTCCTCGCTCGCATTCACCGCGCGGAAATGCTGCAACGCGCGGACGATGGTCAGCCCGCGGTTCTCCAGGTACGTATAAAGCGAATCGCCGATGGCCTGCGGATCGGGAATCACCGCAGCCGGAAAGGTCGAGTTCTCGACGGCCATCACGATGCCGTCCGCGAGACGCAAGCGCCGCAGACGCGTCACCGCCGCAGCCGGCGACAGCCCGAGCTGGATCACTTCATCGCGATTGGCCGGCAGGATCTCGCGCGACAGCCACTGAGAACTCGGCGTAAAGCCCCGCCGCCGCAGCATTTCGCTGAAGCTCGACAGACGCGACAGCGGATCTTCGTAGCGCGGCGTGATGAAACTGCCGGCGCCCTGCGTGCGTCGAATCAGGCCTTGTTCGACGAGCAACGCGATGGCCTTGCGAGACGTGATTCGCGAAACGCCAAGCGCCTCCGAGAGTACACGCTCCGAAGGCAGCGCTTCGCCCGCGTTCCAGCGATTCTCGTGGATTGCGGCGCCGAGCTTGCGGGCAAGTTGCAGGTAGAGCGGTGTGTCGTTTTCCGGGTCCGGGCGCAGGTCGCGCCAGCGGTCTTCCGAGGCAGAGGTCATGGGGCTTACGCTAGAAGGGCGAGGAGCAATTCTAAGACATCGGCGCGCGACGTTATAGCGGGCTTTTGCCTGGTCATCGGTCGGATCGCGGCGCAGCCGGTAAACTCGTCGATGCGTCGTCGATGCGTCGTCGATACGGATCGAGCAGCAGCGCCGTGCGCCGGGTCTGTGTTTCGCGCCGTCGCATGGTCGGACATTCAGCCATAGTCAGTCACTTCAGGAGCCAGCATGACGAGCGACATCGCAAGCGTGAGCCTGCCCGACGGCGAGCGCATCCCGAAACTCGGGCAGGGCACATGGGAGATGGGCGAGCAGCCGGCGCGCCGCGCGGCTGAGATCGACGCGCTGCGATACGGCGTCGAGCTCGGCATGACGCTGATCGATACCGCCGAAATGTACGGCGACGGCGCAACCGAATCGCTGCTCGGCGAAGCGCTTGCAGGACTGCGCGACCAGGTGTTCCTTGTCAGCAAGGTGTATCCGCATAACGCGAGCCGGCGCGGCGTGATTGCGGCGTGCGAACGCAGCCTCAAACGTCTGAACACGGATCGGCTCGATTTGTATCTGCTGCACTGGCGCGGCTCGGTGCCGCTCGCGGAGACGGTCGCGGCCTTCGAGGCGCTGCGCGAAGCCGGCAAGATCCGCCACTGGGGCGTGAGCAACTTCGATACCGACGACATGGAAGAACTCGTGGCCACGCCCGGCGGCGAGTCGTGCGCGACGAACCAGATTCTGTATAACGTCGCGCGGCGCGGGCCGGAGTTCGACCTGCTGCCCTGGCTCGCCGCGCGCAACATGCCGGCCATGGCCTACAGTCCCGTCGATCACGCGCGTCTGCCGCGCCGCTCGCCGCTCGACGATATTGCGAGCGCGCGCGGCGTCTCGGTGTTCCAGGTGGCGCTTGCGTGGGTATTGCAGCAGCCAGGCGTGTTCGCGATTCCGAAGGCGGGCCGCGTCGAGCACGTGCGCGACAACTATCGTGCGCTCGAGTTGCGGCTCGACGCAGAGGAGCTTGCCGCCATCGACGGCTACTTCAAGCCGCCGCGCGGCAAGCGCGCGCTGGAAATGCTCTGAGCGTCGTGCTCATCGCACGGGCAGTGCGTCGTCAATTGCAACTGTGATGCATGTGCACCGAGCCCAGCACCGCGACTTCGGCGGGCGTGTGCTTGAGCGACTCGTCGTTGACCTGGCCCGCGTCCGTGACGAATTCCTCGACGATCGACGACACCGGCGCATTGCGCAGACACAGCGACACGCGCTGCGTTTCGTTGGCCGGCAAGGACGTGCGTTGACCGAGGAACAACACGCCGTACTGATAGCCGTGGATGATCCCGCGAATCGCGCCGACACACTGGCCCTGCGCGACGTTATCGTTTTTCTGCTTGCAGGTCTGCGCGAGCGAGTACGCGGAGAAGCTGGGATCGACAGGCGGCGCGGCCTGCGACAACGTGGGCGAGAGCGGCTGCGCGGCCGGCGCCGGCTTTTGCGTGCCGGTCTGCGCATGCGCAAGCGAGGCGAGACTCAAAGCGGCGGCCGCGGCAAGGCCGGCGACCGCACGCACCGCGTAGCGGGGGACGTTTCGTTGCATGTTGTGATGCCCTCATATCGAACGTTGAATTGATATGAGGCAATTGCGGCGCTTTGGTTCCAGGCACGCGCGGCTGGCGCATCTATTGCGATGGGTCGCGTCCGGCGTTTTGCGTTAGACAGTTGGCGCGTCGTCGGGAATGTCGTTGACCTCGTCGCGCGGGGCGGCTTGCAGCATGCGCAATTGATCGACGGGAATATGGCAGCGGATCAGGTGCTTGCCTTCGGTAGTTTCCGTGCCGCCGCTTGCGTCCGCAAACGGCGGGTCCTGCTGCTCGCAGATCGCGCCCAGCTTGCGCGGGCAGCGCGTATGAAACACACAACCCGACGGCGGCGATGCGGCGCTCGGCAAATCGCCTGAAAGCCGAATGCGGGTTTTACGCGCGTGGGCATCGAGTGTCGGTACCGACGACAGCAGCGCTTCCGTATAAGGATGCTGCGGTCCGTCGAACACCGCGGCAGCCGGCCCGATTTCGAGCAGCCTGCCGAGATACAACACGGCGATACGATCGGACAGATAGCGCACGACATGCAGATCGTGAGAAATGAACACGTAGCTGACGCCGCGCTCACGCTGCAAGTCGGCGAGCAGATTGAGAATCGCGGCCTGCACGGAGACGTCGAGCGCGGAAGTCGGCTCGTCACACACCACCACGCGCGGCTCGCCCGCGAATGCGCGCGCAATCGCGACGCGCTGCTTGAGTCCGCCGGAAAGCTGGCGCGTGCGCGAGCCGAGATAGCGCTCCGGCAAACGCACGGCGGCGGTCAGCGTGGCAAGCCGTTCGTCGATGGCGGCGCCGCGCAGCTCGCCAAGACGCGACAACGCGCGGCCTATCAGCCGCTTGACCGAATGCGCGCGATTCAACGCCGAGTCGGGATTCTGGAACACGATCTGCAGCGACTTGACCTGCTCGTCGTTGCGTCGCGTGACGCGCGCGGCGAGCGGCGCGCCGTCGAGTTCGAGCACGCTGCCGGCGTCGGGCGTGAGCAGGCCGAGCATCAGCTTCGCAAGCGTCGTCTTGCCGCTGCCCGATTCGCCGACGAGGCCGAGCGTCTCGCCGGCTGCGAGATCGAGCGATACGTTGTCGACCGCGCGCAACCCGCCGCCCGATACATGGAAAGTCTTCGACAGATTTTCGGCCCGCAGCACGAGCGCACGCGGCTCGTTGCCGCTCATCGCGCGATGGTCCGCGGGCAACGCTTGCGCGCTTGCGCGCGGCAACTCGATCGCGCGCTCGTGATAATGGCAACGCGACATCTGATCGCCATGCGCTGCGCTCACGCGATACGGCGGCGGCGCTTCGCGGCGGCAGCGGTCGTCGGCGAGACGGCAACGCTCGGCATAGATGCAGCCTTGCGTGACCGACCCCGGCGACGGCAAGCCGCCCGCAATCGTATCGAGCCGCTCGCTGTCCTTGCTGCGCCCCGCCGTGGGCAGGCAGCGCAACAAGCCCACCGTGTACGGATGACGCGGCCGCGTGAAGACATCTTCGGTCGCGCCTTCCTCGACCAGCTTGCCCGCGTAAAGCACGCCGACGCGCTCACACATGCGTCCGATCACGGCGAGGTTATGGCTGATGAACAGCACGGCCGTGCCCAGCTCCGCGCGCAGTTGCGCGACGAGGTCGAGCACTTCGGCTTCGACCGTGGCGTCGAGCCCCGTGGTCGGTTCGTCGAGAATCAGCAGCGCCGGGTTGGAAGCGAGCGCCATCGCGATCACCACGCGCTGCTGCATGCCGCCCGACAATTGATGAGGATAGCTGGCCATCACCCGCTCGGGCGACGCAATGCGCACCCGTTGCAACATCTCGAGCGAGCGCTGCAATGCTTCTTCGCGCGCGAGACCGGCGGCTTCGAATGCTTCGGACACTTGCCGCGCAACCGTGAGCGACGGATTCAACGCGCGGCCGGGGTCCTGATAGACCATCGAAATCGTATTGGCGCGCAGCGCCCGCAATGCATCGGCGTCGAGCTTGTTCACCTCCGCGCCCGCGATCGCGATCTTGCCCGCCTTCACTTTGCCGTTGCGCGGCAGATAGCGCAGCGCCGCCATCGCGACGGTCGACTTGCCGCAGCCCGATTCGCCGACGAGCCCATACGCCTCGCCGCGCCGCACGCGAAACGACACGTCTTGCAGCACTTCGCGATCGCGTCCGCGCATCCGGTACGTGACCGTCAGGCCGACGACGGTCAGCGCATCCGTGCGATCGCTCTTCGAGACGTCGAAGGCGGGGAACGAGGAGGGCGGCGGTCCGTTCATCGGTCGAGTACACCTTGTACGCCGTCGGCGATCAGATTCACGCCGACCACGAGCGACGCAATCGCGGCGGCCGCGAACACGACGGTCCACCATGCGCCGCCTGCCATCAGCGTGTACGACTCGGAGAGGGCGAGGCCCCAGTCGGCGGATGGCGGCTGAATGCCGAAGCCGAGAAACGACAGCGTGGCCACCGCGAAGATCGCGTAGCCGAGCCGCACGGTCGCCTCGACGATGATGGGCGGCAGCACGTTCGGCAAGATCTCCGCGAACATGATGTACGGCGCGCGTTCGCCGCGCAGTTGGGCGGCGGCCACGTAGTCGAGATGGCGCTCGGCGAACACGGCCGCGCGCACGGTGCGCGCGGTGATCGGCGCGAACGTGATGCCGATCACGAGTATTACCGTGAAGTTCGACGCGCCCACCGCGGCAAGCGCGAGCAACGCGACGATCACGAGCGGCAGCGCGAGAATGGCGTCGATCGCGCGGCCCACCACGTTGTCGACCCAGCCGTCGAAGTAGCCGACCACGAGACCGAGCGCGGTGCCCGTCGCCGTGCCGAGCAGCGTCGCGAGCGGCGCAATCGTGAGAATGTCGCGCGCGCCGACGATCACGCGCGAGAACACGTCGCGTCCCAGTTGATCGGTGCCGAACCAGTGCGTGTGATCAGGCGGCATCAGCGAGTTGAGCGGGTCGGACGCGTAGGGATCGACGGGCACAAACCACGGCCCGGCGATCGCGCAAACAATCCACCATACGACGATGACAAGGCCGACGACGAACGTCGGCGAGCGCAGCAGCACGCGCAACGGGTCGAAGCGCGGCTCGCTGGCGGCGCGCGGCGCGGCCGGTGGAACGATCGTGCTCATTCGGCGCTCCTCACGCGCAAGCGCGGATTGAGCAGCACGTGCAACGCATCCGCGATCAGATTGGCGGCGGTGTACACCACGCCGATGGTCAGTACGCCGGCTTCGAGCATGGGGAAGTCTTTGGCCTTCGCGGCGTTGTAGATCAGCGAGCCGATGCCCGGATAGCGGAATAGCGTCTCAACCACGACGAGGCCGCCGATCATGTAGCCGAGTTGAGTCGCGGCCACGGTGATGGTCGGCAGCAGCGCATTGCGCAGCACATGCCGCCAGATCACGACATGACGCGGCAAGCCCTTCAATATCGCGGTGCGCGTGTAGTCGGCGTCGAGCGCTTCGACGGTGCCGGCGCGCGCCATCCGCGCGATGTAGCCGAAGAACACGAGCACGAGCGGCAGGATCGGCAGGATCAGGTAACGCAACTGTTCGAGCGCGCCGGCATCCGGCGGATACGACGCCTCGATGGGCAGCCAGCGCAGCCACACGCCGAACACGAGAATCAGCACGATCGACGAGACGAACTCGGGCACGACAGTCGCCGACAAGCCCGCGATGCTGATCGTGCGATCGAGCCAGCGTCCCGCGTGCATGGCGGACCACACGCCGCCCGCAATGCCGAGCGGCACGACGACGATGAACGCGAGCAAGCCGAGCTTCGCGGAATGCGCGAGCGCATCGGCGATGAACGGTCCCACCGGCTCGCGATACGCGTACGAAAGCCCCATGTCGCCGCGCAGAAAATGCGTGATCCAGTCGACGTATTGCGTCGTCAGCGGACGGTCGGCGCCGAGTTGATGATTCAGCGCGGCGACCGCGCGCGCGTCGGCGAGCGGACCGAGCACCGCGCGGCCGATGTCGCCGGGCAACAGTTGGCCGCCCGCAAACACGATCATCGACAACAGCCACAGCGTGATCAACGAGAGGCCGACGCGCGTCGCCAGAAAACGCACGACGCGCCCGGCGTTGCCGTTCGGCGCGGAAGCGGAGGGATTTGCAGTGGTCGACATAGTGAACGGCTGACCAGTCAAAGGCGGCGCGCGAGTAAAACGCTCAGACGCTGGGACGCTCAGGCGCTCAGCACCGCGCGGTCGAAATAAAGCTGCGCGAGCGCGGTGAAACGCACGCCGTTCACGCCCTTGCGCATCGCGATCAGTTGATCGTAGAAGAATGGAATGATGATCGGCGTTTCGTCGAGCAACAAGGTCTGAATCTGCCCGGAGATTTTCTTCTGCGAGGCGAGGTCGACAGCCGCGACGAACTGCGCGACCAGTTGATCGTATTGCGGATTCTGAAAGTGCGCGGCATTCCATGTGCCGCCGCTCGTGAGCGGCGCATTCAGGAACACGTTCGGCACGCCGCGATGACCGTAGTCGGTGATGCCGAGCGGCGAGTCGAGCCAGTCCGATTTGCCCGGCGTGCCCGCGCCGTAATACAGCGACTGGCTCTCGACTTTCAGATTGATGCGCACGCCGATCGCCTTCGCCGCGTTCTGCACGACGACCGCGAGATCGGGAATCTCCATGTACTTTTCGGTGGTCAGCGTGACGTCGAAGCCGTTGGGCACGCCCGCTTGCGCGAGCAACTGCTTGGCCTTCGCGACGTCGATCCTGCGCTGCGGCACGCCCGCATCCGACGAAGGAAACACCGGCGCGAACGGACTGTCGTTGCCGAGTTGCGCGCGGCCCTTGAAGAGGCCGCGCACCAGGACGTCGCGATCGAGCGACAACGCGAGCGCCTGGCGCACGCGCTTGTCCTTGAAGAGCGGATTGTCGTTGCGCATATGAATCTGCCGATGCGCGCTCGACTTGACGCCCACTGCCTTGTAGTCGGGATTGTTCAGAATGGCCGCGCCGCCCTGCACGGTGAACGTGCCCATCACGTCGGCCTGATGGCCTTGCAGCGCGAGCAGTTGCGCCTGCTGGTCCGCGTAAAACGAAAACTGTACGCGTTGCGGTAACGCTTTTTCGCCCCAGTAATCGGGATTGCGCACGAACGACGCGCCGACCTTCGCCTGATATTTTTCGAGCTTGAACGGACCGGTGCCGATGAAGCTCTTTTCATAACCGCCCGCGTAATTCGCCGGCAGGATCACTGCGTTGTAATTGTCCGAAGAAACGTAGTAGGGGAAGTTGCCGTTCGGTGCATCGAGGTGGAAAGCGACCGTGTGGTCGTCGACCGCTTTTGCACCGCCTTTCGACAGCACGCCTTTTAATACCGAGAGCGCCGCCGAGCCGCTTGCCGGATCGGCAAGACGGTCGAACGTCGCGACCACGTCTTTCGCGGTGAACGGCTGGCCGTCGTGGAACTTCACGTTCTCGCGCAGCTTGAAGGTCCACACATCGCCCTTGTCGTTCGGTTTCCACGACAACGCGAGCGCCGGCTTCAGAACGAGCTTTTCGCCGTCGTCGTCGATCAGGAATTCGCCGGTCTGGTTCAGCAGCGCGAGGCTCGCCGCGTCCGTCACCGTGAGCGGATCGACGGCGCCGGCAGGCGTCAGATGCGCAACGCGAATCGTCTGATTCGACGGCGTGCCGGGTTTCGCGCTGCCCTGTGCCGATGCGCGCGGCGCGTCGAGCACGCCGCCGCCCACCAGCGACAAGCCGATCACGCTCGCATAGCGCAGCAGTTCGCGGCGCGTGATGCGGCCGGCGCGGAATTCGTCGATGGCGTGATTGCCGTAGGCGTCGGCGGTGCGGCGGGCGAGGTCGAGAGCGGGGAATCGGTCAGCGGGAGTCTTCATCGTTGGAATGTCCAGTCCGTTCGGTTGCCGGTTCTGAGAAGCCGCGCCGGATGCGCGGCAGGTTGACTGCGCATGGGCGCTGTTTCGGCGATGCAAGGCCGTTTCAGTTTAAGCGATTGCTCGCGGATTGGAGCGCTCGCGTCGGCGTGAGATCCGCGATCGGCGGATAAAAAGGGCCGGTGTGTGTCGTGATGACAACGGTTGCGATGGCTTCACGGGGCATCGCGCGGAAGCCGCGCGTCCCTGCTGCGGGCTGCGCGCGTGGACTTCGATTGCCATTGGCGGCGCTATAGCGAACGAACCGGCAACGGAGCTATGAAGAGCTTGAACGCTCGAGCGCTGTTGAACGCTCGAGCGCGGTTCATCAACTCACCGCGCTGCGACGTCCGGCCGCCGCCAGCGATGAAACAGCACAGAGCCGATCCAGCACGCCATGAACGCGGCGACGATTCCGTAGCCGAGCACACCGAACTGCTCGTTGACGCTCGCCGCCGCATCCCACACGCCGCCACTGAGCCCGAGCTTGTCCGACAGCAGTCCCAACGCTTCGACGCCGCCGATCACAATCGCGATGACCGCCGACACGAACGTGATGCTCGCGTTGTAGTAGAGCTTGCGCTTCGGGTCGTCCATCGCCCAGCCGTATGCGTGGACCATCAGCACGTTATCCGTCGAATCGACGAGCGTCATGCCCGCGGTGAAGAGCGCGGGGAACACGAGGATCGAATACAGCGGCAAGCCCTTGCCGGCTTCGGACGCGGCGATCGCGAGCAGACCGATCTCGGTGGCGGTGTCGAAGCCGAGGCCGAACAGCACGCCGACAGGGTACATATGCCAGCTTTTCGTCACGAGCCGGAACAGCGGCCGCAGCGCGCGCGATAGAAGGCCGCCGGGTGCGCCTGCATCGGCACGATCGAACGCGATCACAGCGGCTTCGCCGTCGCGCTGCACATGACGATAGCGGCGCCATACATCGCGCAGAATCACGAGATTCACAGCCGCGAGCACGAGCAGAAACGTCGCCGAAACCAGCGTGCCGATCGTGCCGCCCACGGCCTTGAACGTCTCGAAGCGGCCGTGCAGCGAATGCGCGGTCCACGCAATGCCGAGCGTCGCCAGGATCACGATGGTCGAATGTCCCAGCGAAAACGCGAGACCCACGCCAAGCGGGCGCTTGCCGGTCTGCATCAGCTTGCGTGTGACGGCGTCGATGGCGGCGATGTGGTCCGCGTCGACCGCATGGCGCAGACCGAATCCATACGCGAGCAAGGCCGTGCCGACGAGCAGCGGATAGTGGCGGAACGCGATCAACGCCCACGCCCAGGCGGCGAGGTTGGCGGCGATCAGAACGGCGTACAGCGTGAGAAGGCGAGGGCGCAGCGAAGCGGTCGGCGTCATGAGTCGCGTGAGAGTGGATTAGTGATCGTGCGGATGTTTGTGAATCGGATCGACCCAGTACACCGTTTCGGGCTGCTCGACGGCGTCGATGTTCAGATTGACCACGACCGCTTCGTTGTCGCTGCGCACGAGCACGCATTCGAGCGGATCGTCGGTGCTCGCATTGATCTCCTGATGCGGCACATACGGCGGCACGAAGATGAAGTCGCCGGGGCCCGCTTCGGCGGTGAACTCGAGATGCTCGCCCCAGCGCATGCGCGCCTGGCCGCGCACTACGTAGATCACGCTTTCGAGCGCGCCGTGATGATGCGCGCCGGTCTTCGCATTCGGATGAATCGTCACGGTGCCGGCCCAGATTTTCTGTGCACCGACGCGTGCCGCATTGATCGCGGCGGCGCGATTCATGCCGGGCGTCTGCGCCGTGTTGGTGTCGAGCTGATCGCCCCTGATGACCTTGACGCCATGCTCGCGCCAATCGACAGGCGCCGGCTGCGGCGCGTCTTTCTCGTCGTTGTAATGCGGATGTTCGTGATCCTGGCTCATCGCGTGTCTCCTCGTGGCTTGGGAGGCGGGGCGAACTTCGCGGCCCCGTCCGGCATTTTTACACGTTAAAAAAGCTGCGCGTCGCGTGAGTGCGCTCACGAGCTTATTCGATCGACGAAAAAAAGCCCGTCCACGAGGGACGGGCTTCGCCTGCTTTGCCTTGCAGAACCCAGGCTTTTGTCACCGGCGCACAGGCTTACTTGTGCTTCGCGTTGATGACGGCTTCCGCGACGTTGTTCGGCGTTTCAGCATAGTGCTTGAACTCCATCGTGTAGGTCGCGCGGCCTTGCGTCGCCGAACGCAGCGACGTCGAATAGCCGAACATTTCCGCCAGCGGCACTTCCGCGCGCACGAGCTTGCCGCCGCCGCCCGCGATGTCTTCCATGCCTTGCACCATTCCGCGACGGCTCGACAGATCGCCCATCACGTTGCCCATGAAGTCTTCGGGCGTTTCGACTTCGACGGCCATCATCGGTTCGAGCAGCACGGGCTTGGCCTTGCGCATGGCTTCCTTGAACGCCATCGAGCCGGCCATGCGGAACGCGTTTTCATTCGAGTCCACGTCGTGGTACGAGCCGAAGGTCAGCGTCACCTTGACGTCGACCACCGGATAGCCCGCAAGCACGCCGGCCTTCAGCGTTTCCTGGATGCCCTTGTCGACGGCCGGAATGTATTCGCGCGGAATCACGCCGCCCTTGATCGCGTCGACGAATTCGTAGCCCTTGCCCTGCGGCGCGGGCTCGAGCGTGATGACCGCGTGGCCGTACTGGCCGCGGCCGCCCGACTGCTTGACGAACTTGCCTTCGACGTCCTCGACCTTGTTGCGCACCGTCTCGCGATAAGCAACCTGCGGCTTGCCCACAGTCGCCTCGACACCGAACTCGCGCTTCATCCGGTCGACGAGAATTTCCAGGTGCAGCTCGCCCATGCCGGAGATGATTGTCTGGCCGGATTCCTCGTCCGTTTGCACGCGGAACGACGGGTCTTCCTGCGCGAGACGATTGAGCGCGATGCCCATCTTTTCCTGGTCGACCTTGGTCTTCGGCTCCACAGCCTGCGAGATCACCGGCTCCGGGAAGATCATCTTTTCGAGGATGATCACGTTGTTCGGATCGCACAGCGTGTCGCCGGTTGTCGCTTCCTTCAGGCCGACCGCCGCGGCGATGTCGCCTGCGTAGACTTCCTTGATTTCCTTGCGCTCGTTCGCGTGCATCTGCAGGATGCGGCCGAGGCGCTCCTTCTTTTCCTTGATCGCGTTGTAGACCGTGTCGCCCGAATTAACGACGCCCGAGTACACGCGGAAGAAAATCAGCTGGCCGACGAACGGGTCGGTCATGATCTTGAAGGCGAGCGCCGAGAACGGATCGGTGTCGTTCGGATGACGCTCGATTTCGTTGTCGTGTTCGTCGTGACCGGTGATGGCGGGCACGTCGACCGGCGACGGCAGGTAGTCGATCACCGCGTCGAGCATGGCCTGCACGCCCTTGTTCTTGAACGCGCTGCCGCACAGCATCGGCACGATTTCATTGGCGATGCAGCGTGTGCGGATGCCGTGCTTGATTTCGTCTTCGGTCAGCGTGTCGCCGCCCAGATATTTTTCCAGCAGTTCCTCGCTCGCTTCGGCGGCGGCTTCGACCATCTTGTCGTGCCACTCCTTAGCCGTTGCCGCGAGTTCCGCGGGGATATCGCGGTACTCGAACTTGATGCCCTGGTTCTCTTCGTCCCAGAAGATCGCCTTCATCTTGACGAGATCGACCACGCCTTGGAAGTGCTCTTCCGCGCCGATCGGAATCTGGATGGGCACGGCGATACCTTTCAGGCGGTCGCCGATCTGACGCTGCACGCGGAAAAAGTCCGCGCCGACGCGGTCCATCTTGTTGACGAACGCGATGCGCGGCACCTTGTACTTGTTCGCCTGACGCCAGACGGTTTCCGATTGCGGCTGCACGCCGCCGACCGAGTCGTAGACCATGCAGGCGCCGTCGAGCACGCGCATGGAGCGCTCGACTTCGATCGTGAAGTCGACGTGCCCCGGCGTGTCGATGATGTTGATCCGATGCTCGGGATAGTTGCCGGCCATGCCCTTCCAGAAGGCGGTGGTGGCCGCCGACGTGATCGTGATGCCGCGCTCCTGCTCCTGTTCCATCCAGTCCATCGTCGCCGCACCGTCGTGAACCTCGCCGATCTTGTGGGTCACGCCGGTGTAGAACAGGATGCGTTCAGTGGTGGTGGTTTTGCCGGCATCGATGTGAGCGCTGATGCCGATATTCCGGTAGCGCTCGATGGGAGTCTTGCGGGGCACGTGAACCTCCTTGGAATAGCGCGCCTGAAACGCTTGCCGGGCGGCAGTCTGTGCCGCCCGAACCGCGGGAGTGCTGCGTTGCTAAGACTACTAGGATAGCGCGTCGGCCCGTCTTTTGCAGGAATCTTGCCAGGTGTGGCTGTGGCGTGGCTGGCGGTGTGGCTGGCGGCGCGCGGAGCGTAAAAACGACAAAAGCCGATGCCTTATGAACAGGCACCGGCTTTGCGGTGAGCGAGGCGACGCTGCGCGTGGTTTTACTGCGCCGCCGGAAGCCCCTGAATCTTCATGCCAGGCTTGATCCCTTTCGACGTGAACCAGCCCTTGCTCATCTCGAGCGCGTACACGCCGTTGTTCTTCGGGCAGTGGTTATTCGTCGTCTCGGCCTGCATTTCGTCGATGTCGGTCACGGTGCCGTCCGCGCGAATGAACGCGATCGACAACGGAATCAGCGTGTTTTTCATCCAGAAGCAATGCACGGCGTTTTCATTGAAGACGAACAGCATGCCTTCGTTGGGCGCGAGGCTCGTGCGGTACATCAGGCCCTGCTCGCGGTCGGCGTCGTTCGCGGCGACGGCCGCGTCGATCACGAACATGCCCGCGGTCAGCTTCGCGCGCGGAAATTCGCCTGGCTGTTTTGCGCCAGAGGGCATTTGCTGCGCGTGAGCAGGCAGTGCATTCAGAGCCGAAAACGACAGGGCCGCGAACGGCAGGATCGCGGCAACGGCGAGACGTGCCATGAAAGGTGTCATGAAGCGCGCCATCAACGAGCGCAGGGGAAATCGCACGGCGTGACTCCTTGCTGAGATTAACCGGGGAATGTTACGCGAGCGCGTCAAAAACAAAAAGGCAGATCGCCTTGCGGTGATCTGCCTTTCAACGCCGTAAGAACGGCAATGAAGCGAGTTCTTGACTGCGTTTTTTACGACAAACTTACTCCGAAGCTGCCGAAGCGGCTGCTGCAGCAGCTGCCTTCTTGTGCGACTTCTTGTGAGCGTGCTTCGTGGTCTTCTTTGCCGACGAAGCTGCTGCTGCCGGAGCTGCCGAAGCTGCTGCCGGTGCCGAAGCTTGTGCGAATGCTGCCGTTGCGAAAAGGCCAGCGACCAGAGCGGCGATCAGTTTGTTCATTTTGAAAATCCTCAGCTTGAGTTAATTAACCAAATGACCCGGTTATGTTTGAGTCATGTCGGTAAACGTGCCATCCACCTTTCGGTTGACAGCGCATCGAACAAATTTTCGACGCGTCTGCCGAGCGCTCAGACTGCCCGCACGGACCGCACAAGCGGCTTGTACAAAGGCTCTTAAGGCTGAATGCCGGACAGCTTCGGGCGGCATCTGCGTCGAATAACGCGTGAGCTTGCGCACCGGTTGACGTCAATTTTGCGGAAAATTTCAGCACGCGACATTGAGTTGAACCAGGCTTCGAGCCGTGCATGCGCGAGCCGCTGTTTCACGGCTTTTTCATTAGCTGGTTTCACGCGCGATTTTGTTCGCGCATACAACGAGTTAGCGAATCAGGCGACGCCTTCCCAAGGCGCGTTGTGCGGCAACTCGACGCTCTCGCCCGGTTGCAGGCCGAGCGAAAAAATATCCAGCGCGCCCATGCCGACGCGCACGAGACGCAGCGTCGGAAAGCCGACCGCGGCCGTCATGCGGCGCACCTGGCGGTTCTTGCCTTCGGTGATGGACAACTCGATCCATGTCGTCGGAATCGCGGCGCGATAGCGAATGGGCGGCGTGCGCGTCCATAGCGTGTCGCCTGGCTCGACGTACTCGGCGCGACACGGCTTCGTCACGTAATCGCCGAGATCGACGCCGCGCGCGAGCTTCTTCAGCGCGGCCGAATCCACCGCGCCTTCCACTTGCGCCCAATAGCGCTTGACGAGCTTGTGACGCGGCTCGGCGATGCGCGCTTGCAGCGCGCCGTCGTCGGTGAGAAGCAGCAGGCCCTCGCTGTCCGAATCGAGACGGCCCGCCGGATACACGCCCGGCACCTTGACCCAGTCGGCGAGCGACGCGCGCGTTTCGTGCGCGGAAAACTGGCAGATGGTGCCGAACGGCTTGTTCAGAGCGATGAGGCGCATAGGAAGGTGATGATGTCGTGCGGCGCCCGCCGCAGCAGCATGAGGCGCGACGCGGGGCCGCAGGAGCGATGCCTGTGGCGAATGGCGGGATAATAATGCATAGGGCGCGGCGGGGCGGCTGCGCTCATCGACGAGATGGACAAGACAACAGACGGACGCCGTGCTTTATCCCAGTCTGCATGTTGGAAAACCCCGAGCCGCGGCGGCCTCGATGCCGCGGCCGTGTGGGCTAGAATAACGGCCAGGCCGCGTGCGCGCGTCCGGCATTGCGCGTAGCGAGGAGCATCGTCTTGGCAGTCTCCCATCAGCTTGCAGCACAGCCTTCACTGGAGTCCGATCATGCCGTATCAGCACATCAAGGTTCCGACCGGTGGTGACAAGATCACCGTCAATGCGGATTTCTCGCTCAACGTTTCGGATCAGCCGATCATTCCGTATATCGAAGGCGACGGCACCGGCCTCGACATCACGCCGGTCATGATCAAGGTCGTGGACGCAGCGGTCGAGAAGGCTTACGCGGGCAAGAAGAAAATCCACTGGATGGAGATCTACGCGGGCGAGAAATCGACGCGAGTGTACGGGCCGGACGTGTGGCTGCCTGAAGAAACGCTACAGGTGCTGAAGGAATATGTGGTGTCGATCAAGGGACCGCTCACCACGCCCGTCGGCGGCGGCATCCGTTCGCTGAACGTCGCGCTGCGTCAGGAACTCGATTTGTACGTATGCCTGCGTCCGGTGCAGTATTTCAAGGGCGTGCCATCGCCGGTGCGTGAGCCGGAAAAGACCAACATGGTGATCTTCCGCGAGAACTCCGAAGATATCTACGCGGGCATCGAATGGCCGGCCGAGTCCGAGCAGGCAAAGAAGGTCATCAAGTTCCTGCAGGAAGAGATGGGCGTGAAGAAGATCCGCTTCCCGGATACGTCGGGCATCGGCATCAAGCCGGTCTCGCGCGAGGGCACGGAGCGTCTCGTGCGCAAGGCGATCCAGTATGCGATCGACAATGACCGCCGCTCGGTCACGCTCGTGCACAAGGGCAACATCATGAAGTACACGGAAGGCGCGTTCCGTGACTATGGTTATGCGCTCGCGCAGAAGGAGTTCAACGCGGAGCTGATCGACGGCGGTCCGTGGATGAAGGTCAAGAATCCGAAGACGGGCGGCGACATCGTCGTCAAGGATGTGATCGCCGACGCTTTCCTGCAGCAGATTCTGTTGCGCCCCGCCGAATACGACGTGATCGCCACGCTCAATCTGAACGGCGACTACGTGTCTGACGCGCTGGCCGCGCAAGTGGGCGGCATCGGCATCGCGCCGGGCGCGAACATGTCGGATTCGGTCGCGATGTTCGAGGCCACTCACGGTACGGCGCCCAAGTACGCGGGCAAAGACTACGTGAATCCGGGCTCGGAAATTCTCTCGGCGGAAATGATGCTGCGCCATCTCGGCTGGCTCGAGGCGGCGGATCTGATTATCAAGTCGATGGAAACGTCGATTCTGCAAAAGCGCGTCACGTACGACTTCGCGCGTTTGATGGAAGGCGCGACGCAGGTGTCATGTTCGGGGTTCGGGCAGGTGATGATCGAGAATATGTAGTCTGGCTTTGGGGACGCGCGGCAACGTCCCGTCAGGTCGATAAAAACCCAGCTAATGCGAACGATTAGCTGGGTTTTTTATTTCATGTTCGTTTGCGCGGCGCGCCAACACGGATTATTAGTGCGGCTCGAATTGTCTTGTTCTTCGCGACGGCTTTATCGGCGGCATTGACACGGGCACAGTGCGAGGCTCGGGCTGCGCACAGTGCGCGGCCGTCAACCACAGGAATATCACACGTGCCAAAAGGTTATTTGATCGCACACGTCAACATCACCGACGCAAACGCTTACGCCATCTATTCAAAAGCCGCAGGCGAAGCGATAGCGAGCTTCGCCGCGAAACACGTCGCGCCAAAGGTCATCGCAGTTTCCGGCCGACACGAACATGTGGAGGGCGAGACGCACACGAAGCACATGGTTATCGAATTCGATTCGTTCGCTGACGCGAAGGCGTTCTATGAGAGCCCGGAATATCAGGCGGCGAAAGTTTTGCGCGCAGGGGCGGCGAGCGGGAATTTTGTTTTGGTGGAGGGAACGGCTTAGGTAGTGTGTTGAGCAGCGCTTTAACCAACAACGGAAAGGCGAGGTCGATTGAAAAATAAACTCCGGAAAGTGAATTAACACTTCTTAAGCTCTCGCACATCCCGACTCGTTCGTTTTGTCGCTTGCCGATGATAAAGTTCAGACGAAACAGAACTGAGAGAGGGCCACTTGGGACGCAGCATTATTTGCGAAGGCGACACAACGTCGCACGGCGGCAGAGTGCTTGAAGGAAACCCGACAGCAACGGTGGAAGGCAAGCCCATTTCGGGCGTCGGCCATATGGTTGCGTGTCCGCAATGCAAGGGCACATTTCCGATCTTGCCCGACGTGCTCGGCCGTCGTTATCCGCACGCAATCGACGGTCGAAATACGGCTGTCGAAGGTATGCGCACTGCATGCGGCGCGACGCTGATCGCGTCGCAGTCGAGTTCCGCTCTTAGCGACGACGGGCAAGGGCAGGCGCATACCGGCGCAGCGCTCGCGGCGGCTACTGCGTTGCCGCTGTCTCCGAGTCCGACGCTCTGCCTCGAACGCCTGAAAGCCGCGGCAGAAAGTGGCGCAACGATGGTGATGCGGGGGTAAGCCGTGCCGTCGACGATCGACACTTATTTCGCACAGCGCCAGGCGCAGGCGACGTTGCCGCTGCGGCTGTATGCGCTCATCGACGCGCTGCTTTATGCGGCCACGGCAGCGAATGGTGATGACGAGTCAGTGGAACGGCCCGCATCCGCTATTGCGTTATTCGACGGCACACCCGACGCATCATTGGCCGACGCCGGACCGTGGTTGATCGATGTCGAGCAGGCAACCGGCGACGTTCGACAGTCACTCTTCGCGATGGGCGCAGGAGCTCAGGGCGTTTCATGGCTCGTCAGCGCCTATCCCTTTGCTTCGCTTGCCGACGAGTTGCGAGCGCGTTTAGACGCGCGCATGCCCGACGGTCGCACCGCGCTGCTGCGCTTTTACGATGCTCGCTTGATGAGCGAGATCGCAGACCTGCTGTCGTTCACGCAGCGCATCGAATTTTTTGTGCCGACGCTCGACTGGCTGATCGAGGTCAACGGCGAACTGACGAGAGTGCACCCGCATGCTTGAGCTGACGACGGAACAGGTTGCGGCGCTGGCCGAAATTGATGCGAAGGGATTTGTCGATGGCGTGCGGGCGGATTTGTGCAAAGACGATCCGAAGCTCGCGGACGACGCGACGCTTTCGTCGCGGCTTTGGCGCGCGTTCAAGGCGGCGCGCGAACCTGGCATCGAGCGTGACGAGAATCTCGTCGCGTTTCTTCGCATCGAGGCGTATGCGCCGGGCTTTTACGAACAGCCCGCAATACGCGCGTGGTTGACGCGTCCGGGCCGCTCGGCGGACGAACGGTTTCACGACTATGTGCGCGTCGTGCGCTGGAAGATCGAACATCCTGAATTTCAGGGAGGACTAAGCAATGGCGGGTCTGGCAATACCGTTAATCGAGGGAGCAGCGACGGCGCTCGGTCCGGTCTTGGCGCGCGTTGGCGCAGCTTTATTGGGCGGGGCGGCGGTAGCGGGAACGGCTAGCATGTCGGGCGATACGACGAAGGAAGACAGCAAGGCCGCGCCGGCTGCGCGGACGCTGCCGCGGACTGAGGAAAGTTGCAAGAAGTGTCCGCCGGAGGGGGGATCGAAGGTTCGCCGCAACCACGGGGTCAACTGGAATTCCTACCAGTATCAAGCGCGAATCACGGGCTTTGCGTTTGACGTCGAGGAATGCCGATGGAGCGACGAGTGGCAATGGCTCGGCATTGACTTCGACGGGTTTCAGGCGGGAGCGTGCATGCTTCAAGAAGCAAAGGGCAAGTACGATCAGTTTCTTGATGGGTCAATCCCGAAGGCCGAAAAGTGGTTCGAAGGTTTCAGGACGATGGAAGACCAGATCGTTGAGCAGGGCACCGTGGTGCGCATGAGTCCGCCTGCACGCATGACGTGGTACTTTCAAACGCCGCTCACGTACAAAAAGATGGCCCCGCTGCTCACGCGCGTGGGCGTTCCAGCTGTCTACCAACCGTGATCCGACAATGGAAATAAATGCACTCTTTCGGGACGCTTCACTGCCGTCCCATGATTTTCGGGAAATGTTGACTCGTGAATCGCGGCTCGTCGCTGCGCTGTTCGCGAAACAGCCGCTGATGGCACATGCCAACTGGCGACTGACAGCCGACTCGCTGGAGGAGGCTCGCCTCTATCCAGCCTTTGACGAAAACGGAGAGCCTTCTACCTCAGCACTCGCCGTGCTGACGACGCGAGCCGGCGGTAAAAAGCGTGGCGTATCGCATGCCGCGATCTGGAATGACGCATGCGATGACGACAGCGCCGTGATTTCATGTCAAGTATCGGATGCAAAGGTGCTGCCCGATCGGGCGACGCTTGATATCGATACGGCGCTGGCCCCAGAATCGGCGGACGACATGGCTCGTGTAGTTCAGGCGATCGTCGCCACATTCGAACCGCTTGTCGTGGAAGTAACGCCGAAAGAATATTTCGAGCGACGCGTATTCGACGACAAACCCGGCGTCGGCTGGATGCTGTACCTGCCAAAAGTCATCACAGTGCAGCAAGTGCCGGAAGCTCGCGCGTTGATTCCCGTGCCCGCGTCCGGCCGCGAGCAAACCGGCACGATCATCGTCAGCGTCACAGACGCGGTCTTCTCCGTCGACAATCCCGAGCACGTCGAAGTCGCAAACCGCATCGAAATTCGCTTGGTCGATCTGGATTTGCTTCCGGCTTACGCCGATATTTGAGCGATGGCACACGTCGGTACGAGGATGGAAATCAACGTTGAGTTTCGCGATGCGACTCTCGCGCCGACCGACTTTGAGATCGCGCTGTCCCGGCTCGGCCGGATCGCGGGCGCAATCGCGCTGCGCGGCGGAATAGCGAAAAGCGAATGGCATCTGAAAGGCTACACGGCGAAAGAGGCTAAGCTGTACCCGGCTTTCGATGGCGACGCACCATCTGCGGCAGCGCTTGCCGTCATCAGAGAGGAATTCCGAGGTGTCACGGATGTGACTTCCGTCGGGATCTGGGCGCACCGGGAAGGAACGGAAATCGGCGGCAGTATGAGGTGTCAGATTTTGCCGCAGGGCGAATCGAGCTCCGTTGAAGTGTCGCTGACGAATCGAGCAGAGATTACAAATGGCGAGCTGATCAACTACGACGACTTCGTATATTACGTCAGCCTCATCGCGACGGAATTCGATCCAATCATTGCTGAAATCTGGCCGCCTGAATATTTCGAAAAACGCATATTCGACGACAAACCCGGCGTCGGCTGGATGTTGTACCTGCCAAAAGTCATCACAGTGCAGCAAGTGCCGGAAGCTCGCGCGTTGATTGCCGTGCCCGCGGCCGGCCGCGAGCAAACCGGCACGATCATCGTCAGCGTCACCGACGCGGTATTCTCTGCGGACAACCCTGAGCACGTCGAAGTCGCAAACCGCATCGAAATCCGCTTGGTCGATCAGGATTTATTACCCGCCTACGCGGACATCTAAGCGCGCGGTGCCAGACCCGCACGCACCGCCACCACACGCAGTTCGCACCCTCTAGAAAACCCGGCCACACCCAATCAGCCGGGTTTTCCCACGCCTAACGATCGCTGATTGCACCCACACCGCCACAGCCGCAACTTTATCGAGACGCACAACGCGCCGCCTCGGTTAAGTTACGGCGCGGCGGACGACAGCCGCCTCCCGCATGCAATCAGATAACGATCAGAACATGAACCCAGCTCACATCGCCGCAAACGTCTACGTCGTCACGCCGAGCTACGGCGCCGTCGTTACCACGGGCTACGCACTCGGACTGCTCGACCTCTACGACATGTCGTCGACACACGGTTTCGGCATTCGCGTGAACTTCAACAGTTTCGACAGCCTCATCACACGCGCGCGCAATACGATGGTCGCCGAATTCCTCGCGGACGACCGCTTTACTCACCTGATGTGGATCGATAGCGACATCGGTTTCAGGGGCGAAGATGTCGTGCGTCTCTTGCGCGTCGATCGACCCGTCGCGGCAGGCGTTTATCCGTTGAAGAACGACGGCTGGCCGGCAACCGGACTCACGCATGCGATGCCGGCCGGTTCGACCAAAGCGGACTTCCGCGCGCTCTACGCGACCTATCCGGCTGTCGCGCGCACCGACTCGCTCGAGCCGGACGCCGACGGTTTCCTCGACGCGCGCTACGCGCCGACCGGTTTCATGCTGATCCGCCGCGAGGTGTTTGTCGCGCTGATCGCGCGTTATCCGGAATTGCGGTGCCGCTCGCCGTTCGTCGGCCGCCCGGAACTCGACGAGGGCAAGACCGCCGACTTTCTTTATGCGTTTTTCGATACCGGAATCGATCCAGAGACGCGGGTCTACCTGTCGGAGGACTACTGGTTTTGTCACCTGGTCGAGAGCATCGGCATCACGCCCGTCATCGATACGCGCTCGAACCTCAGCCACCAGGGCATTGCGACTTACGAAGGCGACCTTTCTCGAAGCCTCGAACTTCAGCGCTCGATGACACACGCCGCCGTGCAATAGCAATAAACAATAGCCAGCGCAACAATTTGCCCGTTATTTGGGACATCGGCGATTCGCCGCGGACGGTAAATCGCCGCACCGAAAACGCACGCAAAAAAAGAAGCGAAAAAATAATCGCCCAAAAAGAAACCCGGCGCGAAGCCGGGTTTCAAAAGGACGGGTATCGAACAAGTATCAGGCGGGTGCCTGGATGTTCGATGCCTGTTTGCCCTTCGGGCCTTGCACGACCTCGAAGGTCACCTTTTGGCCTTCCTTGAGGGTCTTGAACCCATTCATCTGGATGGCCGAGAAGTGTGCAAACAGATCCTCGCCGCCTTCATCCGGCGTGATGAATCCGAAACCTTGTGCGTCATTGAACCA